>NZ_LSNA01000006.1:0-547732 GCF_001741975.1 Oceanobacillus sp. E9
TGGTGAATGGTATAGCAGACGAGATCACTTGGTTAAAACTTGATGAAACTTATTATAATTCAAGCTTTCAATTAGGAGATCGTCATGATGATATTATTAAAATTAAACAACAATTAAATGCGATTGGATTTGGTGGTATCTCTGAGACTAATTATTTTGGAGAATGGACACAAACCCGTGTTAAACAATTTCAACAATATTATCAGTTAACCGTAACAGGAAAAGTAGATCATACTACTGAAGAAAAAATTTCAAGCGTCTATAATAGTCCCTTTCAGAATGGTAAACGCCATGATGGAACCGTAGAATTAAAAGAGAAATTAAATCATATTGGTTTTGGTTATATTACGGTATCTACATTATTTGGTAGTTTTACTGAAACTCAAGTAAGAAACTTTCAAGAGCACTATGGGCTGCGTGTAAATGGGATAGCAGATGAAGTTACTTTTGCTAAGATTGATGAAATTTATAATAGTCCATTACAATTAGGGAATAGACATCCAGATATCATAACCTTAAAAGAAAACCTAAATAATTTAGGTTATGATGGGATCGCTATAAGTGATTACTTTGGTGATTGGACAGAAAAAAGACTGAAGGAATTCCAAAAGGATTATGGCCTTCCAGTTAGTGGTATTGCAGATGAGATTACATTAGCAAAAATTGAAGAAGCTAGTGAAAATCGTTGGATTATAGAATATACGCCTTATCCAACCACATTATCTCAAACTCTAACTAGGCAAATGGCTGTGAGTCCCCAGACAGATGCGTATCGTAACTCTCCAGCTTATGTTCATAAGAATTATATTGAACTAAGTAGAACAGCTGCTATTACGGGGTCTAGTGTCAACTTACGCACTGCTCCACAATTAATTAGTAATGTTGCATTTAATGTAAGTAATGGAACATCAATAGATTATATTGAGGAAGTAACGGGTGCCGTTTATAGTGGTAGTAATAAATGGTACAAAATTCGATACAGAAGCCAAGTTGTGTATGTTCACTCATCCTTGGCCAATATAAATACACTCGTTGGAAGAACAACAGCGAACGTTAATGTACGATCTGCAAAGAGTAGCAGCAGCCATTCTTATGGTGTGATTCCAAGAGGAACAACGGTAAACATAGTAGAAGAAGGTGGAACTTGGCACGGGATTTCTTATCAAACATGGAGAAATGCTCCTGAACAAGATGTCTTACAGTACCTAGATCCGGATAACAATGATATTTTCCAACATCTTGTCCTCTCAGAAAGTGTTGGCGTGACAGCATCTTCATTAAATAATGTTCTCTCTGGTAAGGGTATCTTAAGTGGAAAAGGCCAGTCATTTATCAGTGCAAGTCGTCAACATGGTGTTAACGAAGTATATCTAATCTCACATGCATTATTAGAGACTGGGCATGGAACTTCAGATTTAGCTACTGGAATTGAAGTAGGTAAAAATAGTAGTGGAAATCCAGTGTTGGTAACATCATCTAATAGATCTAGTCTTACGAATATTAAAACATCCTATAATATGTTTGGTATCGGTGCAGTAGATAGTAATGCAAGAGCAGGTGGAGCTATTCGTGCATATAATGAAGGTTGGTTTTCTCCTGAACAAGCAATTATAGGAGGAGCTAAATTTATTGGAGAAGGGTATATCCATGGTGGACAAGATACCCTTTACAAAATGCGTTGGAATCCGGCTAATCCTGCTACTCATCAATATGCTACAGATATTGCTTGGGCAACAAAACAGGTAAATAATATTAAAAATATTTATGATCAATTGGATAATCCAATGTATAAATTCGATATTCCACAATACCGTTAATACTGATGATAATCACCACTGACAATTCTTTGTCAGTGGTTTTTACTATATTTCTACATTAAAACACCTAATCTATTAAAAATATGATAAAATGTACAAGGATATACAAAACTCCTTGAAAAGTGGGGATTATTATGTGGTCGATAGGAGAGTTGTTAATTGCATTTCTTTTATCAGTTGGAACAGTTCTTATTGTTACACCATTGATGATAAAATTGTTTCATACTTTGAATTTTGTAGATAGACCAGATCAAGTACGAAAAATGCATAAAATACCAAAGCCTAGTATGGGTGGATTAGGGATATTTATCGGTATAGCTGTTGGCTTTATATATTTATCACCAGACTCACCTGAGATGATTGGGATTATAATAGGTGCTGTAATTATACTACTAACAGGATTATTAGACGATATGTTTAATTTACGGGCAAGTTATAAGTTGGCTGGTCAATTAATGGCGGCAACTGTTGTTACATCTTCGGGACTTGTGATTGAGAAACTGACGATTCCGTTTGCTGGAACAGTTTTTTTAAATGATTATATAGGAATAGCCTTATCTATTTTTTGGATTGTAGCTGCAGCTAACGCGATTAATTTAATAGACGGATTAGATGGATTAGCTGCTGGCATATCAGTCATTGGATTATCCAGTATTCTGGTGATGGCTATCATGGACTATCGTATTTTAGTGATTGGATTATGTGTGATACTGATTGGAAGTACGTTAGGTTTCTTACCTTATAACTTCTATCCTTCTAAAATTTTTATGGGAGATACAGGAGCATTATTATTAGGTTATTCTATAGCTGTTGTTTCCATGTTAGGATTGTTTAAAAATATTGCATTCTTTAGTTTCATTGTTCCAGCAATCGTATTAGCAATCCCTATATTTGATACTATATTAGCTATTTTTAGACGCTTAAGTAACCATCAAGGGATAGCGGTTGCTGATAATAAACATATACATTACTTGTTAATGAATAAAGGGTATTCTCATCGGAAATCTGTACTGATTATCTATGGATTTAGTATTTATTTTGGAGTAATGGCCGTTATTTTTAATAGTGCTCGTATGATTACTTCATTGATGATAGGATGTTTAATATTATTTGCAATACAGCTATTCTCAGAAATAGTAGGCATTGCTGACAAGAAAAAACCGATCCTCTCACAATTACGTATTTTGGGAGAAAAAGTGAAAATTAATAGATAAATAAAACTACCAATCTGATATTTATAGATTGGTAGTTTTATTTTAATAATTTTGAGCGTCTTGTGATTCTTGAGTCTCGTTTGTCTGATTATATGATTCGCTTCCGGTATTCACTGTAGGACTTGATATCTCTAGATGATCTTGTAGCATAGTTTTTGTTTCTTGAAGTGCTACTTCATCCAATTGCCAGTAATACGTAGAACCAGGCTGATAATCAGTTCCTTCTAAAGTATAGTTATTAATATTTAACCCACCTGTTACATAACTTACGAAAGTTCTCATCTCTTTAAAACTCATATTTGTAGACATGTTGTCACCGACAGCATTTATGACATCATCAAAATTAAATACTGAATTAACTGAAGCTGCTTTTTTTGCTACTGCATTAATGATTTCCATTTGTCTTTTTCCACGTTCAATGTCATTATCTAATTTTCTAGTACGGGCTAAAGCAAGTGCTTCTTCTCCATCTACTGTTTGTTCACCGGCTAATAAGTGAATTGCGTCTCGTTTATCCATTGAGTTAGATTCTTTAAACTCATAAGGAACGTTAACATCGATACCCCCAATAGCATCAACTACATCTACAAAAGCATGAAAGTCTACACGAACATAATAGTCAACTGGAATATTCATCAAGTTTTCCACGGTTTCGATTGTTGCTTTAGGTCCTCCATACGCATGAGCATGTGTGATTTTGTCTTCATATCCTACCTCGGGAATATGAACATAAGAATCACGTGGTATACTAACTAAATTCACACTTTCTTTATCTTTGTTAAATGTAGCAAGCATAAGTGCATCTGATCTTGCATTATCTGCGTTATCACGGTGTTCATTTGCATCTGTACCAATAATTAAGATAGATACATTATCAATGTTCGGATCCACTTGTCCTTCTCGTAGATCTGATTTTTCTCTGCCATCATCTTCATACGAGTTAGAGACAGCATTTTGAGCTTGAACATATAAATGAACGCCGTAGCCTAACACTCCAAAAAATATAATAACTATTGGTAGTAAAATAAATAAGACACGCTTTCTTATTCTACGTTTTTTCTTTTTTCTCATTACTGTACGTGTTTGTACAGATTTATTCTTTTTCATCTTTTAAACTCCTTTTCAAAAGGATTTAGGTTGGAATTCTTGACAACCATATATCATTTTACTATGAATATAACTTTACGTAAATTTAAAATTACATTTCAAATGTAATTTGTCGGAAATTGGCTAATATGGTAATTTATTGTGAAAAGTCATCTTTTATCTTGGAAGTCGATATACCTTCAGTTCTGGATAAGTATATTACTTCACAATATGGATTCAAATAATCAAATTTACCTTCCCAATCACTTCCCATTACAAAATAATCGACATTATAGTTCTTAATATCCTCTATTTTTTGCTCCCAAGTGGATTCTGGAATTACTTTATCTACATACCGTATTGCTTCTACAATTAATTTACGGTCTGGATATGAATAGTAAGATTTTTTAGATTTTAATGTATTGAAATCATCTGTTGAAATTCCTACTATCAAATAATCGCCTAAACTTTTCGCTCTTTTAAGTAAATTAATATGTCCAATATGTAACATATCAAATGTACCATATGTTAAGACGGTAGTAATAATTTTCCCCTCCAAGTAAAACACTTATTTCTATATTATATAACTATATGGACTAATCCTACAATATAATTATAGAAAAATTTCTTGTTTTTGGATAAAAATTAGACAATTTAATTACTAACTTATCATTTCCCGGGAAATATCGACAGCAATCTTTTTTGTTTTCGGTAGAAGGTATATAATAAAAGTACTATATAATTGATGCTTTAGAATGGGAGTGCCTGAAAAAATGGGGAACGGAAACGTATGGATAAAGAATATAAAAACGATTTATACTGGTTTTGAAAAAATAGAGAATGCAGGGCTTTTTGTAAGTGAAGGGAAAATTGAGCGCATTATTTCCGAGAAGGAGCAGTTTGAGCCATCAGAAGGTTTCGAAGTAATTGATGCAAACCATGAATGGAATGCAATGCCGGGATTTATTGACGGGCATATTCATGGTGGATATGGCGTTGATGTTATGGATGCAGATGTTCATTCATTACAAATGTTAGCGGAAAAACTTCCTAGTGAAGGAACGACAAGTTATCTTGCTACAACAATTACTCAATCACCTGAAGAAATTGAAAAAGCTCTTTTAAATGTTTATTCGTTTGAAAATCAGGCTGGTACTGCAGAAATGATGGGTGTTCATTTAGAAGGGCCATTTGTGGAAGTGTCGAAAGCTGGAGCACAGCCAAAAGAATATATTGTACAGCCAGACTTAGATCAATTTCGACATTGGCAACAGATATCAGGAAATAACATTCGTACAATTACGATGGCACCCGAGCATGATGCAAATGGAGAATTTATTAAATACCTACACGAATCAGGCATGAATGTATCTGCTGGTCATACAGATGCTTCATTTTCACAAATGAAAACAGCTGTATCTCAAGGTGTTCGTCAATTAACCCATCTATGTAATGCGATGAACGGCATTCATCATCGTGATATTGGAGCTGTGGGAGCAGCTTTTCAATTAGAAGACCTACGTGCAGAGCTAATTACAGACGGAATTCATGTTGTACCAGAAATGATGCAACTTATTTATGATTCAATGGGTTCAGAACGAATTATTATTATTACAGATGCGATGCGAGCAAAAGGACTAGAAGACGGTGATTATGAATTAGGCGGACAACCTGTAACGGTAAAAGAGGGGAGAGCAACACTTGCGAATGGTAGTTTAGCTGGAAGTGTGTTGCGAATGATTGATGGTGTTAAAAATATGTTAGGGTTAGAAGGAGTTAGTATAGAAGATGTTATTCAGATGGCTTCTGTAAACCCCGCTAAGCAAGTTGGTATTTTTGATCAGAAGGGGAGTATAGAAGTAGGGAAGCATGCAGATATTCTTCTGGTAAATAATGAGTTGGATATTCAGTATACGATTTGTCGAGGGAAAACTGCTTATCGTAAGTAATGTATGAGTATTGATCAAACGTTTGATTAAGTCTATGCTATAGAAAAAGTATTAAAAAGAGGTGATTCATAAAGGAATCGCCTCTTTCGTATTAACTATTTCCTCTTTGCACGTTTATCCGCAGCACGACTTCTTGCTTGTGCCTCTTTGTCATCATAATCTGCTAATTCCTCGGAGAACTCAATATCACGACCATCTGACTTTTGATTTTCAGGAGTTTGTGAAAGAAAGTTGTTCTTCGACTTCTTGTGTTCATCTCTACCCATGATAATCACCTCATTGTATTAGTTTAGATTCTTAGTATTTACCAATGCGGTTAAATTATTATCACTAAAGCCCAAAGGGGGAAATTAAATATGCTATTGGGGAGGAATTAATTTGAAGTTGTGGAATATTCCCGAAAATAAAGTACCATCCGAGACTGGTAAGATAAACAGAAAATAAGCGCCCGTAATGAAGAAGCCATCTCCAAGATGGAAATATGTGTCCGAAATACACTAGCCGACCCAATAAGGTAATAATTGTCTTGCTATTATTACGTAAAATAAATGCCCAGAATACAAGAAAGAGTGAAAAAATGGTCACTCATAAAGGCGATGAATGCCCAGAATGCAAGGAAGCGTGAAAAAATGGTCACTCATAAAGGCGATGAATGCCCAGAATACAAGGAAGCGTGAAAAAATGGTCACTCATATAGATGATGAGTAACCAGAATACAAGGAATAAAGGAAACATGGGCACCCATAAAGATGATGACTTCCCGAACTCAAAATAGGAGACGAGGATAAGTAAGCTTTGATTTATGCTCACTTTTTACAGGCAAAGGTAAGGGAAACGGTTAAGCTCAAACTTACAAATCGAAATCCATCACTCAACCCTCACCTCTCATCACTCAAACCACCCCAAAACCCAACCCCAAAACAAAAATGCACCTTAATTAAATTGGTGAAAATGGATTAATCCAATCAATCAACAATGCAAGGTACCAATTAACTGGCGCATTTCGTTATGGTTTAACTTCATAAATCAATTCTTCCTATTATGTCAGTTGAAGCGAGCTATGCTTTCTTCACTGCAATTGCTTGTGTATAACTTATTGTCTTTAAATCTTCTAGTTCATCTTCACGGAGTAAACCTAATTCAGCAGCTGCATTAATTTTTGTGACATTTGGTTTCTTTTGCACTTGAATTAAATCATGTAGCTGCATTTCTTCTAATTTCTCTACAGTTTCAGCCTCACGGTATTTTTCTGCTTTTCTAATTTGCCGTATTAATTGATAACTTCCTTCTGAAAATTCCCCTTTTTTGTTTTCTCCTACCTGGTGGTCCATATAGGAATGAAACACCTCTTTCAGTTCTTTCATTTCGGAGTCAATTTCTTTCCGTAGCTTATTTAATTCGTAATATCGAGATAGCATATCTTCTGTAACTGCATAATCCCCTGTATTCATTAGTCATTTCCTCCTCAAAAAAGTCCATTTGTACATTCTATGGACAAGGAGTGGTGAATATTACTAGACTTGTTTCCTATACCTATACAGAGTCGTTATTACCATTTGGATTCGGGTAATAGTATACTGGTCCGCCATTAAAATTATTTACAGGGCGATCATAATTTCTAGGTTGCTGTGGGTATTCATTGATAAGATGACTTTGAGCTACTGAGTTATTCGGATACATCGTCTGTTGGGGATGAAAGTTTAAATTTGTACCTACTTGATTCATTTGCGGGTATAATAGATAAGGTTGTTGTTTTGGATGCCAATTTGATTGAATTTCTGGTTGTCCTTGATATTGTTGATTTTCCCAATCATGCGATTGATTTGGAAAAGAGTTGGATTGCTGTGTAGGATTCCCAAGTGGTTGTATATGCGCTGGTGTGTATTGTGGTAAGTTTTGTTGATATATTGGTTGATCTACATGGTCTTCTTCTGGATTGCTTACCTCTCGTTCAGGATTGGTTTCTTGTTCAGCTATTCCCGAATTTCGATTATCCCGATTTTGTATACAAGCATCTGTTGGACCAATAACAATTGATTGGTTACCAATTGGTGCAATTGCTTCACTAAATGTATCTGGATCAAGACAATACGTATGTGCCATCACTTCCACTGGTGTTTTTGTTAGGATATCGGAACCAAGAATATACTGTGGATAAGGCGCATCAAAAATGGCTAATAAATGAGTTTGATCTTCGGAAGCTTCCTCCCAATGCCACCAACCTTTCGGAATATTTGCTACTTCTCCAGGAGTAATTGTAATATCTTTTCTTTCATTTGTGAATGGATTAATAAATGAGACAACCACGCTTCCTGTAATACAGTAAACCAGTTCAGCTGCATTCGGATGATAGTGTGGTTCAACGACACGACCATTACTTAAATATATATCCAGCATTGACACGTCTCCAAGTGTATCTAATACATCTCTTCCTAGACGATTAATGTAGTTATTGTCATTACGAGTAAATAGGCGCTCCTGATTTACATCTAAAAAGTATTGTCTATTTGGATTTGAATAAAACTCCATTGGGGATAATCCTGCCATAAATACAACTCCAATCTTTAAATTTTCAATAGTAGCCTATGTGAAGAAGTGGTTGGTTGTGACAGATACCTAGATATATCAATTTAATTTTAAGTAATGATTTATTATATAATTTACTGTCAATTTGATGGTAGAATAAGAGGATTACTGTGCATTTTATAGACTAGGTTTGTTATATTTCTACATAATGAAAGAATGTAATGGAAAGATATAGAGATAGAGGAACGTGATTTTGGATGATTATCAAGAAAAGGAAGAAGCCAATTATATTGAATTCGTATGAATCAATATTGGCTAGATTGAGAAATGACTTTACGGAGAAAGAAATAATTGAACAACATTACTCCAAAAGTCATCGTCATTTTCTTGGTATGACTTCTGTTGATTTTTCTTTAAAAGCGATAGGAGCATCTTATACGATATTACATGAAGTGTATATTAAAGTTGAGAATCAATACTTAGAGGTAGATAACTTGATTATTACACCGCATACTATTTATATAATAGATGTAAATAATGATATCGTTGAACCTGCATTTGAATTTACTTCAGAACAAATTCAGAATGTGCCATACAAACCAAAGCTTATAATAGAAGATTTATTTCCATTCCAACAATTAGAAATTAAAAAAATTCAATTACAAAAATGGTTAGAGTCCCAAGAGTTATACAATTTATCGATAGAGGCTTTTATCGTCATAAGTGATCCAAAAATAATGATGAAGATTATGCAAGATACAATACCCATGAATGACTCGGTGATAATGGTGAATAAACTTCAGCAAAAAATAACGGATCTCGAACAGGAAAAATCGACTCATCCGCCAATCATTAATCATGAGAAGTTGGGAGATCGATTAAAATCTGTATGTAAAAAGAAGAAAATAAATATCTTGAAGAAATATAGAATCAAGGAAGGCGATGTCTTAACTGGAGTTGCATGCCCCGAGTGCGGGAAGTTAGGAATGCTCCGGTATAATGGGAAATGGCAATGTCAGTCTTGTAAGCATACATCGAAACATGCTCATCGACAAGCATTGATGGATTATTATTATATTTTTCAACGTTCACTAACAAATAAAGAGGCTGCCAAATGGCTACATGTAACATCAAGGCATATTGTGAAATACTTATTGAAGAGTGCTAACTATGTATTTAATAAGAAACAACAGAAATGGTTTTTGAAATGATAAAGGGTTATCCGCATTTTGTAAAGAGGTGAGGGTAGCCTTTTATCTTTGTGGATATTTAAAGAAAAGAAATTTTAAAAAGATCTTAATCAAAAAACCCTCGTTCATCACGAGGGTTCGATTAGAAAATATACTATTAATAAAAACGCTTGAAGCTATCGAAGTGCTTGCTCCAGTATGAATTATCTAGACTTGTAATTTGTACGCCGCTAGAACCAGCATGGATGAACTGGTTATTACCAATGTAAATTCCTAAATGAGAGATACCAGATTTGTAAGTATTTTTAAAGAATACCAAATCACCTTTTTGTGGCGAATTCACATAGTAGGAACGATCGAAATATCCTTGACTGGATGTACGAGATATTCCTTTGCCTGCTTTGTTATATACGTGATAGATAAAACCACTGCAATCAAATCCACTTGGTGTAGATCCTCCCCATACATAAGGAGTACCATTTAGACTTTTGGCCGTGCTGATTAATTTATCGACATTATAATCAACATCTGCATTGCTAGAAGAATTACTACTACTATTGCTATTGCCACTGCTTCCAGTAGAAGATACATTCAACTTCTGTCCAACTATAATTAGACTTGAATTTAAGTTATTCCATTTCTTTAAGTTTGATACGCTCGTATTATACTTCTTCGCAAGTGCGGATAATGTGTCACCTGATTTGACTGTATGTACCTTTGAGCTTCCTGAATTAGAATTACCACTATTTGAACTTCCTGAGTTGGAACCGGAGTTACTTGATCCAGAATTACTTGTACCATTTTTGCTTACAACAAACTTATCTCCTGGATAAATTAAAGTAGTTGAAAGGTTGTTCCATTTCATTAAGTTAGATAATGAAATACCATGTTTAGATGCAATTCCACTTAATGTGTCACCGCGCTTAACAGTGTATGTCGCGCTGCCTGAGGAATTGGAGTTAGAACTAGAATTACTAGAGTTTGAGTTACTAGAGCTTCCAGAACTAGACTTACTTGTTTTCAATACTTGATTTGGATAAATCACATCTGAAGATAAATTATTAATCGACTTCAAAGTGGAAACAGAAGTGCTATGTTGCTGAGCGATTTTCCATAATGAGTCCCCAGATTTTACTTTGTAAGATGCTGCTTCTGCTTCATCTACTGCAAAAAATGCCGATGCCACTACTGCACTTGCGGTAACTGAAAAAAAGATTTTCTTATTTGCCATTCGTAAGTCCCCCTAGTTGAGTTTAATAATTGAAATTTGATTGTAATAAACACTTCTGCCTGATCGTAGATAAATCGTATGAGAAGTCTGAAAGCGTTAGGATGTCGTAGGTCTAAAGAAGCGATTCGATAGTTGTGAGATTGGTTGATTTTTAAATAATATCCAATTATTAACAATAATTTAATCATATTATACCGTTTTTTGACATAATTTTATAGATTCAGAGGTTATTTGTAATCTATTTGTAATATATAACATGGGAATTCAGTCGCGACTGGGTAATTAAGCCTAAAAAATAAACCTTATTTTCAAAACTTTATAAAATAAATATAGAATTTACATAGTAATATGATATAATTCAACATGGTATTCGTCTAACAAAAAGAGAAGAGGATATTGCTTATCTTTTAATGACTAACCATACAAATCTACAAATAGCTTCTAAATTATTCCTTGGTGAAGGTACTGTAAAAAACTATATTAGTGAAATTTATAACAAACTAAATATCCATAATCGAACTAAAACAATTGAATTTTAAAATGAAGATTTTCCAATCAGAGGAATATTTTTCTAAAAGTGACTTTTTATGACAAAAGTCACTAATTATATGATTGGGTCTATAGTATGATGTATATACATCTTTTAAACAGATGATTATTGAAGTAAGGCGGAAAAAGTATGATAGAGGTTGTGTATGTAAGTAACGGTAAAGAACAAAAGCAATATATACATAGACTTTTAGAACGTAAGGCTGTACAAGTATTGTCATGGGATAGGAAAATCACGGATCGTATCTTAAGCTATAGTCCCGAAGTTGCTATATTTGATGTGGAATCGCTCTCGTATGAAGAATTGTTGGAGAAAATGACTATTATTAAAGAAATGCAACCTGATATTAAGATTATCTTTCTAGTCCCAACCATCCTTGAAAAAGAAATGTATACAATGATTGATAGTCAGGTGGACAGTATTCTCGAAAAATATCAAATGAAAGAGAATGAACTACGGCAAGTTATCAATCATTTACAACATGATTATTTTTATTTGCCAATATCCGTTCATAAAAGTTTGCTGGAGCGGGTGCAGGAATTGAAAAAAACGAATTTCGATATTTTCTACCAGAAGTTAACCGACAATGGCATTGAAATTAGCATTAAAGAAGCACATGTCGCTTATCGTGTAAAGGAAGGGTTAAGAAATCTTAACATTGCAAGTGAATTAGGCATTACAGAAGGAACAGTAAAGATTCACGTAAGTAATCTGTACCGAAAGTTGCATATAAAAGGTCGACGAAATATGATAGAATTTTTAAATAATCTAAAATCTGACTCTTTCATCAATAAGGAAAATAAAGAATTTAATGTTATTTCATAATTGCATAAGAAAGGGATGTGCATAGATGTCGTATAGGCAAAGGTTAGGATTGCTAATTTTGCTTGATTCAGCAATTGTCACTACTGCCATTTTCATTGCTTTTTGGGTCGTGTATCCAGCGTAACCAGGAGTACTCCTAAGAGAAGAATTATGGGTAAGTGCAATTGCATTACTCGTATTCCACCATGTATTTGCATTCATTTATAAGTTATATTACAAAGTATGGGCCTATGCTAGTGTACGAGAATTACTAGCAATCGTACAAGCAGTAACACTTACTGTTTTATCTGTTGCAGTTGTACAATTAATAACCAATGGAATGGTTTATCGTCGAGCTTTAGTAATTACGTGGCTATTACATATTATGTTAATTGGCGGTTCTCGATTTATGTGGAGAATTGTTCGAGATCGTTATATTAAAAAATATGGATCAAAAATGTACTCTAATCATTGGTGCTGGGTCAGCAGGAGCGATGATTGCTCGTCAGCTTCAAAATGATCACCAACAATCAGAGATTTACCCGGTTGCCTTATGGTGTTAAAGCGAAAGTATAACTGCATTTATTTAGAGAGGTGAATGAAAATTCATCTCTCTTTCTTTTATATGAAAGGATGATACAAGAGGGTTAATTATCTATTTAATCGCTTTTATTATTTTAATTTCTTTAGATTTTTATTGTTTATAAAATTATTGGACCACTAGTGGATCGATTAGATTTATAGTATACAACAACTGACCCCTCCCTAGTGGTATGTTTTCTCTTGCAATGTAAATTCATATTGTTATTTGAATATTTCCCATAACTAACAGCATAAAATCCCAAGGGAGGTGTAGAAGACGCTAGCCGTTAATAAAATCTTTAAAAGGATGAAAGATGGTTAAAGTTGCGAAAAATAATTGAAAGAGAACAAAGCGAGGTGTAATAAATGAAAAAAATTTATATGATTTTTATCAGTACACTATTGATCTTCAGTTTTCTATCTTTTTCAACTGTGTCAGCAGAAACTCAAAACAATAAAAAAAGCCTGGATGAACGAATAAGTGAATTAATATATTATTATGGTGAAGAAGCACGTACAGACGTTTTAAGAACGCTCGATCTAATGGAAGAAGAATTTCCGGAAGATTATAAAATATGGAATTCAGTCATTGAACAGTGGGACTGGATTGAGAATGAAATGGAGGAAAATTTAAATGTAGCTCCTGATGGATTGCCAGAAGATAATACCCATGTGTTTGTTGTCTTAGGATTTGCTTTAGATAGTAATGGTGAGATGGAAGACGAATTAATTGGTAGATTAGAAGTTGCTCTAAATAGTGCAGAAAAATACCCTAATGCTTATGTTCTAGTAACCGGAGGAGTAGAGAAAAATGGTTGGACTGAAGGCGATCGAATGCATGACTGGTTAGTGGATCATGGTCTTTCTGAAGACAGAATCATTGTAGAAAATGAAAGCTCAAATACTGTTGAAAACGCCTCGAATAGTTTTGAGATTTTGTACAATCAATACGATGATATAGATTCATTTTCTATGATTACCAGCCAATATCACTTGAAGAGGAGCAGTATATTCTATTACACCATGTCTCAGCTAAAAGCTAAAGAACTTCAAAAATCTCCCATTGAGTTTTTGGGAGAGGGTAATACTGGTTGGTATCGAGAAGATAAAACAGAAGAATCACTTTCTTTAAAAATAAGAGGAATGTATCAAATAGCCGGGGTAGAGCAATCTATAGACTTGCCAATTTCTCAACTAGAGGAATTGGAGATTGAGGGTGATTTAGAATACATCTTACATGAAAAATTAAATGTAAACGTTTATGCAGGATATGATAATGGTTATCAACGAGATGTTACCGAGCTTTCAGAGATTACAGGTTTCGATTCAACTATAATAGGCGACCAAGAACTAACCATTCATTATGAAGAAAACGGCAAAACTATAGATAAAAATATAAATGTTAGTGTTGAAGCGCCATCCCTGGATAGCATGCAACAACAAGTGAAGAACTTACAGGACGAAGGGGAATTTGCCGATGATAATGTGGCAAGGTCGTTGGAAGTTCATCTTACCGCGCTGAAACGTTATGAAGAAACAGAGCAAAGGGAAAAATTGTTGAAGCATTTAAATGGTTTTCAAAATCTTTTGGAATACCATCGAGATAAAGAGCTGATTTCTGATTATGCATATGATTTTCTAATGCGTAACACTGAATATTTATTAGAAGAATTATGGTGATGGAATTTTTTGAGGTTTAGATTAACAAGGTTAATAAAGAGTAATACTACGGGAGCTTAATTGTCTCTCGTAGTATTTATAATCAAGTTTAGAACTTAGCACCTATATCAGACATATAAGACTAATTCAGTCTATTGTAACCGTTAAGTAGGATGACACAATGTTTACTTGTTAATTTGAAATACTTTGTTGTCCAAATATAGTTATTCCATGTTTCATTCGCCAACTATCTTCATTAAAAAGTTATCACTAAACGAACTAGTTCCCTCCACGAGAAACCGAAAAAGACCCACCATTCTCAGATAACTTATTCGCTAACTTAATAATTTCTTCCGTAGCTAATGTTTTCTTGTTTTTCCAGCTATGCTCAGTCATAGTAAAACTGACCCCATATTCTATTTCATTACTTTGATTAAAAACTGGTGCGGCAACACAATAAAATCCTTGTGCTCCTTCTTGTTCCTCTATTACAAATCCATCCTTTTTAGCGTGTTCAATTTGTTTCCATAACTCATCTACATTACGTACAGTAAACTCGGTTTTTCTTTCAAATTCGCCTTCCGGATATACTGTTTTCAATTCTTCATAGTTAAATTTAGATAATTGAATTTTTCCTATTGCAGATGCGTATGCAGGATAACGTGTGCCAGGATCTGTCACTAGTCGTACTGGTGAGCTTCCTTCCTCTCTTCCAATGTAAAACACATCACTTCCAATTAATTTTCCCAGCTGGATATGCTCATCTACTTGTTCGATTGATTTTCTTGCTTCATTAGCGAACGTTTCCAAAATATTAAATTGGTTTAAATAGGTTGTTCCGAGGAATCCCAATACAGACCCCAATGCATATGTTTCACTTTTATCCTTTGTGACCCATCCCAATGTTTCTAATGTATGTAATAAAGAAAACATCGAGCTTTTGTTTATTTCTAAACGATTTGATAAATCGATTAATCTCAATTGATGTGGGGAATTTGCTATTTCTTCAATAACAGTATTTGCTCTCTCAAGAGCTGGTACCCAATACTTTTTTTTAGTCAATTTCTTATTCACCCTCATATTCTTTTAAAATAATAAACTTAGTTTAATAAAGAAAACTTAGCTATATTCTATTATAGAATTCATTTAAGTGTCAATTTTTCAATATTTAGGCAATCTATTCTGCAGATGAATTCTACTTTGCTAATTGTAAATAAGTTAAGAATGCAATTATAAATGCGGGAATTGTTTGACAATAAAATAATGTTGACCTATAATTAGTTTATCAACAAAAACTTAGTTTACTATATTAAACTAAAAGATTGATCAAAGTAAAAAATTACTGATGTTTTTTTAAAGTTTAATGGAAGCGTTATCAGTTTAGGTTCTATTAATTCAAATTTGAGAAAAGGGGTTATGATATGAGGTTACTCACATTTCAACACAATGAACAAGCAAAAGTAGGTATTCAACAAAAAGAAACAGTTTATGATCTGCAAAAATTAACTGAGCAGTTTAACCAAGCGAATGATGAAAATTTGTTAATGGAGTATGATTTGAATGATTTAGACTCTTTAGTTATTCAAAACGAAGAAGTTATGGAATCTATCATATCGGTATGGCAATGGGCAGAGAAGAATATAGATTCGTTATCCGGAGTTACCTACAAATGGGAAGATGTAAAGATTCTGGCTCCTGTTAACCGTCCTGGAAAATTAGTTTGTGTAGGGAACAATTATATGGATCATTGTATTGAACAAGATGTAGAACCACCGAAAAAGCCAATGATTTTTTCCAAATGGGCTTCTTGTATTATTGGTCCTGATGATGCAATTAAATTACCAGAGGAATCTGTGCAAGTTGACTATGAAGCAGAATTAGCAGTGGTAATTGGAAAGAAAGGAAAAAATATTACAGAAGAAGAAGCACTTGATTATGTATTTGGTTACACAATTATCAATGATGTAAGTGCAAGAGACATTCAATTTGAAGATGTACAATGGGTTCGTGGAAAATCCTACGATACATTTGCGCCAATTGGTCCTGTGATTGTTACAAAGGATGAGATTGAAGATCCACATCAGCTTGATATTACATTGGAGCTTAATGGGGAGAAATTACAAGATTCTAATACAACTAATTTAATTTTTGACATTCCTTACATCATTTCTTACTTATCAAAAGGATTTACATTTGAACCAGGAGATATTATCGCAACTGGAACACCTCATGGGGTTGGAGTGTTTCGAGATCCACAAGTATTCTTAAAGTCTGGTGACACATGCACGATCGAGATAGAAAACATAGGGGTATTAGAAAACACGGTAGATTAATAACAACTAAGGGGAGATTTTAATGAAAGTTTTATCATGGAACGGGCCAAAGGAAATGGATATCGAGGAAAGACCAATACCTGAAGTCAAACAAGATGAAGTACTCGTTAAAGTAGATGTAGTGGGACTTTGCGGATCAGAGATTGAAGGGTTTCTAGGGCATAACAGCTTGCGTATACCTCCGCTAGTAATGGGGCATGAGTTTAGTGGACGTGTAGCGGATATAGGGGAATCTGTTACAGGGATTGTAAAAGGAACAAAAGTAGTCGTTAATCCACTATTAACTTGTGGAACTTGTAAACAGTGTATTCGTGGCAATGAAACACAGTGTGAACATAGAGAAATCATCGGAATTCATCGTTCAGGAGCATTTGCAGAATATGTAGCAGTTCCCGGAAGTTCTATCGTTGAGATTCCAGAAGAGCTTGATTCCTTTGCAGCTTCCTTAGCAGAACCATTAGCATGTACATTCAGGGCAATAAGACGTGCAATCAGTATGCATACGGTGCCAAATATTTTGGTGTATGGAGCCGGAGCAATTGGGTTACTGAGTGCATTTGTAGCAAAGGAACTTGGGGCAAATAAAGTTATTGTAGCGGATATTAATGAAGACCGGCTACAGACGCTTACAAAAGTAGGGATCGAAGACACCTTAAATAATTCTAAAGATGACTTTGAAGATAAATTAAATGAAATTACAGGCTATAAGGGGATAGATGTTGTAATTGATGCAGTAGGATTTCAACCAACACGTACACAATCTGCAAATGTGGTTAATCCAGGCGGTGTAATTATGAATGTTGGTCTAGGAATTGATGAGACGATTGTTCCGATTAATCATTATATACGTAGTGAAATTACAGTTCTTGGTTCGTTCTGTTATTCAAGACAAGATTTCCTAGATGCTGTTCAGTTATTAATAGAGGAAAAGATTACGCCAAAAGGATGGACAGAAGTTAGGAGCTTGGAAGATGGACAACAATCCTTTATGGACTTAGTAGAAGGTAAAGTGAAAAGTAGTAAAATTTTTCTTGATTTAAATAGATAAAAAACTTAGATGGTATTCAAAGAACTTTCACTAAATATAAAACAATTTTGAGGAGGAATATATGATGAGCGTAACAGGACATAAGATTGTTGACATTCGCGCCTATGTTGTTGGCGGTGGCGGAGGTGACTATCATGATCAAGGTGAAGAACATTGGATTGTCAATCAAATTGCTACTCCAATGAGTATTTATCCTGAATATAAAAAGACACGTACAAGTTTTGGGATTAATGCACTAAAGACAATCGTAGTTGAAGTGGAATCTGATAATGGGGAAGTTGGAGTTGGGATCTCTACTGGAGGTTATCCGGCAGCTTGGATCGTGATGAACCACTTAGATCGCTTTATCGTTGAACAACCTGTTGAAGCAGTAGAAAAAATGTGGGATCAAATGTATCGGGCTACGATGTACTATGGGCGAAAAGGTGTCGTCATGAATGCCATTTCTGCGGTTGATCTAGCATTATGGGACTTACTAGGGAAAATAAGACAAGAGCCTGTATATGCAATGATTGGTGGAAAGGTTCGAGATGAAATTTCCTGTTATGCAACCGGACCTCGTCCAGATTTAGCAAAAGAGATGGGCTTTATTGGCGGAAAAATGCCACTAGTTTATGGGCCAGCTGATGGTGAAGCAGGACTAAGAAAGAATATTGATCAATTAGCTGCTATGCGTGAAAAAGTAGGCGATGAATTCATGCTTATGTGGGATTGTTGGATGGCACTTGATTTACCATACGCACAAAAGCTGATGGAGAAATCAAATGAATATGGTCTTCGTTGGATTGAAGAATGCTTTAATCCAGATGATTACTGGTCATACCGCGATCTGAAGAAACGTGCTCCTAACAATATGATGATAACTGGAGGAGAGCATGAAGCAACACGTTATGGATTTAAGATGTTATTAGAATTTACAGATTTAGATATCTTACAACCAGATGTAGGTTGGTGTGGTGGTCTAACAGAACTTATTAAGATTGGTAATCTTGCAGAAAGCTATGGTAAATATGTCATTCCGCATGGTAGCGGTGTATACAGCTATCACTATGTAATTACTAAAACGAATAGTCCGTTTGCGGAATATCTAGTAATGAGTCCAAATGCTGACAAGGTAGTTCCACAATACTACCCATTGTTAGAAGGAGAAGTTATTCCTGAAAACGGAAAGGTGAAGCTAGATGATCGACCAGGTTTCGGAGTTACATTATCAAAAGATGCTAATTTAACACAAGTATTTAAAGACGCATAAGAAAATTATGAATAAATAGGCGCTATTTCAGCAAACTTTACTGATTACTATTTAGTTGCTAGGAGGTAAGCGCCTTTTTACAGGGGGAATTTTTATGGGGGAAGATATGATGTTGATTGTTTATTTGGTAATAGCCTTAGCCATCATGTTGGGAGTTGTTGTATTTTTTAAATTGAATGTTGCCATGGCCTTAGTAATCGCTAGTTTATTCATGGGTATTGCATCTGGTTTGGGGTTAGTTGGAACGATTGAAGGAATTTCCAATGGTTTTGGTAGTATGATGCGAGACCTCGGTATTCCAATCGGGTTAGGAGTAATCTTAGGTAAGTTGATTTCTGATTCAGGTGGTGCATATTCAATTGCTCATGCAATTGTAACGAAGACATCTGAAAAACTAGCACTTTATTCTATTGGGCTTGCTGCATTCGTATTAGCTATACCCGTTTTCTTTGATGTTGCTTTCTTAATTTTGGTACCGCTTTCAGTGCAAATTGGAAAACAACTAAATAAGCCACTACCATATCCAGTAGGGGCTATTGTGATTGGGGCAGCACTTTCTCATACTTTGGTACCGCCTACACCAAATCCTTTGGCAGCTGCTAGTATTTTAGATTTCGATTTAGGTATTATGATTTCTATAGGTGCAATCGTTGGCTTCATCGCCACCTTGGTAACGATAAAAATTTTCTTCGTTATTCTTGATAAAGGTTTCTGGAAAAAGGAAACCGATGAGGATTCTACTATGGATAACCCATACGGTAAAATGGAGATTCCAGATAATCCTCCTTCTGCATGGATAGCGATTATACCAATCATTTTACCAAGTATTATGATTTTGTTAGGTTCAGTAGGGAATGTTATCTATGATGAAAATCCAGAAATTATTACGTTTTTAAGTGATAGAATTATAGCTTTACTCATTGGTGCAATTGCTGCATACTTTGTAGCAGCAAAATCGCTTAATAAGAAACAAAGAGATGCATCTTCTTCGGAGGCAATGCAAGCAACTGGTATTGTATTATTAATTACTGGCGCAGGGGGTGCTTTCGGCGCCATTATTCAAAGTACTGGTATTGACCAAGCTATCCTAGACATATTTGTAAGTGATGCACAATCTGTATTAAGTGTTATTTTATTAGCATTTTTCATGGGTGTATTATTCCGTACGATAACTGGTTCTGGTACTGTTGCTGGAATAACAACTATGACTATCATGGCAGGTGTTGTTACAGGGGTAGATGTTCATCCTGTTTGGGTAGCTATGGCTTCTCTATCAGGTGGATTAATGCTAGGCCATGTAAACGATAGTGGATTCTGGATTACTACGAAAATTGCTGGTTTAAGTGTAAAAGGCGGACTGAAAACGTATACTACTAGTGAGGCCATTGCTGGTATTGTCGTCTTGATTATCACTTTAATCGGTGCACATATTTTCTAGAAAGAAAATAATCCTTTAAAGAAAGAATAAACTGCCTCCTTTTACACTTTCATTTCGGTGTAAAAGGAGGCTTTTCATATGGATAGAAGACCAATAATATTGAATGTAACGGAGTTATATTGCGTAATCTATGTGTACCCGTTATATGCATTAACATTTTTAGAATTTCTAAGAGAGAACAGTTCCATCTGTGAAAATTGCAAAAAAATCTTTTATAATATCGAAAGTTAAAAAATATTGCAAAAAACATAATCGTGTGATAAATTAAAATAAAATGAATTGAATACGCTTTCAAATGATTGAATCCGCATTCATGTGAGGTGACTTTATACTATGAATGAAAGAGTGAGCGCCTACGATGTTGCAAAATTGGCTAAGGTTTCACAGACTACCGTTTCAAGAGTTCTTAATAATTACCCACATGTACGAAAGGAGACAAGGAAAAGGGTTCACGATGCAATTAATACCTTAGGATTCTCACCAGATGAAATTGCGAGGAGCCTTGCTAGTAAAAAAACAAATACAATTGGATTAATTGTAGAGGACATCTCAAACTCTTTTTATGCAGAAACAGCACATATTATTTTAAGAGAAGCTCAGAAATATGATTATGAAGTCATCATTATCGATTCGGAGACAGATGAAAAGAGTTTTCAAAGAGCAATATCTATCCTTAATGGAAAAAGAGTAGATGGTATTATTGTTGCTTCAATCCGTATGGATAACCAGAAAATAAGAGAGTTCTATGACAAAGGATTTCCCATCATTTTTTATAATCGACGAATCTATGGTATTGAAAAAAGCCATTATGTAGAAGTAGATAATAAATTAGGGGCTAAGATGGCAGTTAATCATTTGGTTGAGAATAAACATAGAAAAATCGCCTTTATTTCAGGACCTGCTATATATTCTACTTTCTACCAACGATTTGAAGGATACAAAGAAGCAATCAAAGAAAATAATTTAGAATATGATGAGTCATTAATTTATAAAGGAGATGTAAGCTATGAGAAGGTATTTCAATTCGCTTTGAATCTAATGAGAAAAGAAGATATGCCGACTGCTTTTTTTGCTTCAACAGACCAAATAGCATTGGCTATAATGGATGCAGCTGCTAGAAGTGGACGGCATATTCCATTTGATGTTTCCGTTATTGGTTTTGATGACATCGAAATTGCAAGTAACCCTTACATTGGCTTAAGCACAATCTCTCAAAGGAAAAGAGAGATGGCCGTACTGACATTAGAGAGATTATTATTATTAATTAATAATACTGATTCAAGCAATGATCCAAATAAAATTACATTGGAACCGGAATTAATTATTCGTAAAACAACAGGTGTCAACAATCATTAAAATAAATACGAATATTCCACGAGGTGAGGAAATGGTTAAATACAAAGCGCACGAACTTTTTGATTTATCTGGGAAAACGGCTATTGTTACTGGAGCCGGTAAGGGGATTGGGAGAAGTATTGCGTTGTTGTTTGCTCAAAATGGAGCAGATGTTGCCTTAATGGCAAGGAATGAAGAGGAATTGTCTGATGTTGCCAAAGAAATTGAAGCAATTGGGCAGAAAGCTTTGCCGATTCCAATTGATTTAACAAATATTAATGAAATTCCAAGTGTGGTAGAAAAGGTATATAAGTATTTTGGCAAGATAGATATATTGGTTAATAATGCTGGAATGAATATCCCGAAGCAAGCTGAAGAGGTTACGGAAGATGATTGGGATAGAATTATCGATATAAATGTAAAAAGCGTGTTTTTCATCAGCCAAGCCGTAGGGAAATATATGAAAGCTGCTGAGCAAGGTAAAATTATCAATGTTTCCTCGCAAATGGCTTTTGTTGGCTATTATAAACGGTCTGTATATGCCTCTAGTAAAGGGGCACTCACTCAATTAACCAGATCATTATCAATTGAATGGGCCCCTTACAACATAAATGTAAATGCTGTAGCACCAACTTTTATTGAAACACCGATGACAAGAAAAATGTTAGTTGATAAGGATTTTAAAAATGATGTATTAAATCGTATTCCTTTAAGAAGATTGGCGAAAGAAGAAGATTTATTTGGTGCTTTTGTTTATCTTGCATCAAATGCATCTAATATGGTAACTGGTCAAACGCTGATTGTAGATGGCGGATGGACTGTTTGGTGATTTTTTGAATGCGGATTCAAGAAAGGTGGAGAAGGATTTGACAGTATTAATGAATGAAGAAAAGAAAGCAGAAAGTATCGTTACATTTAATGATTTTCAAATACCAGGCGTTATTCGCTTTGGAGAAGGAGCTTTAGTAACAATTAAAGACGAGGTCTTAGCTAAAAAACCTTCAAAAATATTTATTGTCAGTGATAAAGGAGTTGAAAAAGCCGGCTTAGTAGATGAATTAAAAAATGTATTGAAACCGCTTGAAATACCGATAGAAACAATGACAGATATTGTGGGAGAACCGACTTTCGCATTGGTCGAAAGAACTATCAAAATACTAAACCAATCGGAAGCTGATTTTGTTATAGGAATCGGTGGAGGAAGTGCGCTGGATGTTGCCAAAGCAAGTGCTGCTCTACAGGATAAAAAAGACCTAGAGGATTACTTCAGTGGAAATAAAATAATAGAAGATCGAACCATGTCTTGTGTACTTCTGCCAACTACATCTGGAACAGGTGCAGAAGTAACGAAAAATGCTATTTTTGCTGATGAAGAAGAAGGTGTGAAAAAAGGAATTGTCAGCTCTGCTTTGTTACCTGATACAGCTATCGTAGACCCTAAATTAACGCTTTCCTGTCCTGCAAGGGTGACGGCGGCATCAGGAGTAGATGCTTTCACTCATGCAATTGAATCGTATATATCGACAAATGCTACAGAACAGACACGGATTTATTCTGAAAAATCAATGAAACTTTTTGCAAAACACATTACAAATGCTGTACATAATGGCAGCAATATAAAGGATCGGTCAGGAATGAGTTGGGCAAGCCTATTGGGAGGAGTTTCATTGGCAAACGCAGGTGTTGGAGCTGTTCATGCAATGGCTTACCCGTTAGGAGGGACGTATCATATTGAACATGGTGTAGCAAATGCTCTTTTAATGCCTTATGTTTTTAAAGTTATTGGAAAAACATGTACTAACGATATGGTCAGAGTTGCTTCTTTCATAGAAATTGGTGATTTTAGTAACTCTAAACATCAGGCGCTGGATGCGGTAGTCAATTATTTGATGAAACTGTTGAAAGATTTAAACTTACCGACTTCTTTAAAGGAATTGGGAGTGAAACAATCCGACCTGCCTAATTTAGCAGAGCAGGCATCTCAAGTTAAAAGATTGTTATCAAATACACCTTATCGTTTAAGTGAAGAGCAGATTCTTCGTATTTATGAAGATGCTTATGAAGGAGGCGAATGATAGCGATGGAAGTAAAACAACATCAGTTCTTTATTAATGGCGAGTGGATAGAAGGAGAAGAGCATTACGATTTAATTGCCCCTTACAACAAAGAAGTAATTGCGCATATCCCATTAGCGGATGAGGATACTGTGGAAAAAGCTGTTGCAAGTGCGAAAGCTGCAACGGATAAGATGAAGAAACTAACACTATTAGAACGCTCCACGATTTTAGAAAAAGTCGTTGCCATTTTCACAGAAAAGCAGGAAGAATGTGCGAAAATCTTAGCTTTTGAAAACGCAAAGCCTATACAGATGGCGAGAGGTGAGATTCAGAGAACGATAGAAACATATAAATTTGCAGCTGAGGAAGCGAAGAAAATTGCTGGAGAAGTAATTCCGATGGATGCAGCGAAAAACGGTGCAGGCAGATTCGGTTTTACAAAGAAAGAACCACTTGGTGTTATCGCAGCAATCACACCGTTTAATTTCCCGTTTAACCTTGTAGCTCATAAGTTAGGCCCAGCATTTGCCATGGGAAATACTGTTGTTTTAAAACCGGCATCTCAAACACCATTAAGTGCGATTATGACAGCAAAAATCTTTGAGGAAGCGGGATTACCAGAAGGAGCATTAAATCTAGTGTTTGGTTCTGGAAGAACAGTAGGTGATGCGCTTGTGACGCATGAAGATATTAAGATGGTCACGTTCACTGGAAGTGTTCCAGTAGGAAAAGGTATCCGTGAGAAAGCAGGCCTCAAGCGAGTGACGTTGGAATTAGGTTCAAACTCTGCAGTGATTCTTGATCACGCGGATGATTTAGCGGAGGTTGCTGCCAAATGTGCGAACGGAGCATTCTCATACTCTGGACAAACTTGTATTTCTGTACAGCGTGTCTATGTAAAAGATAAGTTCTACGATGCGTTTATGGATGCACTAACCAAAGAAGTAGAAGACATTAAAGTAGGAAATCCATTAAACGAGGACACCGTCGTATCTGCACTCATTCACGAGCAGGAAGCAGAGCGTGTGGAGAAGTGGATTCAAGAGGTGAGTAAAGAACAGGTTGCAAGGGGTGGCGAAAGATCCGGTTCGGTCATTCAACCGACTGTTCTAACCAATATCGATTCTCATTTCTCAGTCATTAGAGATGAAGCTTTTGCTCCGATTATGGTTGTGAACAAGTATGAGACATGGGAAGAAGCCGTGGAGTTAGTGAATGATTCGCAATATGGTTTGCAGGCGGGAGTATTTACAGATTCACTTCAAAAAGCGTTTCAAGCTGTAGATGATTTGGAAGTAGGTGGCGTGATTATCAATGATATTCCTACTTACCGTGTCGATCATATGCCATATGGTGGGGTGAAGAATAGCGGTACGGGCCGTGAGGGCATTCGATTCTCGATGGATGAGATGTCTGAGTTGAAGCTAGGTGTAATGAACTTAAATTAAGTTTTTAAATAAAAATATCAATTGATAGAAAGGGAGATTTCATAATGAAAGATACAAAAAGCAGTGCTGTTGCAACGAAGGAAAAGGAAGAACAAACATATGCAGTAGAGAAGCCTAAGAGCAGTAAACCGGTTAAAGAAACGAAGACGAATCAGACTGATCTTTCGAAACTTGTTTTCTATGCGGATAGTTCAGATGTTAATATGGTCGATTCTAAAGATGATGATGACTATTTGGAGATTGATACAAAACATATTAAGAAACAAAGTATGGAAGGTTTCGGCGACTACCATAACATCATCGACTATATCGTTCGTATTACAAGACAAATTTGGAAAGAGAAAGATATTGGACTTATTTACGATACGTACAGCCATGGAGTACAAATCCACAGAGGCTTAATCAATAGCCACGGGGTAAATGAAGTAGTTGCAGGTACACTCCAAACGTTACAATCTTTCCCAGATCGTACGGGTCTTGGTTGGAGTATTGTCTGGTCAGGTAATGATAAAGAGGGATTCTTCACATCTCATAGAGGTAGATCGATTGGGACGAATTTAGGAGATACGTTATATGGTCCGGCTACAGGAAACAAAGTCGTATTCCGTACAACAGCAGATTGCTTGATTCATGAAAACAAGATTTATGAAGAGTGGTTAGTAATGGATACATTCCATCTGGTTCAGCAGTTAGGATATGATCCAATCGAGATTGCGAAGCGTACGGCGAAACAAACGAGCAAACTTGCTCCATCGTTACAGTTCAGTGTTTCTCAGTCAGCAGAATCTGGATTGCAGCCAAGAGCGTATGTGCCACAACATGATGGATTTGAGATTGGTGACTTTATGCTAATGCTTTTCAATCAAGTATGGGACCGTCGTTCGATTAATAAAGTGAAAGATTTCTATGATAACAATGCGGTTCTTCACTATGTGTGTAACAAGGATATGGTCGGTCAAAGCGAGATTCAAGGTATGTTTATTAATCTATTCGCGTCCGTTCCAAACTCCAAAGTAATTGTAGAGCGTGTGACGTGTAATAAGCGTAACAATGAAGGGGACTGGGATGTAGCGGTTCGTTGGAGAGTTCAAGGGTTGCACAGTGGTATTGGATACTTCGGAGCGCCGAGTGGTAAGCCAATCGAAATCCATGGAATGAACCATTACAAAGTGAGAAATGAAAAGATCCTTGAAGAGTGGATGCTATTTGATGGTATGGAAGTGTTACGTCAAATTTACACAGAGAATGATGTAGATCGAGGTAGTGAAAGTGAAGGTCATGGAATCGATGATGGCAACTTTACTGGCGTATCCTAAGCGGGATGTCGATAACGTTTCCTATATGATTTATAACTAAATATATTGAAAAATGTAAACGATGAGGTGATTCGTTTGAAGAAGCTTATGTTGTTTATCCTTCTCCTTACTTTGGTTTCTCTCTTAGCTGCCTGTTCGCTTAACAATGCAGAAAGTGAGGAAGATAAATTAACTATTGCGGTTACGGAGGGGAATATCGGCCAGTTTAACCAATGGAAAGCTAGGAGTAGTGAGTTCACCGAGGAGACTGGAATCGAAGTAGAATTTATTGGAATACCATATGAAAGTTTACTAGATCGAATTTTAGCAGAAGGAATATCTGGAAAGCCAACGTTTGATTTAGTAACGCATTTGGATGTAATGGGTCCTTCTTTATCGACGTTCCTAGAGCCATTGAATGAGTACGCAGATGCAGACTTCTTTGATCGGTTCCCGGACTCAATTGTGGAGTTATCCACTTTTGAAGATAAAATTTATAGCGTTCCATTACGTGCGAACGCACAAATTTTATTATATAGAAAAGATGTTTTTGAAGACTTAGGCATTGACCCACCTAAGACATGGGAGGACTTAGAAGCAGCTGGTGATATTATTACCGAAGAGACGGATATGAGTGCAATAACTCCTTATTTTAAAGCCGGTAAGAATGGGCAGAACTTGTCCATTTGGGCGACGTACTTATGGGGAAATGGTGCTGAAATCTTAGATGAAAATAACCAACCAGTTTTTAACAGCCCAGAAGGTATCGCGGCAACAGAACAATACATTGATTTATTAAGGGATGGCTTGGCTCCAAAAGGTGCGGTTTCCTTTGATGAACAAGAGTCAAGAACACATTTTAAGCAAGGACGATCAGCAATGTGGATTGGCTGGTGGTGGGTGTACTCTGATTTTAATGAGAGTGACTCCTCCGCTGAAGAAGTTCGCGGCAATGTCGGCTTTACTACCGTTCCTACATGGGAAGGTGGAGAGCAAGTATCTGGTATTTCTACATTCCCAATTGCAATGATGGAAAGCTCGAAAAAGAAGGAAGAGGCATGGAAGTTCATAGAGTGGTTAAGTAGACCAGAGAATGAAAAGAGTATTGTCATGGACTCGCTTGAAGATAAAGTGCCAGCGGATCAATTTTCAACGGATATCGTGCAGCTTGAAAACTTGAGAGATGAGGAGTTAAACGAGGCTGGAGATAACCTCTTTAATATAGGTGGAGATAGTTTTGAAAATGCGAAAATCTTCCCTACGTTGCGAGAGTGGCCACAAGTATCGACGGTCTTAAGCCGAGCAATATCGGATATTGCAACAGGTGAAGACGCGAAGACGGAGCTTGATGCGGCAGCCGAGGAGATTGAAAGAATACTAGAGGATTAAGTAATCACATTAGAGATAATTGATACGGAGTGCGTATTAGGTGGGAGGAGAAAAATGGGTAATAAATATTTCAAATATATTCTTCTAGCTCCTGCGTTGCTTATTATGGCTATAATTACTATTTTTCCATTAATTCGATCGCTTTGGATAAGTTTTCATGAATGGAAGCTTACCGAAAGTTTGAAAATGGGCGCCTTTATCGGGTTTGATAACTATGTAAAAGCGTTCAGTGACCCGAATTTTTGGAATAGTGCATGGGTAACGTTGGTATTTACTGTAGCGGCAGTCCTTGTGACAATTAGTTGTGCGATCATGGTAGCGCTACTGTTAAGTAAGGAGAAAACATATATTTCTTATTTACGAGCAATACTAATTATTCCATTTGCTTTAAGTCCCGCTCTTGTCGGGTATTCGTGGAGGTTCATGTTGAACCCTGACTATGGTGTGTTTTCTGCGATCGTCGGTTTCTTCTTTCCTCCTCTAGCAGATGTGGTTTGGTTAGGTAATACAGTAACAGCGATGATTGCATTGATTTCTGTGGTGGTCTGGATCTGGTTACCATTTATGTCATTGATGTTTATCAGTGGCATTATGGGTCTGCCAAAGGAAGTGTATGAAGCAGCAAAAATGGATGGAGCAAATAGCATTCAGACCTTTTTCCGAATTACATTACCGATGATTCAACCAATTGTGCTCATCGCAACGATTTTAATGACGATGTTCTCCTTGAAGCAATTTGACCCAATCGTAACGCTAACAAGCGGTGGACCAGGGAATTCAACGGAAGTACTGAACTTCCTCGTGTACACGCAATCGTTTAGATACTTTGATATGGGTTACGGGGCAGCACTCGGATACATCTTAGCTATTATCACAATTGGATTTGTGCTTGTATACATGCGTAAATTGGTGAAAGGAGATGAGTGGAACTAATGAATGCGAATAGCTTAAAGCGTAAAAAAATGTTCATTTCAATTGCTGAGTTACTTGGTGTTTTGTTGGTTGTTACCTTTCTCTTTTTCCCAATACTTTGGATTCTAATCACGTCGTTTAAATCCGGAGAAGATGTATATTCGCTTAGTCTCATATTTGAACCGACACTGGATAACTTCCGGGCGATCTTCAATACGGAGAATAATTTTGGCAAATATTACATGAACAGTATTATCGTTGTATTTTTTACGCTAATTATCACGTTACCGGTAAGTGTGTTAGCTGCATACAGCATATCTCGTTACAAAATACCGGGTAAAGCATTACTAATGTTTGCAATATTGGCAACACAATTCATCCCGTTAATTGTAAATGTTATCCCTTTCTTCTCTGCATTCCGTAACTGGGGACTATTGGATACGACGATTGCGCTAATTATCGTCAACTTAGGACATACGATTCCATATGCAATATGGTTAATTAAAGGATTTATGGATAGCATTCCCATTGATATGGAGGAAGCTGGCTCAATTGATGGTGCTAGTAGATTACGAATCTTGTGGAATATCGTATTGCCAATTGCAAAGCCAGGAATCATTACAGCGACGGTATTCTGTTTTGTAGTCGTATGGAATGAATTTATGTTTGCGTTAATTCTAACAAGTAGAGAAGCAATTACACTTCCAGTAGCACTTTCCTACTTTATTGGTGAGAACGGAGTAGTTTGGAATGAAATGGCAGCTGCGGGAGTGATTTATGTTATACCTACGATCATCTTTATGCTTATTGTACGTAAGGAATTTGTAAAAGGAATGAGTGCAGGTGCGATTAAATAAGTAGTTTAGCTATCAATCGTTTAACTTAAAAATTGTTGTGAAGAGGAGATGTACTTGTGGAGTATATAAAAAAGTCAACGAACATAAAAACAGAAACATCAGTAGCAACGGAACAAACGGTAAAGGATGTTATTAAAGATATCCAATTAAATGGTGATGAGGCAATTCATAAATACGAGAAGAAGTTTGGCAATAACGATCGTACGTCACTTCGTCTATCTGAAGAAGAAATCGAGAGTGCGATTGCGAGTTTAACAGATGAACAAAAGAGTTTAATAGATAACGTAGTAGAGCGCGTGAGTAACTTTGCGAAAGCGCAATTGGATTGCTTACTTCCATTAGATAGAGATTTTGGAGATGGCATTCGTTTGGGACATAAGTTAATCCCAGTGGAAACTGTTGGTACGTATGTGCCAGGCGGAAGATTCCCATTATTGTCTAGTGGAGTAATGGTAGCTGCCCCAGCAAAAGTAGCTGGTGTAAAGCGTATCATTGCATGTAGTCCTGCAAATTACAATGGCAGCATTCATCCAGCAATCATCTACGGATTAAAGCAATCGGGAGTTACCGAGATCTTTGCGATTGGTGGCGCTCAAGCAATAGCTGCGATGGCATACGGATCAGAAAGTGTTCCACAAGTAGATGTCATCTCCGGACCAGGTAACCGTTTCGTTGCAGAAGCGAAACGACAAGTATTCGGAGAAGTGGGCATTGACCTAGTGGCAGGACCAAGTGAAGTTGTGGTGTTTGCTGACGAATTTTCAAAACCGGATCTTATTGCTGCAGACTTACTTGCACAAGCAGAGCATGATCCGAATGCGAGAGCCATCTTAATTATCACTTCCAAAGAATTAGGAGAAAACACGATGCTAGAAGTAGAGAAATTATTAGAGCAGTTTGATGAGAATTCTCCAGCTCATGAGTCATGGAATAAGATGGGCGAAATTATTGTAGTCGATTCGATTCAAGAAGGAATTGAAGTGTGTAATGAGTTTGCAGGCGAGCATCTTCACCTTCATTTAAAAGAGACAGAAGAAGCGGTAGAGCAGATTCACAATTACGGTTCTCTATTTATTGGTGAGAATAGTTCGGTTGTGTTCTCTGATAAGGTATCGGGTACGAATCATACATTGCCGACAAACCGTGGTGGTAGATATACCGGCGGACTTTGGGTTGGAAGTTACGTCAAAGTAGCGACATTCCAAGAGATTACTGGACCCGGCGTAAACACGTTGGCAACGCATGCGAGTCGACAGTCAGAGATGGAAGGTTTAGAGGGACACCATTTGTCTGCATTCAAACGAAAAGCGCAGGCAGAGTTTTCTAAATAAAACAATAAAATCGATTTATCACATATTCTAAGGAGGAATTTACAATGACAACTACTAAAAAGACAAATTACACAAAGGAAACAATTGAAAGAGATTGGACAGTACGTTTTGATGAAATTAAGGATAAAGCAATTCCATTGATGTTTATCGATAGTATTATTCCAGGACATAACCGGCTTAATTATGCTTTGATTGGTGACACAGCAAGTGAAAATGAAAATTATAATCCGGTAATTACAGAACCGCATGGCTTTCAAATTGGTATGGTAAAGGCTCCTAAAGGTAACGGCCCTGCATTCCATACGCATGAGTATATTGAAACATTCTTCGTACTAACAGGTGAGTGGAGATTCTACTGGGGAAATAGTGAAGACGAAATTGAAGGAGAAACAATCTTAAAGCCTTGGGATATGATTTCATTACCTCCGTATATGTATAGAGGCTTTGAAAATATTGCGGAAGAAGATGCTTGGTTATTCTCTATCTTAGAGCAGCACGAAGTATTCGATCGTCCAGATCCAATTTGGGATCCAAAAGTAGTGAAAAAAGGGGAAGAATATAACTTCCGTGTAGATGATAAAGGTAAAATGATAGCTCCAGAGAACTTTAGTCAGCTTGAAGAAGAAATGGCCAAAAAATTAAAAATGGGTGAAATATAAATCTAAGAGCAGCTATGTTACTAGTATGAACTGTAAGTAATCGATTTTTATTATACTCAGATAGATACAGTTAGAAAATTTTTATTAAGGGTGAGTTATCCTTGGAAAAAGCAAGTTATTTAAAGCAGAACAATAAAATCCCACTACTATTACTTCCTGGCACACTTTGTAATGAAAAGTTATGGGAACATCAGATAGCGTATTTAGCAGATATAGCAGCTATTCAAGTTGGGGATTTAACTCAAGACAATACGATAGAAGATATGGCATCGAGTGTTTTGGATAAAGCTCCTGAAACCTTTGCACTTGCAGGATTATCATTGGGGGGGATCGTTGCAATTGAAATTATGAGACAAGCCCCTGAACGTGTTACACAGCTAGCTTTGCTGGATACGAATCCAAGGTCTCCTACTTGTGCTCAAATTGAAGCTTGGAATAAGTTCATTCAAATGAGCAAAGAAGGAAAGTTTACAAGTATAACAAAGGACTACTTAATGCCGGGATTAATACGCCAGTCTAGTCAGAACTCATCACTTAGTCAAGCGATAATAGATATGGCAGAGGAAGTCGGACCGGAGGCAATGGAAAGACAGATGACAGCATTGATGCATCGTCCTGATGCGTTTAAAATACTGCCTTCGATTAAATGTCCTGTGAGCGTCATGGTTGGACTGGAAGATAGTGTTTGCCCTGTTGAAATGAGCAATGAACTGGTTCGGGAAATTCCAAATTCTCAACTGACGATAGTCAAAGATGCGGGACACTTGAGCAGCTTAGATAATCCGATGGAAGTTTCCCGTAAATTAAAAGAGTGGCTACAGCAAAATAGCTTAAAGGGAGCATGAGAGTAAATGACTAAAAGACTAAAACAACGAATATTTAACAATGAAAAAGTCTTAGGGGGATTTGTAAACTCATATAATCCCTCACTTGTTGAAATGCTTGGCTTTAATGGGTATGACTTCGTTGTGATTGATAACGAACATGGGGCATTCAGTCAATCTGAAATTACAGATATGATACGTGCTGCGAAACGAACAAATATGTCACCAGTAGTACGCACTTCCTACGATCCTTCATCTGTGCAAAAGGCTTTAGATAGTGGTGCGGAAGGCATCCAGGTACCAATGGTCAATAATCGAGAGCAGGCAGAGGAAGTTGTTTCCAAAGCCAAGTATCCTCCAATTGGAATGCGGGGAGTTGCTTACTCTATTCCAGCAGCACAATATGGAACATTAAGCGGAAGGTCTTATTTAGATCAAGCAAACAAAGATAATCTTATATCTGTACACATTGAGACAAAGGAAGCTGTAGAAAATTTTGAAGAAATCATCGCTGTAAATGAAATTGATATAGCTTTTATTGGTTCAACAGATTTAGCTGTTAATTTAGGCTATGATAACCCTAATGATTCAGGGGTACAAGATATAATATCAAATCTGTTTGAAAGAGCAAAAGACCATGATATAAAGATGGGATTAGTAGCATCTGACACAGCTTCAACTGTAAAAGCTTTTAATCAAGGAGCTAGCTATGTTTCCGTTGTAACGAATAAGATAATAACAGATGCTTTAAAAGAAGTAGTATCAAATTCTAAAAACTAAGATAATGTTTTAAAAACAAAGTACATCTCGGCTCACAATGAATGTTCTATTAGCATTGGTATGAGTACTAAAATTCGAGATGTACTTTCTTCTTGCTTAAAGGAGATACAGATAGATGATTGAAAATGAACATTTTTTTAGAGAGGAGAGTTTCTATGGGATTTTCTATAGAAGAGCTTTTAGAAGGATATAAAAGGCGTACATATTCTCCTATTGAAATCACTAATAATTACTTAAAGAGAATTAAAGAAATGGATACGACGCTTCATTCCTATATTACCTTAATGGAAGAAAGAGCTCTTGAGCAGGCTGAAAAAGTTGAAGCAACATGGAAAAACAGAGAGAAAATGAATTTGTACGGTATACCAACTTCATTTAAAGATGCGATTGACATTGCGGGATTCCCTACAACAAATGGATCGAAAATTGATAAAAATAATATTGCCAAAAGTAATGCAGAAGTGGTAAATGTATTGGAGGTATCAGGCTGTATTACCTTAGGGAAAAATAACATGTCTGAATATGCGGCAGATGTTACCTCTAAGAACGAACATTTCGGAAATGTACTTAATCCTCTGAATAAGAATAGAACCGCAGGAGGATCAAGCAGCGGATCTGCCGTATCTGTTGCAGCAGAATTAAGCATCGGTTCAATTGGAACAGATACCTCAGGATCAGTACGAGTACCGGCAGCTTGCTGTGGAGTTGTAGGAGTCAAGCCTACAACTGGGTTGATAGGAATGAAAGGAGTAATGCCTCTTTCATGGACATTGGATCACATTGGAGTTATTGCAAATAATATTGATGATACAAAATATTTAATGGAGGCACTCACCGGAACAAAATACGGAAAATTTGATGATAAAAACGGATTAAACGATGTAAAGATTGGTCTTCCCAATGTGTATTTTAATGAATTTAATGATAATACTACGAATTTGATGATGGAAATGGTGATAAATCATCTGGTAAAGTTAGGAGCTCAGCTTAAAAATGTCGACGTCTCCTTTCTGAATAATGATTCGTTAAAGTTGTCTAGAACAATAGGAACCTCAGAAATTACGGTTGGACATAATGAAAAGTATACACTTCATAAACAATCATACAATGAAGGGTTAGTACAAACCTTTAAAAAAGGAAATAACATACTTGCATTTGAATATCTGAATGCTCTCAAGATAAGAGAAGAATGGAAATTTAAAATGGATAGTCTCCTAAAGGAAGTAGATATCATGATAACACCGACAATGCCAATTCTTCCTCCGTATATTCATGAAGAACAGGTATTTAACGGGAAAGAATATGAGGCAATTGGAGACTATATGGTTCGAAATACTTCTCCATTTAATTTTACGGGTCATCCTGCATTGACAATGCCTTCTGGGATGAAAGAGGATGGTGTTTCTCTAGGCTTTCAAATGATTACAAGCTATTATAGAGAGGATCTTCTTTTTAAAACGGGAAAAATATATGAACAGTTTATCAAATAGATTATTAGATTTCTGTATTCGATTCAACTGTGATAGGAGATCAAGAACTTACTATTCGTTATGAATAAAACGGGCAAACAATAAATAGTTGAAGCATTTCAAGAGTTTATAAAATCTCTTGGAATATCATCGAGATGAAGAGCTGATTTCCGATGACGCATATGATTTGTTGAATCGTAACACAGAGTATTTACTTGAAGAAGTATTGCAATGGATTTTTTTGGGTTTTTATTAACAAGATTAATAGAGGAAAATACTACGGGAGATTAATTGTCTTCCATAGTATTTTTATTGTCATTAGATTAAAACAGTTTTTAATTATAAATAATAGTAGCTATTTAATTCTGTGAAATTATTCCATACTAAAACCAGCTCCATAGACACTGACTCAATCGTCCACAAATGGCTGCGAGAAACTTTACACAGATGGTTCATTTTTTCCGCATTACTAAGAATGATTACATTCTGGTCTGAGCCTATTATGTTTAGGATGGAAGTAATTGATGGGTTATTGAAGGAAGCGGGGAATTTCGAAGATCAAATATGTTACATGTAGCGTCAAACAGAATAATCACTATAGGCACCACTTGTAAAAAAGTGGTATTTTTTATGCCTAAATTTATCTAAGAATCGAATTAGATAAATCTAAAACGTAGTATCTAATATCCAATGTGTATGTATATTAGTATAAAGAAAACTTAGACCAATTATCTAACATTGAATAGCCCAATTAGTGTTCGAATATCATTGCAAAAGTTGGGTTCAATTTGTATTGAATCAGCATTGTAAGCGTTTTACAATAAGATTAAGATTTGGAGGGTACCCATTGTTTGATCAACGATCTTATAAATTGTTAGAAGAATTAATAAAACATGACAAAATAACAAAGCAAGAGATATTAATCCAATTAAACTTATCTGAACGACAGTTGATGTATGACTTGGAGAAAGTGAACGAAGTACTAACGGTCAATGACTTACCGTCAATTAAAATATCGAACCAGGTCATTATTATTAAGAAACAACTAAAGACGTTATTTAAAACTAACAATTTAGATCTTAATGCTAATCAGTTCGTTATATCTGAACAGGATAGATCATACTTGATCTATTTGTATACATTTATTAGAAGAGAGCCTATTTCTAATTACCATATTCAGCTGTTACTGGGAGTTAGTAAGAATACAGCTCTTAACGATGTAAAAAGATTGAAAGAAATAAGTAAGAATAGGAATGTTGACTTTATTTATACTCGTTTGGATGGATATCATTTTGTTGGTACTGAATTAGACAAGCGGAGGCTAGCAATATATTGTGTCAATCATTTACTGTCTCAACCACTTGGGAAAGAAATAATTGTCTTGGCACTTAAGTCTTGGGGTAAGGAAGAAGTTCTTGTAGAAACACAGCAGATTATTGATCAGTATTTGGAGTCTAAAGAGCTATCGTTAGTTAAAAGTAGAAAAACAGAGATGATTATCTACCTAACTCTAATAAAAGTTCGTCTGTTGAAGAAGGAGTTATCTTTTAAAAGTTTAGAAAAACAGATGCTTGAAGGGCAGAGTATGTTTAAGCATGGTAAAGCATTATCAAGAAAATTATTTCCTGGAGGAGGTGAGGAGGAAAGTTATTTTGTAACGATACAGTTATTGATGACACTTCATGTAGTCCCAATATCTGAAAATCCTGCTTTAGAGGTATTAGCAGGACAGATTATGGATGAATTTGAAAAAAATACGTTACTACCAATTGAAGATAAAGAGTTTCTAAAGCAAAGTCTATATAATCATTTAGTTCCAGCATTTTTTAGAATTTCATTTGAGATTCCGCTTTTTAATCCATTAACTGATCGAATACAGACGGAGTATACAGAACTTTTTCAATTTGTTAAGCGATCATTAACCCCGTTGACGCTTTGGACTGGCAAAGAAATTAGCAAAGATGAAATTGGATTTTTCACTATACTTTTCGGGGGGTTCTTGGATAAAGGTAAAAAGATGAATTCAGAGAAAATAACTGGGTTAATTATCTGTTCGAATGGAGTAAGCTCGTCAATCATGTTAGAGGCGCAATTAAGAGAACTGTTTCCTGATATTCGTTTGTTGAGAGTAAGTAATCGTGACAGATTGGAAGATATACCTACAGACACGTATGACGTAGTATTTTCAACGGTTCGTGTTACTTCCGTAAAGCCAGTCTTCATGGTTAAACCTTTACTATCAGATGTGGAAAAGAATTATTTAATTCGATCCGTATTACAACAATTTCCAAGGTTGAATGAACGAAATGTCTCGGTGGATCAGTTAATGGAGCTAATTAAGAAACATTCAGAGGTAAAAGATGAATATAAGCTATATTCCGAAATAGTTCATTTATTTTATGCACAAAACAAAATCAAGGGGATGGACAAACCAATGTTATCAGAGTTATTAACAAAAGAAACAATCCATTTTACAGAGGAAAAATTGGATTGGAGAAATGCAATCAATAAAGCATCACAACCATTGGTAGAATCCAATAAAATACAGAAGCAGTATGTGGATGCGATGATAAAGAAAGTGGAAGAAGTGGGTACGTATATTCACATTGGAAAAGGGGTCGCTATTCCACATGCGAGACCGGAAAATGGAGTGAATCAGCTAGGGATGTCCTTCCTTAGAACAAAATCATCAGTTTTGCTTTTAAATCAGGAGGAACATAAAATTGATATCTTTATTTGTTTAGCTGCGATAGATAGTGAAGCACATCTAAAGGCACTTGCACAGTTAACAAAAATTTTAGGTGACAATGAATTACTAGACTCTTTAAAATCAGCTGAAACGGCAGAGCAAGTCATTGAAATTATAAAAAAAGGAGAGAATCAATAATGAAATTTTTAGCTGTTTGTGGATCAGGTTTAGGAACGAGTTTTATGGTAGAGATGAATATCAACCAAATTTTAAACGAACTAGGTGTAACAGGTGTTGAAGTATCTCATTCTGATTTGAGTTCGGCAGCTCCGGGAGATGCTGATGTATTTTTCCTTGCAAAAGATATTGCTGAAGGGGGATCACATTTAGGTGAAGTGGTCGTTATGGAGAGCATCATTGATATGGATGAATTAAGAATTAAAGTAAAACAAGTAGTGGAAGAAAAAGGACTGGTTTAACAGTAGAGTATTAAAAAAGGGGGGAAAGCAATGAAAGTCTTAATTGATATTTTGAGTGAACCGGCAATTTTAGTAGCACTTATTGCTTTAATTGGTTTAATTGCACAAAGAAAGAATATGCCTGATACCATCAAAGGAACGACAAAAACTTTTGTTGGTTTTCTTGTAATTTCAGCTGGAGCAGGTATCTTAGAAACTTCACTGGTGCCTTTTGGTGCAATGTTTGAAGAAGCGTTTAATGTTAGTGGGGTTGTACCGAATAATGAAGCAATTGTTGCTTTAGCATTATCTGAATTTGGAAGAAATACTGCTTTAATCATGTTCTTTGGGATGGTTGTCAACATCTTAATAGCTCGATTTACCCGTTTCAAATATATTTTCTTGACTGGTCATCATACCCTTTATCTTGCAGCGATGCTAGCTGTAATTATGGCTGTAGCAGGGTTCGACACAGTTGGATTAATTGCTGCAGGATCTGTTGCTCTTGGTATTGTGATGACATTGTCTCCAGCTATTCTTCAGCCATTTATGCGTCAATTAACTGGAAATGATAATGTTGCGCTTGGTCACTTTAGTGCTGTAGGTTATGCTGCGAGTGGTTTAGTAGGTAAACTTTTTAAAGACAGTAAGGAAAATTCTACTGAAAATATTAACTTTCCTAAAGGATTAGGCTTTTTACGAGATAGTACAGTTAGTATAGCTTTAACAATGATCCTGATGTATTTAATTGTAGCGCTTTTTGCAGGACCTTCATTTATCGAAAGTGAACTAAGTGGAGGCACGAACTTTCTAGTATTCTCTCTAATTCAAGCTGGTAGTTTTGCAGCAGGAGTATTTATCATACTATCAGGAGTACGTTTAGTTCTAGCCGAAATCGTACCAGCATTTAAAGGAATTTCTACTAAACTGGTACCGAATGCGAAACCGGCACTTGATGTACCGATTGTGTTTACGTATGCACCGAATGCAGTGTTAATTGGTTTCTTTGCAAGTTTTGTTGGTGGGATATTCAGTATGTTTATTATGATTTTTACTGGAGGTATTATAATTCTTCCAGGTGTTGTACCTCACTTTTTCACAGGAGCTGCCGCAGGAGTTTTTGGTAATGCGACTGGGGGATTTAGAGGTGCTATTACAGGAGCCTTTGTGAACGGGATAATTATTTCGTTCCTACCAGTGTTCTTAATGCCAGTACTAGGAGATTTAGGTTTTGCTAATACGACATTTTCTGATGCTGATTTTGGTGTAACTGGTATTTTCTTTGGCTCCTTGGCTAATTATGCAGGACCAATTGCTATTACAGTAAGTTTAATTGTAATTATCGTACTAATGGCAATACCATTTAAAAAGAAGAAGCAAAACAAAATTACCTAGACATTTTATTTATAAAATAACCAATAAGACAATGGTCTTGATAATATAGGAGGTCTCTTATATGGCAACAAGAAGTTCGACAGTTTCTGAATTAGCTATTAACACGATACGTACGTTAACTATTGATAGTGTGGAAAAAGCACAGCATGGTCATCCAGGAATGCCCATGGGTGCAGCCTCTATGGCATATAGTCTCTGGAAAAATGTGTTGAATATTAATCCTGAAAATCCGAGTTGGTTTAATCGTGATAGATTTGTATTGTCAGCTGGACATGGGTCAAATCTATTGTATAATCTGCTGCATCTTTCTGGGTTTGATGTTACGGTTGAAGACTTAAAAAATACAAGACAATGGGGAAGTAAAACACCTGGACATCCTGAATATGGAATAACTCCAGGAGTGGAAGCAACAACAGGACCACTTGGGCAAGGGATTCCAGTAAGTGTCGGAATGGCATTGGCAGAAAGACATTTGGCTGAAACATATAATAGAAAAGATTTCCCTGTAGTTGACCATTACACATATACCATTTGTGGGGATGGCGATCTTATGGAAGGTGTATCTTATGAAGCTGCATCACTAGCCGGTCACTTGAACCTCGGACGATTAATTGTAATGTATGATTCAAATGATATTAGCTTAGATGGTGGACTTGGGTTGTCTTTTTCCGAGGATATCAAAAAAAGGTTTGAATCTTTTAATTGGCAATATTTATATGTAGAAGATGGAAATGATATTGAAGCTATTCAAATTGCTTTAGAACAAGCGAAATCCGATGAAAATAGACCTACGATTATAGAAGTAAAAACAGTTATTGGTTATGGATCTCCTTCCTTACAGGGTACAAGTGATGCACATAGCGATCCACTAGGTAGGGAAGAAATCGAACGAACAAAAGAATTTTATAACTGGAAACATGAAGCATTTCATGTGCCGGAAGAAGTATATAAGGATTTTAATAGTATAAAAGCAAATGGTGTAGAAAAAGAACAAGAATGGAATGACTTATTTGTTGAATACCAAAATGAATACCCGGAATTAGCAAAAGAGTTGAAAAGAATCATCCATGGAGAGCTTCCTGAAGCGTGGGATAACGGTCTTCCAGTTTATTCCGTAGGTGATACGCTTGCTACAAGGGTTGCATCGAGTGAAACATTAAATGCATTAGCTAGTAAGCTATCTGAACTAGTAGGTGGGTCTGCTGACCTCGATTCATCAACAAAAACGAGATTAAAAGATTATGTAGATTTTAGCCGTAATGATTATTCTGGTAGAAATGTTCGGTTTGGTGTGAGAGAGTTCGCCATGGGAGCAATTGCTAATGGAATGGCATTACATCATTTACGATCTTTTGTCAGTACTTTCTTCGTTTTTTCAGATTACTTGCGCCCAGCAATTAGGCTAGCTTCCTTAATGGAATTGCCAGTGATCTATGTGTTTACACATGATTCGATTGCTGTCGGGCAAGATGGACCGACACATCAACCAGTCGAACATCTTGCTGCATTTCGAGCAATGCCAGGGATTTCAGTCATTCGTCCTGCGGATGCTAACGAAACAAGAGAAGCATGGAAGATTGCTGTGGAAGAAAAAAGTCATCCTACAATGCTAGTTTTAGGAAGACAAGGGTTACCTACATTAAAAGAAACAGAGAAATTGGCAAGTGAAGGGGTACGTAAAGGAGCTTATATAGTATCTGAGGCGAAGGGTGAAGCTGATGGGATTATTATTGCAGCGGGTTCCGAAGTTTCTCTATCTATTAATGCTCAAACCCGTTTATCCGATGAAGGGATTCATGTGAATGTGGTAAGTATGCCATCTTGGGACCTGTTTGAAAAACAATCAACTGAATACCAAGAAAGTATACTGCCAAAGGACTTGCATAAACGATTGACCGTTGAAATGGGCTCCAAAGTAGGGTGGAGAGAATATGCTGGTAGTAGAGGTATTGTAATGAGTATTGATACATTTGGAGCATCTGCTCCAGGAGACGAAGTAATTGAGCAGTATGGATTTACGGTAGAGAATGTGGTAAATAAATTTAAAGAATTAATATAAAATATGTAAATATGATTTGGAAAGGGTAGCCTTTAAGGTTATCCTTTTTTTAATGAAAATTTAAAGATAGAAAGCTAATAAAGAATAGCAAACTTCATCAACAATCTTTATAAAATGCTTAAATATATTTAGAAATTGTGATTTTTTAGTGTTTTGCAATACCTAGTCCTTATATATAGGAACAATAAACCAAATTTATGAAGATTTGTTAGGGAAGAAGCCTCAATTCTTGAAAGCGATAGAGTATATTAGATTCATTTATAATTTACTTGAAGGAAATCGTAATATGTAGAAAGAATAGTTGTAATTATAAAGTGAAAATCTTGGATGTAAACAAAAATAAACGTAGGGGGGTTTTTAGTAAATTATAAGTATTCATGGTAAAACTTCTTCTCTGTTACTATTGGGAACAATGTGAAATTGTAGATTGATATATTACGAGGAGGATATTATGGTGGCTATTATAAAAAATGATATTTGGAAGAGATTTATATTTTTTGTAACTGTCTTACTTATAATGTTAATTCCAGTGAGTGGGGTTTCAGCTGAATCTGAAAGAGATTGGATGACCAATGAAGAATTCCTTGAAAGACTAAGCGAAATTGTAGACGCTAGTGATGGAAAAGTTGAGACTGATGTCGCAGGTTATTCTACACAAGGAAATGAAGTTATATCTGCGCGTATTGGTACTGGAGGTCAAGTGTTATTAATTACTGGTAGCATACATGGAAATGAAAAAAGTGGTGGCGAGGCACTTATAGAAATATTAGAATACCTTGGTACTAGCGATAGCTCATTTGCACAATCTGTTCGTGATGAGGTTACTATAGTGGCTATTCCACGATATAATGTTGATGGTCTCGAGATACCTCAAAGACAAAATATCTTTCCATGGGAAGAAGTTATTTCTACTTATCCACATTTAGAGGGCGCTACCCCTGCATGGTATTATAATGAGAGAAATGGTGGCTTTGACCTTAATCGTGATTTTAATGCTGATTTGAACTATGAAGTAGTAGCTGAAGATTTACCTGGACACACTAATGATTTTGGTTTCTTCATAACTAATGAATCTCAATTACTGAGAAATCTTTATTTGGAGTTGCAAGATGAGTTTGGTCATGTAGAAGCTTATGCTGATATTCATCACATGGGCACCCCAGTAATGAATAAAACAGGTGAAGACGTAACAATTGCAATAGACTATCCACCATTAGGACCAGACGACAGCACAAAATACGATGATTATCCATTGTTGGATCAGGATAGGTCTAAACGTTATGCATTAGCTGCAGCTCTTGGGGTTAAGGAATTCTCAGAGAAAGAGGAGCCTGGTGTAGCACAGTATATCCACTTTCAAGAACGTGATTTTCCTGGACAAGCTAGATCTGCATTTGCTCTTAATGGAACGGCAACTGTTCTTTTTGAAATGCCTGGTCAGCAACCTCAATTTGGTTATGATCAAGACCTAGTAGATCGTGTGGAAAACGGGTTATGGGGGATTATTTCTCATATGGCTGATGGTTCTATTGATAATTTAAACGGTGACGATTTCCTTACAGAAATTCCTAGGTATTGGACAAACAACATAACAGATATGAGAGATGTTATGGTACGCTTTACGGAAGAAGAACAATTTAAAAATGATAGCGATGCTCGTTTAGTAGATAACCATTTAGCTACTCTAGAAATCTATGAAAACCAAGAGAATAGCGAAAAAATGGTCAAGCATTTGAATGGATTTAAAGTTTTACTAGAAAATCAGCGAGAAAACAAACTAATTGGACAAGAAGCTTATAACAGACTCAATAGTGACATTAATCTTTTACTTGAAAGATGGGAAAATAAACCTTAAACGAATGCAAACATTTTACTTGAAGGATGGGAAAATAACTTAATAGATTAGCTAAATTACCCATTTCATACCACGTTATCCTAAATTGTTGACTATCCTTTAAAGTTAGATTTTATTTTTTAGTAGCTGATTGGCTAGTTTGGGATAAACATGCAAATCCCAAATCAATGAGTTTTAGAGGGATATATTCTGTTCCCATAGACCAACAATACCTGATTACAATTATTACAAAAACTCGCCCGGTAGTGGGCGAGTTTTTGTAATAAAATAAATCATTCTTCTTTGGATTGTTCAACCGCAATTAACGTTATAGTAAATAAGAAAACTCCTGTAAATTTCCCCATCATCATCCATATCCAACCTTGCAAGCTTAGCGATGTAATATCCCTAAATTGTATTCCAGTAAAGCGACTACGACAAGGGAAAAATCAATCGATTACAAAAGTTTGATTATAAAGCACTATGCACCGAATTCTTCCAACAATAATTAATCCCAAATTTCTCTCACCCATTCCGGGTGATCAATAAATGGATTACGGTTATGCTGGTAATCGTTGTAGATAATGTCGTTTCTTCTTCTTTCAAAATCATCAACCGGATCTTCCTCATGCCACTCCAGTAATACGGATAGTTTTCCGTGATATGGTGCAGATCCATTATTGACTCGATCATTTAATTCTAAATCTAGTTCGCCGCTATCACCTTCATAACGTACATCCATATAAAAAATCATTCTTGCCACATCACCTTTTACACTATCCCTTGGTTCCCAGGAATCGGAGTCATAGTAGTTTCCGCTTGCCTCTGTATGTTCGCTGCCACCATCATCAAAGTCGAGGTTACTTCTGGAACTGTTTACAGAAGCATCTGTTGGTCTTAAATGATGGAGGTCTGTGCCAGGCCCCATCGATGTACCGAAGTCTCCGTGAGATTTTGCCCAAACATGTTCGCGATTCCAGTCATCCGCATTTCCACCGTTTTCGTTTTTCCCTTGTGAACGACCAGTATAAAGAAGAAGTACATTATTGGAGTTATTTGGATCTTCATCTGTTTCACGTAGTGCTTCCCAAACATTTGAATAGGAGATTTCCGTATGATCATCAATGATGTTGTGTAGAGCAGATTTTAATTGTTCTCCTGATTTACCTTCTGCTTCATCATAATAGCCGTCTGGGGATGGAGTTTCAGGATCTGTTTCTGGTGGTTGTTCGTCGTCCGTCTGCAGTTCAAAAGCAGTGCCATCTTTTATTCCAGCATGCGCAAAATAGTTTGTAAGTGTACCAGTTACTCTTACTTTTTCTTCTAATATGGAAGGATTAGATTGTAGGCCGAATGAAGTTCGAAATGAAGATGGTATTTGAACGTAAATCATTTCTTCTATGTTCGTTTCAGAAGGGCTGTCAGCTAATGCCAAAGCGTAATTATTTGGAAAGTTACTTGTGATGACTGAAGTTGTGGAGACTGGTTGGCCGACAATAAATCCCTCAACCGTTTGACTAGAATTATCTTGATTGGCAATAGCCTGTGAGACGGTGTATGGGGACGAGACTGATTCATCTCCTGAAGATGCATTCACAAAAATATTTGTTAATGGTTGGATAAACAATAATACAGATGCAAGCAATACAAGAGCTATAATCAGTGTTCTTTTTTGGATATTTTGCAATTGATTCTCCTCCTTTTGGTAGGTTCAACTGTATTATATAACATTGTTATAAAGTTAGGTTTACCAAAGTATAAAGTTGTTGTAACAAAAAATATGAGTTAGGTCGTAGTCGAAAATACTGGGAGTTAGTATTGATTTGTATTAACAACACACTCAACTTATTTATTTGCAACCCCTAGTCCTGACAAATAGGATCATTAAACCTAATTTTTGAAAAAGTGTTAGGGTAGATGACTTAATTTTTTGAAAGTATGGGAGTATTATAGATTCATTTTTAATTTATTTGAAGGAAATTGATAGATATAGAAGGAATACTTCTACATATAAACTAAAAATGTGGAGGGATAAGATGAAACGTATAGGACAGGTTGTATTGTTGAGTGGTTCTATTTTGTTAGGTGCAGGGATGTTAACACCGTTTGCTGGTTCCCCAGTTATTTCAGAGGCGTCAGAAATTAATATGCCACCAGTTTCAGGTTTTATCAGTCATGATGAATTAACAAGAGAACTTAATCAAATTGAAAGAACAAGCAATGGTAATGTAGAAGTAGATGTTGTTGGTTATTCTAATCACAATCGTGAAATTTATAAGGCGACAGTTGGTTCAGGTGATAAAGTTGTTTTAATTCAAAGTGAGATTCATGGAAATGAAAAAGTAGGTACAAAAGCGTTGTTAAATATGATTAAAAAGATAGGTAAAAACAACTCTCCAGAAATGAGACAACTTAGAGAAGAGGTGACAATTGTGGCAATGCCAATGGTCAATCCTGATGGCTCTGAATTGAATCGTCGTGGTAATGAGTTGAATTGGGATGAAGTAATTAATCAGTTCCCACAATTGGAAGGTGCAGAGCCATCTTGGAATTATTATACTTATACTAACCAATATTGGGATTATGCTTCAAATCCAGGTTTTGATGTAAATCGAGACTTTAATCCGAATTTGAATTATGTACCACAATTTGAAGATTTCCCAAATAATTCTTCAGAACCAGGATGGTTTATTACTCCCGAAGCTCAGACAATCCGAGATGTTTATAAAGATCTGCAAGAACAATTTGGTACTGTTGATGTATTTATAGACCTACATCATCAAGGTGAATATGTAATCGATGGTACTGATATTCCAGTTACATTATCTCTATCGGGTGTATTTGTACCCCACCCTAGTACACCAGAAGGGGAGAAATATAGTGAGTATGCGGACGTTTATAATGAAGATTTTTCCAAACAATTGAATGTTGCTGCTTATGATGCATTACAGCAGATGGGGAATTCACCATTTGGCAATATTTCACTTTATTCACAGGACTTAGATTTACCAGGTACTGCACTTGGTTCGTTTGCGCTAAATGGAAGTGGAGCTGTATTATTTGAAGTTACCGGACAGACGCAAAGTTTTGGTCAAAAGAAAATGGGACAATTGACTAAGGCTGTTGAAGAAGGGTTATACGGAATTTTAAATAGTCTTGCAACGGATGAAGTCTATGAATTGGATGTAGAGGATTATGATAAGATTCCTCTAACAGATCGGTAATAATATATATAGTTAGTTTAGAATAGATTAATTGAATTGAAAAGCGTGGTATTTTTCATGAAACACGGATAAAAAATACCACGCTTGTTTTTTGTTACAGGGAAGCGGAATCTATGCATTGAGCTTATGACTGACCTTTGATCTGGCTGAATATGATACAAATTAGTTAATCAATATACTTATCCTTTAAACTATCTGAACCAATTCCGCCTATTATCATCATAGCTAATGGTAAAAAGTTGGCTAAGATTTTTACTAGCTTCCCATCTGTTACCAAAAATTCTGTACCAATGAAATAATTCAAGCCCAAAATTATCAGCTTTACTAATAATAAAAATGCACCTAATAAAAATAAGCTGTCAAAAAAAGTTTTCCATTTTGGATGCGCCAGTTGTTTACTATCTCGAATTACTTTTTCTTTCAATTCTTCGTCACTCCTCAATAATTCATCTATCGTGATACCGAATAAGTCACTTAAATTGATAATCACTTCGATGCTAGGATAATTTTTACCAGTCTCCCATTTTGAAACTGATTGACGACTAACATATACTTTTTCAGCGAGATAGTCTTGTGACCAACCTCTTTTTTCTCGTTCCTTTTTTAATTTGTCACCAAAAATCATATTGTTCATCGCCTTTCCTTTTTCATTATTACTGAGATGAAGAGCTATAGTAAAGATAGTTATAGGTGCATCAAGGGGCAACCTAGTGTTGCCCCTTATTTATTCCGCCCGTCTGTTGCATTATCACAATCCATATTGTCAACGTCATTGTATCAAATTTTTTTATAAATCATCAGACTTTATTTAAAATGATCAATCTATAGTATAAATTTTCATAGTTTATTTCAAAGCAACACCTCTATATGACAAATGTCATATCATTCCATGACGTTTATGACTTATGAAAGCTTTATCCGAAGTTTAGAATAGTACTAATATGTAACCTGTTAGAGGAGGAAAAGCATGAGTAAACAAAAACAAGCGCAATTAAGAAAAAGTGTTTCCGTCTTTGCTAAGTCAGATACAAGGACGAGCATTATTCAACTAATAAATTCTATTTTGCCGTTCTTCCTATTATGGTTTCTGGCATATCAGAGCCTATCGGTATCTATTTGGCTTTCTTTAGCAGTATCGGTTGTTGCAGCAGGATTTGTTGTTCGTATCTTTATCATTTTCCATGATTGTACGCATATGTCATTTTTTAAAAATGCCAAAGCGAACAGAATCGTCGGTACGATATCGGGTATTATCACGCACTTTGCTTTTGAAAAATGGAAACGAGATCATGCTATTCACCACGCGACAAGTAGTAATTTAGATAAACGTGGAACTGGTGACGTGTGGGTAATGACAGTGGACGAGTATGCGAATGCTTCCTTTTGGGGCAGACTTGCGTACAGACTTTACCGTAATCCAATTATTATGTTTGGATTAGGTCCGGCATATCTATTCTTGATTTCAAACCGATTTAATCGAAAAGGTGCCAAGCGTAAAGAGCGCTGGAATACATATCTAATCAATGTTTCCATTTTAGCTATTTATGGTTTATTGATTTGGGCTATTGGCTGGCAAGCGTTTTTGGTCGTCCAATTACCAATTTTATTTGTTGCAGGAGCTGCAGGAATCTGGTTGTTCTATGTGCAACATCAGTTTGAAGATTCTTACTTTGAAAATGAAGATGAATGGGATTATGTAAAAGCAGCAGTTGATGGAAGTTCTTATTATAAGCTTCCAAAGGTAATCGAGTGGATAACAGGAAGTATTGGTTATCATCATGTGCACCATTTAAGCCCAAGGGTTCCAAACTACCACTTGGAGAAAGCACATGAGTCAACACCACCATTGCACAAAGCAACAACAATCACGTTATTAACGAGTTTACAATCACTTCGTTTTCGTTTGTATGATGAAAAGAGCAAGTCATTTGTTTCTTTTAAGCAATTTAAGCAGATGGAGAACGAAGACAAATTAAACCAACAATTAAAATCAAGAAAAACAAGTTTTCAAAAATAACCATTCTTCTCAAAATAGATTAATGACGGTTAGAAAAAATAAAAAATTATAGGTTAGAAACAAAACCCTTTATAACACGTATGAAGGGTTTTTGTTATACTAAGCAGAACAAGGAATGAATAGAGGAGAGATTGGAATGCAACATTGGTATCATCTATTTCCGAAAAATACGGGTCTTAGTCTTTTTGCGTGGATTGCATTTTGTCTGCTTCCATTTTATTTTGTGCTTCGCTCCTCTTCACCAATAGAGATTGCTGTTGGAGTAATCATGATTGTTTTATTCTTTGCAACTTACCGATTGGCGTTTATTAAAAAAGGCTGGACGGTCTATGTATCTGTTGGTATTGAAATCTTCATTAGTGTTGGAGTAACTCTATATTTTGGTTATGTATATTTTTCATTATTTTTAGCTTTCTTTATAGGGAACATACAGAATAAGGCTGGTTTTATTTCACTGTATGTTATCCATCTCGTCACGACACTGGCAGCAGTAAGCATTGGTTTTTTCATTCAAGAAGCGATGTTTTATACTCAATGGCCGTTTATTATTATTTGTGTAATTGGTGTTATTTTACTTCCGTTTACCATGTATAATCGAAATAAACGAGAGAAGTTAGAAAATCAACTAGAGAATGCCAATCAAAAAATCGCCCGACTAATTGTGCTCGAAGAACGTGAGCGCATTGCTCGAGACTTGCATGACACATTGGGACAAAAACTTTCGCTTATGGGGCTAAAAAGTGAACTTGCTGGAAAATTAGTTGACGCTAACCCTGAGTCAGCGAAGAATGAGTTGGTGGATATCCATCAAACAGCAAGAACAGCTCTGAAAGAGGTTCGTGAACTTGTTTCTGGAATGAAAGGAACCAGATTAAAAGATGAGCTTATCCGTGTTCGCCAACTTCTTGAAGTAGCACAAATAACTTTTGAAGTGGAAGATAATCTTAAGCGTTGGGATGCCCCATTACTCATTGAAAATGTATTAAGTATGTGTTTAAAAGAAGCAGTAACAAATGTGGTGAAACATAGTGAGGCAACAGAGTGTAAAATAGTAATGAAGCAAACACCTGATGAATGGACAATTCGCATTATAGATAATGGTATAGGTATTCAAGATAAGGTACATACATTTAAAGGGAATGGAATTCTTGGAATGAAGGAGCGGTTGGGATTCGTTAATGGATCCTTGTCGTTTGATGCTACGAATAAGAGTAAAACCATCCTTACCATCCAAGTGCCACGTGTAATTCAACAGACGGAACAGGAGGAGTCGAATTGATTCGAATTGTGATTGCCGAAGATCAACAATTATTGCTCGGAGCTTTGGGCACTCTTCTTAGTATGGAAGAGGATATGGAAGTGGTTGGACAGGCGAAGAATGGGGAAGAAGTATTAAACTTAGTTGAGAAATGGAAGCCTGATGTGTGTATCATGGACATAGAAATGCCTGTGAAGACTGGGTTAGATGCAGCAGAAGTATTACGAGATGATGAATGTAAAGTTATTGTCTTAACTACTTTCGCTCGTACCGGATATTTTGAACGAGCGCGTAAAGCGAATGTTAGCGGTTATTTATTAAAGGACAGTCCTAGTGAAGAATTAGCAAATTCAATTCGCGCTATTATGGCTGGTCGCAAGGTGTATGCACCAGAATTAATTGATATGGCCTACGAGGAAGGAAATCCGCTGACAGAGCGGGAGGAGCAAGTGCTTAAACTCATTGCCGACGGGAAGACAACGAAAGAGATTGCAGGTCAACTTTATTTAACAAATGGTACTGTTCGTAATTATGTATCAACAATCATGGACAAATTGAATGTCAGCAACCGTATTGAAGCCATTTCCAAATTAAAAGAAAAGGGTTGGTTTAAATAGTTCCTCCGTATTATGCAAACTTTCTAGTATCGATCATGTGAACTTGTTTAGTGATTAAAGAGCTAAGGTTTAATAATATACTTTTCTATTGTAACTTTCATGTTCGGCGTATGTTCTTAATACGTAAATAAGATTGTTTTAATTTGTATAATTTTTATTGTTTACACCTCCTTTTAACTTTTCATTTCGGTTATAAAGATATGAAAGGTTAAAAGGAGGTTTTTTTATGTGGTTTTCTAATGGACTTATTCCAGACTAATCGTTTCCCTATACATAAACAAAAGAGAAGAAGAAGAGGTGGACCATTCTTTTACAATTCGAAACATCGGTCAGCTATTCTTTTTACACTTCGTCCAATGATAATCAAACTTTTAATATTTATAATTTTCTCAATAATATATATTGTTGATTTAAGCAAAAAAATGTAAAGACAATTAATAATTCTACCAAATAGGGATGGGTGATTAATTTGCAAATATTTAAATCAAAATATGTTTACCATTTATGTACAATCTTCGGGCTAATTATGCTAGAAAGTCCTATTATTCTAGCTGCAAATCGTGTAGAACCAATGATTTTTGGATTTCCTTTTCTTATTAGCTGGGTTTTGTTTTGGTGGTTGTTTTGTTGCGTTGTTTTATATATTGCATATCGGACGAACTGGGGGAAAAACAAAGAATAGGGAGGGTATTTATATATGGGTTCTGGCAGTATAATTATATTTCTATTTTTATTAATACCACTTATTGTAGGGTTTGTTGCAGCATCTAAAGGACAAAGCAGCAGTGATGATTATTTTATTCAGGGAAGAGGAATGGGGTCAATTGCTGCATTTTTTACAGTTGCAGCAACCTGGTGGAGTGCATTCGCATTTCTCGGATCGAATGCCTCTTTCTATACAGATGGCCCTGTTTATTTAACAGCTTTTGCATGGAATATATTATTTGGATACTTGTACTATGTTGTAGGAAAACGAATTTGGTATCTAGGAAAGAAATTTAATTATACAACTCCTTCAGATTTTCTTGGGGATTTTTATGATAGTGAGAAGTTGCGTATTATTGTGGCATTGATTGTTAGTGTTTTTACTATTCCTTATTTACAAATTCAATTAACCGGTGGTGCCTACTTAATTGAGGTAGCATCTGGTGGAGTAATTCCGTTTTGGATGGCTGCTGCACTTTTCTATGCTGTTATTATTGTGTATGTATGGGTAGGTGGAATGCGTGCAGTTGCATGGACAGATGTTATTTATGGTGCTCTTTTGTTTTTCAGTTTATTATTCGTTGGTCTTTATATTTCAAGCCTTGTTGGAGGTCCGACTGCAATGTTTGAACAAATGAGTCAGCAAAATCCTGCTCATTTAACGCTTCCTGGTCCAGAAGGGGAATCAGGTTACGCTGCATGGATTTCTTTGTGCGTGATTACTGCACTTGGCGCGATCATGGGACCACAATTATGGTTACGAATGTATGCAGTGAAAAATAGTAAACTATTTAATTTAATGCCTCTCCTCATTTCATTTATTGCGATTACGTATATCGGTTCCGTACTAATAAGTTGGACAGGTGTTCTTGTGATGCCAAATGTAGAAAATGCAGATCAGATATTACCGATGATGGTAATGGATTATATGCCAATTGTGTTTGGGTCGATAGTGCTTGCAGGTGGAGCTGCAGCAGCAATGTCTACAGCAAATAGTCAAATCCATGCAGTATCTACTGTCATTACGAAGGATTTTTATCAACGATATCAAAATCCCAAAGCTTCCGATAGTCAACTAAAACAGGTATCACGTTTTGCTATTCTTCTGTTTTCCATCATCGCTTATATACTTGCATTATTTGCTCCAGGAGTGCTTGTAACAATCGGGCTTGTTGCATTTGGTGGTACGGCACAATTGATTGTTCCTACAATGGGTGCACTTTTTTGGAAAAACTCAAATGGAAAAGGTGCGATCGCTGGTTTATTTGGTGGAGTAGCAGTTACGTTACTTTTCACTTTTGTACCAGGAATAACAAGTCCATTTGGTTTAAATCCTGCTATGTGGGGACTTATTCTAAATGTAGTTCTGTATGTAACGGTTAGTCTTTCTACAGCACCAAGACAACAAAACGTAATTGATCGATTTGACCGTGCATTAAACAATTTTAAAGAGAATGAAGATGAAATAAAAGAAGAAGTAGATGATGAAAATTATGTAGTAACAAAATAGACGGATTAATGAGAATTTTGAGATCTATTTCTATTTCTTATAGCCTGTCATAGGGATTTAGTACTGTCATTAAATTTTTTAAGGGGCGAGACAATGACATATTTAATGATTAATGGAGAAGTCATCACAGTGAATGCAAGTAATGAAGTTGCTCAAGCTGTTGCTATTTCTAAAAATAAAATAGTAGCAGTTGGTGACAATGAAAAAATACTAGAACTAAAAGATAGGAACACAAAAGTAATTGATTTAGGTGGACGTACGTTAATGCCAGGTTTTATTGATTCCCATATACATATTACGTTACATGGTACCAATGAGTTATCGGTATCTTGTAAAGATGAGCGTATTAATTCTATTAAAGATTTGATAGGTGCTATGAAAGAGCAAGCTTCAAAAACCCAAACTGGCAAATGGATTCGTGCTTGGGGGTATAATGAAAGCAAGTTTAAAGAAAAGCGATTCCCTACTAAAGAAGAATTGGATTCAGTATCGACTGAACATCCAATTATTTTGACCAGAACGTGTAATCATATTTCTGTGGTTAATAGTAGAGTGCTTGAAGAAGCAGGATTAACAGGAATCACACCAGACCCAGCTGGTGGAAGGCTTGGAAGAGAAGAAAATGGTAAACTTAATGGACTGCTGATCGAAAGTGCGCACATGGATATGTTCGCTAAGGCTTCCTTTAGCAATGAGGAGATGAAGGAAGCACATACAATAGCATCTAAACAGTTTGCAGAGAAAGGGATTACTTCAATTCATGAAGCATCGGGGTTTGGGTTACAGAATATTCGCCAACTACAGACGCATTCAAAAGAAGGTATTATTAAACAAAGATTATATGTAATGATTGGTGCTTTAAATGGAGCTGATAAAATAGTTAGAAGTATGAATAAATCAGCTATTTTTACTGGATTGGGTGATGACAAATATCGAATTGGACCAGTTAAGTTATTCTTGGATGGCAGCAGTAGTGGTCCGACTATTTGGACTAGAGATCCATACACAAGTGATGCTGATGAATATGGTGTGCAGTACTATGAACAAGAAGAGGTAGACGAGATTTTTATACCAGCACATAAAAATGGTTGGCAAATTACTGCCCATGCTCAAGGAGATGCCGCAATTGATATGTTGCTAAATACTATTGAAAAGGCTAATAATCTGCACCCAAGACCTGATGCAAGACATCGAATTGAGCATGCTGGTATAGCATCTCCAGATTTAATTCAACGAATGAAGGAGCAGAATGTTATACCGACACCAAATCCTGCCTTTCTCTATGAGTTTGGAGATGGGTATGCAATTAATTACGGGGAAAGAACTTCGAACATGTATCCATTAAATGATTATTTAGAAGCGGATGTTCCTGCTGCATTCGGCTCTGATTGTCCAGTAACTACATATTCCCCAATGCGTGGAATTCATGCTGCATTAACAAGAATGACACATTCGGGGCAAGTACTTGGTAAAGAGAAAACCGTTTCACTAATGGACGCTATCCGTATGTATACTCTAAATGGTGCTTATGCATCTTTTGAAGAAGATATAAAAGGAAGTATTGAAATAGGAAAGCTAGCAGATTTAATTTTACTAGATAGTTCATTATTAAGTGCTGATGTAGATGATATCCCAGAGATAAAGGTTGAGTGGACGATGATTGACGGTGAGGTTGTTTATAGTAGAAAAGTGTATTGATTTAGGAACTATACTATTCTTTGATAGTATAGACTCAATCAAACTTCGCATTGAATCTAATTATTATCTACCTATCGTCAAAACTACTATATTTTTGTTTAAATTTTCAAAAAAATAGTTATCTTGTCCGATTGTTTCCATTACTAGTCCTTGATAATCTATTAGTGAACAACACAAAAAATAATCGAGGAGGAGTAAAAATGAGCAACAGGAAAAAAGTATGGTTTGAAGATGCAGAACGTAAACTTGACCCTGGCTTAGTGGAACAATTACGGAATTCTCGAAAAGTAGACCAGAATGAAACTAGCAACAATGAAATCCCCCTTATCGTTTATTTGAAAAAGGATTGTGAAAGAGGCAAAAAAGACAACCTCTTAAAAGTATGTAATATTGACTCCCATAACAATCTCCATAGAGAACTACGCAGTATAAATGCGATGAAAGGATATTTAACACCTGATAGAATACAACAGATTAAAGACCATGAAGCAGTCGATCGGATTTTTTATGATCGGATTGTAACTGCCTTCTTAGATATAGCAAGTGAGCAAACAGGAGCTGCCAATGTTCAAGAACAGCTTGGATTAACTGGAAAAGGCGTTACGATAGCAGTAATCGACACAGGTGTCCATACCCATGATGACTTGACGGATCCGACAAATAGAATTATAGCTTTTCAAGATTTTATAAACGGAGAAAGCGAACCTTATGATGATAATGGACACGGAACACATTGTGCTGGTGATGCGGCTGGAAATGGCAGTCTCTCCAATGGAAAGTATATTGGACCAGCACCAGAAGCATCTATTATTGGGCTAAAGGTTTTAGATGAGCAAGGGAGTGGGAGATTATCCACGATTATTGAGGGTTTGGAATGGTGTGTCGATCATAAAGAAGAGCACAATATACGGATTATTTCGCTTTCGCTTGGAGCGCCGGCCTATGAATCTTTCAGGGATGATCCATTATCACTAGCTGCTCAATCTGCTTGGCATCAAGGAATTGTAGTTTGTGCTGCTGCTGGAAACGATGGGCCTGCCGCATCAACGATTAGTACCCCGGCCATTGACCCATTTGTCATTACGGTTGGATCGACGGATGATAAGAATACATTAGAGCGTACGGATGATGGAATAGCAGATTATTCTAGTAGAGGACCTACAATTGATAAGCTGATTAAGCCGGATGTATATGCTCCAGGTACAAATATTATCTCCTTGTTAGCCCCGGGATCAGTGTTGGAATCCCAAATCCCGGAGATGGTTATCGATGAAAATTATATACAATTGTCGGGTACATCGATGGCAACACCAATTTGTGCAGGGATCATCGCCCTTATGCTGGAAGCTAATCCTAATCTCAGTCCAAATGATATAAAGAGCATCCTAAAAGCAACATCTCATCCAACACTTGATGATATATGGGGATATATTGAAGCCAAAAGTGCCGTCGAAATGGCAAAGAATTATCAACGACAAAATTCTGCTGAGGTAGTGCAAGAAAGTTAGAGAGAGGAAAAGCGACCTAATATGCTAAGTGATTCAGGGAAATCAGGATATAATAGCAAACAATCCGAACTTAATTCAAATAGGGAATTTGAATTAAGTTCGGATTTTTCTTTTAATGTTGCTTGTATTAAATCTGAGTGGAAGTTTGCTCTATTCTAAGAATACAGATTGATAGGCTACTAATTGATGAAGTAATTGTCGCATAACGTAAGGAAGATCTAGTTCTGATATTGTTGTATTTATTTAATATAAGCTCAACTAAAGATTTCATACTATTTACATCATATTATATTTAGTAAATTAGTTATGTATTTTAAATATATCTTATGATGTCAAATAAGAATAAGCGTAGAGAGGGGTTTTTAGGAAAAATATCGGAACACATGGTAAGACTACTTTTCTGTTACGATCGAGAACCATGTGAAATTAGAAATTGATATTACGAGGAGAATATTATGGTGGCTGTTATCTTCTTCGGATTGTTCAGACCTAACAACGGTCTAATCGGTTTCAGGAATGATTCCGTCTACTGTGTATCCGGAATTTTTCTGGGACCAGAGTAATGCCTAAGGACGGATTTCCAATTATTATCAGTGAAATCCTTTTTGTGGAAAGTTTAATTCCTATTCAAAAATAAAAATAAGGGTGGTTTAATGCAGCTTACTTTTAATGAAAGGTTGTTAGAAGAATATGGTGTCCCTTTTCTTATCCTAAATAAAAATAATCAAGTTCTTTTATATCATATTGATTCGGTTAAAGAAGAAAATATAATCATTGGAAAGAATATTATGGAACTTTTCTCAGTCTGGAAAGAAACAACATCCTCTGAGTTCATCCACGCTGAATACGAGGATAAAGTTTTTGTTTTTATAAAAGTTGCCTCAATTCTCAACAATCGATTACTAATTGGAGTAGAGACACCTGAGATAAATGACCTGATAAAAGAAATTAAAAAAATAAAAAATCTAAATAGGGAACTGGATGCAATTATTGAAAACTCATACGATGGCATCTATATAACAGATAGTAAAGGTGTAACATTAAAAACTAATTCAGCAATTGAACGAATAACGGGTATTCCTAAAGAGTATTACATTGGTAAGAATGTTAACGCTCTCATCGAAAGAGGAATACTAAAAAATTCTGTAACAAATAAAGTCCTTGAATTAAATCGAACCGTTACACTAGTTCAAATAAATTATGCTGGAAATCAAACACTGTTAACAGGAAGTCCCGTTTATAATGAAAAAGGAGAAATTGAGAAGGTTGTAACGAATATTAGAGATTTATCTGATTTATATGAACTGCAAACGGAATTATTGCGAGTTAATAAACTGAACGATAAATTTAAAAAAGAATTAGAACGTTTAAAGAATAGGCCGGATCAATTAAAAGACGTTATTACGAAAAGTGAACAAATGAAACTAATTTATGATACAGCACAAAGAATTGCTAATATCGATGCAACCGTACTTATTCTAGGGGAAACAGGTGTCGGAAAGGATGTATTAGCTAATTATATATACTCTAATAGTGAAAGGTCAAAAAAGGGAGAATTTATGAAGGTGAATTGTGGAGCAATTCCATCTGATTTACTTGAATCGGAATTATTTGGTTATGAAAGTGGAGCTTTTACAGGAGCAAATAGTCAAGGAAAAAAAGGAATGTTTGAATTAGCAGATAAGGGTACCATTTTTCTAGATGAGATTGGAGAGCTACCTTTACCTTTGCAAGTAAAATTATTAAGGGTGTTACAAGATGGAGAAATTCATAGAATAGGAGGAACAAAACCGCAAAAAATAGACACCCGAATCATAACAGCAACCAATCGGGATTTAAGGTCGATGGTAGAAAATGGGGAGTTTAGGGAGGATTTGTATTATCGATTAAACGTAATACCTATTAAAATTCCTCCACTTAGAGAACGTAGAGATGATATCATCCCGATGATTCATTATTTTTTAGAAAAAATGAATAAGAAATATAACCTTAATAAAACGATAGATTATAATCTGAAAAGCTTTTTCTTATCCTATGATTGGTCCGGAAACATTAGGGAACTGTCTAATTTAATAGAAAGATTAGTCGTCACCACTCGTGATGAATTAATCTCGATAGATAATCTTCCAGTCGAATATATAACTAGTAAAGAGTATACAACAAATCAACTTGTATCACTTAAAGCTGCAGTAGAAATTGCTGAGAAAAAAGTGCTTTCTTTAGCTGCTGAAAAATACACTAGTACATATGAGATAGCAAAGGCACTGGAATCAAGTCAACCCACAATTGTAAGGAAATTAAAAAAATACAAGATGGATATAAAAAATAATTGAGAGGATGTTTAACATGAAAATTGGAGTTGTCGGAGCGGGAGCCGTGGGAGGTTTTTTTGGTTCGTTACTGCATAAGGCTGGACATAAGGTAACCTTTCTAGCAAGAGGAAGGCATCTTGAAGTATCCAGGGAAAATGGCATGCTTGTCAAGCATGGTTCTGAGAAATTTACAATTCATAGTGCATTTACTAATAACCTGCATGATCTTTCTGATTCAGATTTGGTACTGTTTTGTGTGAAGGCAAATAGTACTGAACAGATTTCGAAGGAATTACTGCCTATACTAAATCTAGATGCAAAAATTATAACGATGCAAAACGGTGTCGATAATGAAGAAGTTTTAAGTGAAATTTTTACTACGAAGCGTGTCTTCTCCTGTGCAACATATATACAATCTATAATAGAAGAACCAGGTATTATTAGTCAGCAGGGAAGAGTACAATTGGTAATCGGAGAACTAGAATCCTCAACAAGAGAAATATGCTCCGATATTGTTTTAAGCTTCCAGCAGGCAGGCATTGATACAAGACACAGTGGAAAAATCATTGAAAGAAAATGGAAGAAATTACTTTGGAATATTACTTTTAATCCATTATCTGCTGTCTCTACAGCAAAAGTGGGGGAGATTTTAGATAATGAACATTTGAGGAAAACTGCAGAATCAATATGCAACGAGGCGATTGATGTAGCTTTAAATGTAGGTGTAGACATAGATCGTAGCAAAACATTGGAAACAATCTTTACTAATGCAGAGCGTGCAAGGACGCATAATACATCCATGCTACAGGATCGTTTAAGTGGGAAACCAATGGAAGTAGAAGCAATTTGTGGGTATGTCATGAGAAAAGCAAACGAAATGAATGTGAATGTACCTAAAATTCAAATGTTATATAGTGTCTTAATATATCTTAATAAAGAACCAGTGACAATGAACATCTGATAAATAAGAGTCAATGAAATTTATAGTGTAAGCAGCCTATACTTATTGTTTTAGTATGGGCTGTTTGATTATATTCACAAATTATATGAACTACAATGGTTTATTTAATTATAATAATTCATTTTTGAATTATTAATTTTTTATTGAATCGGTATTTGCTTCCTTTTTCATACTTTTTTGATTCAATATTGAAGTTATTGAAAAATATAAAAACAATATAAACAAATTATATTTTTTAAATCCTATTTAAAAAATAGTGTGTAAACCTTAATAAACAACGATTTGTATTAAATATATACATAATTATGTGGGAATTGGCATGGTTTTTGCTAGTTGATATATAAGTACATAAATTTTAAGGAGGAAATTAAATGATAGGAATAGTAACAGATGAACTGCAACAAATGAAAACAATGATCAAGAACTTTGTTGATAATGAGGTCGACTTATATGCTCAACAAATTGAAGATGAAGATGTTATTCCAGAACGTCTTATTGAGAAAGCAAAGGAACTAGGATTGTTTGGTATCAGTATTCCAGAAGAATATGGTGGAATCAGTTTAAACACTGTAGGAAAAGCGATAGTGCTTGAACAGTTAGGCAGAACTCACAATGGGTATGTTTCTTTAATTAGTGCTCATACAGGTATTGGGAGTACAGGTATTGTGAAACTAGGTTCCGAGTATTTAAAACAAAAATATTTGCCGGATATGGCTGCGGGAAATAAAATTGCAGCATTTGCTTTATCTGAGCCTGGTGCTGGGTCTGACGCTACGAATCTAACAACCCAAGCAGAAAAACAAGGCAGTAGTTGGATGCTTAATGGAACGAAACATTTTATCACGAATGCACCAGTAGCTGATGTTTTCACAGTATTTGCTGTAACGGATAAAGAGAGGGGAGCAAAAGGTGGGATTACAGCATTTTTAGTTGAACGGGATTTTCCTGGACTAATAATTGGAAAAAAAGATAAAAAAATGGGATTACGAGGTTCCTATACTGCTCAAGTCATTTTTGAAAACTGTATTGTACCTGAAAAAAATGTAATTGGTGAGGTTGGAATGGGATACATCAATGCCCTAAGGATTTTGGGAGAAGGTCGTGTTGGGTTAGCTGCTAGAGCAGTAGGGTCCTGTGACAAATTAATTGAGCTCTCTGCAAGCTATGCGAAAGAACGTGTTCAGTTCGGTCAACCAATTTCTAATAATCAGGCTATTCAATGGATGTTAGCAGATATGGCAACGGAAACGGAAGCAGCTCGCACATTGACTATGATGGCTGCAGAAAAAATTGATGCTGGCAAAAAAGTAATAAAAGAAGCGGCAATGGCCAAGTTGTATGCATCTGATGTTTTTAACAGAGTGGCAGATAATGCCGTACAAATTCATGGGGGGATTGGATATATAGGTGAGTATCCAGTAGAAAGATTCTATCGGGATGCAAGAATTACGAAAATTTATGAAGGAACAAATGAGATCCAGCGTCTTATTATTGCAAGGAAAATTTTAGAAGAGAATTAAGCAAATAAAAATGAATAAAATGTAAGCGTTACCAAAAATGGTTGAAATGTTTACAATTGATAAATGTAGACATTATTAAAAATAATAAAAACGATGGATTGGTGGTGATAGAATGGTAGCTCAGTCAGCAACAGTTCACAAGATTGATACGAAAGTAAAGCAGAAGCCAGCGTATGTTGAGGAACTTTGGAATTCTAGAAAAGAAAAATGGAACAAAACGAGAATTTTAATGTCTATCATTGCCTTATTGGCAATAGGCCTATCGGTATTTCATGTATATACAGCCGGATTTGGTACGTTATCTTCTTGGCAACATCGAAGCGTACACGTTTTATGGACGATTCTTTTAATATTTCTTCTGTTCCCATTTAAAAAAGGGAAAAAATTCGGAATAATAGACATCTTGATTATTCTTGTAACAGTTATTACAGCTGGCTATATGCTCATTGATGCAGAGGGAATTCAAAGCAGGCAAGGAAATATTAGTTCAATTGATGTTATTTTTGGAACGTTTTTTATCGCTTTGATACTTGAAGCTACTAGAAGAACAAATGGAATATTAATGGCTGCTATTGGGGTATTCTTCTTAGGCTATATTCTCTTCGGTCAATATTTCCCTGGTGCACTTGCACACCCAGGAGTTAGGTATGAGAAAATGATCGATCACATGTTCAGTGGAACATTAGGTATTTTCAGTGAACCAATCTATGTTAGTTCAACTGTGCTAATATTATTTGTTATATTCGGATCTTTTCTAATGAAATCGGGAGGAGGACAATTTTTTACAGACTTTGCTTTCGGGTTATTTGGAAATAAAACTGGAGGCCCAGCACTATCAGCCGTAGGGTCTAGTGCACTTGTAGGGACAATTACAGGAAATGGAGCAGCAAATGCAGCAATCACTGGTGGATTTACCATTCCATTAATGAAGAAGCTTGGCTATAGTAAAAGATTCGCAGCTTCCTTAGAGGCCGTTTCCTCACAAGGTGGACAGATTATGCCTCCTATTATGGGTGCTTCCGTTTTTATCATGGCTGAAACCCTTGGAATTCCATATATTCAACTTGCTTTGTATGCCTTGGTACCAGCTCTTATTTACTTCTTTATTGTTGGGGCGGTTGTGTACTTTCATGCAAAGCGATTAGAAATGAAAGGAATTCCTAAGGAAAAATTACCAAGTGCAAGCAGAGTATTACTAAGACAAGGATATCTCTTTTTACCGATCCTTATCATTATTGGCTTAATGGTCTATGGGTACAGCCCAATGAAGGCTGGATTTTTTGGGATCTTGGCTGCCATTCTTTTAAGTTTGATTCGTAAGGCAACTCGAATGAAGCTTCTTGACGTAGTAGCTGCTCTTGAAAATGGTGCGAGAAGTGCATTAACGGTAATAGCTGCCTGTGCAACAGCGGGTATTATTGTTGGTGCAGTATCTATAACTGGACTAGGGATCACTTTTTCAAGGTTCGTTATTGATTTAGCAGGGGGAAGCTTACTTTTGCTTCTCATTCTTATTGGAATAGCATCCATTATTATGGGAATGGGCATGCCGACAGTATCAGCATATGTCATTTTAGCTGTGTTAGCTGCTCCTGCGTTGATTCAGCTAGGAATTAATGAAGTAGCTGCACATATGTTTGTATTTTATTTTGGTGTCATGTCAGGTTTAACTCCACCTGTAGCGATTACAGCTTATACTACAGCTGGTATAGCTGGTTCGGATCCGCTTAAAACATCTATGTATTCCATGAGAATTGGAATGGGAGGATTCTTCATCCCATTTATCTTTGCTTATAATCCAGTTTTACTGATGCAAGGCGGAGATACTGTTGATATGACAATCGCAATTAGTACTGCTTTTTTAAGCTGTGTGTTATTTGCGGGTGCTCTTGAAGATTATTTTTTAGGCCGACTTGGTGCATTAAAGAGAATCTTGATGTTTATCAGTGCTGTGTTACTTGTCGTACCAGGGATATTAGGAGACCTGGTAGGTTTAGCCTTAGCCATAGGAATCTTTATATGGCAGAAGAAATCTAATGGTAATAAATTAGCCGAGACGACGGAAGAAAAAAAATTATCAAAGGTAAGGTGAATGTAATGAAAAAAATTATATTAAGCAGCTTAATTATTCTTAGTACTCTTTTGTTAACGGCATGTGGTGAGGATAGGGAAGCTGTCGGTGACTCAAATGATAAACCATCTGCACCAGAAAGATTTCTAACGATTGGTTCTGGACCAATGGGTTCAGGATGGTATCCAATTACAACGACAATGACGGAACTATATTCTAACGAGTTTAGTGGTTTAAATTCAACACAGCTTGAAGGTGGATCCACTGCAAACTTGAAATCGCTAGAAGTAGGAGATATTCAGTTGGGATTGAACTATACTACTGATTTTAATGCTGCCCTAGAAGGTGGGGATGAATTTGATGAACCACTTGAGAACATTGCAGCTATCGGAACTCTTTATCCTGTTTATCAAACGATCGCTACGACAGCAGATAACGCACAAATCAATAGTATTGAAGATATTCTTGATAAGCATATTTTTCTTGGACCAAAAGGTGGTGGAGGTCCTGTAGCTTTCTGGACGATGTTGAGTGAATATGGGATTGATGAGCAGACAATTGTGAATGCAGGAGGGAAAACTTCTTATGGAAACTATTCAGACGGTGCCTCTATGCTTAAAGATAATAACGTAGATGTATTTCTAGCTGGAGGAGCACCTTATGTGCCTGCATTACAAGAGATGGAAGTAACCAATCCTATTAAATTGCTTGCGATTGATGAAGAGAAGCTGGAAGGCCTTGAAGCAAAGGGATTAGGAATTACTGCAGGATCTCTACCAGGTGGTACCTATGAGGGAATCAATGGGGATACTCCAACCTATGTCATTGAAACAATGCTTACGGTGAGGGCGGATTTAGATGAAGAGTATGTATACAATATAACGAAAATATTCTGGGAAAATCTAGAAACATTTGAACAACAAGTGCCTGAACGAGCAAAAGACTTCAGTCTGGATACTGTGTTAAATGGTTTTGATACAGAACATTTGCATCCTGGTGCGGAGCGTTACTATGAAGAAATGGGTGTATTAGAATAATTAAAAAATTGTAAAAGGGGGATGCTGCTTGAGCCAAATAAAAGAACGCAGATGGTATAAATCGTACCCATCTGGTATAGAAAAAGAAATAAAAATATCAGAAGTTCCTGTATACTCTTTCCTGCAAAAGACATCAGAAATATACGGAGATCGAATAGCTATTATACAAGAAGATACAAACCTCACCTATAAGCAATTGAAGAATAAAGTAGACAGATTGGCGGGAGCTTGGAACAAGTTAGGTCTAAAAAAAGGAGACAGAATTGGGCTGATGATGTCCAATCATCCTTATTATATTGTTTCTTACTACGCTGCAATGAAATTGGGGTTAATCGTTGTTCAGATTAACCCACGTTATACTACAAGAGAATTATTACAGATTGTTAATGATTCTAAACCCAGATGCATTGTAGTAGAAGGAGAAGTCGTTCAAACTGTTAACAAAGTAAAAGATATATACCAATTTGAGCACACTTTTATAGTGGATCCCGTAAGCGAGGAATATCAAAGTGTAGAAGCTTTAGTGGAAACATCTGAACCTTTAGATAAAACTACTCCAATTAATGTGAAAAATGATGTCGCAGTCATTCAATATACTGGAGGAACTACTGGTTCGATTAAAGGAGCCATGCTTACTCATTACAATATTGTAGCAAATGTACATCAAAGTCGTGGAATGTACGGAGACGGGATGAAGTTTGGACAGGAAATCATTCTTACTGCTACACCGCTTTATCATGTATATGCCATGACAAGTGCGATGAATCTAGGAATCTATATCGGCGCAACTATATTATTAGTTAAGAAGTTTGAGGTGACACAGGTTTTAAAACTTATACAAAAGTACCGACCGACATTTTTTCCTGGTGTACCGAAAATGTATAATGCCATTGTTAATTATAAAAATGTGAAAGAGTATGGTCTTAATTGTTTGCGGTTCTGTTCATGCGGATCAGCACCTCTCCCGATTGAAGTTACCCGGAAATTTGAGAGGATAACTGGAGCTGTCATTGGCGAAGGGTATGGGCTGTCAGAGGCATCACCATCTACCCATAGAAATCCACCCTATGGTGTTCAGAAAATTGGGAGTATTGGTATACCTTTTCCGAATACAGATTGTAAAATTATGGGTGAAGATAATACAGAATTACCCACTGGCTTTATCGGTGAATTAGTTATCAAAGGACCACAAATCATGAAGGGATATTGGAGGAACGAAGAAGAAACAAGACACACTATAAAGAATGGTTGGCTATACACAGGAGATTTAGCAAAACAGGATGAAGATGGCTATTTTTTTATTGTCGGAAGAAAGAAAGAGATGATTATTAATGGTGGTTTTAATGTTTATCCGCAGGAAATAGAGAATGTTTTATACGAACACCCAGACGTTATTGAATGTGCTGTAGTTGGAATCCCTGATACAGAAAAAGGAGAAATTGTGAAGGCATATTTGGTTGCTAAAGAAGGAAAAACGATTGATTTAGAAGATATTAAAGGTTTCTGTTATCGAGACTTAACACCGTATAAAGTCCCAAAGGAATTTGAAATAATTGATGAATTACCGAGGAATACGGTAGGGAAAATTTTAAAAAGGGTATTAAAAGATAAAGACAAAAAAAAGTAAAGGGGATAGAAAAATGAAAGAGAATATCGTCATTGTAAGTGCAGTGAGAACACCAATTGGGGCTTATGGTGGCTCTTTAAAACATATTAGTTCCGGCCATCTTGCAACCATATCCATTAAAGAAGCAATAGAACGGGCAGGGATATCAGCAGGTCAAGTAGACGAAGTAATTATGGGAGAGGTTCGCCAAACTACCGAATCTTCGAATATAGCAAGGGTTGCAGCTTTACGTTCAGGGGTAAAAGAGGAAGCAACTGCTTATACGGTTAATCGACTTTGTGCCTCAGGAATGCAAGCGGTAACATCGGGGTTCCAACAAATTATATTTGATCAAGCTGATATTGTTGTTGCTGGTGGTACGGAGAGCATGAGCCGTTCTCCACTTTATCTGCGAGATGCAAGATTTGGTGGAGACAGACCGATTTTAGTAGATGGGAATACAGAAGCAGGACAACAACCGACAGAAATTTATGGGGAAAATCTCGGAATGGGTATAACGGCAGAAAATGTGGCGGAGATGTATCAGATTTCTAGAGAGGATCAAGATGATTTTGCTGCTGAAAGTCAAAGAAGAGCAATGAAGGCGATAGAAGAGGGAAGATTTAAAGATGAAATTGTTCCTGTAGAAATAAAGGAACGTAAACGAACATTTATGTTTGAACAAGATGAACATCCACGACCAAATACAACAATAGACAAACTTGCTAAACTAAAGCCTGCTTTTAAGGAAAATGGAACGGTAACTGCAGGGAATACGTGTGGGAGAAATGATGGTTCTACAGCTTTAGTATTAATGAAAGAATCACAAGCAAAGGATTTGGCATTAAAGCCATTAGCACGAGTTGTTGAATGGGCAACTGTAGGTGTATCACCAAAAGTCATGGGTATTGGTCCAATACCAGCTGTGCAAAAACTATTAAAACAAACGAATAAACAGTTACAAGATATAGATCTATTTGAATTAAACGAAGCATTTGCATCGCAGTCGCTTGCTGTCATCAGAGAATTAGGATTAGACATCGATAAAGTAAATGTCAATGGAGGAGCAATCGCGCTAGGACACCCGGTTGGATCAAGCGGGGCAAGAATTATTACAACGCTTCTTCACGAATTGATTAAACGTAAACAGCAATTTGGCATAGCAACATTGTGTGCAGGCGGTGGTCAGGGAATGGCTATCATGATTGAGCAAGTTTAATAGAAAATTATTTAAAGGAGGGCTTGGAATGAATAAAGAGATAATGGAAGTTAGAAATAGTTTTGAAGCAAGCTCTTTTTTCTCTCTTCTCGGCTTTAACGTTGTTTATATGGAAGAAGGTAATGTAAAAATTAAACTTCCTATTACAGAGCAGCTTTTAAATGCCAATGGTACATTGCATGGTGGCGTTCATGCCGCCATGCTGGATACTATTATGGGCATGACCATCCGATCACTATCAAAAACACAGTGTACGACCATTAATCTTAATGTAAGTTATCTCAATCCATTTCTTGAAGGAGAGATTTATGCAATCGGAAGGGTTATCAATCAAGGGTATAAGATTGTAGCAGCTGAAGCAGAACTCATAGATGAAGAAGGGAATTTGCATGCAAAAGGTGTTGGGACGTTTAAGTTGTTTCGATAGAATGAGTTGACATTAGTAGGCTATGAAAACAGTAATAGAGGGGGCTAAATAGTGAAAGTAAATGAACTTTTTGACTTAACGGGTAAAATTGCATTGATTACTGGTGGCGGACGTGGTCTCGGTAAACAAATTGCTGAAGTGTATGCGGAAATGGGCTGTAATTTGGCACTTTGTTCAAGAAAAAGTGAAAATTGTGAGGAAGCAGCAGGAGAGTTAGCTCGTGTGTACGATATAAAAGCAAAAGGTTTTCAATTGGATGTAAGTTCTGAAGAAAAAGTGAAAGAAGTCGTAAATGGAATTATAGAAGAGTTCGGCAAAATTGATATTTTAATTAATAATAGTGGGACTACTTGGGGTGCATCTGTAGAAGAAATGTCTTTAGAAGCATGGAATAAAGTAATCAATGTGAATGTGACCGGTACATTTCTCCTGTCTCGAGAGGTCGGTAAACATATGATTGAACGGAAATATGGAAAAATAATTAATATTGCTTCAGCAGCAGGGTTAACAGTAAGACCGCCAGAAGTTACCAATACGATTGGGTATACTACGAGCAAAGCAGCGGTTATTCATTTCACGAAAGATCTAGCAATTAAATGGGCAAGACATAATATTTATGTTAATGCAATTGCCCCAGGTATGTTTCGAACGAAAATGACTAAAGAAACACTGGACCTGAAGGAAGATAATGTTTTAGAAACCATTCCACTTCGAAAAATTGGTGATGAAAATATGTTAAAAGGAGCAGCGATCTATTTAGCTTCAAAAGCAAGTGATTTTGTTACTGGAACTGTGTTAAGTGTAGATGGCGGAAGTACGTTATAGCAGAAAAATTAGTGTTTGTATTCATTAAAGATAGATTGTAGGAATAGACTATTGTCTTAATTTTGATTATTCATATTAATAGAAATCTATTAAAAAGTGATGTGAAAGTCGCACAATATATCTAGGTTGGGGAGGGAAAAAAGAATGGCTAATAATTTTGATGGCAATGTAGCTTTAATTACTGGTGGTAGTCGCGGAATTGGAAAAGGTGTTGCATTACGATTTGCAGAAGAGGGAGCAAAGGTAGTGTTTATTGATATTAATGAAGAGGCATTAAAAGAGGTACAGGATGATTTTAGTGAAAAAGGATTTGAAATCTTTACGAAAGTGACAAACGTTGTTAACTCTAATCCCCATTGGTGGAATGAAAGGAGGAAAAATTGTGAGTAATGTGATCAAAAGAACTGATCTGTCGAATTTAATAAAAGATGGTGATACTTTACTGGTTGGTGGATTTGGACTTTCGGGATCACCGTTAACACTGATTGATGAGCTAGCCACACTGGACAAAAAAGAGTTAACCGTAGTAAGTAATAATCTTGGTGAAAAAGATAAGGGGCTGGGAATTCTGCTACATACAGGCTGTCTGAAGAAAGCAGTAGGATCTTATTTTACATCCAATCGTGATGCAGTAAATCAATGGGCAAAAGGGAACTTGGAAATTGAACTTGTGCCGCAAGGTACTTTGGCAGAACGCATACGCTGTGGGGGAGCTGGAATTGCTGGTTTTTATACGAAAACCGCGGCTGGAACGAAGCTTGCTAAAGGTAAAGACGAAAAAGTGTTTGGCAATGAAACGTATATTTTGGAAGAGGCAATTAAAGGTGAAGTTTCTTTAATCAGGTCTTTGAAAGCAGATACAAAAGGGAATTTGATTTACGAATATACTGGTCGTAACCTTAACCCAGTCATGGCTACCGCGGGTAAAATCGTTATTGCGGAAGTCGATGAAATTGTTGAAGTCGGTGAACTGAGTCCGTATGAAATTTCAACACCGCATGTCTATGTAGATTATCTTATTATTAGTGATTATATAAAGATGGGAGGGGAATACGTTGTCGCTGGAGAGTAGAATTAAGATTGCTAAGCGGATTGCACAGGAATTATCTGATGGAAATACGGTTAATCTTGGTGTTGGTATTCCGACTCTAATTCCGGATTATCTTGGGGATAAACAAGTAGATTTGCAGTCGGAGAACGGTGTACTTGGTATGGGACCAACACCAGATGAAGAGGATATTAACATGGAATTAATCAGCGCCAGTAAACACCCGATCACATTGAATATTGGAGCATCGATTTTTGACAGTTCCGACTCCTTTATAATGATTCGTGGTGGACATGTTGATGTTGCTGTGTTAGGGGCACTCCAAGTTGATCAATACGGAGAAATTGCCAACTGGGCGATTCCAGGAAGAGACATTTTAGGTGTGGGCGGCGCAATGGATCTCGTTGCTGGGGCGAAGCGAATTATTATAGCATCCATGCACAAAGCGAAAGATGGGACTCCTAAACTAGTGGAAAAGCTGACATTCCCGACAAGTGGTAACGGAAGAGCAGACATGCTTGTTACGGAACATGCTGTCTTCAAGTTTACAGAGAAAGGGGCTGAACTAGTCGAGCAGTTGTCCGATTTAAGTTTAGACGAATTACAGGGAATAACAGGAACAACATTTATTTATCGAGATAGTGTAGTCAATAAATAACATGATTCTCACAATAAAAAAAAAACGTTTTATACCCACTGATTTTAAATTATTCTAAATATAATTAATAGTTAAATGAATGCAAGTACCAATAAAGTGTATGCATTCTTGCAAAACGTATAGAATCATGAAAACAAACGAGGAGGACATAGAAGTGAAAAAAATACTTACATTATTTGTTGTTTCAACACTACTTATTGTTTTAATCGCATGCAATGAGAGAGAAAACGCAGATAACGTGGATGAAGATGGAAACCTTACTACTCCAGATACGATTGAATTTGGTGCTGCTACTGTAGGAGGAGTATGGTACACACTTGCAGGTGCAATGGGGGACAAGATGAATGAGATCTTTCCGGATTCATCTATCTCCATTGTGGAAGGTGGGTCTACTGCAAATATTTTAGGACTTGGAAATAGGACGTTTGATGTTGCGTTTACTAATGGAGAAGCGATTGCTGAAGCAAACAATGGTACAGGTGAATTTGATGAAGTGATTGATAACTTCAGCACAATCGCAACACTATATCCGAACCCAGTACAAGTGGTAGTTCGTACAGATTCTGATATTTATACCATTGAAGATCTTAAAGGAAAAAAAGTGAGCCCAGGAATTCGCGGTTATAGTGGAGAAATTGCTTTTCAGAAAATATTAGATTTGTTTGGCATGACTTATGATGATTTAAGTGGTATTGAATATATTGGTACAGAAGACGCGGCAGATTTAATGCGGGATCGCCATATCGATGCTTGGGTTGGAAATATTGCTGCACCAACTGCTACTTGGCAAGAAATGGATACAACGGTAGGTATTCGCTTGATTTCACTAGATCAAGAAATAATTGATGGACTGTATGATGATAACCCTGGATATGTACCTTATACGATTGAAGCAGGCACGTATCCGAAGCAAGTGGAAGAGGTGGAGACAGTCGCTCCGTATAGCGTATTACTCGTGAATAACGATACGATGCCAGAAGAAGATGTCTATAATTTAACAAAACTTGTAGTGGAAAGTAACGATGCTTGGAAAACAATCTCCTCTACATTGAATGATTTCGATGCAGAGTATTCCATAGAAAATAACGTTGGTGAGATGCATCCTGGTGCTATTCGATATTACCAAGAAATTGGGGTTATGGATTAATTAGGACAGAGTGATTCACTGGGGTAAAGGAGAGTGAAAACAATTTGGAAAATACAAAACAAAAGATCGAATTAGAGGAGAAAAAACATGAGGAATATGATGATGACGGTAATAAACAAAATAAACTCCGCTCATTAAAAGGGAAAGCTGGTCTGATCATTTCCCTACTTGCGATTTCAATGTCACTATTCCATCTATATACTGCTTTATTCGGTGTATTTGAATCGATTTTACAAAGGTCTGCTCACCTTGGCTTTGCGCTCGTACTCGTCTTTGCTATCTATAAGCCAGTTTCTAAAGCATCTAAATCAGAGAGTGTTCCATGGTATGACTGGATGTTAATCGGAGTGTCTGCTATCGTTTATAGCTACTTCGTGTTTAATGCAACAGACATATCAGCCAGAATGACGTATATTGAACCACTTTCCTGGCTTCAAATCGCGTTAGGTATTATCGGTGGTATTGTATTAATTGAAGCGACAAGAAGAGTAGTTGGAAATGCACTTGTTATCATTGTTAGCTCTTTCTTGATATATGGATTCTTTGGGCAAATGCTAACTGGAGCGATCGCGCATGGTGGCTTTGACTTGCAGTGGATTGTTGATCATTTGTATTACTCAACTTCAGGTGTATTCAGTACACCACTTGGAGTATCTGCTACATTTATTTTCCTGTTTATTTTATTCGGTAAATTTTTGGAAGTTTCCGGAGCAGGTCAATTTTTTATCGATTTATCGGTAGCGGGTATGGGGAAATATCGCGGTGGTCCAGCTAAAGTCGCTGTTGTGGCAAGTGCCATTATGGGAACTATTTCTGGAAGCGCGGTTGCGAATACTGTTACGACAGGAGCTTTTACGATTCCGATGATGAAAAAAACGGGGTATAAAGGCAACTTTGCAGGGGCGGTTGAATCCGTCGCTTCCATAGGAGGACAAATCACACCGCCAATTATGGGTGCATCCGCTTTCATCATCGCTAGTTATTTGGGTGTTCCATATATTGAGATTGCTTTAGCTGCTGTCATCCCTGCATTACTGTTTTATGTCAGTGTTTTTATGCAGATCGATTTTCGTGCAAAGCGAACAGGTTTACATGGTCTTAATAAAAAAGATCTTCCAAGGACGTGGGATGTGTTTAAGCAAGGTTTCATTTTCTTCCTGCCTCTCATCATTATTGTGGCCATGTTAGCTACTGGAGCTTCTCCCATGAGAGCGGGTCTATTTGCTATCGGTGCTACGATACTCGTTGCATTAATTAATCGAGTAGCGAAAATGGATGCGAAGTCTGTTGTGAAAGCACTGGATCTTGGTGCTAGAGCTTCCCTAGAAACGGCTATTGCCTGTGCGGCGGCTGGTTTAATTATCGGGGTTATTGGTTTCACAGGTATTGGACTACAATTCAGCAGCCTCATTATCAGTATCTCTGGAGGAGTCTTAATTGTTACATTAATCTTTACAATGATTACAAGCATTATTCTTGGAATGGGTCTACCGACAGTAGCTGCATATATTGTGCAAGTACCATTAACAATTCCAGCTTTAATAGAGTTAGGAGTTTCCCCACTTGCAGCTCATTTCTTTGTTTTCTATTTCGCGTCCATCTCAGCAATCACCCCACCAGTGGGACTCGCAGCAATTGCCGCATCTGGAATAGCTGGATCGGATCCGATGAAAACAAGTTTGTCAGCAGTAAAGCTTGGTATCGCTGCATTTATCGTACCTTATATCTTCGTATATGGAGAAGTGCTTCTATTGGTTGGAAATCCACTGGAAATTATCTTGGCTACGATTACCGCAGTGATTGGGATTATCTGTGTCGCAGCTGCTTTTGAGGGCTGGCTATTAAGACATGCTTTCAAGTATGAAAGAGTTATTCTTTTTGCTGGTTCCATCTTAATGATTGTGCCTGGCCTATGGACGGACATAGTTGGATTTGCTATTTTAGCAGGTATCTATGCTTTACAGCGTTTCTATCGAAAGGATTTATTACCTAGCCAATAAAATACAATAAGTTTGATGCGTCTTTCCAGTAATCTAGCAAGATACATCCAGCAGATTCATTTATAACAAACTATACAAAAAGGGTGATTATATGAGTAAAGTTACCGTTGTTGGTTCCGGTGTAATGGGGAAAGGGATCGCTTATGCTTTTGCCATTAGTGGCTATGACGTGTGTGTCAACGATATTAACGAAGCAGCTTTAGATAAAGCGAAACAAGATATTTATTCATTACTTCATGGAAGTGCTGAGAAAGGTTTTTTGGCAGAAAAAGTCTATCAATCTGCTAAAAATAATCTAGTATTTGAATCCGATTTGAGAACGGCAGCTGAAGGAGCAGAACTCATTATCGAAGCAGTCTTAGAAAGAATGGATGTAAAGATTGATGTATTCAAGCAGCTGGACGAAATCTGTGCACCAGAAACAGTGCTTGCAACGAATACATCCACGATGAGCCCGACAGAAATTGGGGCGCAGACTTCTAGGGCAGATAAAGTGATCGCGATGCACTTTTTCAACCCGGTTCATAAAATGAAGCTAATTGAAGTGATTCGCGGTCTAGAGACTTCAGATGAGACTGTGAATTTTGTCCATGAAATAGCTACGAACATTAATAAAACGACCGTGGAAGTAAACGAATTCCCTGGTTTCGTTACTTCCCGAATGAATTGTTTGATTGGTAACGAAGCGATGAATCTACTCATGGAGGGTGTGGCTTCCGCTACGGACATTGATAATGCGATGAAGCTTGGGCTAAATCATCCAATGGGGCCTCTTGAACTAGCTGATCTTGTTGGTCTCGATACAAGGCTAAGAAACATGGAGTATTTGCATGCTACATTAGGGGAGAAATACCGACCTTGCCCATTATTGATGAAATATGTGAAAGCAGGGCGTTTAGGTAAAAAATCAGGTCGTGGTTTTTATGAATATAACTAGGAGGTAAACTGTGGTTAATCGTTATGAAAGTGTAAACGTAAAGTTGGAAAACGGAATTTTCTGGCTGACGCTCAATCGCCCAGAAGCAAGAAATGCATTAGATGCAAACATGTTGCGTGAAATTGACGAGGCGATTACAGCAGCAGAAGCAAATGGTGAAGTCAACGTGATTGTCATTCAAGGTGCAGGCGAAAAATCCTTCGCTGCTGGTGCAGATATCCGCCATTTAAATGAAAGAAAACCATTGGAAGCACTTATACCTGGGATGCAAGGCTTATATAACAAAATTGAAAACAGTAGCAAAGTGACCATTTCAGCGGTCCGTGGCTACGCCCTTGGTGGTGGATGTGAGCTTTCAATGTCTTGTGATATTCGCCTGGCAACGAAAAATGCGAAATTCGGTTTACCTGAACTAAATCTTGGGATTGTTCCTGCTGCAGGTGGTACACAGCGACTTTCCCGCATGGTTGGAAAAGGGCGTGCACTAGATATGATCCTAACTGGAAAGATTATTGATGGAGAAGAAGCGGAACGAATCGGTCTAGTTTCTTATTTTGTGGAAGATGAAGCACTCCAGGATAAAATCCTTGAAGTTGCTTCTGCTGTACTGAAGAAAGGACCTTTGGCAGTCATGCTTGCGAAACGTGCTGTACATAAAGGCTATGATATTGATGCAGATACAGCAATGTGGATCGAAAAGCTTTCCCAAGCAGTGGCATTTGGCACAGAGGATAAACATGAAGGAACGCTTGCTTTCCTTGAAAAAAGACAAGCGGAATTTAAAAACAGATAAGGAGAGGTCGACATGAACTTTAATTTTTCGGAAGATATTGATTTTTTAAGACAGAATGTAAGAAAGTTTGTACGAGAAAAAGTAGAACCAGTAGCAATGGAAATTGAGGAGAATAATGAAATTCCAGAGCGTATTGTGGAGCAGTCTAAGCAAATGGGACTTTTTAGCCTTGGAATTCCAGAAGAATACGGTGGCCTCGGACTGGATATGGTAGGGAAATGTGCAATCTACGAAGAACTTGGTAAAACACATAACGGATTTACGACGCTAATCGGTGCTCATACCGGCATTGGTTCTGTTGGGATTGTACAAATGGGAACGGAAGCACAAAAACAAAAATACTTACCAAAAATAGCAACCGGCGAATGGATAGCTGCTTTTGCTCTCACGGAGCCAAGTGCTGGATCCAACGCTGCTAATATGAAAACAACTGCAGTGAGAAAAGGTGACAAATACATTATTAATGGCTCGAAGCATTATATTACGAATGCTATAGATGGACATGTATTTACTGTTATGGCCGTTACAGACCCTTCGAAAGGAGCGAAAGGAATCACTTCTTTCATCGTAGAGAAGGATTTCCCTGGCTTTATTTTAGGGAGCGTAGAAGATAAAATGGGGCTTCGCGGTTCACATTCTGCAGAGCTTTTCTTTGAAGATATGGAAGTTCCGGTTGAGAACGTACTTGGCGAAGAGGGCCACGGTTATGTGAATGCCTTAAAAATCCTTGCTAACGGTCGTGCAGGGCTATCAGCACGGAATTTAGGTTCAAGTAAACGCCTCCTTGAACACTGTTTGGAATATACTTCTGAACGTGAGCAATTCGGTCAACCGATCATTGAAATACAGGCAATTCAGCATATGCTTGCAGATATCAGTAAAGAAATTACAGCGCTCGAAGCGTTAACTTATAAAGTAGCTTGGATGACAGATCAAAATCAACGTGTCGTTAAAGATGCAGCCATTGCTAAGTTATATGGTTCTGAAGTTTACAATAAAGTAGCAGACTTAGCTGTACAAATCCATGCTGGTATTGGGTATATGAGAGACTATCCGATTGAACGCTATTACCGTGATGCTCGGATCACTAAGATTTACGAAGGAACGTCAGAAATACAGAAAAATATTATTGCTGGTGAATTAAAGCGTGAAATGAAAAAAGGAGTGGCAACGAAACACGTATAAAGATGGTCCAGTTTTTGATCATTCGGAATGGCAATCCTAATTCTATACGGCTGTACAAATCATTGAGGAAAAAAATGGATCGGAACTTCTATTGGATGGGGTGAATACAGAAAGAGGAGAGAACCAAATCATTTTATTTACTCCTGATAAATATGATGTTTCTCCATCTAATCGCTGGGAAGTTGAAGTTTAAGCTGTTGATGGTGTAATCTCTCAAATCGAAGATAGAGTGGCGACGAATGGAGAGGCTTTAGAAATTCCGAGAAATGGGGCAGTACTATCTTGTGATTTAAGTCGTGAGAAATTTGAAGAATATATTGGCGAGGAAGTGGCTAATTGGCCAGAAGATATCTATTAAATTCAGTAGATGGTACAGAGCAGACTATCGTTGAAGGACCGTTATATAAAGAATGGGTGGAATTCCGTGCACATAATATCCAATCTTTCTTCAAAGAACGAATGGGCTAGGTAAATGTGGAACTTGATCAAACGCCAAAACTTCAATTGGTGGAAAGTTTTTTTAGATTTCCGCTGTTTGAGGTTTTGGTTTATTGATGAATTGGGCTAGAATCTATAAGGTGCCCAACAAGAAAATGTGGTACCAGAATATTACCATCCAAAAAAGCTATCCCTATTCCTAAGCAAATTAGGAATTTTAACTACTATTTGAAATAGAGTAGAGGTACATAAAAAGTTCTTTACGATTATTCAGGTACTGTCACTTTCTGGTTTATAAAATGTCAGTCTTGAGTTACTAAAAATCAAAGACGATTTTGAACAAAAAAAGGGGCAAGATGTACTCATCCTGCTCCTGTATGGCAATAAATTGATCTTAATCCTCAACGTAAAATATTCTAGTCTCTCTTGTGACCTTGCCAGCTTTATTTGCTGCTTCAAAGGTCACCACATGGAAGCGTTCCTGTAAGTCTTCAGTCAATTGCAACGATAAAGTTGATGAATCATTATTAAAATTAGGTTTGTAAGTGATGCCATCTATAATAACTTTCAAACTATCAATAGCTACGGGAGTTCCTTTTTTCGTCTCGACTTTTGCTGTTAGAAGAGGTGTTCTGCTATCAATGATTTCGCCCATTTCATAATCAGGTTTTATAACAGGGCTCATACCTCGTTGTGATGAGTCGTGTTCTGCCGCTTTTTCGACATCTTTCAGTACACGTAGTTGATTTTCGCCCAGCAGTTTCTCAATCTCCTGATTTGAATACCCCCTGCGGATTAGTTCTTCCGTAATTCTAGGCATTTTTGATGCATCTTGCAGATCATCAGGCATCGAGGCACCGTCAAAGTCAGAACCGAGCCCGACATGATCAATGCTGATCAAATTAACAACATATTCGATATGATCAACGACATTTTCAACATAACCAGTTGGATTGTCTGTCAAAAATGCAGGGTAAAAAACGATGTTGATGATGCCCCCATTTTCTTTAAGTGCCAAAAGCTGTTCATCGGTTAGATTGCGCTGGTGATCTTTTAATCCATTTACGCCTGAATGGGATGCTATTATAGGAGCTTCAGAGACTTCAATTACGTCCCAAAATGTATTTCTCGACATATGAGACACATCAATGACCATCCCTAGTTTATTCATTTCCCGAGCTATTTTAGTACCTAACTCTGTTAGTCCTCCCTCAGAAGGTGTTCTATCAGAATCGCCATATACTCTGTCAGCACCTTCACCCAGGGCGTTTGAATAATTCCAATTAAAGCCAATAGCTTTTATACCAAGGTCATGGTATTGATACAGAAGCCCCAATGCATTATGTTCTTCCATGGAATAAGCACCTTCGATTGTTGGAACAGCCGCTATTTTATTATCTTTCACGGTTTGTATGATTTCTTTGGTAGATGATGAAATTTTTAAATCCTCTGGGTTTTGTTTTTCTGTCCAGTATAATGCATTAATTAAGGCTAACGTCCTGCTTATACTTTTAGGGTTGTTATCATAATATCCGGAAGTATATGCCGCAAAAAAGGGAGCGTCGATACCGCCTGTCTGAAGTTTGGGTATATCAAGCTGAAATGATGTTTCGTCTCCGATATCTGTTTCAGGTAGCCATGTTTCTTCATTTACCACCTTCATCATCGTATCATTATGACCATCGACAACGATGGAATTAAAATGGAGATTCTGCGCATCTTGTCCAGGGTCATGTTTTGCTAAAGCTGAAGTAGAGGTGATAGATAAGAACAGAATAGCTACAACTAGATATAATAATTTCTTTCGCATAGAATTTCCTCCTTATTGTAGTCGTATGAATTATTTTGCTACTCAAAATAATATAATCAATAGTTCGAATGTAGCCATTTATAGCTTTCCAATCGATGGAACAAAAGCACTACTCTAAATTTTAAACATGTTTTTTGAGAAGATTCTTAGTATCAGAAGGGTTAGAGGAAGGGATTCGATTGCTACTACGAGAGACAAACAGAGGAATAACTCATAATACGAATATCTTTCTTGTGTATCTACTAGAGGAGACTATAACTTCATGGAGGCTATCCTGTAACAATCATTCGATCTAACTCAGGTAAAACGCATAAAAATGCTTATCCAGCATTTGGAGCAATGATAGCTGTTGTTCAACTAGTTGAAGTAGTAGCGATTATCTTATATTTATTAGGAATTGAAAGATAGTAGAGAGAAGTTATTAGTGAGGTACCTTTCATTGTAAAGCGTTTCTAAATAGAGGGAAAGATAAAATTCAAACACGCAACCCCTTTTATTGTTCCCATTTGTTTAAGCTAATAAATAACGCAAAAAGGGTTGCGTGTGATTTTGACATAATTTATCTTAGCTCTCAGAACACTTCGATAAAGATATTACTATCTTTAAGCTCCGACTTTCAAAATTACTGGATCTGATGTCCGATAAATTTGAGGATTTCTTTTTGCTGTTTTTCGGTGCATGAATACTGTTGTTCCAATTCTTCCAAATATTCTCCAGCCTTTCTCAGCTCTACAACACCTTTTTTCATAAAGGATTTGTAGTGGTCATTTACTTTGTTAATTTCATCAACATATTTTTCATCTGTTCCAGGAGTGACTGCTTCTTCGTATAAATCAATGATTTCCTCCCCTTCCCTGGTTGGGAAAAATTCATGAGGGTCCGTGCTATCAAAGAGACCAAATTGTAAATCGGGAACTAATACCATATCAATACTATTAGGATCGAAACTACAATGATAAATTTCCGTATCATAACCATATTCTATACAAGCACTTGCTACTTTTTTCATAAATGTAGACTTGCCTGTGCCAGCCCGCCCTTTTACATAAAAAACACGAGAAAGTTTTTCCGTAATATGGGGGATGACATTGACAGGGCCATCCACAGTCGTGGTACCAAAAAGGCGATGATATTCAAGTGCATTTCGATTTTTATTTAGTTGCCCTTTTAATCTTTCTTGAATAAATCTCTCGGTTATTTCATCCGCTCGTTCAAAATTCATTTCTTTAATATAGATCTCTTCCAGGTCATCATGAACTCGTAAGCCTGTTTCTAGATTTTTATATGCTTTTTCAGTATGATGGTTGAATTTTTCTACTTGCTCCTTATTTTTTATCGGATTGTGTTGTGTAAATGGACTTAAATCTAGTTCGACTATCCCGTTTCTATCATCTGGTAGAATGCAATCATTTAAAAAAGCAATGCCTTTTTTACGAATAACAACACCATCCAAGTAACTATCACCTAATGCACTTTTTAATACTTCCACTTCATTAGTAGATTCATATTTTGAGATTAAGTTTTTTAGAATTTTTGTTTTTATCTTTTGAGAAGGATGTTTTAATCCAATGACTTGATGGAGGCGCTTTATATTGGAGGGAAGTAAGTTTAAAAATCCCTTTGCAGTGTTTGCCGTTACATAGTAATACTTTTTCATCGAGACACTTCCTTTTTGTAATAAGTTATAGGTACTTGGTTATTTTTATCTAGAGAACAACCGTCTGTATCACCACACTGATGGAAGTCTCATTTTATATAACTTATGCCTATTCTTCGTTTTGGGTGAATGTAATGGTTAAATATTATTCTATTCTAAAAATTTAGTATTGATAAATGATTCTATATTCGTTAAGATAACTATAACATTATCTTAATTAAGTTAATTAATAAAGATTAATGATACATTAAGGTAATATAAAATTACGAGAATATACAATTAAACTTAACATAGGAGGTATGAAAAGGTTATTTTGTAAGTATTTGATAAGGTTTTACAAATTGATTCAACTCGGGAGGTTTATTTATATGTCACAAAAGAGAGATTACAAGTCTTTGTCGGTATTAGAAAAGAGTCGCCTTAAAGAACATTCCTATTTTATGTCATTTAGTAACAAAGTGGATGCTCTAAGTTATGAGCGTAGTCATTCCAATGGATTTTTACTATTAAACGGAAATTGGAAATTTCATTATGCAGAAAGTCCAGAATTAGCTCCTCAAAATTTTTATACAAACGATTATAACGTTGACGAATGGGATGATTTATACGTTCCTTCTAACTGGCAAATGAATGGTTATGGAAAGCCACATTATACGAACGTGCAGTATCCTTTTCCAGTTGATCCACCACATATTCCTTCAGAAAATCCAACCGGGTCTTATCGAAGAGACTTTCATATTTCAAAAGAGATGTTAGACGATCAGATAATTTTACGTTTTGAAGGAGTAGATAGTGCTTTTCATGTATGGATAAATGGTGAATTTGTCGGCTATAGCACTGGGAGCAGATTGCCGTCTGAATTTGATATAGGTGCCTACGTGCATGAAGGGAAAAATACGATTTCCGTACGTGTATATCAGTGGTCCGTAGGAAGTTATATCGAGGATCAGGATATGTGGTGGTTGAGTGGTATTTTCAGAGATGTGTATTTAACTACAAAACCAAACGTACATGTACATGACTTTTTTGTGAAAACAATCTTAGATAAGAATTACGACGATGCAGAACTTGATGTGGATGCGATTATTCATTCATCATCTAAGAACACAGGTGCCTATAATATTGAATTAGAGTTGTTAGATAATGCTTATCAAGTTATAAAAACAACGGCTATTGATGTGAATGTTAATGGAAAAGAAGTGAGTAACGTTTCTTTGAAAATGAATGTTACTTCTCCTAAAAAATGGTCTGCAGAGATACCCTATCTCTATCATTTACTGATTACGTTGAAAGATGAAAATGGTAGCGTCATAGAAACAATTCCTGTGAAAGTCGGATTTAGATCAGTGGAATTAAAAGATGGTCTGATTCAGGTAAATGGAGTGCCAGTACTATTTAAAGGAGTTAATCGTCATGAACATCATCCTGATTTAGGAAGGGCTGTTCCGATAGAGTGGATGGAAAAAGACATTCAATTAATGAAGCAGAATAATATTAACGCAGTGCGAACGTCGCATTATCCAGATGATCCGAAGTTCTATGATTTATGTAATGAATATGGATTATATGTGATTGATGAAACAGATATTGAGTGTCATGGTTTTGGGTTTTCGGGGTACGAACATCCGATAAGTGACAACCCAAGTTGGCAAGAAGCTTATGTAGATCGGATGAAGCGGATGGTGGAGAGGGATAAGAATCATCCTTCTGTCATTATTTGGTCTTTAGGAAATGAATCTGGCTTTGGGCGTAACCAAGAAGCCATGTATAAATGGACGAAGGAAAAAGACCCGACCAGACTCGTTCATTATGAGGGGGAATCGCGTCACATATTGGATAAAACAAATAATAAACCAAATGAATTGCATGTAGCAGCAGACATGTTTTCCACGATGTATACTTCTGTGGAAATTATGCAAAAGTTAGGTGAGCGGAGAGACTTAGAACAACCTCATATATTATGTGAATTTGCGCATGCAATGGGGAATGGGCCCGGAGGTTTCAAAGAGTATTTCGATTTATTTTATAAGTATGATCGTTTGCAGGGAGGTTTTGTTTGGGAATGGTTAGACCATGGAATTCGTCAAACAAATGATGATGGCGAAGAATATTTTGCCTATGGTGGAGATTTTGGTGAAATACCGCACGACTCTAACTTTGTAATCGATGGAATGGTAATGCCAGATGGAACTCCTTCTCCTGCATTAATAGAGTATAAGAAAGTGATTGAACCTGTACTAGTAGAGTCGGGTAATCTGAAAGAAGGGATTGTCCATATTACGAATCGCTACAACTTCCTTAATTTAAATCATCTATCAGCTACTTGGTCACTAGTTGCAGATAATACGATTATTGATTCTGGGTCGATTGAACTTCCAGTGATTGAAGCTGGAGATATGAAAGAGGTAGAGATTCCGTATACATTACCTGCTCTCATTAAAGATAGAACGGATTATTGGCTGAACATCCAGTTCAACCAGAAGGAAGATACGAAATGGGCAAAAGCTGGTCATGAGGTTGCTTGGCAACAGTTTTTACTTCCTGTTCAGGAAAAAGACGTGCAAGAAGTAGGTAAATTAACAGGTAATGGCGTATTACGTGTGGAAGCAGATGAATCAAGTCGTGCGATTACTGTGATGGGTGACCATTTTCAAATTACTTTTAATAAAAGTACGGGAGTCTTAGATTCCTGGCAAGTGGATGGCCATGAAATGTTAGAAAAAGGCCCAAAACTAAACTTCTGGCGGGCAACGACAGATAATGATCAATTAGGTTCAGATGAATTCGGATCGACAATTGAAGAGAGAAATTGGAAAAATCATGGACTTCATATGATGCAGCATAGGCTTAATTCAATTGATTACGAAGTATCCAAAGCAAAAGATTTTGTTACTATCACCGTCAGTAGCAAAGTTTCTCCTCCAGCATTTAGTTGGGGATTTGATACCAAGATTACGTATAACGTATTTAATGATGGTACGGTGAATATTGATGTCTCAGGAATAAAGGTAGGGGAAGCTTCAGAGACTTTACCGCGTATTGGTCTACAACTGAATCTGGATAAACGATATAACCTTGTCGATTGGTACGGTCGCGGCCCTGGTGAATCTTATGTTGATAGTAAATTAGCGAATCGTTTTGGAATTTGGTCCAAAACAGTGGAAGAATTGTATACGCCTTATGTGGTGCCACAAGAAAATGGAAATCGATCTGAAGTGACTTGGGCATCGTTAACAGATAATAATGGGGTCGGCTTATTTATTGCAGGGGATGCCTTTAATTTTAGCGCGCATCATTATACAACTGAAAATATTCAAGAAGCTCGCCATACTACCGATTTAGTAGAAGAAGATTTCATTGTATTAAACCTAGACCATCAACAACAAGGGCTAGGTTCAGCTAGTTGTGGTCCAGGTGTATTGGATAAGTACCAATTGAAAAACGATGATTTTCATTTTTCATTGAGTTTAAAAGGCTATTCAAAAAACCAATTTTCTCCACTAAATTTATATAAGTGTATTGATGTAACATCGCTTTAGATAGCAAGTAGAGGTTGGGACAAAAGTATTTTATCAAAAGATAAAACCTAAACCAAGGGTCTGACAACCCGCTTCAGAAATATACTGCGCTTAATCCAAAGGCGGTTGATGAGTCTCTGGACTCTGCATTCCGTCTCATCTATGCCTTAAATCCAAGGAGTCTCTGTATATTTCTTATGTATATTCTAAGTATGCTCTATCTTTTGAAAACATCGTTATGTTCTAACCTCTACAATTATTTAATACGCTGCGGTGGTTTATGAATACGAATTTATTAGAGTTTAAATATTCTTTTTTATTTATGAAAGCGCATTAATATTGGTAGTTGTGTCATGAAAAGTATAGAAGGAGGGAGAAAATGAGAAAGATTCTATTAGTCATTGTAGTTGTCACTTCGATTTTTATAGCTGGGTGTTCAGGAAATGGATCAGATGCGCAATCCAAAACACCAGAAGCGTTAACTGTATGGGCTTGGGATCCTTATTACAATGTGAAGGCTCTTGGAATAGCTGAAGAAATTCATAAGGAAAAGGACGCTGATTTTGAGTTAAATATCATTGAAAATGCTCAGGAAGATATTGTTCAAAAGTTAAATACGAGTTTAAGTTCTGGGGCTCAAAAAGGTCTTCCGAATATCGTTTTAATAGAGGATTATCGGGCGCAGACATTTCTTGAAGCATACCCGGATGCTTTCTATGATTTGACTGGGAAGTTTGAATCGAATGATTTCCTTTCATATAAGATTCAAGCTACAAGTAAAGATGGGAAAAATTACGCTATCCCATTTGATACGGGATCGGCTGGATTATATGTACGAAGAGATTACTTAGAAGAAGCCGGATACACTGTTGAAGATCTACAGAATATCACATGGGAAGAGTACATCGAAATCGGTAAAGATGTAAAAGAGACAACTGGAAAAAATCTGATAACGAACGACCATAATGATCTCGGAATTATTCGGATGATGATTCAATCTTCAGGGGAATGGCTAACAGAAGAAGATGGAGTAACACCAAATATTGCCGGTAATGAATCGTTAAAAACATCTCTGGAGTTATATAAGACATTTGTCGATGAAGGTTTATTGAATCTCCATTCCGGGTGGAGTCAATTATTAGAAGCAGTCAACAATGATTTGGTTATATCACAAGCTAATGGGAATTGGTTTACGCCATCGATAACTGCAGAAGAATCACACTTAGGTAATTGGGCAGTGGTTCCATTTCCAAGACTTCCTGGTATAGAAGGATCTGTGAATGCAACTAATTCAGGTGGTTCATCTTTTTACGTACTGAATATACCTGGGAAAGAACAGGCTGCTGATTTTCTCATCAATACGTTTGGTTCAAGTATTAATTTATATAGTGAACTGGTTAATGAGATAGGTGCAATTGGAACATATATTCCAGCTAACGAAGCAGGGATATATGGAGAAGAAGTAGAGTTCTTTGGAGGGCAAACTATTTATGAAGATTTTTCGGAGTGGGCAGAAGAGATTCCAGGTGTAAATTATGGTATGCATACGTATGCTATTTCGGATATGCTCGCTATTTCGTTGCAACAGTATCTCAGAGGCGGAGACCTCGATGCGATATTGGAAGAAGCTCAACAACAAGCAGAAAGACAGCTTAGATAATAATCATGTTGTAGAGCTTACGTTTTTTAAGAGAGGGGTGGAAATTCATGGAGTCAACCAATACAAATACAAAGTTTAATAGAAAAAAGAGATGGAAGTTACCACCGAAGACGCGTAAGAAAAAAGGTTGGTTATTTATAATATTAGCAGTAATTATGATTTGCCTCTTTTATTTTTATCCTATGATTCAAGCTTTCCTCCTATCATTTCAGTCAGGTCCTGGGGTGAATTTAGAATATGTAGGTTTTGATAACTATATTCGATTAGTTACAGATCCAAATTTTCTCACAGCTTTATTTAATACCGTTATCTTTTTTATTATTCAAGTACCTCTAATGATTATATTTGCGTTAATTATTTCAGTCATGTTAAATAATAAAAATTTGAAATTTAAAGGACTATTTCGAACAGCTATCTTCTTACCAGCAATTACATCACTCGTTGCTTATTCGATAATCTTTAAATATTTATTTAGTAATAATGGCACAGTAAATACCATGTTGATGGATTTCGGTATTATTTCTGAACCTATTTTATGGCTACAAGATCCTTTTTGGGCAAAAGTAGTCATTATCTTGGCGATTACGTGGAGATGGGTAGGTTATAACATGATATTTTATCTTTCCGCACTTCAAAATGTGGATGAATCCATTTATGAAGCAGCAAGAATAGATGGTGCATCCGCCTTTCAACAATTTTTTAGAATTACAGTTCCCATGCTAAAGCCGATTATATTATTCACTTCTATTGTTTCCACGATTGGTACGCTTCAGTTATTCGATGAGCCTATGAATATAACAGAAGGTGGACCAGGAAATGCTACGACGACCATTTCTCAATATATTTATAATTTATCGTTTGAATACACTCCTGATTTTGGTTATGCAGCTGCAGTATCATTTACGATTGTTGCGATGGTAGTATTCTTCTCGATTATTCAGTTCAGAATTGCAGGTGATAAGAATGACTAAATTCAAACAAGGGTTTATGTATGCATTTTTAACCGTTGCTTCAATCATTTCGATATTTCCGTTTTACTACATGATTGTTAGTGCGACTAACAAGTCTATTGATGTGACAAGGGGAAGTTTAATTCCTGGTGCACATTTTATAGAGAATATTAAAAATATGTTGGATTCCGTTGCCATTGGTCAAGCCATGTGGAACTCAGCGATAATCGCGATTGGGACCACTGTGTTTGCACTTCTCATTGCATCGTTGGCTGGATATGGTTTTGAAATCTTTCGTAGTAAGAAAAAGGATATTGTATTTAGTATATTGCTACTGTCGATGATGATTCCTTTTGCAGCGATCATGATTCCACTATTTCGTTTTTTTGGAGGTATTTCTCAAGTAGCACCTCTTATAGGTATTGATACATTGGCTGCAGCGGCATTACCAACTATTACAACTGCGTTTTTAATTTTCTTCTTCCGACAAAACACAAAGATGTTCTCGCGTGCGCTTTTAGAAGCAGGCAGGATTGATGGATTATCAGAATTGGGACTTTTCTTTCGGGTCTATCTTCCATCGATGAAGACAACATATGCAGCAGCAGCAATTATTACATTCATGAATAGTTGGAATAATTACCTGTGGCCATTGGTAGTTTTACAATCTCCAGAAAATCAGACCGTTCCGTTATTAATTTCAAATTTAGGTTCCAGCTATACACCTGATTATGGGGTAATTATGTTAGTAATTGTTATTACTACAATCCCAACAGCACTAATTTTCTTCTTGTTGCAAAGATACTTTGTTGCTGGTATGCTTGGATCGGTCAAATAGAATAGACTATTGTCTTACTCTTACGTTTACAATATGATTAAATATGTTCTTAATTGGATTTAATGATTTAAAACACTTTCATTTATGGTAAAAGTTATATATCATAGATATGTGAGCAAATTTCATGGTAGATAATTATAAATTCGCTGATAAACGTATAACGAAGAAATTAGCTTTAGAAATTTCTCCTTATATTATTACGTGAATGGACGAATCGAATCAAAGATAAAAATTGGTTAACAACATTTAATAAGATAAATTGATTGTAAAATCCATTTTGATATTTATAGCATTATCAAAATATTCTTTTTCGGGATGTTTTTGATAATGCTTTTTTAATAATAGAAGTCTTCCTACTAATATCACATATGTGTTTAACAATAGGTTTAACCTCTATAATATAAATTTCCTATATATTGTCAAAACGAACACAATTGAATTCTAAAAATTTAATGGTTATATTTTCTCAACTGGGACAAACTGAGCGTACCATAAATCAATCATAAGTATAGACAGAATATTTCAGCTTTCAACAAGTGCAGATGTGTTTATTGTTAAGAAAATAGGGAAATGGAAGCAAGGAAGGAAAAGAAGCGTGAATAAAGGTGGAGGTTGAAGGTATTATAAAATAACTACTTGGCGATTACTCTTTGATAACAAACACTGAAGACATACAATTAAGTGGTTAATCAAACAGAAGTATTTTACATGTTTTCTGTTTATGTTATACTACAAGAGTTTTGACAAAGAAAGATAAGGAGGTCATATTATCAAATCAATTACACCTGTTTTTTGGGTTTCTATGGCATTAGTATCTGTATTTATTATATGGGGAGCTTTTTTTCCTGCAAATGTTGAGTATGTTTTAGGCATAGTTGATACCTATATTTCGAATACGTTTGGCTGGTTTTACTTATTAGTTACTACAGGATTTGTTTTGGTTGCCCTATTTCTTATTTTTGGGCCATATGGAAAAATTAAACTTGGTAAACCTGACGAAAAACCAGATTATAGCTATTTTACATGGTTTGCGTTTTTATTCACCGCCGGTATGGGTGTTGGACTGGTATTCTACGGAGTGACAGAACCAGTAACACATTATTATTCACCTCCTTCTGCGGAACCTGAAACAATTGCAGCTGCAGAAGAATCAATGCAGTACACCTTATTCCATTGGGGACTTCATCCATGGGCTACATATGCTGTGCTAGCATTGGCATTGGCTTACTTTAAATTCCGCCACCGCGCACCTGCTTTAATTAGTTCCACTTTTGCACCACTGTTTGGTGACCGTGTTAAAGGTCCACTAGGAATTGCCATTGACACACTAGCTGTTTTTGCTACTGTATTTGGTATTGCAACGTCTCTCGGACTAGGTGCGACACAAATTACAGCTGGTTTGAGCTTTAGTTTTGATGGAATTGAAAATAATCTGGCTACAAATTTAATTGTTATTTTAATTGTGACTGTATTATTCATTCTTTCTGCAACTACAGGTATCAATAAAGGTATACGATACCTGAGCTGGGCGAATGTGGTTCTTGCTATCGCATTAATGGCATTTGTGTTTGTCCTCGGCTCTTCTGTACAAATGATTGAATCCTTTACAACAACTATTGGTAATTATGTTCAAAATCTACCATCAATGACTTTAAATATGAATGCATTTACCGGTGACAGAGAGTTTCTAAATGCATGGACACTATTTTACTGGGCATGGTGGATTGGCTGGTCACCATTTGTTGGAACCTTTATCGCAAGGGTTTCAAGAGGTAGAACAATTCGTGAATTTGTTATTGGAGTAACGGCTGTACCAGTATTATTTAGCGCCTTATGGTTCTCTGTTTTTGGTATCGCAGGGTTAGAAATGGATGCGGCTCAAGGAGGCGTGATTCATCAGTTAATGAATGAACTAGGAAACGAAGTAGCATTATTTGCATTTCTGGAGCAACAACCTATGGCAGCGGTAGTTATCGGTGTCGCAGTACTCTTGATTGCTTCGTTCTTCATTACGTCTGCCGATTCCGGTACATTTGTGTTAAGTATGCTGACAACAGGAGGAGAATTAAACCCAGGTATGGGAATTAAGGCTATTTGGGGTGTTATCCTTGCTGCAATTGCCGCTGTTCTATTGTGGTCTGGAGGACTCAATGCACTTCAAATGGCTATGCTGATTTCTGCATTCCCATTTGGAATTTTAATGATTCTCATGTGTATTTCGCTTATCAAAGCATTGAGGAGCGAACATGGCATTATAACGATAGAAAAAAGACAGCGTCAACTCGATCCTAAATTTAGAGAAAAACAACAAAAAGAACTCAAAAAAATGCGTGAAGGATTTATGGAAACACTTCCTGACGCTGAAGAAGATAGAGATTTTTAATACAAAAAGCTGTCCAGGTAGGAGCATTCTCCGATTTTGGACAGCTTTTCTTGATCTTGTCAATCAATTTTTTAATTTGTTAAGAGAATTTCTATATATGGGATATATAGGCTATCCTTTAACAGAACCAGCTGCAAGTCCTTTGACAAAGTGTTTTTGCAGGAGGAGGAAGAGAATAGCCATCGGTAGTGTAGCAATAATCGCCGCGGCTGCAACTAAATTTATATTATTGGCATTTTCCCCAAAGAATCTAGATAATGCAACCGTCATTGTCTGAACAGTTTCATCTTGAAGAAAGAATATAGCAAATTGATAGTCGTTCCAAATATACACACAAGCGATAATCAGAATTGAAGCTGTTACTGGTTTAAGTAAAGGAAAAACTATCTGAAAAAAGATTCGAAATGTTCCAGCTCCATCAATCCTAGCTGCTTCTTCTAGAGATTTCGGAATCGTAGAGCGAATAAATCCTGCATATAAAAAGATGGTTAGGGGTAAATACGAAGCTACGTTATTAAAGATGGCTACTTCATGTGTATTCATTAAGCCGATATTCACTACCAGTTGATATAAAGGAACTAATGCAGCAAGTGGCGGGACAACCATAATGGCAATAAAGAACATAAACATAAATCGATTAAGTTTTGTTTGTCTTCTTGCCAGTGGGTAAGCGGCAAGTGATCCAATAACAATTAATAAAATTGCTGCAAAGAACGTTATAATACCAGTGTTTAATAAGGCATTGCCTAAATTCGCTACTTGCCAAGCTTCTGTAAAATTAGACCAGCTAAATTCTGTCGAAAAAACCCATTTTGAACTGAAATCGCTCTTTGTTTTTAGTGCTGTCGTAATTAATATATAGAAAGGAAGAAAATGAAGCACTGCAAAAATTAAAGCAAAAGTGGATAATGTAATTTTTCGTTTACTTGAAATATAATCCATTATGCTTCAACCTCCTTACGTTTAAAGTAGATAAGTGCTAACAAGCTAAGTATTAAAATAATCACCATCATAAGTACACCTTGTGTTGCTGCATATCCTGCATCTTCTTTTGTAAAATATAAATCATACATAAATGTAGACATCGATTGTGAGGAGTTACCGGGTCCTCCACCAGTTAGAGAAATAATGACATCAAATAGTTTTAGACCACCAATGATATTGATTACGATATTAATCGTAATTGATGGCATCAATAGTGGAAGTGTAATATTTTTGAATTTCTGGAAAGCGGAAGCCCCATCGATATTTGCTGCTTCGTAAAAATCTCTGGAAATGCTTTGTAAACCTGCTAAGTAGATAATCATTGCTACTCCTACGAATTGAAATGTGTTTACGAAAACAATAATCCAAATATTGATATCTACATTTCCTAAAATATTTACTCTATCTAATCCTAATGCCAAGAGAACATCATTTAATGCTCCGCCTTGATAGGAGAAAAAGAAGTACCAAATATATCCCATAATTAATGGGCTAATAATGACAGGTAAGTAGATGATTGTTCTCGTAATACTTTTGAATTTAATGCTTTGATTTAGTAATAAGGCATACCCTAGTCCAATGATATTTTGAAATAAGGTACTACCTATCCCGTAAATCAAAGTGTTACGTACAATTGTCCATGTATCAGGATCGGTAAGCAACCGTGTATATTGTCTAAGACCAACATAGTCAAATGTTTGAGAGAAGCCATTCCAGTTTCTGAATGAAATACGAATACCATTTAAAAACGGATACACGATAAAAAAACAAACAAACAGGAGGGCTGGTAAGTACATCCACCAAAGGGATGAGTTTCGCGCGATTCGTGAGGGTTTCTTTACGCTTACTGCCATTTTCATTCAACTCCTATAGAAATTTAATGCGTTGATCATCTTAAGGGTTTAATCGAATCCTGCTTGTTCAAATAATCGTAAATATTCACTTTTCATTTTTTGGGTTACGCCTTTTGGGGAAAGTGCACCAGATAATAGCTCTTGGCCACTCATTCCCATTGGTTTCCACATACCGTTTGGTAAGTAAATACGATCGAAGTATGGTTCAACTACTATATCTTTATATTTATCAAAATAAGGCTGATAATAGATGTCTGCTTTCGCGTTCGTAAGTCCAGCAGATAGAGAAGTTCCTTCTGCAACAGCTTTTACATTTTCTGGTCTAGAAAGAAAATCAAGAAATGCTTTTGCTTCTTCGGTATGTGGTGTATCTTTCCAAATAGCAAGTGTATGTCGTTCTCCACCGATCCAGCTCGGACTGTCTCCTTGATGAATAGCTGGTACGGGCATAACACCCAGTTCGATATCAGGGTTCAATTCTTTAATAACATTTATCGGTACGGTACGCATTACAAAAGCAATTTTCCCTTGAGCAATCAGTTGATTTTGTTCATACGTTCTAGCCGTTAATACATCGATATTAAGTAAATCTTTCTCATGCATTTCCAACAGTTTTTCCGATAAAAATGTATAAGGTTCCCAATCAAAAGTACCGTTCAATAGCTCATCTCTATAATCATGATCTGGATGAGTAATGAGTAGAGGAGTAGCAAATTGATCATAGTACTGGCCGAAAGATGTCGTAGTGGAACCATCGAACCAGAATGGTGCAATTTCACCATCACTTTTTTCTTTGATAGTTTCTAAAGATTGCATAAATTCTTCAAACGTTTCCGGTACCTCAATGTTATAGTCTTCTAGAATTTGTTTATTATAGGTTAATCCGTCCATAGCCTGATTAAGTGGATAAGCATAAACTTTTCCTTTTTCATCAATAAAAATTTGTTCCAATGTTGGATCAAGATGCTCCACCCAATCCATATCTCTTAAGTCCATCGTATATTCCCCATATCGGTTCTTCGCCCAGCCATGTGTGTCAAATAAATCTGGAAGGTCATTGGCAGCCATTCGAATCCGCAGTTGGCTTTCATAGTCTTGACCGGGAAGGTTCAAATTGATCCGAATATGGGGATTTTCTTTCTCAAAATCGTTTACTACTTTCTTAACTGCATTCTGCTCTGCTTCATTGGATACTGTAGAATAGACAGTTAACGTTACTTGATTACCTGAACCCTCATTATCCTTTGAGCTGACTTCTGTTTCTTCATCCGTACAGCCTGCAAGGATCATCACTGCTAACATTACTAATAAAAATGATCTGAAACATAATCGCATAAGGATACTCCTTTTCATTTGAAGTTGATTGTGAACATAATAAACCGCTTTCAATAATCTGCTTGTAATTAGCTGCACTATAAAACGAGTGTTTTTTAGACAAATAATTAAATGTTAGACTAAAGAGTCGATTGATAATGTTAGTTAGCGTAAGAAATGTATGGAGACTCCTGTGGGAGTTAGGCACAGGTGAGAACCTGGATTCCGTAGCAGCCGGAGGCTCACCAGCCGCCGTTGGATAAGCACAGTATATTTCTGAAGCGGCTATCGTAAACCTATTCTTTTGGTTCTCCCACCTCTATATTTTTTTATAGGTATTCAGGTAACCAATCTCCGTGTGCTTCTATTAAATCATCACATAGGGAAATAATATCATCGATGGATAATTCTGCAGATGTGTGTGGATCGAGCAGGGCTGCTTGATAAATTGTCTCCTTTTTCCTTGTTAAGGCAGCTTCTACTGTTAATAGTTGTGTATTAATATTTGTTCTGTTTAAAGCAGCTAATTGTTCCGGTAAATCACCAACATAGGTTGGAGAAATACCACTTGCATCAACGAGACAAGGGACTTCAACAACTGCATTTTCAGGCAAATTATTTATTAATCTTCCTTTATTTAATACATTACCGCCAATTTTAAACGGAATATTTGTTTCCATTGCTTCAATAATATAGGAGCCGTATTCATGCGACCGTTGATGGTTTAATTCCGTATTATTTACAATGTCTTCACGCATTTGTTTCCAGCCCTCAATTTGATTAACGCAACGGCGTGGATACTCATCTAATGAAATATTAAAACGCTCAATTAATTCAGGATAGCGGCTCTTCATAAAGTAGGGATGATATTCCGCATTATGTTCAGAAGATTCTGTAATATAATAGCCGAATTTATCCATCAGTTCAAAACGGACCATATCATCGTGCTTTTCTTTTTGTTTTTGTTTTGCTCGTTTTTTTATTTCAGGATAAAGGTCTTCTCCATTACGGGTAATTTCTAAAAGCCAAGCCATATGGTTGATACCAGCAATTTTCCACTGAACATTGTCTGTCGGCATATCTAATGATGTAAGTAAATCATTTGCACAAACTTGAACGCTATGACAAAGTCCAATCGTTTTGATTCCTTCTTTTAACATGACATTTGTTAGGGAAGCCATAGGGTTCGTATAATTAAGGAACCATGCATCTGGACACACTTCTTTTATGTCTTTAGCAAATTCCTGCATCACTGGAATCGTTCGCAAATTCCGGAAGATACCACCAATACCAACCGTATCAGCGATGGTTTGGCGTAGATCGTATTTTTTCGGGATTTCAAAATCGGTAATCGTACAAGGATCATAGCCACCTACTTGGATAGCATTGATAACATATTTTGCCCCGCGAAGTGCCTCTTTACGATCTTGATATGATTTAATTTTGACGGTAGAATTCATATTAGATTTCATGTTCTTTAACATCATCTCAGAATCTTGCAGTCGCTCCTGATTAATATCGAACAAAGCAAACTCGAAATCTTGTAAAGCTTCTACTGTCATACAATCACCTAAGACATTTTTAGCAAATACGGTACTACCTGCACCTAGAAATGTTATTTTTGACATTACTTATACCTCCTAAAAAAATTTTCTCCTCACTTAACCCGTTTGGAAACCTTTATCGCGTTGAAGTAGAAGTATTATCGCCTGTATAATGTGGGAGAAAATTGCTATTTATTGAATACATCATAATACTGATTAGATACGCTTTCAATCGTAAATTTTTTTGTCATGAGTAAAATATTGCTTCTTTTGTTTAGTCGATAAATAAATGGTTGACGGGCATAACGCATGTGTTTTTTCGATATTCACTGGGAGTCTCACCAACCATGTGCTTAAATACCTTACTAAAATAATTGCTTGAAGAGTATCCGACTTCTTTTGATATTTCTTCAATTGTTTTTTCTTCTATTAACAGTAGTTGGAGAGCTTGTTTCACCCTCATATTATTGAGATAGTGAATCGGTGTATCATTCATTGATTTTACAAATCGACGGGTGAAATGATATTTTGACAATCCAGATTCACGAACAATATCATCCAGCGTAATGTCTTTTTGAAAATTTTCTTTCATATATTCGACTGCTTTTAAAATAGGGGGAGGGGCAACTGTTGCATTTCTTTGTTCATATTCTACATATTCTAGGCACTCCATGATAAATGAATATGCACATGAGGAGGCTTCATAGCCATGATTAATTCCTGTTGTTTCAATTTTTTCTATTGTTTTTAGAATATGTCTAATTGGACCAGCATGAATCGGTAATTGAAAGATGTGTCCATGTTTTCTGGTAATCTCAGTAAATAAACTATGCGCTTCGTTACCGTATATCGTAAAAAATATAAATTCCCATTCTGCGGAGTTATCAGGCAAGTAATAACAATGATCGCTTGGAATATCTATAAAGAACGCTGTCCCTTTTTCTAATTGATGTGTTGTTTCACCAATACGTATAGCTCCTCTTCCATTTAACGTGTACTGAAAGACAATTACGTTCTTTTCGCCCCTATTCAGGCCTTCCCAATAATAACTCGGATCACTCCGTAACTCATATCCAATCGCTTGTAAGCCTGCTACATTTCTTTGATAATCTCCTTTAAATCGAAATCCATATGAATTGTGATTGGAGTACTTTTGCAAATGAATACCTCCTTATAAAAACGTTATTATTTCTTGTTATGATTTATGTAAAAACTGAGAATTGAAAAGAAGAATGCTTCAATAGCAGTATCATTTTAATTACCAGGGATGTCAACCTGTAAAAAATCGAAATTGTAGATCAATGCGATTAGTAATCAGTTCTTTTTCTTTGGAAAATCCTTACAAATACTTATCATACAATTCACTTTCCCTTAATAGTCATTGATTATAATGAAAACCAAATAAAGAAAAAGGGAGAGATTCAATGTCTAGTAAACTCATTTTTATGGTATTAGTAGCAATTATTTTTATGTCGGTGTTCACTTCACCCGCCTTTGCATCCAATGCAGAAACAAAAGCAAATCCGCATCACAAAGAAGTGGTTAACGTAGCTCATCGAGGCGCATCCGGTCATGCTCCAGAAAACACCATCGCAGCATTTGATAAGGCATTACAAATGAAGTCGGATTTTATCGAAATCGATGTACAAATGACAGCAGACGGTGAATTGATTGCAATCCATGATACAACAGTGAACAGGACGACAGATGGAAGTGGGAATGTTAGTGATTATACTCTAGAAGAGATTCAACAATTAGATGCTGGAAGCTGGTTTGGTGAAGAGTTCGCGGGGGAGCCTATTCCGACATTTGAAGAAATTCTTGATAAATACCGTGGGAAAATTGGTATTTTAATAGAATTAAAGTCTCCTGAACTGTATCCAGGAATGGAAGAAAAAGTTGCTGAAGCTTTAAGAGATCGTAATATGCATAAACCAAGAAACGGTAAAATTATCATTCAGTCATTTAACCATGAATCCGTACGATTATCAAAGGAGCTATTACCTCGAATTCCACACGGTGTGTTGGCAGGCCTAACATGGGCAGATGTAACGGATGAAGAACTAGAAGAATTTGCTACATATGCCGACTACTTTAATCCAAATATGAATATTGTTACAGAAGACTTAGTTGATCGTGTTCATGATAAAGACATGAAAATGTGGGCTTATACAGTAAGAACACAAGAACAGGCAGATCGCTTACTTGACCTAAGAGTAGATGGAATTATTACCGATTTTCCTGAATATGTACATAAGCACCCGGGGAAGTGGTAGAGGAGTAGTGAAGTTATAATGATTCAGGGGGCTAGTATCTTACTAGCTCCTTTTAAATTTAGTGGATGGTCTAATACCCAAACACAGCTTGAGAAATCGCGAAAATGGTGGATAGAACGGTCCTATAAACGAAAAAAGCTTAAAAAATCCAAAGAAGTAGTGATAGAGCGGTTCTATAAACCAAAATAGCATGAGAAATCGAAGAAAGTAGTGAATAGAGCGGTTCTATAAACCAAAATAGCATGAGAAATCGAAGAAAGTAGTGAATAAAGCAGTTCTATAAACCAAAATAGCGTGAGAAATCGAAGAAAGTAGTGAATAGAGCGGTTCTATAAACCAAAATAGCGTAACAAATATAAAAAAGTTGTAAATAGAACGAAACCCCAAACTGGTAGAATTAATTAAACAGTTTGGGTTTCAAATGTGTAAACTTATACACTTGTTCTTCGATCCACGGCCTCAATCAACAACTCAACAATGTGCACAGCACGCATTTTATCAGACAATCCTTCTCGTTCGATACCTAATTTCATTTGCAAGAGGCATCCCGGATTGGTAGTCACGATAGTTGTTGCTGCGGTATCTTTTACTTGTTCCATTTTGTAATCCAAATGTTTCATAGAAAGTTCGGAATGAACGATGTTATATATTCCGGCTGAACCGCAACATCTTGCTGCATCGTTCATTTCTTCATAATGAAGACCATCAATCGATTGTAATAGAAGTCTTGGCTCATCGAATGTCTTTTGTACATTTCGTAGATGGCACGAGTCTTGGTAAGTAACGACCTGTTCTGGCATTTGCAGAGGCGTCAGATGAAAATCAAGGTCGATAAGAATTGCGGTAATATCTTTAATTTTTGAAGCAAAGTTTGCTGCTCTCTCTGACCATTCGGGATCATCGTGTAGCAGATGACCATAATCATGGAGGAAAGCCCCGCATCCACCAGCATTTGTAATAATATAATCAGCACCGACTTCTTCAAATGCAGCAATGTTTTTCTTAGCTAGTTCTTTCGCTTTTTCTTTTTCTCCAGAGTGTCCGTGTAATGCACCACAACAATTTTGTGTGTCTGGAACGGCAATGTCACATCCGAATTTTTGTAATAGTTCAATCGTTGCTTTATTCACTTCTCGAAACATTGTATCCATTAAGCAGCCTTTGAAAAATGCTACGGTCGCTTTTAGCTGACTTTTATGTACATAGTAGGAAACTTGAGACCGCATTTCTTTTCGTGATGGAGTAGATGGCAGTACCTTTTCCATAGTAGCCAGAGTATCTGGAAATAGCTTCATAAATCCAATATTTCTAGCTATCTTTTGCAGGCCAGAACGCTGATAAAAGGTGAGAAGAGAGGTCATGTTTTCCATTCTGTTTTGATGGGGAAATAATCCTTCAAAGACAGTTTTTCTAATTACTTTTTCTGGGAGAGAATGTTGCTTATTTTGATTGAAAATATCTCTTGCTTCCTCTAAAAGCTGACCATAATTAACTCCCGCAGGGCAAGCTGGTTCACACGCTCTGCAGCCAAGACATTCATTCAATGTCTGTTCAATATCTTCATCTGGTTCGATTTCTCCATCAACAATGCCTTTCATTAATGCGATTCGTCCTCTAGGGGATTGTGTTTCGTCATACCCTGATTGGATATATGTCGGGCAAACAGGCAGACAAAACCCACAGCGCATGCAATTTTCCAGTTCATCTCTGTTCATACGATTCTGAAAGTCTACTTGAATCCGCTCTTTTACTAAAGTATCCACGTTCTATTCTCCTTTCTCCTCTTCTTCAAAAAACATTTTTCCAGGGTTCATGATATTATTTGGATCAAAGCTATGCTTGACGCTCTTTAATGCTCGAAGTCCTTCTTCGCCTAATTTAAGTTTTAGAAATGGTGCTTTCATTGCACCAACACCATGTTCTCCAGTTATTGTTCCACCGAGCTCAACCGCTTTTTCAAATATCTCAGCAAAAGCTTGCTCAACACGATGATATTCTTCTTTATTTCTCACATCTGTTGGAACGGTTGGGTGAAGATTTCCATCTCCGGCATGACCAAATGTACATATTTTTACATTATATTTTTCTGCGATTCTATTAATCTCTTTTACCATTGGTGCTACTTGTGATCTTGGAACGGTGGCATCTTCTAAAAAGGTAGTTGGTCGTAAACGAGCGATCGTAGACAGTGCTGATCTACGTGCGGTCGTCAGTGCAGTTGCTTCTTGCTCATTTTTAGCAACGCTTACAGTTACCGCTTTTAACTCCTTACATATTTCTGCAATTTTTTCTATATCCTTATTTACTACTGATTCTGGACCATCTTGTTCAATTAATAAAATCGCTTTTGCATCGGTAGGCAGGCCAATTTGATTGTATTCTTCAACGACTTCAACGGTTGGCTGATCTAGAAATTCGAGAGTAGCAGGGATGATTCGGTTTTCGATAATTGCGGATACCGTTCTTGCTGCGTCATCGATATCTGCATAAGTTGCGAGCATTGTTTTCTTATATTCTGGCATCGGTACCAATTTCAGAATAGCTTCTGTGATAATTCCAAGAGTACCTTCTGATCCAACAAATAAGCGAGTTAAATCATATCCGGCTACATCTTTGGCAAGCTTTCCACCCGTTTCAATAATGTCGCCATTGGGAAGAACAATTTTCAATCCAAGAACATAATCTCTCGTTACGCCGTATTTAAGCCCACGCAAACCACCAGAATTTTCATTGATATTTCCACCAATTGTAGAGATGTTCATTGAACTAGGATCTGGGGGATAAAGTAATCCCTTTGCTTCTACTTTATCTATTAATTTTTTCGTAACTACTCCTGGCTGTACAGTAATAGTCAGGTTCTGCTCATCAATCTCTAGGATGTTATTCATATGTTTAAAAAGTAATACAACCCCACCTTTGAGGGGCGTAGTTCCAGCACTTAAATTCGTTCCTGATCCTCGAGGAGTCAGTGGGATTTTATGGTCATTACAAATTTTAACGATTTCAGCTATTTCTTCTGTGTTATTTGGTGCCACAACGACATCTGGTGTTTTTCGAAAACCAGGAGTGGCATCATAGCTGTAAGAATGAAGCGACATGTTGGATGTTTCTACATTTTTTTCTCCAACAATTTCTTTAAACTGTTCAATAATTGACTTATCTAACATAATTAGTAATCTCCTGTAGGCCTTTAATTATTTTTACAATTTATACAGTATAAATAAAAACACATAGAAAATTCTATGTGTTTTTATACGAAAATGATGATGTATTATTTGAATTAATTGTATGTTCATCTAAAAATGTAATTGCTAGATATAGATTCGTTAAATCTTTAAAGCGTTTAGGATCGAGTCCGGTAAACTGGTGAATTTTAGACAATCGATAATGCAGTGTATTGATGTGAATGAATAATGCTTCTGCTGTTTTTTGCAAGGATGATTCATTCTCTATGAATACATGCAATGTATGTAGTAATTGTTTATGATCGATTAACGTACCGATTGTTCTATGAATATATTCCTTTTTTGTATCATCAGAAATATCTTGCAAACAAAGTTCCAACTGTAAATCTGTATGAAAAGATATCCGGGTATTGACAGGGAAATAATTAATCGCAATGAGTGCCTCTTCGTAGGAACGATATAGGTCACCAACAATTGCCGTATCTCCTACCCCGATATGTAATTCAATGGGAAAGTTATTTTCACAAGCTTTTTGCAATGTTTTCAAAAAGTCAGGCTTTATTTTTTTTGATGAAAGTGTATGCATCCAGAACAAGCGATTGTTCCCCCAACGAACAAGTATATCTTTCTCTGGTATAAGATTATTTAGGTACTGCCACACCTGGTTTTGGAGAGTGGAATTAATTTTGTTTATTACTAAAATAATTACCTGTTTCGTACCATCTAGTGTCATACCTAGTGTTTCTGCTCTATCCAATAAAGGACGGTCTACTTTTTTACTTCGAAGTAAATCAAATATAACATTTTCTACAGATCTATGTTCAAACTCAATTTGTTCATAGTAATTATTCTCATGAATCAACAGCTCTGTCATCTTCCGAACAATTTCCCCAAACGGCTTTATCTTTTCGATTTCTCCAGTGATACCGATAACACCAATAACGGATTTATTAAAAAAGAGGGGGAGGTTAATGCCAGTTTTAACTCCTTTTAAATTGATCGTTAATGAATCGGTAATCATAAGTGGTTCCTTATTTTTGATAACCAATACGGATCCTTCGTGATAATCTCCTACACGTTCTTGATTCGTACTAGCAATGATAATTCCTTTTGTATCACATATAATAATTTGTTCATCTATCATATCTTTGATGACGTTAATAATTTTGTCTGCTATGTGGTAGATGTTCATTGAATTGGCTCCTTTACAACATAAAATTATATTAAAGCAGCATTAATTATAGTTAATTATAACGTAATTATGTCAGATGCAATATCAATGAGACAAACTTTGATTATCATATTTATATACACACAAAGTAGAAAATATTAAAGAAACTAAAATGAAAAACAGCAGTAGCCACCTAAGGCTATTGCTGTTTATTTAGTTTAATTCATCTATTAAAAATTAAATTCTCTATTTCTCTAGGATATTCTGTGATAATTTTTGTTCCTTTGTTTGTTAGGACTACCGTATCAGAGTGTCGGAATCCTCCAACACCAGGAATATATATTCCTGGTTCAATTGTAAAGATCATTCCTTCTTGTAAGACGAGATCATTATCAAAACGAAGGGAAGGCTCTTCATGAAGTCCAATTCCAATACCATGACCAGTTCGATGAATACAATATTTTTCTAAACCATATTGTTGAAAGATGTCTCTAGCCACTTCATCTACTTCTTTAGCAGTAACGCCAACGGCTATTTTTTCCATTGCCACTAATTGTGCTTCATATGCTGCTTTAAATGCGTCTAATTGTTTCTCAGTTGGTTTTCCTACAAAAAAAGTTCTTTCACATTCCGCTCGATATCCATTTAAGGCTACTTGTCTACTATGAACCACAATGTCATTATCTAAGAGTTTTCTAGTATTTGAAAAAACATGGGGCATAATGCTTCTCTCTAATCCAGATGGTGACATAGCAAAATAATCAAGAGTAGCGTTTGGATAATTATCCATTTCTTCAAATAAGAGTTGTGTTCCGTGACGATCAAGCTCCATTTCCGTTATACCTGGTTGAGCATTTTCCAATGATTTACTTAAGGCTAAACTTACTAATTTTCCGGCCTCTTTTACCATTTCAATTTCTTCATCGCTTTTAATAAAGCGCATTTCCGCGATTTTATGATCTAAATTAACCAATTCAAAACCAGCTTCTTTTAGTATATTTGCCATTTTCAAAGATAAGGATGAAAATTCAACTCCCACTCTCGTTCCACTCGGATAATGAGAAATAACTGTTTCTAAATAATCTAAGTAAGAGTTTTTGTCACTTCCATATAAGCTTGTTTCATGGTAAATATAGAGTTCAGTTGCGTCTGTTTTTTCTTTTGCGTGATTTTCTTCCAATGAGGGGATAATCAAACTGAGATTTTTTGTATCAATCGCAAGTACAATTGGACGTGAGTAAGTAATTGCCTTTAATCCACTTAAATAGTATTGATTCTCAAAGTTCATAATGATAGATACATCAATGTTATTTTCTCCCATAATTGCCCTTAATTTTTCAACTCTATTTTTCGTTTGCAATTAAACCATCCTTTCTATAGTCGACTAATTCTTGTTTTTTTGAGGTGAATAAAGTTACAACAATTAATACTAATACTGCTATAGGAATAGAAATCAGGGAACTATTGATACCAAATGGTATATCTAAGAACTCCCAAATTAATGTAGATGTAACACCAGCTAACATCGAAGAAATACCAGCTTGTTTTGTTACACGTCTCCATAAAAATACTCCTAGTAAAGCAGGTGTAATTCCCGCACCGTAGACTGTATAAGCATACATTTGAACGGTTAGGACAGTTGGGAAATAAGTAGTTAATAGATATGCAATTAATCCTAGTAGTGGTATTAATAGTCTAGTAAAAACTAACTTTTGCTTATCAGTAGCTTTTGGATTAATGTAGTTACCGTAAATATCATAAGTTATATTTGTTGCTGAAGATAATAAATAAGAATTTCCTGTAGTAACAATAAAGGAGGTAACTGCGGCAATTAATAAACCACCAATTGCAGTTGGTAAGACCAATGAAGTTGATATCAATGCCATTCCCGGATCTAGTTCAGGAAAGTAGTATCTAGCGGAGAATGCTAGAAGTGCTACCAAAGGGGTAGAGATTAACATTCCTATAATCCAACCAGAAATACCAAGCTTGGTCGTTTTATCACTACTGGATGCAGATATCCTTTGGTACATATTTTGATCTCCTAAGAGTAGGAATAAAACAGGTATATAAAAACCCATAACTTGTAGTAGATTTAGATTTCCGAATAGGTCTAGACTTTCTGTATCCACGTTATTAATTAGTTCATCGAACCCACCAATATCCCCCAAAATAACAGGAACTCCAATAATTAAGCCTACAAAAATTATTGATGCACTTAAAGTATCGGTTGGAGCTACAGACATTAATCCACCTATTGTTGCCAAGAAGATAATTAATACAGCCCCTATAATTGTTCCTGTTTCTACAGAGATACCGGTTGATACGTGTAAAATAAATCCGAGCCCTTGATATTGATAAGAAACTATACCAACAAAGGCAAGCACAATAATGATTAAGGAAAGAATTCTAGCAAAAGGACCATATTTAATCTCAAGTATTTCTGACACAGTATATTTTCCATAGTTGCGAATCTTTGCTGATATTAATAGCAGAATAGTAATCCCAATTAAACTAGGGATAACATAACCAATTGCTGGCCATAAACCATTTGAATACGCGATAGAGTTAGGTCCACCTGTAACAGTCCCGCTTCCAACCCAGGTTGCTAGCAATGTCCCCATTAATACGACTGGTCCAAGAGATTTACCAGCAAGTATGAAATCCTCACTTGAGGAAACTTTTTTAGAATAAAGAGCTCCGATTACTACGATAATTAATCCATATCCTATTACAAACCAAAGAAAACTATTGTTGTATTCTAACCCCAAGATTCCTATGCCTCCTTCACTGTATTTCAAGGTATACCTACCTACGACATTACTTACCTCCTTTCAATAAATTAATAGATAGAAATGTTAGTTTAAATATTAATATTTGTTAGGTATGTTGTCAATTTTCATTCTAATTGTAATTTTTAGGTACATTTAACTATCTTTATGTAGAAATTAATTGATTGTTCTAGTCTTATTGTGAAATTTCGAGTTTGAAGGGAAGTTAATGGAGAATGATTGAGAAGAAGCGACCTCTTTAAAAGCTGTAAAAGAAGTTGCTAACAAGTTAGGTATTGAAAGAGATAAATTTTTAAATAGAATAATACATTTCAGCATGGAAAGTATACTCCGGCAACTACCCAGGAGGATGGGGTTTAATCTAAAGCCCAAAAAAGCATGAGAAAAGCAAAAAAGTAGTGAATAGTGCCGTTCTACATATCTAATAGTGACCTTAGTTACTTTTTTAAAAGGGTTTAGCCCCATATAGACCTTAAGTCGTAGTAAAAGATATTTCTCAAGCTCATTATCGGGGAACGGTATAGTCGGTAAGATAAAGATATGATAACGAAAGGAGGAAAACGGCAATGAAAAAATTTATGTTATTTCTCGGTGGAATGGTTGCATTATTCATCTTGCTTGTCAATCTCGGTCCGATGGTATTACTGGCAATCAGTGTAGGGTTACTTTATGTATGCTTCAAGAAATTCATCCAAACGGATTCCACAGCTGCAAAAGTTGGGTGGGTGATCCTTGGTTTAATTGTTCTAAGCATCACCTTTTCAAACATTTATGCGGTTATTGGAATAGCAGCTGCCTATGCGCTTTATCTTATATATAAAAATTGGAATTCAACAGACAGTGATATCGTTCATGAAGTAAAAGAAGATGATGACCCATTTACCAATTTTGAACGACAGTGGGCAGAATTAAATAAATAAAATAACATTAAAAGGAGAGATTTTTTATGGCAACGAATATTTTTACACGAATAAAGGACTCAGTTTCCGCGGATCTTCACACCATGATGGATAAAAAGGAACAAAAGAATCCAATTGCAGCATTAAACCATTATCTACGTCAAAGTGAACAAGAAAAGGAAAAAGTAAGAAAGCTTATTGACCGTCAGTATAAATTAAAGGAAGAATTCACACGCGAATACATGAAAGCACAAGATCTTGCAGATAAAAGATTAAAACAGGCGGGAGTTGCCGATCGTGCGCAAGAAGAAGAAATGCATGAATTTGCTTTAAAAGAATATGAAGAATACCAAGGTCGCGCAGATCGCATGAAAGCATCGAGAGAAGAAGCGATGAAGCAACTAGAAGATTTAGAGCAAAAATACGAAGAAATGAAGCATCGCTTAAAAGATATGCATTTGCGCAGAATGGAACTAATGGGGCGTGAGAATATCGCAAAAGCGAATCATCAGATTAACCGTGTGGTTACAGATTCAGCAGAAAAACCTTACTCCAAGTTTGAAGAAATGGAACAATATATTGAAAATCTAGAGTATAGAGTAAATAGCTCTTACTATCAAAGTACGTTCGATAATAAGATTGCAGCGCTTGAGAAGAAATTAGAAGAGAAAGAAAATGAAGTAAAATAGATTCGGTAGATAGGAAATCTTCATGATATACTAATACAGGCGTATTTACTTTGCGCCTGTATTTATTACATATTAAAATTAGATTAGTTATAATGAACAAAAGCATTTAAACAAAACAAAAAGAGAGGAGAATGGCAGATGTTCAAACAACTCAGCACGAAATATTTTAACTGGATATTGATCATCGGGGCTATTCTCTTTGTTTTTGAAATTATATTCTTCCACGGTGGGTCCTTGTTTTCCGCACTAATATCTGGATTCTTCGTGTATTTTAGTTGGAAAAGGCTGCATAGTTTATGGTGGAAAATTGTATTTGCGATTTCTTTAATTAGTTTCACCTTTTCATTTTTCAACTTATTGGCAATACGTTTCTTCATTGTTGCGGCGATTGTCTTTTTCATATTGAATTATATTAAATCAACTCAAGAACCTAGTCAGGAAACACCAGAATTTCCGGAAAAGGATTACGAGCGTGAAACCATGACATATGTAGAGCCTTTATTCGATGAACGTTTTTTTGATGATTATCGAACAGAAGAAACTGCTTATCAGTGGAAAGATGTTAACATGCATGGCATTTTCGGTGATCGTATTATTGATTTAAGTAATACCGTGCTTCCGAATGATACAGCAGTAATATCCATTCGTCACCTAATTGGTAATATTGAAATCTATGTTCCATATGAAGTTGAAGTCAGTATCCATCATAGTTCCGTTTTTGGAAGAGCATCGATATTTGGGGAGTATCATCAAAGGTTAATGAATAAATCTATTCATTATGAGACTGAGTCTTACAGTGTAACGTACCCAAGAGTAAAAATCATTACTTCAATATTTTCTGGAGACATTGAGGTGAAACGCGTATGAAGACGATTATGCGATATGTCCTCTTGTCAATTGCTTGTAGTTTTTTCTTAGGGTTTACATTTGTGGTCATGACTTTTTTAACCTTTTCCTTAAACGATTCCATCGGATGGAGTGCATTATGGGAAGCGAAAATAGGAGATGTATCTTTCTTATTAACATTAGTAGCTTTAACGATTATCTTCGGTACGGTCATTGGTACGATTATTGGCTGGTATTGGAAAGAGAACCTGAAGCAAATTGAAAAAATGTTAAACGGAATAATTCAAGGAGACAGACATCCTGAAAAAGAAGAAATTCCGAAAGAAATGGATACTATTTCGAACCGCATGAACCAGCTTCAAGATAAATTAAGAGTCCAAACAGAACATGCGCAACGGATTGCGACCGAAAGAGCAAATGAACGTGAACAAAGCTTGCAGGAAGTGGTAGTTCAGGAAAGAAATCGACTTGCAAGAGAATTACATGATTCTGTAAGTCAACAGCTTTTTGCTGCTTCGATGATGATGTCAGCAATTAATGAAGCGGGAACTTCTGAAGATGAAAACTTAAATAAACAGTTAAATATGGTAGAAAAAATGATCCACCAATCACAACTCGAAATGCGGGCATTATTATTGCATTTACGACCCGTAGCTTTAAAAGGAAAGTCATTGCAAGAGGGAGTCGAGGAGCTCCTACATGAATTAACGCAAAAAGTTCCATTAGAAATTGATGCGAAACTAGAGGATTTTAACACAGATAAAGGAGTAGAAGATCAGCTATTTCGTATTTTCCAGGAGTCTATCTCAAATACGTTACGCCATGCGAAAGCAACTACGTTACAGGTTCTCTTAATTGAGCGAGACCAAAATATTATTTTACGTGTGTCGGATGACGGTATTGGATTTCAAGCAGAAGATGTCAAAACAAGCTCTTATGGTATGCAGAATATGCGTGAACGCGCGTACGAAGTTGGCGGTACATTCAAGATAATAAGCGTACCGAATGAAGGAACACGATTGGAAGTAAAAGTACCTATCTTAAGAAAGGAAGATACATCCAATGATTAAAGTTTTATTTGTCGATGATCATGAAATGGTACGAATTGGCGTATCTGCATATCTTTCTTCACAACCTGATATTGATGTAATAGCAGAGGCAGATGATGGTACGCAGGCTGTAGACCTTGCATTAGATTTACGCCCAGACATTATTTTAATGGATCTTGTCATGAAAGAAATGGATGGAATTCAAGCAACGAAAAAGATAATCGAGGCGTGGCCAGAAGCAAAAATCATCATAGTAACGAGTTTCTTAGATGATGAGAAAGTATATCCTGCGTTAGAAGCTGGAGCGACAAGCTATATGTTAAAAACATCGAAAGCAAGTGAAATTGCGAAAGCCATTCGTTCGACGTATGAGGGACAGTCCATTTTAGAGCCAGAAGTGACTGGAAAAATCATGAATCGTATGCGTGCTGGTCAGGATACCGCACTTCACGAGCAATTAACTGAACGAGAAAAAGAAATTTTATTATTGATGGCAAAAGGGAAGTCGAATCAAGAAATTGCTAATGAATTGTATATTGCTTTAAAAACAGTAAAAGTACATGTGAGCAATATTTTAGGGAAGTTAGAGGTGCATGATCGTACGCAGGCTGTAATTTATGCATTTCAGAATAAGTTGGTAGAGTAGGATAATTCCTTAGCTTCAAGTTAGTTGTGAATACGTATTTTTAAGGTCTTTCTCATTTTTTGGGAAAGGCTTTTTTAAATTGAGATATTTCTAACAAAGTAGTCTACATGAAAGATAGTGCAATAATAGTGGAAATCAACATTTTAAGTACTATTATTAAGTGAACATCCGCACTGCACTAAGGTTGGTGTATTTAAATTTACAAATATTTACTCAACCTTTACGCAATGAACAAACGAACTTAACAAAATACTTTTATAGTTATAGATGTATACAACTTACATACAAGGAGAGGTGATAAAAAATATTTACCCAAAGAAGAGATGGAAGGCTAGCTATGTTTATCAGTTAATTCCTGGGTTGTCATTTTATGATTGTTCAATTTTTAATAAAGGAGAATAGAAAATGATAAAAATAGTATCAAAATTCTTTTTAATAGTAGGACTTATAACAACTTTGGCAGCGTGTGGAAATGAAGCAAGTTCACAATCTTCTTCAGAAGGTGCAGACAACAAAGGTTGGCCAGAGGAACTAACATTGGTTCAAATGCCAAATGAAAACAATCCCAATGCAGCTTCAATGCATTCAGCATTGAGAGATCACCTTGCGGAAGAATTAGGAATAGAAGTAAAAGAATTTGAAGGGGGCAGTTATGCTGTTGGAATTGAAGCCCTAGCGAGTGGGAATTTAGATATCATGCTAGCTAGCCCAATGAGCTACTATCAAGCTGACCAAAAAGCAGGAGCGGAATTATTAGCTATTCCTCAAGTAGAAGGCCAAGAATATTATACTGCTTTTATTGCAAAAGAAGACAACGGAGAAATTAACAATTTAGAGGATATAAAAGGAAAGAATTTTGCTTTTGTTAATGCTGCATCTTCTTCAGGCTATCTATATCCAAAGGGAACTTTAGTTCAAGAGTTTGATCTTGATCCTGATTTAGTTGAGCAGTCTGGAAACTTTTTTGAAAATGTTACCTTCTCAGAATCCCATGTAAATAGTGTAATGGGGGTTAAAATGGATGATTTTGACGCAGCTGCAGTGGCGATTGGTCAGCTAGATAGTATGGTTGAGGCAGGAACTATTAAGAAAGATGAATTTAAGATTATTGGTCGTACAGATGATATCCCAGACGCTTCCTATATTATGAGAGAGGATTTACCAGAAGACTTTAAAAAAGCCTTAAGAGATGCGTTTGTATCTTTTGAAGATGAGAAATATTTTGAAGCGGTTCACAATGATCCTAAAGCCCGTTTTGTAGCACCTGAACAAGATTATTATGATACCACTATTGAAATGCTTGAAGCCATAAATGCATTAGAGGAAGATGCAGAATGAATTCATTATTATCTATAAAAAATTTAGTTAAAGTCTATGGTAAAGATACTCGTGCGTTGAATGGAATTTCCTTAGATTTCTATCCAGGTGAATTTATTGTCATCATCGGGCCATCTGGGGCTGGTAAGTCTACGCTCATTCGAAATATCAATCGCCTTGTAGATCCTACTAAAGGAGAAGTTATCTTTGACGGACAGCATTTGGAAAAATTGAGCGGGCGCAAATTACGTAAAGAACGTTCTAAAATAGGAATGATTTTTCAACATTATAACTTAGTTGGTAGAACGAATGTTATTAAAAATGTTCTCCATGGACAATTAAGTAATGTTCCATTGTACAAGAGTTTGTTCGGTCTCTATCGCCATGAAGATAAACAGGAGGCCATTACGCTTTTGAAAAAAGTCGGACTAGAAGATCAAATATATAAACGAGCTGATACGCTTTCTGGAGGGCAAATGCAACGAGTTGGAATTTGTCGAGCGATATTACAGCGACCAAAGCTGCTGCTTGCAGATGAACCAATCGCATCATTAGACCCACTCTCCGCTAATATAGTGATGCAACAGCTTCATACCATTTCTCAAGAAAAGAAACTAACTTGTATTGTGAACTTACATCAGGTAGATTATGCCAAAAAGTATGCCACACGCATTATTGGAATTAAAAAAGGGACAGTTGTCTTTGATGGATCTCCATCACAATTAACAGATGAAATAACACAGGATATATATGAAGGAAAGGAATCGCAACTAACGCTCAAGGGTGAAGGAGAAGTAGTGGAAAAAGAGTTAGATATGGGGGGAGAGCAGTCAAAGCGGTTGGCTGTGGGTCAAAACAATGAGTAAACAAGCCTTATATAAGATACCCCTTAAGCAAACAGATTCAACCAGAATCTATGTAATTGGTGCGGCTCTCTTTTCTATGTTGATTTTTTCCATATTTTACTTAGAAATTTCCTTTATCGATATGTTCATGGGTTTGCCAAACTTTATTATGTTTTTCTTTGAAAACTTTCTTCCACCAAACGTGCAGAATATACAACAATATATTCCAGCAGTAATCGATACGCTTGGATATGCGATCATCGCTACCTATATTTCTACGATTATTGCGTTCATTTTTGGAATATTAATATCGAAAAATACCAATAAGTATAAAACCATTAGGGTAATAACACGTGGGTTCGTATCGATTTTACGTAATATTCCTTTCATTATTTGGGGAGCTTTATTGGTATATATCTTTGGTATAGGGGGGATTGTTGGCGTTCTGGCATTGATTTTGGTAACAATCGGTTTTCTAAGTAAAAGTTACGCAGAATCTATTGATGAAATTTCTGGTGATAAGCTTGAGGCTTTACGAGCGAATGGATCTTCTTACCTTCAAATTTTGTTCCATGGCATTATACCGCAGTTTGTTCCTGCCTGGATTAATTGGACATTATTTGCTTTTGAGATTAATGTTCGAGCGTCTGCTGTTTTAGGCCTTGTTGGAGCAGGGGGAATTGGTGTCTTAATTGATACAAATATCAATTTATTTAAGTATGGAGAAGCTATTACCATTATTGCCATGGTCGTTTTGATTATTTTGTTAACAGAGTTTGTGACCAATTCGATTCGAAGACGTTTTGTTTAATTATAGAGGTTGTTCACAAAGTCATATATAGTAAGGAGATTAAAGACACATGGAGCATATTAGGGTCACTTCAAAAGGAAGTTTTAGCAAGTCGATTTTTCTAGTACTTATATTAGGTGCGGTTTTTATTATAGCTGTAAAGCTTATCAACTTAGATATGCAATCGTTTTTTGAACGATTAGAAAATGTCCCGAACGTTGTAAGTCAAATGATGGCTATTGATTTTTCTATTGTTCCTAATGCCGTAGTAAATATTATAACTAGTTTAGCATTGGCTTTTTTAACATTAGTGGTAGGTATTTTTATAGCAATGTTTCTAAGCTTTCTAGCAGCATCAAATATTGCGCCGAATCCATATTTAGCCAATTGTATAAAAGGTTTTTTTGCTATTATTCGATCTGTTCCTTCATTAGTTTGGGGGTTAATGGTAATAGCCAGTCTAGGTTTTGGCAATGTGTCGGGTTTTATCGCAATTTTAATTTCTGCTGTTGGCTATCTAGTTAAGACATTTACAGGCAGTATTGAAGAGACAGGTGGCGAGGTTATTGAAGCGATGAAGTCCACAGGGGCATCTTGGTTTAAGATTGTGTATCATGGTTTGCTTCCGCTTTGTATTACCGCGTTTGTTGCATGGATTACTGTGTGCTTTGAAAGCAATGTTTCTGAATCCATCGGTTTAGGAATCATAGGGGTTGGTGGAATTGGTCTGTTATTGACACAAGCTATTAATACTTATAACTATGCGCAAACAACTACAATTGTAATTTTGATTTGTTTATTAATGATTGTTCTTGAGTTTGTTATGACAAAGATTAAATCTAATATTAAATATGGAAGTAGTTAATATAGGAGGGTTTTAAATGAAAAATGCAACATTAAACTGGGTTCGCTTACCCTTAGATAGTTTAGATAATTGTCGAGAGTTAGGTGGGTATAGCACAAGATTCGGACAGCAGACAAAATGGCACTCTTTTCTAAGATCGAGTGATATGAGTAAGCTTACTCAAGAGGATAACGACTTTTTGAAAGCATACGGATTGAAGACTATCATTGACCTGCGTGGAGCAGATGAAATTGAGAAACATAAAAATCCACTTGCAGAAGTGGATTTTTGTAACTATCATAATATCCCTTTTATTACGAAAGAAGTATCTGATATCACCTTCTCTACTTATAAGGTGACGATGGGAGATTTCTATATTGATCTATTGGAGCAAAAGAGCGATTCTGTTAAAAAAATATTTGATGTGATTGCAGGGGCTGAAGAAGGCTGCATCCTCTTTCATTGTGCAGCGGGAAAAGATAGAACAGGAATTTTAGCCATGTTACTGTTAGGACTAGCCGGAGTAGAAAGAAAAGATATTGTCTCCAATTATGAAGTAACTTACACAAACTTAGAATCAATGCATCATTTAGTTAGTTCCAATGAAAATATTCCACAGGAGTATATGTATTCTAATCGTGATTATATTCTTAAAGCCTATGAATACATCCTTGAAACTTATCAAAGTATTGACCAATATTTGATAGCAAAAGATGTGGATCAGTATACCATCGATCAAATAAGAGAACGCTTTTTAGGTCTTGGTGAAATTGTTGTATCATAAATATTTTTTATTAGGAGAAGTGTTTAGGTGCTTCTTCTTCATTTTTATTTCATATTCGTGATCTCGACCATACAAGAATGTAAGGGGAAATGTCTTGAGGTTAATAGTAGGATAATTTAGAATGTATGTGAATATTTGTCGAAGGGGATTAATAACATGGCCGAACAATCATTGGTTGATAAAGCTTTTACAAAAATCCGTGAACATATAGTTACAGCAGATTATATGCCAGGAATGCTCTTATCAGAAAATGGATTAGCAAAGGAACTCGATATGAGCCGCACACCAATCAGAGGTGCAATTTCACGTTTAGAGTCTGAGGGTTTTGTAAGTTCAATTAAAAATCGTGGAATTATAGTACGAGAGATTTCCTTGAAAGAATTGTTAGACGTTAGTCAAGTAATCTTTTTTTTGCAAGAATTTACAGTTGATGAAGTAGAAGCAAGGGGACTTCACTTCAATATCGAAAAGTTGAAACTGTATTTGAACATGCAGCTAGATGCTGAAAAAAATGATGATTATTATAAGTACATACAGAACCATATTCTTTTTACTCGGTGTATGATTGAATCTGCAAACAATAAAGTTATGCTAGATTTCATGGATTCGATAAAAGATAAGTTTGTCCGAATGGCTATGGTTAATTGGAGGTTAACCCCTAATCAAAAGCATTATTCTGCAAATCAATTAAATAAGCTAATTTATGACGAAATTTGTTTGCAAAATTATTCCAACATTAAGCAGATTTGTAGAGAAACATTTCTGAAAAACCGAGAAAGAATGATAATGGCTACAGGATTTTAAAAAGAATAAATTTCAATTATTGTCTGTGTAGACCATTTAACAAAATGAAGGTTAATAAAAATACATCGCGGGTACAATGAAAAGGTGAGTAAGGTTTAAGGAGGAATTTATTATTAAGCAAAAATATACAGCCATAACGGGAGCAAGTTCAGGAATTGGTTATGCAGCTGCCAAAAAATTTGCAAACCGAGGAAAAAATATAATCATTATAGCCCGCCGTGAAACGTTATTACATCAATTAAAGGATGAAATTTTGGAGGATCATCCTGAAGTCGATGTAGTGATTAAAGTCGCTGACTTATCCAATGCAACGGAAGTTATTCAGCTATATAAATACTTAAAGCAATACCACATTGAAACATGGATTAATAATGCTGGATTTGGTATTCATACACTGATAAAAGATGAAGATCTCGGTCGGGCACAAAATATGCTTCACTTGAATATCGAAGCGTTAACGATACTATCTACTCTTTATGTTCAAGATTATGCTAATGTAGAAGGAACGCAATTAATTAACATTTCCTCAGCAGCGGGTTATAATATGGCTCCAACTGCGGTCATATATAGTGCTACGAAATTTTACGTTAGTTCCTTTACGGAAAACCTTGCCCTTGAGTTAAGAGAAAATGGTGCGAAAATGCAAGCTAAAGTATTAGCTCCTGCCGCAACAGAATCTGAATTTGCCAAAATTGCTAATAGCGATAAAGATTTTGATATGGACCAGGCATTTGATAAATATCATACCAGTGAAGAAATGGCTGATTTTATGCTTCAACTATATGATAGTGACAAAATCGTAGGATCTGTTGTCTCGGAAGATTACTCATTTGAGTTAACGGATAATAAATTTCCGTATCTTGGTTGATGAATCGTAAACAGAATTAGATGTATATATGAAAAAGGAAGCTGTTAAGGGCTTCCTTTTTTGTATTTCATATATGAAAAAAGTACAATTCAAAAAAACATCATATTCCTTTTTAGCAATTTGGTCGTTTATTGCCGATCTCTAATTAATTTTGTTATAAAGATAGGTGGAACTAAATACTTTCTTTTTTTATGTATCCAAATTGTTCAGAAATTAACTTAGAAGTCATATTAACTTTTTTTACTAATTCAGTATTTACTCTATCAAGCGACACTCTATTAGTAGGACCTGATATACTAAAACTTGCTATTATATTACCTTTGTAATCATAAATAGGTGAAGCTATACAGCGAATTCCTTCTTCATTTTCAACATTGTCCAATGCATATCCTTGTACTTTTACTTTTTCTATTTCCTTCCTAAGCTTCTCTTGTGAGGTAATGGTTAGTGCAGTCCGTAATTCAAAAGTCATGTTATTAATAACTTCTTCAAAATAAATTGGATTCATGCCAGAAAGAAGAACTTTACCAACAGCAGTACAATAGAGGGGAGCCCGACTTCCGATTGTAGAATACATCCTGATGTTCTGATTCTTTTCTTTTTTATCTACATAAAGGACTTCCCCATTATTTTCCACACATAAATGAACCGTTTCATTAACATCTCTAGATAAATTAACAAGGTAGGGTTCTGCAACCTTAATTACATCCATGTTGTTTAACATCACACTTGTTAATTTTATTAATTGATTACCAAGCATATATTTTTCAGTTTCAGGATCTTGTTGAACATAACCTAAATTTACAAGTGTTGAAGTAATTCTATGTGTTGTACTTTTTGTTAAGCTAGAATTTTCAGCCAATACAGTTATTCTCAAACCATCGGGATTATTTGAAAGTACCTTTAAAATTGTAAAAGCACGTTCAATAGATTGAACGTTTGACATATTGTTCTCACCCTTTTCTTAAAGATATTGCTACCACTTAATAGTAGAGGATAAATTATCTTTTGTAAATTGAGTTTCGATTAGTAAGTTAAATATTCAATTTATTTTTAATTTTTGTATTGTTAAAAATGTAAGCGCTTGTTATAATTATTTGTGGAACTTGATTCCGTATTACGGAACAAAAAGAAAGATAAGGAGGTTTTAATAAGTAAGTTTTATACTTTAATGGTATCGCTTACATTAAATTCTCTGATAAGTAAAGAGAGGAGAGTAATTTTATGTTAAAGAAGAAGGTTTTAATAACTGATTGCGATCATGGAAATGTAGATATTGAAAAAGAAACACTCGAAAAAGAAGGGATTTCTTTTGAATTGGAACAGTGTAATACAGAAGACGATTTAATTTCAAAAGGTAAGGGTTATGAAGTATTTATTAATCAGTATGCACCAATCACAAGGAGAGTTATAGAAAACTTACCTGATCTAAAACTAGTTGTCCGATATGGTGTTGGTGTGGATAACGTTGATACAGATGCAGCAACTGAACATGGTGTTCAGGTATGTAATGTTCCGGATTATGGAATGAATGAAGTAGCTGATCAAGCATTAGCGATGATGTTGAATTTTACTAGAAGTATATCTCTAATGAATAGTTATGTTCGTAAGGGGATTTGGGATTATCAAAAAAGTGTGCCTCTATACCGGCATAGTGAACAAACAGTAGGGGTTATCGGAGTTGGTAGAATCGGTAGTTCTTTTGCAAAGAAAGTAAAATCTTTAGGTTGCAGAGTCGTGGCTTACGATACGAAGTATTTAGACAATAAATCTAAAAAATCACCCGAATATATTGATGAATTCTTGTCATTAGATGAACTATTAGAGCAAGCCGATGTTGTTTCAATTCACTGTCCTTTAGATAAAGCACGCAATTTAATAGATGAAAAAGAGTTACTTAAAATGAAGCCAACAGCCTATTTAATCAATGTCTCTAGAGGTGGAATTATTAATGAAAAAGCTCTAAACAAGGCATTAACTAATCATTGGATTGCTGGGGCTGCAGTAGATGTTGCGGAGAACGAACCACTACAACCAGAATCAGCGTTACTAGAACATGATAATTTTATTTGTACACCTCATATGGGATGGTATTCAGAGCAAGCAGCATTAGAACTAAAAAGAAAAGTTGCAGAGGAATCTATTCGATATATGAATGGAGATCAAGTATATTACCCAATTAATTTCAAAAACGAAAAGGAGAGTATTCAATGAGGAAACTTAGAAAATCATTCTTAATGGTAGTTCTACTAGCTTCTACTATCATGCTAGCTGCTTGTGGAAGTGATGATGCAACAGCAGATGGAGAAAGTGGAGACACAAAATTATTAAAGGTAGCATTTAATCAACCTGAAAGTCACCCACAATTTAAAGCGATGGAAGCTTTTGGCGAGAAGTTAAATGAATTAACGGATGGTCAATACGAAGTGGAGGTTTCTCCGAATGAGCTATTAGGTGCCCAAAGAGAGACAATTGAACTTGTTCAATCAGGGACAATAGACATGTCTATTGTTGGCGGAAGTTTGATGGAAAACTTTAACGAGGATTTTTCCGTATTTAATCTGCCATATGTATTTGATTCAGTAGAACATCAAATGTCTGTGGTTAACAACCAGGAAATTGTAGGTGACTTATATAAATCAGTCGAGGAAGACGGTATGACAGTTTTAGGTGCTTTTCATGGAGGAGTACGTAATGTTTATAATAATAAACAGCCTATACATACACCAGAAGATATGAAAGCATTAAAAATTCGTGTTATGGAAAGTGATACAAACGTTAAAATGATGGAGTTAATGGGAGGAGTAGGTACTCCGATGGGGCAAGGTGAAGTGTATACAGCTATTCAATCAGGAGTTCTAGACGGTGGAGAAAATAACGAACTAGTCTATAATGACTTGAAACATGGAGAAGTAGCCTCTTACTATAGCTATACGCAACACTTGATGGTTCCAGATTATCTAATTATTAATTCAAATCTATTCAATGGGATGAGTGATGAACACAAAGAAATATTTAGAGAAGAATTATCTAAAGCAATCGATATGGAAGTAGATCAATTTGATGAGGATGTACAAGCTGCTAAAAAAGAAGCGGAAGAACAAGGTTCTGAATTTAACGATGTAGATATTTCTGTCTTTCAAAAAGAAGTAGAGCCTTTAATCCAAGAAAAATTGACTACTGAAACTGCTAAAGAGTTATATGAGGAAGTAAGAACAGCAGTTGAATAGATGGAGTGATGTATATGGAAGCAGTAAAAAAAGCTTTAGATAAAACGCTTGCAGTCATTTGCATTGGATTATTTGGTTTTTTAGTATTGCTAGTTACTTGGCAAGTATTTACTCGGTTTATTTTGAATAACCCTAGTGTTTTCTCAGAAGAGTTAGCAAAATATTGTTTTGTATGGTTAGTTTTATTTGGTGCTGCATTTGTCTTTGGGGAAAGAGGTCATATGGCTGTTGAATTTATAAAGAATAAATTTCCGACTAAGGTTAAATTGATGATTGAGATTCTAATAGAAGTTATCACGATTCTATTTGCATTAACTGTACTCCTGATAGGGGGATATTTAGCTGTAGATGTAGCATGGAATCAGCTTTCTGCTTCACTACAAATACCGGTAGGATATTTATACGCAGGCATACCGATTAGTGGTTTATTTATTGTATTTTATTGTATATATAATATCACTAATATTATTAAGAACAACAAAACCATAGAACAGCTTTAGTTCTAATAGGAAGGAGATTACTATATGGATATAGCTGTTCAAGCAGGATTAATTCTCCTAGTGGGTATTGTGTTTCTACTCATTATAGGGGTACCAATAGCAATTAGTGTAGGAGTAAGTTCTGTTCTTGCTATGTTTACAATACTAGAGTTTGATAATGGTCTTCTCACATCGGCACAACGAATGTTCACTGGTATTAATTCATTTACGTTGCTAGCAATCCCGTTCTTTGTGTTAGCAGGAGTAATTATGAATAATGGAGGCATAGCATCGAGATTAATCAATTGTGCGAAAATTTTAAGTGGAAAAATGCCTGGATCATTAGCGCATACAAATATTTTAGCTAATATGTTATTCGGTTCTATTAGTGGATCTGCTGTAGCTGCAGCTGCTGCAGTCGGAAGTACGATGGGAGAGCAACAAGAAAAGGAAGGGTATAAAAGAGAGTTTAGTGCAGCTGTAAATATAGGCTCAGCCCCAACAGGTATGCTCATACCACCTAGCAATATAATGATTGTCTTCTCACTTGTAAGTGGTGGTACTTCTATAGCGGCTTTATTTTTAGCCGGATACGTACCTGGACTATTGTGGGGGATTGCTTGTATTCTTGTAGCCCTCATTATTGCTAAGAAGAGAGGTTATAAAAGCCAAATAAAAATAAGTTGGAAACAAAAATTATTAGTGATATTGGATGCGTTACCAAGCCTCTTGCTTATTGTAATAGTAATTGGAGGTATAGTAGGCGGGGTGTTCACAGCCACGGAAGGATCGGCTATAGCAGTAGTTTATTCCTTACTATTATCATTTGTTTATCGGTCAATTAAGATAAGAGATTTACCAAACATTTTATTAGAAGCTACTAGAACAACTTCAATTGTGGTGTTTTTAATAGGTGTTTCTACCATTATGTCTTGGGTAATGTCTTTTACAAACATTCCAGGACTAATAGCAGATCTATTACTTTCCATTTCGGATAACATGATTATTATTTTATTAATCATGAATATCGTTTTACTTATAATTGGTACCTTTATGGATCCGACACCGGCAGTACTTATTTTTACACCCATTTTTTTACCTATTGCATTAGATTTAGGAATGGATCCAATTCATTTTGGGATTATGATGGTACTAAATTTAAGTATTGGAACAATTACTCCTCCTGTTGGACCAGTTCTATTTGTTGGAGCTAGAGTTGCTAAATTACCTATAGAAAATGTTATTAAGCCATTAGCACCATTCTTTCTTGTGACGATTGTCTTATTATTATTGGTTACTTTTGTTCCAGCTATATCTCTTTCTATTCCTAAATTATTTGGGGTATTAGATTAGAAATTATATTGTAGAAAATTAAATATTCAGATGGAAGGAAAGGTGTTATGGATACAGTAATTTATGCTGGACCAAAGAATATTTTATTTCAGAAAAATCAAAAACCAACTCTAACCAAGGGTTGGGCAATTATAAAAACTTCATATGCTGGGATTTGTGGAAGTGATTTAAGTATATTTGCAGGCGTACATCCACGTGCAGAAGCCCCTTTAGTTATGGGACATGAGTTCTCGGGTACCATTGAAGAAGGTCACCCAACTTTAAAGAAGGGAACTAGGATAACGGTTAATCCTTTATTGCGCTGTGGTGAATGTCATCCATGTCGAAATGGCTATAGCCATGTATGTGAGAACTTAAAGCTAGTTGGTATTGATTGTGATGGTGGAATGGGTGAGTATGTGAAAGTTCCTATACATAGCATCGTACCGTTGAAAGATAACATTTCAATGAAATTAGGTGCGCTAATTGAACCTGTTGCAGTTGCTGTGCATGCGATAAGACAAGGTAATTATATATCTGGTGATAGTGTAGTAATATTCGGAGCAGGAACCATAGGTCTTTGTGTAGCTTTAACTTTAAGATCTTATGGAGCAAAGAAGTTAATAATTGTTGAACCGAATAAATTACGTATAGAGAAGGCGAAAGAACTTGGTTTTCAAACGATTGATCCATTATCTGATAGTATAACGGAAAAAATATTAGAAGAAACCGGTAATGTTGGTGTAGATTATGTCTTTGATTGTGCGGGGCATCCTTCTGTAGTCGAAGCTATTACAGATGTTGTAAAAGTAAGGGGCAATATAATTATTGTAGCTATGTATAAGCAACCCCCCATTCTTGATATGAGACAAGGAATGTTTAAAGAATTAATTATTAAATTTGTGCGAGTATATACAGATAAAGATTTTCAAATAGCGATTGACTTAGTAGGCGATCATAAGGAGTATGAAGAAATAATAACGCATGTCCTACAACCAGAAGAAGCCGAGAAAGGCTTTGAGTTATTAACAAGGCAAACAGATGCAGTGAAAGTAATGTATGAATTCAATAGGAGGCAATTGTAGTGAATGAATTGTTCGATTTGACAGGAAAAGTAGCTGTAATAACAGGTGGAAATAGAGGAATTGGGAAAAGTATTGCATCTGGGTTGGCTAGTGCTGGGGCAAATATAGTTATAATTGCTAGAAATATTGGTGAAGACGTACTTCATGAAATAAGAAAAGAAGGGGTTGATGTGATAGGTATTAATTTTGACTTATCGAACTTTCAAGAGTACGAAACAGTGGTCCAAAAAGTAATAGCAGAATTTGGAAAAGTTGATATTTTAGTGAATAACGCTGGCGTACAAATTCGTCATCCATCTGCTGAATTTCCAAAGAATGATTGGGATGCTGTTATTGATATTAATACAAATGCTGTATTTTTTCTCTGCCAAGCATTCGGTAAACATATGCTAGAGAGGAAGAGTGGAAAAATTATTAATCTAGCATCGATGCTTTCATATGAAGGTGGTTATCTCGTGCCAGCTTATGCTGCGAGTAAAGGAGCTGTTAAGCAATTTACTCAATCTTTATCTAATGAATGGGCGGAATTTGGAATTAATGTTAACTGTATTGCACCGGGTTACTTTGAAACAGATATGAACACAGCAATTATTGAAGATGAGAAGCGTTACAATAGTATTTTAGAACGAATTCCTGCAGGTAGATGGGGGAAACCAGATGATTTAAAAGGTACCGCAATATTTTTAGCATCACGAGCATCTGATTATATGAATGGATTTACTGTAGCTGTGGATGGTGGATATTTAGGAAGATAATAATCTTAGGAAGGGGAATGTTAAAATGGAAATAAGATATGCAACAAATCCAAGAGATTTTAAAAATTATGATAATGAGCGAGTTAGAGAGGATTTTTTAATAAACAATCTTTTTGAAAAAGGAAATATAAATATGGTCTATTCTCACTATGATCGTTTAATTGTTGGGGGAGCTGTTCCAATAAACTCTCCTTTACGGTTAGAAGATAAAGAAACGTTGAAAACAGAATTCTTTTTAGAGAGAAGAGAGGTAGGCTTCTTTAATATTTCAAATAGTAAAGGGAAAATTACTGTCGATGGTGAAGTATATGAGTTAGATCATAGAGATTGTTTATATGTAGGAAAAGGAAATAAAAACATTTTAATTGAAAGTATAGATTCAAATAATCCAGCAAAAATTTATATCGTGTCTGCAACTGCTCATAAGAATTATCCTACTCAAAAAAAATCTTTACAAGAAGCAACTCATAGACACTTGGGAGATGACGCCCAATCGAATAAACGAGATCTTTATCAATTTATACATGCAGATGGAATTCAAAGTTGTCAATTAATGATGGGGATGACTTTCTTATCAGAAAATAATATGTGGAATACCATGCCGCCGCATGTTCATGACAGAAGAATGGAGGCTTATTTATACTTTGATTTAGAAGAAGACGAAAAGATAATGCATTTTATGGGCAAGCCAAATGATACACGGAATATTATAGTATCAAATGAGCAAGCGGTTCTTTCACCACCATGGTCTATTCACTCAGGTGTTGGAACTAAAAATTATACATTTATTTGGGCAATGGCCGGTGAAAATTATACCTTTGATGATATGGATCATGTAGACAAGAACGAGCTAAAATAATATGAAGCTACTATAAGCCATTTGATAGAATAGTAACCTTATTTTTTGAACGTCTTCTCTATTGGGAAAGGTGTTTATTTAACTAATGAATATTTAAGATCGTCCAGGACTTGCTACTTATATCGACTGCTTTATCACAAATTAAATTACACTTAAGTTCGATTATAGCAGCAAGGTTTAGAGTTATGGTTGATATTAAACAATAGTAAATGGAAGGATAAAATAGTTCGCACCAAAAAAGTGTGGACTATTTTATTTGTACTTATCTATATTAGTAATATAAGTAAAACGGAATATTTTAAATACATATTAATGGAATATATATAGGAATAAAGATGCATTTTGTGATTATTTTCTACTATTGATTTAATCATTTTTCCTAATTGTTTATACTTGTTTTAATAACAGAGTCTGAGAAATTATAACTATATTAATGTAAAGAGGGAAATGCTATGGATGCTTCTTTTCAAATAAGTCAGTTAACAAGTGAAATCTCAAATTATAATGCTACGATACAAGCAAATAATGAAAAAATTAATCGGCTTGAAAACTCGTATACAAAAATATTAGGAGATCAAGATGAACTCAGTATGCAAAAAGGAGAGGCTAATCGCCCTGAAATAACAACGGATTTATGGCATGGAAAACATGCCAATGACTTTATGAATAAAAGGGAAAGTATTAAAAAGGAATATAACAATATAATGAATAACGATGTTAACGTGCTACTTGATAATATTTCTGAGGCAATTAGGCAATTAAAGAGTACGAATGCAAATTTATCTAGTTTAATTGAAACGAATCAAAATAGGATTCGTACATTAAGACAAATGGAGGAGGATTGATTATGCCAGAGATTAAAGTTGACCCGGATAAAGTAACACCTATATTAAACAATTTAAAAAGAAAAACAGAAGATTTAGAAACTAGCAATCCAAATCCGACATTTTCAACATCTGATTTAGACTTCCTAATAAAGATTCAGTCGATTGAGGAAAACTACTATTCTACATTAAATAATTATAAGGATGCACTGATTAAAGTAGAATCCAGTGTAGATGAAGCTGTTCAAGCTTACGTAGAAACTGATGAAAATCTTGCGAAACAAATAGGACCTCTTCCTGTTAAATAAAAAGAACTGTATCAAGTGGATAAGGAGTTTATACAATGAAAGTAATCAAAGTTGATGAGGTTATAGGTGGTTTAGAAAAGATCATTGATATAAAAACAAAAGAAAAAGAGCAAATTCTAAGCATCCGTGATGGATTGAATAAGATAATAGATCTTAATGATGCGTTGAAGGGAGAGGGAGGAGATGCAATTAAAGAACATTTTATGACATTGCACTTTCCTGCTGTCACTCTATTTAACTTGTTTTTGGAAGAGTATATCAAAGTATTGGAGCAGATAAAGAAATTAGTTCTTTCATTTGAAAATGAGAATGGTCTTGTGCGTGAAGAGTTTATAGAGAGTGATATAAAGAATGGTTTAACGAGATTAGAAGATTTAACACATGAAATTGTAAATGATATTAACAGTCATTATAATGAAGTCAGTGACTTGGTCCCTAATAGTTCTGTGAGAACATCTCAATTTGATTATCAAATAGCAAGTACACGAACTGTACTAAGCGATACACTAACTAAATTTGCTGATCTGGATGAGAATAGCACTTCAAATTTACAAAGTTCCTCAGCTTCATTGGATGAAATATCAGCTTTTATTTCAAAGATTAAGGGCTGGACTAAAAATGGGGTGTTTTTAACTTCATCTCAGATTGAAGAAGTAGAAGATTATTTCTTAGAGTCAAATGTAATACAAGATATGATTGATAGTGCAACCAAACTATCCGTTGAACAAAGAGATTCGACTATACAAGGAGAGATAGCAACCTGGTTATCTAATTTAGGTAAGTTCAATGGTGCATATAATGTAGCGAAAGGCGCTCTTGCTTTTCAAATTTTAAATAGCGGTATGCTTACAATGGAGAAAGACGGTAAAGGGAACTTTATTGTAAGAGCAACCGATGCTTGGACACAAAACAAGAGTGGAAAATATAATTCAAAATTAGCAGAGAGAGTCTACAAGTTATTGCAATATGGAGACAAAAATTCCATTAATCCTTTAAAACGTTATATTGGAAAAGCGGGTAGATCTCCTAGTGGTGTACTTAGAGAAATTATAGGCTTAAATAGTGCTACGAACAGAATAGGTTTTGGGAAAATAGCAGATAGTTATTCTTCTAGTGTTTTAGTATTTGATAAAAATGAACTAAAGAATTATGGAATGAAAGTGGATGTTAAAGGAACCGCAAATCAATTATCAACACAAGGTGGTTTAGCTAAATTTGCTAAAAGAATTCCTTATGTTGGAATAGCGTTTTCCATTGGTACGAATTCAGGGGAGTATTATAGTGATGAAAATAAACATAAATCGGGTGCTGAAAAAACAGGACGGTTTGCAGCAGGCATAGGTTTAGATGCAGGGGTTGCAGGGGTTACGACGGTAGGTGCAGGTATAGGGACATTGATTTGTCCAGGAGTCGGTACTATAATAGGTGGCGCAGTTGGAGCCGGAGTTGGTATTGTCGGTTCATGGCTTGCTGAAGATACTGTGAAAGATTGGGGAGAAAGTGCTGGTCGTTGGGTTGATGATCGTTATGAAGATGTAAAAGATTGGGGTAATGATGCTGTAGATTGGGTTGAAGAAAAATCAGAAAAACTAGTATCCAGTGTAGGTAATTTTGTTTCCGGTATTTTTAATTAATTTTTAGGACGGGGAGCTATCGATGTGAATAATCAATATCAAGAAAAAATATTCTCTATAGGTTCTGGGATTAAATCCTTTGTGAAATTAAATATAGTACTATTTCTTATCGTACTTATGTTCTTTATTAATTATTTTGCATGGAACGACGATAGTAAAGTTTCGATATTTATATTTATAATTTTTGCGGAACCATTTATCATTTTATATTCAACAATAAATTGCTTTAAACCTTATGAAAAAATTAAAAAAATAGAATTTGATAAAGAACAACCAAAAGAGTGGATTGCATTATCGATTGTGATAATCTTCCTATCATTGTTTTCACTAATTTTCTTAGGTGCAAATATTCCTTATCCAAGTACAATAATTTTCTTGATATTAATGACAAACTTCATGGTTGCCCTTTACTCTGTTTTTTTTCATCCAGTTGCGATAGGGTTTTATGAAGCGAATGTCTATTCTGAGAAATCAACAGTATTTGATTACATTTTCAAATACATAGCAATTTTCTTTTCAGGAATAAATTATTATGTACAAATTACATTATTAAAGCTGCCACTGTTTATAAATAAATTAATAGCTATTGTTTTTGTTTTGTTATTATTGTGGCAAGCATTTGGTGTAATAGGATTGTTTGAGTGATAAATTAATATGAAAATCTGATTTGTGTAATTAAAGGAGGGCAAACGATGCAAAGAACAGAAGAAATTAGACTTTCCATGCATGAATTTGTTTCTGCTCTTGCACTGTGTGGTTATGATTCAATGGCTAGACAAGTGATAAATGAGCAGGAATTAATAAAAAATGAAACTGAATTTACTCGTTTCATAGATGAAACGGAAACGAAACTAAAACAGAAAGGCTATTGGGATGATAACAGAGAATCCAATCTAGCGAAAGGATTAGAGGATTTACTTTATCTACTTGTACATTCAAAGAAAAAAGTTCGTTGCATTCAAATGCGAGAAAAACAAGTTTTGCTTATTCATTCGTTAAACAACAATAATGCACTTCTTCAAAGAATACAGACGGGGGAGCATACATTTTCATTCCATCACAGTGGAGATGGATTTTATGATATTCTTCGTAATCATTATGGAATGGCGAATATCGAAATTAACGTGGAGGGATGGCAACCAATACAAATGACAGATGAGATGTTTGATGAATTACATACTACAGATCCTGAAATTTTACATGCAATGAAAGAAGATGAAAATCAAGCTATTCCTTTGCGTGAATTCGCAGGTGATCTTCTGAAGAACGGTCAAGAATTCGATAATATTTCTTTTATGGTATCCAATTATGTAAAAGACCAGTCAGAGTTTGATGAAGTTCAATTCTTGTTACCGGCTAATAATTATATTTGGCACTTGAATTATGAAAACGTGGAAATAAAGAAGGAAGTAGTTCTTCAACCGATTCCTGTACAATCGTATTTTGAGGAAATTGATAAGGCTATGAAAAAGTTTTTAAATGAATAATTTCCATTAAGACTATCATTTTTGAAGTGATCGAAATGAAAAAAGAGTGTTCTCATTCGAACACTCCAAAAAAATACTATAAATCTCTCTCTTATATGCTAAACTCTTATCGTCACGCCGCTAATCCGTCACGCCGATAAGAGCTATAGCTGGATGCTAGAAAAATTGAACTAAATTAAGGAATAGATGAAGTGTGCAACTCCATCTTCAGTATTTGAAAGGGTAATTTCATTACAATAATCTTGTATTTCTTTAGGAGCATTCCCCATTGCTGCACTTCTTCCAGCTAGTTTTAACATAGATATATCGTTAAAGCTATCACCTACTGCAGCTGTATTGGTTAAATCTACATTCAACTTATTTGTAAGCATTTTAAGTGCATTTCCTTTTGAAGCATTCTTGTGCTCTAGTTCAAAGTTATTTTGAGCAGATTTTACAATTGATAAACCCTCAAACTGCTCAAAATGTGCCCAACCTTTTTGAAGTTTCTCTTGGTGAAATGAAAAAGCCAGAACATTATAAAAGTCAATATCATAATCAATCAAATCTTGATAAGAATCGATAACCGAAAAACCATATTGACTAAATTGTTTATTCACAGCTGCTTGAAGATCATCGATGCTAACTTCTTTATTTGCACTAATTACCTTGTCTATTTCAACGGCTAAAAGATCTCTGCCTTTTTTAGGAGTAAATATAGATTGGTTACTAAGAATTTCGTAATAAAAATTTTCTTGCTCCAGCCAACGGAGAACATCAATAGCATCATTCTTGTTTATGGATGTAGAATGAAATAATTCTCCATTTGGTCGATGTATCGTTGCACCATTCGCACCAATAATCCAGGTATTTATTCCAGTTGTTTCAAAAATAGATTGAACGTCAAAATGTGCTCTCCCAGTAGCAATTACTACTTCTACTCCGTTGGCCTGAGCAGATTTAATCGACTCTAAGTTTGTCTTACTGATTTCATTCCGTTCGTTAAGTAGTGTACCATCTAAGTCTACGGCAATTAAATTCACCATATCATTCATCTCCTTGATCATTAATCTCTGCTGTTAAAAGTTCAACATGATGTTTATGCAGCAATTCCCTAAATGCTTGTGGCGGTGTTTTATCTGTAATTAATAAATCAATATCTTGTAAATCCGCAAATCGGAAAAAATCCGTATTTCCTAATTTAGTATTGTCAGCTAATGCGATTACCTGCTTAGCCTGTTGTATCATTTTTCTTTTCACTGCACCATCTTCTTCATGTGCAATTGTTAATCCACTTTCAGAGATACCTACAACTCCAATAAAAACTTTATCTACATTGTATTCGGAGAGTTTATCTATTACAGAAGAGCCATATACATATCGATGCTCTTTTTCCAAAATCCCACCTAACAACTGAATATTGATATTTGAATTAGAGGATAATACTTCTGCTTGATTAATAGAATTGGTGATTATCGTACATTCGGTATTGTTAATATGCTCAGCACATGATTGTACTGTAGTTGAAGCATCTAAGATTATCCTGTCACCCGGATAAATTAACGATGCTGCTTTTTTACCAATCACCTTTTTCTCATCTGAAACAATGTTTAGTCGATGGGAGTAATTTTTAATTTCTGTATGGATGGAAGGGAGGAGAGCTCCACCACGAGTGCGCACAATTTTGCTTTCTTCTTCAAGCTTCACCAGATCTCTACGCGCAGTATCTCTCGATATATTGAAAAGTGAACATATTTGTTCAACGGAAATTCTTTTATTTTCTTTTAAATAATCCAATATAGATAACAATCTTTCTTCTTGATACAAAGAAATCTCCTCCTTTTAAGTAATTATACAATAAAATTAAGTGTTTGTAATTATAAATAAGCAAAAATAAGTAATTTTATAAGATTGGATATAAATTTATAATATAGCTTCGTTGTAAAAACCAAAATAAGCCTAAAGTTTGTGAGAAGTAGAAAAGAGAGCAGTTGTAAAAAAACATAACTTACTTATAATCCGAAGAAAGTAGTGAATAAAGTGGCTCTAAAAACGAAAAAAGCCTTATAATCCGAAGAAAAGTAGTGAATAGAGTGGTTCTAAAAGCTATAATTCTTTAGAAATCAAAATAAACAGAACAAAGTTAAATCTAAAATAAGTTGGAAAACAAAATGCCCTGGTTTGCATTTAATAGCAAACCAGGGCTAACTAGCAAGCAGATTTACGTAATTAATCCCAAAATATGATCTATTTTTGTGATTAATTATATAACTCTCTGTGAATTATTCGAGATTTGCGTGCTTGCCGTACATGGTCTGAGAATCTAATCCTTTTTTGTTCATAAACTTCAGAATTAGAGCATCGTAAAATAACATCATTGTTTGCTCAAAAAGAGAGCCCATTGGTTGGATAGTTTGATAATTATTTTCTGTGTGATTTTTCGTAGCTCCGGGTAAATGAACTACAATATCTGCTAACTTTCCAATTGTGGATTCCGGTGCAGTAGTTACTACCGCAACCGTGCCCTTAAAGTTTTTGGCTTTTTCAGCGATGGAAACTAAGGTTTTTGTTTCTCCTGAACCTGATCCGATAATTAACAAGTCGTTTTCTTCTAAATTAGCAGTTACGGTTTCTCCCACTACATATGCATCAATTCCCATATGCATCATTCTCATCACAAAAGATTTTCCCATAAACCCAGATCTTCCGGCACCAGCGACAAAAATTTTATTGGATTCTGTGATACTATCTATTAATTTCTCTGATTCATTATCAGAAATTAACCGGATTGACTGGCTTAATTCCTGTACGATTTCAGAAGCATACTGTGTTGTTTTCATTATTTATCACTATCCTAATTGGATTAATTCTTTCATTTCACGAGCAACGGCTTGTTTATCTTCTTTGCTTGTGATTCCGCCACCTACAATGATGAGGTCGGGTTGGTGCTTAATTACTTCTGTAAGTGTTTCTTGCTTGATTCCGCCTGCGATAGCTGTTTGGGCTTGTTTAACAACACTTTTAATGGTTGCAAGATCTTCAAAAGAGTTCTTACCTACAGCTTGTAAATCATAGCCAGTGTGTACACAGATGTAATCTACACCTAGTTCATCTAATTCTTTTGCACGTGTTTCAATATCTTTTACGGCAATCATATCGACAAGGATCTTTTTGTTATGTTTTTTTGCTTCTTCCACGGCTCCTTTGATCGATTGATCTTCGGCTGTACCAAGAATTGTAATAATATCAGCTCCTGCTTGAGAAGCTTGACTTACTTCATATCCAGCTGCATCCATAATTTTGAGATCAGCTAATACCGTTAAGTTCGGGAAAGCAGCCTTCATTTCTTTAACTGCTTTAAGTCCTTCATTAATAACGACGGGTGTGCCAATTTCTACGATGTCAATATATGATTCAACTTCCTTTACTAATTCGATTGCTTCTGGAATGTTGACAAGATCTAATGCTAGTTGTAATTTCATATTGAACTCTTCCTTTCTTTGGTTAACTTTAAAGTATGATGTCCATTATAAGTTCTAACTATCATGAACGGAAGTACGCACTTTTAACTCATATAGTGACAAAAAGTATACTGTAAAAATCAGGATTATTTGTTGCAAATAAAAAACCATATACATTTGTACATGGTTGATTATGTGTTATTCGTTGAATTTTCTTTAGAACGATCTAGATGGTCTTCTAAAAAATCTTTGTAATCTTTACCCCAATCATACATTGCTTCTAATATCGGCATTAATGTTTCTCCTCGTTCCGTCAGCGAATATTCTACTTTCGGAGGTACGACGGGATAAACTTCACGATGAACAATAAAGTCAGATTCTAATTCTCGAAGCTGATTTACGAGCATACGCTGGGTAATATTAGGCATGAGTGATTTCAACTCGTTAAATCGCTTCGTACCTTCTTTTCCTAAATACCAAAGAATTAGCATTTTCCACTTACCGCCAATTACTGCTAATGTTAATTCTTTTTCACAGTTGAAATCTCTATTGCAAACATGTCCCATGCTTTTTCTCCTTTCAAAATAACGATAGCTATCTGAACGATTGTAAAAAATTATATCGTTTATATTTGTGTGCATCAAATAAGAGGAATTATTTAAATGTTCATAAAATAAAATATTCAAAGTATAGAACATTGGTAAAACTATTAAAATCAAAGTAAACTTACCTATATTTTCAAGCGGAAATATGTTAATCTAACGTTGTGAATTAAATAGAACACTGCAGTATTGTAGGAGAGGTTCGCGATTTAAATCCCTCTATAAAAAACTAAGGAGATAAACAACACGCTTCTTTGTGTTGTTTTTTTTGATTGTATGGACTGTGAAAGTAAAACGGTCACTCATCAGCAAACATTATTTTCTTCTTCTTTTTTATATGGGATGGATTCATATTTGAGGAAAAGAGAGGGGAAATAATATGTTTAAAAAGCCGAAAGTTTCTATTGTTCAACAAATAAGGGGGAGATTGAAATGATGCAACAAATATATCCTGTTATCCCCCATTCGTATGCTTATGAACTTAATAAGGATTTTCATTTTTCAGCAGCTCATTATATTCCACAAGATCAAGCAGGTAAGTGTCAACAAATGCATGGACACACGTATTTTACAAATATAACAGTTGTTGGAGATGAACTCGATGAAACTGGATTTTTAGTAAATTTTAAACAGATTAAGGATTTGATTCATAAACGCTTTGATCATGGAGTAATCAATCATGATTCTGCTTTTTCAGATGAACAAGCAATTGACTTTCCAACCACAGAAGTAGTCTCTCGTAAAATTTATGAAATCATTCAGGATTATTTAGATGGTTTGCAAAATAAACCGAAATGTATACAGGTTTATTTACGAGAAACTCCTACTAGTTACTGTATCTATCGTCCGAGAGGGGAGAAATCAACATGAAGATTCCTGTTTTAGAAATATTCGGTCCTACTATTCAAGGGGAAGGTATGGTCATTGGCAGAAAAACGATGTTTGTGCGTACTGCAGGCTGTGATTATTCCTGTTCTTGGTGTGATTCTAAATTTACATGGGATGGATCGGAAAAAGACTCGATTCAAATGTTGGAACCAGCAGAAATTTTTGATTCTTTAAAAGAAGTAGGAGGCAACAAATTTGGCCACGTAACGATTTCAGGTGGAAACCCTGGATTATTGAAGCAAATAGATAGTTTGGTCGATTTATTGCATCAACACCAAATAGAAGTCGCTCTGGAAACACAGGGAAGTAGATGGCAAAATTGGTTTACAAAAATAGATGATCTAACATTATCTCCTAAGCCACCAAGTTCAGGAATGAAAACTAATTTTACTACGCTTGATTACATTATTGAGAGATTACATAAGGAACAAGATGGACATTTTAGTTTGAAAGTCGTTATTTTTGATGAAGAGGATTTGGCCTACGCAGAACAAATACATGAAAGATATCCATCTGTTACATTATTTCTACAGGTAGGAAATGATAATCTAGAAGCGAATGAGAATGAAAGCTTATTATCTGATCTATTGGAGAAATATGAGAAATTGATCGATCGTGTGATGGAAAATAAGTTACTTAAGGATGTTCGAGTATTACCACAATTACACACTTATTTGTGGGGGAACAAGCGGGGGGTTTAATCCTATATTAAAAAACAAGGAACCGATGTTGCCAGCGTTCCTTGTTTTTAAATTCATGCGAATCTATTTAAAGAAAAATGGGATATATCCAAACTAGTTTTTCCTCGAATGGCTAATTGACTCAATAATTCTCCTACGCCGCTGCTAAATTTGAATCCGTGACCAGAGAACCCACAAGCGACTAGTACATGTTGATAGTTTGGAAGTCGATCTATGATGAAATTGCCATCTGGTGTATTCGTATAAGTGCATACTTTTCCTTGTCTATGCTGTAATTCAGGAGACATATATCGATGAACAAATTGGCTGACATCTTGTTCGTCTTCGGAATATGTACCAAATTTTTTCAAAGGTTCATCTGCCTTCACAGGTTGGCCACCATCATGTCTGCCAACTTTTATACCAGCTTTATCAATACTCGGGAAGCCGTAATATGTTTCGTTTCCATTATCAAAGGACCAAGCAGGAAAGATATCAGAATGATAAATAGATTCGGCTGCTGAGAACCACGAGAACGTTTTACGTATTGGAAATAACGGAAGCTGATAGCCAAGTAAGGATAGGATTTGATTCGTTCCTTTCCCAGCAGTTATGATAAGCTGTTTTGCTTTAATCGTATTACTAGATGAATGAATTGTGATGCGTTGATTCGTTACATCCAAACGGTGAATACATGTATTTGTATAAATTGTAGCGCCAAGTGCTGTAGCAAGGTCTCGATAAGTCTGAAGGGCATTTTCACTCATTAACACTCCAGAATTAATTTCATAAACCCCCATTAAATGATTTGGTAAGTGATATCCTGGCCATCTATTATTTATTTGCTCTGCTGATAGAATCTCAGTTTGTAAATTATATTGACGAGCAGATTGTATCACATTATGTAAAAATACAGAATTCTCCGGTCCTATATTTAATACACCTGTTTGGTGGAACACATCTTGATTAAACGTTTGATTAAGGTCGTTCCACAATTCTTGCGACCTCAATGCCAAAGGTACATATGCTGCGCCCTCACCATATGCATGTCGTATAATACGGGTTTCTCCATGATGAGAACCTTCTGTATGAGGTGGATCATTCGAGTCAATAAGTGCTACCGTTTTTCCAGCTTTTGAAAGATAGTATCCTGCTGATAATCCCATTGATCCTGCTCCAATAATTGCAATGTCATAAATCAAGATTAACCCATCTCCTTTACTATGTGTACGAACATTTTAATGGATGTTGGTTTAGGATTCAATTTAAGAATTTGAATGTATTCTAAATATGCGAAAAATGATTGATTTTATAAATAAAACGGCAATAAAAAGTAACTGACTTGAAGAATAACTGAATTACTTAGTGCATAGAATATTTCGTAATAAGAAATTATATTTGAAATACGAATGTTACTCTTTTTAATCTCCATTGCTAACGGATAATTTTTTTGCAGGAATAACATTCAATGGAGGAAGAACGAATCTCCACTCATTGAAGGAAGCTTTACTTTAATCTATTTCTTTTATAGTTTCCCCTTTAATTAAATCTGGTTGATAATAATGCTCTTTAGGTAAGTCTTTCTTTCCTTGTAATTTCCTAATAACCCAGTCTGCTGCATCATTTCCCATTTGTTCTTGGGGGTGCGTCAAGGTTGTAAGTTTGATATTCGCATTTTGAGCAATATATGAATTGTCCTGTCCAATAATAGATAATTCCTCTGGGATGGATATCCCGAGCTGTTTACATAAATTGGCAACAACTAAACCAACCTCATCGTTATAGCATACAATTGCAGTTAAAAAATCTCTATTCTCACTAATAAAATCTTTTAAGTCATTAGATAAGTTTGCTTTTGTTTCTGTATTGTAAGAGAACACATTTTCAGGTTGAAAACGCAATTTTGTTTCTCCAAGAGCTTTAATATACCCTTTCATCCGGTACTTTCCTTGTAAATCATCCTCTTTTGAAATCAGACCAATCTGTCTATGTCCTTTTGAAATCAACTCTTTGGTTGCGAGATAACTGGATTGTACATCATCTAAACGTAAAAATGGTACATCCAATTCTTCATAATAAGCATTAATCATAACGAAAGGAATATCTTGCTCCATAAGTAATAAATAATAGGATATATTTGGGTTATATAAATTACTCTTCGTTGGTTCAACAATTAAGCCATCTACTCCATAAGATAGCATCATCTCTAATGCTTTTTTTTCTTGTTCTACATCATTGTTTGTACTAGCTAATAGTAAAGAATAATTATCTTCATTTAGTCTACGTTCAATGCCTCGAATAATCGATGGAAAAATATAATCAGAGATGTAAGTCGTAATTACACCAATTGTTTTTTTGTTACTAGTATTTCCGCTAAGTTTAGATTGATAAAGGTTGCTTACATAAGTGCCGGATCCTTTTTCACTTCGTAAAAACCCTTCATTAGACAATTCTAGAATAGCTTTACGGACAGTGTGACGACTTACATTATACCTATGTTGCAAGGCGGATTCTGTAGGAATTTTTTCTAATACATTGTATTCTCCTGAAATAATTTTACTTTTCATATCGTCTATGATGACTTGATACTTAGGTTTCATGAATAACACTTCCTTTTTGTTCGTGCCTGAACGTCCTGTTGAGATACTTGTATGTACATATTTTGACATAGTTTCGAAGTGTTGAAAAGAAGATAGCTGTTTCTAGATATCAAATGAAGGTTTAGAGAATTAATTTTTACTAGAAATAGAAAGGTGAACAAATAACTTGTTCGTATATATTTATTTGCGTTTGACAAATGTACGCACAAGTTTTAAACTGTACTTAATCAGAGTGAATAAATACCACGAATTAAAAAGAAAGCGCATAATTTTTCATATTAATTTATGAAGACGCTATCAGAGGGGGGATTAACTTGGAGGAAAATCAAGCACAAATCAAAGAGTTGATTGCTAAGGGTGAAACGTCACTTGGTATCGAATTTGGTTCTACTCGAATAAAAGCAGTTTTAATAGATAATGAATTTGGAACTGTAGCTTCTGGTAGTTTTGAATGGGAAAATGATTTAGAAAATGGTTTTTGGACGTACAACTTAGTTGATATAGTAACAGGACTACAGACAGCTTATAGTGAAATGAAACAAAATGTAGAGCGAGATTATGGCATTACTATCCGTACGATAGGTTCTGTTGGAGTGTCTGCAATGATGCATGGATACATGGCCTTCGATAAAACTGGAGAGCTATTAGTGCCTTTCAGGACATGGCGCAATTCAACAACAACTGTTGCAGCAAAAGAACTAACGGATTTATTCCATTTCAATATTCCAGAAAGATGGAGTATTGCTCATCTTTATCAAGCGATATTAAATGAGGAAAAACATCTCCCTCGTATTGACGTAATTACAACTTTATCCGGTTTTATTCATTGGTTATTAACTGGAGAAAAAGTGATTGGTATTGGTGATGCTTCTGGGATGTTTCCAATAGACAAATCAACGAAAGACTATAATCAGCCAATGATGGAACTATTTAATAAAAAAATTGATAGTAAACAGTACCCGTGGCAATTGAATGACATCCTTCCAAATGTTCTTAACGGGGGAGAAGAGGCCGGAAAACTAACTCAAGTTGGAGCGGAAATTCTTGATAAATCAAAAAATCTACAACCAGGAATACCGTTTTGTCCACCCGAAGGTGATGCAGGTACGGGGATGGTCGCTACCAATAGTGTAAGGAAGCGCACAGGAAATGTCTCTGTAGGAACTTCGGTATTTGCCATGATTGTGATGGAAAATGAACTTGAGAATGTTTACCCGGAAATTGATATGGTGACGACACCGAGTGGTAGCCCAGTTGCAATGGTTCATGCCAATAATTGCTCGAGCGATCTCAATGCCTGGATTGGTTTGTTCCGTGAATTTTATGAAGCGATGGGGCAGACTGTGGATACAGATCAATTATTTGAAGTAATGTTAGGGGAAGTGATGAAAGCGGATCCAGATGGTGGTGGTTTACTTAGTTACGGATACCTTTCAGGGGAAAATATTACAGGAATAGAAAAAGGGCGACCGTTATTTGTCCGCTCTCCGGAAAGTAATTTTAATCTAGCAAACTTTATGCGAACACACCTATTTACAGCATTTGGTGCTTTGAAAATTGGAATGGATATTTTGACGAAAGAGGAAAAGGTTTCAATTGATTCCATCCTAGCACATGGTGGCTTATTTAAAACGCCATTAGTAGGGCAGAAGATTGTATCTGCTGCTATGAATGTCCCAGTATCTGTTATGGAAACAGCTGGAGACGGTGGAGCATGGGGAGTTGCGATTCTAGCTTCTTACATGAGAAATAGACAACAAAATGAGAGTTTAGAAGAATTCCTTGATGGAAAAGTCTTTAAAAATGCATCTGCGAAAGAAATTTATCCTGATGGAATAGATGTGGAAGGCTTTGAAAAGTTTATGGAACGTTATAAAAAAGGTTTAGCCATAGAAGAAGCTGCAGTAGACAATTTTAAAGAATAAATGAGGTAGGAGGATCCGACATGTTAGAACAGTTAAAAGAAGAAGTCTTTCAAGCAAATTTAGATTTGCCTAAACAGGGCCTTGTTAAATATACATGGGGAAACGCTAGTGCCTTTGATCGTGAAAGTGGTTTGTTTGTCATAAAACCTAGTGGTGTTGATTACGAAACAATGAAAGCCAGCGATATGGTTGTTGTTGATTTAGAAGGAAATGTTGTCGAAGGGGAACTAAATCCTTCATCTGATACAGCAACTCACGCAGTCCTTTACAAACGTTACCCTGAACTAGGTGGCATTGTTCACACGCATTCTACCTGGGCAACTATCTGGGCTCAAGCAGGTCTTGATGTACCGGTGATGGGAACTACACACGCAGATACCTTTTATGGTGCGGTACCTTGTGCTCGATTTTTGACTCAAGAAGAGATTGACCGTGGGTATGAGGCTGAAACAGGACATGTAATTATAGAAACTTTTGAAGAACGTGGACTAGATGTGTTAGAAATCCCAGGTGTTTTACTTCATGGTCATGCACCGTTTACTTGGGGTAAAGATGTTAAATCAGCAGTTGTAAATAGCGTGGTACTAGAAGAAGTGGCAAAAATGAATTTGTTTGCTCGCGAACTAAACCGGTTTGCACCGGAATTGCCGAATCGGATTTTAGATAAACACTATTTACGTAAGCATGGTGGAGATGCTTACTACGGACAAAAATAATAGAGCGATACAATTAAACTATGAAAAGAGGATGAATATGTTAACGATAAAAGATAAAGAATTTTGGTTTATAGTTGGCTCTCAACAATTATACGGAGAGGAAGCTTTACTAGAAGTGAAAGCGCAAGCACAAACAATTACAGATGCGTTAAATAAAAGTGGTGCTTTGCCATATCCGATTATTTTAAAAGATTTAGCTATTAACGCTGATCAAATTACCAATGTGATGAAAGAAGTGAACTATCGAGATGAGGTTGCGGGTGTCATTACATGGATGCACACATTCTCACCTGCAAAAATGTGGATTCGTGGAACAAAACTATTACAAAAGCCTTTACTCCATTTAGCGACACAGTTTAATGAAAGTATACCATGGGATACCATTGATATGGATTTCATGAATTTAAATCAATCAGCACACGGAGATCGTGAGTATGGATTTATCAATGCAAGATTAAATAAACAAAATAAAATTGTAGTCGGTTATTGGGGTAAATCTGAAGTGCAACGCCAAATTGCAGAATGGATGGATGTTGCAGCAGCATATAATGAAAGTTTCAATATTAAAGTTGCTCGATTCGGTGATAATATGCGTAACGTTGCGGTTACGGATGGAGATAAAATTGAAGCACAAATTCAATTTGGTTGGACAGTAGACTACTTTGCAATTGGTGATTTAGTTCAATATGTCAATGCTGTAAAAGAAGAAGAAATTGATGCATTATTTGCAGAGTACAAAGATTGTTACGAGTTTGATTATGGAAATTACAGTAAAGAAGCTTGGGAGGCAAGTGTCAGAGTCCAAGCAAGTTACGAAATTGCCATTAAACGTTTTCTTGATGACGGTGGTTACAATGCCTTCACATCTAACTTTGAAGACTTGTATGGGATGAAGCAACTTCCTGGGCTTGCAGTTCAACGATTAATGGGACAAGGTTATGGATTTGCTGGTGAAGGCGACTGGAAAACGGCAGCTCTTGATCGTTTATTAAAAGTAATGAGTCATAATCAATCTACTGGATTTATGGAGGATTACACGTATGAGTTAGCTGAGGGTAAAGAGGCTATCCTTCAATCACATATGCTTGAGGTAGATCCAACCTTAGCATCCAGTAAACCGAAGATTACTGTTTTTCCTTTAGATATTGGTGATCGCGAAGATCCTGCCAGACTAGTATTTGATGGAAAAGCTGGAGACGGTATCGTTGTCTCAATGGCTGACTTTGGTACGCATTTTAAACTTCTTATTAATGAAGTTACAGCGTTTGAGCCAACTACTTCTGCTCCAAACCTGCCAGTAGCTCGTGTACTTTGGGAAGTAAAACCAAATTTCCAAGATGGGGTGAAGGCATGGATAGAAAATGGTGGAGGTCATCATACAGTTGTGTCATTGAATTTAACTACAGATCAAATTGTGTCTTACGCTAAACTTGTAGGTTTGGATTATATAATTATTAAGTAATATAAAAAACATCCAGGGAAGTAACCCTTCCTTGGGTGAATATAGTAATTTAAATAAAAAAATAAATGCAGCTTAGATAGTAGACAGAAAACCCATATTTATAGAAAATATGAAAGCGTTTAATATATCGAAAATAGATTATCTTTAATTTTGTTAGCGTTTTATTAGTGGGACTTCTGAGTTTAAGCATTATAGGAGTGAATGTTAATGATTCAAGAAAAGAAAATATCAAGTAAGTTCATTTATTTTTTTGGGGCTTTTGGTGGTATTCTCTTTGGTTATGATATTGGTGTTATGACAGGGGCTTTACCTTTTCTACAAAGCGATTGGAATCTTCAAAACGATCCTACTGCAATAGGGTGGATTACGTCTTCGTTAATGCTAGGTGCTATATTTGGGGGTGCACTGTCTGGTCAAATATCTGACCGTATAGGAAGACGTAAAATGATTTTAATAGCTTCTATTATATTTGCGTTAGGTTCGATAATGGCAGGGATATCCCCTCATAATGGTATTTTATTCATGATTGTTTCACGCATTATATTAGGACTTGCTGTTGGAGCTGCTTCAGCTTTAGTACCAGCATATATGTCTGAGATGGCGCCTGCGCGTCTACGTGGACGTCTATCAGGAATTAATCAAACGATGATTGTTTCAGGAATGTTGCTGTCGTATATTGTTGCGTTTGTATTAAAAGATTTGCCGGAAACAATGGCTTGGCGATTAATGCTTAGTTTGGCAGCGGTACCAGCGTTGATTCTATTTTTCGGGGTATTAAGATTACCAGAATCACCTCGTTTTCTAATCAAAAATAATAAAATTAATGAAGCGCGTAAAGTATTAAGTTATATTCGTCCTAAAGAAAAAATTGAAAGCGAAATTTCTAAAATCCAAGAATCTTCTAAATGGGAAGAAAAAGCAAGTCAAAAAACATCTTGGGGTACACTGTTAAGTGGTAAATATCGTTATCTAGTAATTGCTGGTTTAGGTGTTGCTGCTTTTCAACAATTCCAAGGTGCAAATGCTATTTTCTATTACATCCCACTCATTGTAGAGAATGCAACGGGAAATGAAGCAAGTTCAGCTCTCATGTGGCCGATTATTCAAGGGGTAATTCTAGTTCTAGGTTCACTACTATTTTTACTGATTGCTGACAAGTTTAATCGACGTACGTTATTAACACTTGGTGGAACTGTTATGGGATTATCGTTTATTTTACCAGCGATATTAAATCTTGTAATTCCAAATGCAAGTCCAATGATGATAGTTGTATTTTTAAGTATTTATGTTGCTTTTTATTCATTCACATGGGCTCCTTTAACATGGGTGATAGTAGGAGAGATCTTCCCACTAATTATTCGTGGACGTTCGTCAGGGTTAGCTTCATCGTTTAATTGGATTGGCTCTTTCCTGGTTGGATTATTATTCCCAATTATGGTTGCTTCAATGGCACAAGAAGCAGTATTCGCAATCTTTGGTGCGATTTGTCTGTTAGGTGTACTATTTGTTCGATTATGTGTCCCTGAAACTCGTGGTCGTTCACTGGAGGAAATTGAAGAGATAGGGGAAAGTAAACACCTTCAAAAGAAAACAGTTTAATTAATGTTGAATTTTTTATAGAGGTGAATCAATTTCATAATTAATATATTTGGTGAAAAATCCGAATGTTGCGCTGTTTGATTTCCATTGACGGACGCTTTTTCGCAGGCACGGCTTCAGCTAACTTGAAAAGAAGAACACTTTTCAAGTGGTCCTTTAGCTCGTGCTGTTCCTGCAGGAGTCTCCGTCTTTCATCTCAATCAAAGCCAGCATATTGTTATAATCCGAACATTAATATATAAATATTACAAAATGTTCGCATTTTAAATTAAACCTAGCATTTATGAAATAGAATCAGATTATAAAAAACGGTCGGGTGCATACCGGCCATTTTTTTGGATAAAAGGAGACAGTTTGTATATTTTTAAGGTTCTTAAGTTTTAATTGAAGTAGTGGTATCAACTATAAATGAAAGAAGCGTTCAATCCAAATGGCTGGGTAGAACGCTTCTTTTTTATCTTATTCGGTTTACACCTCAAATTGCGCATTTTATGTCAGAAAAACTAACATATTATGTTTACATTATGGATAATAAATGAGGTAAAGGTTTAACTTTTTGTCCAATGTTAGTCAATGGCATCCATTTTATAATAGAATACTATAGTTAGAATTTTCTAAACTATATAACTCATTAGTTCCTCTTCGTTGCACTCAGTCAATATCATTTCTAGTATTTCACTTCCTTAATAATGAATAAAAGACTTTTGGTAGTTGTATTCTATGTTGAATGCAAATGTCACTTTTTCTCACATTACTGTGTTTACCTTAATGAAGGAGGTTTATCATTGAGTAATTTATTAAAGCATCTTAATAATGTTAATTCTACACAAGAAAACTTTATGGAAGCAAAACCGAGTTTTAATCAGCAAGAAGCTTTAGATGAAGCGAATCGATGTCTTTATTGTTATGACGCACCTTGTATTACTGCTTGTCCAACAGACATTGATATTCCGACGTTTATTAAGAAGATTGCCTCAGGAAATATGAAGGGATCAGCTACCACGATTATGGAATCGAATCCAGTAGGTGCTAGTTGTGCACGTGTTTGTCCTACAGAGGAACTCTGTGAAGGAGCTTGTGTATTAAATCATTCAACAAACCCAATTCCAATTGGTGATTTGCAACGTTTTGCTACGGACTGGGCAATTAAAAACGAGGCAGAGTTATTCAAATCAGGTAAAAAGAATGGGAAGCGTATTGCTATTGTAGGAAGTGGGCCAGCTGGACTTTCCGCAGCGCGAGATTTAGCTCGTTTAGGTTATGAAGTCACTATCTTCGAAAAGCGAAGTGAAGCTGGAGGTTTGGATACATTTGGGATTGTTCCGTTCCGTTTGCCAAAAGAGATTTCTCTATGGGAAGTGGAACAAGTGAAAAACTTAGGTGTACAGATTCGGACGAATATAGAAATCGGTAAAGATATCCTTGCTGAGGATTTAATTGAAAATTATGATTCCGTTGTACTTGCTATTGGTATGGCAGAAGTGCCGAAGCTGGAGGTTGAAGGTGAAGAACTTGATGGTATTTATGATGCCATTGATCTAGTGGAACGAACAAAACATGGAATATATGAAGAAGAATTTGTTAATCAACGAGTTGCAGTGATTGGAGCTGGAAATACCGCGATTGATGGGGCGACGACATCCATACGACTTGGAGCAGATAATGTGAAGATTTTATATCGTCGTACAGAAGCGGAAATGACTGCGTATGATTTTGAATATGATTTTGCAAAACAGGAAGGTGTGGAATTTCGGTGGTTGACGACTCCAAAACGGTTGATTGGAGATAGTGATGGTCACGTTAGGCAACTAGAATGCATTCGAATGGAGTTACAAGATGCCGGTGAAGATGGACGAGCAAGGCCTGTTGAGATTCCTGGATCAGAATTTCTAATGGATGTCGACCTTATTGTAAAAGGAATTGGACAAAACAGACATGTTCAGATGATTGAGAGTTTCGGTTTAGAACATGAAGGCGGAGTGGTGAAGGCAGATTCAGAGACATTTATTACGAGCAATCCAAAGGTGTATGCAGTAGGAGATGTCATCTTTGGTAAAGGTGTAGGCGAAGCAATGGTTGTATCTGCTGCTCAACAAGGGAAAGAAACTGCGCTAGCTATTCATCAACGTTTTCAAGAAAAAATCGAGAGTGCATAACAGAAGGAGGATGAATCATGGCTGATATAAGTATCAATTTTGCTGGCATTCAATCGCTGAATCCATACTGGCTTGCTTCTGCGCCGCCTACGAACACAGGATATCAAGTGCAACGTGCGTTTGAAGCAGGTTGGGGTGGGGCTGTATGGAAAACACTAGGAGAACCTATTTTAAATGTTACTTCACGTTTTGGAGCTACACACTTTAATGGACAAAGGGTTGCAGGGTTCAATAATATCGAACTTATCTCAGATCGACCGTTGGCAGTTAATTTAAAAGAGATTTATGAAACGAAGCAAATGTATCCCGACCGAGTAATTATTGCTTCTTTAATGGTAGAACCAAAACGAGAGAAATGGTACGAAATTGTCAAGAAGGTAGAGGAAGTTGGCGTTGATGGAATTGAATTGAATCTCGGTTGTCCGCATGGTATGTCGGAACGTGGGATGGGTTCTGCAATTGGTCAGCATCCAGATTTAGTGGAGATGACGACTCGATTTGCCAAAGAAGCAGCTACTGTTCCTGTCATTACGAAATTAACTCCGAATATTACGGATATCAGAGAGACAGCCAAAGCTGCCGTTCGTGGTGGAGCCGATGCGATAAGTATGATTAATACGATTAATAGTTTAATAGGTGTCGACCTGGATACATGGGATACGATACCGAATGTAAATGGAAAAGGAGCTCATGGTGGATACTGTGGACCAGCTGTAAAACCAATTGCTTTAAATATGATTGGAGAAAGTGCACGGAATCCAGAGATTAATATTCCGATATCTGGAATAGGCGGGGTTTCAACTTGGCAGGATACCGTGGAGTTTATGTTGATGGGCGCAGGAGGAGTACAAATCTGTACAGCTGCCATGCATCATGGATTTCGTATTATAGATGATTTAACGGAAGGGCTATCGAATTATTTAGATGAGAAAGGAATTGAGAGTCTGAGTGAGATTGTTGGTGCTTCCGTGAATAAATATACCGATTGGAGCAATTTGGATTTAAATACGAAGGTTGTTGCACGTATTAATAATGATATTTGTATTAATTGTAATAAGTGTCATATTGCATGTGAAGATACATCGCATCAATGTATCGATATGCTAAAGGATGGAGATGGGAATGACTATCTACAAGTTCGCGAGGATGACTGTGTCGGCTGTAATCTCTGTTCTATCGTTTGTCCGGTAGAAGGAGCTATCGATATGGTTAATCTTACTTCAACTGAACCACCGATGTCATGGAACGATCGAGAATCAGCAATAAGTATGCTTCAAAGAAATTCCTGAAAATTTTTAAAAAAAGGAGGAATTAGCAATGAAGAAAATTATTAAGAACGGAAAGATTGTGACAGCGGCAGATACGTATCAGGCGGATATTTTAATTGAAGATGGGAAGATAAAAGCAATTGGAAATGATTTAAGTGATGTTTATGCAGAAGTGATTGATGCGACTGGACAATATGTCTTCCCAGGTGGAATTGATCCACATACACATATGGATATGTCATTCGGAGGAACGACAACAAAGGATAATTTTGAAACGGGAACTATTGCAGCTGCTCATGGCGGAACAACAACTATTATTGATTTTTGTTTAACAGAAAAAGGAAATACATTGAAGAGTGCACTAGATAAGTGGCATGAAAAATCGAATGAACGTAGTGTGATTGATTATGGTTTTCACTTGCAAATCGTAGAAGCTAGTGAAAATGTTCTCAAAGAGATACCGAGTGTTATAGAAGAAGAGGGTGTTACATCATTTAAAGTATTTATGGCGTATAAAAATGTCTTCCAAGCTGATGATGAGACCCTATTCCAAACGTTAGCAACTGCTAGAGATAACGGAGGGCTGGTTATGGTGCATGCGGAGAATGGAGATGTCATTGAGCATTTGACAAAAGAAGCTCTTAAACAAGGAAATACCGATCCGATTTATCATGCGTTAACTCGGCCACCTGAATTAGAGGGAGAAGCAACAGGGCGTGCAGCGAAACTAACAGCGCTTGCTGATGCGCAATTATATGTCGTGCATGTAACTTGTAAAGAAGCAGTGGATCAAATTGCTGATGCTCGCAGTAAAGGATTCCGTGTATTTGGGGAGACCTGTCCACAATATCTTGTGCTAGACCAATCTTATATGGAAAAAGAAAACTTTGAAGGTGCAAAATACGTTTGGTCTCCTCCGTTACGTGACAAGTCCAATCAGGATGTACTGTGGAATGCATTGAAGAGCGGACAATTACAAACGATTGGGTCTGATCACTGTTCTTTTGACTTTATTGGACAGAAAGATTTAGGGAAAGATGATTTTACAAAAATACCAAATGGTGGACCATTTGTAGAGGACCGATTTAGTGTTCTCTTTTCAGAAGGAGTCAAAAAAGGACGTATATCGTTAAATCAATTTGTGGATATGATCTCTACACAGGCTGCTAAGTTATTTGGTCTATTTCCGCAAAAAGGAACAATTGCGCCCGGAAGCGATGCTGATATAGTTCTTTTTGATCCAGATGCGGAACGCTATATTTCAGCAGAGACACATCATATGGCAGTTGACTACAATGCGCTAGAGGGAATGAAGGTGACTGGAGAGCCGGTCTCTGTATTATCTCGTGGTGAATATGTCATTAAAGATAAACAATTTGTAGGAAAGCCAGGTATGGGTAATTTCTTGAAACGCTCCACATTTAATAAAGCAATACAAAAAGAGAGTGTAGTAACAAAATAAAAATTACTACCATTGAATTTATAGCGCCTTGATTGATTCATCAATGAAGCAGCATTCTTTTTGAACTGGTCTGCAATAAAAATTAAACAGAATGATTTAAATAAGTAAAGTATGGGAGGAGGTGCTCTTAATGCAGAAAAAAACAAAAAAGCATTCATATTTAAAGTCGCCAGATTTACTTCCGATTCATCATGAGAAGAAATCCATTGGTGTAATTGGGTTCTTTGCAATGTGGGTAGGGATGGCCATTCTTTTGGCTACATTTGATATAGGAGCTGCGGGAATACAAGAAATTCCACTTACCTGGGTGGTACTTGCCACATTAGTTGGATGTATAGCAATTGGGGGCTTTATATCTCTTATTGGTGATATTGGCGTAGAACACGGATTGGCTTTTCCGGTTTATATGAGAGCACCATTTGGGATCATCGGTACGCATATTCCCTCGTTAACACGAGCGATTACTGCTTCTTTTTGGTTCGGGATAAACACTTATTTTGGTGCTACTGCAATCAATGCCATCATGAATACAATGGTAGCAGGATTCGATAATTGGCTTTTATGTTACATTATTTTTGCACTTTTTCAATTAATCAATACCGCTTCGGGGATTAAATGGATAGAGCGTTTTGCTGACATATCAGCACCACTTATCGTTATTTTCTCTCTGATTATCTACCAAAACTTAACCGGAGAAATTAATGCACAGGGAGAAAATGTATGGGCATGGGTGTCTAGCCCAGTAACTGGAGGGGCTGCTGTAACTGCATTTATGGTTGTCATATTTGCGAATATGGGATATTGGGCAACACTTGGATGTGACATTCCGACAATCTCAAGGTACTTTAAAGCTCCTAAATATGAACGGAATTGGTTCAAGCGAAATAAAACAACTGTCGTTGGAAGTCTAATTGCCCTTCCTCTAACAGAGGCATTTATGATTATGATCGGAGCTGCAGCATTTATTGTTTCTGGAACATCGAATCCCGTAACAGCATTACAAGAGACCGCTTCAGGATGGATGCTTGCAATGCTTTTACTTATGATTGTTTTAACTCAATGGTCTACCAATACAGCTGCGAATATACTGCCTGCAGCTGCGGTGTTTTCGAACGTCTTTGGTCCAAGAGTTTCTAATGTTATTTCTGTATTTGTCGTTGGGATAATTGGTAGTGTTATACAGCCGTGGAGTGTATATGAAGTTCTAACTCAAGTGCTGTTAATCATCGGGGCGGTCTTATCGTCTGTGAGCGGTATTCTCTTTGCTGATTATTATTTGCTACGAAAACGCCGAGTGAATGTCCCAGATCTTTACAAAAATAATGGTCAATATCAGTATTCCAAAGGTATTAACGTCGTTGGGTTTATCTCCTGGGGCATTGGTGGGGTTATTGCTACATTGTTTATGACCTATTCATTTATTATTGGATTTGTTGTAGCGGCAGGTGCTTACTATGTGTTGGCGAAATATTGGTATTTTAATAAATACCCGCAAGCAGAAATAATTAATCCGAGTGATGCAGATTACTTAGGGATTACTGTTGGCAGGGACTGGACAATCGAAGACAATGAAGCGGAAGATTCTAATTCGGTTCATAAGCTAGTTTAATGAAAACTTCATGTTGGAGGGATAAGAAGATATGTCAACCTATCAGGAATTCATGGATGAAAAATTGAAAATCGATGCGTTTATTAATGATGGTTATACGATTCATTTAATCAAAGGTACATTAGAAGGGGATATCGTTGAATTTACGAAGACAGATGATATTGCGGATAAACAATCGATACTACTTAAAGATGCGAATAGTAGAAAGTATGTGACGACAATCTTAATCAAGAAGCAATTACAGAAAAATTAATTAGAAAAGGGTGTAAAGATGGAAAAACAACAAGTACTAATTAATGGAGAACGGTTAAAACAAATGATAGAGGAGTTTGCAGATTATGGTAGAACGGAGAATAACGGTGTTACACGATTAGCACTTTCATATGTAGATATTCAGGTGAGAAATCACTTTAAAAATCTCTGTGAAAACCTAGGATTGACGGTGAAATGGGATGACATGGGAAATATGTATGCGAGATTAGATGGTATCGATAATGGTAAGCCACCCGTTGTTATTGGTTCTCATCTTGATTCTGTAAAAAAAGGTGGCCGGTTTGATGGTGTTCTTGGGGTATTAACTGGTCTTGAAGTAGTACAGACAATGATGGAGAATGATATAAAGCCACAGATTCCGATTATTGTAGCGAATTTTACGAATGAAGAAGGAGCGCGATTTGAACCATCCATGATGGCATCGGGCGTAATATCGGGGAAATTTGATAAAGGAAAAATGCTAGCATCCACAGATGAACATGGGATAACTTTTGGAGAAGCGTTGAAGAATAGTGGATTTGTAGGGGGAAAAGAAAATCGCTTAGATGAGGCTACTGGACTAATTGAGCTTCATATCGAGCAAGGCCCAGTACTGGAAAAGGAAAAATTTGAAATAGGGGTCGTAGAGTGTGTAGTAGGAATGTGTTGTTATGAAATTGAAGTGACAGGTGATTCGAATCATGCCGGTACGACACCGATGAATATGCGAGAAGATGCACTATTCGCTACCAATAGTCTCATTAATGAAATCCGTGAAAAAATGAGTAAATTGGATTCAGAACTCGTGTACACAATTGGTAGAGTGAATGTTAGTCCTAATATTCATACAGTAATCCCTAATAAAGTTGTATTTAGCATAGAATCACGTCATAAAGAAGTAAGTGTAATCAAAGAAGTTGAGGAAATTATTCAAGGATTATCTCATTCAGTACCTAATGAAGTATGTAAAGTTAAGACAACCAAATTATGGGATCGTGATACGGTGTGGTTCAATGATCAATTAGTGGAATCTATCGAAAAATCATGTAAATCTCTAAATTACTCTTATAAACGAATGCCGAGTGGTGCAGGACATGATGCGCAGTTTATCGCTACTTATCTACCAGCGGCTATGGTTTTTGTGCCGAGTGTAAATGGGAAGAGTCATGCTGAAGATGAGCTAACCTACTGGGAAGACTGTGAAAAAGGTGTGAATGTCGTCTTGCAAACCGTGTTAGATCTAATTGGTTTTTAGGGTTAAGAAATAAGAAATGTTGAACTAGAAGGCCATATTATTCTTATTTATTCATTTAATTACATTTACTTTAATCAGTGAGGGTATACAAATTGCCCCCACTGATTAAATATAATTTCTAAAGCATTCAAAATATGTTGACTAAGCTATTGAACTAAATAAATAAGCTATTATAGTTTAATGCTTTATGATGAACCGATTTTTTTAAAAATTTATAGGCAGCTAATGCTAATTCAATGGCTTGACGATTAACTGGTTCCATGAAATCTTCACCTAATAGTTGTTCAATTTTCTCTAGACGGTGATATAGCGTCTGTCTGACGATAAATAGTTGTTCAGCAGTCTCTTTTTTAGATCCTAAACAATTAATATACGTAGAAACCGTCTCCAGTAATTCACTTTTAGTATCTTTGTCATGAGCTAAAATAGGCCCTAAATATTCTTGGATATAAGCCTCTAAAAAATGTTGCTGCGGATTGTCTAATAGAATACGATACACACCAATTTTTTCAAAAAAATACGTTTGGAGAAGGTTGAGGGATTGAATAATCGTAACAGTTTTGGCTTCACGGTAGCTTGTAGATAAGTGATTATAATCATGCTTTAAATTACTAATTCCAAAAGTATATGCATCGCCATTAAATACATTTTTCTCTTGTATCTGTTTCATTTCTTCTACGGTGTTTATAAATCGTTCTGTATCTTTTTTTGCTTCTATATGCTTATAAAAGGAAGCAATCACTGCAATTTCATTTCTGCTCACGGACATGGCAGGAATGAAGCCAAATCTTTTAAAAAGAGAGCGAATAATCATCGTTTGTTGTAACTTTACTTCTTCCCAATCTTCCTCTTTTGCTTGGTTTGGATGTTGGAGATTGATAAGCACTAACCGATAATTTAGGTTTTGAGCTGGTTCTGGTAAGAATTTTTGATTACTTGAGGAATAAAAATGGTTTCCTTTTAAAAGGGAACGAACAATTTCTTCTTCTTGATTTTGTTTACGTTCTTCCACGGTTCTGTTTCGAAGCATAATTTGGGCAATAGCAAGTAGGACTCTATCAATCATTGAAAGGGCGAACTCATCTACATCAATGGAGGAACTTTTTAGCCATAGGTATCCCCATGTATGACCAAGTCCTTTAATTGGAAAAAGAAAATAATAATGATTGTCATAGACATGTGTTTCAAACGAATGGCCTGCGCTTAACGTCTTTTCGAAAGATTGAAGGATCGGAACATCGTCTTTCATCATCGGAGGATAGTAGTGGGACTTGATTTCATCAGTAACGAGTGCGACTGGATGGTTTAATTGAAGATATAATTCTCGTAATATTTTTATGATTCCATTTGGTAATAAAGAAAGTTCATTAATTTTTTGTGAGAATGAATTTAGTTGATGAAGCATTTGATGATGTTGGTTAATGATTAAGGTATGGAGATCTTGGGTAATATCGACAAATTTTACAATCTGTTCAAAAATGATGATGGGAAATTCATAGCTATTTCCGTATGAGATTATGTCAGGATGGATACTTCGGACATGGGTTCCAAGTTCTATACAGATTCCAGAAACACTCTTACTACGTAACTTTTCAATAAAACCAACCCCCTCAGGAGAGTCGAAATTTGTGCCCGATCCGGTGGTTAGAATTAGCTCTCCACCGTTGATCAGTGACTCAACATCACCGACCTCTAATATGTGGGTCCATTTAATTTCTTGATCCAATCCATTGATTCCAGCAATTGGCTTTGCATGTTTAAACAGTTCTCTTTTTAGTATATCGGATATTCTTACTTTCCACTTTTCCATATAAAGGCCACCTTTCATATCGTTAATGTTTTTATTAGAAGATGTGACACATTGTAAAGTGAATACAAAATTAAATCGTAATAGAATTAATTATGAAATATACAAAATAATATGTCAAATTAGAAAGTTAAGAATTTAACGTTTTGTAAAAAAGAAGAGAGGTATCTTTTTCTAGCGAAATAGTTACATTCTTATGTACGTTCTACACTCTAGTTTCGAAATGAATTTTTTTAAGAAAGGAATGAGTTATATTGAAATCTACTAAGAAAGTATCAAATGTATCTGATCTTACGTCTAGAGATAGGAATTCAATTTGGCATCATATTTCTCCTTATAACGTGAAAAATCCTCCGATGGTTGTTGAAGAAGGGAAAGGATCTTGGATAACTGATGCTCAAGGGAACCGGTATTTAGATGGAATGTCGGGTCTTTGGTGTGTAAATGTTGGATATGGTCGTGAAGAATTAGCACTAGCAGCATATGAACAAATCAAAAAGTTAGCTTATGCACCAATGACAATGAGTCATGAACCAGCCATAGAATTAGCAGAGAAGGTAAATGAGATGCTAGATGATGATTATATGATTTTTTATTCAAATAGTGGTTCTGATGCAAATGAAGTTGCATTTAAAATGGCACGACAATATCACCGGCAAAACGGTGAAGTAGATCGTCATAAATTTATTTCACGTTATCGTGCGTATCACGGAAGTTCTATGGGAGCTTTATCAGCTACAGGGCAATCAATGAGAAAATATAAATATGAACCGCTTATACAAGGATTTTTACATGTGTCTCCACCAGATAATTATCGTAAACCAGATAGCATCACGGAAGAAGATTATAACCTCCAACGAGCGGAGGAACTGGAAAATACAATTATTTGGGAGCAAAAAGAAACAATTGCTGCAGTAATCATGGAGCCAGTCATTACAGGCGGAGGTGTCCTTATTCCACATCCAATTTATGTGGAAAAAGTCCAAGAAATTTGTCATCGACATGGTGTGCTTCTCATCATAGACGAGGTAATCTGTGGATTTGGAAGAACAGGGAAAAAGTTTGGGCACCAGCACTTTGGTATAAAACCAGACATCGTAACGATGGCTAAGGGGTTAACAAGTGCTTATCTACCGTTATCTATTACTGCCGTTCGGAAAGATATTTATGAAACATTTAAAAATGGAGATGATACCAGTCATTTCCGACATGTAAATACATTTGGCGGGAACCCGGCAGCATGTGCATTGGCGTTAAAGAATATCGAAATTATGGAACATGAAAATTTATATGAACGCTCGGCAGAATCAGGAGACAAACTTTTACAAGGATTAGATGATTTGAAGAACCATCCTTTTGTAGGGGATTTACGTGGGATTGGGATGATTGTCGGAATCGAGTTAGTAGAGGATAAAACAACAAAAGAACCTGCATCGAAAGAAAGATTAGCAAAAATTATTTCTGATTGTAAAGACAATGGACTGATTATTGGTAAAAACGGAGATACCGTGGCTGGATATAATAATATCTTAACATTGAGCCCACCACTTTCTAGTTCTGAAGAAGATGTAGAGTTTATGATTGCTGTACTGCAAAAAGTATTCTCAGAGAATCAATCATAAGGAATTAGATATCATGTAGGAGGTAATATCAAATGGAATCTGTAACCTTAGATACGATTAATCATTATATTAATGGACAAAAAGTAAAAGGAAAGAGTGATCAAGTTGGTTATGTTTACAGTCCATCAACAGGGAAGAAAATTGCGGAGGTTCCTTATGCGACAAAAGAAGAAGTAAATGAAGCAATTCATTTTGCTAAACAAGCTGCTAAAAAATGGGGCAATACTTCTATAGGGAAACGAGTAGAAGTATTACATCGCTTTCGACATTTAATAGTAGAACATACAGAAGAATTAGCACGATTAATAGGTTTGGAAAATGGCAAAACAATCTCGGATGCGAAGGGGGAAATAGGAAGAGGGATTGAATCTGTTGACCTTGCTATCGGAGCACCACATATATTGAAAGGGGAACACTCTGCCAATGTGGGTGGTGAAATTAACGCTTATTCTATTAAGCAGCCTTTAGGAGTAGTAACGTGTATTTCTCCATTTAATTTCCCTGTGATGGTACCGCTTGCGATGAGCACAATGGCTGTAGCCGTTGGAAATGCAATGATTTTAAAACCATCTGAAAAGGTACCTTATTCTGCTTTATTTCTATCTGAACTCTGGGAACAGGCTGGACTGCCAAAAGGTGTATGGAATGTAATTAATGGAGATAAAGATACGGTTCAAGAAATAATCACACATCAAGATATCGAAGCAATCAGTTTTGTCGGTTCTTCAAAAGTCGCTGAAATTATCTATGAAACTGGTACAAAACACCATAAGCGCGTGAATGCATTTGGTGGCGGGAAAAATCATATGGTTGTCATGCCAGATGCAAATTTAGATAAGGCTGTTGATTCCTTTATCGGAGCTGCATATGGATCAGCATCACAACGTTGTATGGCTATCTCCACTGTCATGCCAGTAGGGGAACAAACAGCGGAAACATTTAAGGAGAAACTAAAAGTAAAAGTAGAGAAATTACAAGCTGGATCATTTGATGATGAACATGCTGATTTTGGAGCTGTTATTAGTCAAGAAGCGAAACAAAGCATTCTACGTGACATTGAAATGGCTCTCGAGGAAGGTGCGAATATGCTTGTGGATGGTAGAAATCCAGATGTAGAGAATAAAGAAGGGTTCTATCTGGGAGCAACACTTCTAGATCAAGTAAAACCAGATATGAAAGTATATATAGAAGAAGTATTTGGTCCTGCAAGAATAGTTGTAAATGTTGAGACACTAGAAGAAGCAATTGGTTTAATCAATGACCATCAGTATGGAAATGGAGTAACTATATTCACCAATAGTGGTAGGGATGCACGTAAGTTTACACAAGAAATCGAAGTAGGCATGGTGGGTGTTAACGTACCAATACCAATTCCTGTCGGATACTATAATTTTGGAGGATGGAAATCTTCCAGGTACGGTGAAGGTCAAATGTTCGGACCTGATACGGCAAGATTTTTTACAAAAACAAAGACAATATCAGAAAGATGGTTTGATCAAGAAGAATCAGATGAATTGACATTTGATTTTCCGGGTACGAAAGATTGATTGATTCTATAAGAGTGTTGACTGGGATAATAGTATGACGACTGTTTAAGAAATATATTCCACTTATCCAGTGGTGGCTGGTGAGCCGCCGAATGTTTATGTATCGGGGACTCACCTATGCCTAGCTCCCACAGGAATATCTGTAGAATTCTTTCGTTTGTTTTAGCTATCAACCGTCTTTTGATCAAAACCTTTTAGCGTTCTAACCTTACAGTATTATCCAATAAACCGCTTCGTTATTTCTTTTGGTCTAGTTATAGCACCACCTACTACGCACGCATAGGCACCAAGTGTTATACATCGTTTGAACATTTCTGGAGTTATTATATTTCCTTCTGCAATAACCGGTATTTTTACTTCTGATAATATGTTCTTAAGAAAACTAAAATCATTATCATACAATTTAAAATCAGAAGTATCTTTTGTATAACCATATAGAGTGGTAGAGATACAGTCAAAGCCTAGTTTTTCTGCATTCTTTGCTTCTTCTATAGTCGCTACATCTGCCATTAGTTCAACATTGCTATTTAATTGTTTTGTATAATCTACTAAATCTTTGAGTTTGATATTATTTGGACGATTTCTTGTAGTAGCGTCTATAGCAATCATTTCACAGTTACTTTCCAATAGCTCATTAATTTCTTTATAAGTAGCAGTTATAAAAACTTCACTGTCATTATAATCTCTTTTAACAATACCTATTACTGGAAGATTAACCTCTTTTTTTATTTCCATAATATCTTCTTTTGAGTTAGCTCTAATTCCTTTTGCACCACCTTGTTTTGCAGCAAGTGCCATTTTTGACATAATAAAGGAACTATGCAATGGTTCTTCAGATAATGCCTGACAAGATACAATCAAGCTATTTTTAATTTGATCTAGCATATTTTTATCATCCTTTTAAAAAAAATAGTAAAGCTGTCCCTTATACATCTATGTGTAATAATCGGCAATAATTAGATATATTATGAATAAACCAAGTAGCTACATACAGCTCTAGTGTGGACGCAAATGTAGATTGAAACAATTTAATTATTCCACGATTTCATATTTATTATAATACACTGAAATAGCTCATGGAAAGGGATTAGAGTGATCACACATGTTATGAATTGTTTTATTTTGAGATATCGTCCTCTTGAGATCTACTAGTATGATAATCAGGATAAATCATATATTCCTCATTTTAAAGAATGTACGCATCTTCTTCATAATTCTTAAGCTATTCTACACGTAATTTTATCTTTAGTTAATTCTCTTTGTCATGGTGTTAACAAAATAATATTATGTTGAATCATTGACAAAGTAGATTCAGGATTCTAATATTTAAATAATATATATTAATTTTTCTGATTTTTTTATAAAACAGTAAATAGAGAGAGGTAGTTAATATGGAAAAACTTTATCAATCCCTAGATTCCCTTTATGAAGAAATCGTGCAACTACGACGATATCTGCATCAATATCCGGAGCTTTCATTTCGAGAAGTACATACTCCAAGGTATATTGCAGAATATCATGAGAAGTTAGGTCATCGAGTTCGTACAAATGTTGGTGGAAATGGAGTTGTTGCTTATTTAGAAGGAGGTAAGCCAGGGCCGACAGTTGCAATGCGAGCTGACTTTGATGCATTACCGATTAAAGAAGAAACAGGATTGTCTTTTCAATCTAAAAATGATGGAGTTATGCATGCATGTGGGCATGATGCACATACGGCCACACTTTTAGGGCTTGCAAAAGCATTGAATGGGATAAAAGAAGAATTAAAGGGTACCGTTGTTTTTATTCATCAGCATGCAGAAGAGGTTATTCCTGGTGGAGCAAAATCCATGATTGAAGATGGGTGTTTGAATGGAGTGGATGTTATCTTTGGAACACATATTCAAGCACAGACACCATTAGGTGAAGTGAATTATCGAGTTGGTCCACTACAAGCTGCGGCTGACTTCTTTGAAATTGATATTCAAGGGAAAGGTGGACATGGAGCTTATCCGCATCAAACTAAGGATAGTATTGTTGTTGGTAGTCAGCTAGTAAACAACCTTCAACAGATTGTTAGTCGGAAAGTCGATCCGCTTCATTCAGCGGTTGTTTCGGTTGGTTCTTTTGAAGCAGTCAATGCGAATAATGTGATTGCTGATACAGCGGAATTAAAGGGAACAGTACGAACGTTTGATGAGGGTGTTCGAGACTTGATTGAAGCAGAAATGAAAAGAGTAGTTTCTGCGACCTGTGAGTTGTCTGGTGCTAAAGGTATCCTACATTATCGTAGAGGGTACCCAACCCTTGACAATCATGAAAAAGAAACGCTATTTGTCGCAGAACTAGCAAAAGACATCCCTGGAGTAGAAGTGGTGCAAGAATCACCTCAAGTTATGGGTGGTGAAGATTTTTCTTATTACCTTCAACAGGTGAAAGGAACATTTTTCTTTACGGGAGCTGAGATAAAAGGAAGAGAAGAGTCTTATCCACATCATCATCCTAAATTCGATATTGATGAAAGAGGATTACTTATTGCGGCAAAAGTGTTAGGAAGAGCTACATTAACGTATATGCAAGAACATAGTAAGAGTGAGAAGGTAGTAGAGTTATAGATTTGGAAACTAAGAGCTGAGATTCTAATAGAGTCTCAGCTTTTTTTCGGTAGTTTTTCACTCTAATCTGCCATGATAATGGCAGTAAAGTATTTTTATTTCCTTTTATTTGGTTTATCATTTAGAATTTCTCTTAGCTCTTTAATCTCATTCTCTGATAAATTGTCATCTTCCATAAACTGAACAAGCATTGATTTGACAGTTCCTCCATAAATACGTTGGATAAATGATTTTGCTTCTGCTTTTTGACATTCGTCTTGAGAATAAAGTGGATAAAACGTATAGATTCGTTGATTCTTATTGACTCCAATTACATTTTTCTTAACAAGACGATCTAGTAAAGTTCGAACTGTTTTTGCTTTCCATTCAGTTTTCTTTTGTAAGGAATAGATTACTTCATTCGCTGTTTTTGGTGATGATTCCCACAAGACATTCATTACTTCCCATTCCGCTTCTGAAATATTAGGGACATCTTTACTCATATAAATTCTCCTTCAATTTCCTAATAGTATATTTGCTTATCTCTAAGGATGGATAATGTAATCTCTGTTGCTCTGCTACCAGTTGCATTTGCTATATCCTGAACGTTTGTAGCAAAAAAATATGTCTTATTATGGGTTTCTACAAAACCGATAAACCATCCATTGATATCTTTTCCGTTTATATTTCCAGTACCAGTTTTTCCATATAACGTTACGGCCTCTGTCTCTTCCACTTTTAAAGCATCTTTCACAGATTGAATATGTTCTTCTTGAAAATCAAATGCATTATTATAAAAAGATTGGAGTAACTCCACTTGCTCTACAGGAGATATTTTTAATGAAGACACTAGCCAGTGGTCGTCAATACCGCCAGATATATCTTCATTACCGTAGTTCATATATGTTAAGTAATCCTTAATTGTATTTAGCCCAGATGCCTTATCAAGTGTTTGGAAATACCAATTAACAGAATAGGTTAACGCAGATGTCAGTGTTTGATCCTGATTCCATTGTTCATAGTTTTGTTCTACACCATTCCACTCAATTGTATTATCTTCACTTGTTATAATACCTTCCTCTAATGCGATTAATGCACTATAGATTTTATAGGTAGATGCTGGTGAAACCCGCATTGTACTCTTTTCCTTATTGTAAATTAAAAATTCATCTTCTCGTAAATCATATAACACAAAGCTCCCATCACTCTCGTTAAAATAAGAGCTTAAATCTTCATACATTACTTTTTTTGCTGTGAAATTTTCATATTGGTTGCTGTCATGAGCTAATACGGAAACGAATGGAATAAGACTAGTAATCAATAAACCGACAACAATAAAGATAATCATACTTTTTAATTTCAACAGTTTCGATTCTTTTTGAAAAGCCATAATTTCTTCCAATCGTTGTTTTACCTGTTTCTTTGAACCATTGAATTCATTGGTTAAATGGTTATAACGTTTTTTTGCTGTGAAATCGATGAAGTTAATCATGGCTCTGCCGTATTTTATATTTTGTTCATAGTCGTCAAGCATATTTAAAACAGAGGTATCACAAGCTATTTCACGATCTAAGCGCATCTTTTTAAGTGCTATCCATACCAAAGGGTTGAACCAATAAATAATTTGATAAAACATCATCAAGTAATTAGTGTGAATATCCTTATATTTAACATGATGTAATTCATGTAAGAAGATATGTTGTAAATCTTCTTTTGACATCTGATTGTCTATGTGACTTGGTAATACGACATAGGTATGAGTGAAACCAAAAGTTACGGGTGATTGAACAGATGAAGATGTTCCTAATGTAATATCTTTTGAGATGTGTAGTTGTTTTTTACAGCTTTCAAATATTGCAGTTACATCTTTATTTTTTATTTTATCAATAGATATTTTTATTTTTCTTAATTTAAGCAATGCTTGAATAGCGAAAATAGTAAAAATAAAAGTTCCACATATCCATATTAGCATTAGTGAAATATTTAAGAAATCAGGACTAGACTGATTTACCGATACGCTGAAATCTTGCATCCAGTTTGAGTTCATAGCAGAAGTTGTTTCATTATGATCTAAATTAGCTCTACTCCAAGAAGAAGGTAGATTATTCTCAAAAGGAATTGACAATTGAATTGCATGTAAAAGTTGACTTGGCAGAAAAGGAATTGCTAGCGCGACGAGTAGTAAAAACCATATGTTATATCTCCACATAGAGGACATCTGTCTATAAAATAGTTTTCTAGTGAACAAAATAATTGTAATTGTGACAGTTGAAATGATAAATCCAATTACTAGGAAGTCTATAAACATTTTCTCGTCTCCGTTTCGATTATTATTACATTTGTAATATTTAGAGTGTAGCACTCTAATATGTAGTATTCAATAATTATAAATTATTGTTGACCTATTAAGATTACATATGTAATATAAGATTACGGATGTAATCTAAAACTTTCAAGGAGGGAACTCGATGATGAGTATTTTAAAAAGAAGTAGCGTACTACTACTACTATTAATGTTAGTAGGAGCAGTATTGATGGCGTGTTCGAAAGAAGCAGAAAGTAAAGAAGAAAATCCAAAAGTAGTTGAAGAGAAAACTGATAAAGGAAGTGAGGCCTTTAAAAAATTGGAAGACGAATTTGATGTAAAGTTAGGTGTGTTTGCCATCGATACAGGGTCAAATAAAGAAATTAATTATCAAGAAAATGATCGGTTTGCGTATGCTTCAACATTTAAACCTTTGGTTGTTGGGGCCATTTTGCAAACAAAGTCAGATCCAGAATTGCAAGAAGTGATTAGATATACCGAAGAAGATTTGGTTACGTATTCACCAATTACGGAGAAACATGTGGATGAAGGCATGACTCTTCTAGAAATTTCCGATGCAGCGATTCGTTATAGTGATAATACTGCTGCAAACCTTCTTTTAGAAGCCATAGGTGGTCCTGATGAATTAGAGACTAAGTTAAGAGATATTGGTGATGAAACAATTGAAGTAGATCGTTATGAAACAGAATTAAATGAGGCAACTCCAGGTGATATTCGTGATACAAGTACACCGAAAGCAATGGCAAACAGTCTTCAACAATATGTATTAGAAGATGTGCTAGATGCAGATAGAAGAGAAATTCTTACAAACATGCTTATCAACAATACGACAGGTGATGCGCTAATTCGTGCCGGTGTACCTGAAGGTTGGACTGTTGGAGATAAAACTGGAGCAGGAGGATATGGAACGAGAAATGACATTGGTATCATTTGGCCAGAAGATAACGAAGAACCAATTGTTATTGCAATAATGTCTAGTCGCGATGTAGAAGATGCAGATTATGATGATAAATTAATAGAAAAAGCGACGAAGGTAGTGGTTAAGGAGTTAAGTAATTAACTTGATTTAGTAATAGCTAGTAGACCTAAAATTCTAGTTTTGACTGGAATGGAACTATTGGTACAATAATTAAAAAGGGTATCTAAAATGAGATTAAATTTCTCTTTTTAGAGAAGGGGAAGGGGAAAACATTATGGATTTAGGTTTGCATGGGAAATCAGTAATTGTTGCGGCTTCTAGTAAAGGGTTAGGAAAGGCGTCTGCAAAGCAATTTGCTGCAGAAGGGGCAAAGGTTATTATTTCGAGTCGTAATCAAGAAGAATTAGAGAAAGCACAAGATGAAATTCGTTCAGTAACTGGAAATCACAATGTGAACTATATTGTTTGCGATATTACTAATCCAACGTCTGTAAGAGAATTAGTGTTAAAGACAATTGAATTAAATGGAACTGTTGATGTTCTTGTTAATAACGCTGGAGGTCCGCCTGCCGGAAACTTTGATAGTGTAAGTGATGAGGATTGGACCGGTGCATTTGAATTAAACTTACTTAGCTTCGTGCGTTTAATAAGAGAAGTATTGCCTCATATGCGAAAACAGGGAAGTGGGCATATTGTAAATATTGCTTCATCGTCTATTAAACAACCTATTGATAATTTAATCCTATCTAATACATTTAGAGCAGGAATTATTGGTTTGGCGAAGAGTTTATCACAAGAATTAGCCCCGGATAACATTTTAATCAACACGATTGGGCCAGGGAGAATTGGAACAGATCGTGTAAAGCATTTAGATGAATTTGTAGCAGAACAGCAAGACATAAGTTATGAAGACGTAAAATCAAAAGCGGAATCATCCATTCCAATAGGACGCTATGGGAAGCCCAAAGAATTCGCCAATTTAGTAGTATACTTATGTTCGGGTGCCAATACGTATATAACTGGACAATCGTTATTAGTTGATGGCGGTATGGTGAAGGCGTTGTAGATTTCATCTTATTTAAGATATAAAAAAAGCGCTTAGAATGAGTTTAATCTCTAAGCGCTTTTTTAAATTATATGGTTTTGCTCTCTCCATTTAGAATTAATTCAAATGAGATATTTGCTTTTAATGAATCGGATACAGAGCAATATTTCTCTTCACCTAAATTGATTGCACGCCATACTTTTTTGCTATCAATATCACCATCGATAATAAAAGTAACAACAATATCCGTAAATCCTTTCGGAGCTTCTTCTTTTCTAATACCGTCAGTTTCTATTTCTATCTTTGTTATTTTATCAAGGTGTGGTCTCAATATCATCGTTACATCAATACCGATACAACCTGCTAATGAACTTAAAAGCATTTCGGTTGGAGTAGCGCCTTTACCTAGGCCCCCGTAAGCTTCTGTTGCATCCATATTTATTTCATATCCTGAATCACCCGTAGCAGTAAATGCTCTACCGCCAGTCCATTTAGTAGTCACTTTCATCTTTATCATCCTTTCTTAATAGTTTAAGCTTGTTCCTGGTCCAACAGGTATTCCAAGAATGTACCAGATAGCAAAGAATATCATCCATGTAATCAGAATTACTATTGAATGGGGAAGCATTAGTGAAATTACAGTACCTATTCCATTTTGCTTTCCATATCTTTGAGCAAATGCTACAACAAGTGGAAAAAATGGCATTAATGGAGCGATAATATTTGTTGCAGAATCGCCAATTCGGTATGCTACTTGTGTTACTTCTGGAGAGATCCCCATCTGCATAAACATTGGAATAAACACTGGTGCCATAATTGCCCATTTTGCAGAGTCAGCTGCGATAAATAAATTAATGATGGCGGTAATCAAAATTAAAGCAATAAGTAAGAATACGCCATTTAATTCGATTGCTTCCAATAGGTTAGCCCCGTTTACAGCAATAATAGTACCTAAGTTAGTATAATTGAAAAATGCAACGAATTGTGCGGCGAAAAATATCAATACAATAAATCCGGCCATTGTCTCTAAAGAGGAAGTCATTAGGCTCGCTATATCTTTGTCATTCCGAACAGTTTTCGTAACAATTCCATAAACAATACCAGGAATTAAAAAGATTAACATCATTAGAAAAATAATACTACTCATAAATGGAGAAGTAATAATACTTCCATTCTCTCCTCTTAAAGGTCCATTTTCTGGAATAACTAGTAATGCTATGGCAATAATCGTTATTAATATTGATATATTTGCCCAGAAAAGTCCTTTTTTCTCTACTTGAGTTACTTTGGTATTATCATCATTGCAGTCTTCACCTGAAGTGTATTTTCCTAATTTAGGTTCAACGAGTTTATCTGTAATAATTGTACCTAAAATTACAATTATGAATGTAGATGCCAGCATGAAAAACCAATTATCTGTTGGGTTAACAACATAGCTTGCATCTAAAATTCTCGCTGCCTCTGTAGAAATACCGGCTAGTAAAGGATCATTTGTACCTATTATTAAATTGGCAGAGTATCCACCAGCTACACCAGCAAAAGCTGCAGAAAGCCCTGCTAAAGGGTGACGATTAAAACCTAAAAATATGATTGCTCCTAATGGTACAAGTACAACATACCCTACAGATGCAGCTACATTGGAAAGTACACCCATTAATACAACAATCGGTGTAACAAAACGTCTTGGCGCTTTAGATACAGTATTAGTCATTAAAGCACTAATATATCCACTTTTTTCAGCAACCCCAACGCCAAGCATTGCAACAAGTACTGGTCCTAGTGCTACAAATGAAGTGAAATTACCGACAACGCTGGAAAACATGTGGGCAATACCATCTGGTGTAAGTAAACTGATTGCCTCTACTGAAAGTGTTTCTCTTTCCATTGTTTCATTATTAACACCTTCGAATGAAACTGACACTCCCATGAGATATAAAATATGTGATAAGGCAATGACAATTAAGGTGAATAAGATGAATATTGTTACAGGGTGAGGGAGTTTATTCCCTAACTTTTCTATCGTATTTAATGCTTTTATCGATTTGGATTGATTCTTATGACTCATTTTTTCCTCCTATATGAATGACTATAAATACATATCCTAGTATACAGATGAGATTAATTATGTCTAGTAGATTGATTCAGTATTAGTTTGAACCAGAATATTAGTTGCAATTCTATAAAACTTTTTATGCTATTGGTTAATTTTGTCGAATTAAATATTATTTTGTCAGTTTTTGTAATAATTTTAAGAATTTTATATTGACAATTGAAGTGAGTATTGATAGATTTATTGATGAAAAACGAACAATTTTATAATTAAACTTAAGAAATGTTCGGAATTTGTTTGTTGGTCATTGGAAATTTAATGATTTTTATAAAGGGGGAGGGTAAAAGGTGTACTTTAAAGATAATTATGAAGAAATAAAAAGTATAGCAGAAAAGATCTATCATCATCCTGAATTAGGTTATAAAGAAGAGAATACAAAGCAAACAATCATTAATTATTTAACAACAATTAATCCAAATATTAAGTTGGACTACTTTAGTACGACAGGTTTTCGAACGTCGCTAGGAAGTGAACATGCGGATATTAATATTGCTTTTATTGCAGAATTAGATGCTGTTTATGCTCCTTCTCATATGTACGCAGATGAACAAACAGGTGCTGCACATAATTGTGGCCATTATACACAAGTTGCGATTGCACTAAGTCTTTATAATTACTTATATCAATCTAAAGCGTATAAAGATTTAACCTACAAAATCACTTTTATCTTTGTACCTGCGGAAGAATATTTAGATCTAGAGTATAGAGAAGAGTTAATGAGCCAAAAGAAAATCAGTCATTATGGTGGAAAGCCAGAAGCAATGAAACTTGGTGTATTTGATGATATTGATATTGGATTTTGTGTGCATGCAATAGGAGGAGAGTTTTCAAAACGAACAATTGAGATTAATTGTGATTTAGCTGGATTTCTATATAAAAAATATACGTTTAAAGGAAAAGCGACACACGCAGGTTTTGATCCATTTTCATCAATAAATGCCTATAATATATCTACTTTATTCAATACAGCAGTTGGGTTAGGGAGACAACAATTAAAGGATGGGGAAAATGTAAGAATTAATCCAATTGTAATGGAGTCAGATATGTCTACGAATGTCATACCTAATCAGATAACTGTAGGCACCGATTTACGTACAAGGTCCGTTGATTATATGAAAGAGGTAGCTGGTAAATTAGATGCAGCTGCCAAAGGTAGTGCTATTGCGCTAAACGGGGAAGTAGAGACAAAAACTCAAATGGGATATTTACCGTTTATTCAAGATAGGTATCTTTCAACATTTGTTGGTGAAGCATTTGATGAAAATAACGAGATAGAAGAGATCTGGAATAATAATGCTATTAGTGCTGCAGGAGATATTGGAGATCTGTCTTATATGATTCCTTGTATACAGATTGGATACAGTGGTTTCACGGGTACGATTCATGGTGATGATTTCATAGATATTGATCCGGAATTTATTTATGAGGTTTTTCCAAGATTTTTAAGTCAAGTCATCGATAAATTAGACGGAAATATCGACACTTCTAAAATTTATCGTCGAACTTATCAAGATTATATGAATGTCATTCAACATATTGTGAAGGAAACTGATCAAATATAGGGAGCGATACAGTTGAAAATAAAAGATTTGGTTTATTTGATTGCGTTTGTATTAGTTATCATTACAATTTCTGAGATGATAGGTTTCCAAAGTATATCTATAGGAGACATCTCTATTGGGGTATTGCCTTTAGTATTTGCTATTGTAATAACGATGATATTAGGTTTGCAGTTCTTTCGAAAAGGTTTTTGGAAACAAATTTATAGTAAAGTAAACATTGAGTTTTCTGGGAAGTATTTGATATTTATTATGCTCCCTTTAATGGCTCGTTATGGAGCAGACGTTGCCCCTCAGATTAGAGAAATACTACAAATTGGGTGGGTATTTATTTTCCAAGAATTCGGGAACTTGGGAACGGTTATTTTTGGTTTGCCAATAGCAATAATGATTGGTTTACGTAGAGAGGCAATAGGTGCAACGCTAGGTATTGGAAGAGAAGGTGAGCTTGCTTATATCTCTGAAAAATATACTTTAGATTCAAAAGAGGGAAGAGGAGTTTTATCTTTATACATTATTGGTACGTTATTTGGAGCTATCTTCTTTAGTATTCTAGCTCCCATTCTTTTAGGTTTGGGAATAAGAGTAGAGGCATTAGCGATGGCTTCTGGTGTTGGTTCTGGAAGTATGATGAGTGCTTCTTCGGCAAGTCTTGTAGCACAAATGCCAGAAATGGAGAGTACTATTTTGGCTTATGCATCAGCAAGCCAGTTATTAACTAGTTTTCTTGGAACATTTACGATGGTATTTTTAGCTGCTCCATTACAACAATTTATGTATAAACTTCTAGTTCGAGGTGAGAAGTAATGACGGGACTATTATCTAATAAATATATTAAATTTGGTCTGATCATATTTTTGAGTGTAGGATTGATTATGTTTACACAGGAAATAAAGCACTTGAAAGACCCAAACTCTATGCCGGTAACTGGTATGACGGTGTTAGGATTAGGTGTCCTGTGGTTATTTTCGATGATTGGGATTTTGATATCTGATTTAGTAAATAAAACTTCTATATCGATCTTGCGTGAATTCCCGGTTTTGGGATGGGTATCTATTGTTTCGTTATTGATGTGTCTGTTATCAGATTTTTTTATACAAGCTATACAAGCAGTTGATTTCTTATCAATTACGACACCTATATTAACATTTGCTGGTATATCAGTAGCAAATAGATTAGTTGATTTGAAAAACACTTCATGGAGGGTAGCCATTGTAGCGGTGTTTGTTTTTACAGGAACTTACATTGGAAGTGCATTAATTGCGACATTAGGGCTTTATCTAGCAGGGAATTAAATGTTTAGCTATAGAGTGAGAATGCGGGATAAACTGCCAGTATATGTCTGATTTTGTTTAAGTAGCCTATAGGCATACATTTATAACGTTTAATAATATAATCTTCTATTTTAAATTAAATGTTTTATAAAAAGGAATGGAACACATTATTCTTGTGTATCCCATTCCTTTTTTATAAAACTTTTATCAGTTTCGCCAGTAGACTCCGACTTCATAAGTCTACATTTATTCTTTTGAGCATGTCTTTGCCTAGATTCTTCTAATTTATGATGTGAATCTTAGAAAAACATTGATACAATGGCACCATTCAAAAGGTTAGCAAATGTGGCTGCAATTAATGCCTTCAGCATAAGTTTTTGAATCTCAGTCTTACGTTGTGGGACCATGTTAGAGAGCATCCCGACAATACTTCCAGCTGCTCCAAAATTAGCAAATCCACTTAAAGCAAATGTCAGTACTGCTAAAGCTCTGTCTGATAAGCTATCAACCATCGTAGAAAGCTGAGCAAATGCAACAAATTCATTTAATAATAACTTCTGTGCAAGTAAATTTCCAGCTACAAGTGCTTCGTCCCATGGAATACCGATAACAAAGGCAATTGGTGCAAATAGATAACCTAGAATTAATTCCAAAGAAAAATTTTCAAAGCCAAATAGTGAGCCGCCCCAGCCCAAAATTCCATTTATTAATGCTATTAATCCAATAAAGGCGATTAGCATCAAGCCGACGTTCACTGCAAAATGTAATCCTTCCTTCGAGCTCGTGAAAATAACATCAATAATATTAGTCTTCTCTTCACTCGAGGCAAGTACAGTTTCTTTCCATTCATTTTCATTTATTTCTTCTGACTCCGGTATGATGACCTTTGCAATCATAATTCCTGCAGGAGCGGACATAATTGCCGCTGATAGCAGGTATTCTAAGGGAATTCCCATTGCTGCTAAGCTTATCATAATTGCACCTGAGACAGACGCCAACCCACCAACCATTACAGAGAACAGCTGTGATCTAGTCATGTTAGCGATATACGGTTTTACTACTAAAGGTGCCTGTGTATTCCCAACAAAAATATTAGCTGCAGCAGCTGCTGATTCAGCATAAGATGTTTTCATGATTTTTGAGATAAAACCACCTATGAAGCGCACCATGTATTGCATGATTCCAAAGTGATATAACAATGCGATGAGAACAGTGAGGAAGATAATCATTCCTAGGACGTTCACTGCAAATACGGCGACATCTCCACCTCTATCCGCTAATGGGCCAAAAACAAAGGCAATTCCTTCATGGCCATAATCAATAATGTCATTTATCGCTGTTGACACGTAAGCAAGGGTATCCTTTCCAAACTCCCACTTTAACACGATATATCCAAAAATTACTTGTAAGATAAACCCAATAGAAACGGTCCTTATATTAATAGATTTCTTTTTTTCAGATAATAGAAATGAGAGTAGAGTAATTACTAAGCAACCAGCTAATCCCCATATGAAACTCATATTTACACCTCTTCATTTTTGTGTTTATTAGTAAATCCAAGATTAATAGTTAGCAAACAGTATTTTTGTATCTTGGATTATCGATTTTTTCTTGATGTACGTATAGATAAACTTATAAGGTATCAATAGAGTTACAGCAATTTTAATGTTTGTTGTATTAACTGAACGAATTTGTCACGAGATTGACCCGCTACTTCAATAACTTCCTCATGACTTAAAGGCTGATCTAATATCCCACAAGCCATATTGGTTAAACAAGAAATTCCTAATACTTCTAGTCCAGAATGAATGGCAATAAGTGCTTCTGGTACGGTAGACATACCAATTGCATCTCCGCCAAGTATACGAATCATTCGAATTTCTGCAGGTGTTTCATAAACAGGGCCACTCCACCAACCGTATACACCTTCTTGTAATGTTATGTTCAAATCTTGGGCTGCATCTCGAGCTAAAGCTCGTAAGTTACGACTATAAACTTCGGAAACATCTGGGAAGCGTGTACCTAGGTCTTCATTGTTTTTGCCTATTAATGGGTTTGTACCAACAAGGTTAATGTGGTCACTAATTAACATTAGTTCACCAGGGTTAAAATCAGTATTAACTGCACCACAAGAATTTGTGATGATTAGTTTTTCCACCCCTAATGCTTTTAAGACCCGTACAGGAAAAGTAACTTCATCCAAAGTATATCCCTCGTAATAATGATAGCGACCTTTCATAGCTACTACTTTTTTACCTTGTAAATGTCCAATCACCAATTCATTTGCATGTCCAACTGCATTTGATTTGGAGAAGTAAGGAATAGTTTCATAAGGTATAACAACAGCGTCTTCTATTTCTTCAGCGAGGCTTCCTAATCCTGATCCGAGAATCATTCCTATTTCTGGTTTAATGCCTGTTTGTTCCGAGATAAATGATTTTGCTTCTAATATTTCTTCTGTTTTATGCATTTCTGTTTCCTCCTAAATACTGTGTTATAAAACTGATGCGAAGTTTGATAAATGAACCCGAATACTAAAGTAAAAAAGCCTGAAAAAGATAGAATTAATTCTACCTTTTCCAGGCCTACTAGAGTCAAAGTTTGTTTACAATGTGAAATACCACACCAAAACATGATAGACAAGAGAGCAATTAACTCATTTGTCCATACATATAACTTCAACTCGTAGTCCGGTTCTTTTTGGGAACTTGGTAGAGACGTTCAGACCATATTACTGAACATATACGAGTACAATATTTAATTTCGCTATTAATATAGCAAATTAAAAGTATGTTAGCAAGCAAAAAGTGAACATTTTAAACAATAATACAATTAATGTTCGTGTTTTAGTCAAAAATGAATGTTGAGTATAGATTTTATATTGTCTAGTTCGTTTAAATTGTCAACAATGAATAACTGTCATATTAATTAAAAGGGACACTCATAAAATGCGAGTGTCCCTTTTAGAATTTTTGGTTTATCCAAAATTAAGAAGGTGAACTACCATTCATTACGTAGGGAAAGATCGATCCCCATTGAATAAAGTTCCCTTTATGGTGAAAGTATTGTGCCATATTTACAAGGGCTGGTAACCATAAAATTTTCTTTAATGAATAACTAGTAATTTTGCCACGTTCCTTGCCAATCCTTCCAAGTAGTTCGGTCCATTTTTTAAGGCATCTTCTAAATCACAAGGACCTTGAACAATACTAAATGCTGCATCGATTCCATGGTTATAGACTTTTTCATAATCAGTACCTAAGGTTCCGCTTAAAGCTATAACAGGAATGTTGAATCTTTTTGTAGCCTTGGCAACCCCAATAGGGGTTTTACCATAGATGGTTTGTCCATCGATTTTTCCTTCACCGGTGAGGACAAGGTCTGCATCAACCACCCGTTCGTAAAAATTGGTTTCTTTTAAGACGATTTCTACTCCAGGTTCGAGCTTTGCATGAAGAAATGCTAGTAATCCAGCTCCGAGTCCTCCTGCTGCACCAGCTCCTGGGATATCTTTGACAGACTTTTTTGTAACCCGTTCTAACACATCATGGTAATTGCTGAGAGCAGAATCAAGGTCAGATACCATTTTTTTATCTGCCCCTTTTTGTGGTCCATAAATTGCACTTGCACCGTACTCTCCTAATAGTGGATTATCTACATCACAAGCAACAATTATTTGTACATCCTGTAACCTTTTATCTAAATTACTTAAGTCGATGTCATCGAGATCGATTAAACTTCCTCCCCCTGAAGGTATAGAGTTTCCTTCGCTGTTTAACAATTTACCACCTAATGCTTCTACCATTCCTGCTCCGCCATCGTTGGTGGCACTTCCGCCAATGCCAAGAATGATTTTTTCTACATTATGGTCAAGAGCTGCTTGTATTAATTGTCCTGTACCATGGGTCGTTGTTTTTAAAGGGTTTCGTATTTCACTAGGGACAAGTGCAATTCCTGAAGCCTCGGCCATTTCGATAATTGCAGTCGTTTTATCTCCAGAAATTGCGTAATTAGCGATAACTGAATTTCCTAAAGGTCCAGTAACTTTTTTGGAATGTGTGGTGCCGTCAAGTGCATCGGCAAGGGATTGAATGGTTCCCTCACCGCCATCTGCCATTGGTATTAGCTCGAGATCTAACTTATCTTGAAATACAGATTTAACACCTTTAGCAATTGCTTCTGCAGCTTGTTGTGCTGTCATACTTTCCTTAAATGAATCGGGTGCGATTACGATTTTCTTTTTCTTCAATTCCATTCACTCCTTAACTTAAAAGAACAACGGTATAATTCCGTATATAATCGTAGATACAATTGCGATAGTTAAACCTACCAATGTTTCATAAGGAATTAATTTTAATCGTTCTTTTACTTGCATCCCCACACTTCCTGCTGTCGCATGGAAGAAGCTTCCGTGTGGCATATGGTCAATTACGGTTGAACCAGCATGAATCATTGCTGCTCCACCCAATGCTGCTACTCCCATTTCGAGTAAGGTAGAAGCAAATACACTACTTGCTACTGTAGCCCCTGCTGTAGTTGATGCAGTTGCACCGGACATAAATATTCCAGAGACGGGAGCGAGCGAGAATGCTGGTAAACCAAGTCCTTCTAATGCGTTTATCAATACTGTATCAATACGTGAATTTTGGATAATTCCGGCTAGTGTACCTGTTCCAATTAACAGAATAGCTACAGGTGCCATTTTTTCTAATCCAGTTTTAATATAATCATTTGTGTTACGCCATTGTCCCATTGCAATAATTCCAATCAACCCTCCGACAGGAAGTGCAATTATTGGATCGATATTAATATCGAAGAGAGGTCGCAATGCAAGTAGGACAATTGCAACAATTGGACCAAGTAAGGATGTAAACAATGATGGTAAAGTGTTTTCCTCGGATTGTTCGATTTCTTTTTCTTCAATCATTGTACCGCGTGATGAAATCTTTTTCGCGATAATATACGTAGCAACGATACCGAATATAGCAGGAATAACTCCTGCCCCCATCACAGATATAAGCGGAACATTAAACGCATCAGAAACTGCAATCGTATTTGGATTAGGAGACATCACATTACCTGCTTTACCTCCACCGACCATTGCAAGTAGTATCGCTATTCTAGATAGACCCGCATTAGAAGCGATTACGAGAGCAATTGGAGCAACGGTTATTACTGCTACATCAACAAAAACACCGACTGCTGTTAAGAACATTGTTGCTAATGCGAGTGCTAATAGAGCGCGTTTTTCACCAAACTTAGTAACAATGGATTGTGCTATTTTAGCTGCTGCTCCTGATTCAATAAGGATACCAGCGAGAATTCCTGCAGCCAAGATTCTTAATACGGATGGAATAATTCCTTGGGCACCGCTAACCATTAAGCTAACGGTGTCAACAATATTTGTACCACCTATTAATCCGCCAATTAGTGCCCCTGTCATAAGACCATATACAGGCGGGATCTTCTTTAATATCATTATAATTGATATAATTAAACCGATAATTGCACCGAATGCACTTACTTCTATTTCCATAGCTGTTCACCTTCATTACATGTAGTTTTAATACTACCTTCATTGTAAGCGTTATCAGCATCGGATATCATTAGTCATTTGAACAAAAAGGCAGCGTTTTCTTTGTGTTATTATTGTGCGTTTGCATGAATGACGATGTTAATTATTGTTTGATTCAAGTTTATATAAAAGTTGAGCCATTTTTAACTCTAGAAGGTGATTAATATTTCTAGGGTCTTTTCCAGTTATTTGATATATTTTGTCTAGTCGATATGTTAATGTATTTCGATGAATAAATAGCTTATCGGAGGTGATAGACATTTTTCCGTTTTCCTCTATATATGTTTTTAATGTTTGGTGAAGTTGTGTACCATCATTCTCTGTAAGAATGCGGTGACACGTCGCAATTAGCTGCTTTGTTGACTGCGGGGTATTCTTGAGCAAATCATAAGTCAAAATTGCAAGATTTAAGTCTTGATAACTCCATACCCCGCCTGATGGATATAGTGTATTTGCAACTTCGATTATTTTTTGTGCTTCTTGATAGGATTGTCTCCAACCGTTTACTCCCGTTAAATAAGGCCCGACTGCAATAGTCATATGGGGGATAGCTGAAGTCTTATGCTTTTCTATTAAAATATCCTTTAAAGGAGTATTGCTAGATGGTTGGATTTCTTTTTTTAGTATAAGGTGTTGATTTGTAAATAATGGTATATACTCATCTTCTTGATTAAGCCAAGAGTGAATATGTTTTTCTACATCTTTTGTATGTTTTTTATCTAATACTGGTGTAGATATGATAATAACAGCATAGGTTGTTTTGATATCTAGTTTTGCATAGTGTGCTCTTTCTTGAATATATGTTTGATCTTGTTCGGTTCCTAAAAGAATATTAGTGATTTGATTTTGGCGAATTTGTTTATTTTGCTGAATTTCATTTGTTAAGAAAGCCTGTTCTAGCGTAAGTTCTGCACCCATTTGGATTAACTGAGAATAGTCACGGATATCATCTGGATGTCCGGTTATTCCGATTACACCTACAATATTTTCTTGAAAAGTAATAGGTAAATTAATCCCTGGCTGAGAGCTATGCCAATGATTGGTTCTTGAAGTATCAATTTCAATCGTATGTTTTTCTTTAATTACTTGAACGGCTCCATCGTGTAACTGTCCGATTCTAGAAGGTACACCTGAAGCGATGATTGTACCTGTTTGATCCATAATATTTATATTGGCATGTATAATGGACATAGTACGTTTTACGATTTCGTTTGCTAATTGTTCGGTTAAGATGGTCTTCAACTCCTTTTGTTTCTATGTATAGTATAAAGGATTTGTTAGCAATAGAAAGTTTAGTATGAATTATACTATCTACTATAGCCACTTGACAGGATGAATATATTAATTACAGTGAGTTTAATAGAGAATTTTTGATTTTGCCACCATATAGGTGAATTCAAAAGATAGGAGTGACAAAATGTATATCGAAGCAATTGTGCAGACAGTGGAGGAAGCAATACAAGCAGAAAAGTTTGGAGTGGATCGATTAGAGTTAGTGTCTGGGATGAAAGAGGGAGGATTAACTCCTAGTTATGGGACGATAAAAAAAGTTCTAGAACATGTAAATATTCCTGTACAAATAATGGTGAGACCGCATAGTTATCATTTCATTTATACTGCGTGTGAGTTAGACACAATATATGAAGATATTCGAAATATAGTTGAATTAGGTGGGAGAGGAATTGTTTTTGGTGCCTTGCACCGTGACAGTACAATAAACATGGATGCTTTAGAGACGGCAGCAAGTATCTCAGATGAGCTGGATATTACGGTTCATCGTGCTTTTGATGAAGTACCTTCATTAGAAGAAGCTTATTTGTCTATTGCTGAATGTAGTAATGTACAGCGTATTTTAACTTCTGGTGGTTCTTCAAATTGTTTAGAAGGAAAGCAATCATTAAAGAGTTTAGTCGAATTAGCGAATTCCTCTAGAGGGCCAAGCATTTTACCAGGTGGGGGCTTAAATATGGATAATTTCAATGAAATACACTATTTTGTTCAAGCTGACCAGTACCATTTTGGAACCGGTATCCAGACGGATGGGGATTTTTCAAAAGGGTTAGATGCGGAGAAATTACAGGTAGTCAAACGTATTTCATAGACCAATGAATGAACGTGGAAATTACACCTAGATTTACAATAATAGTATCAAAAACCTATGCTCTTTACATATATGCATAGGTTTTATTTTTGCTTCGTTTTCTTTTTTCTCCTATACAATATAAAGTAAATAAAGAGTAATGCTAGAAAAAATCCAATTGCATTGTTTCTGAGACTGCCAAATGTAATACCATCTTTAATAAATATGAAATCTATCAAATAAATGAGAGGAATAATGATGAAGAAATATCCAAAGATAGCTAGGATAAAAAATGGTGCAAAGCGCATCGTTATCAATCTCCTTTTTAAACTATCCCCTTAATCAAATGGATTAAAACAAATATGTTTATCGAATTTATACTCTAAACGTTCTATTTCACTCCTCTGGAACATAATTTGATAAAGGTTTATTTAATTGGTGTTAGGAGGTTACATCATGACTGATGGGAATAACGATGAATTGAAAAATTCTCGTAATTATTCACAGGGGCATGGGAGTCAAGGACCACATGGATATGAAGGAAATGCAGGTGATAAATCCCATACGAATCCTGCTGCTTTTAACTGGGATATTGATCTTCCAGCAGAGATTCATTCACAGACTGTCGGAAAACGTGGACCAATTTTAAAACAGGACAATATTGAGCACGAAACATTACAAACATTTATTCATGAGAAGATAATAGAGAGACCGGTACATGTAAAAGGTTGGGGAGCTTTTGGTTATTTTGAAACATTGTATTCTATGAGTGATTATACAACATTATCTTTCTTGCAGACACCGGGTACAGAAGTGCCGGTATTTGTGCGGTTCTCCTTAGCAGTTAGTACAAAAGGAACCCCAGATACATCCCGTAATGTAAGAGGATTCTCCACTAAATTTTATACAGATAACGGCATATTCGATTTGATATGTAATCATATTCCTGTTTTCTCTGTTCGCGACACAATTCGTTTTCCAGAAGCGATTAAAGCGTTTTTACCATCTCCGGTAGATAACTTAATCGATCCCACACGCTACTGGAATTTTGTGGCACGTGCGTCTGAATCACTTCTCTTTACACTACTTGTTTACTCCAACCTTGGTACAGTGAAAAGTCTACGTCATTTGCCTGGGCATAGTGTAAATACCTATGTTTGGAAAAATGGAGAAGGAAAACGATATTTTGTTAAATACACGTGGGCACCGCTGGCTGGAGAACAGTATATTCGTAACGATGAAGCAGTACGACTAGCGGGAGAGAATCCGGATATTGCAGGACAGGACTTACATGATGTCATTGAAAGAGGGGAGCCAGTTGAATTTGGGTTATATGTACAGATCATGGATCCTGAAGATGCTGCCAATCTACCATATGATCCATTAGACGATACCAAAATATGGGATCAACAACAGTTCCCTTTCCAACCAGTGGGAAGAATGGTATTGAATAGGAATCCTGATAATTATATGGAGCAAGTTGAAAAAGCGGCTTTTTCTCCATCTAATTTACAAGAAGGTGTAGAACTATCAGATGATAAGATGTTACAAGGAAGAGCAAATATTTATTGGGATTCACAACGTTATCGGATAGGTCCTGATTTTCGTAATGTACCAGTTAATCATGAATCTGACTGGTGGCCAGGTAACCTTGTGACAAGTGGTGATGGACGCTATGTTGAAGGTAGATTAGAGAGATCGGACATCGAAAAACAGGATGATTTCACACAACCTGGTATGTTTTACGATTCTCTATCAGACCAACAACAAGAAGATTTAATTAATAATATGGCAGGCGGATTAACTACTGTATCACCGGAAGTATATAATACTGTTCAGGGTTATATGCAGAAAGCTTCAGAAGATTTAGCGAGAAAGCTGAATAGAGCTGTAACAATGATGAAAGAAGATTAATAATGTAATATAAAATCGTGTCGTTAAAAAATTCAACCGGTTTATTTTGAGTTTTACTTCTCTATTCATATAAGCTCTCTTTTTTTAATTCGGAGGTAGATAGGTTTACAATATAAAAACACCCCCAAGTTAGTTGTTAGAGGTGCAAATTATTAATAATCATTATTACTTACTGTCTTGTCTTTTTATGACCTTCTTCTGCTTCTTCTTGTTCTCTTTGTTCTTTAATCTGTTTATGTCTTTGACGTTGGCGATAACCGTATGTCGAAGATAGAACTACATCCTCATTCTCTAAGGCAGAGCCAAGTGCACCTATAATCGTTGCAATACTAGTAGCTGTCCATGCGATGTACAGATAGCTCGTAAAGTTAATTTCCTCATTTATTTGATTTTCAAGCAATTCTGCTGGAATAAAAATATTAACAGCAAAAGTAAATAAAACGTATAGAATAATATAATACAAACATACAGTTGATAGCAAGGTAAAAACGGTAGTAGCATTATATAGTTTTCGAATATAGTCATCTTTACCATCTTGAGGTCGTTCCCACAATTTATGGGCTACTATAATCCAACTTACCATGGACGTAATAGCAATAAAAGTTAGTAAAATCATCCGTGGTAATGAATAATAATCACTCAACTGCCATAGTGTTGGGAAGACCAGCGCGTATGCTCCGGTAGTAAATGCAATCATAATTACTTTCATAAATGCTGGAAAGAGTGACCATGGGCGATTGGCTCGTACCATTCCGGAAATGATTCGTATAGCAATACTCCATTTCCGTGGAACAGTAAAACGAACATCGATATTGCATTCACCATGCGTCTCATGCTCATCAGGTGTTTCTCGTTTAATAGGGGAAATTCTTTCTAAGAAACGTTTTCCGATTAAGCGTGTTGAACTTTTATTCTTCAATTCTTTATAATCTTCATTCATAGATTGAAGATGAAGTTCGGCCTTTTTTCTATCGCCATCAGAGCTGCCATAATACATTTCGTTTACTAACTGTAATATGGACTCTCGTAGTCTTTTAATCATCCTTGTTGAGCCCAGACTAGGCATGCTAATTAATGCTATGTTTTCGTCTTGATTTGCTTCTGCAATAATTAGCCGTTTTTCTTTGAATAAAGGTAAATCTGTAAGACAAATTCCAAAGTCCCAGTCGTTTTTTTTCTTCTTATTTTGAGTAGCTTTTAGAATGTCAATAGATTCACCAGTACCTGTAAGTGGGTCTTCAATATATTGAACCTCCCATTCGCAATCATCGTCTACGTAAAACTGTAGTAGATTTGGGAGTTCTTCTTTTAATTTTGCTGCAATATAGTTGGGATAACCTGGAGCTGAAATTAAACCAATACTCCTACTAGTTGAACATGTAGTCATAACTTCACCCTTTTCATTGTGCCGATATTAGTATGTTATTCTGTTTAGCCGAAAAGCAAAGGGTTTAAACTACAATTTTAGGTTAACTTAGTAGATGAACTGGCGACGTATAGAGAATTATAACTTATTAAAACTAGGTAGTTATGGTAGTTTTAAATTGTATTATGAAGGTACATTTTAATACGGTTCCATAAAAGCAGCTATGTTACAGACAAAAGTCTACGTAGTCGAATGGGTGAACATGTAATTTCTTCCGAATCCCACAAGTCGAATAAAAGTCTAAGCCAGAATAAATAAAAACATATACAATATAGTCCAATTGGTTTAAATTTTTCATTACATTGAATTAATTGAAAATTAACTATTGACAGTTATTTGCTGGTTCGTTATGCTAATATACAAATCTTACACAACTATATAATATTTTCCTTATCAAGAGTCGGGGGAGGAACCTGGTCCGTTGATCCCGCAGCAACCAGTTACAGTTAAGTAACATGGTGCTCATTCCAGCAAGCTTATGCTTGATAGATGAGAAAAGTGTTTATGCCCACTAAATGAAACTCTTCCTCATCGGAAGGGTTTTTCTTTTTTCAAAAGGGGAGTGTAAAGAAAAACTGGAACAATGTGACTTTAAATATGACTAAACCAATAAGTTAACTTTATTTAGGAGGCGGATCAAAACAGTTACACAAGCCAAGCAATCGAAATTTTTATTAAAACGAAAAGGAGAGAGTGTATTATGCCAACTACAAAAACAGAGAGTCTTTATAAAAAATCGTATTTCAGTCGTATCCAAGAATTAAAGGAATTTGCACCAGGTGTATTTAATTCGTTCTTTGCCTTCAACAACAAAGCGCTCGAAGAAGGGAAGCTTTCCGTGAAACAAAAAGAATTAATTGCAGTGGCAGTTGCTCACATTACAGGTTGTCCATACTGTATTGAACTCCATGTAGGAAATGTGAAAAACCAAGGTGCTGATAAAGAAGAAGTAACTGAGGCAATATTTGTTGCAACAACATTAAAAGCAGGCTCTTCATTAGCGCACGCAGTAAATGGATTGAATGCATATGACGGAAATGATGATGATGAGTTATATAAAGCTTCCTACTTTAAACGACTACAAGAACTAGGTGAGATAAGTGATGATGCTTTCAAAGCTTTCTTGAAATTTGATGGAGCGGTTTTAAAAGAAGGTAAACTTACATTGAAGGAAAAAGAGTTGATTGCAGTAGCCTCTGCGCATACAACAGGATGTGCTTATTGTATTGACTTGCATACGAAAAATGCAAAGGAAGCTGGAGCCAGTAAAGAAGAGTTATCAGAAGCTATTTTTGTAGCTGTTGCTCTTAAAGCAGGTTCTGCATTAGCGCACAGTGTCAATGCATTAAATGCTTACGATGAAGAGTAGTTTAATAGATTCCCAATGTTAATTAATGTAATTATCTTATTCAGATACTAAAAAGGAGCTGAGCATATGGCAAAACAAATTCATTTTAATGGATTCGTGCAAAATTCACCTTCCCCTCATTCAACGGGGCTTTGGAAACATGAGAAAGATTATGGAATAAATCATAATCGTTTAGGTTACTGGACGGAAATTGCGCAAATTCTAGAACGCGGCAAATTTGACTCGTTATTTATTGCTGATGTATTAGGGACGTACAGTGTTTATGGGAAAAGCCATGACGCAGCGACGAGAGGCGCAGTTCAACTTCCTGCACATGATCCTTTACTTCCTATTACAGCAATGGCCGCAGTTACCGAGCATCTTGGTTTTGCGCCAACAATTTCTACTACCTATGCACAACCCTATGTACTAGCACGTCAGTTATCCACATTGGACCATTTAACAGGAGGAAGAGTTGGATGGAATGTCGTTACTTCCTATTTGGAAAGTGAAGCAGTCAATATGGGGTTAACAGAAAGGTTACCGAAAGAATTGCGTTATAATCGAGCGGATGAATTTTTAGATGTGGTATACAAACTTTGGGAGCATAGTTGGGATGAGGATGCGGTGATTTATGACCGTGCCAATGATACTTTTGCTAACCCAGAGAAAGTTCGCTTAATTAATCATAGTGGGGAGTTTTTTAATGTGCCAGGACCGCACTTAGTTGAACCCTCGCCGCAACGAACGCCAGTATTATTCCAAGCGGGAGCATCACCAAAGGGAAGAGATTTTGCGGCAAAACATGCAGAGGCAGTTTTTACAAAGCAAACATCTATTGAATCGTTGAAAAATTATTCTTCCGATATTAAGAAACGTGCTCAAGAAAAAGGAAGAAATCCAGATGACGTTAAAATATTCCCATTGATGTTACCAATTGTTGGCTCAACAGAAGCAGAAGCGATTGCGAAGTATGAGGACTTCGTAAACCATATCAGCTATGAAGGTACGGCATCCTTACTATCAGGACATACAGGAATTGATTTTTCAGAGTATAATCCAGATCAATATATTGAAGATATTGAAACAGAAGCAGTACAAGGGAATCTAGACCTGTATACGAAAGACCCATATCGTAAATGGACATTACGTGAAGCAATAAAAAATCATGGACTTGGAAATGGTTGTCCAAAGTTTGTAGGTACTCCAGAACAGATCGCTGATCAAATACAAAAGTGGGCTGTTGAAGGTGATATAGATGGTTTTAATGTTGCATTAGCAACTTCTCCAGATACATTTAGAGATTTTGTAGATCATGTAATACCTATATTACAAGATCGTGGAATCTATCGTACGGAGTATGAAGGAAATACATTACGTGAAAATATATTCGGTAAAGGGAAAAAGCGATTGGCTGAAAATCATGTAGCGAAGCAACCAAGAAAGGTTCATACATAATATTTTTAGGTGTGAACTAGATTAGTAAATTAAAACCATGCCACTTCCGTTGACATGGGTCTATAATTTTACAATCGTTTGAAAAGGAGTGAATAGCAGATGGTCACATATTATTTTATTGGAGTTGTCGTCTTCTGGATAATTGGTTTGATTATCTGGAATAAATTCTACCCAAAAGGAATGGAGGAGGACACGAATGCTGACTGATAATCAAACGACTCTTGCGTGGATCATCGGAGCGTGTCTCTTTGGCTACTTTTTGCTCATTGTTTGGTTTGGTAAGCGAGGAGCTAAATATAGTTGTTCAATGAAGGGTTTTTCCATTGCTAAAGGTAAGGTGAGTCCATGGCTAATTGGAATTAGCTTTGGTGCAACCTATTCTAGCGCTAATTTATTTATTGGTGTGCCTGGATGGGCGTATATGTATGGTACACCTGTACTTTGGTATACTTTAGGGTGTTTTGGAGTCACATGGATTGGCTTATTACTTGTAACAAAAAAGTTTTGGGAACAGGGGCAAAACAATGAAGGTAGTTTAACGCTCCCCCAATGGCTAGGTAATCGATATAATAGTAAAGCTTTACAAGTCATTGTAGCGTTATTAATTCTATTTAACATCTACTATATAGTTGCCCAAAACGTAGGTTTAGCAACAATGTTTGAAACAATTATAGGAATACCATATTATTGGGGAATCTTTTTTGGAGTTACATTAACGATTTTATATATTAGTATGGGTGGAGCATATGCACAACTAATTACAGATGGAATTCAAGGTATTGTGATGTCGGTTATTTCCGTGCTTTTATTTCTTTCTCTTTTTTGGACAATCGGGGGAGGATGGGGAACTTTAGGAAATTTAACCGGACAATTAAATAATGCTAATCCTGCTTTAACAGCTCCAACAGCTGCAGACAGTCCATTTTATAGTGGGTTCGCCATTATGGCAATTCAATGGTTTTTACTTAGTTTCGTCCTTCTTCCACAATTAATGAATAAAGTATTATCTGTAGGGAAGAAAGAAGACCTTCGCACATTTACATTATCTGCGGGAGCAACCCTGTTTTTTTTATCTACATTCTCTGTGTTCGCTGGTTTAGCCGCAAGAGTTCTGATACCAGGATTAACATCATCCGATAGTGCAGTCCCAGCATATGTATTGGAGTATTTCCCAACGGTTCTAATTGTATTGATTGTAATGGGAATGGTTTCGGCGATTCTATCGACTACAGATAGCTTGTATCTTGGTATGACGGCAAGTATCGGAAATGATATCTATAAAGTAGTTATCGCTCCTTTTCTTTATAAGAATAAAAATCTATCTGTAATGCAAATAGATCGGAAAGCAGTCCGAGTAGCTCGAATTGCATTATTTATTATCGGACTAATTTCGTTATATATGTCATTCAACCGTCCAGAATCTCTATCATTACTGCTACAATTCGGGACATCGGCGATCATTAGTGGAGTAGTAGCCCCACTAACACTAAGTTATTTTTGGAAAAAAGCAAATCGTGTTGGTGCCATAGCTTCCGTAATCGTAGGTGCAAGCTGCTTTATGACTCTTACTGGTTTTGGGATTCAAGATCATGTGTTTACCGCATTGCTTTATAGTTCCATGCTTGGCTATGGAGTTATGATTGCTGGAAGTCTGTGGGCAGAACATATGAACAGTCATAGGAAAGTTAAACAAATTGAGCAACAGCAAGTATTGTAAATGATGGAGTCAAAATAAAAATACGAACGAGCTCTCATATAGGAGAATCTTTCGTATTTTTATTATATTATTTTCCCTCTATTTTTCGTTTCTCAAATTCCCTAAGCTCATCTACAAATGCGGTAAAGTTATCGGGAGTAAGTTTAACTATGTCTGTACCTTTTCCACCATGTTTCTCAATGGTTCCGTCTTCATATTGTAACCATAGCCTCCAACTGTAACCATCTTCATATGTTTCAGCATCTTCAAATGTATAATCTTCTTCCCAGTTTTGTACATTGTGTTTTTCTAATATGTTGTTAACTTCAGCAGTGTTATTCACTTCGATTACACCGTCTTGTGCACGTAACCCTCTACGACTGATAATAGGATTTTTATAAATTTCATTATTTTTAATATCAATAGCTATTGCTTGATAAGGATCGTCTATACTTGTTTCGTCAAAGAAAATTTTGATCACATTGTCTAAAGGTTGTTTTTCAGCAGCTTTTGGTGCTTTTTCAATGTTTTTAAAGTCATAGATATCTATTTCACTCATGTTATCATCCTCGCCCTCATCGACTTTATTTTGTTCTTTTGTAGTATCTGAATCAGTTTTGTCGTTTCCGCTAGTTCCTTCTGACTGCTGACAACTTATTAAGAAAAAAGAGGCTACGATTAGTAGTAGATATTTGATAGATTTGGACATGTGATCCCACCTTTTACTACATGTTATTAAGCATTTCATCCATATGCTCCTTAGAATTTGGCAAGAATTCACCAACACTATTTAACTGCTGATCTTTGAATTCAGAGTCTTCAAGCATGTAAGCTGCGTAGTAACTTGCAAACCCTTCTTTATTCGGTTCATTGATTCTTTCTTCTGAATTCTCATCTATCCAATAAGAATTGTCGTGGTGACCCCATCTGCCAACTATTTCATTCACGGTTACACCACCATAAACATCAGATGCGTTATTATGTTCATCTGCTTGTAATTCACGGGATATTTGTGTTTGTACTTCACCATATAGCGTTTCTTCTTCAGCTGTTAATGAAACACTAGATGGACCTTCATAAATGAATTCCTCTGTAATATTATTTATTATAGCTTGTTTTTCTGTCGAAGATAGATGGTCATATTTAGAATCATCAAGTCTATGATTAATCTCGCTTTGTACTCTGTTTGATACATCACCGTGCATTTGATTAGCTAATGTCTTACCATTTGATGTGTAATGATCCGAGTAAAACCCATCCATACCATTCTCTACTCCATGATTATAATCAATAGCATGACCTAGCTCATGAAAAAAAGTAAAGTATGCACCTCTGGCATTGGTACGATCCTCTGTCATGCTACCCATTGTGATGCTATTATCACTAGATCGGTAGAATGCCCCACCACCAGCCTCAGGATCGGCAATGGTCACTTCGTCTAAATACTTTAAAGACATTGTACGATAAGGTTCTTCAGAGGTATACATGAGAAACTTAATTTCAATTTGATCTTTGTCTTCAAGAGGAGAGAGAAAATCATTAGTTTGATCAACATACTGATTATTAGTTTCTTCATATTTAATAATTTCAATTACTTTATCTTTATCCTCTGGATATTGTTGAAGGTACTCGGCGTAGTGCTCTTCTGCTTTTCTAGTGTAATGAATATCATCTATTGTGGAAATCCAACTTAAATCCATTCCTTTCGTTTGAAAGGTACCATTATCGCTGTTAAATCCATTCCCATCTTGAACCTGTTGAAGGCCAGTCATCACTGCTTTAGCAAGACTTATTGCTGTGTCAAAGTTACTACTGGAACTCGAATTATACGCATAAAGATTCTCTAGTTTCTCTTGGAGTTTTTGTTTCATTCGTATATAAATTTGAATCATCATGTTTTGAAATGGTAGTACAACTGTTGCGTCACGCAAAGCTTCAATACTTTTATCAATTTCTTGAATTTGTTCTATTACTTCTTGTTCAATGACATCCGTTGTTGCTACTTGCTCTCGAAATTCGCTTGGATAATTATCATTCTGACGAATTAGCTCTTCACAAAGGTAGATGATACCTTGAGTTAGAGGGAGGTACACATCAATGAGATAAGATTTTGCTGAGGTATATGTTATCCCCTGTAAAAGTAAAGCTTTATGAAATGAATATATTGAAGACTTCGTTTGTTCCATCGATTGTATAATCTCAATACATATTGCGTTCATACTATTCCTTTGATCATCTGTTTCACCTAGATACATACTAAGGCTCATTATTTACCCTCCATGTGAAGCAACCTTCGTTGATACATTAAATCTTCTTCAGACAAGTGAAGAGTTTTTTTCTTCTTTAATAATTCAACTCGCTTTTGATAAATAATTTCTGAGATTTTGCTTGTATAGTGATCGAGTTCATTCTTGTTATTATCAAAAGTCTCACTAAGTTCTCTGTCTTTGTGCCATGAATATTTTAGCTGATCAAATAGTCGCCTATTTCGTTTCATTATTTCTACTAATTCATTTTCTTCATTGTCAATTTCTGTAAACGATTTTGAAATGGCTAGTTGTTCTTCTTGTATTTGAGAGATTTGCTTATTTAGTGCTTCCACTTTGTTCATGTTTATCAACCTTTTTTGGCATTATTATAAGTTTTTAGGTCATTTATATATTCATTAATGAAAAAAGGACCTGCAAAACCATTACCAAGATCATCATCTAATCTTTCGAAATCACTAGCTACGGACTGGATATTCTGGATAGTCGTTCGGAAGGATTGATTGAATAATTGAGCTAATTGTACGGCCTCTTCATTTGCCTCTTGTGCTTTTGTATTTACAGATACAGTGGTGTTGGTCGCTTTGAGGATTGTTTTGTTGGTGGCGTTAGATATTGCATCAGAGGCATTTTGCATTTTTGTTGCGATTTCTTCGGCACTTGCAAAGCTACTAATAAACAATGGAATTCACTCCTTATTTAGCTGTATTATAATTTTCTAATACATAGTACTCTTTCGTATAGTATTTATTTTCAGTCTTATTATAGCAGTAGAAGAACAATTTTCAATTGAAACTGAATAAATAACACTAAAACCATGCTAATTACCTAAAATTGATTTATTTATATAAAAATCAGGAAAAAATTACTATATAACAATGTTGGAAGGAGCTGTAAAGATGGGTATCAAATAAAAGTTAAGGTCCAGAAACAAGAGATTACCAGTGTTACTTGAAAGTAGTGGCATACTTATATTTTCCATTGTTTCTATTGATTATGATCATGTTACTTAGATTTAGTGATTTGAATGAAAATTTTTCATTAGTAGGGGAAAGGCTTTTATCATTATTTTTATTAATTGGATGGTTGCTTGTTCTTTATATTTTGATTTCACTTATCATGACATTCTTTTATATTTTTTTGCGAAGAAATTTTCCGGTCTCGAAATTCGTGTAAAGGATAAGGACTAATACGAATAAAATAATATTATAATTTGATTTATTAGGCATATCTCTTTAATAGAGGTATATCTTCAACTATAATAAACCTTATTATTCTTATGGGAATTATATATTCTTATACATACAATTAGATAAAATGGGGTGGGAATAATGAAGAAAAGCGTTATGATTAGTATTTTTATAGTTTTTTCAATTGTATTTGCTGCTTGTTCAGATGACGGTAGTTCTAAGGAAGAATCGAGTGATAACGACCAAGGTAAAAACAACCAACTAAATGTAAGTTTGGCAGCCGAACCGGTCTCGTTAGATCCACATGCAGCAAATGATGGGAATTCGTTATATGTGATGAATCCGATGTATGATACGCTATGGGAACAAAATACAGAATTAGAGCTTCAACCAGCGTTAGCAAAAAGTTTAGAGCAGATTGAAGATATTGTATGGGAGGCGAAACTACGTGAAGATGTATTGTTTCACGATGGTAGTGCTTTTAATGCAGAGGTTGTAAAAGCAAATTTAGATCGTGTGCTTGATCCAGAAATTGGATCTCCGTTAGCCTTTTTATTCGATATGATTGAAGAAGTAGAGGTAGTAGATGAATATACCGTGCATATTAAAACGGAATATCCTTTTTCAGCATTGCCATCTCACTTGGCCCATCCAGGTGGTCATATGATTAGCTTAGAATCAATTAAAGAAGATAATGAAGCAATTGAAAATGGCGAGCAACCTTTTACAACCATTAATGAACAACCTGTTGGTACGGGATACTTTCAGTTTGATGAAAGGTCAATAGATGGTGAAATCACCCTGACTAAAAATGATAATTATTGGGGTGAAGAGGCCGGTGTAGAAGCTATTTCCTTCCGATCTGTTCCGGAAGATCAAACACGTGTAGCAGAAATTCAAACTGGTAATTCAGATATTATCTATCCAGTAAATGCTAATAATGTAGAAGAAATTGACTCTAATAAAGGAACTTATGTGAAACAGTCAGAAAGTGCGAGCATGACCTATGTTGGGTTTAATGTAGAACGAGAACCTTTTACAGATGAAAGAGTTCGACAAGCAATCGCAATGAGTATCAATAAAGATGAAATCGTTAATGGTGCAATGAATGGAATCCCAATACCTGCAAAAGGTCCACTTGCTCCAACTGTTTTCGGGCATAGTGATGAATTGCTGCCAATTGAACAAAATGTTGAAGAAGCAAAAGAGTTATTAGGTGAAGCTGGTTATGAAGAAGGATTTGAAACAACAGTTATGGCTTATGATACGACTACAAGTGATATAGCAACCGTAATTCAATCAAATCTTCAACAAATAGGCATTGATGTGGAAATACAAATGACGGAAATAGGTAATTATCTTGAGACTACTGGTAATGGTGGAGCTGATATGTTTGTTGGAAGTTGGGGCACTGTAACATTAGATGCGGATTATGGATTGTATCCAATGTTCCATTCTGAAAATATAGGTGATCCAGGGAATCGCTCTTTTTATGCAAATGAGGAAGTGGATGGATTATTGGAAGAAGCAAGACAAGAAGGAAATAAAGAAAGAAGGCTCGAATTATATCAGGAAGCACAACAAATAATTATTGACGAAGCTCCAATCGTTCCACTTTATCACTCCGTATTACTTGCAGGTTTGCGTGATGAAGTACAAGGCTTCTATCAGTTTCCAAGTAGTTTTCCATATTTACGTGATGTAACAAAAAAAGAATAACAATAGTGCTTACGCCCGAACTGACCTGAACATGGTTGGTTCGGTTTTTTAATATCTATATATAAATTATACGTAATAGGTAATTTTTTACCAATAGTTCCTACTGTATATGTTTATTCTGTAAATTTATGTGGTAAACACAGTTGAATTCATTTAGTAGGAGGTACTTACCGTGAGTAAAGATAAAAGTTCAAGGAAAGGACTTATAGATTATAAGATTTTTCTACCTGCTATCATTATTATTATAGGAATTAGTATTCCATTATCTTTATATGAAGATGAATCTTTATCGCTTTTAAATTCCATATTTAATACAGTAGTAGATTCTTTTAGTTGGGGCTATCTTTGGTATGGAATAATATTACTCGTGGCTGGTCTGTATTTTTCATTTTCAAAATATGGAAAAGTTGTATTAGGAGATCCGATGGAAAAGCCACGTTTCACATTATTTGAGTATGCATCCATTTTAGTTGCAATGGGTTTAGGATCAACGATTATGCGTACAGCGATGATAGAATGGGGTAATGTGGCAGTAAGTCCACCGTTTGGAGCAGAAGTTGGTTCAGATGCTGCCATTTTATGGGGAAGTGCGTATAGCATGTTTCTTTGGAGCTTCCAAGTATTTGCAGTATTTGTAATGGCTGCTCCAGCAATGGGATATATTTTACATGTTAAAAAACGGCCAATGATGCGTATATCTGAAGCATGTCGAGTACTATTCGGTGATCGATTTACTGATGGAATCGGTGGTATAGTGCTAGATGTTTTATTCCTAATTAGTATCTTATCAGGTGCTGCAGTTACATTAGGTTTAGGAGCACCGATTGTTACCTATAATTTAGCAGAATTACTAAATATAGAGCTATCGTTTGGTTTAACATTAATTGTCACCGTGGTTTGGGTATTACTATTCTCTATTAGTGCTTACCTGGGTATAGAAAAAGGAATTAAGCGATTAAGTACTTTGAATATGTACTTAGCTGGAGCATTCGCATTATTTATTATGGTTATTGGTCCAGGAGTATTTATTCTCAATTACTTTACAGATACGGTTGGATTTTTAATTTCTAATTATGCCGATATTTCTTTCCATACCAATGCTTTGGGTAGTGGAGAAACATCACATATCGAAAGTAATACTATTTTCTGGTTTGCTTATAATGCTACTTGGGCGATGTTACACAGTGTGTTTGCTGCAAAAATATCTAGAGGGCGTACGATTAAGGAAATGATTCTAACGTATCTTCTTGCTCCAACAATGATTTCTTGGATTGCATCAGGAGTATTAGGAGGATTAGGTGTATATAAATATTTAAATGGTGAAGTTGCGGTCTTAGATATTATATCTAATCAAGACCCATTGGCGGCGATACCGGCAATTTTATCTTCCTTACCATTAGGAAATATAGTATTGATTGTATTTATCATAATCGCTATGATTTTCTTAACTACAACACTCGATTCAACAACGTATACGATTGCATCTTATGCAGGTACGGAAAATATGAGTAAAGCTGAACCTTCAAGGAATTTGCGTATTATAATTGCAGCTATTATTACAATTGTAGCACTTATCTTAATGCGAATTGGTGGTTTAGCACCGCTAGAAGTTGTATCTGGTCTAATGGGATTACCGATCATCTTTATTCAGTTCTTGACGATTTACGCGGCCAAGAAAATGATGGATAAGGATCGTGCATGGATTACAAATGTTAGAGAAGAAGATAAGAAGTATTATAATAAGAATAAAGGTAAGAGAAGTTTCGACTAGATTCTTGCAGTACAAAAAATCCGTACGATGCGTTTATCAATAACCATCGTTCGGATTTTTTGTATTCATTTAAACCTATCCTATTAACAATTGAGAAATAGAGCGTCCTAAAAGACTCTTTCCTAACAAATATGACTGAAAATAAAATTGTATCTTAACTTGCTAAAACTTACGTCAAAATTCAATTTTATCTATGGTAGGTGTAAGCAAAATTAAAAAATATCTTTAGAACGGTGTTTTTTTACTAAGAAAAGACGTTTTAGCAAAAATGTATTTCTAAAAACAGTTAGCTATGATAATAGTACTTTACATTTACAGGAGGAATAAAAATGAATGAAAACAGGGATTTAGAGGAATTTCTAAAGCAAAATGAGCGGAGGGTGTACTACCAAATACATCAATTGCAAATCGACGACAAAGACAAGGAATATTTTCAAGAAGGTTTGGTGGCAATGTGGAAAGCATATGAAAACTATCAACCAGATAAAGGACCACTTTCCACATATATGAATTATACGATTAGAAATCGACTCATCGACGCAATTCGAAAAGGGGGGAAAGAGAAGGAGCTATTGGAAAAGTTTAAAAAACAATATCAAGTAGATACCACATCTGGAAATTATCGTAATCCTACGGGAGTTAGTCATATATTGATAGACAACGAGGCGGAAGTTAGAAGTGAAATGGACATAAATAGAGAATTCTGGAAAGTAATACGTAGTTTACTTACAGAAAAAGAATGGAAATGGGTACGTTATTATGTAATAGAGGGAATGTCTCAACAGGAAATAGCCAATCAAGAAAAAGTTACATTAGTAGCAGTCAAAGGTTGGGCAAGAGAGGTTAGAAAGAAACTTCGATCAGCAGGATGGGAAAATTTAAAAAAATTTTAATAAGGATTTTGGAAAATTCAAACTGATGAACATAAAAAAGGATTATTTTTACCTTAAGCTGCGTATATATGAGATAAGTATGGTGAAGCAGACTTGGAAGGAAAGTAACACACTCCCTGCAACGATGTGCTTCCATAAATAAAGCCGGCTATCAATTGTTGGTAGTCGGCTTGTGCTTCATCCATATTAGGAAGCAGAATCTTTCACTTCCTCAGGGATAGTGATTTCTTCCACTTCATTAAAATTATTGTAGTCCATGTGGATGTCCATTGTGACCTTTCCTGTATCCGAATTCTCTGCTACAATATCGTATTGTAATGATTGTATGGTGTGGTCATCTTTGTTAATTAAAATGACTAGTTTTTGTTCTACATCATCATCAAGCTCGAAGCCTGTAAGTTCTACGCTAAAGGGGCTTGATAACGCATCATATATTTGTCGGTTAAATCCCTCAAATGAAAGTTGATATGTACTATCTTGTTCTGTAAACTCCGTATTTTCATGTACTTGCTCAATAATACTAAGAATATCGTGATAGGATGGTTCAAATTGTATAGCGTCTGGTTCTATTTGTTGGTAGATCCATTCTGAATCACCTTCTTTAATATAACTATCTTCTTTAACCATATATCCTTCTACGGAGGATTCATTATTCGACGTTGTTGATGTGAAAACCTGATGTAGTGCTGCTGGATTTTCCACAATGGTTGCATTTCCTTGTACGGAAGAAGATTCATTACGAAATTCTGTCTCGACATTGATTGCAATTCCATAATCTGTAGCGTAACTTTCTAAAGTATCTTCTGTTTGTAGTGCTTTTTCAACAATATCTTCCTTATTTTCTGAACAAGCTGATAAGATAATAATTGTAAATAATAAAAGCAAAACCAATCTCTTCATGACTTCACGTCCTTTTAGCATCATCGTGCTAAGTATACTATATGGGTCTAAAGGTGTCTATTATTGTTGGATATACATATGGTAGGATATAATAAAGAGAAATTGTCGAACAATGATATAAAGAATACATATAAACTTCTATGAAAATAGCGCAACATTCAGATATATTTGCATATAAAATAGCTTGATATGAAATTCATTACACAAATGTTTCTATGTGAAAAGCACTATTTTGATAAAAAGTCACCCTACGTTTTAGTTCAATTGATTTAATTATCAGAAAACTACTTATCATTTAGGATATCTTTTATTATAATAGTATGAGAATGATTTGAATGAATGTAGAAATGGATAGGAATAACTGGCATTCATCAAAGGTGGTGTGTTAGATATGAAAACAATGGATATTAAACAACTACATACACAAATTGATCAAACACAATCTATGCTGGATCAATCTCGTGAAAAGCTTGATGAAATGAAAAAAGCTGTAAATAGTCTATTAGAGTCTGAGGAGATGTTTACAGGGGAAGCTGCTGAATCGGTACGTACTTTTTATCGTGAGACACACTTGCCTTTACAACAATACGTACTGGATATGATTGAAAATTATGATGCAAATTTAAGAAAAATAAGAATGAATTTATATCAAATTGAACCAAGTGATAGTGGCAGGATTGATGAAGAGTTTTTACGTAGAGATGTGGAGCAGTCATTAAAAAAAGCTGGCAATGTGACCATGTCACTTACCGACTCCGTTAATCGTAGTCTTTCTTCTATTAGGGATATTGTCTCCATCCCTAATTTAGATGACCAAGAATTTCATGAAAATATTAGTCGTTCTAGAAAACATGTCTTGGATACAGTGGACAAGATGTACGAATTTGATCATAATGCTGCAAATATCTTGAATAACCAGTTTGTAGATATAAAAAACGTAAATAAATATATGTCTGAATTAAATGGATTGCTTACCAATCGAGATATAAGTGTAGGAACATATGAAGCGAAACAATTATTTCATTATGAATTTCATCAGGAGTTTATAGACCGATTGAAGAGACAGGGGTAAAAAGCCATTTATTTGAACGATTTATAATAAAAAAACGCTGTCAACAAGTGAAGTTACGACTTGTTAGACAGCGTTTTTTATGATTCTTGTTTTTCCATATAGCAAAGCAAGGTTAATAAGTGCCTGGCATTTTTTTCGTTATCAGACCCTTCAAATGCATGAATTAAAGATTGGATAACACTTTCTAAAAGGAAAATTCTTGGTTCTTGTGCTTCTAATTCTCCATACAAGAAATCAATAAAGTGACTTGTTTTTGGTTCATTAGCATGATTAATTTGTTGTTCTAAGTTTGCTAATATTTGTTTCATTTCGAATTTGAATTCTTTTATAGAACCATTTGGTTTTTCCATATAAGGATGAAAATATTCCGTTTGGAAAAGAATAGGCTTATCGTTTGAATGAGTATTTATAATATTGTCTAACTGGGATAAAGAGAAGTTAATAATGGTTTCTACTTCTAAAATATGAGGTTTCACATCGTACATAACTTTGGAAGTGAAATGTAAATTTCCAAGTAAACTTACGGCGTAATCAAAAGCGTGTTTTTTTATAAACTTTCCATAAATAGAAGTTAATCGTTCTGCAATCCAAACGATCTCTTGTAAATACTGAGTTTTGATATAAATGTGAAGTTCATCATCCTCTTTGGATGCAGTAGGTAATGATGAAAATAACGCAAGTAAATTATGTTTTCTATCAATATGAAACCGCACTGCGATTTGTTTAATAAAAACAGATTTATCACTAGCCTCTTTTGAAGTTTCCAGATGTTTACGTTCATAAACTATTTCTTCTCTTATTAATTGTAACAACTCGATTAAGCATTCATTTTTAGAAGTGAAATAGTTATAGAACGTGCCTTTTGATATAGATGCCACGTTCAAAATATCTTGAATAGAAGTAGAAGTAAATCCTTTTTTTATAAATAACGATTGAGCAGCATCAATAATTTGCTTTTTTTTATGATTCATCAAATCTATCCTTATTTGAAAATTTAAGTGAATAAATTCCTTTTTATAACGCTAGTATAATTTAATTTTATCTAAAAAGATTTGATATATCAACTTTAATGAAATTTAACAAACTTAAGTATTGCATTTTTTGAACTATGGGTATAAAATGAAAAAAGTTTCCTAAAAACGGATGAGTACTGAATTGATAGAATGAGTAGATAGATGATATTTTTGTATATTTATACTATGAGTCTAGATAATTAAGTTATTAATTTGTTTTAAGAGGTTGTTCATAAAGTCCGATGAAAATGACACATCCAATTTCTTCGTTGGCTTGCTTTTCCGTTCCTTGCGTATTAACTGCATACGTTTCGGTACTCAAAGCTACGCCGCCTCGATCTTCTTGGTCCTTTCCATCATCCTTTTTGAACACGCACTATAATTGAAGCTATAGCTACTATGAAATATATATAAGAAAGAAGGTAAGATGATGACGAATGTAGAATCACTTCATAAAAAACCGCCTTACGGTATGATCGCAATATTATTTATTGGTGCATTCGTTGCAATTTTAAATGAGACTTTGCTTAATGTTGCATTGCCATCCATTATGAACGAGTTTGAAGTTAGCCCAACTGCTGTGCAGTGGTTAACAAATGGTTATATGCTGGTAAATGGTATATTAATACCTGCGAGTGCATTTTTGATTCAACGCTTTACAAATAAAAGTTTATTTTTAACGGCAATGTCGTTATTTACAATCGGAACAGTGTTGGCGAGTATATCTCCAACCTTTGCCGTACTGCTTATTGCAAGATTAATACAAGCTGCAGGTTCAGCGGTAATGATGCCATTACTGATGAACGTTATGCTAACTGCTTTTCCAATTGAAAAACGTGGAACTGCGATGGGTACATTCGGTCTGGTAATGGTCGTTGCACCAGCTCTAGGCCCGACATTATCAGGATGGATTGTAGAACATTATGACTGGAGAACTTTATTTGATATTGTTATTCCAATTGCATTACTATCATTAATTATTGGGATGTTCAAGCTGAAGAATGTAACTCCTCAACGTGAAATTAAACTTGATGTATTTTCAATTATATTATCTAGCTTTGGTTTCGGGGGGTTATTATATGGATTTAGTTCTGCTGGAGAACAAGGTTGGAGTAGCCCATATGTATATGGAACAATTATAATAGGTGTCATTTCTGTCATTGCTTTAGTTCTGCGCCAATTAAAAATGGAAGAGCCCATGCTACAGTTTAAGATTTTTAAATACCCAATGTTTGCATTATCATCTGCGATTTCGATCGTTTTAGCAATGGCACTATTCTCCGGAATGATTTTACTGCCATTATACGTACAGACAGTTCGAGGATTTACACCATTTGAAGCTGGATTATTAATGTTACCTGGTGCACTCGTAATGGGATTCATGTCTCCAATTACGGGAAGACTGTTTGATAAGTTTGGTGCACGCACATTAGCGATTCTAGGATTGTTAATTACGATGTCAACGACTTACTTTTTTACTCAATTGGACTTGGAAACAACGTTTGGACAGATGATGCTCGTATTTGCGATACGTAGTTTCGGTATGTCGATGGTAATGATGCCTGTTATGACAAACGGTTTAAATCAGTTACCAATGCATGAGAATCCTCATGGTACAGCGATGAACAATACGTTGCAACAAGTTTCAGGAGCAATTGGCTCAGCTTTACTTATTACAATTATGAATAATAGAACAGAAACAAAAGCGGAAGAACTAGCACAATCTGCAATGAATAGTATAGACCCAAGTCAAATGCCATCTGAACAAGCGATGGCAACAATGGAAGCAGAGATTATGAATGAAGCAATGCTTCAGGGAATTAACTTTTCTTTCTTTATTTCCTTATTAATTATGGGAATAGCTTTAGTCTTATCTTTCTTTATTCGTAGAATTGGTACAGATGGGAAAATGATTACCAAAGAAAAACTAAAAACTAGAAATAAAACAGAGTATAGTTCTTAATTTCGTATAAAATTTTGATGTAATAAGAGCATTGTCATTTATAATGACAATGCTCTTTTAGTATATGAGTTTATTTTATGATACTATTCTTCCCCTTTTAAAAAAATCTTGGTGAATAAATCCTTATACATAATGGAAGATCATAAGTAATGTCTTCATAGTGATCATAACCATTTGCCACCTAAAATTTAGATTTATTTGCATGAAAATTCGCTTCCTGGTTCATTAATAAAGGTAGGAGAAGCGAAAGGGTGCTAAAAATGGATTTCATCAACCAGGTAGATGAACTAAAAAAGAAAAACAAAGATTTGAAAGTGAAGGCGATTGTAATAAATGATACTCTTTATGACGTCATAGGTTTTGAAAGCTTGGTGGACTTTTCTAAAACTTGGAAAATGATTGATACATTAGTTCATGAGGAAGATGAGAATCAATCAGGGAAATATACTTTTCGTTCAGAAAAAATGCCATGGGAGAAACTTCAATCCAGTAAACTGATTCAAGCTTTGTATGAAGGGAAATTAGTTGTTTGGAATCGTAATAGAGAAGTGTCTCTAATTATTGATCCATTCTCACAATCTTTATATCGAAGTATAGATGTACCTGTGAATGAGTCAATTATTTATGGTTCAAAGGATGCTTTTACAGAAAATAGTCAACAAAACATTGGACTAATGCGTAGTAAGTATCGATCAAAGGATGTTGAAGTAATCACAACCCAACATGGTAAAAGAAATCGTCGTTTTTCTTTTATTATGTTAAAGGGAACCACAGAAGAAAAAATGGTACAAAAAATCAAGAAGAAAATTGAGGGATATCCAAATGAAATTAAACAGGTGAAAGATATTCATGTTGCACTTGGATTTTCAAAGTTTGATTTAATTACACGTATATCTTCTACGGAATTACCAGAAAATGCAATAGAATATTTAGAGCAAGGAAAAATTGTTTTTTTTATGGATGGCTACCCGTTTGCATTGGTATTATTCAATACAGTTTTTGATGTATTCAAACAGCCAAGTGATAGTAATTATTTAAGTGTATTTGTTTATGCCTTGTATGCTTTACGTATTATAGGGATTTTGATTGCACTTCTTTTACCTGGATTATATGTTGCCTTGATAACAATCAATCCCGAAATGTTAAAAATTCAATTAGCACTTTCCATAACAGAAAGCAGGCAATTTGTACCTTACCCTGCTTTCATAGAAATAATGATTATGTTATTACTAATTGAATTAATTACGGAAGCTGCAGTACGTTTACCACTTTCCATATCTAATACGATTGGAGTTGTTGGTGGAATCATTTTGGGGCAAGCAATTGTAGAAGCAAGTCTAGTGAGTGGAGTATTGATCATCGTTATTGCTGCAACCACTATTGCCAATGGAATAATTATAAGTTTTGAGAATGGAGTTACTCTACGTCTTATGAAGTATGTAATTGTGATTTTTTCGGCTTTATTTGGAATTCTAGGACATGTTATTGGACTATTAGTACTGTGTGCTTATATTGCCCGGATTACAAATTTTGGAGTACCTTATGTCCGATGGAAAAAGGAAGGGATTCAAAGTGAAAATCAGTAATCTATTGATTATAACCTATTTTTTTATTGTGAATTTAGGATTAATGTTTCTTCTTTATCCAACACTAATTCTTGATACGGTCGAAAATGGACATTGGTTGGTTGTTCTATTACATGGGATTTCATACATTCTTATAATAGGACTCTTTTTATATGGGATATCGAAATTAAAGAAACCCAATATTTTAGAACATTTACCTAAAAACCGTTGGTTAGTTTCAATAGTAGTTTTTATCCCATTAAGCTTATTTTTAATTGGAACAGTAATTACTGCTGTTCGTACTTATGCTGAATTTACAACTGTGTTATTTCTAAATCAGACACCAATTTTATATGTTATGATCTTATTTATTGTAACAGCGACTTATATCGGTCTAGGATCGATGGAAAGTATTTTTCGTACAGCTTTTTTAATTATGGCAACCTCGGGGTTTGTTATTGTAATTATTTTCTTATTGTCTTTTTATAATGCAAAATGGTATTACATATTTCCAATGAAGGTTGATAATATTGACTTTTTATTGGATATTCCTTTTATTACGGGGTTTCTGATTCTATCTCCGACATTTTTATTTCTAGCCTTCTTACCAAAGAAGAATAAATATAATTTTAAAATTATATTTTGGTCATCGTGGTTTTTGATTCCAATTATATTTATATCTGCTTATTCCCCTATGTCGGTATTTGGTTATGAAGTTGCAAGAAATTTTACTTTTCCATATATCGAAATGTTGGCTTCTGTTGATGTCGAGTGGTCTATTTTTGAAACTCTTACTAGTTTATTTGGCTTAAGTCTACTCATTTACGCTACTTTATTTTTAGGTATGTTATTACATATATTACGAATGATGTATCAAAGTATTTTTCAAGTAAGTAATCTCCATGCGTCGATTGCATTAGTAGTAATTGTTATAGGAATTACTTTTGTTGCGAATATGATATCTACGTGGGAGCAAGTACAAAGTCATATTTTGTGGCTCGTACCATTTCGATTCTATTCTATAATTAGTCTTTTGATTTTCATCTTTTGGATAGGAAGAAGGCAAAAGCATGAAATATAATTATTGGATAAAGATTCTAAGTACGTTATTTATTTTGATGTTACTCAGTGGGTGCTGGGACTCACGAGATATTAACTATCGTTCAATGCCAATTATGATGGGAGTTACGAAAGAAGAAGAATTATATCATGTGTATTATATCATTCCTGTATCTGTTGTTTCTGAGCAAAGAAATCTGGCGAAAGTGGATGGGAAAGGTAAAACATTAGTAGACGCTATTGAACAAATTCGAAAAAAGATTGAAACGACCATTGATTCGGAGCACATCGATTTTATTGTAATAGATGAAAAGCTTGGAGAAGAAGGGGTCGAGAATATAATAAATACTTTCATGAGAATGCGAGATATGCCTGCTACGCCATCTGTAGCATTTATCAAGGAGGATATGAATGAGTATTTCGAATTAATGATTAGTAATTTTGAAGAAGTTGGAACACCTATTTTTGGCTTTTTAGAAAAGCAGGTTGGTTGGGATATTTATGATCCTGAAGTGAGCTTATGGGAAGTCTACCGGGGAATACATTCTCATACTAGCGATATTGCGATACCGTTAATTGGTTCGAATCAAGATTTAACAATGGATTACTTAGGAGCTTCTATTCTAAAAAACGGACAAATTGTTGATAGGATAAGTTCTGTTGAGGTAATGATTATGAATTTACTTAATGATGAAAATGTGATAAAAACATTTGTAACTATAGATGATACAACTAATGTAGAGTTGGTAGAAAGAGATGTAAAATATGACTATACAGTAAATGGAGAAAATATTGATCTAACGATAAAATTAGAGTTTGTTGTAATCGTTGCTGAAGCAGATGATCACTTGACCGATCAAGATATTCAACGAATGTTTGAAGAAAAAATGAAGAACGTTACGCTTCAACTCGTACAGAAATTGCAAGAGAAACAAGTTGATATATTAGGTATTAGCGATCGTTTACGTAAAAACTATACTAATTCTGAACTAAAAAACTTTCTAAACGAATTATATCCAAATATAAATGTGAACGTAGAAGTAGAGGCTGTAATTGAGAATAATGGTAAAATTAGAAACTTGAATAACGATGATTTTAAAGACTGGGAGGAGGATAGTGTGAGATAACACTGTCCCTTCTATTATTGAACATTTTATTAATATTTCGGTTATAAAAATTACTTACCTTTGATTAGAATGGAACCACGCAATTCTTAGCGACCTTCTACAATAAAAATCAAACAAGGCTTCATTCGGATTTGTTATAATAATAGTTATACGAAAGCGTTTGAGGAGATGAATACAATATGTATCAAGAACCGATATTTTTAGAACCAGTAATGCAAGAAAGAATATGGGGAGGGCAAAAGCTACAAGAATTATTTGGATACGAGAGCTTATATGAAAGAGCGGGCGAGGCATGGGTGATTTCTGCTCATAAGCACGGGCCAAGTAAAATCATAAATGGTCCTTTACAAGGGAAAACACTTATAGATGCGTGGGAACATCATGGGGAGTTATTTAATAAAATATATGACTCGAATGAAGCGTATCCATTACTCATTAAAATATTGGATGCGAATGATGATTTATCTGTGCAAGTTCACCCTGACGATACATATGCTCAAGAAGTTGAACATGAATCATATGGTAAAACTGAATGCTGGTACGTATTGGATGCAGAGCCTGGCGCGGAACTCATCCTAGGTCACCATGCAGAGACAAAAGAAGAATTAAATCAGATGATTGATCAAGGTGATTGGAATCAATTATTAAAACGAGTTCCTGTTGCAAAGGGAGATTTTGTCCATGTTCCAAGCGGTACTATACATGCAATCGGAAAAGGGATTGTTATTCTCGAAACCCAGCAAAGCTCCGATATTACATATCGCGTGTACGATTATGATCGTAAAGACTCAGAGGGAAATAAACGTGAACTACATTTAGAAAAAGCGAAAGAAGTGACGATGGTACCGCATCAAGACGTTAAAATTAAACCATCAGAAGAAGTGCAAGAAGACTTATCAATTCGAAAGTTAATTGAAACGGGCTACTTTGCAGTATATCATTGGGAGATACAAGGAAATGTAACAAAATTACTCGATAAAGACTTTTTACAAGTAAGCGTAGTTGAAGGAACAGGTACGATTAAAATAGGGGATAAGAAGTTTACTATTGAAAAAGGTTCAAACTTTATATTGCCTCAAGGCATAAAAAAATATGAACTAGAAGGAAATGCAGAATGTATCGTATCTCATCCTTCCTAATATCGAAATAGGTGGGAAATTGCTACGTTTTAATGAAGTATAGGTGGGTGAGTCTCCAAACGATGGGGACTCACTTTTTGTATTCTAGAGCTGTTTTAAACTTGCTTAATTATCTCTATAAACGTATTCTTATCCTTTGTTTGCACAAGCTTTTGGACAATAGAAGGGCGGTCGATGATTTTCCCGATGGTTTCGTATAGGGATTGTAAATCCTCCTGACTGTTTCTTTTTACGCTTAATAGACAAACAAATTGTACAGTTTTATCTGCCCATACAATAGGTTCTTTTAACGTTGCGATAGAAATGAAAGTTTGCTCCGACTTCGGTGTTAGTGGATGTGGAATAGCCACTAGATTTCCAAATGAGGTCGGTGCAATTTTTTCTCGTTCATAAATGGAATCTAAAAGATCTGTGTCTACGTATTCGTTCTCTTGGAGATGTACGGTCATATACTTTAGTACTTGTTCTTTAGAAGCAACTTCTAAGTTTAAAAAGATATTCGCCTCATGCAAATATTTGGATAGTAGATTTGTTTCTTTGCCAGATATAAATGATTGAATATGTTGTAAATCATCTTCTTCAATTATTGCATTGACTTCAATGACTGGAATTCGTATATCTTCCTTAATAGGAATAGAGGAAATAATTAGGTCGATATCATCAAGTGGGTAATCACGTAAACGATAATATTCGGTAGTACCCACCACTTCCATTTTTCCTTCAAACTTTGATTTGAGTTTATAATAAATTAATTGCGCAGTACCCATACCAGATGCACACACAACTAGGCAACGCTTTGGTCCTTTTTTTAATTTGTTTCTTTCCATTGCTGCACCAATGTGTAGCGCAAGGTAACCGATTTCATTTTCATCAATTGTTATACCTGTTTTCTCTTCGATGACAACTCCTGCATAGACAGCAGCTTGAAAAGCGAGTTGGTAGTTTTTCTTAATATGTGAAAGCATAGGATTGCGAATATTCATTCCATACTTGTATCGATTCATCGCTGGCTTTAGATGCATCCCTAGACTAATCATTAACTCTTTATCTTTACTTATATCGAGATGCATTTCCTCTTCAATCTTTTCTAATGAGAGCACCACAAGTTTATAAATAGAGGGATCTAAGATAGATTCAATATCTGTACTGTCTATTTTGGTAGAGGCAACCATTTTTGTACCCAGAAGATGTAAAGCGACATAAATTGTTTCTGTCTTTGGAAAAGATAATTGTAATTGTTTTTCTGTATCTTCCACAATCTTCTCTGCGACATAATATGCTTTTGTGTCTTTCATATCTTGCATTTCTTCCATGTGTGCTGCATTGAAATCGATGGGGTGTCCGTCTCTAATACGTAAGACAGCAATAGCAATATGAATAAATAGGTTGTGAATGGCAATATCTGATAAGGTCATTTGATGTGAGCCCAATTGTTGGATGATTATATTTTTAATCATTCTCAACTGATGATGCGGTAATGTAACAAATTCATAATGCGGTTTTACATCCGCATGTGAATCGTTTTCTCGATCAACAAAAAATTCTGCCATGCAAAATCGTATTTTTATTTCTTCTCCAATGATCTTAATACCATGACTAGGTTTAACATGGATATCTAGTTCGAAAGGTTTCAATTGTTGCCGTACTAACTTCATATCATTTTGAATGGTAGATTTACTAATATACATCTCATCTGCTAATTGTTCTAGTTTTATGTAGTCCATTGTAAATAATAATCGTCTAACAATATATTTGACACGTTGTTCGGGAGTATTTGGAGTGTTTCTGGAATTAGATTCCTGATTCCATTCCATGGTTAAGAAACGATGAAATTCATCTTCATTTTGAATGGATAATTGATATCCTTTTCCTTTAATAGATTGAATTGTTGCTCCATACACGTGAAGTTGTTGATTCAATTTTTTAATATCATCTCTCGTTGTTCGAGATGTTACATGGTTAATATTAGCAATAAAAGTGCTCGTTAATGGAGATTTTGCTTGGATAAATTCCTTTAACATTACACGTAACCTAGTGTCCATTGTAATCCACCTCCTTCAAACGTAGAGAAGGGAGCTGTTTTGTATCATGAAAACAACTCCTTCTATCTATTCTTTATTTATAACTATGCCTGAAATCCATTTTGTTCACTTATTTGTTTAAACCAATAGGCGCTTTTCTTTGGAGTTCTTTCCATCGTATCAATATTTACAGAAAAGAAACCGTAGCGATTCTTATAAGCATTTGACCATGACCAGTTATCCATTGTAGTCCAAAGGTGATAGCCTTTTGCATTACAACCTTCAGTGATTGCTTGATGTAGCCACTTCAAATGATCTTGTATAAAGGTGATACGGTAATCATCTTGAATTTGTCCGTTTTCAAGAAAGCGTTCTTCTCCTTGAACACCCATCCCATTCTCTGAAATAAATGATTCGATATTATGATAATTTTCTTTTAGATTGATCATAATATCATAGATTCCTTTTTCATAGATTTCCCATCCACGATATTCATTCATACGCCTTCCTGGCATTTCATAGGAATCAAAAAACCAATCAGGCATAAAAGGACTATACGGATTCGGCAAATACTCTTTTGCCTTTACTCTTCTAGGTTGGTAGTAATTCACACCTAAAATATCAATCGTATTTTCTTTGATTAGTAGTGCATCCCCATCCTCTGATTGCGGAAGGTGATCATGTTCTTTTAAAAGGTTAATTAAATCTTCTGGGTACTCGCCAAGTACAGCAGGATCTAAAAAGCTGCGATTAAAGAATAAATCAGCGATATGCGCAGCTTTTTGATCAGCTTTGTGTTCACTTCTTGGATAAGAAGGTGTTAGGTTTAGGATAATGCCAATTTTTCCATTTGTAACATTCAATTCTCTAAATGTTTGAACTGCAGTCGCATGAGCAATTATAGTATGGTAGGCAACTTGGATTGCTCTTTTTGCATCCACTACATTTGGATAATGAAAATTATATAAATATCCGCCTTCAACTGGTACAATTGGTTCGTTAAAGGTAAACCATCTTTTTACGCGATCGCCAAATAGTTCAAATGCCTTCTTCGCATATTGTTGATACATTTTAATAACTTCACGGTTTTCCCATCCACCAATTTCTTGCATTGGCAGGGGCATATCAAAGTGAAATAGATTAACAAAAGGTTCAATATCATTGGCAATTAATTCATCGATAACATTATTATAGAAGGAAACAGCTTCTTCATTTACATTACCAATCCCATCTGGGATTAATCGCGACCAAGAAATGGATAGACGAAACGAGTTATGTCCAAATTCTTTCATTAAAGCAATGTCTTCTTTATAGCGATGGTAAAAGTCAGATGTATGTTCTGGGCCAACTTGATTGTAAAATCGTTCAGGCTGTACGTTATACCAATGATCCCATATATTTTGTCCTTTTCCATATTGATTTGCAGCTCCTTCGATCTGTGTTGCTGAAGTTGCACTGCCCCACCAGAATCCGTCAGGAAATTGATAGTTTTGCTCCGTCATAGTAATACCTCCACTACTTATTTCGATAAATATCAATAATTTCGATAGCTAAATCTTTAATGGTCATTGCATTCATTAGATGATCTTGTGAATGAATAAGGATAAGATTGATGTCCTTTTTATCTCCATTTGCTTCATCATGTAATAGTTTCGTTTGAAAGTTATGCGCATTTGTTAATTCATCACTTGCAGTTTGGATAAGTGTATCTGCTTCTGTGAAATTGCCTTCCTTTGCAGCTTGGATTGCTTCCATCGCACTTGATTTTCCATTGCCTGCATAAAGGATGATTTGAAATGCTGTTTCTGTTAATTGTGTCTGATTCATGTACATCACCTCTGTATTAGCTAGACATCCTGATTTATGAAGTTCTTTTCACTGAATCAGTATTGCTATCGCTAGTTTTTTCATTTTCGTAGTAGTTTTTATCCAAGATTTTTAAGAATGGCCACCATATTCCCATTACGATTAATAAGTTTACTGCTTGTAACACAGCTCCTTGCCATGCATTACCAGTTGCTAAAAATCCACTTAATAATGGTGGTGTCGTCCAAGGGACAATAATTCCAGCAGGTTTAGGAACAATCCCAATCGACATGGAAATATAGGTGATTATTGTGACTACTACAGGAGCAATCAGCCATGGTATGAGCACCAATGGATTCATAATAATTGGCAATCCAAAGATAATCGGCTCGTTTACATTAAATATTCCTGGGGGTCCACCTAATTTACCGAGCTCTTTTAATTGTCGACTACGTCCAATTAATATGATTAAGATTACTACTGCTAGCGTCATCCCTGATCCACCCATACCAACTAAGAATGAATCAATAAATTGCTTCGTTATAATATTTGGCAGTTCTATTCCGCTTTGGAAAGCAGATAAATTTTGTTCGTTTAAGGTATACCAAATTGGGTCAAATACTGAGTTGACGATGATCTGTCCATGCAGTCCAAAAAACCAGAAAAGTTGTATGAGTAACACAGCTACAATGGTTGCTGGAAGACCACTACCTAATTGTGTTAATGGTTCTTGAATAATCGTATATATGAAATTTTGAACCGTATCAAAAGGTGTAAAACTCACTGCTATTCGAATTACAAGAAATACGGTTAGAGTCAGTGCAATTGGAATGAGTGCACTGAATGATTTTGCTACAGCTGATGGAACTCCTGCAGGCATTTTGATCATCCAATCTTTTTTTACAAAGTATCGATAAAATTCTGCAGATATAAAAGCTGTAAATATCCCTAAGAACATTCCTTGTGCACCAAGAGCCGCAGAAGGGATAACTCCAGCAACTCCTTCCAATACTTGCGGTGTAAGGATAATGAATGCAGCAATCGCTACCACACCACCATAAATTGCTTCCCCTTCATAATGTTCTGTTAATTTATAACCTATCCCTATAATAACAAATAATCCCATAATACTTAATGTGGAAGCTGAAGCTGGTCCAAGTGCATCTTGATAGGCGGCAAATGCACTTTCTCCTAATAGTTTGTCTAAGAATGGCAAGTTTGCGATTACGACAAATATAGATCCAAAGATAATGAGAGGTAATGCTACCATAAATCCATCCCGTAAAGCAGATAAATAACGGTTGTTATTTAATTTATCTGCAATCGGAAGTAAAAAATTCTCTAACATTTGCATAAACTTATTGTTTTCCAATTGTAATTCCCCCTTTTTGTCATTATTGTTCTCTCTAGGAGCAATTCTTGTTGTAAGTTATGACATTAATGATATTGCTTTGTTTAACACAGCTTCTCCATCAACTCGTCCATAAGCTACTGGATCTATAACATCGATTGGTACTTGAGCTTCTGCACCAGCTTTTTCGAACTTCTTTTTAAGAAATCGCATCTGTGGACCAATTAAAAGAACGTCTGCATTTTCTAATTCGGAAAAAGCTTTATCTTGAGCAACGGCCCAAATTTTTACTTCCATTTCTTGTTTGGCAGCTGCTTCTTCCATTTTTGATACAAGTAAACTCGTCGACATGCCTGATGAGCAAGCTAATAGAATATGTTTCATCGTTGATTTCCTCCTTGTGTTTGTCTATCTATAGTTCTATTGTAATAAGAAAACGGTTACAAATATATCGATTCTTTTTCCGTTGTGTAACGGAAAAGATTGTAACCTTCATTTTTACTACACTTTGAAGAAATAATGAGTAAATGAAAATTAATACAGAGCTTATATTGTTTTACTTAAAGAAGAACACTTTTCAAATGGATATTTAGCTCGTACAATTCCTGCAGGAGTCGCCATCTTCCATTACTATCAAGAAGCCAGGTTTTCTCTATAATCATCAACGTAACAGTTCATAGAAAAACTGATTTATATAACTTTTATAAAAAATAAGGTAGTCTATAAAGAAGAAGAATAAAGGAGGTATTGGATGTACTGGATTGATTATCATCATCACACAAATAATTCTTTTGATTCTAAAGCAGTTATGGATGAAGTATGTGCGAAGGCAGTCGAGAAAGGTATCGATGAAATTTGTTTTACAGAGCATTTTTCAGTGAATCCGAAAGCACCAACATATGGACATATGGATTTCAAAAAATATATTTCAGATATTCAACATGCAAAATCGAAATGGCAAGATAAGCTCAATATTAAGATGGGGATAGAACTATGTGAACCGCACTTGATGAAGGATGAATATAAGGAAGCATTAAATGTGGTTGAATTTGATTTTATATTAGGATCTATACATAATATCAAAGAAGAAAAATTGAGACATTATTTATTTGATAAAGAAAATCACACAGCTTATTTAGGTTATTTTGAAGAAATATTAAAACTAGTAACATATGCAGATATAGATGTTTTAGCGCATTTTGATTTATTGAAACGTTACGCGATAGCTAAAATCGGAAATTATAAACTAAAAGATATGGAAGAGATTATTCGTCATGTACTTCATCGAGCAGTGGAGCGAGGTATTGGACTGGAGATAAATACATCTGGATTAGCAAGTCAGACGGTCGGAGAAACTTTTCCGCGGATTGAGTTGTTGAAGCTATACAAACAAATCGGTGGGGAAATATTAACGATCGGCTCGGATTCACACCGAGTAGAAACGGTAGGAAATTATTTTAATGAAGCAGTGAAAATGGCAAAAGAAGCTGGGTTTTCCTATATTTATACATTTGACAAGCGAAAACCAGAGCCAATAAGAATAGAGGATATTTAATAGTATATTGTTAAAAAATACACTTTGAAACAGCATAGAAAGATAGTTAAAGTTGTTGGGAAAATGATAAAGCTAGTATAATATAGTTATTATTTTGAGAATTAGATAGAATAGCAAATGTAAACGTTCATCTACGATATTATACAAGCAGAAGGGGAAATGAAAGATGTTTAAGAAATTATTTAAAAAGAAAGAGAAAGAACCAAAAGAAATTACGATAGTTGCACCGATCACGGGTGAAATCATACCATTAGAAGATGTTCCTGACCCAGTCTTTTCACAAAAGATGATGGGTGATGGTGTTGCAGTGAAGCCTTCTGAAGGGGAAGTAGTTTCCCCTGTTGATGGTGAGATTATACAAGTATTTCCAACTAAACATGCAATTGGTATTCAAACAGAAAATGATGCAGAGATTCTAATACATATTGGATTAGATACTGTTAACTTAGATGGAAAAGGTTTTACTGCCCATGTTAATGATGGAGATAGAGTAAAAGTCGGCGATACATTAATGAGCTTTGATATAGCACTCATTGAAGAAAATGCTTCCAGTAGTATTACACCTATCATCATTTCCAATACTGCTGATGTACGAGAAGTTAAAACTCTTAAAGCAACGAAAGTAATAGCTGGCGAGAATCAGATTTTACAAGTAGTTAACTAGTTGAGGAGGAAAAAAATCCATGCGAATTGGAGCTATTGAAGCAGGTGGTACAAAATTTGTTTGTGCTATAGGCAGTCAAGATGGTGAAATTTTAGAACGTATAACTTTTCCTACCACTACTCCAGATGAGACACTAAATCAAGTAGATGTGTTTTTTCGAGAACATAAAGTAGAACGTCTCGGTGTTGGAGCGTTTGGTCCTATTAATTTGCGGGCAGTAAGTGAACATTATGGCACAATCGGGAAGACTCCTAAATTGGCGTGGCGGGATTTCCCATTATTGCAAGATTTAAAAAGTCGTCTAAAAATACCTGTTTTTATCGATACGGATGTGAATGTTGCTTCGCTAGGTGAATATAATTATGGAGTTGCCAAAGATGCTGGAAGTTGTCTTTATATTACTGTTGGGACAGGAATTGGAGCAGGTTTCGTACAAAATGGAATCATTTTTCAAGGGTACGATCATTCAGAAATGGGGCATATTCTGATTCAAAAACACCCTGAAGACTCTTTTGAAGGTGCTTGTCCTAGTCATAATACCTGTTTAGAAGGACTTGCCGCAGGTCCAGCTATTGAAACGCGTTACGGTAAAAAAAGTACGAATTTAGCTGAACAAGATGACGTTTGGAAATTAGAAGCATATTACCTCGCACAAGCAATCATGAATTATTTTGTAATTCTATCGCCGGAAAAAATTATTATTGGCGGGGGAGTAATGAAACAAGAAAAATTGTATCCGATGATACGTAAGCAATTTATCAATCTATTAAATGATTATATAGAAGTAAAAGATGTTAATCAGCTGATCGTTGCACCAGCACTTAATGATAATCAAGGAGTAAAAGGTGCCATCGCTCTAGCAATGCAAGAATAATATTGAATAAATAAAAATCAGAAAGAGCTGTCATAACGACAGTTCTTTTTTTATGCAACGGAAATTGTAAAGGCATTGTCGTTATGCCCCTTAAATGAGAGTAAAAATAGGTTCGTAGCTCTTTGTCTAAAGATAGAAGATAACTAAAAGTTTTTGTTCAATAAAAACGGATAAAAGCTAGAATAAGCGTAAGAAATATACGGAGACTCCTTGAAAATCAAAAATCGATTTTCTGCGTGCGATGTAATGCTGTAGAGCTCTTCTTTGTCCTATGAGAAGCTGGCCTAGCCTAGACGAGACCCCGGAATACGGAGTATCCGGAGGCTCTGCAGTCGCCATTAGGATAAGCGCAGTATATTTCTCAAGAGAGTTTTAAAGCTAAATCACTATCCATGACCCATATATTAACAAAGAAAATTCGATGAAATACGACATTATTAGTATTCTTCAAAACAATAATGTTGTAATCTATTTCTAATCATCACAATATTGTACAATGATGATTCTAATATTTGTGATGAAAACGTATACATTGCTGAAAAATCAACTGTTATGATAAATATCAAAGGAGGTCAGCAACCGTGTTGGGAGAAAGAGAAGAGCAAATTTTTAATGAATTAATTAAAGATACAAGTGTCACAAGCTCGAAATTAGCAGAAAAGTACAATCTTTCTCGTCGGCAGTTAGGCTACACCTTTCAAAAAATAAATCATTGGTTAACGGAGAGTCAATTACCAGAGATTGAGCGCACACGCAAAGGTCAATTTATTATTGATCAGTCCATACTTACTGCCACGGTAACATCAAGAGTCTCACCAATATCAAACAATGAAGTGATTTTGTCGGAAGTGGATCGAGTGAAGTTTCTATTAATTATGATCCTTGGTGGTAAAGAACCGTTATCCTTAGCACATTTTACATCGAAGTTATTCGTTAGTAAAAATACGATTTTAAATGATATGAAACAAGCCCAGAAGCAATTAGATTCCTATCAATTAGCTATTCAGTATTCACGTAAAGATGGATACCAAATTGAAGGAGATGAATTTCAAGCTAGAAAAGTAATGATTTGGTTAGCGAATGACATTATTCTTCATTCCGATGAAAAGGAAAAGTTACATGAGGTACTGCAACTCGAAGGTAGTTTACTTGAACAATTCCACCGCCGTTTAGAAAGAGTGGAAAATAAGCTCAATATCGAATTTACAGATGAAAAATTAATGACGATGCCAACTATTTTTTCTTTAATATTACGACGGATTCGACAAGGGTTCCAGATTCAGCCATTATCCATTCGCTATGATGAATTATCCAATACAAAGGAATACCAAGCAACAGAAGAAATTTTATATGATAAGAGTCTTCCAGTTCCAGAGAAGTTATTTATTACATTAAATTTATTAACTGGCAGTGTGCATCGTAATGAACTTTTAATAGAAGATTCTATCCCAGATTTAGTACCAGCGATTGATAAAATGGTTCGACTATTTGAAAAAAATGCCTGCATTATCTTTCAGGATCGTGAGCAGCTAATAGATAAACTATTGCAGCATCTCACTCCTGCTTATTATCGGATTAAGTACAAATTAACCGATGCAATCGTATTTGAGAGCACGTACAATGAAGAATTTGAACAAATTCGACATTTGATTAAACGGGCATTAGATCCAATTAGTGAAGTAATGGGAAGTAAGATTCCTGAAAATGAAATTACTTACATTGTTATGCTTGTCAGTGGTTGGATGCATATGCAAGGAGAAAGTATGACGGAGAAAGTAAAGGCAATTGTTGTATGTCCGCAGGGGGTTTCTGTATCAAGGTTAATGTTCCATCAATTAAAAGAACTTTTCCCGGAGTTCGTATTCTTAGATTCATTATCAGTCCGAGAATTTTTAACCTACGGGCTAGAGTATGATGTTGTTTTTTCACCAATCGCTTTAGAGACGGAGAAGAATCTGTTTATATCAAAAACAATGCTACGTCCAGAAGATAAACAACGATTACGCAAGCAAGTAATGTTAGAAGTGTATGACTATATTCCAAACGAAATTAATGTGGATGACATCTTAAAAACAATTGGGCAGTATGCGGATGTAAATGATGAAAAGCAATTAAGAAAAGAACTATATGCATATATTCATCGAGATGAAAATGCGGCAATAACAAGACAATTGAGCACTTCCATAGAGTTGGATTTACATGAATTTCTCATCCCGGAATATATTACGCTCAGGGAGGCAGTTCCATCTTTTGAAGATGCAATTCGTCTTTGTGCTGAACCACTACTGAAATCAGGGCATATTGAGCAATATTACGTAGAAGCTGCGATTCAACATTCTCAAGAAGATTCCTATATTGCCATCGGACCGCATGTAGCGATTCCTCATGCTGCCCCAGAGGATGGGGTAAGACAAGTAGGAATGAGCTTACTTCGGATAAAAAATGGTGTGAAATATGGAGAAGAAGGACATCAAATTAAACTTATGGTTATGATTGCGGCTGTGGATAAACAACAACATATACATGCTTTAATGCAATTAATGAAGGTTGCTTCATCTGAGACGATATTACCTAAACTTGTTCAGGCTAATTCAAAGCAATATATTCACCAATTAATTGAAGCTTATGTTACGGGAAGTTAATTACAGCAAAAGAAAGTGAAGGTAGGGGTGTGACATAAATGAGTGAATTACATTTTGAGGAAGATGTTATTTTACTAGATTTAGATGTAGAAAAAAATGAGCAAGTATTAGAAAAAATGGGACGAAATCTTGTAGATCTGGGATACGTAAAGGAAAGCTTTATACCTGCAATCGTAGAACGTGAAAAAGAGTTTGCTACAGGATTGCCAACAACAAGTGTTTCGGTTGCTATTCCGCATACCGATGCAAAACACGTGAACAGAAAAACGATTAGTGTTGGTGTTCTAAAATCACCGGTTGACTTTGTCATTATGGGAGACGATAGAGAAACGACACCAGTACAGGTTGTCTTTATGCTCGCAATGGATGAACCACACTCTCAATTAACACTTCTACAAGATTTAATGAAGCTATTTCAAGACGAATCATTCTTGCAACAGTTAATTGTGGAAAAAGATAAACGCAATGCAAAACAATTAATAGCAAATAAGTTAAATTTATATTCCTTTAAAGGAGGTGAATCGTAATGAAGCAAGTACTAGTAGCATGCGGCGCAGGTATTGCAACTTCTACCGTAGTAAACAATGCAATCGAAGAATTAGCCAAAGAAAACAATATCAAAGTTGATATAAAACAAATTAAAATCGCTGAAGTTAGCACATATGAATCAACAGCGGATTTATTAGTAACAACTGCAATGACGAAGAAAGAGTATTCATTCCCGGTTATTAATGCTCGTAATTTCTTAACAGGAATTGGTGTGGAAGATACAAAGAAACAAATTTTAGAAGAACTTAAAAAATAAGGTGAAATCGCTCGATTCTAAACTACCAGAGTCGAGCTTTATCATAAACGTGGAGGGGGAGTTATCATGCAAGGCTTTGTTGATTTTATTCAAGCGTTTTTAGGATTAGGTGCAACCGTAATTTTGCCAGTTGCAATTTTCTTAATAGGGCTATTATTCGGTCAAAAACCAGGGAAAGCATTTCGGTCTGGTTTGACGATTGGTGTGGCATTTGTAGGTATTTTTCTAGTAATAGACTTATTGACGTTAAACTTAGGCCCTGCCGCTCAAGGAATGGTCGATCGGTTAGGGGTGAGCTTAAATGTAATTGATATAGGATGGCCAGCAACTTCATCTATTGCATGGGCATCAGCGATTGCTGCATTTATTATTCCTTTGGGTTTATCTGTAAACGTTATCATGCTTGTTACTAAAACAACGAAAACGATGAACGTTGATATTTGGAACTTCTGGCATTATACATTTATGGGTGCAGTTGTATACGCTGTGTCAGATAGTATTATCCAAGGGTTGATTGCAGCGACTATTTTCCAAATCGTATGTTTGAAAATTGCGGATTGGACACAACCAATGGTTGAAGAATTTTATGACATGCCAGGTGTATCCGTAGCAACAGGGAGCACTATTTCTTATGCGCCATTTATCTTTGTTGTAAAAGGGCTTCAAAAAATTCCTGGATTAAACAAATTAAATGCAGATCCGGATTCTATTCAAAAGCGCTTTGGTGTATTTGGAGATTCTATGGTTATCGGACTTCTACTAGGTGCAGCTATTGGGGCATTAGCTGGTTATGGTGTTGGAGAGATTATCAATATCGGTATTTCCATGGCAGCCGTAATGGTATTAATGCCACGTATGGTAAAAATCTTAATGGAAGGTCTTATGCCGGTATCCGAGTCTGCACGTGAATGGTTAAATAAACACTTTGGTGATCGTGAAATCAATATTGGTTTGGATGCTGCTGTTCTGTTAGGACATCCATCTGTAATTGCGACAGCTTTAATTTTAACGCCAGTGACTGTGTTACTAGCAGTTATTTTACCAGGAAATGCAGTTTTACCATTTGGTGACTTAGCAACAATACCATTTGTTATCGCTTTTGTGGTCGGTGCAGCACGAGGAAATATTATTCACTCTGTCATCGTAGGTACGATTATGATTGCAGTTTCCTTATACGTAGCGACGGATATTGCTCCATTATTTACTGATATGGCAACAAGTGCAGAAATCAATTTACCAGAAGGTTCTGCGATGGTATCAAGTATTGACCAAGGTGGAAATATCGTAAACTGGGTCATCTGGAGATTCTTTGATTTATTCAATTAATGACTTATCTCAGATTGAAAAAGGATCTACGCTACAGTAGCTTATCGATCTTTTTAACCTTATAACTTTGTGGGGAGTAAAGGCAAAAAGTATACATCTTTATAGGAGGTACATCAACATGAAGGCATTAGTGAAAACAGAGTTAGGACAAGGTAATTTACACATTCAAAATGTTGAAGAACCAGACGTATCCAATTATCAAGTGAAAATAAAAGTAGCCTACGCAGGAATTTGTGGTTCGGATATTCATACGTATGAAGGCCATTATAAAGTAGCTGCTCCAGTAACCTTAGGGCATGAGTTTTCCGGTGAAGTTGTGGAAGTTGGATCAGGGGTTACTGGTTTTAAAGTCGGTGATCGTGTTACTTCAGAAACAACTTTTTATATTTGTGGAAAGTGTCGCTATTGTCAAACAGGTGATTATAATTTATGCAATCATCGTAAAGGATTAGGCACGCAGCAAAATGGTGGATTTACGAATTACTTGATTGCTAGAGAAGAAAGTCTTCACCATATACCGGAGGAAGTGGATGATCGTTCTGCATCGATGACAGAACCATTGGCATGCACGTACCATGCCATTCAAAAAACAAATATTAAAGAGGGCGATTTAGTTGTTGTGCTTGGACCGGGACCGATTGGGTTATTAGCTGCCCAGGTTGCTAAAAGCTATGGAGCAACTGTTATGATGTCTGGACTTAACAATGACAAAATCCGTCTAGATAAAGCGAAAGAAGTTGGCGTTGACCATGTTATCAATATTCAAGAGGAAGATATTAAGGAAAAAATTGCAACATTAACGGATGGTTATGGAGCGGATGTTGTATTGGAATGTTCTGGTTCGATTCACGCAGCTAATCAAGGCCTCGACTTACTACGGAAAAAGGGAAGCTATGCACAAGTAGGAATTTTCCCAGAGTCACATGTGAATTTTGATATGGGGAAAGTCATTCAAAAAGAAATTCAAGTAGTGGGCAGTAGAAGTCAAAAATCAGCAGATTGGGAACCATCGATTCAGTTAATGAAAGAAAAGAAAGTCGATGCAAAAGCATTAGTGACGCATGAATTCACGATTGATCAATGGGATGAAGCATACCAAGCGATAAAAGGCGGAGAAGCAATAAAAGTACTATTAAAACCATTACAAGATTAACTTCATGAGGAGGCTTGATTCATTATGGAAAAGAGCGATCTAATTAAAATCATTGATTATACATTATTACATCCAACTTCAAGTAAGTCTGAGATAGAGAGTTTCGTACAGGAAGTAGTCGATTATGGATTTAAAACAATTTTTGTTCAACCATATTATGTACCATTTGCAGTTAACTGGTTAGCTGAGCATGATGTAAAGGTTGGTGTGCCGGTTGGATTTTCTTTAGGAGGAGCAACTACACATGTGAAAGTGGAAGAAACAAAAGAAGCTATCCGTAACGGTGCAGAAGAAATCGATATGCTTGTTAACTTAGGAGCTTTAAAATCTGGAGATTATCAAACAGTAGAGGCTGATATTGCAAGTGTAGTAGAAGCAGCTAACGGTTTAAATACGAAAGTAATAATTGAAACAGCTTTATTGAACCAAGAAGAGAAAGTTAACGTTACGGAATGTATCATCCGTGCAGGAGCGGATTTTGTGAAAACAGCTACTGGATTTAATGGTGGCGGAGCAACGGTAGAAGATGTTCGATTATTAAATGAAGTCGGTAAAGGGAAAATTCAAGTTAAGGCGGCCGGAGGCATAAAAACGTACGAAGATGCTCTAGCAATTATTGATGCAGGTGCCACACGAATTGGTTCTAGTGGTGCCGTACAAATAATCCGTGGAGAAACATCAACAAGCTCTTATTAACAAGATTAGAAAAGGAAGGTTGCTTGAACAAAACTATTGAAATGAGGGATTTACATGGTTGATGCATTACTAGACTTTATGCTTGGATCAATGCGAGGTATCAGTCAATTTTATTTTGAATATCAACTGCTTTTCAACTCAATTGTTGTTGGGATAGCGGCATACTTTCTAATTAAAAATAAAAAGAAATCTACCAAAGAATCGAATAATTAGATATAGAAAGGAGCTTTATCTTGGAAGCTTTGAATTTGTATGGTGTAGAGGATCTGCGCTACGAAGATACACCAAAGCCGATCATTGAAAAAGATGATGAGGTCATTATTCGAGTAAAAGCTGTAGGCATATGCGGTTCAGATACCTCTCGATATAAAAAGCTAGGTCCCTACGTGGAAGGAATGACTTTCGGACACGAGTTTGCAGGTCAAGTAGTGGAAGTAGGAAAAAGTGTCACGAATTTTAAATCAGGGGATCGTGTTGTGGCTTGCCCTACTTTTTCATGTGGAAATTGCCACTACTGTAAGGAAGGAAGTCCAACTAGATGTGTGGACCTGACAGTAATTGGAGCAAGAGATCCAGGTGCATATGCAGAATATACGAAACTACCAGAAAGGCATGTCAAGATATTGCCAGATTCGATTGATGATGATACTGCAGCACTTGTTGAGCCATCCGCTGTAGTTGCACATGGATTTTACCGAACATCAATTACACCAGGTAGTTCTGTAGCTATTATGGGTGTCGGGAGCATTGGATTATTAGCAGTACAATGGGCTAAAATTTTCGGTGCCAGAAAAGTAATTGCAATCGATATTGATGACCACAAATTAAAAATTGCTCAAGAACTTGGTGCGGACATTGTAGTAAACCCGATGGAAGAAAATGCTGAGGAAATCGTAAAACATTATACCGGTGATCTTGGTGTTGACCTTGCAGTGGAATCAGCTGGTTCGCCGATCACAAGTGAACAAGTACTTGCTTTACCAAAAAAAGGTGGAGAAGTAGTCTTTTTAGGAATTCCTTACGGCGATATTACACTAAAACGATATTATTTCGAGATGATTGTTCGAAACGAGCTAAGAATTCTTGGCTCATGGAATGCACTATCGGCACCTTTTCCAGGAAAAGAATGGGATGCAGCTTTACATTACATGGGCACCGGCCAACTAAATGTAAAACCGATGATTTCTCACCGACTTGGACTCGAAGCTGGGCCAGAGATATTTCATCAAATAACCAATAGACTTTCCGATGCTGTAAAAGTAATCTTTCATCCTGGTAAAAAGGAACTGAAGATAGGAGAATAGTAAAAATCAAGTCGAAGTGTAGTAGCTTCGGCTTTTTGTTTGTGATGGAAATTAAAGATATTGGATTGGCGAAGTTTATTTGGCGAGAATTAGTGCGAGTGCTTGAATAAGGGTAACATAAGAGATATATGTACGGAGAAACATCATGAAAGCTAGAAACATGTAACACAAATATATCTCGTACGTAGCAGCATCCAAAACCTATAGATTAGTATCTGGTACTAGTATCTAGAATAATTTCACCCAGTATAGTATAATCTATTTATTTACGAATTACATTCTAACTTTTCATAGTGTTAGATAGAAAGAAGGTATAAAAAGTGGATCAATCACCATCGAATCATGATGAATCCTATGTAGAAGTCATAGGAGATACTGTGTACGGAAAACATTTGATGATGACAATTATCATAAGTGTTTGTCTGAGCTTAGCAGGTTTTTTTCTAGGTAGGGAAGTTATCTTCCCGAATATTGCTGCGGAAGAAATGATAGAGTCTTATTCCTTATTATTAGGAATTGTTGGAAGTGTAGCAGGTTTAATTTTCAATACGTTTTTATTTAAACCAAAGAGGAAGTTGAATGAAACTGCTAGTACAAGTGATGAGTTATCTTCGGTTTATGAAAAATTGCAATTTGATATACATGAAGAACGGGAAGCTATCAAGAATGACCCTGTTATTATACAAGAAATGAAAGAACAAGGATTTTACGATATGTTCATGGAAGAAGAAAAGGAAGTTTCTCAAGATATGACATCCTCACGAAAAAAGGAGGATGATTAATAATGGAAACATTAATGATAGCAATACTACTTGCGCTTTTAGGAAGTATTATCTTCACTTTAATTGGATTGATATCAGGATCAGATGAGACAGCGGTACTTGTCCCAGCGACATTAATTGTCGTGTTATTGGGTGCTCCACCTGAAGGTGTGTTTGCATTCTTTATGGCTGCGGTGTTGTCTAAGCATTTAACCCATGCAATCCCAACGGCTTTAATGGGAGTCCCTGGTGATACAACTGCAACACCAATGCTTGAGCATGCTGACTTTATGCGACGCATTGGCTTACCACATATAGCGTTACGCAAAATGATTTCAGGAGGTATCATCGGTGCATTTATCGCCTTGCCAGTTGCGCTTTTATTTGCAGTATTTTTAAGTCAATTCGGCGAGTTTTTCCAAGAAAATGCTGGGATTATTTTTACATTAGCAGCTGTATTGATAGGATATTTTTCTAAAGGAAGATGGGCCAGTATTATTTTAATCGTACCACTTGCCCTTGTTATTCAAGGGCTGAACCTTGTAAGTACAACGATTTTAGAAGCCAGCCTATCCATAAGTTTCTTCCTTGGTATTGCGATCGGGCCCATGTTGACGGATATACTATTAGCATTGTCTCGCAGTGCTCGTCCAATGATTACTAGGCATGAAAAAAATGAATATAAACTTGCTCCTGAGAAAAAATCATGGAGTGGTTATTTTCCAAATCCATTTAAAGTATTAACAAAAAAACAAACATCTGCTGTGGCGGGTACTTCTTTTCTATCATCGTTAACCTTTGCTTTAAGTCCAGTAGGAATGACTGCATTAATGGGCGAACTAGTCGGATCACGAGTGAAAGGTCAATACAAGAAGTCGACAACAAGTCTTTCCACGATGAACGGGGTAACCGAATCCACATATATTGCTGAGACCATCATTCCACTCGTGGCGTTTGGAATTCCATTAAGTCCAGTGGCAATTGGTCCTGCACAGGCATTATTCAATGCGCCACCAGTTTTCACTACAGAACCAGTTAATAACCTACATACGATGATGGAGCCATTTGAGTTTTTAATATTTGGTTTGATTGGAATCGTTATTGCAGCTGTTATTGCTTATCCTTTTTCTATGAATTTTGCGAGGAAAGCAACTGTTCTCGTATTAAAACATATTAACCAAGAAGCAATTATCGGTATGTTCATTGGAATAGTTACACTACTAGCCTTTTATGAAGGAGGCATTGTCGGAATTACAGTGACATTTGCGATGGCGATGGTTGGTGGTATACTGAATCGATTCCTAGGAGTAGGTGTTGGTGTACAGTTTATGGTATTCTATGGATCGAGTTGGATTGTAGGAACATTATTAGGAATGTAAATAGATTGGTAAAGGAGTCTCCTCTTCAACTACTGAAGTAGACTCCTTTCTTTTTGGAAATACTAACAGGATAAATGAAATTTAAAGGATGATAAAGTATGAAGTTAATTGCAATCGATCTAGATGGAACATTATTATCAGACGAAGGAAACATAAATCAAGTAAGTAGTGAAGCAATTCGGAACAGGTTAGAAGCAGGTGATATCGTCGCCATTTGTTCTGGTAGATCGCTACATGATACGAAAGAATTAACCAAGCAAGCAGGATTAGATTTACCACTCATCACGGGTAATGGAGCAGTTACTTATGCGGATCATAAGGTAATTGAGCATTTATCGATGCGGCCAAGTCTTGTGCATGAACTAATGGAAAAAGCAGATAAAGAAGGACTGTATTATGAGATCTATACGAATGAAGGAATTTATTTAGAAAGAGATATTACTGCTATATTAGAAAAAGAAGTCGATGATTACCCGAATATTAGTGAAGAAGAACGAAATAAAATGAGAGCGATGATTGCAACACAGAAAGATCAATTTGGTTTACAAACTGTAGAAGATTACCATTCCATTAATTATGAATCATTGGGTGTATATAAAGTGTTTATATTGTCGTTCCAACTTGATTTATTAGCTAATTTAAATAAAGAACTACAAAATAGAGAAGACATTTCCATCACTGGAGCAGGTCGCCAAAAACTAGAAATTTCTAACCAAGATGCCAGTAAAGGGAATGCATTACTGAGTCTAGCGGAATACTTTCAAGTTCCGATGGAGAATACTGTTGCTATCGGTGACAATTTTAATGATATCCCAATGTTTGAAGTAGCCGGTAAGAGTATCGCAATGGGAAATGCAGAGCCAGAAGTAAAAGAAAAATCCGATATAACTACTAAAAATTATAAAGAAGATGGTGTAGCATACGCGCTTAACCATTTAATAAAATAAAGTGGTTTAACACAGAATTTCAGAAGTAATTATTGGTTATAAATAGGCGGTTTTTGAGGGTGTTGCAACAAAGTTATCATCGATAAGCAGTACTTTACCATACAAATCCTTGATTACTATTATTCCCTTAGAAGTCGTCTATTTTCTTCTGATTATACTATTTGATAGGTAGTATAATATATCATCCAAAAGCTATAAAACGATAAATACTTTAATATTTAACCAATCTTTTTGCCTAATATGATTAGGGCTTTATTCCTTTTGAAAGTTCGATTTCGACAATGTAAGAGTAATAAACAAAGAAAATTAAGAAATACTATTTTCATTTCGACAAAATCCCCTAAGTTATATTAACCTCTATCAATTCTATCCAACAAAGTTCCTAGGTTTATTTTATAAATCCCAGTAATTTACAATAGCATCGATAGTCCTAATTGATGGTAGGATATTCCTTTTATGATTGATGAAGTTACTAGTTAATAGGTATAAAGCATTTCAACCAAAGGTTAATTTTAAATAATTCAAAACTATTTAACTATTATAAAAATGGGAGCATTCTAGGATTTATGTTAGGCAGTAATTTGCTAGTATAGGTAATAGGTTAGATAGACAACAAAGAAATCCACAAATTATCTTATGAAGAAAGGGGATGTGTTGGTGAAAAAACGGTTAATCATCTTGTTTGTGCTCTTCATCGGCTTATCCTATTCTACTACATTTGCTGAGAAGGGAGATGTTCGATTAGCAGTTTGGGACTACCATAGCACCATATTTCAGGACTTATTTCTTGATGTGAATACAGTAAACAAAGCTGAACATCAGGAATATTTAACTAAGTATCTAACAGAAACAAAACAGCAATCTTTGCAACAAATAGATGACTATCAACAATTTTATTTAAAACAGTTGGGACAAGAAAAACGAGTGTTACTACAGAAAGATTGGAAAGAAATAGAGAATCAAGTAAAGCGTGATTTAAAAGTAGAAATAGATGCTGACTGGAATGAATTTTTGCAAAGTATTTTATCTGAATATTAGGTTTTATTTGTTATCCTATTTATATTATTGAAAGTAGAGAGGGGTCAAACAAATGAAAGTAAAAGGTTTAAAGAAAAAGATCATTGCAGGATTGTTCGCAACAAGTGTTGTGATTAGTTCAGGTGTTGTGTTTGCGAGTACACCAGCTGGTGAAGGATTACGTGATTGGTACAACGGACTATTTAATGAAAGTGTAGCTTCTATCGAATCTGAAGTGGAAAGTATGACAACTGAACGTTTTAGTGAATTGGAATCGGAATATGCTCAAGTAAAATCAGATGCAGCGATAAATATTGATTTATCACGAGAATTATCTACTGGCCAGTCTCTTGAAGAAATCATTTCTGCAAAATTAGATCATATTGAAGGAATAGATGCAGAGAAAGCGGCAATTTTAGAAAGTATTGGTTATGAATATTATAATGTGTTTTTAGATGCTTATCTAGAAATTGATCGATTGGCTAGTGAAGGCGAGGCATTTGCTACAAATGATTTAACCAATTATACATCTGACCTTGGTGATGAAGCAGTAACACAATTAACTACAGACTTGACGACTGCTAAAGAGAATGCGGTGCAGGAGTTAGAAGAAGCAATTCGAGCTGCACAGGAAGAACTTGCAGCTGAAGTGAGTAGTCATGAAACAGCAACAATTGAAAATTTATCTAATTGGTTAGGGTGGACAATCGATGATTTACGAGCATCTGTAACCACTTTGCTTGATGAGCTGGTAACTGAACAAGAAGCAATTATTGTAGCAAAAGCAAAAGAACTTGAAGATGATGCTAAAGCTGCTTTAGATGCTGTTGTTGAAGGAATTAATCAATAAGCAAATTTTTAAAAGTGATAGGAGGCCAATACTATGAACCGAAAGAGACATAATTCAGATTTAAAATGGAAGTCGGTAGCCAGAAAAACATTGGTTATTTTCTTTCTATTGATTGGCTGTACTATTCATGTAACTTTTGCGAATACTGATATGCAATCTTTGATCAGTAGTTGGTTTGACACCAAGACGGATGAATCGGTAAAAACGATGGAAGAAGAATTAAATCGAGTAAAACAACAACAGCTAGAGCGACTTCAAATGGAAATTCGTTCGCAGATGGATACCGTTGATCAAGAGCTACAAATATTGCTTGACCAACAAATTATGGAACGATCCTCAGAGTTAGAACAATATGCTGATGAAATTATTCAAGATATCGAAATTTCGCCAAACAACATAAATCAAGAATTACAAATCGAGATGGATGCTATTATTATCCAAGCTAAAGATGACATGGACTTGCTTAGGAAAAATAATTCCATTCAAAACGATAATATAATTGAATCAGAAAAAGATTGAAAGAGAGATTGGAACAAAAGTATTTAAGCAAAAGATAAATCCGAATGAATGCCCTTTGAAAATCAGCTTTAGAAATATACTTCGTTTAGGTGAGCCTCCGGTTTCTCCGGATTTCGGGGCCTCACCTATACCTCAATTCCACAAGACAAGGAAAACCTCGACAGCATTGCATCGCACATAGAAAATCGAATTTTGATTTTCAAAGAGTCTCCTTATATTTCTTACGCTTATTCCAGCTATCATTCGTCCTTTGACTAAAACTTTTTGTTGTGTCCCAACCTCACTATCAACGAGAGATTTGCCACCTTGTTAATCTCAAGGGGCGAGGTTACTTTGGATAAATATAAAAACCAACAATCTCATTTGCATTATCCAAAGCAACATTGAACTGTGCATTCCCGCCAGCAAATAATCCATCGTAAATAAAGATGTTAATTCCTTGCTCCTCTGTCGAACTCACTAGTTCAAAACTAACAAAAGAACCGATATCACTTGTCACGGTATTCCATACTTCTTCTAATTGTTCTTCTGTAATTTCTTCCTTCATTTGTTCACTCAAATCATTATAAGCTTCTGTTATTTGTTCATTTACAATCTTGTCTAGAAATGCTTCTGCAGTTGCTGTCTTCTCTTCATCAAACTCAGGTGATTCGCTTTGATTATCATCAGATTCTTGATTGGTCTCTTCTTCTTTAGAAGTTTCTTCTTGTTCATTATTAGCTGACGTATCATCATTCACTCCACAAGCGACTAGCAGTATTGATAACATTGCAATAAGTATAAATAGTAGTTTCTTCATATAATTGCTCCTTTCTAATTGGTTTGTTCATGAATCCATTTTCCAATATCTTCAATCACTTGTTCATCTACATGACCAGGAATCGAATACTCTTCTACAGTTCCTTTATTTGTGCCTTCAGAAGTGATAAAGAAATGATTTAACTCTGGATAGCTTTTAAATGTCACATCGATTTTTTCCTCTAATAATTGTTGCCACATAGTAAAATCTTGTTCCATCGTTACTTGAAAGTCTGCTTCTCCTTGTAAAAGTAACATTGGTTTATTGGAGTGAAGCGCGATCTCACCAACACTATGTTCATCCATTTCTTTTAAGTAATAACCGTTGATAGTAAAGACCTCAGTTTCTTTCGCTTCTTCATCCGTCATATCGATTAAAGCTCCGCCAACCCGTTTTTCTTCTTCCAACATTTGAATCGATTTATTTTTTTCCTCTTCTTCATTCACTAGCTTATCAAGGAAATACATATTCTGATCATATATAATTTCCCATAACGGTCTTGGTGATCCAGCTAATATAACCATACCATCTGTATCAGCTTGTTGATCGATTCTTGGAGCAAGCATCCCTCCAAGACTATGACCTATGACGAAGATAGCGTCTGTTTGAATTCGATCATCATCTTTTAATAGTTCTGCTGCAAGAACCGCATCATCAATGGTCTCTTCATTCACAGTCAAATCATTACCGAATGTAGCTTCCATATTTGGATATACAAACGTGCGTTTTGGATAACGGAGTACAGCTATGCCTTGTTCAGCTAAGCCATAGGCAAGATCTTGAAATGGAGCATATGCATAAACTGTCTCATCTTGATCTGATGGTCCAGATCCATGGACGAGAATAACACCGGGTAAGTCCTCATCACGATTCGTTGGTAAAGTTAACGTGCCTTCTAGCTCAAAATCAGTACCTTCACCGATTATCATCTTTTCTTCTTCTACATTACTTGGTAACGTTTTCTTCTTTTGCATAGGTTCCATATGAAATCCGACAAGTTCTGATTGTTCCCATGTCATACGTACCTTTATAGAAGATTCTGTCTGCTCTACAACACCTTCAACAACATGAAATGATTGCTGCTCGCTTGATTCCAATTCTACTTTTGCGTTCCCATTTATCGGCATTGCTTGCCAATAATCTTGAAGTTCCTCTTTAGAATAAGTCTCTTGTAACTGTTGACTAAAATAGTTATCCCTTACATCTTCAAAGTTCCCTGCAATTAAGTTGTCGATGATCTCTTCTGATTGTTCTTCCAAAGTTCTATCGGAAGAACAAGCTACTAGCAATAATATAATAAACAAGATGATAACAATACGAGTTCGCATAGATTCCTCCCTTTTATATAATTGGATAAATATGTATACGAATGAACCGTCAAAAAAGTTTCAAATATACTCAATTATTTGTTGTTAAACCGATTATTCGTTATGATATGCATAATAGAAATAACTAGGAGGGATTGGAATGGCAAGCAATGTACAATCATTTCAAATACAAACGGATCAAAAACAAACCTTTATCCGATTAGATAATTACTTGAATGATATTTTGAAGCAAAGTAATGTCCGAGAAGGAATCATGGTTGTATTTTGTCCTCATACAACAGCTGCAATAACGATAAATGAAAATGCTGATCCAGATGTGAAGAAAGATCTTTCTCTTGGTTTAAATGAAACTTTTCCAAATAAAGATGGATACGTGCATTTTGAAGGGAATTCCGATGGTCATATGAAATCATCCCTTGTTGGAGCAAATGAAACATTAATTATCTCTGATGGAAAATTAATTTTAGGAACATGGCAAAGTGTTTATTTTAGTGAATTTGATGGACCAAGAAACAGAACAGTGTACGTTAAAATAATAGAAGGCTAAGATATATAGAAGCTATTGAGAGGGGAATCTTAGTATGAATGATGCTTTACTTTTAAATCCAGCAAGACATATTGATATCGATGGTGCTGCGAATATTCGAGACCTTGGCGGTTATCCAACGAAAGAAGGTAATATGACGAAGTGGGGGAAATATTTTCGGAGTGATTCGTTACATGCTCTACCTTTAGAAAGTGAAAAGTATTTAGCTAGAGAAAAAGGTGTTCAATCGATTATTGACCTTCGTTTGTCCTTTGAAGGAAAGTACAAGCACATTGATCAACTATCATATGACTATATCAATATCCCGTTATTAGACCCAGCCACGTTCACTACGAAGATACCAAAATCGTTAGTCGATATGTATTGCATGATGTTGGATTCGAGTCAAAAGCAATTTAAAGAAGTATTTCAACATTTTATTCATGCAGGGGACAACCCAGTATTATTTCACTGTCGAGTTGGAAAGGACCGAACAGGTGTCTTAGCTGCAATGTTGCTAGATTTAGCAGGTGTATCTCATGATTTGATTATAAAAGATTATGCACTTACGAGTAAGTATAAACCGGTAACAGAAGAAGCATTACGTAGTACTCCTCCTCTTATGACGAAGAAACAATTTCGAAGTATGTTATTATGTGAACCAGAATATATGGAACAATTTTTACGTTATTTATATGATAACTATGGAAGTACGGAAGGCTTCCTCCATAAAATTGGATTTAGTGAGAAAGAGAGGGAGCAATTAAGAACTTCGTTTATAGAAGAATAAAATCGATATAAGTAGTTGCCCAGTATGGTGAGAATACTGGGTAACTTTTTTAATATATAGTAAACAGTGAAATGTTAGTGACAAATATTTATATCAATTAAATTTTGAATTTTTAAACTTACACTGAAACCAATGTATAATAGAAACTAAGATTAAAACGAAAGGGGAGATAAGCTTGAAACAGGGACATCAGATTATAAAGGACTTAACAGTTACGAATTGGATGATAAAAAAATGGATATATGTTCTTTCCACTAATTCTATGAAAGAAGCTGCCAAATTATTTAATAAGATAGATGCAGACTTTATTACAGTAATAGATAATGGCAAGCCAATTGGAATCATTACAGGTAAATCAATTGTACAAGCTTTTTTAGATCATGGAGAAAATATGCCAGTTACTGAATACATGTCTCGAAATCATTTTCAACTTGTTCATGCTGATCAATTTATTATAGACGTGTGTAAACTTCCGACATCCAATTGTTTAGTAGTGGACGATGAACATAGAGTAATAGGGATACTAACCTCTAATGAGATTCAACGGGGATTAGTACACTATATAAATGAATTAGATCAATCATTTCATTCTGCAGAGATCGTAGAGGTTATTCTCGAAAGTGCCTATGAGGGTGTGGCAATGGTAGATAGAAACGGAATAATAGTCGAATTTAATGAAGCCTATAGTCGTTTTACTGGAGTCGATAAAAAGGATGCAATTGGACATCCGGTTCAAGAAGTAATTGAAAATACAAATCTTCATCGTACAGTGAAAACAGGAATAGCAGAACGTGGTGTAATTCAATACATACAGGGACAGCCAATGGTAGTACACCGAATCCCGGTATGGAGGAATGGAGAATTAGTAGGTGCGATTGGAATGCTGATATTTGAAGGAGTAACGGAACTATATCAAATCTATGATCGTTACCAAGAGAAAAAACAAAAAATGAAAAACGAAAAGTATCCAAAGAAAGAAATTAGTCATCAATTGCAGAGCGATAATTATTTGGAACAAATTATCGGCCAAAGTGAAGAGTTAGCTAAATTAAAACGGATGACAAGAAAAGTTGCCCAGACAGAGGCAACTGTATTAATAACAGGGGATAGCGGGACAGGAAAAGAACTATTTGCAAAGAGTATTCACCATTTGAGTGATTATAAATCTGGACCATTTGTTTGTGTGAATTGTGGGGCAATACCTGAGCAATTGTTTGAATCTGAGTTATTTGGTTATGAAGATGGCTCATTTACGGGTGCAAAACGAGGAGGAAAAATAGGGAAATTTAAACTTGCGGACAATGGAACGTTATTTCTTGATGAAATTGGAGAAATGCCTCTTACCATGCAGACGAAATTACTAAGAGTAATCCAAGAAAAAGAGTATGAAAAAGTAGGTGGATTGACAAAGCAACCATTAAAAGCAAGAGTAGTTGCTGCTACAAATCGTAATTTGAAAGTGATGGTAGAGAAGGGTACCTTTAGAGAAGATTTATATTATCGCATTAATGTAATCGAATTACATATTCCTCCTCTTCGAAAAAGAGAAAGAGATATTCCATTACTTATATCTTCTTATCTACTAACGATTTGTAAAAAGTATAACATACAGAAAAAAGATATAACGGCAGAAGCGATGGGAGTACTAATGAAATATAAGTGGTATGGAAATATTCGAGAGCTTATTAATACAATAGAAAAGCTTGTCATATTAACTGAGGGTGACATGATTCACTATCATCATCTCCCAAACTATATGAAAAGAGAAGAGTTTACGATAGATAATCAGTTATCACCCATGCATCAAGTCAAACACCAAGAACATATGAGAGAAAGTGAGTTAATAAAAATTACATTAGAACAAACTGGTGGGAATAAAACCAAAACGGCTCAGAAATTAGGTATACATCGAACCACGCTCTATCAAAAATTAAAGAAGTTTGGTATTGAGATGTAGTGTAGATAAATTCCTACACAATACTACAATAGTGTAGTGTTTTCCCTACACCTTTTTTGTTAGTCATTGGCATAGAAGTCATTATTATTTGGCATGATTTTTGCATAGTAATGAGAGAAAGGAAAAAGGGGAGGGAAGAGAGAATGCAAGAGTATGCAGTTTTTCGTACGCCGGAGACAATAAATTATGGGAGAAATGCGTTTGAAAAGATAGGGGTAGAAGCAGCAGCACGTGGCCATAAGGCAATTATTATTACCGATAAAATAATGGAAAAGTTGGGGTATGTAAGTGAATGTAGAGATTTACTTTGTAAGGAAGAAATTGAATGCGCTGTCTATTTAGGGGTTGAATCCGAGCCCACAGATCAATATGTGGAAGAAGCATTGCAATTATTAAAGAGTGAACAATGTGATGTTGTTATTTCCCTAGGTGGAGGAAGTTGTATCGATACAGCAAAAGCAATTGCAGTGATTGCAACGAATGGTGGCTATATTGGGGATTATATGGGAATGAAAAAATTAGCAGAACTACCACCTTTACCACATATCTCCATTCCGACAACAGCTGGTACTGGTTCAGAAGCGACCGATGCTACGATAATTACAAACACGAGTAATAATGTAAAGATGATGATTAAACAACCAGTTTTTATGCCAAATGTTGCTATTGTGGATCCATTATTATCGTTATCTTCTCCGAAATCCGTTACGGCGGCGACTGGAATCGATGCATTAAGTCATGCAATTGAGGCATATATCTCTCGAAAAGCTCAACCGATGACAGATATGTTAGCGCTTTCTTCGATGGGAAAAATTGTAAACAGTTTAAAAAGTGCATATGAGAATGGAGACAATGTTCTAGCAAGAGAAGAGATGTCTTTAGGTTCTCTACAAGCAGGTATGTCTTTTACGAACGCTTCTGTTTGTCTTGTCCATGGAATGTCGAGGCCAATCGGTGCTTTGTTTCATGTTCCACATGGTTTTTCCAATGCCATGTTACTTCCTGCTGTGCTTGAGTTTAGTAAAGAACATTGTGTGAAGCGGCTTGCGGATTTAGGAAAGTTTTTTGAACCTGATCTTTCGGGAGTATCTGATAAAGAGGCAGCAGATATTGCAGTAGAGTCGGTGAAAGAGTTGTGTTTTGATCTAAATATTCCAAACTTAGAAGGTTGGGGGATTAATCAATCGGAGTTTCAACAAGTGATCAGCAAAATGGCAGTGGATGCATTAGCGAGTGGCAGCCCGGAGAACAATCCGAGAATACCTACAAAACAAGAAATAGAGAAACTGTATCAAACTTGTTATAGCTATCAATTTTCATCACATAAGTCGGTAAGTAATTAAACCGAGAACAGGGGGAGAAATGATGGAATTTCTAGGTATGATTGGATTATTGGTATCACTAATAGTTTTAATTTACCTTACAATGAAAGGTGTAAATATCATCATTGGAGCTATTATTAGTTCAGTGATCGTAGCACTAACAGGGGGATTAAGACTTGATATTGCCTTAATGGATAATTATATGACCGGATTTACGGGCTATTTTGCGTCATGGTTTTTTGTTTTCTTATTAGGCGCAATATTTGGTAAAATAATGCAAGAGACGAAATCAGCGGATAGTATTGCTCAATGGATTAAAAAGCTATTGGGACCAAAACGAGCAGTATTTGCAGTTGTAGCTGCTGCAGCTATTATGACATACGGAGGTGTGAGTTTATTTGTAGTGGGGTTTGCTGTATATCCTATCGCTGTCTCTTTATTTCGATCAGCAAATTTACCACACCGATTCATTCCTGCGGCTCTCGTTTTCGGTTCTATATCATTTACGATGACTGCACCTGGTTCACCAGAAATTCAAAATATTATACCTACTGAATTTTTTGGCACTACTCCAACAGCAGGCGGATGGATTGGTGTCGTATGTGCACTGTTGATAATGACTTTAGGTGGTTTATGGCTAGGTTCTATGGTGAAAAAAGCTACTGCCAAAGGAGAAACCTTCTCTTTGCCAAATGGAGGGCGAGAGGAATCAGCTGCAAGTATGGAAGCTAATCTTGCACAACAGGAATCTGATCCGAAAAAAGAGGACTTGCCAAATATCATTATTTCCAGTATTCCACTTGTATTAGTCATTGTGCTTTTAAATGTATTAGGACAATTTATGAACCCAACAATTGCATTATTAATCGCTTTATTAGTAGGTATCACAGTTGCATGTTTGACAATGCTTCGTTTTCTTACTGAATTTTGGAACTCACTTGCAACGGGAGCGCAAAATGCGTTAGTAGCTTTAGCTAATACTTGTGCCGTAGTAGGATTTGGGAGTGTTGCTGCTCAAGTATCAGCATTTGATTCGTTAATCACTGGTTTGGTGAATTTACCCGGACCGCCATTGATTGGTTTAGCTATAGGTGTAACTGTCATTTGTGCTATTACAGGGTCTGCTTCAGGCGGATTAGGAATTGCGTTGCCTATCCTAGCTCCTATTTATTTAGCACAAGGGTTAGATCCAGGATCGATGCATCGTATATCCGCTCTAGCTTCAGGAGGATTGGATTCTCTTCCGCACAATGGATATGTTGTAACCACAGTTCGTGCGATATGTGGAGAATCACATGGAAGGGCGTATAAACCAATTTTAATGGTGAGTGTAATTTTACCTACTATTGTGCTAGCGTTGGCAGTTATTTTGTACACCATATTTTAAATTTACTTAGGAGGGCTTTATATGACACAAACTACAGTAAAAATCGTTAAAAACTATATTGGTGGAGAATGGATTGACTCTCGTACAGAAAAAACAGAGGATGTCTTCAATCCAGCGACAGGAGAAGTAATTGCACAAGTGCCAATTTCAACAAGTGAAGATGTAAACAATGCGATAGAGGTGGCAAATGAAGCATTTAAGACTTGGAAGGAAGTACCTGTTCCAAAACGGGCTCGAATCTTATTTAAATATCAACAATTACTCGTAGAACATTGGGATGAGCTAGCGCAGTTAATTACGGTGGAAAACGGAAAAAATTACACAGAAGCGTATGGTGAAGTACAACGTGGAATTGAAAATGTAGAATTTGCGACTGGAGCCCCATCATTAATGATGGGAGAACAGCTACCCTCAATTGCAACTGATTTAGAATCCGGTGTATATCGTTACCCAATTGGGGTCATTGGCGGAATTACACCGTTTAATTTTCCAATGATGGTACCGTGCTGGATGTTTCCGATGGCGATTGCTACCGGGAATACCTTTGTAATGAAACCATCTGAGCGTACGCCATTATTAGCGAACCGTTTGGCAGAACTTCTAGAAGAAGCAGGACTTCCAAAAGGAGTATTCAATATAGTACATGGTGCTCATGATGTCGTAAATGGATTACTTGATCATAAAAAAGTTGCTGCTATTTCCTTTGTTGGCTCTCAGCCAGTAGCCGAATACGTATATAAACGAGGAACAGAGAATTTAAAACGTGTACAGGCACTCGCAGGAGCAAAAAATCACTCGATTGTACTAAATGATGCCAACCTTGAAAATGCGACAACTCAAATATTGAATGCAGCATTCGGTTCTGCAGGAGAAAGATGTATGGCTGCATCTGTAGTAGCAGTTGAAGAAGAGGTTGCTGATGAGTTTGTTGCTTTATTAACGCAGAAAGCGAATGAAATAAAAATTGGAAATGGGTTAGATGAAGGGGTATTCCTTGGACCGGTAATCCGTGATAAACATAAGGAACGTACGTTACAATATATTCATTCTGGTGAGGAAGAAGGTGCAAATCTTGTTCGGGATGGTCGTACAGATGAAGCAGCTAAGCAAGAAGGTTATTTTGTCGGACCAACCATATTTGATCATGTAACTTCAGAAATGAAAATTTGGCAAGATGAAATTTTCGCTCCAGTGTTGTCAATTGCCCGTGTGAATAATTTAGAGGAAGGTGTAGATTTAGCAAACGAATCTAGATTTGCAAATGGGGCATGTATCTTTACAAGAGATGGGGGAAGCGTGCGTAGATTTAGAGAGACTATCGATGCTGGCATGCTTGGTGTAAATATTGGTGTTCCTGCACCAATGGCATTCTTCCCATTCTCTGGTTGGAAAGATTCATTCTATGGGGATTTACATGCAAACGGAAAAGATGGATTACAATTTTATACACGTAAAAAAGTACTTACTACCAAATGGGTGTAGGTATACAAAGTAAAAAATTTAGAAGTAGTAAGTGTTAGGAATAGAATATGAGTTAATTCCTACTTAAGAGTTTCTTGGCTGTTAGGATAGTGATTTTCTTTTCCAAATTAGTTAAGGCTGTGGATATAAAAACAACTCATAAATTTAGCAGCATTCTATCAATAAAGAGAGGAGGTTGGGACAAAAGTAATTGGTTTTGAAAAGCCGCTTCAGAAATATACTGCGCTTATCTTAAGGCGGCTGGCGAGCCTCCGGATGCTTATGCATCGGGGGATGCTCGTCTAGGCCTCTTTCCCATAGGACAAGGAAGACCTCAAAAGCATTGCATCGCATGGAGAAAATCGATTTTTGATTTTCAAGGAGTCTCCGTATATTTCTTACGCTTATTCTAGTATCTTCTATCTTTTGACTAAAACTTTTTGTTATGTCCCAACCTGTTCTATTAATGGAATAAACCTGATTCTCGTGATTTTTTTGCTAGTTTTCTCGTATGTTTGTTAATGGGTTGCTTAAAGAATGCTCCTAAAGCAAAGAAAACAGAACCAAATAAGGCTAACACAAGCATATCTTTGATTGCTTTACTCCAGATAATTCCGCCGACAGCTTCACGTAATAAGTCGATTGCATACGTAAATGGCAAGAATGGATTGATTGTCTGGAAGAACTCGGGTAATAGCATCGCAGGGTATGTTCCTCCAGAACCGGCAATCTGTAATACAAGAAAAACAATTACCATTGCTTTTCCAACATCTCCAAATACAGAGACAAGCGTGTAAATAATCGTAATGAAAATGAAACTAATGAATAGCCCAAACAAAATAAACCATCCTGGATGTGCCATTTCTACTCCAAGAATAAAAATATCTCCAAATGTAATAATGATGGTTTGAATAATCCCAATGAGTAAGAAAGTCATCAACTTTCCAAAATACTCTTGACGTAACGTAAACTCCGAAACATGGTGAACTTCGGTGGACAACAGTGAAATTAATAATAGACCGCCAACCCAAATAGCGAGAACAGTATAGAATGGAGTCATACCCGCACCATAATTCGCAATTGGGAATACTTGAGTCTCATCCAATGTTACCGGTTCTTGGAAAAAGCTTTGCTCTGCCTCAGGATCATTCTGGAGTAAATCAATAATTTCCTGTAAATCGGCTTCATCTTGTATTTCACGGACGCGATCCGCTAATTCATTTACTTTCGTATTTACATAAGGGAATTCACCGAGTACGGTATTAATCGTATCCGTTCCTTCTTGTAGATTCCCATCCGTAGAAGCAAGAATAGATTCGACTTCTGGGATGGTTGATTGAATATCAATCAATATTCCTCTTGCCTCTTGTAACGTCCCTTTAGCCTCATCAACTGTTTGACGTACCGTTGGTTCAATTGTATCCGTATATTCAACAACAAAGGCATCTACTTGTTCATTAACCGTTTGCGAACGTTCTTTTAAATCATTGAGTAAAGTGGATACTTCGTCTTCTGTATTCTGCAACACGGTGTTAATTTCATTGGCATCTGTTTGAACGTTCTCTAATGATTCTCTTAATGATACAATCTGATCAAGTGAATCTTGAATTTGTTCGTATTCTGGTTGTTCAGGATCAAGCTGTTCTTGTACTTGATTTAGAGCATCTTCTATCGTTGTAAGACGCTCTAATCCATCATTAATTTGTGTGTCGACTTGTTCCACGATTGCATTACCACTGCCAAAATCGATATTAGAATCTTGAACATCTTGTAAGAAATCATTTGTTGATTGTGTTACTTGCTGTATCGTCTCTAAATCTTCTTGGATTTGCGGAGCCATTTCGTTTAAACGCCCCTCTGCATTATCAAGAAATGCTATCGTATTATCAATTGTATTTAGTCCATCATTTGTTGTTTCTTCTGCACGAGGAATTAATCCTTGTGCCTCATTAATTAAATCAGCAGCATTCTCTGCATCTGTTAATGTACTTGTTAATAGTTCTTCAATTTCAGGTAAACTTTCTTCAACATTAAATAAGTACTCTTCAAATCGTTCAATGTCAGGTAGATCATTTTCTAGTTGCACACCAATTTGATTAAATAAATCAAAAATAACGCCATTCACCGTCGATACAAACTGACTGCTTACATTATCAACAATCGTGCTTGCGCCACGGTTGGTCATTTGTGGGGTAATTGCGTTTACCTTTTCATTTACGTAGTATTCTACATTTGCTTTTTCTGGATTTCCGGTAGTAACCGTTCCTAGCTTTTCGGAAAAATCTTCTGGGATAATTATCACTGCGTAATAGTCCCCGTTTTCAATATGTTCCATCGCACCTTCGCGGTTATCAAATTGCCAATTCATGGAGTTATCCTCTTTTAAGGTAGATATAAGCTCGTCTCCAACATGTATGTCTTCTCCACGCACTTCTGCGCCGACATCTTCATTTACAATACCAACCGGTACTTCATCGACTTGACTGTAAGGGTCCCAAGCAGCTTTAATATTTAGCCAAGCGTATAAGGACGGTAAAATCAATAAACCGCCTAGAATAATAAGTGCAACCCAATTCGTACCTGTTTTACGAACATCCGTCGAAAAAATATTCCATATGTTCTTCATTTTATGACTTCCTATCAAGTTAATTTGTTCATACGATTATCACTATAACAAACTTTATTATACGAAAACTAGTAAGTACTCGGAAATATTTTTTGTTAGCCTTTTCATTTTAACTTGTGAACGATAGTTCGATATATAACAAAAAAAAGCCCTTTTTATTTAACAAGGGCTTATCATCACTGTATTATTGTATAGAACATTTCTGATACTATACTTTAAAAAGTTGTTGATAAAGATTAGTAATATGGTCCGTCATAATAATAAGGTCCTGGCCCATAACCTGGTGGATATGGTCCGTATCCCCATGGAGGTCCTGGTGGTCCTGGAGGCCCCGGCGGCCCAGGAGGTCCTGGTGGCCCATAATATCCAGGTCCAGGGAATAGGGCACTACCTAATAATCCTCCAGCTAATCCACCAACAAATGGCGCTAACCAGATGAAGCGTTCACCGTCATGAATAGGAGCACCATTTTCTATACGATAACTCTGATAATAGCCATAAGGTGCGTTCCAATTATAAGCATTCGTGTGATAAGGCACAAGTTGCTGCTCTTGGTGTACTACTTGATCTTCATGAAAATCATTATTCATATGCATCCCTCTTTTCTACAATCCTATATAGCAACATATGCAGTACAGTGGCCTAATGTTAAATTGGTTGTTTTATTATGTTGTAAAAGTAAACATTTGTAGTGTTGTAAAATTTCTTGTTCACACTGGTAATTATTCATTAAATATCTACCATAAAATTTGATAAACTACATTCATAAACATTTTGACAACACAATTTATTTTAAGTAGAGTTTTGTTATAATTACAAAAGCGAAAGAAGGTGCAATCTTGAAAGGAATAAATATCATACTAATTATTTTATTTTCTATCTTGTTATTAAGTGCATGTGGTAGTTCCAGTGAAGATGGGACAGACAAAAATGAAAATGGAAAGAGTACCAGCGATGATGAAAGGTGGGAAGAAATTAATACTGATGGGGAGATTGTTGTTGGGACGTCGGGTACATTATTTCCTGCATCGTATTATGAAGGTGATACTTTAACTGGATTTGATGTTGAAGTCATGCGGGAGTTAGCCAAAAGATTGAACTTGGATATTACTTTTGAAACAATGGGCGTTGATAGTATGCTTTCAGCAATTCAAAGTGGAAGAATTGATGTTGCTGCCAATCAAATTGAGTCAACAGAGAAACGAAAGAAAGAATTTAATTTCAGTGAACCATATAAATATTCTTATACTACCATGGTAGTTCGTAAAGATGATAATTCTGAAATTAATTCATTAGAAGATTTGCAAGGGAAGAAAGCTGGTGGTGGAGCAACAACAGTCTATAGCCAAATTGCAGAACATTTTGGAGCGGAAGTTGTTACTTACGGAAACGCACCAAATGAAGCATATTTACGTGATGTACATAACGGTAGAACAGATGTAGTAATCAATGATTATTATCTGCAGAAATTTGGTATCGCCGAGTTCCCTGAATTTGATATCCATTTACATCCTGAATTACGATTTAGAACAACGGAGCAATCTATAGTAATCCCAAAAGGTGAAACTCAGCTAACAACTGAAATAAATCAAGTTCTTAAAGAAATGCGTAATGATGGAACACTCTCTGATTTGGCAATTCAGTATTTTGAGGAAGACGCATCTAAAAAGCCTAATCTAGAAATGGAGGAAATAGAGGGTCTAGATCTATAACAAATGGTTTTTGTGAAAAAGGTCATCATGGTAGTCTTCCCCCTATTTAGAATTTAAGATTGAAGGATCTGAATAAGCGCAAAGCTCCAAAACAAGCAAAAAGATTCCAGTTATCTTTTGAATCAGATACTGGAATCTTTTTATTAGTCTTACTTGAAATGCTTCGATAATTATCTTCTTACAGCGCGCATAATTAAGCTAACAATAAAGATTAGAATGATTGCACCGATTAATGCCGGAACAATAAAGAACCCGCCGATTTCTGGTCCCCAACTTCCTAAAATAAATGAACCTAACCATGCACCAACAAATCCTGCTAATATATTTCCAATTATACCACCTGGTAAATCTTTTCCAACAATCAAGCTAGCAATCCAACCAAGTATACCACCTATGATTAAACTCCAAATAAAACTTAACATGTGTATCATTCCTTTCTTGAGATGTTATTACTAATAACTATATATCCTATTTATTGAATGTTTAAACCAACACGAAGAATTTTGGTTTGTACAATAGTATGACTAAATAATAGAAATATATGTAAAAAAACAGTAAAAATTAGCAAAAACTTATTTTTTATAACTACATCCAAAGTGTCATTTTAGTTGTTTAAAACAAATTAAATCCATAAAACATTAAATAACAGAAATATTTCAATATTCCATCTTCCGTATATTCTATTTATTTTATGATCGTCACACCGAAAATAAGTAGAGAGATACAAAATAATTTCTATTTTGTATAAATAAAGGAGATGCTATAGTGAAAAAATTATTTAAGAAGAAAGGCATACGTTTTAAGCTAATATTGGCATTTGCAGGGTTTTTATTAATACCGGGTTATATTATTGGTGTGCTAACATATTTTAGCTCTGTGGATCAGATTGAAGGTCAATTGAAAACAAGGATTAATGAGAATATAGATATAATAAATAGAACAATAGATAATACAATGGAATCGAAAGTACATGATGTACAAATCTTTGCAGACAATATGAATGATTCCATGTATGAAAATGAAAGTGAAGAAGTATTTCAACAGTTTTCACAATATGTGGAGTTACATCCAGAAGCAGCGAGTATATATGTTGGTACAGAAGAAGGAGAATTTATACAAGAACCTCAATTGGTTCAAGATAGCAATTATGATCCAAGAGAACGTCCTTGGTACATAGCATCCATGGAAAATACGAATGATGTTATCATTTCTGATCCTTATATCGGTGTAGGAGAAGGAAAGTTGGTAGTAACTGTATCGAAAGCTATTGAAGATGGTTCAGGAGTTGTAGCAGTAGACTTAAGTTTTGATTTTATCGAAGAAATTGCTTCTGGTATAGACATTGGCAATAATGGTTATGCGTTTCTTCTCGATCAACAACAAAATGTGATTTATCATCCAGAACTAGATAAAGGAACAAAGGCAGAAGAAGAAATATATAGCAAACTTTATGAAAGCACAAATGATGAATTTTCCTACTCTTCTCAAGGTATAAATAAGTTTGTTTATTTTGCGACAAACGATCTAACAGGTTGGAAACTCGGGGGGACAATGGATCAAGATGAAGTACAAGATGCAGCATTATCTGTATTTTTCACGACAGTAATTGTAATTGTTGCTTCACTGATAATAGGCGGAGTCTTAATTTTCTTAGTTATACGTTCCATATTGAAACCAATTCGTGAGTTGAAAGAAAAAGCACTTATCATCAGTACTGGGGATTTGACTCAGGCAATTGATGTAAAAACAACAGATGAAATAGGGCAATTAGGTAATGCATTCAATCAAATGCAAGATGGTTTAAGAGAATTAATTCATGATGTGGAATTTAATGCACAACAAGTAGCTGCTTCTGCAGAAGAATTAAATGCCAATGCAGATCAGATGACCAGCACAACCGAACAAGTTTCATCAGCAATTCAAGAAATATCTTCTAGTGCTGAACATCAATTACATGGTACGGAAGAAAGTGCCAATTCATTGGAAGAAGTATCAACAGGAGTAGAAAAAATTGTTGATAGTGCAACATCGGTATCCGGATATGTGGAAGAAATGAACAGTCAAGCAGAGGTTGGTGGACAAGCGGTACACAATACTTTAGAACAAATGAATGCAATTCAGGAGTCTGTTAATAACTCTAATCAAATGATTGAGTCTTTATTAGAACGTTCCAAAGAAGTAACTACAATCCTAAGCGCGATTACGGATATCTCGGAGCAAACCAATCTTTTAGCACTTAATGCGGCAATTGAAGCAGCAAGAGCTGGAGAGCATGGAAGAGGGTTTGCTGTTGTCGCAGATGAAGTACGTAAACTAGCGGAACAATCGCAGAGTTCTGCGAATGACATTAATGTAATTCTTGAAGGAATTCAACATGATATCCAAACTACAGTGGAGGGAATGTCACTCGTAACGGATAAGGTTTCTTCTGGAGTAGAAGTTTCTTATGATGCAATTGATAAATTTGGACAAATTATGCAGACAAGTATTAAAATTCGGCCACAAGTAGAAGAAGTAACAGCCATCTCTGAAGAAATGGCTGCAGCAGTGCAACAAGTCACTGCAACGGCGAATGATTTAGCTAATATTGCAAGAAGTAACGCAGCATCATCGGAAGAAGTTGCAGCTTCAACAGAAGAACAACTTGCATCCATGGAGGAAATCTCTGCATCAGCTAAATCTTTAACAGATATGGCAGAAGAGTTAACCGAAAAAATCGCAAAATATAACTATTAACGTATAGCACAAAAAAGACAGGAGATTATGATGGAAACACGGACGATGAAAGACTATCCGTATTACCATGTTAAGCTCCTGTCTTTTTGTAATAAGTGAGTCAATTTCATAATTGCTAAGTTGAATCTGAAATATTTTTTAGTGTGATTATATTTAATGTTCGGATTATAGCAATAATTTGGCTTTAATTGTAATGGAAGACGGCGACTCCTGCTCAGAATAACGATCTGAAGATCCATTTGAAAAGTGTTCTTCTTTTCAAGTTAGCTGAAGCCGTGCCTGTGGAAAGCGTCCGTCTGCAAAGAATATCAAAACAGTGAACATTGGGATTTCACATAAAAAATCTTATTATGAAATTGATTAATGTATTTTAATAATGAAAGATGATCGCATTATAATTTTTACAAATTTCGACTAACATCTCTTCGGGTATGTTCTTGCAAAGCGTGTGTGAGTTCATTTAATAGACTGTCTAGCGTTTGTGATAGATGAAGTACATAAGGATCTTTGGGATTACGTTCATATGCTGCATACATTTCTCTTCGTGTAGCTTCTACTTGCTGATTTAACTTGTCTACTTTGGTCATCATTGCACGCCCTCTCCAATTATCAACTTCTTGCTGCTGGATACGGCAAGAACTAAAGAATGTCAAATACACCATAGACAAAACATTATACAATCAATAGTTCTTATTACCTATTGTAATATTGTTTAAATATTTTGTCAATATAAGTAAAAAATGAAAGAATATACGGTTTTATTTTGATTGTAGGTAACCGTTATCTGCAATTATGGGTCAACTAACTCGGAAAACACTTCTTCAAGTGATTGCTTATGCTATAACTGCAGAAGTCACCATTTTTCATTACAAATAGATATGTAATTATATATTTGGTTTTAAATGAAAAAAGGAATTAAGGAATCTTGAATTTAAATCATTATACATGAATAGTGATTCAGTTGTGAAGGGAACGAAGTACTAAATCGTTTTACTATTTAATGGCAACATGTTAGTTAAAGAATTCAAATACATAAGAAAAAAAATTTTTATAAAAACTATTAAACCTTTTATCAGTTTATCCGATATAGTAAATAGATCATCAAAGAGATGATTGGTTAGGGCCTTAACGTTAAAGAAAGACATGTGTTTGAGGGGGAAGCTCAAGCAAGTCGCAATTAGTTTCGGTTTACTTTGATATTGACCTAAATGGTTAATATAGATTATCAGGACACAAGGATGTGACCTGAAAAAACAACTACATGGAGGTAGAAAATTATGATTATCAATCACAACATTTCTGCTCTTAATGCGCATCGCCAATTAGGAGCAAATCAAAACGGAGTTCAAGGATCTTTAGAAAAACTTTCTTCAGGTCTTCAAATCAACAAAGCTGGAGATGACGCTGCAGGTCTAGCAATCTCTGAAAAAATGCGTGGACAAATTCGTGGTCTAGAAATGGCTACTAAAAACGCACAAGATGGTATTTCTTTAATTCAAACTGCTGAAGGTGCATTAAATGAAACTCATTCTATCCTTCAACGTATGCGTGAACTAGCTGTTCAAAGTTCAAGTGACACTAATACTGAAGCAGACCGTGCAGAACTTCAAAAAGAAGTAGATCAATTAGCAGAAGAAATTACTCGTATTTCATCTGATACTGAATTTAATACTCAGACTTTATTAGATGGTGATTTCTCAGCTACATTCCAAATTGGAGCTAACTCAGGACAAAACATTAGCATTTCTGTAGGTGAAATGTCGGCTTCAGCACTAAAAGTTGGAGATACTTATACTGCAACAAGTGATACAGAGATTGAGTTCTCTGATGGATCAACAGCAACTTTTGAAGATGCAATAAAAGTTGGGGATGATTTAAGCGGCACTCCTGCAACTGAAGATGATGTACAAGCAGCTGGTTATTATGATGGAGCTGGAAACTTAGTACTTGCAGCAGATGCCGCATTTGAAGCAGATACTACTGGCAGTGTAGGAATTAACATTTCAAATCGTGACGAAGCAGATGCAGCAATCACTACACTAGATGCAGCTATTCAAACAGTTTCTGCTCAACGTTCTAACCTTGGTGCAGTACAAAACCGTTTAGAGCACACTATCAACAACTTAGGAACTTCTGCTGAGAACTTAACTGCTGCAGAATCTCGTATCCGTGACGTTGATATGGCTAAAGAAATGATGGAATTCACGAAGAATAACATTCTTTCTCAAGCTGCTCAATCAATGCTTGCTCAAGCTAACCAACAACCACAAGGTGTATTACAATTACTTCAATAATATAATCTTGTTATAAAGACTCTACTTTTCTAGTAGGGTCTTTTCTTTTAAGTAGAAATATTGAACAGACGAGGTGACAATTGATGGATATAGCAGGGCTATCTATCGCAATGAGTCAAGCGAATGTACAACAGCAAGTATCTTTTGGACTGATGAATAAGGTAATGAACCAATCGGAACAACAAGGTTCCAATCTATTAAAAATGCTTGATCAACCAATGCATCCTCATTTAGGTCAATCCATCGACTTAAAAGGATGAAAAATTATTGTATACAGAAAAACATAAAAAAACGTCTACGAATTTATTCAATATCGTAGACGCTTTGAGTTAATATTATATTGTTTGAGAAGCATAACAAGGCTTTGAGTGAGAAAGACGGCGACTCCAACGGGAAAGCACGAGCAGAAGATCCACTTGGAAAAGTGTACTTATTTTCTAAGTTAGCTGATGCTGGGCCCGTGGAAAGTGTCCGTCTGCAATGGAAATCAAATAGTGCGATCTGTGTTTGATATATGGGTATTGTTTTCTTGAAAAAGTATAAATCAACACTTCAATTTTCTGCAAAACTTCCTATCTTTCGCTATTCACAAATGCCTAGACGCTTGCTATGATGTGTATAACTTCATATATCTCAAGAGATGACGAGAGAAGATTAAATTTTACCCTATGTTTTAGGGATTATTTGGTCTTTTCTCTTTTTTTATGAGATATAAATATAGCAAGAGGGGGTTGTCTTATATGAAAAAGATTTTAGTTTTTTGTTTGGTGTTAGGGTTACCATTGTTTCTGCTTACAGCTTGTGCAGATGGGGGAGATAGTGGCGATGGTGATAATGGTGGAGGCGATAGTATCACGTTGTATTCACCGGAGACACCTGATTTGACGAAGCAACTTGCACAGAAATATGAAGAAATTCACGATGATAAGGTAAATGTTCATTATGCAGGGACCAATGTATTGGTTAATCAAATGATGGCTGAAAAAGGTAATCCACAAGCAGACGTCTGGTATGGCGGAGGAGGGATTCTTCCGTTTGAATCCGCAGTTGATAAGGAAATTATTACTTCCTATATTCCGGAAAGTGCTGAAGACTGGGAAGTAATTGAAAACGGTATCAAAATGAAACATCAGGATGGGTATTATACTGGGGTAGAGTTATTCGTACTTGGATTCTCTTATAATACAGATCTGGTTTCTGAAGAAGAAGCACCAAAGACTTGGGAAGATTTGTTGGATCCGAAGTGGGAAGGAAAGATTCAATTTCCGAATCCAGCAGCATCTGGTACATCAACTCTTATGGTACTTAGTTATATGATGCAATACGGTGAAGAAGAGGGATGGGAATATTTTCAAAAACTAAAGGATCAAGCAAATTCAATTCCGGATTCTGGTTCTGCGCCTACAAAAGCTGTAGCGATGGGAGAAGCGCATGTTGCGGTTGGGTTTGATTTTATGGCATATGAACACCAAGCGAATGGAGAGACTGTTGACTTTATTGTTCCAGATAAAACGCCAATACTGTCTAATCCAATGACACTAGTAAAAGATGGACCAAATCCTGAAGGCGGGCAGAAATTTATGGAGTTTATGCTGAGTGAGGATGCACAGCAAATTCTTGCGGACTGGTATCATATTCCGATTAATCCAGACATAGAATCGAAGACACCTTTGTCCGTTGATAATATTAGTAATCATGCGGTAGAACTTGATATCGACTGGGTGAATGAAAATTATGATCGAATACGAAATGAATGGAATAGCAAAATTAAGTAAAGGATGATCAATCATGGGGGCAGTTTTTCTAGAGAATGTGCGAAAGGATTTTGGTAAAGTAACGGTACTTAAAAATATAAATTTGGATATTAAAGAGGGTGAGTTTTTCGCTCTCTTAGGTCCATCCGGTTGTGGAAAAACGACGACAATGCGCTGTATTGCTGGTTTTGAAAATCCAACAAGCGGATCAATTAAAATTGGCAATCAAGAAGTAAATCGCTTTGCTCCAAATCAACGAAATTGCGGCATGGTATTCCAGAGTTATGCATTATTTCCACATATGAATGTATTCGATAATGTTGCCTATAGTTTAAATATTAAAGAGTTACGGAAAGGTAATCCATTTAAAAAAATAGCGGTTTATACGCGAATGCTTAATAGTAGGATTGTGAAGTATTCAAAACCAATTGAAGAAAAAGTAATGGGAATTTTAGAATATGTGGAGTTGCAAGATCACGCCCATAAATTAACTGGGGAACTATCTGGTGGACAGCAACAACGGGTAGCCCTGGCAAGAGCATTAATCATGGAACCAGAAGTGTTGTTAATGGATGAACCATTATCAAATCTAGATTTAAAACTTCGGCATACAATGCGGAATACGATTCGACGGATCCAACAAGATTTAAAAATTACGACTATCTTTGTAACCCACGATCAAGAGGAAGCAATGAGCATGGCTGATCGTATAGCGGTGATGAAAGATGGAGAAATTTTACAAGTTGGAACACCAACGGATTTATATAGTCATCCGAAAACATCGTTTATCGCTGACTTTGTAGGTACTTCAAATATTATTATTGGTCAAGTTATCTCTTCAGAATCTGGTAGGACAACGATTCAAATTGGTGACCAAACAGTTCAATCAGCTCAAGAGACTGACGAAAAGGAAGTGCAAGTGATTATTCGGCCAGAAAATATAATTATCATTAAAAATAATGATCAGCATGTATATGATAATCAATTTGAAGGAACCATCCAAATTGCGACCTATTTAGGATCCGTTGTCCGTTATGAGGTCAAGGTGGGAGGGCAGTTACTTATTATTGATACCACATATGAATCTGGAGATAGTATTTTGAAAAATGGTACAGCAGTGCAACTTGGAGTTTTACCTGAGAGGGTGTTATTAATATGAAAAAACTCCGGAAATTCTCAAGCATGACAGCTATCAAATGGTTCATCTACGCATTTTTTCTTTTGTTTTTAATACTACCATTACTTGCAGTATTTTTGGTTAGTTTTACAAATGACCCAATCAACTTATTTGGTTCGTTTATAAATACAGAAACTTTGCGCACTACGTTGGAACAATTTCAAAACGGAACGTTGGAAAATTTTAAGGCGATTTTTTCAAATGGGCATTATTTTGCTGGCCTGAAAAATAGCATTCTCTTGTCTTTTATCGTTTCGGTTGCGGTCATTTTACTTTGTGTTCCAATCGCATATGGGATTGCACGGACAAATATGCCATGGAAGAAAACGATAAGTGCATTATGTACGATACCACTCGTTGTACCAACATTTATTTCGGCGTATGCATTTATTATTATGTTTGGACGTTCCGGGTGGGTCACATATATTTATCAAGCACTTGGCGGTGAAGGATTATTTATTGATCCGTATTCGATGACAGGCATTGCTATTGTACAGATCTTTTTCTTCTTTCCATATGCACTGTGGCCAATGGTTGCCGCGTTTAAAATTAGTGATGCTTCCTTAGAAGAAGCTTCCAGAAATATGGGGGCAAAGGGCTGGTTGACTTTTCAGACGGTGACATTTCCTTTAGTGATTCCAGGAATGCTATCGACGTTAATGGTTATTTTTGCGGTCAGTTTTTCCGATTTTGGAACACCAATCATTTTAGCTCCAACGGATTTAAATTTAATTGTTGTGGATGCATATCGAGAAATTGCTGGATTCTTTAATTGGGGTGGAGCTGCTATCTTAACGGTAATTATGATTGCAATTGCTGCCATTGTATACTGGTTACAAAATTTCTTTTTAAAAGGAAGAAATTACGATACGGTTTCTGGAAAACCAAAGCAAATTAAATTAAACAAAAATAAAAAAGTTACGATTCCGTTATCCATTTTTTCTGGATTTGTTGTATTTGTTCCTTTGCTTGCAATGCTTACGGTATTTCTCCAGTCAATTGCGACAACATGGGGTAAAGACCCATTACCAACAGGGTATACACTCGATCATTACAAAACAATTTTTTCCTCATCATTAGGGAATATACAAAACAGTTTAATTTTAGCATTTGGCGCTTTAATCATTAGTGTGGTAGTTGCTGTATTTGTATCGTATTTCGTCGTTAGGCAGAAGTCTACTTCATTGGATTTTATGACGACGATTCCGCTTATTGTTCCCGGGATTGCATTTGGGGTGGCATTAATCCAAACATTTAATGTTGCACCATTACAATTAACAGGAACAGCATTCATTCTGATTGTAGCTTATGCGATAAGAAGGCTGCCATATATGGTGCGATCAACTGTTGGAACAATGAAATCAATAAAAAAAGACATTGAAGAAGCTGCAGTGAATTTAGGTGCTTCTACATTTACTTCTGCCATAACGATTCTTGGACCGTTAATGTTACCGGGAATTGCAGCTGGGTCTATCTTAGTGTTTGTAACGGTGATTAAAGAAACAAGTATATCGATATTAATGGCGCCTGCTGAGTGGGCACCGATGAGTTTGGCTATTTTTCAAAATGTACTGCGCGCGGAGTATTATTCTGCCGCGGCAATGTCGATTATTTTAGTATTAATGGTAGTAACACTGCAAATGATTGCCAATAAAATTTCATCTTCAAGTAAATAGTGTATTTCATCATGGGGAGGAATATTATTGCAAAGGGGATTCATATTTGACTTAGATGGTACGATTTATATTGATAATCAATTAATTCCTGGGGCTTTGGATACCGTACAAAAACTCATTCAACGTGGCGACAAGATTATTTACTTTACGAACAAATCAATCGAAAGTATTGCCACTTATGTACAAAAACTAAGGGCGTTAGGTATCGAAGTACAAGATAATCAAGTCGTAAACTCTAATTACCTAGTCGCTCGATATTTAGAGAAGAATATTGCACAACAAGCAAATGTTATGGTCATAGGTGAAAATCCTTTGATTGAAGAAATAGAAAAAATAGGAATAGGATGTACGTGGAATCCAGTAGAAACATCGTATGTTATTATTGGTTGGGATCGAGAGTTCACATATGAAAAGCTCAACCTTGCGTTTCAAGCTTGGAAAAAAGGAGCAACAATCATCGCGACAAATCCTGACCGAACATGTCCAGTCGCAAGTGGTGAAATTCCAGATTGCGGAGCAATGATTGGAGCTTTAGAAGGAGCAACAGGCGAAAAAGTTGAGTTGATATTAGGAAAACCTTCTGTTCAAGCGGCGAAATTTATTACACAAGAGTTGATGCGTCTCCCACCTGAGCAATGCTTTATGATAGGAGACCGAATAGAAACAGATATAAAGATGGGCATCGAAAGTGGGATGCATACGGTATTAGTACTTACGGGCATCACAACTAAAGAAATAGTGAACCAGTCACAATACCAGCCTGAATTTATAGTTGATAGTATTCGAGATTTAATAGATGCAACTACAAATCTAAATTCCAAAGGGAAGGATCTCCGGAAGAAATAGCAAGTGCACCGGCTTCAAGTCCATTCATAATTTCTTGTTTTTCACTAATCAATCCACCTGCAATTACTGGTAGGTGGGTTTGTTTTGTAATTTGATCGATAATTTTTGGCATTAATCCGGGGAGTATTTCAATGGCATCTGGACGAACAGAATTTGCGATTTCGACTCCCTTTGATAAAGCATTTTTATCAATTACAAAAATGCGTTGTATGGTCGCTAAATTTTCTTCTTTTGCATATTTAATTAGATTACTTTTTGTAGTGACTATGCCAAGAGGTTTCCATTCTCTAGCAATATATTGGATGGCATTTCTCGAATTGGTTAACCCATCAATAAAATCAAGATGAATAAAGGCCGATTTATTTGCTTCTTTTAATCTATCAATATATTGCTTTGTAGAGAGAAGATTCCCTGTCAATAAAAATATAACATTCGCATTTGAAGTAATCGCATATTGAATATCTTGTTCCTTTTTCACAGAGGCAATAACTTGTGACTGAACAATATCCACAATATGAGCCAATCTATCCCGTCCTTTCTACTAAATTTGTTGAGTAATTATCTGTAAAAAATACAGTTTTGTAATGTAAATATTGTTATCTATATCATATTATTCTATATGGACAGGATTTATTCGGTAGATGGATGTATAAAGCAAGTCACGTATAATGGTGATAGGAATAAGAGAAGAGAAGAAGTACACTTTACTGTTATTTTTGTAATTTTATGTTAAGTAGAATATAATCATTGCAACAGATGCAATCAATTACTATGATTAAATTAAAGCGCTTCCTTAAATGTGAATAATACATGCGACAAGGTATTCGTGCGTGATTCTGAGGAATTTCCTAAATTTCTTTCATCCACAAAAGAGTTTTATGAATAATAGATTGATAAAATTGCTGGAGGGATAATATTATGCAAACAAAAGCAGCGGTACTACGTAAATCAGGAGTAAAACATCCATACACTGAAAGTCAGCCAGTTCGAATTGAAACAGTCGAGTTAGATGCTCCAAAGCGTGGAGAGGTATTGTTAGAAATAAAGGCAGCTAGCTTATGTCATTCGGATCTATCCGTTATTAATGGAAGTAGACCAAGACCATTACCGATGGTGTTAGGTCATGAAGCTTCTGGAGTGGTAAAAGAAGTAGGGGAAGGTATCGAAGATTTAGAAGAAGGAGATCACGTTGTATGTGTATTTGTACCGAGCTGTGGTCATTGTCTCCCATGTAAAGAAGGTAGGCCGGCATTATGTGAGCCTGGGGCGAAAGCGAATAATGAAGGAACATTATTCAATGGTGAACGAAGATTACGTCAAGGGGACGATACCATCCACCATCATATTGGTGTCTCTGCTTTTTCTGAATATGCGGTTGTATCTAGGAATTCCATAGTAAAAGTAGATAAGGATATTCCTTTTGAAAAGCTAGCGCTATTTGGTTGTGCAGTAATTACAGGAGTAGGTGCTGTCGTCAATACAGCCAATATTAAGCTTGGCAGTACTGTTGCAATTGTTGGTTTAGGTGGTATCGGACTAAGTGCATTGCTTGGGGCAGTAACTGCGGGTGCTTCCCGTGTTATAGCTGTCGACATTAATGAAAATAAATTAAAACAAGCGAAAAAATTAGGAGCTACCGATGTTTTTAACTCGAAAGATGAGACAGTAATCGAACAAATTAAGGTAGCAACAAATGGTGGAGTGAATTATGCATTTGAAACAGCTGGAGCAGTACCTGCAATGGAAGTTGCATATGGTATAACCAAACGTGGGGGTACAACTGTAACCACAGGACTACCGCATCCACAACATCAGTTTTCGTTTCCCTATGTGACATTAACGGCAGAAGAAAAAACATTAAAAGGTTCCTATGTTGGAAGCTGTGTGCCAGATCGTGATATTCCAAGATTCATGGAATTATTTAAACAAGAAAAACTGCCAGTAGACCAATTAATGACCGAATTTATAAAGTTGGATGATATTAATGAAGGCTTTGATAAACTAGCCAAAGGGGACGCTTCTCGTATTATTATTCAATTTTAGATAATAAGAAAGCCGTACCTTAAATAATAGGCTACGGCTTTCTTATTTGAATAGATAACTATTTGGATTCATCTCGTCTCTCTGCCAATTGCTGTTGAATCAATTCTAGATTTCTTTCAATTCTGTTTAACCGTTCGTCTTGTTGTTTTGTTTTTGTGTTTTGAACGATATTTGCTTGTATAGACTCTTCAATGGCAACTCCTGCAGCGTACGTCGCAATAGCGTCTCCCACTGTGGTGAGTAGCCCTGCAATTAACCCTAACTTTAAACTTCTTGCAATTGCGATATCCTCTTCTGTAACTCCGGATGAATTAAAGTTGTTATTTGTCATAGCCATTCCTCGTTTAATCTTTTTATTTTATTATATTCACATTAGGCGATAACCGTTATTTATTTTGTATACTAGTATTATCGAATAAAATTTATTGGTTATAATAGAGAATAGAATAGATACACATAAAAAGCGGTTTATGTGCCCAAAAAGAAAAAGAACTTCTAAAAGAGGTAAGATAAAAGTTAGTTTTAACGTATACTTAGTTTACTTTCAATATGTAATTATAGGTGAGTTTCAATAGATGTATACTCAATAAAAACAGGATGTTTTCAATAAATATCGGGACATGAATAATCTATGCTCTAAAAAAACAATTTCAAAGAGAGAAGGTATTAATATGGATTATAAAAATGTAACTATTGCTGGTAGTGGAGTACTTGGGAGCCAAATTGCATTTCAAGTTGCTTACAAAGGTTTTAATGTCAGTGTGTTTGATATAAGCGATGAGGCTATAGAAACAGCAAAAGAACGAATTCAGAAGTTAAAAGAACGCTATAAAAAAGATGTAGGAGCGACGGATGAGCAGGTTAATAGAGCTTATGAAAGTATGTCTTTTTATTCAAATCTTGAACATGCTGCTGGCAATGCCGATCTTGTCATTGAAGCAGTTCCTGAAGTGATGGATATAAAAACGGATTTTTATGGTAAATTAGCAAGAATTGCTCCTGAGCATACTATATTTGCTTCCAATTCTTCGACAATGCTTCCTAGCCAATTTGCAGATGCAACAGGAAGACCAGAGAAATTTTTAATGCTCCACTTTGCAAATGAAATTTGGAAAAACAATACAGCTGAAATTATGAAGCATGAACGAACAGATATGGATGTGTTTGATGATTTAGTAGAATTTGCAAAACAAATTGGCATGATTGCTTTACCAATTTATAAAGAACAACCTGGATATATATTAAATTCTCTACTTGTTCCTTTATTAGATGCTGCCCAAGGGTTACTTGTAAATGGAATTGCAGATGCAGAGACGATTGATAAAACATGGATGGCTGCAATGGGAGCACCGCGTGGGCCCTTTGCTGTATTAGACGTAGTTGGCATTCGTACCCCATATAACTTGTCGAAAGCAAAAGGAGAAAATGACGATGAAGATGCAAAAGCAATTGCCAATTTCTTAAAAGAAGAATACTTAGATAAAGGGAAACTTGGTGTTGAATCTGGAGAGGGATTTTATAAGTATCCGAATCCAGCGTATTTAGAAAAAGATTTCTTGAAGTAAATGAAAAAGGAGATTATTCATTTTTGGATGAGTAATCTCCTTTTAACTGGTCTAGTGTTTTTGCCAAACTTTCCGTAATTCCTCGTATTGTTGGTAGATATCCTGTTGATTGTAATGGTTTCAGAATACATATGTATCGTCTTTTTTTATGTACACAAATGGACTTTCCATATTTTTTAAGAATAATTTTCCTTTTCCAAACCTCTCTAATTAGTAGTTACCTATTCGATTATCAAATACTGTTGCTCCGTTTGTACGACGTTCAATTTCTGGGATTTCATTTAATAATTCAATTGTTGTAATGTCATTTCATTGCTATCACTTCTAAATAATAATTATATGATAAAAAATAAGAAAGGTTTCATCAAATAGTATAGTATGGATTATAATGTAATCTATTATAGAAGAATATTCTAATAAGTAGGTGAATATATGAAAAATGTACTTATCGTTATGCTTGGGGGCTTTATTGGATCTATATTGCGTTATTTGCTAGGGGAATGGATGTCATCAAACAGTGGCTTTCCGATTGGGACATTTTTCATTAATTTAATTGGATGTTTTGCACTTGGTTGGTTATTAACATTTTTTGCAAGGAAGCACTATGTACGAAAAGAATGGTCACTTCTATTTGGAACGGGTTTACTTGGATCTTATACCACATTCTCTACCTTTTCTGTAGAAACAATATTACTTTTACAGTCAGCTGAATATATGTTAGCAGTTATATACGTTTTAGGGAGTGTAGTATTAGGAGTTGGACTCGCCTACTTTGGTGCGCGTATTGCATTAACATCTAAAAAAGAAGAAGGTATGTCATGACAATATGGATAGTTGGTATTGGAGGTTCTCTTGGAGCTGCGGCAAGATATGGTTTGAGTCAATGGTTGAATAAATATCCTTTTTTTCCTTTAGGAACATGGATAACTAATATATTTGGATCATTTATATTAGGTCTATGTTTGCAATATTATATAGCGGGCTTTTTAAGTGTAGGCTGGTGGGCATTTCTTGGAATTGGTATATGTGGAGGATTTACAACCTTTTCTACATTTGGTACAGAGGTAGTTTCAATGTTGCAGCATAAGAAATGGAAACAAGCTATCTTCTATATAATTACAACTGTTATTTTGAGTTTATTCGGTGCGTGGCTTGGGATTATTTTTTAATTTCATAATTGCTATGCACCGTTTGTAACGGAAAAAGGTATTTATATAAGTAACTGAGTAGAATACTTATCATTGTAAAATAAGTGCAAATAATCAATCAAATCACTTGTAATTTTGTAAACGTTTTCATAAAATGATAAAGAAAGCAAGTTACGAAAGAGAAGTACATTATTAAAAGGGAGTGGATAATCTTGGAAGGAAAAGTAGTACTTATTACTGGTGGTGCTGGGGGAATAGGACAAGCAACTGCAAAACTTCTATTAGATTATGGGGCAAAGGTTGCTTTAGTAGATATCAATGAAGATTCATTATTAAAGGCAAAGGAATCTCTTGATGTAGAAGACGATCGTGTTTTTACAATTGCGGGCAATGTGACTATTGAAGAAGACGTAGAAAGTTATGTGAAACAAACAGTAGATCGCTTTGGGAAAATTGATGTTTTCTTTAATAATGCAGGGATTAATGGACCGGTTTCAACAATTACGGAATTGGATCAATCTACATTTGAAAAGATAATGTCGATTAATGTAACCGGTGTATTCTTAGGTCTGAAACATGTGATTAAACAAATGAAAAAGCAAGGGTATGGAAGTATTGTAAATACAGCTTCAAATGCTGCTTATATTGGGTCAGCAGGTATGGTCGGATATATTGCTTCTAAACATGCAGTTGCTGGTATTACCAAAACAGCTGCATTAGAGGTAGCACCAGATGGAATACGAGTAAATGCTGTAGCACCAGCTGCAATTGATACGCAAATGCTCGCTGATATTCAGAATAACCTTACTCCTGGGGAGCCGGAAAAATCTGGGGAAGCTTTAAAACAAGGTATTCCAGCAGGAAGATTTGGAGCACCAGAAGAAGTCGCTCAAGTTGTGAAGTTTTTAGCTTCTGATGATGCATCCTTTGTAAATGGATCGCTTTACAATGTAGACGGCGGAATGCAAGCTGATTAATAGAAAACAGCAGTGTTGGTTTGAGCCAACCTGCTGTTTTCTAAATGACTCTTATACTAAAGCTACAATTAAATACCTGTGTTTTCAACGACTGATTTCTTATCTTGATACGTTTCATGGTTAAGGTTTCGCATCACTTTTGAAGTTAATGTTCCTGATACCATGCTTCCATTTACATTCAGAGCGGTACGGCCCATATCAATTAATGCTTCAATGGAGATCAATAACCCTGCCAGACCTACTGGTAATCCCATAGAGGATAGAACAATAATTGCTGCAAAGGTTGCTCCTCCGCCAACACCAGCTACACCAAATGAACTGATAGCTGTAATTAACACTAATTGAATAATGAAATCAAGGGATAAAGGATCAATACCGACTGTTGGAGCAATCATAACAGCTAACATTGCCGGATAAATACCCGCACAACCATTTTGTCCCATTGTAGCTCCAAATGATGCAGAAATATTCGCTGCTCCATCATCTACGCCGAGTGCATTCTTTTGCGCGGAAATATTTAATGGAATCGTTCCAGCGCTTGATCGTGACGTGAATGCGAACCCAAGGACTGGAATGACTTTTTTCAAATAGGTCATCGGATTAAGTCCGAATACGCCAACAAGTACTAAATGAATAATGAACATCAAGAGTAAAGCGGCGTAGGATGCAATAACGAACTTACCTAATTGAATAATTCCTTGATAATTCGTACTTGCAACCATATTTGTCATTAAAGCAAGTACCCCAAACGGTGTTAAGCGAAGAACGAGAGTTACAATTCGCATAATGACACTAAATATGGCGTTAATTCCTTTTGTAAATATTGCTGCATGTTTTGGTTGTTTTCGTTGAACACCTAGAGTGGCAATACCGATAATGACGGAAAAAATTACTACTGCGATAACAGAAGTCGGACGCTCACCAGTCATATCTAAAAATATATTACTAGGAATAAAGTTTAGAATTCGTTGTGGTGTTGTTTGTCCTTCCATTTCAGTAAAGCTTTGTTCAATCGAAAGTCCACGATCTGTTTCTGCTTGACCAGCTTCAATTTGTTCGGCACTTAAATCAAATACTAATGCCGACCCAATACCCACTAATGCGGCAATTAATGTTGTAGAGATAAGTATTCCGATTATCCAACCAGCCATTTTTCCAAGTTCTTTTGTCTTATCTAAGTTTATAATGGCACGAATAATCGATATCATTACAAGTGGTACAACAATTACCATAAGAAATCTTACATAACCACTCCCAACAATACTGTACCAATCAAGTGTCCCAGTTAATATAGATGAACCTTCTCCATAAATAGCTTGCAGAATTGCTCCTAAGACAATCCCTATTCCCATACCAGTAAAGACTCGTTTGGAGAATGATACATGTTTCTTCTGCATATAAATTAGTAATCCAATAAGTGCCAGTAACACTACAACATTGATTAAAATAAACAAGTTATCCATTAATAATTACCCTCCTTATAAATGCGTATAATTCATATGAATTTACTGTGAATTAAACTATACAATGATTCTATGTCTTAATCAAGAAAAAATGTTTGGCTGTCTTTTTAGATTATGTAATATGGATCAAAAGAAACATATATAAGAATATCAGTGAGTCTAGTTAGGACCAAGGAATAGTAGCGATTTAAAAGTAAAAACCTAGAACCAAATAGATTTTGTTAGTTACAACTCGTGAAACTTGTGTTATTTAAAATAAACTACTTTATATAATTGAAAAAAGAGGGAGCGTGAGATTCCCCCTCTGTCTTCAAACCTTCAATTAAATATCATTTGTGTCTAACAAATATAAATTTCACTTTGTTGCAAAGTTATGTTGTGCTAAGAAGTTAGTCTAGTTAAATTCAATGATGCATTAACAATAGTTACCCCATCGGATGTTGTAACTAGCGTGTCAGGTGTAGTCCCAATGTTACGAAGTGTCAATGTAGAACCACTTGGTATGGTTAATATAGCTGAGCCTATAGCTAGCCTTGTTGTATTATTTTGACCACCGGTTTGGCCGTACCTTGTTGTATCTTGGATTGCCCCATTTAGAACTATTGCATAAGCTAAAGCAGTGTTTATTCCAGAAATTAGTACGTTAACTGCATATGAAATCAAATAGTCACCACCATTTGTAACTGTGACAGTTATAGTTCCAGAGGCATGAGCAACTCCACCAGATAAAGGGCCATTTGCGCTAAAAGTAATATCTCCTCCAGAAACAACGGATTGAGCTCCGGTATTAAATACATATCCATAAGCTGGAGAGAAAGTACCTGTAGCGCCTGTAGGTCCTGTGGCACCCGTCGGTCCTGTTGCGCCGGTTGGCCCGGTAGCGCCGTCAACGCCATCCGCACCGGTCGGTCCTGTAGCGCCGGTTGGCCCGGTAGCGCCGTCAACGCCATCCGCACCGGTCGGTCCTGTAGCGCCGGTTGGTCCGGTAGCGCCGTCAACGCCATCCGCCCCGGTCGGCCCCGAAGCCCCTGTAGGTCCTGTTGCGCCCGTAGGTCCGGTAGCTCCAGTGGGGCCTATTGTTCTGGAGGGATTAGAGATTATAATAGTTATGATTATTTCTACTAGAAGGCCGGACAACTGTGTATTCAATTTTTGATTTTTTTTCCTATCATTGTTCTCTCTTGCCATTTTTCCCCAAACTTTCTTATCACTTTAGTAATAATTAAATTATTCTTGTTGTGATAAAGAGGTGTGGACAATAATGGCGATAAAAATATACTAAGGAAGGATGTGAATCATGTACAAGTAAACACAAGTTTGTACTTCAGTAAAATATGTACATAAAACATATATAATGAAGCTTGTTATATTACATTGCTAATATAGGTTTGAGCAAAAAACTTTTAGTTAATTTAAGTTGAATGTTTTCTTATATACTGTATATTTTGCTAATTTTTCATGACTTACGTTATATCCAATACCAGGCTCACTTGGTACTTGTAGAATACCGTTATGCACAAGTACTTCAGGTTCGATAATATCTTCATGCCAGTAACGAGAAGAAGAGGCAGTATCACCTGGTAACGTAAAGTTTGCTAACGAAGTTACTGCAATATTATGGGCTCGTCCAATTCCAGATTCAAGCATTCCACCACACCACATCGGGATATCAGCTTCCTCACAAAGGTCATGGATTTTTTTCATGATAGATAGCCCACCAACACGACCAACTTTCATATTAATGATTTTTCCACTACCAAGTTGTATTGCTTTTCTTGCATCATCATAAGAATGAATACTCTCGTCTAAACATATTGGCGTTTCTAAGTGTTTTTGTAATTCCGCGTGGTCAATAAGGTCTCCAGCAGTTAATGGTTGTTCGATCATCATTAAGTTATATGGGTCCAGTTGTTTTAATAAATCTATATCATCTAATGTATAGGCAGAGTTTGCATCAACCATTAGCGGTATGGCAGGATAATGTTCTCTAATTTCTTTTACTACCTCAACATCTTTACCTGGTTTAATTTTTACTTTAATTCGTTTGTATCCTTCATCTACTTTTTCCTTTATATTCGTAAGTAGTTTTTCCATATCATCTTCAATACCAAGGCTGACGCCAACTTCAATTTCTTTTTTGGTTCCACCAAGAGCATCTGCTAATGAGATTCCTTGTCGTTTTGCATATATATCCCAAGCAGCTGCATCAATCACAGCTTTTGCGAGGTTATTTCGTTTAAAAGGAGAAAACAAATCAGCTAATTCATCTGGATGTTCCCACTCATGTTTCAAAACAAGTGGTACGAGAAATTGTTCTAACATAACCCAGCTTCCATCTGTGAATTCCTCAATATATAATGGTGAATCTGAGGTGACACATTCTCCCCAGCCAATATTTCCAAGTTCATCTATTGCTTCGATAATAACAAAGCTACGGTCTTGTTCTGTACCGAAACTTGTTGTGAATGGGTTTTTCATACGCATACTTACTTTATGCATGGTTATTTCTTGAAATTTCATTTTATTGACTCCTTTATTTGATTTACATATTCTTCATCGTCCGATATTTATACTTCATTTATGGAAATTGAAGTAAAAGGGTGTAGTCTGGTTCATCCTGATAAGTTTTTACTATATAAGAATATCGTATTTTAGAAAAATAATCTTGGTGTGAATACTACATCGGTCCCCAATTTATCATAACACCGATGCTTAAGAAAATAATGCCAATGATATACCAGATAATAACTAATGGAATCGCAAATTTGATCCACTTGGTCCATGGGATGCCTGCGATAGCTAAATTAGCCATTAGCACTCCGGATAATGGGGTAATTATATTCGTGAATCCATCTCCCATGGAGTAGGCTTGTACGGCTACTTGTCTTGGTACGTCCATCAAGTCTGCAAGAGGAGTCAAGATAGGCATCACAATTGCTGCTTGTCCACTACCAGATGAAACAATAAGGTTAAACAGGCCATTACCGATAAACATAGCAATTGCTCCAAACACACTTGAAAAAGGTTCCATCACAATTGCCATTCCATTTACAATCGAATCAAGTACATACCCATTTTCTAATACTACGACAATGGAACGAGCCATGCCAATGATTAATGCACCATATAGAACTCCTTTGGCACCGTGCATAAATTCCTCTACCATTTGATTTGCGCCCATTTTCGAGATAATAGCAGTTAACACGGCGATAGCAATAAATACTCCTGCCATTTCATTAATGGACCATTCTAACTGGAATACTCCATAGACATATGTTGCGATACCAAGAACAAGTATTGTCAATACAATTTTGTGAATAGTTGTTAATGTTCCATCTACTTCTTCGATGTCCCGTTCATCATATTTAGGAAAACGATTTTCACGTAAAATGCTTTTGTTTGGGTTATTTTTAACACGATTTGCATACCAGATAATATAAGCTATTGTTGCACTTACAACAGTGACATATATAACTAAGCGAAAACTGATACCTGAAAATAGAGGAAGTTGAGCGATTTGTTGTGCAAACCCAGTTGTCATCGGATCAAGGAAACCTATAGCGAAACCAGAATAAGCACCTAGGTAAATAATAGATACCCCTACGATTGCGTCCATCTTCATTGCTCTAGCTAAAATAATTCCAATTGGGATAAATGCAATTACTGCATTGACAATGATACCAAGTGCTCCAAATATAGAAAATAAACTAGCTACGATAATAATTAACATCCATTCTCTATTTTGTGTTCCTCGAATTGTTTTCATAATTAGGTTGTCGATAGCACCTGTTTTTTCAATAACTGCAAAAGCTCCACCTATGATTAATACAAGAAATATTAAACCAGCTCCACCAATGAGGCCGTCTTGAATAGAGCGAAAGATATCAATCACCGAAGCAGGCTGTTGTTCTATTTGACTATAACTATCTGGAATAATTACATCAATTCCATTCTCAGATGTTTCACGGTCAAATGATCCAGCTGGAATAATGTACGTCAGTAATGCTGCGATGATGAGAATAACAAATAATATCACATAAGCATCAGGTAAGATGAGTTTTCTTTTTTTCTTTGGTTTAGTCATATTTTGTCTCCTCTTTGTTTAAAAAGTCGAAATATTTAAAGTTGAAATAAATTATAATAAAGTTTATACTTTAAATCAATATAAAATAATGTAAAAACTTTAACACAGGTGACGTTTATGAATCGAGAATATGTAGAAAGAACGAAAGAGAAGCTCCCAGAAATGACTAAAGGATTAAAGAAAGTAGGGAGATATCTGTTATCCGAACCGATTGTATTTGCCATACATCCAGCTAAAAAAGTAGGGAGTATGATAGATGTAAGTGAAACAATGGTTATACGATTTTGTCATTATATAGGTTATCGAGGATATTCTGAGCTGCAAAAAGAAGTGAGACATCATTTAATGAATCTAGAAAATATCAAGGACAAGGAGAGCATATTAACGAAAGAAAATAATTTTAAACATTTTATCGAAGAAGATGTTAAGAATTTAAAGCAGATGAAGAATATAATAGATGTGGATGTATTGAACGATGTTGTAGAGAAAATATTAGAAAGTGAGAAAGTGGTAGTTGCAGGTTACTATCATTCATTTAGTTTTGCACATTGGTTTTCGTTTAACTTGAATTACATTTTAGGGAATGCTTCATTATTTAGACCGGAAAGCGATGCAGGGGTACTCGAATTAATGTCTAAAAATTCTTGTATCATCATTTTTTCTTTCTTTCGATATGCAGTAGACACCATACGTTTAGCCGAAGAAGCTAAAAAAATAGGAGTTCCTGTAATCGTGATAACTGATTCATGGGCATCACCAGCAGCTGAATATGCTGATTTTGTAATTTCGATATACTCATCAGAGAATACTAATGTTCTGTTACAGAAAGGACCAACTACGATGTCAGTTATGAATTCCATCTTATCTGAGTTGATCGACCAGGTTCAAGATCGAGGTAAAGTACCACCGACATTTAAGTACTATATAAAGGACGGAGAAGATTAATGATAAATAGTATTGAACAAAGAGTAAGAGATACATTTCATTATTTACATCAACATGCAGAAATTAGTTGGGAAGAGGTAGAAACGACTAATTATATTAAGCATTACTTAGAAAAAGCGGGATGTAACGTGACTACCTTTCCTGATTGTACAGGAATAATTGGAGAATATGGCGATTTTAATAAAGGCCTTCCAGTTGTAGGTATTCGAGCGGATATGGATGCACTATGGCAAGAAGTGAATGGGAGATTTCAAGCGAATCATTCTTGTGGTCATGATGCACATATGGCAATGGTTCTTGGTGTACTGTGGTCATTAGAAGAAATTACAAATATTAAGGATAAAATTGCAGTCAAATTTATCTTCCAACCAGCTGAAGAAAATGGTAGTGGTGCACTAAAAATGGTGGAAAAAGGAGTTGTAGACAATGTAGACTATTTATTCGGTGTACATCTTCGTCCAGACCAAGAAGCGAAAATGGGGACAGCAACGCCAGTTATTGTGCATGGTGCGACAAGAATGTTTCATGGGGAAATTCAAGGTGACGATGCCCATGGAGCTAGACCACATCTCAATCATAACGCGATTGAAGTCGGAGCTCAAATCGTTAACATGATCCGTCAAATTCACTTGGATCCACGTGTTCCCCATTCTGTAAAAATGACGAAGTTTCAGTCTGGGGGAAAGAACGCCAATATCATCCCAGGAAACGCTTCATTTAGTCTTGACTTACGAGCGCAATCCAATATAGTAATGGAACATCTAGAAAGAAAGGTCCATAATATCTTTGATGCGGTCCGAGATTTATATGATATTAACATTAAAATAACAGATGTACATGGGATTGCTGCAGCAGAAATTAATGAAGAGGCTATCCATATAATGCAAAAAGCAATTTCTTCACATCTAGGAGAAGACAAATTACTTGAACCATTAGTAACACCTGGCGGGGATGATTTTCACTTTTATACAATTAAACGCCCGAAATTGAAAGCAACGATGCTTGGATTAGGATGTGCTTTAACCCCAGGGCTTCATCATCCAACTATGACATTTGATCAAAATGCACTTGAAAATGGAGTGCAAATTCTTACAAAAGCAATACTGTATGTATATAATTAGTAACTTTTAATTAGAATCCCGATTTGAGAGTCAATATTCTTGATAGGGATTTTTAGTTTACCCTCCTAATACAACCTTCATCCTTACTAGAATTAGAGGGAAGTGTGGAAGAGTAAAACTGAAGAATTGATTTTGAAACCCGCTCTAGAAATATACTCCGCTTTCCGTGGGAGGCTGGTGAGCCTTACTCCCACAGGAATCTCCGTATATTTCTTGAGTTTATTCTAAGCACCATCCATCTGTTAGGCAACTCTTTTGTAAAGTCTCAAACTCTTATTTTTTAAGTTGATTATCGTACAAGCCTAATGAACTAAATTCATTCTCAGACTTTGACAATACAGTAAAGTAATTTTGAAAGTTTCGGAAATAGGTAGTAGTCTTCAAAAACGTATATTTATAACCGATATAAGGTCTAGAAGTTAATTAAAATGTTTTTGAAGGAGGAAAAAGGCGTGGATTCAATAAATGTAAAAAATCATCCATTACTAGAAGCGTTTATTCAGGTTGGACCTTATATTCAACAGTTAGTCAATGATGATATAACGATTGGAATATATGATACGGAGAAATTATTAAAGAACTATCCAGGTCAAACATTTTCATTGGATGTTTCAGCAGGAGACCCATTATTAGAGGGAGATATCGTAACGAGAGCGATCCAAGAAGGTAAGAATCAGTCAATGGTGGTTCCTGCTCATATTCTAGGTGTTAAATTAATTTCAAAAGCAGTACCTATAATAGATGAATTTGGAAACATTGTTGGCGGTGTGGGGTTAGGAATGAACGTTGATAAGGCACAACAATTGTCAGATGTTTCCGGGAATTTATCTAATGTTTTTGAAGATATTACTAAAACAATAACAGATATGGCGGAATCTATTTCTCAATTGTCAGAGAATATGAACTTTGTATCACAAAAATCAATTGAGGTTGGAGAAAGTGTCCAGTTAATTGAAGAGTTTTCTCAAACGGTAAAAGGCATTGCCGACCAAAGTAATCTACTTGGTTTAAATGCAGCTATTGAGGCTGCTCGAGCAGGAGAATATGGTAGAGGTTTTTCTGTAGTTGCTAGCGAAGTTCGCAAAATGGCTGCTAATTCAAAAATACAAGTAGATGAAATCTATACGATTACGAATAAAATTAAATCCGTTATCGATGGTCTTGATAAAGATATTCAGAAAGCAAATCTTGAATCAGACTCTCAATCTGCTGCCATAGAGGAACTTACAGCTACAATGCAAGAAGTAAATAGCAATATTCAAAGCTTAGCTACAATGGCTAAGGAAAATACAGAAATACGAAATTAGAGGAGAGTGTATCATGTCAATTTATAAGCAACTAGAATCACAATATATAAATGGTGTATGGAAAGATGGAAGTGGTCAGGCTACGATTCAAAATACGAATCCATTTAATGGAGAGGTTATTGCTTCATATCGTGCAGCTTCCTTACAAGATCTAGATATGGCATATGAATCAGCAAAAGTAGTGCAAAAAAAATGGGCTAAGGAAAATCCGATTAACGTACAAAAAATCATGAATAAAGCTGTTAGTTATATGGAAGAAAATCATGAAGAAATAGTCGATATTATTATTCAAGAAATAGGTGGAACTCGTCTGAAAGCCGAATTTGAAATTGGACTTGTTACCAATATGATTAAGGAAGCCTCCTCTTTTCCAATGCGAATGAGCGGAAGTATCTTACCATCACCGATAGATGGTAAAGAAAACCGTGTTTATCGAGTACCAGTAGGGGTTGTAGGTGTGATTAGTCCATTTAACTTCCCGTTTTTCCTTTCTATGAAGTCAGTTGCTCCAGCATTAGCTACAGGTAATGCGGTTGTATTAAAACCGCACGAACATACAGCAATTACGGGTGGAACAATGATAGCAAAGATATTTGAAGAGGCTGGACTTCCTAAAGGCGTACTTCAAGTAGTAACAACGGAGATTTCTGAGATAGGTGATCGTTTTGTAGATCACCCCGTTCCAGGTGCGATATCCTTTACAGGATCTACAAAAGTAGGTAAGCATATTGGTGAAGTGGCTTCTCGTAATCTAAAAGAAGTTCATTTAGAGCTAGGCGGTAACAGTGCATTAATCGTACTTGAAGATGCAGATATTGATTATGCAGTAAGTGCTGGAGTATTTAGTCGATTTACGCACCAAGGACAAATCTGTATGTCTGCAAATCGGATTATTGTTCACGAAGATGTATATGATGAATTTGTTCAGAAGTACGTGGAAAAAGTTAAAACATTAACTTGCGGCGACCCTGCAAATTCAAATACAATCATCGGTCCTTTAATTAATGAGCGCCAAGTAAAAAATACAGTTAACCTTATAGAAAAAGGGATTGAAGAAGGTGCCCACCCATTAGTAAGAGGGCAGGTGAAAGGTAATGTAGTAGAGCCAGTCATCTTTACAGAAGTAACTCCAGATATGCAAATTGCCAATGAAGAATTCTTTGCTCCAGTTGTAGCGATTATGAAAGTTACATCAGAAGAACAGGCCATCGCATATGCAAATGCTAGTTCATATGGTCTTAGCGGTGCCGTGCATACGAGAGATGTAAATCGAGGTGCAGAAGTAGCGAAACAATTAGAATCTGGTATGATCCATATTAATGACGGAACAATTAATGACGAGCCGAATGTGGCATTTGGAGGAGTGAAAAATTCTGGAGTAGGTCGTTTAAATGGAGAGTGGAGTTTAGAAGCGTTCACGACAACAAAATGGATCTCTATTCAACATACGAAACGCCAATTCCCATATTCCTAAAAGAATTATAACTATAGTTATTTGGACATTCGGTTTGTATCGTAATAATCTGCCCATCCAAAATATAGACACTTGCATAGAATACATTAGAAAGATATATATTTTGGAGGAAAGAGGGATAACAAATTGAATAATTATCAATTTGATCAAAATAACTATATAGAACCATATGAATCGTATATAGAGTCACGACCTCATGGTGGAGGCTTTCATGGACGTCCCATTTTCCACGGAGGCTATGTAGGACCATTTTTTGGATTTGGCGGAGCGCCTTTTTTAGGAGGATTGGCAGGAGGATTATTAGCAGGTGAATTGTTATCAGCACCATATTACTACTATCCTCCATATCCGACGTATAGTTACTACTCACCATACGGATGGTAATATAAATAAATTGGAAGTCAACTTTTTTAGAAGAGTTGGCTTTTTATTTTTGTATTCGAGTCAACAGCATAATTGCTATATCTTATTTAAAAAGAGTAATCCAAAAATTAGTATTGTAAAACGGTTACATTTATCTTATACTGTTACTAAATCGATTTACTAAACCGTTTTAGTTATAGAGCATAGAAGGGATTAACTTATGACAAAAAGAATTACAATTTCTGATGTTGCGATACATGCAGGTGTATCAAAAAGCACAGTATCACAGTATTTGAACGGTCGTTATGATTATATGGGACAAAAAACAAAAGAAAAAATTGAGTCTGCAATTAAAGAGCTAAAGTATAGTCCGAATATGGTGGCCAGAAGCCTAAAACAAAAATCATCGACTACCATTGGGGTTATTGTTGCAAATATTCTTCATGTATTTTCAACTCAGGTCATTCGAGCAATAGAAGATTTCTGCCATGAAAAAGGATTTCATGTCATTGTATGTAATGCAGACGATAATTCTGATAAAGAGAAAACCTATATAGATATGCTCCGGGCAAAACAAGTAGATGGAATCATTGCTTTTCCAACCGGTGATAATGTTGCGCTTTATCAAGGACTTTTAGAGGAAAAATATCCATTAGTATTTATGGACAGATTGGTAGATGGATTAGATATTCCTACTGTATTACTTGATAACTATAAAGCTGCAACTCTAGCAGTGGATTTATTAAAAGATTATCAACGACCTGCCATAGTAACATCACCGTTAAAAGAGAATTTGACACCGAGAATGGAAAGATTAATTGGTTTTAAAAATGAGCTAGCTAAACATGGGAAATCATTATCTGATGAATATATTGCTTGTGGTGAAATTAATGAAATACAAAAAAAGTTGACGGAGCTCTTTCAATTATCTGAACCGCCAGACGCAATTTTTGCGATAAATGATCGCGTTTTACATGAAGTACTATCCTTTATGAATTATCAAAATATCCGAATTCCAGATGATGTAGCATTAGTAAATGTCGATGATGTATCATTTGCAGAATTTTATCAGCCAGCATTAACAACGATTTCACAGCCAGCTTTTGAAATGGGAAAGAAAGCTGCTGAGCTATTATTTACACAAATCAAAAATCCACAAGATATAAGTACAAGGGAAACCTTCCGTTTCGAACCAATGGTGAATCGGAGAAAATCTTGTTGAATAGAAAGGAAAGATGATTATCGTGAAACAAAAAATAAATACTATCGCTAGAGAAATTCAGGAAGTTCTGGGACAAGTTATTGAAGCAGAAGTAATTGAATTAGCGGAAGGTATCCAACAAGCACCTCGAGTATTTATTGCGGGAACCGGCCGCTCTGGGTTAGTAGGAAAAATGTTTGGTATGCGCCTTATGCATAGTGGTTATCAGATTTATATTGTAGGAGAAACAAATACACCCAGCTTAGAATCAAATGATTTATTGTTATTAATTTCTGGTTCTGGAGGGACAACTTCCTTATTGAATTATGCAAATAAAGCAAAGGAAATTGATGCGAAAGTAGGTTTAGTAACAACAAATAAAGAATCTTCAATCGGCTCACAAAGTGATTATATCGTCCGTGTGCCAGCCGCAACTAAAAAACGTTTGTCGCAAGAACCAGATACAATTCAACCACTTGGTAGTCAGTTTGATCAATCTGCTCATCTATTATTAGATGCTATTGTAGTGTATTTATTAGATATGTATCCAGCCAATCGAAGTGTAGAAAGTCTAAACCAAAAACATACTAATTTAGAATAAGGTGGGATTATTTATGTCAGTAATAGAAGGTATTCAAGAAGAAAAAGTAGTAGCAGTTATCCGAAAAGCAAATTCGGATAATATTGTATCCATTTTGGAAGCGTTAGCAAAAGGTGGAATTCATCATGTGGAAATAACAGCTGAAACACCGAATGTTGAAAATGTAATTAAAACAGCAGTACAGAATGTAAATGAAGAAATTCAAATTGGAGCAGGCACAGTGCTTGATCCAGAGACGGCAAGGGCATTAATTTTAGCTGGAGCAACTTTTATTGTATCCCCAACATTAAATATAAAAACGCTAGAAATTTGTCAACGGTATGGTGTAGAACATATCCCTGGTGTGTTTACACCGACAGAAGTATTAACTGCATATGAACATGGTGCTAGAATGGTGAAAATTTTCCCTATCGATGCAGTTGGTCCTAACTATGTGAAGAATATTCGTGGGCCATTACCACACGTGAAAGCGATGGTCACCGGTGGAATCACTTTGGATAATATCGGTGATTATTTAAAAGCAGGAAGTGTAGCTGTAGGAACAGGAAGCAGCTTAGTAAATGCTCCGTTACTTCAAACAAAAGAAGATTACGCTGAATTAACTGAACGTGCGAAACAATATATTCAAAGCGCTAATCAAGTCTAGAAAACAATTGCTAATACATCAAGAGGGAGGAACGTTTTATGAGAAAAAATAAAATCGCTTTCATGATTTTGTTTATAAGTTTAATAGCTTTAGTACTTTCTGCTTGCAATACGAATGAAGTTGATGCAGGAGAAGATGGCAAAATTAAAATTATTGCTGCTCATAACCAGACTTCACCAGATAATCCATATCAGACTGGTTTGCTCAAGTTTAAAGAAGTAGTGGAAGAAGAATCAGGTGGAAAAATGGAAGTAGAAGTTCATGCAGGTACGATTGGAACAGAAGAATCGGAGTTAGTAGAGAAACTTCAATTAGGGGCAGCGGATGTTATATTAGCTTCTCCCGGGTTCATGACACAAACAGGAATTAGAGAAGTAGATTTGTTTTCAGCACCATATTTGTTTAATAGTTATAAACATTGGTTAGCGGCAGTTGATGGAGAAGTTGGACAAGAAATGGCACAAATCATTAATGAGAAATCAGACAATTCATTTAAACTGCTAGGTTATTGGTCAGCAGGTGTAAGACATTACTATGGCAAGAAACCAATTGAATCAGTGGAGGACTTACGAGGGGTATCCTTGCGTACACAAACCTCAGGAGTAATTTCTGATTTTTGGAAGGCTACTGGAGCAATCCCATCAGGAATATCTTGGGGTGAGTTATATCAAGGATTACAACAGGATGTCGTAGATTCCTCAGAGAATGCATATCCGTTTTTCGTGCAACAAGCACATCACACAACAAGTAATGGTAAATACATTACAGAGACAGCACATGACTACACGACTCGCTTTTTATTAACAAATGGGGAAAAGTTCGATAATTATACGAAGGAACAACAAGAAATCATCTTGCAAGCGGCAGAAGCATCTGTGGTAGCCGAACGAGAGGCAACGATGGAACAAGATGAAGAATATAAGGAAAAAGCAATTGAGGATGGTGCGGAAGTTAATGAAATTGATCGTCAGCCTTTCATTGATATTGCAACACCGATTTTAAATGATTTTGCTAAAGAGATTGAAGTGGAAGGACTGCTTCAGCAGATTAGAAGTTTAGAAGACTAACGAAAGGAGAGGATTCACCATGAAAAAGATGACAAATGCTATAGAGAAAATACAAATTACCATTGGTGTTATTTTTCTCTGTGTGTTTTTTGGAATTATTGTATTACAAATCGTTACTCGACATTTAGGAATTTCTGTGGTCTGGACAGAAGAGGCGGCTAATTATTCATTTATTTGGGCCGTGTTTATGGGATCAGCAGTTATGGTAAATCGGAGAGAGCACTTTAATTTTGACTTTCTAGTTCAAAAGCTTAAAGGCAAAAAAAGGGCTTACCTTAGTATTTTTAATGATGCAATCCTTTTCATTTTTAATATATGTATTTTTTTATTAGGAGTACAGGTGGTAAGCGAGTTTTGGAATTATACTTGGTCGTCGATACCACAAATGAAAATGGGGTATGTATGGTTAGTAATTCCAGTGATGGCAGCTACCATGCTTATATATACTACCTCTCATTTCGTAGAGCACATTCGCATAATCAAAGCAAAGGAGGTACATGAATAATGGGAATTATGTTATTAGCAATTTTCTTAGTATTAATGATTATCGGTGTACCGATTGCTTTTGTTATTGGAATAGTAGCTTTACTTGGGATTAGTGGTATTCCTTATACACCTGAAGCTACAGTTGCAATGAAAATGGTGAATGGCCTCGATTCCTTTGTCCTACTGGCTGTGCCTTTGTTCATTCTAGCAGCAAACTTAATGAACTCAGGGAAAATCTCAGAGAAGTTGATTGAGTTAGCGTTAGCTATTGTTGGTCCAATACGTGGAGGGCTTGCTCATGCGAATGTATTAGTTTCGATGATGTTTGCCGGTGTTTCTGGAGCAGCACAAGCAGATACTGCTGGTGTAGGAAAAGTTCTAATACCGAGCATGTTACGAAAAGGCTATGATAAAGAAACCGCAGTAGGGGTTACTGCAGCTTCCTCTACAGTTGGCGTTGTCATACCCCCTAGTATTCCAATGATTATTTTTGCTGGTCTTACGAATGCTTCCATCGGGGCATTATTTTTAGGGGGGATTATTCCTGGTATTCTAATTGGTGTTGGAATGATGGTTCTTATTTATTTCATCGCACTAAAGAGAAATTACCCGAAAGATGCAAAAGTGGAGATGAAAGTATTTTTTAAATTATTATTGGAAGCGATACCAGCATTACTTACACCAGTAATCATTATCGGTGGAATTATCACCGGATTCTTTACAGCCACAGAAGCAGCTGCCGTAGCATCACTTTATACGATTGTTATTTGTATGTTTTACTATAAAACGTTGAAGTTCAAAGATTTTCCAAAGATATTATTCGACACCTTGGCACTTAGTTCTTTATCGTTATTCGCTCTAGCTGCAGCGAGTGCATTAGGTGAATTAATGAGTTATTACCAATTAGGAGCAATGGCTCAAGAGTTCTTTGCGAATAATATTGGCGCAGAATGGTTATTTATTTTAATTATTATTGTTTTCTTCTTATTTATAGGAACTTTTATGGATGCAATTCCGGCAATGATTTTATTTGTTCCTGTTATTTTACCTACTGCACTAGAATTGGGGATCGATCCAGTACATTTAGGATTAATTGTAGTGATTACGTTAGCAATTGGATTAATTACGCCACCATACGGGTTATGTCTATTATTGGCTGCGAAAATTGGAAATATGTCGACAGAACGTTCTTTTGTGGCAGTAATCCCTTATATTGCAATTGTTTTAGTAGTCTTGTTATTCATCGCATTTTTCCCGGATATTGCTTTCTATATTCCGAAAATGATTAATCCTAGCTTATTCTAACTAGAAAGAGGCGAATATAGTGGAATACAATGATAAACTTATTGCAGCACGAGAAGCGGTAAGGTACATCAAAGAAGGCATGGTTATTGGAATTGGATCTGGATCGACTGTAAATGAATTCCTCTATTGTTTGGCAGATAGAATCAAAGAAGAAGGATTGCAAATAGTAGGTATTCCTGCATCGAAAAAATCAGAACGATTAGCTAGAAAGCTTAAGATCCCTTTAACAACTTTTGCCTCGTATCAAAACGTAGATATTTCGATTGATGGAACAGATGAGATCGATGAACAGCTTCATTTGGTTAAAGGTGGAGGCGGATCATTAGTTAGAGAAAAAATGATAGATTTGGTTGCTGACACCTTTATCGTAATTGCTAGTGGTGAAAAGAAAGTAAGAAAGCTAGGAACGTTCCCAGTGCCAGTTGAAGTTGTGCCATTTGGATGGCAGGCTACGGAACAAAGGCTACAACAACTTGGTTGCCATACCAAATTGCGTTTATTGAATGGAGAAATTTTTGTTTCGGATAATCAGAACTATATTATTGATTGTGAATTTAAAAAGATAGACGACGCAGTGACCTTACATGCATCATTGAAACAAATCGTAGGAGTAATTGAAACTGGAATTTTCACCCATTTGGTAGATAAAGCAATTATTGCAGATAACGGTCAAATCTATGTTATGGAAAATATAAGGTGATTGGGAGGGGTATATATGAAAGATATTATAACGTTAGGAGAAGCGATGGTAGTTTTCAACCCAGAATCTACTGGACCTATGAAATTTGTAAATGGATTTCATAAAACAATTGGTGGGGCGGAGTTGAATTTAGCTATCGGATGCTCACGGTTAGGGCTAAATACTGGATATATAACCAGACTTGGTAATGACGAATTTGGGAAATCCATTCGTAATTTTGTAAGAGGAGAAGGCATTGATACATCGGAAATAGATTTTATCGACCACTATCCAACATCGATTAACTTTAAAGAAATTATGGAAGATGGCAGTGTAAAAACATTTTACTATCGTGATAAATCACCTACGTTGTCGATGACACCAGATGATTTAAATGAATCATACTTTAAAAATGCAAAAATTCTCCACTTAACAGGAATATTCCCTGCTATTGGTGACGCAGCATTAAAAGTATGGAAGCAGGCTATACATTTGGCAAAGAAACATGGGGTGAAAATATCTTTTGACCCAAATATTCGCTTAAAAATGTGGTCGAAGGAACAAGCTCGGAAGGTATTGTTAGAAATTTTACCGGATGTTGATATTTTGTTAGCTGGTGACGAGGAAATGGACATTATTATTGGAAAACGGGACCCGGTAGCAATTATTGAAGCGTGTAAAAAAATGGGGATCTCTTATGTAACGATTAAGCAAGGAGAAAACGGATCAGTAGGTTATTCTCTTGGTGAAACGATTAAAGCAGCTCCAGTTAAAGCTAGCAAAGTCGTAGATACGGTCGGTGCAGGAGATGGATTTAATGCTGGAGTTCTCTATGGTTATCTTCATGAATGGTCTTTAAAGCGAACACTTAATTTTGCAAATACAATAGGATCGATGGTTGTTGGTATTACAGGTGATAACGAAGGGCTTCCATATTATGAAGATGTTCAAGAACGACTAGGAGAAGTAGAGAGAATAGAACGGTAATCGAGGTGAGAATTTATGAAATTACAATTAGCATTAGATCGACTAACACGTGGGGAAAGTATTCGCATACTAGAAAGTGTGAAACAACATATTGATATTATCGAGATTGGAACTGGCGTAATTAAAGAATATGGCGTCTCGATTATAAAAGAAATAAAAGAATTATATCCTGGAAAAAAGATTCTAGCAGATATGAAAATATGTGATGCCGGAAAATATGAAGCAAAGCAAGCATTTACAGCAGGGGCAGATATTGTAACTGTAATGGGATTCGCAGCTAATTCTACCATTAAAGAGACTTTACAAGTTGCAAAAGAAATGAATGGACAAATAATGATAGACTTGTTAGAAATCCAATCTGCAGATCGAGTAAAAGAGTTATCATCGACTGGGGCTGATTTAGTAGGTTTACATGTGGGTAAAGATAAACAATCAGAAGGGGTCTTTCATACCGATTTATTTTCTTTAATCGAGGGAATTCCTGTACAAGTAGCAGTGGCTGGAGGAATCAATTCGAAAACATTACCAGATATTAAACAACACAAACCAGATATTGTTATAATTGGCAGTGCTATTACTGGACAAGAGAATCCGGAGTTAGCTGCAAATACAATAAGAAACATAATGGAAGATAGATAATCTCAGTTAATCTTCCCGTTTTGCGAGACGATAAAGAAAAGACGGGAAGATTTTATTATATAGATAAGGTAGGAAATATGGCTTTGATAGGGATTGGAGTATCCTGTCTTTTTTGTTTTTAGATGAAAAAGACTATATCTATCTATTGATTTGGATTACAATGTAGGTGAAACAGAATTACTATGGAAGAAAGGAAGATGTAAATTGAATATAGCAACTATTGGTTCTGGGAAAATAGTAGAGGAAATGTTACAAGCAATTGAATCGTTACAAGATGTGCAATGTGTTGCTGCTTTTTCACGGACTAAAGATAAAGCACAGCGCCTGGCAGATCGTTATGATATTGCAAAAATATATACGAATTTAGAGGAAATGTTAAGTGATTCTGAAATTGATACCATTTATATTGCCTCGCCTAATAGTTTACATGCTGAACAAGCTCGTCTTTCGATGGAATATGGAAAAAATGTCATTTGTGAAAAACCTTTTACTTCATCTCATGAAGAAGCTAAAGCATTATTCTCACTTGCAAAGGAAAAAGAAGTATTTTTATTTGAAGCTATTCCAACTTTACATTTACCCAATTATCAACTAATTAAAGAACATTTAGACAGTCTTGGGCCGATTAAGCTAGTGCAATGCAATTATAGCCAGTATTCTAGTCGTTATGATCAACTAAAAAATGGAGAGGTTACGAATATATTTGATCCTAAATTTGCTGGAGGTGCATTGGCAGATATAAACATTTATAATCTTCATTTCGTGCTTAACTTATTTGGAAAGCCAGAAAAAGTTAACTATTCAGCGAATCAACATAGCAATGGAATAGATACTTCTGGAATAGCGGTGTTATCTTATCCGACTTTCCAAGCTAGTTGTGTAGGAGCAAAAGATACGACTGGAGTTAATTTTGTAATGATTCAAGGCGAAGAAGGATATCTCTATGTTTCTCAAGGGGCTAATGGAGTTCAAAAAGTAACGTTGAAGAAAAAAGATGAAGAAATAGTTATTTCTGTTCAACAAGATGATCCTAGATTAACGTATGAATTTAGACGTTTTCAAGAGATTATTACAAACGAGGATTATGTGGCAAGAGACCAACTCCTAGAACATTCCCTTCATGTAGCTAGTGTAATGGAAGCTGCAAGAAATCAAATTGGACTCGATTAATAGGAGACAAAAAAATGTCTTTTATGAAGAGATAGACGGATTGCCCTTTCCAATGAAACATATTTGCATAAATTATAGCAAAGTATCTCGGAGGAGGGGAACTGTACAAATGTTTGATAGACGTTCAGAAAGACCAATATTTGGACCACGACCACGTAGACCTCAACCGACTGCAATAAGAAGAAGAGGTTTTGGATTATCTCCACAAAATAAGTATTTACCAGGTCAATCAAATAAGTATAGTCAAATACAAGGCACTGCTAATCATGTGAAAACGATGTTTCAAGATGACAAAGGTGAATGGGATTACGGTAAGTTAATGACAACGGCTGGTCAATTACAGGAAGTATATCAAAACGTCAGTCCATTAATTAGTGGAGTCATGAAGAAATTAAAATAGTAAAGTGAAACTTTTTTAAGTGGGGTATTACTGTCCTTATATTCGGAACAAATAAAGAATCAGAGGTTACGTTCTAATGGACGCTGCCTCTGTTTTTTTATTATGCAATGGAAATTATAATATTTGAGTGCGTGCTGTAGAAAACGAAATAACTAAATAAGACTTGCTAAATGTTACTTATGAGGCTTACCTTGTTAGGGTGAAAGTTATCATCGGTTCGTCTCCTCACCGTGATTACCTATAGATCAAAGAAAAAAGGAAGTTCGACCATTGTCGAATCTTCCCTATAACAGCGGCGTACTCATTACGTTGCTAAACGGGTGTGTTTATTCAATGTTTAAGAAATGTCGATTTGTATTCAATTTAGGTATCGTAATTGCTAAAATACCTTTTTCTAAAGTTGCTGTTGTTTCTTTTTTAGGAATATTAAATGGGATTGTGATGGTTCTTTCTTTTTTTTCAGTTGACGATTCCTTTTTGGAGAATGAATCTGAGTGTAGCTCATTTGATATTCTGTTTTCTACAACTATCTTTAAGCGATTCCCGATTATTTCTAATTCAATTTGCTCTCGTGTATACCCTGGTAGCTCTGCTTTAATAATCATAGCTTCATCAGTTTCAATGGTATCTACATAAAAGGGATGAAATACATGACCATTAAATTGCTTAAATGAATGATTGAACAAAGAGTCCATGCGATCCATAAATTGATGTAGTGGTTTAAAGTCAATATCCCAGTTCTCAGGTAATATCTTTTTCTTATTCGGATCAGATGAATTATTGTCTGAAGTCATTTCAATACCCCCTACTCTGGATGTTCTATCTATACTGTATGCAAAACATAATCATTTAGGATGGGCGAAAGTCGGAGAGTCATAATAAATCCTACAGGAATTGCTAATATTATATTTACATAAAGCCATAACTTGACTGATAGCTCTTTCATACTTTAAAGTACTATAAAGTAAAACTTCATCAGGTAGGGGTTATAAATTCCCGTTACATGCAGGATAAAGTAAAAGATGATAGAAAGTTGTGATTCATATGTACCGATATTCAGAAAATAAATTAGATACATTTCAAGAAAGGTATAAAGATCGAGCGCGACTATTAATTAAATGTCCAGATAAACAAGGAATTGTCGCAGCAGTTTCAACATTCTTACATGAACAAGGAGCAAATATTGTAGCTTCCAATCAGTATACTGTTGATCCAGAGGGTGGAGAATTCTTCATGCGATTAGAATTTGAAATCAAAGGTTTATCTGAACAGGTAGAACAATTGAAGGAAAAGTTTCAATTCGTTGCTGAACGTATGGAAATGGAATGGCGTATAGCTATGATGAGTGAGTTTAAAAATGTAGCCATCTTTGTTTCGAAAGAACCTCATTGTCTACTTGAATTATTGTGGGAATGGCAAAGTGGAGATTTATTAGCAAATATTAAAGTAGTAATTAGTAATCACGAAACTGCAAGGGAAATGGTGGAGGCCGCTGGGATTCCTTTTTATCATGTTCCAGTCACGAAAGGACAAAAAAAGGAAGCTGAGGACAAGCAAAATGAAATTCTAAAGAAATATGATATTGAGATGATTATCTTAGCAAGATATATGCAAATACTTAGTCCTCATTTTGTTGAGAAATATGAAAATAAAATAATTAATATTCACCATTCATTCTTACCAGCTTTTATTGGGGCAAAACCGTATGAACGTGCATATGATCGCGGGGTGAAAATGATTGGAGCAACTTCACATTATGTAACAAATGACTTAGATGAAGGACCGATTATTGAGCAAGATATTGACCGTGTAAATCACGAACAAAATGCAGCCGATTTAAAGAAAATTGGTCAATCAATTGAAAGACGCGTTCTCTCACGAGCTGTAAAATGGCACTTAGAAGATCGTATCCTTGTCCATGAAAATAAGACAATCATTTTTGAATAAAATAAAAGAACGAGCTTTAGGATGTAATTTCAGGATATCGTACCTCTTTTAACTATGTCCAGAGCTCGTTCTTATTTAGTTAATTATCTAAATATACTATCGCAGTATCTCGAATAGTGTCACCATTATTTAATACAACTTCAAAGGTGATGACATGATAATATTCTGTTAATTTTTCTGTAACTGTATGAGAGACCTCTCCAGAACTTGCGTCATACTCTGCTTTAAATCTATGTCCATCAACAATAATATTAACTTCTTCCACTTGAGCGGAATCATCCATTTCAATGGTTGCCTTGAAAGTAGGTGTTGAAGAGTTTATATGATCTCCCATTTGAAATTCAGGAAGAATATTAGCTGTCGAACTTGATGCAACATTTTCAACTTCTGAAATTTCTTCCACATCATTCATTACTCTTAAGGAATTTTCTCCAAGAATTTTTCGGATATCATCATTTGAATATCCTCTATTCTCCAATTCTTTAGTCAGAAGGGGAAAGTCAGTACTATCGGTCATATCGGAAGGAAGATCTGCGCCATCAAAATCAGAACCTATTGCAACGTGATTTATTCCTATTAAATCGACGACATAATCAATATGGTCTACAATATCATTGATAGTAGCTTGGTTATTTTCGGATAAAAATACTGGATAAAATACAATTCCAACAACGCCATTGTTTTCTTTGAGTGCTTGTAATTGCTCATCAGTTAGATTTCTTTGATGACTTCTCAATTCTTCGACACCAGAATGTGTCGCCATAATAGGAGCTTCTGTTGTTTCGATCACATCCCAAAACGTACTTCTAGACATATGAGAAACATCTACAATCATTCCTAGGCGATTCATTTCTTGAACGAGTTCTTCGCCTGTTGTCGTTAACCCGCCTGAAGAAGAACGTCCATCTAAGTATACTTCATCTGCTCCTTCACCAAGAATGTTTGAATAGTTCCAATTAAATCCGATTGCTTTTATTCCAAGATCCTTATACTGTTGCACAAGTTCTTTACTATTTTCTTGTGAAAAAGAATAACCGCCTTCTATAGTTGGTACAATTGCAATTTTGTCATTAGCAAGTGTATCTTTAATTTCATTGAGAGATGGTGAGATAGTCATGGACTCCTGATTGTTTTCAACGGTCCAGTACAAAGCATTTATTAAAGCTAATGTTCTACTTAAGTTTCTTTCTGTATAACCGTAATCTGTTGTAAATGCAGCAAAGTAACCTACATCTATACCACTTTCTTTTAATTTTTCTATATCAATATGAAGCGATGTCGGCTCTTCAATATTTAAAGTTGGAAGCCATGTATTTTCGTCAAGAACATTCATCATTGTGTCAATATGACCATCAACAACAATAGATTGCTCATGAACAGGTTGTTCTTCCTGAATATCATGTATGAGTTGGAAAGGTTTGGTTATGTGATCCCATAAATCGGCACCACTTACACCTGGTAAAATAGATAAGATTCCTAATAAAAAAATAGATGAAAGGTTCATTATAAGAAATTTCCTCCAAAAGCTTTTTATTTATCCTGCCCTTGTGAAACTAACATTCACTAGGCTTTATTAATGAAAGGGACAAGATGTTGGTTGATAAAATTTATTTTGATAAAAGAAATTAGGTTTTAAAATATCGTTTCTATAGGGTTTATGCCATATATGTGTAGTTGCAGGAGAAACAGGCGGTATAAGCCAAGTCCACTTACCTGTGACATCCCGACCTTTGACAGCCTCGTGCTTTTCAAAAACTTCGAATTGTTTAGCTGCAGTGTGGTGGTCTGTAATCGTAATCCCTTGCTTTTTAAATGAGTAAAGAATGGCAGCATTTAATTCTACCAATGCTCGATCTCTCCAAAGATTACTTTCATGTTTGGTATTAATTCCCATCTTTTCAGCAATCTTTGGTAACATATCATAACGATATTCATCGGCAAAATTTCTGGCACCAATTTCTGTTCCCATATACCAACCATTGAATGGAGCTGCAATATAATCGAGCCCGCCAATTTCTAAACGCATATCAGATATAATTGGAATAGCATACCATTTTAAATTTAAAGAAGCTATCTCCGGATAATCAGGATGTTCGATTGGTATTTCTGGAATGATCTCATTTGGAATCTCCATCCATTGTGGATGTTGGTCTCCAATTTGTACTACGAGTGGTAGAATATCGAAATTTGTGCGTGCGCCTTTCCAATTCAAACGTTCACAAATTTTTGTGAACTCAATGGAATCTGGATCTCCAATAATACCTTCGTCCGTTTGATAACCTGCATATCTTAATAGTTGATGATTCCAAATTTTTATGATGTTCTTCTTGTCTTGTTCTGGACGGAAGATGGTAATGTATGGCTTGATTCTTCCGTGGTTGAACGATAATTGTATATGGCTGAGGAGGTATTCAAAAACTTCTTCGTAAGTGTCAACATTTCGTGCATCAACGACTTCTATCCGTTCCCAAAAAAGTCTACCAATACATCGATTGGAATTTCGCCATGCTAACTTAGCGCCATAGACAATTTCGTCGTACATTTGAGTATAGTATCCTTTTTTTTCTATTTCCGAGTTGACTTGAGCGATTCGTTTAGCTAAATAGTCATGTGGCTTATCTGTTTCATCACAGTATTGTGTCAAAAACAACTTTGCCTCTTGAGAAACTTTTTCTATCGTCAAAGGAATAAACCTCCTATTAATCTTCGAGTGTATTTGACATACCTATTCTATCGAAGCAATGTAGGTATTGTCACCTATGTAGCATTCTATATAGGTGTGTAAAAGATAAATGTGACAGAAAATGTTCACGTGAATTAATGTTCTGGTTATAGAAAATACTTGGCTATTGATTGTAATGAAGGACGGCGACTCATGCAGGAAAGCACGAGTTTCAAATGATACATATAAAAAAGCACCGCATGAAGCGATGCTTTCCGTTACATATTATTGGTTCTTGTGGAATTCTCGATCCCAACATTCAATACCAGTTTGGTCATCTAAAGTATCTTTATAAAACACTGGATCTTTCCCTTGTTTACGCTGTTTTACATAGTCTTTAAGTAGAATATTTGCTTTTTTAAATAGGACGGTAATTGCATACAAGTTAATTAATGCTAACAATGCCATCGTTACATCTGCCAACGACCATACCATATCAAATGAAGCCAGCGTTCCAAAGACAACCATTGCTAGAACAGCAATACGATAAATAAATAACCCAATTTTCGTATTACGAATATATGCAATATTATTTTCTCCATAGTAATAATTACCGAGGATAGAACTAAATGCAAATAAGAAAATTGCTACGGCAATAAATATTCCTGCCCATTCTCCAAGAGTCTGGGTAAATGCAGTTTGTGTAATTTGTATGCCATCATCATCACTACCTGCAAAACCTCCGGCAGTTAAGATAACAAATCCTGTTGCTGTACACACTAGAATAGTATCGAAAAATACACCTAATGCTTGAACTAACCCTTGTTTAACTGGATGGCTAACTTCAGCAGTTGCAGCAGCATTAGGAGCAGCCCCCATACCTGCTTCATTAGAAAATAGTCCACGTTTAATTCCCATCATAATTGCTGCACCAAATCCACCGCCAGCTACTTGTTCAATACCGAATGCATTGGAAAAAATAAGTGCAAACATGTCTGGAATAGCAGGAATATTCATTACTAGTATGATCAAAGCAAGGACGATATACAGTATAGCCATAAAAGGTACAATAACTTGTGATACATTAGCTATACTCTTTAATCCACCAAATATAATCACGGCAACGAGTGTAGTTAATATAACAGCTATCCAAAGAGGATCAATTTGAAATTGTCCTTCGAATGCTAAACTAATTGTATTGGATTGTACCGAATTAAATACGAGTCCATATGTAAATGTAATCGTAATTGCAAATACAATACCGAGCCAACGTTTCTTCATGCCCTTTTCAATATAATAGGCTGGACCACCACGATATTGATTAGAGTCCTTTTCTTTATAAAGCTGTGCAAGAGTACTTTCCACAAAACCAGATGCTGCACCTAAAAGAGCAATAATCCACATCCAAAATAATGCTCCTGGTCCACCTAAAGCAACTGCGGTTGCAACACCAGCCATATTTCCTGTTCCAACGCGAGATGCTGCACTTATCGCAAATGCTTGAAAGGAACTAGTTCCTTTTTTCCCTGAAGCATCAAAGGAACGCTTATCTCCAGTAACTCGAAACATTTCAGGGAACAAACGAAACTGAACAAAATTTGTTCTGATAGTATAGTAAAGCCCCAAACCTATTAACACAAAGATTAAAACGTATTCCCATAAAAAATTATTTACATGATCTATAATTGTTTGAAGTACTTCCAACATTAATCTTCCTTTCTATTAGTGGTGACAAGCGACGTTAACCTCTTCTTTTGAAAACATAAGCTACAATTCGTAATAAGTCGAGGAAAAGGTTAACAAAATCAAGGTATAAGCTCAATACTGCACTTGGAACATCTTTTGCGGTTAATGCTCGATGTTTGATTTGGTTAAAGTCATAAACGATATATACCGAAAATAGCCCAGCAGAAACACAAGCCACGATTACTAATACTGTATCAGATTGTGGAACAAACCAATTAAATATGCTAAAAGCAATCAGTACAAGTAAAATTATAAATAATGTAGAACCCATAAAAGACAAATCTTTCTCTAATACCCAGCCAACTATTCCTAAAATGGTAAAAATCATTAAAGTTAACAAAAACACAAATAAAACAACGATAGCACCTATCTCACTTAGATAATAGTAAATTGCTGGAAACATGGTTATTCCGGATATTATCACAAATGAAAATAAGAATATATAACCAATTCGGCCCCAACGTCGTAAAAGTACAGCAGCTATTAACATGATAATTTCAATAATCAGTAGTGGCAGCATCCATTGTTGAGGTATGAATTGTCCCATGTAAATACCTATACACGCTACAGCTAACGTTAACGTGAATACAATGAGTATGCGTTGTATAATTTCTTGTTTATTCATCATGTCACACCTTTTTAAAAAAATACAGATGCTAATTATACCATATTTCTACTTTGACAGGCAGATGTCTAAAAATGATTCAATCGCATGTTGTAAATGTTTATATGGTATCCCTGCAAATCCGATAATGAATTGTGGATATTCCGTTGACCAATCCGTAGCAGTGTAAGCTGTAATCGGATAGACCTTTAGATTAGCTTTATTTGCATTGTCTAGTATTTCCTGTTCCGATTTCCCATTTTTTACCTCACAAACAATATGTAATCCAGATTGTTCACCAACAAGCTGAATAATAGGATGGTAAGGCCTTATAAGTTCGAGAACTAATTCCAACTTTCTTCGATATATTTTTCGCATTCGATTGAGATGTTTTTCAAAATCTCCATTCTTCATAAATTGTGCAAGTACTTGTTGATCGATTCTGGAGACAGTGGAATGATAGAACGAAAGCTTGTCGTTGAAGAAACGCAATAGCTGTTTTGGCAAAATCATATAGCTTACTCTCAGTGAAGGGATTAAGGATTTCGAAAAGGAACCTAAATAAATGACACGATCATTCACATCCATACTTTTCAGCGGCGGGATTGTTTTTCCTGTATAACGAAATTCACTATCATAGTCATCTTCGATAATATAACGTTGCTGTTTGTTTCCTGCCCACTGAAGTAATTGATTTCTGCGATTAATAGATAGCACAGATCCATATGGAAAATGATGAGAAGGGGTTACATATATTAATGATGGATCTGCTTTTTCCAATTCCTCCATCATAATCCCCTGATCATCCATTTCTAATGGAAAAGCTTGATGACCAAAATGTTTTACAATATGTAAAATCAGCTGGTAACCAGGGTCTTCGATACCAAATAACGTTTCTTTTGAGAACAAAGAAATTAGTTGCTGTAATAATATTTCGACACCAGCACCAATGATAATGGAATCACGGTCACAACGGATACCTCTTGCGTGATAAAGATAGTTTGCAATTTCTTCTCTTAATTCAACATCTCCTTGTGCATCTCCTAGTAATAATAGTTGATGATATTGTTTATCAATCATTTGTTTTGCATACTTCTTCCACTGATCGAATGGAAAAGCTTCTGTATCAATGCGACTTGGGTAAAAATCATATTTGATTTCATTTTCAGAAGTATTTTCTGTGGAAGTAGTGTGTTTCTCTTGATAAATATATTCTAAATCTCCCTGGGCCAATACAAAATATCCTTTTCGTGGTATCGATTCAATAAATCCTTCAGCTATAAGTTGATCAAATGCAGATTCAATTGTATTCTGACTGACCTCAAGAAATTCTGATAATTTACGTTTGGACGGTAACTTTTCTCCGTATGAAAGATGAGAATTGATTATTTCCTGTTTTATATACATATATATTTGTTCGTATAATGGAGTACCTAGGGATCTATCCAAATGTATACTGAGCATTTCCATGTTAAATAACTCCTCTCTACTAACTGACCTTATCAAATTATGAAAAATTGGTGCTTTTAAACATATCAATCTATTTTTATAATAATAAAAAACCACTAGAAAATCTATTATGAGGAGTGAGATTTATGGAAAGAAAACTTGGTACAGATCGAGTTAAAAGAGGGATGGCTCAAATGCAAAAAGGCGGAGTTATCATGGATGTCGTTAATAGTGAGCAGGCCAAGATTGCTGAGCAGGCAGGTGCGGTAGCTGTTATGGCTTTAGAACGCGTGCCATCAGATATTCGCGCTGCTGGAGGAGTGGCAAGGATGGCAAATCCAAGCTTAGTAGAAGAAATTATTCAGTCTGTCTCGATCCCTGTCATGGCGAAAGCACGAATAGGTCATATAGTAGAAGCAAGAGTATTAGAATCACTGGGAGTTGATTATATTGACGAAAGTGAAGTGCTAACTCCAGCAGATGAAGTATTCCATTTAAATAAGTCTGATTATACGGTGCCGTTTGTTTGTGGTTGCAGAGACTTGGGGGAAGCAGCTAGGAGAATTGGTGAAGGCGCAGCAATGCTACGTACAAAAGGAGAACCTGGTACTGGGAATATTGTTGAAGCGGTTCGTCATATGCGAGAAGTTCAAGCACAAGTCAAAAAAGTCGTTCATATGAGCAAAGATGAATTGATGACAGAGGCGAAAAATCTAGGAGCACCATATGAGATACTTCTACAAATTAAAGAAAATGGAAGATTACCAGTTGTTAATTTTGCAGCAGGAGGAATAGCTACACCACCAGATGCTGCGTTGATGATGGAATTAGGGGCAGACGGTGTATTTGTTGGCTCTGGTATTTTTAAATCGCATCACCCTGAAAAGTTCGCCCATGCGATTGTCCAAGCAACTACTTATTATGATGATTATGAACGTATTGCAGAAGTATCGAAAGATCTAGGGGAAGCAATGACTGGTATCGATGTGCATTCTTTAGCTGCTGATCAGCGTATGCAAGAACGTGGCTGGTAATAACTTTAAAGGTGGTGTATAGAATGTTCAGTCCTTATCGTATAGGAGTATTAGGCTTACAAGGAGCGATTAGTGAACATGTAAGCCGATTAAAAGAATTAAAACAACAACCTGTAGTTGTCAAGAAACCAACGGATTTACATCAATTAGATGGCTTAATTATTCCTGGTGGAGAGAGTACAGCTATTTGGAAACTGATTGAAGAAAATCATTTATATGAACCTATACAGAACTTTGCAACTGACGGAAAAGCTATTTTTGGAACTTGTGCAGGATTAGTATTATTAAGTAAAGAAACGATTGGAAGGGATTATACTCCTACTTTGCAACTCATGGATATAACTGTTGAACGAAATGGATTTGGTAGACAAAAAGATAGTTTTGAATCTAATATCCAAGTCCAAAATATGAAAGAAAGCTATCATGCTGTATTTATCCGTGCACCGTATATCGATTCTGTTGGCGAAGGTGTAGAAGTAATAGCTGCATATGATGATAAAATCGTAGCTGCACGTCAAAAAAACTATCTTGTTTGTGCATTTCATCCCGAATTGACGGACGATGATCGTTTTTTGGAGATGTTTATAAATATGATTTCTTCAAGCAGAAACGTCAATCATGTTTAATCAATAACAATAAGGGAAAACCAATACTAACAAACATGATAGGAGGTTTTCGTCATGAGTGATGGTATGAAAGATAAAGCGAAAGCAATTGGAAATAAAGTTAAAGGTGAAGCAAAGGATCAATGGGGAAGTGCAACAGATGATTCCCAACGAAAAGCAGAAGGTAAACGTGATAAAGCGAAAGGTGAAGCTCAAGACACGATTGCTGATGTAAAGAATAAGAATAAGAATAAGAATAAGTAATTAAAGTGATCAAGCTAGGGGGACGATAAATGATTGGCCCTCTAGCTTTATTCGTGTTATTTCTTTCGTTTTAGTTTACTAGGATTTTCCTTGTTAAGTAGTGCTTTACGAAGTACAGTTACCTTATCTTGCTGTTGTTTTTCTTGTGGCATATCAGAGGTTATATATATGTGTCCATTTCTCTCCTCTATCTGCACTACTGAGTTTATTGAGCAATTTGTTGGTAGATCAGATTTTTGGATATGATATTCTTTGTTCTGTCCTTCAACGAGAATAACAGCGAGGTTTTTTTCAAAACGATCAATGATTCCTTTCAAATGTAAAACTCCTTATTATAAACTACAAATGATTCCTTGTTCTTCAATATCTGCAATTCGACTTGGACCAATTCCTTCTATGACATCAAGTTCTTGAAGTGATTCAAACGGACGCTCGTCTACCATTTGTTCTGCTCGGGAAGATCCAATATGAACTATTTCTTGAAGATCTTCTATTGTGCTCTCATTAATATTTACACATTCAGATTTAGAATTATCATGAGAACGTTCCATTTGTACGGAGTATTCTTGTCCGTCTGTTTCAACAATAATCGTACCATTGACATCAGTGCCATACCATTCAATATCCTTATTATTTAATAGTCGAATTACTTCTTCACTCGGATGCCCATATGAATTATTTTGATCCGCACTATAAATGGCTAACTCTGGATTGACTTCTCTTACAAAATCAGCATCTGAGGAAGTATCAGAACCATGATGACCAAGATGTAAGACCGTGCTATCTAGTGACTCGGTTGATTCTATCATTTCAAGTTCTTCTTGTTTACCGGCGTCTCCAGTAAGTACAAAGGAAACCTCATCGTAATCCAATCGAATTGATACGGATTCTTCGTTAGATTTACCTGAAATGGTTTCTGGATATAATATCTCTATATCAAGTGGTCCTATTGTGTACTCTTCACCAGTACGGGGTTCTTGATAGGTAATATCTTGATCTAATATAGCTTCCATTGCATCTAAATAAGTTTGGGAAGTACTTTCATTTCCAGACATCCATACTTCATCGACTTGAATATTTTCAATTACATCTGTTAATTGTCCGATATGATCCGCATCTGGGTGACTGATAATGACAAGATCAAGATGAGATATATTTTGTTCCTGTAGATAAGGAACTACTTCAACTCCTTGCCAATCTCCGGTATCAAACAGAACAGCATAATTTTCATCTTCACTAATAAAGGAAAATAGAGTTGCATCAGCTTGTTTAACATCAATAAAGTGTACTTTTAAGTTTCCATTTTCTATAGGTAAATTAGAAGAGTTATTGGCTTCAGATGTATGAGTATCTCCACAGCCAATCAGAAATAATAAGATTGATAAGACTAGAACTATTTTTTTTCTCAATGTTTGTTATCTCCCATTTTGTTTGTTTAGACTAATAGATTACCAAAAGATGGGAGGGGGGACTATCCAACAAAGGTATGATAAATAACATTAGGTAGATAGCATGGCCCCAATTGCTCCAGCATGACCTCCGTTATTTAAAAAGGTGGCGGTATAGTTCATTTTTTCTTGGAAATGAAGCAATACTTCTTTTAATGGTTGGTTATTTGTTAGTGTTCCGCCAATAAAAACAATCTGGCTCGTATTTACTGATTGTGCAGCTGCATTGGATATCAAAAGTATTGTTTCTCCTATTAATTGTATTAGAGCAGCTATATGATCTTCTTTTGAACCTGAATGATTAAATCCGACTTTTCCAAAATTAGCAGCGGTAAGTGTTTCATCGATAGGAGAAATCGAATCGTTATAAATATCTCTGACCAGCAAGTCACTTTTTGTACGGTCACCTTGTTTTGCCATCTGGATAAGTTGATTATAATCAGATTCATTTGTTAATAGTTTGCCGAGTCCGGTTAATAGACCTCCTCCAATTCCTGTTCCAGAAATACGATTTTCATTATAAAAAATCGAAGTACCTGTACCAATATTCACAAGTAAATAGTTGTTTTGTGGTAGTTTGCGTTCTTGGTGAAGTAGATAGGATGTTCCTTCAACGATGGCATTAAATTCTGGAATCGTATAGACACGATATCCTTCTAAATTTAATTGATTTGTTCTTCCGCCGGTTATATGGAATGAAGCATATGGAGATAAAGTCTTTAACCACTGAATCACTTCATCCATTTTATAAGATGAGTATGTCTTCAGATGCATTTTTCCTTTTTCTTCAAATGCTACTTTTACTAGCGAACCTCCAGCATCGATCCCGATTCGTTTCACCTACATACCCCTTTCTATCTCGCTCAAGTTATTGCTAATAGTTTACCACGGTGAATAAGTGTCCGTAAAACCGGAGTTATCGAACGCTCACACCCAGGTAAGTAAGTTTCACTAAACATCAGAGAAAAGCTATTGTTGGAACGATCTTTTATTAATGGAAAGTGATGACTTTAAAATTAGAAAACAAGGAATTCCATCTTCCTTATATGGAAATAATAGAAAAAAGAGAAGGTGAAACTTTTAAAGCTTTCATTCGTAATAGTATAATATAAGTATGATGTAAGACGGCTATATGATCTAGGAGTGATGGGATGAGAGCAGTATTTCAATTTTTTATACAAAGTATGATTGGTTTTAGTAGTATGACAGCTATTTGGTTGGTTAGCTTTTTTATATATAGTCAAACCGTTTTATTAACTAGTTTATTTGCAGCGATTGGCGGAGTTGTAATGTATGTCTCTTCAAAACAACTTCTGGAGTATCGTTTTGTAAAACGACATGGTTTGAAAAAGAAAGAGTATAAATATATTGATACAAATCTAAAAGAAGCAAAGCAGAAAATATCTCGAATGCAAAAAGCATTGTTTCGAGTTCGTTCATTACAGCATGCACGTGAAAATTTATCCATTGCTCGAACAGCACAGAAAATTTATAGTAACGCTAGAAAAGAGCCAGCACGTTTTTACCAAGCAGAGTCATTCTTTTACAATCATCTTGACTCCCTTGTAGAATTAGCTGAAAAGTATGCTTATCTATATAATCAGCCTTCCAAATCTATAGAAATGCAACAGTCTCTAAAACAAACGAGGCATACGTTAACCGAATTGGGAGGGACGATTCAAAAGGATTTACATGTAATGCTTAATGAAGATCTGGACACTTTGGATTACGAATTAGATGTGGCAAAGCAATCTTTAAATAGGACGAAAAAATAGTTTAGGAGGTTTCACTTATGACAGCTCAAACAAATGGACAAGATGCGATGGATGAATTATTAAATAATCCATTTGGAGAATCAAAGGCATCTAATAATGAAATAGATAAATCTCCAAATCAAAACAAAAGACTGGTAGATCAGTTGCCGGAGGAGAACAGAAAAAAAGCAGAACACTTAGCTGCTCAAATAGATACAAACAATCATCAAGCGCTCGTTCAGTTTGGAACCGAAGCTCAATCAAAGCTGATTCAGTTTTCACATGAAATGTTAGAGCATGTTCAAGAAAAAGATATAAGTCAAGTAGGGTCTATTTTAGAAAATTTAATGAAAAGGCTAGAGCAAGTAGATCCAAGTGAATTACAGCAAGAAAAGAAGGGGATTATCGCCAAGGTCTTAGGGAAATTTTCTAAGTCAGTAAATGAAGTAATATCTCGTTATCAAAAAACAAGTGCACAGATAGATCGAATAAGTGTACGTTTAGAACGTAACAAAGATATTTTAACATCAGATAATGAGATGTTAGATAAACTATTTCAAACAAATAGGGATTATTATGATGCACTAAATATCTATATTGCAGCTGGAGAATTAAAGCAAGAAGAAATCGAACAAGAACTTCTTCCTTCGTTGCGTAGCAAAGCTGATCAAAGTCAAAGTCAAATGGATGTACAAGAAGTAAATGATATGAGGCAATTTGCAGATCGCCTGCAAAAACGAACCCATGATTTACGACTAAGTAGGCAAATAACGATGCAAAGTGCACCTCAGATTCGCTTGATTCAAAATACAAATCAAGCATTAGTAGAAAAAATTCAATCATCCGTACTCACTGCAATTCCTTTATGGAAAAATCAGGTTGCTATAGCGCTGACATTATTACGTCAACGTCATGCTATGGAAGCACAAAAGCAAGTGTCGAAAACAACGAATGATTTATTATTAAAAAATGCTGAACTATTAAATGAAAATGCAGTAGAAACTACGAAAGAAAACGAACGAGGAATTATCGACTTAGATACATTAAAACAAACACAAGAAAAATTAATGTCAACGATTGAGGAAACGTTGCAAATTCAATCTGAAGGACGTAAGAAAAGAACAGAAGCAGAAAAAGAATTAATGGGAATGGAAGAAGAACTCAAACAGAAAATGTTAGAGTTTAAAGAATAAAATGTTTGAAGCATCGTTTTAGCGACGAATCGTTAACGATGCTTTTTTTATTTGGGAAGATACTAAAAAATTGCAATGAGATGAAGAAAAGTACTGAAAATAAAAAATAATCAGAAGAATGTAGAATAACAAGTTTAGTTACAGAGTTAACTCAAACTGACAAGTATAAGCTGTGAATAGTAAGGAAAAAATATCAGAAATAATGCACAAAATAATCTTTTTTAAATTTAAATTTCGGGGTGTCATAAAAAACATCCTGTGATATAATGAGTTGAAATTTTCCAGCCACCTTCCATTTTTTAGAAATTATCAAATAAATTAGGTTAAATCGGAGAAACTAATTGCTGTAAATTAATTGTATTGGAAGGAGAGTGGACATCATGGAAAAAAATTCTCAATTGATGTCAAAGGAAGAAAAAAAGAATAGAAGAAATTCCTTGATTGGCGCAGCCTTTCTAATGGCAACTTCAGCTGTTGGACCAGGTTTTTTGACACAAACTGCCATTTTTACGGAAACATTGTTAGCTAGTTTCGGGTTTGTTATTTTAGCGTCAATCATTTTAGATATAGGGGCACAATTAAACGTATGGAGAATAATTGCAGTCTCTAAAAAGCGGGGACAAGAAATTGCCAATGAAGTATTACCAGGTTTAGGATTTGTCGTAGCCATCTTTGTCGTTATCGGTGGTTTAGCATTTAATATCGGTAATATTGGTGGAGCTGGTTTAGGAACCAATGCATTGTTAGGCATTGATCCTAGACTCGGAGCGATTATAACAGCAGGTATTGCAATTTTTGTATTTTTATCTAGAGAAGCCGGTGCAGCAATGGACCAAATTGTTAAATGGCTTGGTGGATTATTAATTTTGCTGATTGCTTACGTGATGATTGTCAGTCAACCACCAGTAGGTGAAGCAATTCATCGCTCATTTATACCGCTTGAATTAGATGTCTATGCAATTATTACCGTTGTTGGTGGAACTGTCGGTGGTTATATTACATTCTCAGGTGGACATCGGTTACTCGATGCAGGGATATCTGGTAAAGAGAGTATACCTGAAGTAACACGAACATCGGTTATGGGGATCCTTGTAGCTTCCATAATTCGGATTCTGCTGTTTTTAGCAGTTCTTGGAGTAGTTTCTGCTGGTTTACGACTCGATCCAGTGAATCCTGCTGCATCTGTATTCCAACATGCCGCAGGTGAAATAGGATTACGATTATTTGGATTAGCACTATGGGTAGCAGGTATCACCTCTGTGATTGGTGCAGCCTACACGTCTGTTTCATTCTTACGAACGTTTCATAAAAAAATTGATGAACACTACCGTTATTGGATAATTGGTTTTATCGTTTTCTCAACCGTTGTATTTGTGTTCATAGGAGATGCTGCTTTATTATTAGTACTAGCAGGTGCAGTAAATGGCTTAATTTTACCATTAACATTAGGTTCCATTCTATTTGCAGCACATAAAAAATCAATCGTGGGAACATATAAACATCCAGTTTGGTTAACTGTCTTTGGTGCTATTGTAGTTATCCTAACTACTTATTTAGGAATCCAAACTTTAATCACACAAATCCCACAACTATTTAATATGTAAAATTCATAGAAAGTGGTTGGTTCAAGATGTTTGAGGTTCAACCCTATGGGGATAGAGGAGTAAGAGTTCAATTTGGGAAGTCTATTCATAAAGCAGTCAATAACGAGATACGAGATTTTTGCTCTGTTTTAGAAAAATCGCATATCAAAGGCGTACTTGAATGGATTCCTACCTATACAGCAGTAACGATTTGGTATGATCCGTTTGAATTTGTTTATGAGTCATTGGAGGAAAAAATTTTAAATGTAAGAGAAAAAATGAATAATGCAGATATTTCTCCAGTTCGCGTAGTTCATATTCCTGTTTATTATGGAGGGAAGAAAGGACCGGATTTAAATGAAGTGGCACAATACCATGGAATAACTACAGAAGAAGTAGTGTCACTTCATGCTAATTCCGATTATCTTATTTATATGATGGGATTTATACCTGGTTTTCCGTATTTGGGAGGAATGTCAGAGAAAATTGCTACTCCGCGTTTAGAAAAACCAAGGAGAAGTATTCCAGCAGGTAGTGTTGGAATAGCAGGAGAGCAAACAGGAATATATCCATTGGAGTCACCAGGTGGTTGGAGAATTATTGGTCAGACTCCAATTTCTTTATATAATCCGGAGGATGCACCTCCTATATTATTAAAAGCAGGAGATTATATTCGTTTTATACCAATTGACCGTAAAGAATTCGACGAAATTACAAAAAAGGTGGAGACAGGAAGTTTTCATCCTACGATAGAGACTTAAATCTTAAGGGGAAATGACGATGCAATATCAAGTAGACTTAAACAGTGACATCGGTGAAAGTTATGGTGCTTATACAATTGGACGAGATGAAGAAGTAATGGAATTCATTACTTCAGCCAACATCGCATGTGGGTATCATGCTGGGGATCATAATATTATTCACCGCACAGTTGAGATGGCGAATGACAATGACGTAGCAATTGGTGCACACCCAGGATTACAAGACTTGATCGGATTTGGCAGAAGACCAATGCAAATTTCACCAGAAGAAGTCTATCAACTAACGATCTATCAAATTGGAGCAGTACAAGCTTTTGCGCAGGTAAAAGGATATAAACTTCACCATGTCAAACCTCATGGAGCTCTATATAATATGGCAGTAAAAGATGCAGCAATTGCTAAAGCTATTGCACAAGCAGTATATGATTATAATTCGAATTTAATTTTATTCGGACTTGCTAATTCAGAATTGATTCGAATGGGAAAAGAGGTTGGACTTCATGTTGCAAATGAAGTTTTTGCTGATCGAACTTATCAACCAGATGGAAGTCTAACTCCTCGTATATCTTCGAACGCTATGATCCATGATACGGACGAAGCTGTAGAACGTGTGATACGAATGGTGAAAGATAATAAAGTAACAGCAATTGATGGAACAGATGTTAGTATTATTGCTGATACCATTTGTGTACACGGTGATGGTCCAAAATCATTGGAGTTTTCTAGACAGTTATCACGTGAACTTAAAAACCAAGGCATATCTATTAAAAAAGTAGGGATACACCATGGCTAAATGCTTCGAAGTGATGAAGCCTGGTTTAGCTACTTCAGTACAAGACCTTGGAAGAACTGGATTTCAGCAATATGGAGTAGTTGTATCAGGAGCGATGGATGCTTTTGCACTTCAAGCGGCCAATGTATTAGTTGGAAATGATAGAAATGAAGCTGGCTTAGAAATCGTAATTATGGGACCAAAAATAAAAATCTTGGCAGATATAATTATTGCAATAGGTGGAGCGGATTTATCTGCCAAGCTAGACAATCAATCGATTCAACCATGGCGGTCTTATAAAGCTCGTAAAGGACAAATTCTTTCCTTTGGGCAACCGGTACATGGAAGCTATGCTTATTTAGCTGTAGCAGGTGGAATTGATGTACCATTAATAATGGAAAGTAAATCTACTTTTGTAAAGGCTAAATTGGGAGGTTTCCATGGCCGTTATCTACAAAGAGGAGATATTCTTAGCCATCATAATAGTTATGAAGTAAATGCTCGCGCTGGTAGACACCTAAAATATAAAGATATTCCGGATTATGATAATGAACGACCAATTCGAGTTATTAAAGGGCCGGATCAACAGCTTTTCTCATCAACTACGTATGATACTTTTTTTGCTTCTACATATAAAATGTCTTCACAATCAGATCGAATGGGATATCGATTAGAAGGAGAGCCAATATCCCATATTGATGAAGATAGTGCGGATATTATTTCAGATGCCATACTACCAGGTACTATCCAAGTTCCAGCAAATGGACAACCAATTATTTTATTAGCTGATCGGCAAACAAGCGGAGGATATGCTCGTATTGCTACGGTGATTTCTGTCGATTTACCACAGGTTATTCAAAGAATGAGTGGAGCTACATTTACGTTTGAATTAATTTCTTTGGCTGAGGCACAACGACTCTATAAAAGACAAGAAAGCTTTTTACGTTATTTAGCAATTTCTTAATCTTTATAACTTCAGCCAGAAATACAGAGGAAAATAATGAAAGCTAATCATTCACGACATCGGGATGATTAGCTTTTGTTATTGATTTGCGTTGTCTGGCAAAGAGGTAAAATCCAAAACAACTTGAGAAATCTGTAAAAGTAGTGAATAGACTAATCCTATAACCAAAACGTATTGGAAATCCGAGAAAATAATCAACCTCAATCCTCCAACTTAACACTCCCATAAATTTAACAAACTCCCGTAGGCTTCTCAACTATTGGAAAAGATATTGATCTTTCAATACTATGTAAAAGAGTCGCTTATTATTTGGTTTGACAAAGGGTGTATAGTTAAATATAGAAAGTAATTGTATGAGTCAATTTCATAATTGCTAAGTTTAATGTAAAATACGAACATCTAAGTGGAAGTTATATAAAAATGTTCGGTTTATAGCATAAACTTGGCTTTGATTGTAATGAAAGACTGCGACTTCTGCAGGAAATACACGAGATGAAGATCCACTTGAAAAGCGTCCTTCTTTTCAAGTTAGCTGAGGCCGTGCCTGCGGAAAGCGTCCGTCTGTAATGGAAATTAAAAGAGCTACATTTGAATTTCGCATCAAATATCTTATTATGAAATTGACTCAATTGTATAGGAGTTAATTTATATGCGTAATCGAGCTGTAACAGCGGGTTTAACAACAGGAATTATAGGTTTCACTATCCTTCATTTCTTTACGTATTTCCAAGAGCTAGATAGCTTAGTTGTAATTATGGCAGTTTGTGGATTTGCCATTGTTTTATTTGCTACATTTTATTATGGACCGTCAAATTTAAAAATGCCTTTAGGGCTATTCGTAACAGGAATGGTAATTTTTCTTTTTACAGATACGAATCTCATAAATGGACTCAGAGAAGGACTACAACAAATGCGCAATATGATCGGCTTGTTGGTAGTAATTCCTATGGTCAGTTGGGTATTACGAGAGGAAGCTTTTCTAGAATCAATTATCAGCTTCGGGCATCGGTTGTTAAATTCCAGCAGAAAGTTTTACCTTGGGATGGTTTCTTTTACTCAAATCATTGCATACTTCTTATTATTTGGTGCGATTCCAATGATGTATCAATTTGTCAGTATGATTTTAAAAGATGAGAAAGGAGAAGCTTGGGAATATTTTAAAGGAACTGCGTTACTTCGTGGATTTGCTCTTTCGGTTATGTGGGTGTTGAGTATTCCATCGTTTGCCTACGTGGTTGAAATTATGGATGCTTCTTTAAGTTCAGCTATTCTACAAGGGGTTGCTGTAGCTATATTCGGCACACTTTTAACACTTGTATTTACTACGAAAGAACAGAAACGCTATCAAGTGAATTTCACAGCAGGGTTACAAAAAGAAATCGATGAAGTTCTGCATCATTCTAAAAATAAAAAAGAAATGAATCGAGTAGTTCGTGAATTTGCTATTTTATTTATTACGTTATTTGGTTCTATTTTTATATTGAGCTTTTTCGTTGAAATAGAGCTCTTAGTCCTAATTCCTTTAACTATTGTAATTTGGATAGTTTGTTATTACATAATGAAGCGTAGAGTATATAAATTAGCTCAAATTGCAACGAGGTATATTAAAGATGAAATGGCAAGTAAGTCTTATCAACTATGCGTAATGCTAGGAGCTGGAATGTTAATTACTTCCTTAGGTTATACTTCGTTTGCTGAAAATGTAGTGACTGGCATTTATTCTATCCAAGATGTAATTCCATTTGTTAATGTTTTATATTTATTGCCAATTATGGTAATCATTTTAGGATTCTTTGGACTTGGGCCACTAACTGTGATGGTACTCGTTGCAGGAATTTTACAATCGATCCATTTGCCATATCCACCTGAGTTAATTGTTTTGGCAGTAACATTGGGAAGTTCGATTTCTATAATGTTATCGCCAGTGATTATGCCAATTATTATATTAAGTGGCTCGAATGGGCTTAGCGGTTTTAAAAATGGCCTGCGTTTTAATGGTTGGTTTGCCTTAGTCTTTTATATTGTGGTGATGGCATATATTCAAATCATGGTTTTCCTTACGACTTAATATAGTAACTATCTAAGCAGATAACATCGTTTATTGAGAATAGGCGATTAGTTATCTGCTTTTTATATAGAAAGATATGCTATTAAAATCTATCCTGCACGCAACAGTCCGTGAACCTCAACGGAATGAATCACCTCATGACTAAATTTTCAGAAATTATACTTGACATTCAAATTTATACTTACTAGAATGTAAATATGAAAGCGATTTCAATAATGTAGAAGAGAAAAGGAGGGATCTTTTGTCTCTACGTGAACAGAAAACGGAGAAGAAAAAGAAAGAAATCATACATTCAGCGATGCAAATTATTGCTGAAAAAGGTTACTATCGCACCACTATAGAAGACATTGCTGCAAAGCTTTTAATTACAAAGGGCACTGTATATTATTATTTTCAGGATAAACAAGATTTATTATTTCAAAGCCATCAACTACTTCTTAAAAATAGCATTGAAAACTTAAAAAACATCCACGATCAACCACTACATCCAAGAGAAAAATTAAAAAAAGCAATGATCGCACATATGGACCATTTGTTAGAAGATAAATATGGATTTGAACTCATGCATAAACCTGAGCAATTTTTTTCACATCAACAATTAGAAATTATTCTGCAACTCCATCGAAACTATACGGAATTATTGGATCAATTAATAGTAATTGGGATAGAAGAAGGCGTATTTCAAGCATTAGATCCGAAGATCACGCGTAATATTTATCTAGGAGCAATGAATTGGTTAACGCAATGGTATGACAATGAGGGTAAGAAACAGAAGCAAGATATGCTAGAACAAATGGCCGAATATCTATTAAATATTGTAGTAAAACAAGTCAGAAAAGGAGAATGTCTGTGATTATAAATCAAATGACTGCAGTTGTTACAGGCGGTGCATCAGGTCTGGGAGAAGCGACCGTACGACGACTAAAAAATCAAAACGGAAAAGTAGCTATTTTTGATTTGAATAAAGAGAATGGAGAACGTTTAGCGACAGAATTGGGAGATGGTGTTCGTTATTACCAAGTCGATGTAACTGATGAAATTAGTGTTCAAAAAGCATTGGATAATGTAGTGGAACAAGGTAATGGCATTCATGCAGTTGTTAATTGTGCTGGTATTGCAATTGCAGAAAAAACGATTGGGAAAAAAAGTGTTCATTCATTACAACATTTTTCAAACGTCATAGAAATTAACCTAATCGGTACGTTTAATGTGATTCGACTAGCTGCTGATAAAATGGCACTAAATAAACCAAACGAAGAGGGAGAACGAGGAGTTATTATTAATACTGCTTCTGTAGCTGCGTTTGAAGGTCAAATTGGACAGGCAGCATACAGTGCTTCAAAAGGAGGAGTTGCAGGCATGACGCTTCCGATTGCTAGAGATTTATCTACACATGGTATTCGGGTTATGACCATTGCTCCTGGTTTATTTTTAACGCCTCTATTTGAAAAGCTACCAGAGAAAGCAAAAGATGAATTAGGAAAAATGACACCTTTTCCAGCACGATTAGGTAAACCTATCGAATATGCAAAACTTGCACAAAGTATTATCGAAAATCCTATGTTAAATGGAGAAGTGATACGTCTTGACGGAGCACTCCGAATGCAACCAAAGTAATAGAAAATCGATAGTGTCTGAAAAGCAACATACAAAATGCGCCCCTTTTTAGGGGGCGACAATGGTCTTTCTCTTGAGATAGTGAAAAACATTTAAAAGGAGGAGTTCGTTTGCGTGAAGCAGTAATAGTAGAAGCGGTTCGTACACCAGTTGGAAAACGAAACGGTTCACTTAGTGAAATTAGAGCAGAAGACTTGGCAGCAATGCCGTTAAAAGAGTTAATAAATCGTACTGGATTGGATTCAGGATTAATTGAAGACGTCATTATGGGTTGCGTCACTCAGAGCGGAGAACAAGCTTTTGATATTGGTAGACAAGCAGCCTTAATCGCAGGATACCCGATAGAAGTTCCTGGTACTACGATTGATCGGCAATGTGGTTCGAGTCAACAAGCTATTCATTTTGCAGCACAGGCAATTTTAAGTGGAGACATGGATATAGTTGTCGCTGCTGGAATAGAAAGTATGTCGCGTGTTCCTATGGGATCAAACCAACAGGGAGTAAAGCTAAGTAAATCATTAACTTCGAAATACGACATTATTAATCAAGGATTGTCTGCAGAGAGGATTGCAAAGCAATGGAATATTTCCAGAGAAGAAATGGATTCATTCGCTTTAGAAAGCCATCAAAAAGCAATTAAAGCAAGAAAAAAAGGTTATTTTTCCGAACAAATTATGTCTGTAGAAATCACAAGAGCTGACGGAACAAAAGTGATCTTAGATACAGATGAAGGACCAAGAGAAAATACTTCGATGGAAAAATTAGCTGGACTATCGTCGCCGTTTGAAGAGAATGGTAGTGTGACTGCTGGAAATGCGAGTCAAATTAGTGATGGTGCGGCTGCATTATTGATTATGTCCCGAGAAAAAGCAGAAGAACTGGGCTTAAAACCACGCTTTCGAATTATTGCGCGCTCTGTAATTGGATCAGACCCAACATTAATGCTTACTGGTCCTGTTCCAGCTACAAAAAAAGTGCTTGAAAAAGCGAAGTTAAAGTTAGAGGAAATTGATGTATTTGAAGTGAATGAAGCATTTGCTTCTGTACCATTGATGTGGTTGAAAGAGACTGGAGCGGATCCGAAGAAGCTGAATAAAGATGGAGGAGCGATTGCATTAGGACATCCACTTGGTGCTAGTGGTGCTCGATTAATGACTACCATGTTACATACACTGGAAAGAACAGGTAGGAAATATGGTCTTCTAACCATGTGTGAAGGGCATGGAATGGCAAACGCAACCATTATCGAAAGATTGGATGAATCATAAAGAGGAGGAGCAGTATGCCGTTATCCAATATAAGAGTATTAGATTTAACAAGGCTACTTCCTGGTCCATATTGTTCGATGATGCTAGCAGATTTTGGAGCGGAGGTAATCAAGATAGAACAACCGAATGGCGGTGATTATCTACGTAATTTTGATCCTAAATACGGAAATGAAGATAGTGTGCTTTTTCAGTCAATAAATAGAAACAAAAAGAGTGTTTGTCTAGATTTAAAAGATGAAGAGGATAAACAAAGCTTTTTAGAATTACTATCTAGTTCTGATATTTTAATAGAATCTTTTCGTCCAGGAGTAATGAAAAATCTTGGACTTGACTACGACACACTAAAAGAATATCAACCTAGTTTAATTTATTGTTCTCTAACTGGTTATGGCCAAACAGGACCGTATAAAGATAAAGCAGGACACGATATTAATTACTTAAGTACGGCAGGTATCCTTCAAATGATGAGCGATAACAGCAAAAAACCAGTATTACCATCTGTTCAAATTGCAGATATAGGAATGGGGGCTTATCCAGCATTAATCGGAATTTTAATGGCATATATTCATCGTCAGAATACTGGAGAAGGCCAGTATATTGATGTCTCCATGTTAGATGGGGCGGTTTCATGGCTGCATATGCTGTTACCTGCAACCTTTCACGGGCAGTCGGTGGACCGTGAGAAATCACTGCTTTACGGTGGTTACGCATGTTATCAAATATATGAGACGAAAGATCGACGCTATTTGTCCATGGGAGGATTAGAAGATAAATTTTGGTCAACGTTTTGTAGAGTTATAGGTAAATATGAGTTTATATCACAATTACATGCTTCACTTGAGATACAACGTGAAATGATTACATCTATCCAAAATATCATCAAGAAAAAAACATTAGATGAATGGATGATTTTATTTGATGGGGAAGAAGCATGTGTTACAGCATTACAAACCCTAGATGAACTAGTAGTAGATCCACATGTTTCTCACCGAGAGATGATTATTGATAAAGGAGGGATGAAACAAATCGGAATCCCAATTAAGATGTCAGAAACCCCAGGAGAAATCCGATCTAAGTCGCCCTCTCTTGGTGAGCATAATGAAGAACTATTAAACCCAGCAAGAACCATTAAATAAATCATTTTGATGCAGTTGTTTCCATCAATCTAAAAAAATAATGAAGGGGTAGATTGTTATGATGAACACACAATTAACTTTAGCATCGATGATTAAACATACGGAAAAATATTTTCCAAAGAAAGAAGTGATATCAAGAACGTTAGCTGGTGTACAGACGTTTACTTATGAAGAAACGATACAACGTATGAAACGCCTTGGCCATGCTTTAGAATCACTTGGTATTAAAAAAGGTGATAAAGTGGGTACATTTGCGTGGAATCACCATCGACATCTTGAAGCATATTTTGCTGTTCCGAGTATGGGAGCAATATTACACACAATAAATATTAGATTAGCTTCGGAAGATTTAGTTTATATTATCAACCATGCTGAAGATAAAGTGATTCTAGTTGATGAAGATCTATTGCCATTGATTGAAAGAGTGGAGGATCAATTAGAACATGTGGAAGCTTATATCGTTATGACAGACCGAGAAAATCTTCCTGAAACTAGCTTAAGTTCTGTCTATTCCTATGAATCACTATTAGAAAGAGCAAATGCGGAGTATGAATTTACTACGGAACTAAACGAACAAGATCCTGCAGGAATTTGTTATACATCAGGAACAACCGGAAAACCTAAAGGTGTTGTGTATACACATCGAGGTATTTACTTACACAGTATGGCTTTAGGAATGACAGATACAGTCGGATTATCAGAAATGGATACAACAATGCCAGTAGTACCGATGTTCCATGTGAACGCTTGGGGTATGCCATTTGCTGCTACTTGGTTTGGAGCAAAACAAGTATTACCTGGTCCAATGCCAACGCCCCAAGTCTTAGCTCAATTAATTGATGAATATAAAGTAACAACCACTGCTGGAGTTCCAACGATTTGGCTAGGGTTGCTAAAAGAATTAGAGTCAGGCAATTACTCGATGAAAAGTTTAAGAAACATTCTTTGTGGTGGATCTGCTGCTCCAAAGGGTATGATAAAAACATTTGAAACAAAGTATAATATACCATTTTTACATGCGTACGGGATGACAGAGACTTCACCTTTAGTTACAGTATCCAGATTAAAAAGTTATCAATTCAATATGGACGAGGAGGACCGACTTGAATTACGATCTAAACAAGGCATGGTCGTACCTGGCATTGAAGTTAGGGTTATTAACGAAAATGGAGATATTGCCCGAGACGGAGAAGATATGGGGGAATTGATAATTAGAGGTCCGTGGATTGCCAATCAATATTATAAAGATGATCGCAGTGGGGACGCATTTCACGATGGATGGCTACACACCGGTGATGTGGTCACTTTAGATGAAGAAGGTACCATTAAAATTGTAGATCGGACAAAAGATCTTATTAAAAGCGGAGGAGAATGGATTTCCTCTGTCGATTTAGAAAACGCTTTAATGGCACATGAAAATGTATTCGAAGCAGCCGTAGTAGCGATACCAGATCCTAAATGGCAAGAGCGCCCAGTTGCATGTGTGGTGTGTAAAGAAAATAAAGAACTAACAAAGGAAGATATATTGCAATTTTTACAACCTCAATTTGCAAAATTCTGGTTGCCAGATGAAGTGATATTCATGAAGGAAATTCCGAAAACATCTGTTGGTAAATTCCTAAAAAAAGCATTGAGAGATCAAGTAAAAGAAACGTTATCTATAAAAGATTAGTGAAAAATAATGAGTTAATTTCATAATTGCCAAGTTTTATAAATAATTAGGGAGAGTAAATATTAATATCCGGTTTTATAGGAAATACTTGGCTTTGATTGTAATGGAAGACGGCGACTACTGCAGGAATAGCGCGAGCCGAAGATCCACTTGAAAAGTGTTCTTCTTTTCAAGTTAGCTGAGGTCGTGCCTGCTAAAAAGCGTCCACTGTAATGGAAATCAAACAGAGCATTATATTCAGATTTCACACATACCCTTAATTGATTCAAGTATAAAAAAGGAGATTTAATTATGCAATTAACAGATATAAAGAATCAGATGACATTACCGATAATGATGGCGCCGATGTTTCTAATTTCAAATCCGAATATGGTGATTCGTGGATGTGAATCAGGGATAATTGGTACTTTTCCAGCATTGAATGCCCGCACTACGGATATTTTGGATGAGTGGATGACAGAAATTAATACAAAATTAGATGAGAAAAGAGCTGTTAATCCGAATAAAAAGATAGCACCTTGGGGGATTAATTTTATTAGTCATTCATCGAATAAACGGTTTTACGAGGATTTAAAGTTGATAGAAAAACATCAACCTCCAATTGTCATTACATCGTTAGGTGACCCATCTCCAGTAGTTTCAATTGTCCATTCATACGGTGGAATGGTACTCTCTGATGTAATCAATCTTAAATTTGCCAAAAAAGCCTTAGAAAAAGGAAGCGACGGATTAATTCTTGTTGCCAATGGTGCAGGTGGTCATGGTGGAACGTTAAATCCGTTTGCTTTTATTCAAGAAGTACGGACGTTCTTTAATGGACCGATTGCTTTAGCAGGAGCTATTTCACAAGGAGAGCAGGTGCTAGCTTCGCAAATATTAGGCGCTGATTTTGCTTATATAGGTACTCACTTTATTGCAACAGAAGAAAGTGGAGCAAATGAAGAATATCGTCAATCAACGATTGAGGCAACCAGTAAAGATATACTCTATACTCCTGCATTTAGTGGGATTCCAGCAAACTATTTAATACCTAGTATAGTTAAGTCAGGGCTCGACCCTAAAAAACTACCAAAAAAAGAGAAGATAGATTTCTCTGAGCTCGGAGATCCATCAATAAGAGCATGGAAAGACATCTGGGGGGCTGGTCAAGGTGTCGCAGGAACAACGAAAGTACAGTCAATTCAACAAGTAGTAGATGAACTACAGCAACAATATGAACAGGCAAAAAATAAAATGGGGATTGCTATTGAACAAAATTAAAGGGGTGAAAAAGTGACAATTTCGTCTGCTGTTCTTTATCAAAAAGAAAATCAAATAGCTTATATAGTAATGAATCGACCAGAAAAACGAAATGCATTATCAATAGAAATGGCGGAAGAATTAATAGCTGCACTACATCAGGCAGAGAAAGATCCTGAAGTAAAGGTAGTAATATTAACCGGTGAAGGAAAAGGCTTCTCTGCTGGTGGGGATTTACAAGTATTGCACACATTAAATAATTCCGCACAAATTATGAATTATATGAAGAAAGCATTGCAAATTATCCAAACGATGAAAGACTTAGATAAATATGTAATCAGTGCCGTGCATGGATTTGCAGCAGGAGCGGGATTTAGCATTGCAATTGCGGCAGACTTTATAGTAGCAAAGAAAGATGCTAGTTTTGCTTGTAGTTTTACAAATGTAGGGATTATTCCAGATTTAGGTCTGTTAAAAGGGCTCGCTGATAAACTACCAACAGCAGTTGCAAAAGAGTGGATTTCATCTGGGAGGCAAGTAACTGCACAAGAAGCTTATGAGCGAGGAATAGTAAACCGGGTAGTAGAAGGAGATCTATTAGAAGAAGCGACGGAATTTGCGCAATTTATTGTACATGGTCCGCCGTTAGCAAATCAATTTGTAAAGCACATGGTGAATCATGCTAGTGAATACAACCAGGATACGAATGATTTACAGGAATTAGCTGTGCAAACCTTACTTTTACAGTCAGAAGATAATAAAGAGGGGATTGCTGCCTTCTTTGAAAAAAGAAAACCTGCTTTTAAAGGGAAGTAAAAGGAGAGGACAGTAATGAATTTATCTATTTCTTCATCGGAACAAACAGAACTAGATTTGCTAAAACGTAGCGTGGAGACCTTTTGCAAACAGGAGGTCGCACCATATTATTCCACGTGGGAAGAAAAAGGAATGGTTCCAAGAGAATTTTGGAATAAGCTTGGAGAACAAGGATTTCTACTTGCAGAAGTACCAGAAGAATATGGAGGTCTTGGTGCTAGCTTTCTTTATTCCACAACAATAATAGAATCGTTTTGCCGACATGGATATAGCTCGATAGCAGCAAATCTATCAGTGCATGATACGATTCTTGCAAACTATTTCTTGCAATATGGAACCGAAGAACAAAAGAAATATTACTTGCCGAGAATGATTTCAGGTGAATTAGTTGGTGCAATCGCAATGACTGAGCCGGGTGCGGGGAGCGATCTTCAACGAATAAATACAACAGCCAATTTTGATGAAGGACTAAATGGATATGTATTAAATGGTTCGAAAACATTTATTACGAACGGTCAGCATTGTGATTTTGCAATTGTCGTAGCGAAAACGAAATCTGATGTAAAACCATCCAAAGGTATATCGTTATTTATCGTTGACACAAGGAAGAATGGTTTTACCAAAGGAAAGAATCTTGAAAAAATAGGATTACATGCTTGCGATACCTCTGAATTATATTTTGAAGATATTCTGCTAGATGATCGTGACATTCTCGGAGAAGTGAATCAAGGATTTTCCATTTTAATGAACGAATTGCCTCGTGAACGTTTAATTGTTGCAAATTGTGCCGTTGCTTGTATGGAAGGTGTACTTACTGACACGGTTACCTATGTGAAGGAAAGAGAGTTATTCGGAACAACCCTTGATCAATTCCAGCATACACAATTTACATTGGCTGAGTTGCAAACCAAAGTACGTGTCCAACGGTCTTTTGCCGATGAATGTACTACGAGGTGTATAGAAGGGAATTTAGACACTGCTACAGCTAGTATGGCAAAACTGAGTTGTACTGAAGTTCAAGGAGAAGTGATTGATCGTTGTCTGCAGTTATTTGGAGGATATGGATATATGCTAGAGTATCCTGTAGCCCGGGCTTATGCGGATGCTCGAGTCCAACGTATTTATGGTGGTACATCAGAAGTGATGAAGCTAATCATTAGTAGAGAATTGTTGTCAAAGTAATTGGCTGTTTTAAAGTGAGAAGTATGGAACAAATCTTACTATAAGGGAGTTGTTTGCAAATGCTAGCACCACTAACCCCACTAGATTGGAAACGGAGAGCAATTAAATATTATCCGGAAAAAATAGCTATCGTTGATGGAGACAAATCGTTTACGTATAAAGAATTTGGCCGCCGAGTTGATCAATTATCTAAAGGTTTACTCGATAAAGGTATTAAAGAAGGTGACCATGTCGCTGTGATGCTTCCGAATACACATTATATGCTGGAATGCTTCTATGGAATATGTCAGATTGGAGCAGTGATGGTTCCATTAAACTATCGTCTCTCAGCAAAAGATTTAAACTATATCATTAATCATAGTGATGCTAAGTTATTAATTGTTGATGAGGCATTCGCTGGTCCAATTGAAGATATTCAAAATAGTTTGACCTTAGAAGAAATTATTATTGTAGAAGTTGATGGAGAGAACACTTCCTTACAAGGGACACTTTATGAATCGTTCATACATCATGATAATGATAAGGTAGAATTACCAGTAGTAGAAATTGATGAAAATCAGTTAATGACGATTAATTATACGAGTGGTACGACATCGAATCCAAAAGGTGTCATGCTAACCCATCGTAGCAACTATATAAATGCAGCCAACTTTCTTTATCATATTAATGTTTCTCATGATGATCGCTATTTGCACACATTACCGATGTTTCATGCTAATGGTTGGGGAGGAGTTTGGGCAATAACTGCTGCAGGTGGTACGCATGTTTGTTTGCGCAAAGTGGACCCGTCATTAATATTAGATATATTTGAACAACGACAGATAACCATGCTGTGCGGGGCACCTACAGTGGTAAATATGTTGGTGAATGAGCCGAAAGCAAAACAATTAAATTTACAGTCGAAACTTAGGATGGCAACAGCTGGATCTCCTCCTGCAGCGGCATTAATTCAAAAAGCACAAGATATTCTAGGTTTAGAAATGATACATGTATATGGGCTAACAGAAACATCACCTTTTATCTTATATTGTGAATGGAAACAAGATTTTAATGACAAATCCACAGATAAACAAGCAACCATTAAAGCGAGACAGGGAATTGAGCTTGCGTTTAATGGTGAAACAACGGTCATTCGTCCAGATGGAGAAGAAGTTGCCTGGAATGGTGAGGAGTTAGGGGAGATTGTCACTCGTGGAAATGTAGTGATGAGAGGTTATTATAAAGATGTGGAAAGAACCGATGCAGCGATGAAAGACGGATGGTTCCACACGGGTGATTTAGCTGTCATTCATTCAGATGGTTATATTGAAATTCGAGATCGAGCAAAGGATTTAATTATTTCTGGTGGAGAGAACATTTCATCTACAGAAGTGGAGGGAGTTCTTTATAAACATCCAGATGTATTAGAAGTAGCAGTAATTGCAATTCCTGATGAAAAGTGGGGAGAAGTACCTTTAGCAATTATTGTTCCACAGCCAAATTCAACTATGATAGAAGAGGAAGTCATATCGTATTGTCGGGAGAATCTTGCTCACTTTAAAGCTCCAAAAAAAGTTGAATTTGTTGAAGAATTACCAAAAACAGCTACAGGAAAGCTACAAAAATTCCGTTTAAGAGAGTTATACTGGGAGAGAGCAAAGAGAGTAAATTAATGTAGCGTTTTGAAGCTGAAAAGTTGATAACTTGGAGAGAGTTAAGTAACTAGATTTTTTGTTCGATAGAGGTTGGGAGAAAAGTATTTACCTAATAGATGAGAGTAGATTTGAAAACCTATTCAGAAACATACTGCGCTTATCCTAAGGCGGCTGTGAGCCCCCGAATGCTTATTACCGGGGTTTCACCTATGCCTTGCTCTCAGCGGATTCTCCGTGTATTTCTTGTTCTTATTCTAGCTATCATCCGTTTTTTGACCATCTCCCAATCTCTTCTTCATATATCCATCAACAGCTTAGTGAAGGAAGGGATTTGTTTGTTAGATCAGCTTGGAATTAAAAAAGTAACCTTAGATTTACCATTTCGATTAAATCATGTAAATTGTTTTATCGGAGAAACAGATTATGGCGTGAAAGTGATGGATACAGGACTACATCGTAACCAAACTGTACAACGTTGGAATGAAGAACTTCGAGGAAAGCATGTTTCCGATATTATCATTACTCATTATCATCCAGATCATTTTGGATATGCAGGGGGATTGCAACAACAAACGGGAGCAAATTTATGGATGACAGAGGTTGATGAGCGTGCAGCATTATCCTCTTGGGAAAAACCATTTCTGCAACAGTTAAATGATAATTATGAATTAGCTGGTATCCCGAAAGAAATAGCATCGCAATTAGCGGATAACACATCATCTTTTTATCCATATGTAACTCCGTATCCAACTGTTCATGGGCACTTAAAAGAAGGAGAACAAATTCAGTTCGGTACATATGAGTATGAAATTATTTATACGCCAGGTCATTCAGATGGATTAGTAACCTTTTATAACCAAGAGAAAAATGTCCTTTTATCAACAGATCATATTTTACCAAAGATTACCCCAAATATCTCATATTGGTTTCATGGTGAGGCAAACCCATTAAAAAATTATTTAGCTTCACTAGAAAAGATTAAAAAGTTACAAGTAGAATGGGTGATTCCTTCTCATGGTAATCCGTTCCCAGATGCCAATAAACGAATTGAAGAAATAAAATCACATCATGAAGATCGACTATCCTATTTATTGGAAGAGATAAAAGTAGAAACTACCGTTTATGAAGCAACCGACAAACTGTTTCCAAAAAAACTGTCTGTACATGATTCCCGATTTGCTGTTGGTGAGACAATTGCCCACTTAGAATATTTAAGAATAGCAGGAGAGTGTACCAAAGAGTTAATTAATGGAGTCTATCGATATAGAGCAAACTAAATATTGAATGTCAATATATTTAAGAAAAAAAGGTATTTCATGTATGATGGTAGTAACAATGAATATGGAGGTGCGCTACATGATTAAGCATTTACAGGATACATTTACATTAAATAATGGAGTAGAAATGCCAGGATTCGGTTTAGGAGTTTATAAAGTTGAGGACGGATCAGTTGCAGAAGAGGCAGTGAGAACAGCTTTGGAAAATGGATACCGCAGTATTGATACTGCTTCCTTCTATGATAATGAAAAAGGAGTAGGGGAGGGGATCAAAAATTCTGGGATTCCTCGTGACGATGTTTTTCTTACTTCTAAAGTATGGAATGATGAGCAAGGATATACTTCTACCAAACAGGCATTTCAAAGAAGTATAGATAAATTAGGAACTGATTATTTGGATTTATATTTAATCCATTGGCCAGTGAAAGATACTTTTGTAGAAACATGGAAGGCGATGGAAGAACTCTATCGTGAAGGCAAAGTAAGAGCCATTGGTGTAAGTAATTTCCATGTACAACATCTAGAAAAGTTATTTGCGAATGCTGAAATTATTCCAGCAGTGAATCAGGTTGAATTTCACCCGCATCTAACACAAGAAGGATTACGTGCATTTTGTCATCAACATAATATTCAACTAGAAGCTTGGTCTCCGTTGAAAAGAGGGCAATTGTTAGAAGAGGATATTATTCAAACAATAGCTAAGAAATATGGTAAATCTGCAGCACAGGTTATTCTACGTTGGGATATTCAGCATGATGTGATTACGATACCTAAATCAATTACAAAAGAAAGAATAATAGCGAATGCGGATATCTTTGATTTTTCTTTAACAGATGAAGAAATGAACCAGATTGATGCGATGAATCAAAATGATCGTTCTGGTAGTAATCCAGATAGTTTTGATTGATATAGCAAGGAATTGTCCTATGTATTACCGAAACAATTATTAAGCAGCTCTAAAAACGCAAAACAGAAATAAAAGCCCATAAAGCTTCTTCATAATACATAGCTACCTAGGCATCAATTGTAGTCTTTTATTTTATCAGTACTATCAGGAGAGAATTTCTTTTAAGAGTGTATCCATGTCAGAGTTAGAGATGACTGGTAAGTACGTATAATTTTTTATCGCAGGAGAAAATCCCCTTGCTATTAGTTTAAATTCTAATTGCAAGGGTCTAATTTTTAATTATATTAATCCAACCATTTTTAATCCATGTAATATTCCATCTTTGTCTACGTCTTTAGTAATATAACTTGCTGCCGCCTTTGCTTCTGGTTGCCCATTCCCCATAGCTACACTGTTTTGGATTTCTGTAAGCATTTCGATATCATTAAGACCATCACCAAATGCATATTGTCTTTCAACAGGATAGTCCGAGTAAGCTAATAATTGTTTGATCCCATTTGCTTTAGACCCGTTTGCTGGCAATATATCTACGGATTTATCATGCCAACGAACAAATTGAAAATCATTAAACGATTTTTCATATTGTTTTTCTTCTCCAGCTGTATTAAATAAAAGTGCTTGATATATTTCCCTGCCTTTATAAAAAGCTGGATCATGAGTAGGATAATGTGCTGATTTTAAGCTTTTAATACTTTCTTGAATATAATCATGGTCTTCTGGTACATTCGCTTTCATGGATTCATGATTCATAAACACAATTGGATGATCACGATCAAGTGCGAACTGAGTAAGATTTTCTAAGGAACTTGCTTTTAGTGGATTTGCATAAATAACATTACCTTCATATACAACATATTGACCGTTATAACAGACGTACGTTTCAATCTCCAGTTCTTTTCGTATATCTTCAAACATAAATGGTGCTCGACCAGTAGCAATCGCAACCTCATGTCCAAGATTTTTTAATTGAAATATTGCGTCCTTTGTTGATGGCGGTAATATTTTATCTCCTTCAGTTAGAAGTGTTCCATCAATATCAAAAAATATAATACCTGATTCTTTAACCATTATATCCCTCTATTCTTAACGATGTCATACGACTCTATTATGGAGAAAGTAATAATAGTATTCAACTTATATTACTTTGTACGTTTTCTATTTCTAATTCAAGCCTGCGAAATACAATCCAAAAAATGGCTAAAGTTATCATTAAAAAACTAGCAAAAATGTACACTGCAGAAAGTGGCAAATACATTAAAATTATGAATGAAACCATCGGACCTAATGCTGAACCAACATCTACAACTACCGTATGAGCGGTCATCATTTTAACACGATCCGTACGAACGGCAGCACGAGCCGCGAGTGTGTCTGTGGTAGTGGTAAATATTGTTGATAATAATTGGAATAAGAATATAAATAAAATTAACATTGCAATGGAAGAAGTATATGCCATTGCTGATAATAGAATAGATCCACCAATTAGCGGGACAAGAATAATTGGATAAATGAGAGTACGCTGATCGATCATTTTACCGATGGCTGGAGCAATAAATGGGTCCCATGCCCATCTGATAGCTTGCATAGTACCAGCTAACGTAGCTACTCCTAGAATAATAGTTCCTATTTGTATTGGACGTTGATATACATTTTCTAGTAAAGGACTGATAGTTGAATTAAATAATCCCATAATAATAAAGCCTTGGGTAATCCCTGTAGCTAGAACGAGTACAGTGAAAGGAGTCAGCCATTTTGTTTTTTGGACTGAAATAGGAGCGGGAGAATCTTGTTTCTCACCTCTATTAGGAGGGACCGCAAACCAAGCCACTGGTATTGCTAGTAAACTAATAATGGAAAATAACATAGTTACAAATAGAATAGAAGTTTGATCGACTAAGAATCCTCCTGCTAACATACCGGTAAGACCACCTAATCCCCATAATCCATTATACAACCCCATATGCCATCCACGATTATTATCAGTTGTTACATCTATGACTGTTAAAAATCCTCCTAATCTTATAAACGACCAGGCTACTCCCCATAAAGCCCGCATAATAACAAGCATCCAAAATCCTTCAAAGATACCATAAGATAATGTGGTAATTACGGCAAGAATGAGTGCAATAAAAACGCCTGTCCTCAGTTGGAAATGTTTATAAAAAAAGCCCACTAATGGATTTAATGGCAATCGAATAAAACGATTAATCGATAACAATACTCCAATTTGCCATATTTCCGTAAGTCCAAAATCTTGCCAAAATAACGGGAGCACGATAAATAACATGGCATCACCCATAACCGCAACCCCCGTAATAATGGCAATCCATGCAACCTTACTACGAGAAGAAAAATTCATGAAGTTAGCACCTTCCTACTATGTATGTATTTTCAGAAAATAACATTTTATTATAACACAATCTGTTAAAGATAGGAGTAGCAGTATCATAAATTTAGTTCTTATTTTCTATTATTTTTCGACTTTTAGTTTCACAAAATTCAACAAATCGCTTACAATCATACTAGAATGTTGTCAGTTAGGAGTTAAAAAATGAAAAAAATATTGCCAATTATCCTATGTATCCCGCTATTATTAGTAGGCTGCCTTAGTCCAACTTCCGTAAAGGTAGTAGCGGATGCATATGAAGCTGCAATTGTGGAAGACGATGAATTAGTTGCTAGATATTTTTCTGAGGAGTATTTGGCACAACATTCCGCTGAAGAACTAACACAAGAAATGGCGGAAGATGTAAGAAACCGCTATGGTGTAAACATGATGAATCTAAAAGAATTACGTAATAAAGAAATGCAAGATTCTTATTTAAAGGAAGTAGAAAAGCAGTATGGTAATGATGATTGGCATATTGTAGTGGCTCAAACGAATGATCAAGAAGTGGTTGTTTGGACGATAATTCGCGGTGAAGCAAGCTATATTCTTGTCAATAGTGATCGAATGAGTTTTGATAGATATAATGAAGAAGTTATTAGCTAAACTAAAGGAATGGAGATGACAAGATGAAAGTAAAAATTAATCGTAATGCAGCAAAGGTGTTAAAACGTATGTTGTTAGAGGACGGTTCTGATAAAAAAGTTCGTATATATATCTCTCATATGCATGGTGATCACGCTCATTATGGGATGTCTTTAGATACTCCCGGTGAACATGATGTAGTTGTACAAACCGATAAAGATGTTGATGTTATATTAGATTCTAGAGAAGAATTTTTAGATGGAATTTGGATTCAATACTTTTTTGTAGAAGATGAGGGATTTGTAATAACAAATCCAACGAAAGGACACCACCATCATCATTAATCGTAATTCAAGTCTGTAGAGCAATTTTGCTATCTACAGACTTTTTTAATTATATAAGAAAGTATAAAGATTATACTCTTGTAAAAAGAAGAATTACCGAATGTTACTTATAAGGCTTAGTCGCACTTATACTTTGGTGAAACTAATCATCGTTTCGTTACCTGACCGTGATTCCTTTATCTCAAAGGAGTTTCGACCATTGTCAAACCACTCCTTAAAAACGGTGGCGAACTCGCTACGCTTTACACGGGCGCTTTCGCTTTTGTTTTTATATTTGTCGATTTTGGAGTTATCTCATAAGGACTATTCGTCAAAATAATTCGTACAAGCATGATTTAAACTGCCTATGCATAGGATATAGAAATCGTTGCAAGATGGAGGGAGTCATCGATGGATATAATAAACAAAGTGAAAAACTTGAGAGATGAAGAAAAACGATTAGAATGGGAAGGTACATTCGCAGATTATTTAGAAATTGTAAAGAACCGTCCAGAAGTTGCTCAAACCGCACATTCACGTGTGTATAATATGGTTAAAAGTGCAGGAGTAGAGGAGCGCGATGGTCGTAGAATGTATGAGTTTTTTGGGTCATCCATTTTTGGCTTAGAGTCCGCAATCGAACGATTAGTAGAAGAATATTTTCATCCAGCCGCCAAACGTCTCGATGTTAGAAAACGTATTTTATTATTAATGGGTCCAGTAAGCGGTGGGAAATCAACTATTGTTAGCATGTTGAAGCGAGGGTTAGAACATTACTCTCGAACAGATGAAGGTGCAGTGTATGCGATTAAAGGTTGTCCGATGCATGAAGATCCTCTACATTTAATCCCACAACACTTAAGAGAAGATTTTTTCCAAGAATATGGTATTCGTATTGAAGGTAGTTTATCACCATTAAATACGATGAGATTAGATAAAGAATATGGTGGGAAAATTGAAAATGTAAAAGTAGAGCGGATATTTTTCTCTGAAGATAAAAGAATCGGGATTGGGACGTTTAGTCCATCCGATCCAAAATCACAAGATATCGCTGATTTAACAGGAAGTATTGATTTTTCTACAATAGCAGAGTTTGGTTCTGAATCGGATCCGCGCGCTTATCGTTTTGACGGAGAGCTGAATAAAGCGAATCGTGGTATGATGGAATTTCAAGAAATTTTAAAGAGTGATGAGAAGTTTTTATGGCATCTGCTTTCCTTAACACAAGAAGGGAATTTTAAAGCTGGAAGGTTCGCTCTGATATCGGCAGATGAACTGATAATCGCGCATACGAATGAATCAGAGTATAAATCTTTTATATCGAATAAGAAAAACGAAGCATTACATTCACGAATGATTGTTATGCCAATACCTTATAATTTGAAAGTAAGTGAAGAAGAACGCATATATCAAAAAATGATTAAGGAAAGTGATATATCACATGTACATGTAGCACCACATGCTTTACGAGCAGCAGCAATCTTTTCTATTTTAAGTAGATTAAAAGAATCGAAAAAGCAAGGCGTGGATGTTGTTAAGAAAATGCGTCTATATGATGGAGAGAATGTAGAAGGGTTTAATCAAGTAGATGTTGAAGAACTACGGAAAGAATATCAAGATGAAGGTATGAATGGAATAGATCCGAGATATGTCATTAATCGTATATCTTCTACTATTATTCGTAAAGAAATCCCTTCCATTAATGCATTAGATGTTCTTCGTTCATTGAAAGAAGGTTTGGATCAACATCCATCCATTTCAAAAGATGATTTGGAAACATATTTAAATTATATCTCGATTGCACGAAAAGAATATGATGAAATTGCAAAGAAAGAGGTACAAAAAGCATTTGTTTATTCATACGAAGAATCTGCAAAGACATTAATGGACAATTATCTCGATAACGTGGAAGCATACTGCAATAAGAATAAGCTTCGTGATCCATTGACTGGAGAAGAAATGAATCCAGATGAAAAATTAATGCGTTCGATTGAAGAACAAATAGGAATTTCAGAAAATGCGAAAAAAGCATTCCGAGAAGAAATTTTAATACGATTATCAGCTTATGCAAGAAAAGGAAAACGCTTTGATTATAATTCGCATGAACGCTTAAAAGAAGCAATTCAAAAAAAGCTATTTGCAGATTTAAAAGATGTTGTTAAAATCACTACCTCGTCAAAAACACCGGATGAATCCCAACTTAAGAAAATAAATGAAGTAATTGCTCGTCTTATTGATGAACATGGTTATAATTCAGTTTCTGCTAATGAATTACTTCGGTATGTTGGAAGTTTATTGAATAGATAAAAATAGAAATGAAAAACCCAAAAAGTTAGATTCGATACACTAACTTTTTGGGTTTTTCATTTTATAACTTGATCTGATTCCAAAATTAAAAGTTTATACATTGACATTATACCTATAGGGGTATAAAATAAGGGCAATGTTATAATAATGTAGAAGAAAAGGAGGGAAAATAATGGAATATGATGTTCAAACTAAAAATAGATTAAAACGAATTGAAGGGCAACTTCGGGGAGTCTTAAAGATGATGGAAGAAGAAAAAGAGTGTAAGGATATTATTACACAGTTGTCTGCAAGTCGTACTGCCATTGATCGTACGATTGGTGTTTTAGTTAGTACTAACTTAATTGAGTGTGTCCGAAACGCAGAAGAACGTGGTGAAGATAGTGATGAATTAGTAAAAGAAGCTGTCAACATGCTTGTAAAGAGTAGATAGTAAAAAGGTTGGCAGCCCTTTTTTTACCAATAATATATACGTATACGGGTATTGGTAATTGATGTTAGATGTTATCTGTTCACTCGTTTTTTATTGCGATAGTAAAATACCTATGCGTGTATAGGTATGTAGAAGGAGGAGAAAAGAATTGGAAAAGAGGAAGACAACCATTGTCCTGTTTAGTGGGGATTACGATAAAGTAATGGCAGCATACATTATTGCAAATGGTGCAGCAGCATATGACCATGAGGTAACCATCTTTCATACATTTTGGGGACTAAATGCGCTAAGAAAAGAAGAACAAATGCCTCTCAAAAAAGGTTTCATGGAAAAAATGTTTGCGAAAATGATGCCACGTGGTGCAAATAAAATGGGATTATCCCAGATGAATTATGGTGGATTGGGACCCAAAATGATAAAGCAAATAATGAAAAAGCATAATGCGATGCCATTACCAGATTTGATTAATCTTGCTCAAGAACAAGATGTGAAGTTAATTGCATGTACGATGACAATGGATTTGCTAGGACTTCAAAAAGAAGAATTGATAGATTACATCGAGTACGCAGGAGTGGCTGCATATATTGGTGATGCTGAGGAGGGACAAATTAACCTATTCATATAATCTAAGGGAGGAAACTATGATGGAATACTTGAAAACAGATCATCAAGTTGATGCTAAGGGATTTGCATGTCCAATGCCAATTGTAAAAACGAAAAAAGCGATGAATAATGTGAATGCAGGGGAAATAGTTGAAATTCTTGCAACTGATCAAGGTTCAAAAGCGGATATACAGGCTTGGACAAACAGTGCTGGACACCAATATTTGGGAACAATCGAAGAAGGTAATGTACTCAAGCATTATTTACGAAAGACTACAGAGGTGGAAAAAGAAGAAATGATATTCTCAAAAACTATAGATAACGAAGAATTAATGAAAAAGTTATTGGACTATCATACCGATCAAGCAATATTGGTAGACGTGCGTGAGCAAGCAGAATATGCATTTGGCCATATTCCACAGGCGATTTCCATTCCTTTAGGAGAAATAGATAATCGCAAGGACGAACTAGATAAAGACAAGACAATCTATATTATTTGCCGAACTGGTACACGTAGCGGGATGGCAGCTCAAAAGCTCACTGATAGCGGTTTTGGAAATGTAGTTAATGTCAAACCAGGGATGAGTGAATGGTCAGGGTATATGCAAAGCGATATTTAAGCCGAGAAGGCATTTTATTTTTAATATTTCAGATACAGATGGGGGTATAAAAATGATAACAAAGATGAGCACAGATGAATTAACACAGCGCATTTTGCAAAAAGAAGAATTGTTTATTTTGGATGTTCGTAATCAATCAGATTTTGAAGATTGGAAAATAGAAGGTGAAAAACTTACGTACAAGAACATTCCTTATTTTGAATTATTAGAAGGTGTCGATGGTTTAGTAACGGAACTGCCATCTGATAAAGATATTCTGGTGGTTTGTGCAAAAGAAGGCTCTTCGGTGATGGTAGCGGAAATGCTTGTTGAGAAAGATGTTGATGTTTTCTATCTTGAAGGTGGAATGAAAGCATGGAGTGAGCATTTAGAGCCAATAAAATTAGGTGATTTAAGTGGTAAAGGTGAATTGTATCAATTTGTACGAATCGGAAAAGGATGTTTATCTTATATGATTATCTCAGATGGAGAAGCGGCAATTATCGATTCGACAAGAATGATAGATAAATATATGAAATTTACGGAAGAAAAAGAAGTCAAAATTATACACGCGATTGATACGCACTTACATGCAGATCATATTTCCGGAGGACGCAAACTTGCAGAACAAACAAGTGGGTCTTATTGGCTACCACCACGGGATGCAGAAGAGGTTACCTTTCAATATGAAAGACTAGAAGACGGCAGTCAACTGACAGTTGGTTCTTCAACGATTGATATAAAAGCAATTTATACACCAGGGCACACGATTGGTTCAACATCGTTGATTATTGATGATATGTATCTATTGACAGGCGATATTTTATTTATTGATTCCATCGGAAGACCAGACTTAGCCGGAAAAGCTGAATCATGGAGTGATAATTTAAGAGATAGCCTGTATAACAAGTATAAAGAACTGTCTGGTGAATTAATTGTATTGCCAGCACATTTTATGATTATGGAAGAGTTGAATGAGGATGGTACTGTAGCGAAAAAATTAGCCAAGCTATATGCAGAAAACCACGGATTGAATATGGACGAAGAAGCGTTTACAAGATCTGTTACAAAAAATTTACCGCCACAACCAAATGCTTATCAACAAATTCGTGAAACCAATATAGGTAAAATTAACCCAGATATAGAAAAACAGCGTGAAATGGAGATTGGTCCAAACCGATGTGCTATTCGCTAACTTAAACTTTAACTGATTAGGAGGATAAAAAATGAATGTAAAAAAAGTGTTAGACGCAAAAGGATTGGCATGCCCAATGCCAATCGTAAGAACAAAGAAAGCAATAGGAAAAATTAATTCAGGTGAGATTATCGAAATCCACGCAACCGACCCAGGTGCAAAAAATGATTTGACTGCTTGGGCTAAATCAGGTGGTCATGAACTACTAGAGTCTAGGGAAGAAGACGGTGTATTCAAATTTTGGATTAAAAAAGCTCGTGACAAACAATAGAGATTGGACATAACAAAAAGTTTTTTTCAAAAGTCAAATGAATGATAGCTAGAATAAGCGTAAGAAATATACGGAATCTCCTTGAAAATCAAAAATCGATTTTCTGCGTGCGATGCAATGCTGTCGAGGTCTTCCTTGTCCTGTGGGAGTAAGGCCTAGGTGAGACCCCGGATTGCGAAGCAACCGGAGGCTCATAAGTCACCCACGGAAAGCGAAGTATATTTCTGAAGCGGGTTTTCAAAACCTATTCATTCGGATTTAACTTTTGTGTAAATATTTTTGTCTCAACCCCTTTCTTTTGTGAGGAGGGAAAATTGTGGAATTTGATATTTTATTAATGATTACGGTTTTTATGATTGGATTTATTGGATCATTAATTTCCGGAATGATTGGGATCGGTGGATCGATCATAAAATATCCACTGTTGTTATACATCCCGTCTATGCTAGGTTTAACTGCTTTCACTGCGCATGAAGTATCAGGAATTAGTGCCGTACAGGTATTTTTTGCAACTATTGGTGGTGTTTGGGCTTATCGTAACACTGGTTATTTACACGGTTCGTTAATTGGATATATGGGTGTGAGTGTATTAATTGGTAGTATTATTGGAAGTTTCGGGTCTAGTTCTTTTTCTGAAGGAATCATCAATATTGTTTATGGTTTATTAGCAATAATAGCAGCAATCATGATGTTTATTCCAAGAAAAACGGTTAATGCTAAATCTGATCAGATCCAGTTTAATAGAGTAGTAGCGAGTGTGTTGGCATTAATTGTTGGAATTGGAGCAGGGATTGTGGGGGCAGCTGGAGCATTTTTATTAGTACCGATTATGCTTACCCTTTTAAAAATTCCAATGAGAGTTACAATTGCATCATCCTTAGCAATTACTTTTATCTCCTCTATTGGTTCAACAATCGGTAAGATTTCGACAGGTCAGGTCCCGCTGCTTCCAGCTGTTATTATGATTATTTCAAGTTTAATTGCAGCACCACTTGGAGCGAAGATAGGACAAAAAGTTAATACATCGTTACTTCAGTGGATTCTAGCGATATTAATTACTGGAACTGCAATCAAAATATGGACAGATATTATTTTTAATTTATAGGGCTAGACTTGTTAGCCCTATTTTCAATTATTAGGAAATAACTTGTATTCTATTGCATAGGATAAAGAAAGTATTTTATAGCTTGAAAATACTGAAAATTATAATAATAGGAGAGGGTTAACATGCCGGAAGAACATGAGCATAATTTTGTAGTTTCCCAGGAAAACTGGTCTCTCCATCGTAAAGGATATCAAGATCAGCAACGACATAATGATAAAGTTAAAGATGCGATTAAAAACAATTTACCTGATCTGGTTAGTGAAGAGAATATTATTATGTCCAATGGTCGCGATGTCGTGAAGATACCGATACGTTCACTAGATGAATATAAAATTCGATATAATTATGAGAAATCAAAACATGTCGGGCAAGGGGATGGAGAATCAGAAGTTGGAGATGTCGTAGCTCGTGATCCGAATGCTTCCCAACAAGGACAACAAGGGCAGGGTAATGGAAAGAAAGCAGGAGATCAGCCAGGAACCGATTTTTATGAATCTGAGGTATCTATTGCGGAAATTGAAGAAGCATTGTTTCAAGAGTTAGAGCTACCAAATCTTGAACAGAAAGATGAAGCGGAAATTACCACAGAAAAAATTGAATTTAATGATGTTCGTAAAAAAGGTCTAATGGGAAATGTTGATAAGAAGCGTACTATTTTAACTGCATTAAAACGAAATGCACGTGAAGGGAAGGCGCAAATTACTCCTATTTATAATGATGATCTCCGTTTTAAAACATGGAATGAAGTAATTAGGCGAGACTCTAAAGCAGTTGTTATAGCAATGATGGATACAAGTGCTTCTATGGGGACTTTTGAGAAGTATATGGCACGAAGCTTTTTCTTTTGGATGAATCGTTTTTTGCGTACGAAGTATGATACTGTAGAATTTGAATTTATAGCGCATCATACCGAAGCAAAAGTTGTTTCTGAGAAAGATTTCTTTTCTAAAGGAGAGAGTGGTGGAACGATTTGTTCTTCTGCTTATTATAAAGCATTAGAAGTTATTGAAGAGAAGTTTAATCCAAGAAGCTATAATATTTATCCATTCCATTTTTCTGATGGTGAGAATATTAGCTCAGATAATGCTACTTGTATAGATCTAGTCCATGAAATTATGGAAAAATCGAATATGTTTGGATATGGCGAGGTTAATGGCTATAATCGCTATTCTACGTTAATGAATGCCTATAAGAATATTGAAGATCCGAAATTTAAGCATTATATATTAAAAGAAAAAGCAGATGTCTATCATGCGATGAAAAGTTTCTTTCATAAGCAGTCCGAAAAAGTATAGTGGTAAAGGCTCAAAAGTAAGGTAACACATGCTTTTGAGCCTTTTAATATTTTCTTTGAAAGGGATTATAAGCGAAGCATTGTTAATTTTTATTCTCTAATGATTATTAAATCCCTTTATACTGAGAGTAGTAAAAAACCGACTGTATGTTTCACTTTATTGTTCACAAGCATTTTTTACTTGTTTAAAATCTAGATATTTAAAACTCTGGCAATTCTACGTAAATTTTTTAGCTCTGTATCATAGACTATTAATAAGTGATTGAGGAGGGATATTTGTTGGATCAGACAAAAGAATTATCATATGCAATTGAAGAAATTACGGAAGTGGCAAAGGGATTTGGGCTTGATTTTTATCCGATGAGGTACGAGATTTGCCCAGCGGATATTATTTATACATTCGGTGCATATGGTATGCCTACCAGGTTTACCCATTGGAGTTTTGGAAAACAATTTCATAAAATGAAACTTCAATATGATTTAGGATTAAGCCAAATTTATGAATTAGTCATTAATTCAGATCCATGCTACGCTTTTTTATTAGATACAAATAGCTTGGTGCAAAACAAATTGATTATTGCACATGTTCTTGCTCATTGTGATTTCTTTAAAAATAATATTCGTTTTTCTAATACACGTCGTGATATGGTGGAGAGTATGACTGCTACTGCAGAGAGAATTGCTCATTATGAAATGGTTTATGGTAAAGACGAAGTGGAAAGTTTTCTCGATGCAGTATTATCGATTCAAGAGCATATTGATCCATCTATCGTTCGTTCTAAATTACCACAAAACGAGGAGGAAGAAATAGAGGATACTACAAAATCGAGAGTATCTGAGTATGATGATTTATGGAAATTAGATGAAGATCAATTAAAACAAGAACCAAAGAAAAGAAAAAAAACGAAGAAAATACCAGCACAACCAGAGAAAGATATTCTTCTATTTATTGAAAAATACAGTCGTGAACTTGAAGGTTGGCAACGGGATATTTTAACGATGATGCGTGAAGAAATGCTTTACTTTTGGCCACAACTGGAAACAAAAATTATGAATGAAGGTTGGGCATCTTATTGGCACCAACGTATTATGCGAGAACTTGATTTAACAACGAATGAAACTATTGAATACTCTAAATTAAATGCAGGCGTAGTACAGCCATCTCGAACTTCCATAAATCCATATTATTTAGGCATAAAAATATTTGAAGACATCGAGGATCGATATAACCATCCTACAAAAGAAATGATAGAAAATGGTTACAAACCGAATGGTGGAAGAGAAAAAATCTTTGAAGTCAGAGAAATTGAATCGGATATTTCGTTTATTCGTAATTACTTAACAAAAGATCTTGTTGCGCAAGAAGATATGTATCTTTTTGAGAAAAAAGGAAGAGATTATCGCATTACGGAAAAAGATCATCAGCAAATTCGCGATCAACTTATCTCCATGCGGGTTAATGGTGGTTTTCCGTATATTACGGTAGAGAATGGAGATTATCTTCGCAATGGTGAACTGTATCTTGTACACGGGTACGAGGGAATTGAGTTAGATATAAAATACTTGGAACACGTAATGCCATATATTTATCAGTTATGGGGAAGAACCATTCATTTAGAGACCGTTTTGGAAGAAAAAGAAATGTTATACACGTATGATGGAAAAGAAATGCTAAAACGAAAAATATAACAAACGGGGAAAAATAAAAATATCTTTTATCCCTCCTCTTGGTGACATCGTAGTTCTAATCCTTTATAATAATTATAATTTTCACTTAAATGGGAGGAGAGATGAAATTGCCGATACAGGATTTGTTTACACCATATCCGAGATTAGACACAAATCGATTAATCTTAAGGCAAGTGGAGGAAAGTGATATAGATGATATCCATGCTTATGCATCGGATCCAATGTTAACAACACATTTAACTTGGGACGCCCATCGAACGTTACAAGATACTCATGCTTTTATTCAGTTCGCATTTAAGCAATACGAGGAAAATGGTGTTGGTCCTTGGGCAATTGTATGGAAAGAAAAAAATCAGGTAATTGGAACAATTGATTTAGTTTGGAATAAAAATCATTACAGTGCAGAATTAGCTTATGCAATATCTCGAGAATTTTGGAGGCAAGGTCTAGGTACTGAAGCAGTAAAGAAAATAATTAACTTTGGCTTTAAAGAAATGGAGTTAGAACGGATTCAAGCAAGGTGTGTACCGGATAATATTGCTTCTTATCGTCTAATGGAAACAGTAGGGATGACATATGAGGGTACGCTGCGAAAATCAATGTTTCGTAAAGGAAAACAAGAAGATATAAAGATGTACTCTATATTGCGAAATGAATATGTGTAATTAACATAGGCGCAAGCAAAGCCTGACGTGGTTAGTTCAGTTATTATGAAACTGATTCGTGCAAAAAAGCTTCTCGCTGCTATTGACGAGAAGCTTTCTTATCTTTTTCCTGAAAGTACGTATATAACGATTTTAATGTATCAGCATTTAATTCAATATTATTTTCAAATGCATATTTCACTGCATAACCTAAGGCTAAAGTCATTCCACCAGCAACACTTCCACCTATAACAGAGCCTGCACCTGGAACAAATTTTGTCACCTGTCGAAAGATAGTTCTACCAATATTACCTGTAATGGTAGCAATGGTAAGTTCTCTTGCTTTCTTTTTGGAGAGAGGTTTTTCGTAAAGGGCAGCTAAACGAACAATTAGACCAACTTGTATTCCAGTAAGCGGAACGAAATCAGAACCTGGTAATGGAACAGCGCCTACAGCTGTTGCAGATCCGGAAGCTGCTAAAATCCATTTGTTTGCAGTAGCAGACTTTTCTTTGATTAGTCGTGCGAACTGAATTTCTTTATGTTTTTTTTTAAGAATACTTAAAATTTCATCGCGCAATTGATGAATATTTTCACCGGTACGTGATGATATCGGTACGACAGTGTAACGATTTTTCGTATGCTTCTTTATATATTGAACAAGAGTCGGAATATCATCTGCAGCATCAATTTTATTTAATACAAATACAATATTTTTGTTGTGTTTTTCAATTAGTTCGAAGGATTTTCGTTCCCCATCAGAAAATACAGTACCTGCAGCGTTTAAGAAAAATAAAACAACATCTGCTTGTTGGTAGAAAGAAATAGTTTCCTCCGAATTTTTATGATTAATATCATCTAGACCTGGAGTATCTGCAAAAATAATTTTATCTCGATAAATATACTTATCAATTCCAGTCGTTTCTCCTGGTTTTGCTCCAACCTTTGCTACTTCATCACCAATTAATTGGTTTATGGTAGAAGATTTCCCAGTGTTTACATCACCTATCATTGCAAATAATATCTCTTTATCTAACTGATTATTTATTTTAGAAGTTTCTTGATTATAAGCCTGTTCAAAATCTTTTTCATTAAATTCTTGCACGTTCTCACACTCCTTAACTGTACTATTCCCTAATATATCGAATCATACACCAGTTATTCGATTCTAGCTAGTAAGTACGATATATGATCTGAATATTAATATCGTTTTGAATTAATGTTAGTTTCTGCTATAATAATCAGAACATAGTAGTAGGTACTAAATTGAGGAGGGGGAAATAATTGATGAAGCAATCTGATTTAATTGCACCAGAGCAGTACAATATTATAAATGATTTTGAGAAATATGCAGAAGATCAAACGAGAATTGCAGTGAAATGGGAAGACGAAAAAGGTGAATCTAAACAGATAACGTACAAACAATTATTTGATAATGCCAACAAAATAGGGAACTTATTTCTAGAAAATGGATTATCAAAAGGTGATAAGATTCTTGTCATGCTTCCGAGATTGATGGAAACCTATGAAATTTATCTTGCAGCACTAAAGACAGGAATTATTATTATTCCCAGTTCTGAAATGTTTCGATCAAAGGATTTACAATATCGTATAACTCATGGTGAAGTGAAGGGTGTTGTAAGTTATTCAGCGTACACTAGCGAATTCCAAAATGTAGGGGAATTTCATGATTTAATAAAGTTTTCTGTTGGGGAGGAGAAATCTGAATGGTTGTCTTTAGATTATTTGAAACAAACAGCTTCTTCCAAATTAGAGACTACGATTACTAAAAAAGATGATATTGCTTTCTTACCTTATACATCAGGAACAACGGGTAATCCAAAAGCAGTTATGCATACACATGGCTGGGGCTATGCTCATATGCAAACGGCGCCAGAACATTGGCTTAGTATAGAAGAGGGAGATACAGTATGGGCAACAGCTGCTCCAGGATGGCAAAAATGGGTGTGGAGTCCATTCTTATCCGTGTTATATAAGGGTGGTACTGCTCTCGTTTATCAGGGGAAATTCGAGCCAAACAAGTATCTTGAAATCCTTGAAAGACATCAAGTAAATGTATTTTGTTGTACACCAACTGAATATCGTTTAATGGCAAAACTGGAAAATTTATCTGAATACCAGTTAGATGCTTTACACAGTGCAGTATCTGCGGGGGAACCATTGAATCGAGAAGTGATTGAGCGTTTTCGCAACCATTTTAATGTTACCGTACGTGATGGATATGGACAAACAGAGAATACATTATTACTTGGATTTTTAAAAGGAATGGAAGTAAGGCCAGGATCAATGGGGAAACCAACACCGGGCAATAACGTACTGGTAATTGATGAAGACGGAAATCCGGTTAAAAATGGAATAGTAGGAGATATTGCTATACCGCTAGATACGCCTGCTCTATTTATCGGATATTATAAGGATGAAGAACGCACAATGAAATCACGACGCGGGGATTATTATGTAACTGGTGATCAAGCGCGAATTGATGAAGATGGATATTTCTGGTTTGAAGGAAGAAGTGATGATATTATCATTACTTCGGGATATACGATCGGACCCTTTGAGGTAGAAGATGCATTAGTTAAGCACTCCTTGGTTAAAGAGTGTGCTGTTGTAGCAAGTCCGGATGTGGAAAGAGGAAATGTTGTTAAAGCATTTATTATTTTACAAGAAGATATAATTGGAAATGATGCAGTAGTAAAAGAATTACAAGATCATGTGAAAAATAGTGTTGCTCCATACAAATATCCTAGGAAAATAGAATTTGTATCTGAATTACCGAAAACTACCTCAGGTAAAATACGGAGAGTGGAACTAAGACAGAAAGAAAAACAAAACGTGATGGATGATATTAAGCGTTAGAATAGATTAGAGTTGCCTGAATTTATGAAAATGAATTCGGGTTTTTTACTTGAATCAATTTCATAATCAAGATATTGTGTGTGAAACTCGAATAATGCTCTGTTTGATTTCATTGCAGACGAACGCTTTTTAACAGGCACGGCCTCAGCTAACTTGAAAAGAAGAACACTTTTTAAGTGGATCTTCAGCTCGTGCAATTCCTGCAGGAGTCACCATCTTTCATTCCAATCAAAGCCAGGTTTTTGCTAGAATCCGAAAATTAATATCTACTCTCAGTAATTATTTATATAACTTGGTAATTATGAAATTGATTCATCTTACAAAGTCAATAATATAGGTGGTTTTTAATGTATTGTATATGTAAAGGAGGGTGAAAGTAATGAGATTTATCGACACACATTGTGATGCACTTCTTAAATTGCAGATGGCAAAAAGGGGCTTTCAACAACCAAAAAGGGTATTGAATTTTGAAAATGATCATGAACTAAATACAAATTTAGAAAGATTGCAGCAAGGTGGGGTACAAGTACAGTTCTTTGCTGTTTTCATACATCCAGATGTACCGACAAATGAGCAATGGCAACATGCTTTAGAACAAATAGATTTGTTTTATTCGGAGATTATTGAGAAACATCCGCAAATAAAACATATTAAACAATGGGATGAAATTAACAATCTTAAAGAACATCAAATTGGTGCAGTCCTAACGTTAGAAGGAGCAGAAGCAATAGGTAATGACTTGGTGAAATTGAGATATCTATATCGTTTAGGAGTTCTTTCGATTGGGTTAACATGGAATCATGCTAATTTATGTGCAGACGGTGCGGAGGAACCACGAGGTGGTGGATTAACAAGATTAGGTAAGTCGGTTGTTGAAATGAACAATAACCACATGGTCTTTACGGATGTTTCTCATTTAACCGTAGAAGGCTTTTGGGATGTAATGAAAAGTGCAAAATATCCTTTTGCTTCACATTCTAATGTTCGCGCAATTTGCGATCATCCAAGAAATTTATATGATGATCAAATTAAGGCGTTGATTGATTGCAACGGACAAATACAGCTTGCGTTGTATCCACCATTTCTTGTAAAAAATGCAGAGTCTGCTAAACTAACGGATCTTTTTCATCATATAGATCATATATGTGCGTTAGGTGGTGAGAAACACATTGGATTTGGATCAGATTTTGATGGTATTTCATATTTTATTGAAGGACTCGAGGATGCTTCTAAGTATGAGTTATTGCGAGATGAGTTACAAAAGCATTATTCTGAGCATTTAGTAAGAGGATTTATATATCAAAACTTTATTAATCATTTACCTCATGTATAAGAAGCCTTGATTTTTCTAATACTAGCCATTAGAAATGAAAAGAATGGCAGGTGCTTTCCATGTTACGATTCCTCGTTTTAACACTGGTATTATTATTTAGTATTAATCATATAGAGACTTCTGCTGAGCCTTTGGAATTGGATACTCCAAAGAATACGATACATGAATGGAAAGAAATCGAAAATCATGTAGAAAAAATACATGTAGATACTCATTATATTGAATATCGTCGAAATTTTATTAAAGAAACAAGACCTTGTAAAATTTATCATCATATACGTACTATTGTTTACTATTGTGAGATACATGGACATACAAAAGTAGAAACGGTTTTAGAAAAGATTGAACATAGTGAAGATCATTCATAATAAATGATAAAAGTGATGCGTTGGTTGACATACTACTTTCATATCACACTAAGATTAATACGAAAAAATTTATTGACATTTCGTACATTTTGCATTATTATTCTACCAATAACTTTATATATGTTTTTTCTTATCATGAGAGGTGGAGGGATATGGCCCTAAGAAACCTCGGCAACAGGTTCTTCATAGGATACTGTGCCAATTCCATCAAGCGAGTCGCTTGGAAGATAAGAATAGAATGACTTTTTAGTTGCTAACCTCTATTCTTATTGCAGAATAGAGGTTTTTTGAATGAAGAGGGAGGAATAATATTGACTAATAAATCTGATGGAACATTAAATTTTAATACGATTGCTCAACATGGAGGACAGGAGTTTGATAAGGAAACGAATGCTAGGGCGGTACCTATTTATCAAACTACATCCTATGGGTTCGAAAGTCCGGAACAAGCTGCGTCTCTTTTTCAAATGCAAGAAGCTGGCTACATTTATTCTCGTAATGCAAATCCAACAAACCGAGTTCTGGAAAAGCGCATAGCAGAATTAGAGGGAGGAATTGATGCATTTGCAGTTTCTTCTGGACAGTCCGCTATTACCATTGCTTTATTAACACTTGCGAAAGTAGGCGATGAAATTGTGGCAACAAATGAGTTGTATGGTGGTACTTATAATCTATTTTCTGAGACGTTTAAACGCTTTGGTGTAACGGTCCGTTTTGTCGATGGCACAAACTTCTCGGAAATATCCTCATCCATTAATGAGAATACGAAGGCAATCTTTACGGAAACAATTGGTAATCCTGGATTGCAAATAGCTGATATCAAAGCGTTAAGCACTATAGCGCATAATCATGGAATACCTTTAGTCGTTGATTCTACATTTACTACTCCATATTTACAACGGCCATTTACATTTGGTGCAGATATTGTAGTCCATTCAACTACAAAGTTTATAGGAGGACATGGAACATCTATCGGTGGGATTATCGTTGATTCAGGGGAATTTAACTGGGCAAACGGAAATTTCCCTGAATTTACAACACCTAAAAGTTCTTTAAACAATCAATCTTATATCGAACTAAAAAATGCCAATGCATTTATTTCAAAAGCGCGATTTGAATTAGGACATGACATTGGGACAGCATTATCTCCGTTTAATGGGTGGTTATTTATTCAAGGATTAGAATCACTACCATTACGAATGAAGCAACACGTAATAAATACGAGACAAATTGCTACGTATTTAAGTGAACACGAAAGAGTAACCTGGGTAAATTACCCTGGATTATCAGGAAATCATCAATATGAACTTGCAAAAACCTATTTACCTCAAGGGGCCGGAGCGATTTTTACATTTGGAATAGAAGGAGGGCATGAAGCAGCGAAAACGTTTATTCAATCGTTAAATTTATTATCACACGTTGCAAATATTGGCGATTCGAAGACGCTGGTAATTCATCCTGCAAGTACGACACACGCAAGATTAACCCCAGAACAACAAAAAAGGACGGGTGTGACACCAGATCAGATTCGTATATCAGTTGGATTAGAAGATGTGGAGGATATAAAAAGCGATATTCATCAAGCTCTTCAAAAAAGTAGGGGGTAATTTGAGATGGCACGATCCGTAGAACAGGTAATACGAATTCTTTTAACAAGAAGTGCACGAATACACTGAGAGGACATTCAATTATCGCTACCAGAATTAAGTTATTCAACGTTAAAAAACCAAGTAAGACAAAACCAGAACTACAATCTCTTGAATTGTAGTTCTGTATAATAAAACCTTATAATTTTTGTCCAGAATAACGATCGAGTGAAAATCCTTTTCCAAGAATTTCAGATGCATTTATAAATATGACAAAGGACTCTGGAGATTCAGTCTGTAAGAGTCTTTTTAATTTTACTGCTTCAGTTTGTTCTGCAACACAAAGTATCATGGTTTTATCAAGTTTGGAGTAACCACCTACGGAACGGATTTTTGTAAGTCCACGATCGATTCCATTTTGGATCAGTTTTTGAACGCCTTCTTCATCTTCGGTAATGATCATAATTAATTTAGTGGACGAAGTACGCAATTGTACGAAATCAATTGCTTTTCCAGAAATATAAATAGCCATTAGTGCAAATAAAGTAAGCTCGACACTAAATACAATAATGGAACCTATTACGACAAGTCCATCAACAATAAACTGGGAGTATCCGCTAGATATACCGGTGAACTTTTTAACAATCTGGGCAATTGCTGCTGTTCCACCAGTAGATCCATTTCCTTTATATACAATACCTAACCCTACACCAAGTAATAAACCACCATATAACGCACCCAAAAGTGGATTCGTCACTGTAACAGGTATTTCAGCACTTAAAAATATAATAAAAGGAACCCAGAATGTTCCAACCAATGTTTTGAAACTAAAGTCTTTTCCTAATGCAATCCAACCAATAATAAAAATTGGAATATTAATAACTAATTGTGTTAATGCAGGACTTAGTTCATATAATTCAAATAAAATTGTACTAATGCCAGAAATACCGCCTGCAGCAAGCCTTGCAGGTAAAAAGAAGATATTATAAGAAAGTCCTACAAGTGTTGCTCCGACAATAATATACAAATATTCTCTTATAACTTTGTTTTGTTTTAATTTATCCATGTAAACTGTATCCTTTCCCTCAAACATACCTCTTATACTGTATCACTGGAGGGGAGAGGAGTAAATACTATCTTTATTTATATTGGAATATTCACTCTCATGGAACGTTGTTGTTTATTTGGTGTTTTTATTTTTGTCGAAATTTTTTCCATGAAATCTTCCAATATTTTTGGGAGTAATTGCTTTACGACGGGATAAAGCATCGTACCTTTCCAGCCTTTTATTGTTAATTTCATATTTACAGAAACTATGGTGTCATTCTGATTAAATGATTTTACATGGAAGCTACCTTCACCAATACATTGTTCTTTTAAAGCATCAACCTTAAAAAGAATGGATGAAGGAGCTTTTATTTCTAAAATGCGTACATGGATGTGTGTGTCCTTTTTTAAAGAGCCAAATTCGCCATGTATTTTCCAAATCGATTCTTCATTAGATACGATTTGATGACTTTGATAGCCGGGAACAATTTCTACCCAATTGGACCAGTCTTCAATAAATTCCCAAACCTGTATACTATTACTGTTTAATTTAACTTCATGATAACACTTTACCATTTACTATTTCCTCCCAGTACTAAAAAATCGCACATGGGTAATGTATGAAATTAAATGTAGGATTAGAACGATAATTTTTCCTTTACTGTGAAAATAAGATAACAGTTAGGCTGGAAGTGTTTTCCGAGCATAAAAAAGATAAATTGACAAAAAATGATGAAAGAACAGTGTGTATAACTGCTGTTCAATTACACCGAGGAGTGATCATGTGGCTGACAGACGTAGAAATAAGTTGTTAGTACCGCAGGCAGATCGTGCATTAAACCAAATGAAAGAAGAAATCGCGAGTGAGATGCACGTTCAATTAGGTGCTGATACCACAGCACGGGAAAACGGATCGGTGGGTGGCGAGATGGTCAAAAGAATGATAAGCATTGCTGAAGATAGCATGGCTTATCGAAATGATGACCAGCACTAGATCGTCAATCTGAGTAACAGAACATTGATGATCTAAGAGGGCTGTGCTATTTAGCACGGTCCTTCTCTATCATAGGTTGAAAATTCGAATAGTAATTATATGGAGTGCATAGAGAAATTTGTTTATGTTCCCAGAAGTAAAAGAAATAAATCAAAAAAGTAAAATAAATCGCGATATATTCCCAAAAGTAAAGGTAACAAATCAAATAGGTAAAGTAAATTTCATATATGTTCCCAAAATAAAAGCAATCCAAAAGATAGGATAAATGCTTTTGGACTGTAGTTCTTTAATAATTCTCTTTCAAAAGACAGTTGCACGATTACTAAACATCACCTTAAATGCTCTATTAAATGATATAGTAGTTTTAGAGGTGATCAGATGAAAAAAATGGAATTAGGTAAAAGTGGATTAGAAGTACCTGCTATTGCTTTAGGTTGTATGAGTATGAACAAACTAACAAAAGCCGAAGCTGAAAGAGTTATTTCAAATTCAATAGAGCATGGTGTAAATTTCTTTGATCATGCAGATATTTATGGGAAAGGTAAATCGGAGGAAATTTTTGCAAAAGGTCTCCCTCGTGAAGTACGACGAGAAGATATCATCATTCAATCGAAAACAGGTATTAGAAATGGGTATTATGATTTTTCAAAACAACATATCATTAAATCAGCAGAGGAAAGTTTACAAAGATTGAATACGGATTATTTAGATGTATTTTTACTACATCGTCCAGATGCTCTAATGGAACCAGAAGAAGTAGCTGAAGCATTTTCAGCACTTCATGAAAGTGGCAAGGTGCGTTTCTTTGGTGTAAGTAATCATAATTCGATGCAAATTAAATTATTGGAAAAGTACTTAAAACAACCTATTATAACGAATCAACTCCAATTAAGTCTTACTAATTCAGGATTGATGAATCAGGGACTTTTCGTAAATACGAACTTTGAGCAAGCATCAGATCGTGATGGTAGTATTTTAGACTATAGTCGTTTGAATGATATTACCATACAAGCGTGGTCACCCTTCCGTCATGGTTTCTTTGATGGGTTATTTGTTGATAGTGATGACTATCCAGAGTTAAATGCAGAACTACAACAGTTGGCGGATAAGTATGATGTAAGTAAGTCAGCAATTGCAGTAGCATGGATTTTACGCCATCCTGCAAATATACTAACAATTATTGGTACTATGACACCAATTCGACTTACAAATATTGTAAAAGCATCGGAAGTAGATTTAACTAGGCAAGAATGGTATGGATTATGGCAAGCTGCAGGTAATAAATTACTATAAAAGAGTAGAGGACATGATTATGTTGTTTATAAAATCACGTCTATTTAAAGATAATACTATTTTATAACATCATTACCACTCTATATTCGTAATATAGAATTAGAAGAAAGACAGAAAATCCAGGATGAGAAAAATGATGAGAAAGAAAGAAAGGAAGATTGAAGAAGTAGTAATGGATGCAGAAAAGTCAATACAAAATGGAAACTTTTAGGGGTAAGTAGAACAAGTCTATATGATAATTGTAACCAATATAGTATTAATGAACAAAATCCCCCTTTTGATACAATTATAAGGGGGATTTATCATATTAATATTTATTACGGTTTTTTCAATGTTTCACTGGACTCTTTGCTTCAATGCCTTGAACCCATTGGAATGGATCATCTAAATCGCCATATTGAATACCAGTAATTGTATCGTAAATGCGTTTAGAAAGTTCGCCGGTTTCACCATTATTGATAATCATATCTTTACCTTCCCAAGTAAGTTGACCGATTGGTGAAATAACAGCAGCTGTACCTGATCCAAAAGCTTCTTCTAGCTCGCCGTCTAAATAAGCTTGATATAAATCCTGAATTGAAATTCGTTTTTCAGATACAGGAACGCCCCAATGTTTTAATAGTTCAATAACAGAACTACGAGTCACTCCTGAAAGAATGCTTCCGTTCAATTGAGGAGTGAAAACTTCTCCATTAATTTTGAAGAAGACATTCATACTTCCAACTTCTTCAACATACTTTTTCTCAACACCATCTAACCAAAGAACTTGTGCAAACCCTTGTTTAGCTACAATTTCTTGTGCTTTTAGACTTGATGCATAGTTTCCACCAGTTTTTGCTTCACCAGTACCACCTTTCACCGTTCGTACATAGTGATCTTCAACAGCAATTTTGACCGGGTTTATTCCTTCTTTGTAATAAGCACCTACTGGAGATAAAATGACGATTAACTTATAACTCATCGATGGTGCTACCCCAATATAAGCCTCTGTTGAAATAATAAACGGACGAATATATAGGGATGTTCCTTCTGCGCTCGGAACCCAATCCTTATCGATGGAGATTAACTGTTTTATTGCTTTTAGTGTGAACTCTTCATCGATTTGCGGAATACATAGACGATCATTTGACCGATTTAAACGCTCTAGGTTTTTCTCCGCACGGAATAATTGAATATCTCCGCTATCGGTACGAAATGCCTTTAATCCTTCAAAAACAGATTGACCATAATGAAAAATCATTGAAGAAGGGTCAATCGTTAGTGGTTGATATGGTACAATACTCGCATTATGCCATCCCAAAGGATCAGAGTAATCCATGACAAACATATGATCCGTAAAAGATCTTCCAAAAATCAACTGATCGGACTGAGGTTTCTCTTTCTTTGTTTCACTTCGTTGTACGCGAATTGTTTGTTCTTCCATATCAAACGTCTCCCTTGCTGTTGGTAAATTTCTATTTATCATAAGACATAAAAAAGATTTTATCAAGCCTAAATTTTAAATTAATTATGTTAAATTAGTAATATATTGTTTATTAAAGAGAATTATTGGATAAGGGAGGATATATTTTGGTTAAAGCAATCATGTTTGATTTAGATGATACATTGCTGTGGGATAAAAAAAGTGTACAAGATGCATTTGATCTCACATGTCAAAAGGCAAATCAAGCTAAAGGTGTTGATGCTAAAAGTCTAGAGGATAGTGTAAGAAAGCATGCTCGAAACCTGTATGCATCATACGAAACCTATGAATTCACTAAAAAAATTGGTATAAATCCTTTTGAAGGTCTATGGGCTACGTTTGATGATAAAGGAAGCAGCTTTGAAAATTTAAAAGAAATTGCTCCGCATTATCAAAAAGAATCTTGGAATCAAGGCCTACGAGATTTTGGAATTGAAGATGAGAACTATGCAAATCAGCTTGCAAATGCTTTTCGTGAAAATAGAAAACAAACAGCCTGTGTATTTTCTGAAGCAATAGAAGTACTGGAAAAGTTACAAAAGAAGTTACCACTGTTACTTTTGACAAATGGTTCGCCTAGCTTACAAAATCTAAAATTGGATTTATCGCCGGAATTAGTACCTTATTTTGAACATATTATTATTTCAGGTGATGTGGGTGTAGGTAAACCTGATACAGTGATATTTAATCTAGCATTATCAACACTAGAGTTACGGTCTCAAGATGTGTTGATGGTTGGAGATAATTTGCATACAGACATTATTGGAGCGAATCATCAAGGAATTCCTTCTGTATGGCTAAATCGATTTAATCAAAACAATGAAACGGATATTCAACCTACGTATGAAATAAAATCTTTAGACGAATTATTAACGCTAATTTTATAAATTCATCTGAATTAATGCAATATGTGTAGGAAGTAGATTTAATACTATAAAAAAAGAAAATGGGCGACTCCAGCGGAAACAGCACAAATTTAAAATCTACTTGGAAATAGCCAAGTTAGTTGAATCGTGTCCGCAAAAGGCGCCCATAGTTTCTTGGGAAATTAGGTTAAGACTATTTATAAATCAATCGCAGTAACGGATTTAATTTCATCTAGGCTTTCAATCTCGTTTAATGCTTCATCCGCTAGATGTCGATCTATGGTAAGAATCATAATAGCGTCACCACCAATATCTGATCGATCCACTTGCATCGTAGCAATATTAATATTATGTTTTGCGATGGTACTCCCCATTCTACCAATTACTCCTGGCTGGTCACGATGTTGGATAACGACCATATGACCTTCTGGTGTTATATCTACACGATATTCATCTACACGAACTAAGCGTGGACCTAATCCGTTTAATAATGTCCCTGCTGCTTTTCTAGTCCCAAACTTTCCTGAAACTTCGATTGTGATTAGGTTTGTAAACCCTTTTTTAGACGACGTTTTACTCTCACTAACTTCAATACCCTTTCGATCAGCTAGGAACAGTGCATTTACATCATTGATCCTACTTCCTAAGTAGCGCTTTAGAAGTCCTTTAACAGCGTTTCGAGTTAATGGTGCAATTTCGATATCCGCTAAATCACCAGCATACGTAATTTTCACTTCGCTTACCACTTCTTTTGTTAAATCCGTAATAAATGTACCAAGTTTTTCAGCGAGGTGGAAGTATGGTTCAATTTTATACATAATCTCGCTTGGAACTGATGGCATATTTACTGGGTTACGAACTGCTTTCCCTTGAGAGAACCGAAGTACATCATGACTAACATCGATAGCAACCACTTCTTGTGCTTCTACCGTACTTGCACCTAAGTGAGGTGTAGCAACCACTTCAGGTAGTGTTAATAACTTATGATCTGTAAAAGGTTCTTGTTCAAAGACATCAAGTGCAGCACCTGCTACTTTTCCTGACTGAATTGCATCGTATAATGCGTCTTCGTCGATAATTCCGCCACGAGCGCAATTAATAATTTGTACACCATCTTTCATTAGGTGAAAAGCATCTTTGTTAATTAAATGCTTTGTTTCCTTAAGCAGTGGTGTATGCACGGTGATAAAATCTCCAGCACGTAATACATCTTCTAGTGTCCCATATTGAACTCCCATCTGCTCTGCTTTTTCTTCTGTGAAGAATGGATCGTAGGCAATGACGTTCATTCGCTGACCTTTTGCTCGTGCAGCTACTTCAGCACCGATTCTTCCTAACCCGACAATACCTAAAGTCTTTTGCTTTAACTCAACGCCTACAAAACGTTTTCGATCCCATTGTTTTTGTTTTAACGCATGGTAAGCTTGTGGGATATTTCGTGATAAGGCCATAATCATTGCCATTGTATGCTCTGCTGCAGAGTTTGTATTACCATTTGGAGCATTAACGACAATAACTCCATTCTCTGTAGCAGCGTCTAGATCTATATTATCGACACCAACACCAGCGCGACCTATAATTTTTAAATTACTCGCTTGTTCAATTAAGGAACGGGTAATTTGCGTCTGGCTTCGAACTAATATGGCATCAAAAGCATCAATTTGGTCTAATAATTCTTCTTCATTCCATCCCGGATTAATCACGAGTTCAATATTTTCAGCCTCTTGAAGTGGTTTGAGTCCATCTTCACTTAATGGGTCACTAATAAGTACTTGAAAAGCCATAATTTATCTTACCTCCTGCTGTATATAAATTTGCTGAGCTGCAGCTGTGCCTTGTCCTAATTCAATATTCTTTCCGATCAGTTGTAAACCAATTTCAATTAAACTGATTGTTTGCAAAGTATCTGCTGGGGAACAATATCCCATATGTCCTATCCGAAATATTTTTCCTTTTAGATGTTGCTGGCCTCCTGCAAGTGATAGATTAAAATGTGATTTTAATGTTTGTCTGAGTTCTTCAGAATTAAAATCACTTGGTTGAACAGCAGTAACAGTCGGTGAAGCTGATTCGTCTGTGGTTAAAAGCGGAATATCTAATGCCTTAAAAGCCTCTCTCGTCATATCGCGTACAAGAAGATGTCGTCTAAACACATTACTTAATCCTTCTTGATCAATTAAGTTCAATACTTGATCCAAACCAAATAATAAAGACAAAGCAGGTGTAAATGGAGTAGAAGTATCCGCTAAGCTTTTTTTATAGGTTCGCATGTCAAGATAGAAACGCTGTTGTGGATTGTTCTCAATGACTTCCCAGGCACGTTCACTAGCACTGATAAACATTAGACCAGCTGGTAGCATAAATGCTTTTTGAGAACCAGTTACGAGGATATCTACTCCCCATTCATCCATTTTTGTTTCTACTCCAGCTACACATGAGACACCGTCTACAACCAATAAAGCATTAGATTTATGATGAATTACTTTCCCTAAAGCTTGAATAGGATTTAAAACTCCTGTAGAAGTTTCACAAAATGTTGCAAAAACTACACTAATTTCTGGATGATCTTGTAAATATGATTCTATGTAAGATGGATCAATTGGCTCTCCCCATGGTACATCAATTCGGTTTACATGTAAGTTATATGCGTTACAAATCTTTGTAAAGCGATCGCCAAATGCCCCAGTAACTATAACTAGTACATGGTCACCCGGTTTTGCAGCATTTGTAACTGCCATTTCCAGCCCTGCAGTACCACTGCCAGCAATTGGAATTACATCCTGTTTTGTGCCAAAAATTGGTTTTAATCTAGGTAATATACGTTGCAATAGTTCTTTTGTTTCCTTACCTCTGTGTCCAATCATCGTGCCATTCATAGCTTGTTGTACACTAGGTGGTATTGGACTTGGACCAGGTATACGAAGGAGGTGTTGGTCAGTAAGCATAATTATTACTCCTTTTTAATGCTGTAAATCAGCAAAGTATTTGATGTGTTGTTATCAATATAGCAATCTGAAAACCATTGTCAATATATTTCTGAAATTCAAAAACACAACGATAGTTTTAAGGTGCTTGATTATCAGAAAATAAATTAAAAAGACGAAATTCATTGAACTATAAAAATATTAGTCATATAATAGTCCGAAAAGAAGGGTGGAATATTTATGGGAAAAGATTTGCGGATAAAAAGTAAAGCATTTGACGGTACAATGCGAGCTCCAAATAGAGCGATGCTTCGTGCGGTCGGTGTAACAGATGAAGATTTTAAAAAGCCGATGATTGGTGTAGCGAGTACATGGGCAGAAGTAACCCCGTGTAACATACATTTAAATGATTTAGCTCTTCTTGCAAAAAAAGGAGTACGGCATTCTGATGCTGTTCCATTAATCTTTAATACGATAACAGTTTCAGATGGAATCTCCATGGGTACGCAAGGTATGAATTATTCTTTGCCAAGTAGAGATATCATTGCTGATTCTATCGAAACCGTTGTTGGAGCGGAAAATTTAGATGGATTAGTAGCAATTGGAGCATGCGACAAGAATATACCAGGGTGCTTAATTGCGATTGCTAATGCAGGGGTTCCGTCTGTATTCGTATACGGTGGCACCATTGCACCAGGAAATATTGATGGGAAAGACATAGATATTGTTTCTGTTTTTGAAGGTGTAGGACAACATAATGCAGGTACTATTGACGATGGTCAATTAAGAAGAGTAGAATGTCATGCTTGTCCAGGCGCAGGAGCATGTGGAGGAATGTATACTGCAAATACAATGGCATCTGCAGCGGAAGCTTTAGGAATCAGTTTACCTGGAAGCTCTTCTAACCCAGCTGAATCAGAAGAAAAGCGAGCCGATGTGGAGGCAGCTGGAGAAGCGATTAAGAATTTATTAGAAAAAGACATTTATCCAAAAGATATACTTACAAAAAAAGCTTTTGAAAATGCTATTACAGTCGTTATGGCATTGGGTGGTTCTACAAATGCGATTTTGCATTTACTTGCAGTTTCTCATGCAGCAGAAGTGGACTTGACGATTGATGATTTTAATCGTATTCAGAAAAAAGTTCCTCATTTAGCAGACTTAAAACCAAGCGGGCGTTTCGTTATGCAAGATCTTCATCGAGTTGGTGGGGTACAAGCAGTAATGAAATTGTTATATGAAAATGGTTACTTACATGGCGACTGTCTAACCGTAACAGGGAAGACTATCGCAGAAAATCTAGCAGAAGCTCCTAATCTTAAAGAAAACCAACAAGTGATTATGCCATTTGATAATCCAAAAAGAGAAGATGGTCCTCTGATTGTCTTAAAGGGAAATTTATCTCCAACGGGAGCAGTGGCGAAAGTATCTGGAGTTAAAGTGAAAAGACACACAGGTCCTGCGCGTGTTTTTAATACAGAAAAAGAGGCAACCCAAGCAATTTTGGATAACAAAATAAAAGAGGGAGATGTATTAGTTATTCGCTATGTTGGACCAAAAGGTGGTCCGGGGATGCCGGAGATGTTGTCTGTTTCTAGTATTCTTGTAGGTAAAGGAATGGGAGAATCGGTAGCTTTATTGACGGATGGTAGATTCTCTGGTGGTACACATGGACTTGTCGTGGGGCATATAAGTCCCGAAGCACAAGATGGTGGACCGATTGCATTCCTGCAAGAAGGGGATATGGTGACTATAGATTCTGATAAAAGAGAGATTTTCATGGACGTTTCAGCAGATGAAATTAAACTACGTCAAGGAAAATGGAAAGCCCCTGAACTACATAAGAAAGGGATTCTTGGAAAGTACGTGCATAATGTAACTTGCTCATCCAAAGGCGCGGTAACAGATTATTTACATCGAGACTAAACCAAAAGCTGTCAGTGAGGTCAAATCAGACTTCATTGGTAGCTTTTTTCTTTTGATTATTCGTTTTATAAATAAAAGTCAATTCTATAATTAGACAAAACTAATGCTTTTTATCGAGAAAGCTAATTTTTTCATTCTTACTACCCATAAATATTGATATGTAAGGTTTTCTGACATATATTCCATCTAACAAAGTCAGTTCTTTTTCACTTTATTACATAAATGTAATAAAAAACTCTATACCTAATCACGTTAATGATGTAAACGCATTCATAAAATCTGACAATCCGGAATAATTAAAAAACTTTTGAAAACCTATTGACGACATAAAAAAAACCAGATATGATTAACCGCAATATAACAATTAACTAACAAGAAGAATTATTCTGACATCTGCATAATGTGAATTTAATATCGTTAATTCGTTGACGGGAATAAAGGATCAAAAGAGTTGCATTCACAGAGAGCTGGGGTTGCTGGAAGCCCAGAAATGTGCTTTGATCTGACATCGTCCCTGAGTGCCATATGGAACAGATTTTTCATGTTTAGCTGCTTCTTACAATAGCTAGACTTGAATAGTTTTTATCTAAGTAGATGTGGCCGGGTGCACATAAACGTGTACCTGTTATCCAACAGCTGATATGCAGCTGATGAGACAGGATTCGTGAGGATTCTGTGAAACTGGGTGGTACCGTGAAAAGAAGACTCTTTTCATCCCATGCATGATAGAGAACATGTATGTGGGTGAGAAGGGTCTTTTTGTTAGCAGATAAATTAACTGAAGGAGGGTACTGTTGTGAAAGTAGATGCAAACCAGCAGGTAGAGGTTAAAAGTAATTTAGTGACGGGTGCTGATTTGTTTGTGCAAGCATTGGAAAGAGCAAATGTCGAAGTAGTTTTTGGTTATCCTGGAGGTGCTGTATTACCGATTTACGATGCGTTACATCGAAATCAAACATCTTTTGAGCATGTGCTTTCGCGACATGAGCAAGGATCTATTCATGCAGCAGAAGGTTATGCGAGGGTCTCTGGCAAACCCGGAGTTGTGATAGCTACTTCAGGACCAGGGGCGACAAATTTAATTACTGGGATAACGGATGCGATGATGGACTCTATTCCTCTTGTCATATTTACTGGTCAAGTTGCAAAAGGAGTTATTGGAACAGATGCGTTTCAAGAAGCAGATGTAATGGGAATCACCACACCTATTACCAAATATAACTACCAAGTGAATGAAATAGCTGACCTGCCTCGTATTGTAAATGAAGCATTTCACATTGCGACAACAGGTAGACCAGGACCAGTCGTTGTTGATATTCCTAAGAATATTTCTTCAACAGTGACAGTGAATGATTATGAAGCAGATTTTCATTTACCTGGTTATCAGCCAACAATCACACCGAATCCATTACAAATCACAAAAGTAAATGAAGCATTAAAACGAGCGGAGAAGCCGGTACTATTAGCTGGAGCGGGAATTCTTATCTCCGATGCCTCCAATGAATTAAAACAATTTGCTGATCACTATCAACTGCCGGTAGTTACAACCTTACTTGGGTTAGGAAGCTATCCTGGAAAGGAATCATTATCTCTAGGAATGGCTGGGATGCATGGAACATATGCAGCGAATATGGCGATATATGAATGTGATTTGTTAATAAATATTGGAGCACGATTTGATGACCGGTTGACAGGGAATATTAAACATTTCGCACCAAATGCGAAAATCGTGCACATTGATATCGATCCTGCAGAAATTGGTAAAAATATCAAGACGAATATTCCGGTAGTTGCTGATGCAAAACGAGCGTTAACAGCTCTTTTAAAAAATAAAACAGAAAAATGCAATCATCAAAATTGGCTGCATCAATTGAAACATAATCAGTTGGATTTCCCGTTATGGTACGATCGTTCGGATCAATTAATCTCTCCCCAATGGTTAATGGAGCAAATATATGAATTATCCAATGGAGAAGCTGTTGTAACAACAGATGTAGGTCAGCATCAGATGTGGGCGGCACAATATTATTCATTTAAGGATCCCCATAATTGGGTGACATCTGGTGGGTTAGGGACGATGGGATTTGGTTTTCCTGCAGCAATTGGAGCTCAAATTGCTAAACCAAACAGTTTAGTATTAGCAGTAGTTGGAGATGGTGGTTTTCAAATGACTTTACAAGAATTGTCCATTTTGAAATCGCAGAATCTCCCAGTAAAAGTAATAATTTTAAACAATGAAGCACTTGGGATGGTGCGTCAATGGCAGGAAAGTTTTTACGAAGAAAGATATTCACACTCTTTGTTTTCAGAAAACCCAGACTTTGTGAAATTAGCAGAAAGTTATGGCGTGAGAGGGATGAGGGTAGAAAAGGAAGCGGATGTACCCGATATCTTATCTGAAGTATTTGCGTATGATGGCCCAGTAGTTATTGATTGCAGAGTGGTTCAAAAAACATCAGTTTATCCAATGATTGCTCCAGGTACAGGAATCCAAGAAATGATTGGGGTGAGAAGATGAAGAGAATTATCATCGCTACTGTACAGGATAGAGGAGGAGTGCTGAACCGCATTACAGGGATGCTTCATAAAAGGCAATTCAATATTGAAAGTATTTCTGTAGGAGCATCAGAAACAGAAGGTATATCCAAAATGACATTCGTTGTTGAAATTAATGACAAACAAAAACTAGAACAACTAACTAAACAATTAAATAAACAAATCGACGTATTAAAAGTGATGGATGTAACTGATAAAGCCTTAGTTGCAAGAGAGTTAGCTCTTATAAAAGTGGTTGGAACCAATCAAACAAGAGCTGAAATCCAAAGTATTATTACACCATTTCGAGCAGCGGTGATTGATGTAAGTAAAGATAGCCTAATTATTCAAGTAACAGGTAAACCAGATAAGGTGGATGCTTTAATTGCTCTGTTAAGACCATATGGAATTAAGGAACTTACAAAAACAGGCTTAACTGCTTTCTTGAGAGGGCAGCAGCCGGAACAATCGATCAGTGATTTCAATCTAGTGGCAAAAGGTTAATTACTTTTGAACACAAATTAAAAATAATGATAAATGGAGAGGGAGATTAAAATGGCAAAAGTATTATATGAAAAAGACATTCAGGATGCAGTATTAAAAAATAAAAAGATTGCAGTAATTGGTTATGGATCACAAGGGCATGCACATGCGATGAATTTAAGGGATTCTGGATATGATGTAGTCGTAGGATTACGTCAAGGAAAATCACAGCAAAAAGCGGAAGAAGATGGATTTAATGTGTTGTCTGTAGCAGAGGCAAGTAATCAGGCAGATGTCGTAATGGTACTACTCCCGGATGAAATGCAGCCAAAAGTGTATGAGGAGAGTATTAAAGATAATCTTGAGCAAGGGAACGCACTTGTATTTGCACATGGCTTTAATATTCACTTCACACAAATTGTACCTCCAGCGAATGTGGATGTATTCTTAGTTGCTCCAAAAGGACCTGGACATTTAGTTCGCCGCACGTTTGAAGAGGGAGCTGGAGTACCTGCACTATATGGAGTACACCAAGATTATACTGGTGAAGCAACAGCCGTAGCACTTGCTTATTCAAAAGGAATTGGTGCTGCAAGAGCAGGAGTACTCGAAACAAGTTTCCAAGAAGAAACGGAGACAGATTTATTCGGGGAGCAAGCAGTATTATGCGGAGGAGTTACTAGTCTAATCAAAGCAGGATTTGAAACATTAACGGATGCTGGATATCAACCAGAAGTAGCATACTTTGAATGTCTTCATGAGATGAAATTAATTGTTGATCTTCTTTATGAAGGTGGATTAGAAAATATGCGTTATTCTATTTCGGATACAGCACAATGGGGAGATTTTGTATCGGGACAGCGTGTGGTAGACGATCAAACAAAAGAACGTATGAAATCTATTCTTGATGATATTCAAACTGGATCATTTGCTAAAGGATGGATTTTAGAAAACCAGGCTGGCAGACCACAATTTAATGCGATTAATCGCAGAGAAAATAGTCATCCAATTGAAACTGTGGGAAGGGAGTTACGTGAGTTGATGCCATTTGTTAAACAGCCAATTAATGCTAAGAAAAAGGATGTGAACGTTCATGTCCCGAATTAAGATTTTTGACACAACATTACGAGATGGAGAGCAGTCTCCAGGAGTTAACTTGAATAAAGCGGAAAAACTTGAGATAGCAAAGCAACTTGAAAAATATGGTGTGGATCGGATGGAGGCAGGGTTTCCTGCTTCCTCTAAAGGGGATTTTGAATCGGTAAAACAAATTGCTTCAACGATCAAGAATTCATCAGTCATTGCGCTTGCTCGTGCGGTAAAATCTGATATCGATACCGCATATGAAGCGTTAAAAGGAGCAGAGAAACCTGCGATTCATATTTTCCTGGCAACATCTCCGATTCATATGACTTATAAATTGAAGAAATCACCAGAACAAGTGATTGAAACAGCGGTTAACATGGTCGCTTATGCAAAAGAACGATTTGATGAAATTGAATGGTCTGCTGAGGATGCAACTCGTTCGGATTGGAATTTCTTAGCTCAAATTATTGAAAAAGTTATTGAAGCTGGAGCAACCGTGATTAATCTGCCGGATACGGTGGGTTATACAACTCCTGAAGAATATGGGAAATTATTTCGATTTATAAAAGAAACAGTTTCAAACATTGATCAAGTTGCTTTGTCTTGTCATTGCCACAACGATCTTGGGATGGCAGTAGCGAATTCAATAGCGGCTGTGGAAAATGGGGCTACACAAGTAGAGGGAACGATCAATGGTATTGGTGAGCGAGCAGGAAATGCAGCGTTAGAAGAGGTGGTTGTTGCGTTAAAAATTCGTTCCGATTATTATCCATTTGAAACAGGATTAAATCTGAAAGAGACGAAACGGACGAGTGATTTGGTAGCAAAACTAACTGGTATGTATGTGCAAGCAAATAAGGCGGTAATTGGAAGAAATGCCTTTTCTCATGAATCCGGTATTCACCAAGATGGTGTATTAAAAAATACGGAGACATATGAGATTATTACTCCAGAAATGGTAGGAGTGTCCTCCAATACGCTATTTCTTGGAAAACATTCTGGAAGGCATGCGTTTAAAGATAAATTAAAAGAGTTCGGTGTTGAACTATCAGAAAAAGAGCTCAAAACGGCATTTGACCAATTTAAATTATTAACAGATCAAAAGAAAGAAGTAACAGATGATGATTTATATACCATTTTGATGGATATTAAAACAGATTCAACTGTAGTTGATAAATACAAGTTAATACAATTTGGAGTATCTTATGATACAGCGGATACTCCAAAAGCAAATGTCATCTTAGAATCTCCCAATGGGTCACTAATTGAAGCAACACAACAAGGAAATGGTAGTGTGGAGGCATTATATAAAACGATAAATTATTTGATTGCAGAAAATATCACATTGGTAGATTATCAGATTAATTCAGTTGGTGGTGGTAAAGACGCCCTGGCAGAATCCCATGTTCAAATTATAATTAATGGCGAAACAATTAATGGAAGAGGATCTGCTCAGGATGTATTGCAAGCATCAGCAGTAGCATTTATACAGGCAGTAAATCGGTATTACGTTCAAAAGAAAGCAAATCTATCTCGACTTGTCTATGAGTCATAAAAGGAGGAAAAAGAAATGGAGAAACATATCATTTTGCTTCCTGGTGATGGAATAGGTAGAGAGATTATTGATTCTGCTAAACAAGTATTAACAGCGATAGCAAGCGAATATAACCACCGATTTACATTTGAAGAACATGCGATTGGTGGAAATGCCATAGATGATTATAATACACCATTGCCCGATAAAACAGTAGATGCCTGTTCAAAAGCAGACGCAATTTTAATGGGAGCTGTTGGTGGTCCTAAATGGGACGCCAACCCATCTCATTTACGACCAGAAAAAGGATTATTAGGGATTCGAAAACAACTTGAACTTTTTGCCAATTTACGACCAGTTAAAACAATTTCTTCCTTATTATATGCATCACCATTAAAAGAAGAAATTGTAAATCAGGCAGATATGTTAATCATTCGAGAGCTAACTGGAGGAATTTATTTTGGCACACCTAGTGAACGGACCCCTAATGGTGTAGTCGATACGCTTCGTTACACGCGAGAAGAAATAGAACGAATTGTCGAGCGTGGATTTGAAGCTGCAAGAATTCGAAGAAAACATCTTACATCCGTTGATAAGGCAAATGTTTTAGAGTCTAGCAAGCTATGGAGAGAAATCGTTGAGGAAAAGTCTAAAGAATATCCTGATGTATCAGTAACCCATCTTCTTGTTGATGCAGCTGCAATGAAGCTTGTCACACAGCCAAGTTTCTTTGATGTAATCGTAACGGAGAATTTGTTCGGAGATATATTGAGTGATGAAGCGTCAGTGCTTACTGGATCTTTAGGAATGCTTCCATCAGCGAGTTTACGTTCTGATGGACTTGGTTTATATGAGCCTGTTCACGGTTCAGCTCCTGATATTGCGGGAAAAGGAATTGCTAATCCATTAGCGATGATCTTATCTGCTGCATTAATGCTAGAGCATTCTTTTGGTTTAGTAGATGAAGCAAAAGAAATAGAGCGAGCGGTAAATGATTGTTTATTACAAGGTTTTCATACAGCGGATATCCATATACCAGGCGGAGTTCAAGTTGGTACAAAGCAAATGACAGAAGCAGTTTTAGAAAATGTAACAACAAAAAGTATTTCAGATTCTATATGTAAATCGTATGTATAGGACGGAGGTGTAAGACGTGCAAAAACCACAAACTATTTTCGAAAAGATATGGCAAAATCATATTGTTCATGAGGAAGAAGGGAAACCAAGTCTTCTTTATATTGATCAACATTTAGTTCATGAAGTAACTTCTCCGCAAGCTTTTGAGGGACTTCGTTTAAATAATCGTAAGGTTCGTCGACCTGACTTAACCTTTGCAACTATGGACCATAATGTTCCAACTGTGAATAGGGAATCATTTAAAGATGAAATATCCAAAAAGCAAATGGAAGCACTGAAGAAAAATTGTGAAGAATTTGGAATAAAACTTGCTGATATGTACCATCCAGATCAAGGAATTGTACACGTCATTGGGCCACAGCTTGGTTTAACGCAACCAGGAAAAACAATTGTTTGCGGAGACAGTCATACTTCAACACATGGAGCATTTGGTGCTTTGGCATTTGGGATAGGTACAAGTGAAGTAGAACATGTTTTAGCCACACAAACCATTTGGCAAGACAAACCAAAAACATTAAATGTCAAAGTTATAGGTGAACTAGGAATAGGGGTAACTGCAAAAGATTTAATTTTAGCGATTATTGCAAAGTTTGGTGTTCAATTTGGTACTGGTTATGTAATGGAATATACAGGTGAGCTTATTCGTAAAATGTCTATGGAAGAAAGAATGACAATCTGTAATATGTCTATTGAAGCAGGTGCTAGAGCGGGCTTAATTAGTCCAGATCAAACTACTGTAGATTACCTACGAGGACGTGAAATGGTTCCAGATGGAGACGCATATGATAAATTAGCAGCTGAATGGTTACAATTAGCTACGGATGAAGATGCTGTCTACGATCACACGGTTATTATTCATGCTAATGAAATTGAACCCCAGGTTACATGGGGGACAAATCCGGGTATGTGTGTACCTATAAGCTCGACTACACCATCTATTGAAAAAGCAACGTACCCAGACGAAGTAGAACGTGCACTTGAATATATGGGATTAAAAGAAAATCAATTAATGACTTCTATTGAAGTAGACCATGTATTTATTGGTTCATGTACGAACTCAAGACTAAGTGATTTGAAAAAAGCCGCAGCGATTGTGAAAGGAAAAAAGGTGAAATCTGGTATTCGTGCGATGGTAGTGCCTGGATCTTTTCTTGTGAAACAAAAAGCCGAAGAAATTGGGTTAGATCAAATTTTTATGGACGCTGGTTTTGAATGGAGAAATTCCGGATGTAGTATGTGTCTAGGGATGAATGATGATATAGTGCCAGCTGGAGGTAGATGTGCTTCCACTTCCAACCGAAATTTTGAAGGAAGACAAGGAAACGGGGCTAGAACACATCTCGTGAGTCCAGAAATGGCTGCAGCAGCAGCAATAGAAGGGCACTTTGTTGATGTGAGAACCTATGCAAGCGTCCCGAGTTAGGAGGAGATCTTAAATGGATCCATTGGAATTTCATCGTGGAAAGGTTTGTCCATTAAATAGAGCTAATGTAGACACGGATCAAATCATTCCAAAACAATTTCTAAAACGAATTGAACGAACTGGTTTTGGGCAGTTTCTATTTTTTCATTGGAGGTTCAATGATGATGGAACAGAGCGAAGTGATTTTGTCTTAAATGATCCTAACTATCAAGATGCTACTATTTTAGTTGCTGGCGATAATTTTGGGTGTGGGTCGAGTCGTGAACATGCCCCGTGGGCACTTGCCGATTATGGGTTTAAAGTCATTATTGCTCCAGACTTTGCGGATATTTTTTATAATAATGCGTTAAAAAATGGCATATTAGTTATTAAGATGGATGAGCAGCAAGTGAAGTCATGGATGCATAAGGCAGAAGATGGGTTAACATTAGATGTTGATTTAAAACAACAAACTATCCAAGCCTCTGATGGAACGACAACTTCATTTGAAATTACACCATACCAACGTGAGAAATTAATCAATGGTTGGGATGATATTGCCTTAACTTTATTAAAAGAAGAAAAGATTGCAGCTTATGAATCTGCAAAATAAGGTATATTCCGCTGAATGAGATTTTATTTTATCGTTACAGAATAGAAGGAGAGTGAGTTGTGTTGGGGATCGCTTAACTGGTGAAAAAGTATACCAAGCTATGAAAAAATTAACACCGATTGTTCATCGTACACCATTAGTAACATCACATACAACGGATGATATTGTTGGAAAACATGTTTACTGTAAAATGGAAAACCAACAAAAAACTGGGGCATTTAAATTTCGAGGAGCAAGTTATAAATTAATGCAACTTTCAAAAGAAGAACTACAACACGGCGTAATTACAGCTTCAGCTGGAAATCATGCGCAAGGTGTAGCTCATGCCGCAGCAAAATTAGGTATTAAGGCAACGATCTTTATGTCTGAAGGAACGCCTTTAGCGAAAATTAATGCGACAAGAAATTATGGAGCAACAGTAAACCTTGTTGGTGAAAGCTTTCAGGAAGCTTATGAAGCTTCACTTCAACATCAAAAAGTAACTGGTGCTACTTATATCCACCCTTTTGATGATTATGATATTATGGCTGGTCAAGGAACAATTGCAATGGAATTACTTCGCCAAGAGGACCGTATTGATACAATTATTGCGCCAATTGGTGGTGGAGGATTAATAAGTGGCATTGCAGTTGCTGCTAAACATGTGAATAGGAATATCAAAATAATCGGCGTACAGGCTGAAGGTGCTGCTGCAATACATCGAAGTTATCATTCGAGCAAAGTACATTCTTTATCAAATGTTTCGACAATAGCAGAAGGAATAGCAGTAAAACATCCAGGTGAATTGACATTGCCACTTATTCGATCCTATGTTGATGATATTGTTACAGTAAATGATGAACAAATCGCTTCAGCGATCATTTACATGTTGGAAAGAAATAAGACGTTAATGGAAGGTGCTGGTGCTGCAGCTTTAGCTGCATTATTTGCACATAATGACATCATCTCATCCAGACATTGTGGTGTTATAGTTAGTGGAGGAAACTTGGACATCAGTAATATGCAAAAAATACAACATCTATCCAGTCATATCAATAATAATCGTGAAAAAGCTTATGTTGCTCTGTAAAAGAAAAAGTCTTTTGGCCTAGGAAGAAGGGTTAAAGGACTTTTTCTGTGTATAAGAAAATAAGTTTAAAAGTTAAAAAGTGAGATTCAGTTAAGACGAATTTTGTAACATTTTAGGTTAATCAAACCCATAAAACGACACTTTTCTGTCGTAAAAAAATTATAAATTTCCACCATAAAGAAATTGTGAAGCAGCTTGGTATTAAAGCATTTTAGAAGGTGAAACGAAGTTTTTTGTAAATTACTAATGTTAATTTTTATCAAAACTTATTGCTTTTCTAAAAATTATGAACTATAATTTTTTAATATATTAAGATTTGTTTACGATTATATTTCTAGTTGAATAAATCGTCTCAAGTAAATCTACGTTATACAGTTAAAGTATTTATCTTAACAAATTTATATTTACATTTAATTATTAGAAAAATCACAACAATAAAAAATCAAAGGGTAGTAGGTTATATCGTAAGTTCTTATAAAAATAGAGCATGCGTTTAAGTTAGGTATTATCCTGATGAAATTTGTAACCGTCCAATAGATTCTAGACATATATAATATAAATTAATTTCATTAGGGGGAGATTAAGATTGAGTAAAGAACTGTTAAAGATTGAAAACTTAAAAACATCTTTTCGTATTGAAAGTGAATACTATGCAGCGGTAGATGATGTTAGTCTAACCTTGCATAAAAATGAGGTATTAGGAATTGTTGGTGAATCTGGTTCTGGTAAAAGCGCACTGGCATTTTCTATTATGCGATTACATAATCGAGCAAAAATTGAAGGGAAAGTTCTTTTAAATAATAAAGATATCGTTAACATGTCTAAGTCTAATTTGGATCAAATGCGTGGAGACGAAATGGCGATGATTTTCCAAGATCCACTTACTGCATTAAATCCACTGATGCCTATAGGAAAACAAATTGAAGAAGTACTTTTGCTACATAAAAAAATGGGACAAAATGAACGGAAAATTAAAGTGATAGAACTTCTTGAGATGGTTGGCATACCAAGGCCTAAAAATGTTTATGAGCAATTTCCTCATGAGTTATCTGGTGGTATGCGACAAAGAGTTATTATTGCAATTGCAATTGCAAATGAACCACAATTACTGATTGCGGATGAACCTACAACAGCGTTAGATGTAACCATTCAAGCTCAAATACTAGACTTGATTCGGGATTTAAAAGAAAAAATCCATGCGGGAATTATATTGATTACGCATGACTTAGGTGTAGTAGCTGAAATGGCTGACCGTGTGGCAGTTATGTATGCAGGTCAAATTGTTGAAATAGCGGAAGTGCACACGTTGTTTGAAAATCCATTACATCCTTACACAAAGTCTTTATTACACTCTGTACCCCAAGAAGGGGAAGATAAACTTCATGTTATACAAGGTATCGTGCCGAATTTAAAAAATCTACCAAGAAAAGGTTGTCGTTTTGCTGCTCGAATTCCATGGATTGATGAATCTGCACATGAGGAGAATCCGGATCTACATGAAGTAGAGCCAGGTCACTTTGTTAGATGTACTTGCTACGAGAATTTTTACTTCCCAGAGGAAGTCAAGGAGGAACAATCCAATGGCATTTCTTGAGGTCAAAGATCTAAAAGTCTATTTTCCTATTAAAGGTGGGATATTTAACCGCACAGTAGATCATATAAAAGCGGTTGATGGGGTCTCTTTTGAATTAGAAGAAGGAAAAACCTATGGACTAGTCGGTGAATCAGGATCAGGCAAATCTACTACAGGTAGAGCGATTATCGGGTTAGAGGAAGTTACCGGTGGACAAATTTTCTTTAATGGAAAAGATATTACAAGTCAAAAAAGTAAAGATAAAGCATTTAGGAAAGATGTACAAATGATTTTTCAGGATCCGTACTCATCTTTAAATCCTAGAAAACGGGTTATTGATATTATTGCTGAGCCAATTAGAAATTTTGAGAAACTAACAAAAAAAGAAGAAATAATGCGAGTACAAAGTTTATTGGAAATTGTAGGAATTAGCCCGGATAGTATTTATAAGTATCCTCATGAATTTTCTGGGGGGCAAAGACAACGGATTGGAGTTGCAAGAGCAATCGCTTTAAAACCCAAGTTAATCATAGCGGATGAACCTGTATCTGCTCTTGATGTGTCTGTACAAGCACAAGTATTAAACTTTTTGAAAGATATTCAAAGTGAACTCAACCTGACCTATTTGTTTATCAGTCATGATTTAGGGATTGTAAAACATATGTGTGATGATATCTCAATTATGTACAAAGGTAGGTATGTAGAGCAAGGGACTAGAAATGATATTTTTGAAAGTCCCCAGCATATTTATACTAAACGATTGATTGCAGCAATACCTGATATTAATCCAAGAAATCGAGAAGAGCAATTCAACTATCGTAATAAAATTTTAGACGAGTATAACAACGCATATAATGATTATTTTGATCAAGCGGGATTAGCGTTCAATTTACAGTCTATCTCTGAAAGTCATAAAGTTGCTCTGCCACAACAGAAAGGTTGATTCATCTATGTGGAAATTTACAGTTCGCCGTTTATTTATAACAATTCCTCAAATCATACTACTAAGTGTTTTAGTTTTCTTAATGGCTCAAATGATGCCTGGAGATGCTTTATCAGGCTTATTAGATCCAAATGTCGATCCAGCTACAATCGCTGAACAAAGAGAACGTTTAGGGTTAAATAATCCTTGGTATGTTCAATATAAAGATTGGATAGCTGGAATTATGCAGGGTGACTTTGGGCAATCTTTCCGATTTAAGATGCCAGTTACTGAATTAATTGGGCAACGAATGGAGAATACAATTATTCTTTCTGTCGTTACATTAATATTTACATATTTAATTGCATTACCATTGGGCATTATAAGTGGGCGTTACAATGATAGTTTATTAGATCAGGGTATATCCGGTTACACGTATGTAGGCTTTGCGACACCATTATTTATTTTTGCGCTCGTCATGTTATGGGTTTTTGGTTATTACTTAGGTTGGTTACCGACAAGCGGAAGTGTTCAACCTGGTCTAGAACCTGGATCATTCCAATACTATGTTAGTAAGTTCCATCATGCTTTCTTACCTGGTTTATCAATGGCTCTCATTCAAGTTGTATCCACTGTTCAATATTTGCGAAGTGAGATTATAGATACGAAGCAGAAAGATTTTATTATAACCGCAAGAGCAAAAGGAGCAACTGAAAGAAGAGTATATAACAAGCATATTTTCCGTAATTCATTATTACCGATCGCGGCATTCTTTGGATGGGAAATAACGTTATTAATTACTGGTACGGTCTTTGTGGAGAGAATTTTTAGTTATCCTGGAATGGGTGTACTATTCTTAGAATCAATTACACAACGTGATTTTAGTGTGGCCAATACAATTGTTTTACTCTTTGGAGTAGCTAATATCTTAGGTGCATTATTATCGGATATTATTTTAAGTATAGTCGATCCACGAATTCGTATTAAGTAAACTTGATCACACTGAGGTGAAAAAAGATGGAAATTCAGAATATGAAGGAGATCGAACAAACAAAAAGTCCTTCAACGATAAACATATTAATAAAAGAACTATATCGCGATAAATTAGCGCTTGTGTCTTTAATATTCTTTACGTTAGTAACATTATTTGTATTTGGACTATCTTTATTTCTTGATCAAAGTGAGATTGTTAAAGTTGATTTGTTTGCTATTCATGAGCCACCAAGTGATCAATTTATATTAGGTACCGATTATGGTGGGAGAGACGTGTTTGGACAATTAATTATTGGTACAAGAAACTCATTGGCAATTGGTTTTTTAGTAACACTTATTAGTGGTGTGTTTGGTATTACGTACGGTCTTGTATCTGGTTACTTCGGTGGTCATGTAGATAACATTATGATGCGTATTTTAGATTTCTTTAATGTACTACCATTCTTATTTATTATTATCGTATTTGTTGCGATTGTTCCAGATTATAATACCATCACATTTTCATTAATCATGGCAGCATTTTCGTGGATGGGCATTGCAAGGCTGATACGGTCGAAGGCTTTACAAGAAAAAGAATTAGATTATGCTCAAGCTTCAAAGACGTTAGCAACATCGAATCTTAATATCATATTCAAGCAAGTATTGCCTAATATAGCTTCTTTGATTATTGTTACAATGACGTTAAATCTAGCATCTAACATAGGTCTGGAATCCGGTCTATCCTTTTTAGGCTTTGGATTTCCTGAAAGTACACCTAGTTTAGGTACTTTACTAAGTTATGCTACAAATCCACAAACACTTGAATTTAGATGGTGGATTTGGGTTCCGCCAGCAGTATTAATTTTTCTATTAATGCTTTCTGTAAGAAATGTGGGTGAAGCATTAAAAAGAGCTGCTGATGCTCGTCAACGACGAGGGTAGATAATTTTGTTACTTACATCAATCATTTATTAGATTGATGTTTAGTATATAAGTCGGAAAATTTAAAATCCGACGCGGTAAGGGATAAAAAAAGGGAGGTTATGAGGATGAAGAAAGTAAATTTAAGTAAGCTATTGCTCGCTATCATGTTAATGCTTCTTTTGGTATTAGCTGCTTGTAATAGTGGAGGTTCTGATGAAGGATCAGAAGGAAGTGACTCTGGAGAAGGTACAGAAGAAGGATCTGAAGGTGAAGATGAGAGTGGTGCTGAAGATGGCATTTATTCCATTGAAGACTTCTCTGCAGCTAAAACAGATGAAGGAGAAGCAATGGATGGTGGTTCTTTAACATATGGTTTAGTAACAGATACTGTATTTGAAGGTACATTAAGCTGGAACCTATACTCGGGTGCTCCTGACGCAGAAATCCTTCAAATATTTGACGAATCTTTATTAAGTATTGATGAGAATTATAGTTATACTCAAGATGGAGCGGCAACATTTGAAACAAGTAATGAAAATAAAACATTTACTTTCACGATTGGTGATAACGTAAATTGGCATGATGGTGAGCCGGTAACAGCAGAGGATTGGGCATACTCTTATGAAATAATCGGGCACCCTGATTATACAGGTATTCGCTATGATTCAAGCTTCCAAAATATTGAAGGTATGCAAGAATATCATGCTGGTGAGTCAGATACAATTTCAGGAATTGAAGTAATCGATGAGAAAACATTAGAAATCAATTATAAAGTAGCTTCTCCATCATTATTAGCTGGTGGTATTTGGGCATATGCTACTCCAAAGCATATCTTTGAAGACATTCCAGTGGCAGAGATGGAAGAAGCTGACGCAGTACGCAAAAACCCAATTGGAATGGGACCATTTAAAGTAGAGTCTATTGTACCTGGTGAGTCTGTATCATACACAGCTAACGAAGATTATTGGCAAGGTGCACCAAAACTTGATGAATTAACGTTAAAAGTAGTAGCACCTACAACAGTTGCTCAAGCTTTAGAGACTGGTGAAGTAGATATAGTGGATTCGTTCCCGACTGATCAATATCCAGATGTTGCTGAGACAATGACAAATGTGGAATTTTTAGGAAAAATTGATAATGCATATACTTATATTGGATTTAAATTAGGAAAATGGGATGCAGATGCAGGGAAAGTTCAAATGGATCCTGATGCAAAAATGGCAGATGTAGAATTGCGCAGAGCAATGTGGCATGCAGTTGATAACGATGCAGTTGGGGAGCGTTTCTATAATGGCTTGCGCTGGAAAGCTACTACATTAATTGGTCCGGCATACCCAGACTATCATAATGCAGAAATCGAAGTACCGGCATACGATCCAGAACAGGCAAAACAAATTCTTGAAGATGCTGGTTATAAAGATACAAATGATGATGGTTTCCGTGAGACTCCTGATGGAGAAGAGTTAGTAATTAATTTTGCTTCTATGTCAGGTGGAGATACTGCTGAACCTATTGCAAACTACTATATCCAAGCTTGGGAACAAGTTGGTTTGAAAGTTCAATTATTAGAAGGTCGTTTACATGAATTTAATTCTTTCTATGATCGTGTAGAAGCAGATGATCCAGACATTGATATTTACCAAGGTGCATGGTCTACTGGGTCTGATGTTGATCCATCAGGATTATATGGAGCAGAAGCGCCATTTAACTACCCTCGTTATGAGAGCGAAGAAAGCACAGCTTTAATTACGGAAGGAAATTCACCTGAGTCAATAGACGTTGCACATCGCCAAGAAGTGTATAAAGAGTGGCAAGAATTAATGGTAAAAGACATTCCAGTATTTCCGACTGTTTATCGTGCTGTTCTTTCTCCCGCTAATGAGCGTGTAGTTGGATATTCGATAGCAACTGATTGGAATTATGCTTGGCATGAAGTTGGAGTAACAGAAGACACTCCACAAACTGTGGAATAATAATATAACGAAAAAACCCTACGTTGGTGGGGTTTTTTCGTTATATTGGATATAGATAAAAGACTAAACTAGTAGGTGAAAAAATGATTCGTATCAAACTTGCAAATGAAGACCATGTTCAAGGAATTATCTCAGTATGTAGAGCTGGATATCGTGACGTATCAAAAGGAATCTTGTCTGACGAACTTATCGAAGAAAAATGTGATGAATATTATAATGAAGAACGTATAAGCAAAGAAGTAACACAATTTAGTCATTCATGGGGGGGTTATTATGTTGCGCTTGAGGGTGATATCGTCGTTGGTGCAGGAGGTGGTGGCATGACGACAGACCAAACAGGCTGGCTATACGTTCTCTACTTGAATCCTGCTCGTAGAAATGAAGGGATTGGTACGAAGATACTTGAAGCGGTGACAGAGCAACAAAAACGATTAGGTGCCAAGGTGCAATATGTGACTGTCCAAAAAGGAAACATGAAAGGAATTCCGTTTTATGAAGCGCGTGACTTTGTTTTTCAAGAAGAAATTTATTCTAAAAATATTGAGAAAGAACCTGGAGCAATCGTTCTTAAATATAGAAGAGATTTAGTTTAAAAAAATATATAATCCGATTGTTCGCTATTTTGATTCCCATTACAGACGGACGCTTTTACAGGCACCGATTTATAGCTAACTTGAAAAGAAGAGCGTTTTTCAAGTGAATCTTCAAGCTCTGTTATTCTGAGCAGGAGTTCTTTCATACCGAGCAAAGCCAAGTTATTATTATAATACGAACATTAATATATAAGCCCACTACAATGTTCATTTATTTACATTATACCTAGTACTTATGAAATTGGTTCATTTATTTACAAATTTAACTTCTTCACCTTTTAAGCTATAATGGTTACGTATACATAATGAGGAGGTAGCTATCGGTGAATGAGCAAGATAAATTAAAAAAAGCAGTTGGAGAAAAAGCAGCAACTATGGTGAAGGACGGAATGAAAGTAGGATTAGGATCAGGATCCACGGTATATTGGATGATACGTTCACTAGGCGAACGTATTCAGAAAGATGGATTGAAAATCGAAGGAATCCCATCTTCAAATCAAACAGCAATATGGGCGGAAGAAGCGGGTATTCCACTAACTGATTTCTCGCATGTGAAAGAATTAGACATAACAATCGATGGAGCAGATGAAGTAGATGCTAATAATCATTTGATTAAAGGAGGAGGAGCAGCGCTTTTTCGTGAAAAGGTAATAGCACAAGCGGCAAAAGAGTTTGTGATTATTGTTGATCAGTCAAAAATAGTGGATACATTAGGAGAATTTTCTCTTCCTGTTGAAGTTCTTCCATTTTCCTGGCACCGAACTGCAAATGAAATTTCTAAATTAGGTTGTGTTCCAACGCTTCGAGTTAATGAAGAGGAACCGTTAGTTACCGATAATGGAAATTATATTTTGGATTGTCCATTTAAAGTCATCCCGTTTCCTGATAAATTAAATAAAGAGATTAAATCGATCGTTGGAGTAATTGAAACGGGGTTATTTATTGATATGGTCACAACTGTAATTGTTGGAGAAAAAGATAATATTAATATAAAGTAATTTCTATATATTATTTGAATGGCGGGAAAAATCATTGGATTTTTCCTATTTTTTTGTGTATAGGCTCATAATTAAGTCAATTTCGAAACGATTGTTTTAGTGATAATTACATAATTTTGGATTAAAACATAACATGATTTTGATTAAAAAAAGACGAAGCCTCTTACTAGGAAGACGGAACTTGAAGCCTATTTAAAAAAGCGTTCTTCTTTTTCAAGTTAGGCTAAAACCGGTGCCTGCTAGAAAGTGCCGTCTGCAATGGAGATCAAACAACAGTGCATTCGGATTTTATACAAATTATCATATCATGTAATTTTTTCCAAAGTAAAAATGGATTTCTAATCACTTCATGGGCACTTATGCATAAAATGTGTAGGAGGCCTTAGGTCCATTAGAAAGGGTGATTGGATTTGTGTGGAATTACAGGTTTTGTGAATTGGGGTAAAATAGCAGACAATCAGCGGTCTGTATTAGAAAAAATAACGGATACGTTATCACTACGCGGTCCAGATGATACACAACTTTGGACGAAGGGGCATACAGGTTTCGGCCATAAGCGTTTGTCGGTTGTAGACTTAGAGGGCGGAAAGCAACCAATGAGTAAGACAGTTGATGGGATAACATATACAATTTGTTATAACGGAGAACTATATAATACGGAAGATCTTCGTAAAGAGCTTCTGAAAAGAGGATATATATTTTCTACAACATCAGACACTGAAGTATTATTAACAAGTTATATAGAATGGAAAGAAGCATGTGTGGACCATTTTAATGGAATTTTTGCATTTGGAATTTGGGATGAGAAGAAAGAACAACTCTTTATGTCGCGTGATCGATTAGGGGTGAAACCTTTATTTTATTCCGAAAAGGGAAAAGGATTTATTTTTGGTTCGGAGTTAAAAGCGATTTTAGCTCATCCGGATATTTCTACAAAAGTAGACCGTACGGGACTGTCAGAAATATTTGGTCTGGGACCATCTCGTACACCTGGTCATGGACTATTTAAAGACATCGATGAACTAAGAGCAGCACATTCTTTAACTTTCTCAAAGCAGGGTCTAAAAGTATGGAGATATTGGAATATGGTAAGTGACCATCATACAGATACAGAAGAAGAAACTGCAGAAAAAGTGAGGGAGCTATTTGTAGATGCAGTACAACGGCAGCTTGTAGCGGATGTTCCAGTTTCTGCTTTTTTATCGGGAGGACTGGATTCAAGTGCGATAACTGCAATTGCAGCAAATTACTATAGAGAAAAAGGCTATGGACCATTAACGACATTTTCCATTGATTATCAAGGAAATGAACAGCACTTTCAACAAAGTAAATTTCAGCCTTCCAGTGATCGTGCTTGGATTGAAAAAATGGTAGAAGGTTTTTCCACAGATCATCATGATGAGATAATTGCGGGCCAAGAACTTGCAGTTTTACTTAAAGAGGCAGTGGAAGTTCGTGATCAGCCAGGGCAAGCAGATATTGATTCTTCGTTACTTTGGTTTTGTCGCCAAATTAAACAGCATACTACAGTAGCTTTATCTGGAGAATGTGCAGATGAGATATTTGGTGGGTATCCATGGTTCCATGATCCAACTGCAGTTGGTGATAATTTCCCTTGGATACGTTCCTTGGATTCTAGAATTGATTTATTGCATGGAGATTGGAAGAAAAAACTAGATTTAGAGAGTTATGTACAAGAACAATATCAATCTACAATAGCTGAAACACCTCGATTGGATGGAGAAAATAAAGTAGATGCAAGGCGTAGAGAGTTATTTTATTTAAATATGCAATGGTTTATGTCTCAGTTGTTAGATCGTAAGGACAGAATGAGTATGGGAGCGAGTTTGGAAGTACGTGTGCCATATGCAGACCATCGTCTAGTAGAATACGTTTGGAACGTTCCGTGGGATATCAAAATGATAAATGGTCATGAGAAAGGAATTTTACGTAAAGCGATGGAAGGTATTCTTCCAAACGAGGTGCTTTATCGAAAGAAGAGCCCTTATCCGCGAACTTTCCAACCAGAATATACAGAACAAGTAAGTCAATGGATGAATCGAATACTCGTTGATCCGAATGCGAGATTATTTGAATATATGAAAAAAGATAAAGTAGAAGCGATTGTAAAAAGTGAAGGGAAGGAATTTAAAGATCCTTGGTACGGACAATTAATGCGTGGCCCACAACTGATCGCGCATCTTTGTCAAATTGATCATTGGTTACGCCAGTATGAAGTAGAAGTAGTTGATTGATTTAGGGGTTTAAAACACCAACGATTGATTAATATAATTAGATTCTTGCAGGAGGAATATTTAGGTGAGCCTGCGGATTTACTAATTTACGGAGGTTCACCAGCCGCCTGTTGAATATGCGAGTATATCCCTGCATCGCCTTTTCAAAGCCAATTGAAATTCTTTTTGAACGAATTTTTTAAGCTTTATTTGGACAAGAAGTATAGTATAATACTAGCTGAGGGAGGGATAAGATGAAATATTTTGTAGTGCTTTTACCAATGTTAGATGAAGAGAAAAGTAAACAATATCGTCAAGATCATCTTGATTTTATAGCAAAAAAAGACGCAGAAGGTCATGTTTTTGCTAAGGGAAGATTTGCTGATGGTTTTGGCGGTATGGTCATTTACATAGCGGAAGATTTAGCTAATGCTGAGTCAATAGCAAAAGAAGATCCGTATGTTGTTAAAGGAGCACGTACTTATGAGATTCATGAGTGGGAAATGACAACAAGAGCTATTTTACCAGAATAAAATATTATAAATTTGAGCCAATTACGTTATAAGTGATTGGCTCTATTTTTTGTGCGGATACATCTTAATTAAATTGAGGCATTGCTTTTCCTTTCTGTTATAAGTCAGAAGTTGGATTGATTTTTTTGAAAATTACTTTTAAAATATATGTTATATTACCTAACATAGAAAGTAAATATAAATAACAGAATAAGGAAGCTAATTTATAATGGTAATTGGTTTGCATAGGGAGGGGCTTGAATGTCTAAGAAAATAAGTGCTACCGTAACAGAATATATTGTTCAGCAATTAAAAAATGGACGATATAAGATTGGTGATAAATTACCATCAGAGAGAGAATTTATGGAATTACTTCATGTTGGTCGTTCATCCATACGTGAATCTTTGAACACATTAGAAGATATGGGGGTTGTAGAAAAAAGAATGGGAATTGGCGTGTTTGTCAAACAATTGAGAGTGAACCAACTTGCTGATGCGTATGTAGTTGCTTCCTTATTAGATAATCATTGTTCAAGAGAACTACTGGATTTTCGTTTTATTTTAGAAGTGGAAATGGCTGGAAGAGCAGCTTGTTTTGCGAGTAAACAAGATCTCATACAAATGGAGGAAGCAATTTATTTACATCAAAAAGCAATCGATCAGAAGACATCATTTATCCAAGCGGATGAATTATTTCACCAAGCAATTATAGTAGCATCAAATAATCATGTTATTAAGCATGTTTATCAAAGTCTTCATGATTTAGTACAAGATACACTTTATCAGAAATGGGATACAGTAGATTCGGATAAGTGCTTTGAAGAACATGTGAAAATTTATGAAGCGATAAAAACACATCAAGAAACCAATGCGAAACAAATGATGATGGAACATTTACATGCGCATTGGGCTACTCCATCCAATTTCGAATCACTCCACTAATGACCCCGTGTGATGCAATAGAGACATTAAAATATTCATTTTTTCATTAATACTTTTTAAAGAATCAATAAGTACATTCCTTCACCATAATGAATTTCAACTGGTTGCACAAACTATAGGTAACTGATATAGAGCAAATATGGTATTCTTTACTTATAAGTAATTATTTGAACAAAGAAGGAAATGGCGTAATGAAAAAACATTGGCATATTTTTATTGCATTTTTTCGAGTAGGCATGCTTGGATTTGGGGGAGGTCCAGCCTCTATACCATTAATTCAAAAAGAGGTAGTCCAGAAATATCATTGGATGGATGATGAAGAGTTTAGTGATATATTAGCGATTGCAAATACATTACCAGGCCCTGTTGCAACCAAACTTGCAGGATATATCGGTTATCGAGTCTCTGGTTGGATAGGTATGCTTAATTCTTTGATTGCTTCTGTTATACCTACAGTAATTTTACTCATTATTTTATTACGTACCCTTTCGGGAATTAGTGAATTTGATTGGGTAAAAGGGATGACAGCAGCAGTTATAGCAGTTGTGGGTATGATGATGGCTGTTTTGACATGGCAATTTATACAAAAAGCAGGAAAGGGTTTAGGCTGGATTATAACAATAATAATGATTATTATTATGTTTATATTGCTTCAGGTTATCCATATACATCCGGGAATTGTCATTGCAGTGCTACTTATTTTAGCACTCGCACTACCTGTGAAAAAGCAAGGAAAAGAAGGTGATCCCTCTTGATATATTGGGAAATTTTTGTAGCTTTCTTTGTTCCTGGGATACTCGGATACGGTGGAGGACCAGCATCTATTCCGCTTGTGGAAAATGAGGTAGTACGAAATTTTGAATGGATGACTACACAAGAATTTGGTGAACTACTTGCATTTGCTAATTCTTTACCAGGTCCGATTGCTACAAAATTAGCAGGATATATTGGATTTGAAGTAGGTGGTTATTTAGGTGCTGGAATTGGGCTATTTGCTAGCTTGGCTCCTTCATTAATATTGATGATTTTACTTGGAGGAATTTTAATAAAATATAAGAAATCTCCACGTGTTAAAAGACTTACTCTATTTGTACAACCTGTAATTGCAATATTGTTAGGTGTATTAGCTTGGAATTTTTGGAATGAAGCGTACATAGGAATTGGGTTTTGGCAAACAGCAATTATTGTAGTTATAAGTTATTATTTAATTGAGAGAAAAAATGTTCATCCAGCATTTATTATTGCAGGAGCGTTATTATATGGCGGTTTTTTTCTGTAAATCCGTTTTTGGAAAAGTTGCAATCTAGATTGCTTTTCAAAAAAAGAATAGTAATTATGACAGTGGACCAAATTATGTATTCAAAATATAAATCCGAATGAATTGGGTTTAAAAAGCTTCCAAAATATACTACGTTTATTCAACAGTAATATGCAATTGGTGATCTTTGGTTAAGGTCACCTAGGTCGCCATTTCACAATACAAAACTCATTTTACAAGTAAATGAAATATGACTCTCATTAAAACTAATTATGATGTTTTCCTTCCGGTGTTTACTTGTGATCCTACACATAACGATCAGTAATACCTATTCTAAATTTCCTAGACAATAATCTTCGCGAAATAAGTTATTTTGGGATTAAATGTCTGTTACTATCTTACAATCAGTGGAGGGAAAAACGAAATATTCAATGATTGTAAGCTTTTTTCTCAAAACCACAAAAGCATAAAAAAGCTAAAAAAGTAGCTAAATCCGCATAAAACTTACGCTCATACCTACAACAACTCCCCACTGTCATTAAACCTTCCCTGAATCACATTTCACAAGAATATACACTCTGAATCATTGGAATATACAGCGGTTACTATTCAATCAGCTCATTATGGTCCAGATTAAAGATTGTGATGATATTTACATGTAAGGGCGACATTTTGTCCAAATTTATAAGATGTTAACAACGTTTTTTCAATCGTAACTGGGAACAGAAAGTTATTTACTATAAGCACAAATTTATATTTGGCAACAATTAATTGCCAAATTCACATTAAGATAGTGTTGTAAGCGGATTCCTGAATACCATAAAATAAAGGTAGATACAATAAATATAGAAAAAAGGGGAGTTTGTTATGTCTGAAAAACAATCTGGCTTTCGTGCAAAAGTACAGAAATTTGGTAGTTATCTAAGTGGAATGATTATGCCAAACATCGGTGCTTTTATCGCATGGGGAATAATTACAGCTTTATTTATACCAGACGGTTGGTGGCCGAATGAAGACTTGGCAGGATTAGTAGATCCAATGATCCTATATCTATTGCCATTATTAATTGGTTTTACTGGTGGACGTATGGTTTACGATATTCGTGGAGGAGTCGTAGGTGCGACTGCAACAATGGGAGTAATCGTTGGAGCAGATGCACCAATGTTTTTAGGAGCAATGTTAATGGGTCCATTAGCTGCTTACTTGATGAAGAAATTTGACGGTGTGTTCCAACACAGAATTCGTCAAGGTTTTGAAATGTTATACAATAACTTTTCAGCAGGTATACTAGCGGCAATCATGGCGATTATTGCACTAAAAGCAATTGGTCCAATTGTATCAGGATTAAACACCGCACTTGCTGCTGGAGTAGAAGTAATTGTTAATGCGGGATTATTGCCATTGGCAAATATCATTATTGAACCAGCAAAAATCTTATTTCTTAATAATGCAATTAACCATGGGATATTAACTCCATTAGGTGCTGATCAGGCTTCAGAGATTGGAAAATCAATTTTATTCCTTATGGAAGCAAACCCTGGTCCTGGACTTGGAATTTTACTAGCGTTTGCTATTTTTGGTAAAGGGGTTTCCAAAGCATCTGCACCAGGTGCTGCAATAATTCAATTTTTAGGTGGTATTCATGAGATTTATTTCCCGTATGTTCTTATGAAACCAATGCTTATCTTAGCTGCAATTGGGGGTGGAGTCACAGGAGTATTCACACTACAATTATTTGATGCAGGGTTACGTGCGGCAGCATCTCCAGGTAGTATTTTTGCAGTATTAGCTATGACAGCTTCTGATAGTTATATTGGAGTTATTTTAAGTGTTATTTTAGCAACTGCTGTTTCCTTTATTATTGCTGCAGTTATCTTGAAATCGTCGAAGTCGGATGACGAAGGGGATTTAAGTGCTTCTACAGAAAAAATGGAAGCAATGAAAGGAAAAGAAAGTAGTGTAGCAGGTACATTGAAAGGGAATCAGAATAATGAGAATACTTCTGAAGTAAATGGCGAAGATGCTGTACCAGAAACACCTGTAAAAGATGTATCACAAGTAGATAAAATAATCTTTGCATGTGATGCTGGAATGGGCTCAAGTGCTATGGGTGCATCATTATTAAAGAATAAATTTAAGAAGAACGATATCAATATCGATGTCACGAACAAAGCGATTAATGAAATACCTGATGATGCCGATATTGTAATTACTCAAAAAACGTTAACAAATCGCGCGAAGGCTAAATTGCCGACTGCAGAGCATATTTCTGTAGAGAACTTCTTAAACAGTCCTAAATATGATGAGCTTGTAGAACGTTTGAAAAATAAATAATTATTATTGGAGGTGAATGGTCTTGTATCTTTCTAGTCGTGAGCGACATATACTGAAGATTCTTTTAGAGGCGGAAAAGGAAATGCCAGTAAAAGATATTGCCGATCAACTTGGCGTAAGTATTCGGACCATTCACCGTGAAATAAAAAAGACGGAGAAAGTGCTTGAAGATTATCAACTGAATCTTACTAAAAAGACAGGAACAGGTATTATAATCCAAGGTTCTTTGGAAAATAAAAATGTCTTACAACAAGCTATTGAAGAGTTGTCTTCTGCGGAATTAACCGAAGAAGAAAGACAGGTGATATTGTTATATACATTATTGCAATTTCGGGATCCCGTGAAATTATTTCACTTGGCAACCGAGCTAAATGTGACGATTGCCATGGTAAGTCAAGATTTAAACAAGTTAGAATCTCAAGTGAAATCTTTCGGGCTTAGTTTAATTAGAAAAAAAGGATATGGCGTTCGAATTGAAGGGGACGAAGCACGGAAAAGATCCGTGCTCAGTCACCTTATTTCCCGTCATATTGACCCTTTTCAATATGTAGAGAAGTTAAAAGAAAGAATTCAAGAGGATGTAGCTAAATCAGATACCATTTCAGCTCGTTTACTTGGACTGGTTGATGCCGATAAACTGGATAAAATTGAAGAGCAAATTCAACGTATGCGACACCAACTGCCTTATGATCTTGCTGATAGTGCATATATAGGTTTAGTCGTTCATCTTGCTTTAGCAATTGAACGATTACAAAAAGGAGATACCATTCATTTCGATGATGGATACAAAGAACAAATCAAAGATAAACAAGAATATAAAATTGCTGCAGAGATTATAGACCATTTAGAAGAAGCTTTCTCTTTATCTATCCCAGAAGATGAAATAGGCTATATTACGATGCATTTAATGGGAGCTAAGTTAAGAGAGAACCAAAATTATCTTTTAGAGGAATCGAGTATGGATATAGCTTATAAAGCAAAAGAATTAATACGCTTTGTAAGCAATGAAATGAATATTGATGTTACAACTAACAATCGGTTTTTAAATGATTTAACGACACATTTAAAACCAGCTGTATATCGCCTAAAGCAACAAATGAATATTAATAACCCAATGATTGATGAAATTAAAAAAGATTATGTTGAACTGTTTGAAGTAGTCGATAAAGCTATTCAACATGTATTCCCAAATATTGCGTTTCCGGATGAAGAAATAGGTTATATCGTGCTTCATTTTGCAGCCACGTTTTTACAGACTGATTCACAATCAGATATAAAGGTTCTTGTTATTTGTTCAAGTGGGATTGGGACTTCAAAAATGTTAGCTTCTAAATTGAAGAATACATTTCCTGAGATAAGTATCGCAAATCATCAATCTCTATTTGACTTGAATGAAGAGACATTGTCAGGATATGATGTTATTGTATCAACGGTTGCTTTGGAAGATATTAATCGAAGTTATGTATTAATATCTCCAATGCTAACGGACGAAGAAGCAAGGAAAATAAAAGTAGAATTGAGAAAAAGTAAAATTACAGCTCCAATTAAAAAGCAGCAAATGGAAAGAAGAAATAGTCAGGATGATTTTGTTGCCAAACTTTATTCTATGCAACTTTATTCAAAAGCTATGATTCAATTAATTAATAATTTGAAAGTCACTACTTTAGCAAAGAATACAGATATGCTGTCTTATTTACAGTTAATTGGCAAAGAAATAGAACAAGCAGAAATAGTTACACAAGCCGATTTTATTTTAGAAAAACTAGTGGAACGCGAACAACAGGGAGGGTTAGGAATACCTTTATCTCAGCTTGCATTGTTCCACACTCGTTCAGAATGGGTTCAGGGGCCGTATCTTCGGGTATATGAATTGGAACAACCGATTTATTTAAAAGGAATGGATAATACTCCGATGATGATAAAACGAATTCTACTAATGTTGGCTCCACAATCATCTGATTCAGAAGTGTTAAATATTTTAAGTTTTATTAGTGGCTTATTTATACAAAAAGAAGAGAATATTCGAATTTTTGAATATGGAACAGAGGAAGATATTCATCAATTTCTGGCAAATGAGTTTCAAAATTTTATGAACGAAAAATTTCACGAGTAGGAGTGCATACATCATGGCAAAAGAAATTTTAAGCAAAGAAAATATTCAATTAGGTGTTGAATTTTCATCAAAAGAAGAAGCAATTCGTTATACTGGAGAAATTTTATTCCGTAATGGTTATGTAGAGAAAACGTATATTGAAAAAATGCTTGAACGAGAAGAATTAACTTCAACATTTATGGGAAATGCACTAGCGATTCCTCATGGAACAGAAGATGCAAGAGAAATGGTAAATGAAACAGGGTTATCTGTTGTAACTGTGCCAAAAGGTGTAGATTTTGGAGATGGAAATGAAGTGCAAATTTTAATTGGAATTGCGGGTAAAGGTGATGAACATTTGGAAATTCTGTCTCAAATTGCGATTATTTGTTCTGAAGTTGAAAATGTCGAGAAATTAGTAGCTGCAAGTACTAAAGAAGAAATTTTAGGACTCCTTCGAGAGGTGAACTAATATGAAAACAGCAGTCCATTTTGGAGCAGGAAATATTGGCCGAGGTTTTATCGGACTTTTACTTGATCAATCAGATTACCAAACCATTTTTATCGATGTAAATAGTCGAGTTATTGAAGAAATTAATAAACAAAAATCATATCATGTTTACCTTGCAGGTGAAGAAAAACAAGAATTAACAGTAAGTCATATTATTGGGATTAATAGTGTGGAAGAGCCAGATGCTGTTACAAAAGCTATCGTGAAAGCTGATGTAGTTACTACTGCAGTTGGACCAACAATTCTTCCAATTATTGCAAAGGTAATTTCTAAAGGATTGCAAGAAAGAGCAAAGCAAAATAAACGACCCTTAAATATCATTGCTTGTGAAAATATGGTTGGCGGAAGTTCATTGTTAAAAGAGCATGTATATGAATCAATAGAGGCTAACGAAGTAGGCGACTTTGAAAAATTATATGGTTTTCCTAATGCTGCAGTAGATCGAATCGTTCCTAATCAAACAAATCAGAATATATTAGATGTAATGGTTGAACCCTATTATGAGTGGGTAGTTGAGAAAAAAGCGATCGTCGATGAGCTACCCTCAATTACTGGGATTACCTATGTAGATGACCTTGCACCTTATATTGAACGTAAATTGTTTACAGTAAATACGGGACATGCTATTCCGGCATACGTAGGAACATATTTAGGCTATGATACTATTGTGGAAGCAATGAAAGATTCACTTATTGATAATACTATACATGGTGCCTTATCTGAATCAGGAGAAGCATTAATTCAAGCATATGGTTTCAATCGCGAAACTCATCAAGAGTATGTGGATAAAATCATTCAGCGTTTCAAAAATCCTTATATATCAGATGATGTAAAACGAGTTGCACGTGGGCCTATTCGAAAATTAAGTGCAAAGGATCGCTTAGTAAAACCAGCTTTAATGTATATTGAATATACAGGAAGAACACCTGTTTATTTAGCGAAGACAATCGCTGCAGCTTTATTATTTAATAATGAAGAAGACGGAGAAGCATTAGAATTACAAAAGAAAATTACAAATACTAGTTACCAAGAAGCTTTTGTAGAAGTAAGTGGTTGTGATGTAGACTCTATACTTACAAAGTCAGTAATGGAGCAGCTTCGCCTACTACAAGATAAGAAGTAGGAAATAAAGCCTAGAATGAAGAAAGGCACAAAATCGCTGCCATCATTCTAGGCTTTTCAATTAGTAAGGGATATTCATTTAGTACTGTTATTTACTCATGATAATAACGTTATAAAATTATTCTTTAACGACTCCTAATTGTTTCAAGCCATAAAAAATTCCATCTTCCTCTGATGATTTAGTTTGATAATCTGCGTATTGAACCAGTTCGCTATCTGCATTCCCCATCGCAAATCCAACACCAACTGTTTGTAGCATTTCTTTATCATTCATACCATCACCGAAAGCAATTGAATTTTCTATTGGGATATTAAGTTCATGTAGTACACGCTTAATTGCTTCTCCTTTATTCATATTAATACGAATAATATCAAATGCAGATACAACTCCATTAACATTTACTTGAGAAGGACGAATATTATCATTAATAATATAGTGACTAGCTTCATTAGGGTGCACATTTAATGCAGTAATACCAAGAATTTGGTCATTGAGACTTTTATCAAATAATTCATTTTTCCGTAGCTGAAAGATCTCTTTGAAAGTTTGAACAAAATCATCTTCGAATGTTGTAAAATGATTTTTATCCTTTGTATATAAAATAAGTTCATGGTTTTCACTTTTAGCTACACTTAAAAACGTATCTACATCATTCTCCGGCATAGGCTCATTTAATATCGTTTTTCCTTTATATTTTGCATAGGCACCGTTGTAACCAATTAATGATTCAACACCAAGTTCGTCTGCTAAATCATCAATTTCAATAATTGGTCTTCCCGTACAAAGAAAAACTTCTATTCCTTGTTTTTTCACTTGTTCAATTGCTATTTTTGTATGTTCGGAATATGTATGATCCGGTCGTAAAATAGTTCCATCAATATCTAAGAAAAGTGCTTGATAATTCATTGTATTCTCCTTATCTTAACGTAATTAGACTTATTTTATCATATTGGCTATCACGTATTCACATATTTACTGTAAATTAACGTGAAATACAAGGATTTACTTAAGTTAAATCTGAATGAGCCGTTTTGCAATCCTTCAAAAATTTCCTCCGCTTATTTTACGGTGTATGAGCTTTTGTTTAACTATAGGGATTTGCTCTTTACTTTATTCCCAGAGAAGTCTCACTGATTTTGATTATTATCCGGCCTATATCCAAAATTTATTGACCAAACTTCAGCGCATAAAAAATTCCCCTTCAAAAAGTGAAGGGGAAGGGGGCACGTTTTCAAAGATTAATAGTTTACTGCATCAAATGAATTGATTAATCCATGTTGGAAGTAATAACCTGTTCCGCTAATTGGTGTTGCTGTATTTTCAATCGAACGACGAATCTCGCTATTATCTTTACCTTGTGAGGCGAGTAATGCAGCTAAACCAGCAACGTGTGGAGAAGCCATTGAAGTTCCTGATAAATAGACATATCTATTTGATGGGTATGTTCCTGCAATTTCAACACCTGGTGCAGTTACATTTACCCAACTTCCATAGTTTGAAAAGTTAGCTATATTATTATTTTCATCAACTGCTCCAACTGCGATAGCATTATCATATGATGCTGGTTCAAATGTTGTAGACGTACTACTATTTCCTGCTGCTGCTACAACTACAGAACCACTATCCCAAGCATAATCGACAGCATCTTCCATTGCTTGTGTATCACAATTACAACCTAAGGAAAGGTTAATAACTTCTGCACCATAATCTGCTGCGTAAATAATACCATCAACGATATTTGCTAAACTTCCGCTACCACTGCTATCTAGAACTTGAACAGCTAATATAGAAGTGTCTGGAGCTACGCCAGCAATTCCTAACCCGTTATTTGTTTCTGCAGCTGCTGTTCCAGCTACATGCGTACCATGTCCATTACCATCCATAGGGTTGTTATTATTATTAACAAAATTATATCCAAGAATCGTCTTATCATCTAAATCTTCATGATTATAATCCACTCCGGTGTCAAGAACGGCAACAACTTGATTTGAATTACCGGTTGTCACATCCCAAGCTGAGGTTGTTTCTGTTGTAAATAATCCATATTGATAACTAATATCAAAGAATGGATCATTTGGTGTGTAAGTTGCATTCATAATATAATTTGGTTCGACATATTCAATTTGAGAATTGTTACTTAAAGTTTGTACTACTTGATCTACATCCTTTACTTTTAAAACATTAAAAGGAGAGTCTACTACATTTTCATCAACAAGAATTTCAGCATTAATATCACTTAATACGTCTTGTTGCATATTCATGGACATATCCTCTTTGAACTTAACGAGAACTTCTCCTTCAACATAAGGGGCTTGTTTGTTATAAGAGTCTGAAATACTTGGGTTTTTTTCTGTGTCAATCCCGATGTTCCTGTCCGTTGCAGCATCCGTGGCCAATGGTGAAGTAATTAATAAAGTTGCTAACGCTAATCCGCCAAAAATTTTGCTTTTCATCATGATTCCTCCTATTAAGATATGTTTATACATATTCTTTAAAATTTCGGAGAATCCTGCTAATCAAAGGTTGGGAAAAACTATAAGAATGTTAGAAGATAAATCCATCGTAAAACTATTTTTTTCGAAAATAATAATGTAAAAGACTTATTTCCAGCTTTTAAAATTATCCTAACAAATTGAAATATAAATTTGGTTGATAAATCAAAAAATTTAGATAAAAATAAATGGTGAGTTTTTACATTTTATGGTAAAATAAATGAAAATTAATATAGAGGGGGATGAATATCGATTGGTGCATTTTGGCTATATGCTTAAATTTTATAGACAAGAGCAAAAAATGACGCAATCCGAACTCGCCGATGGTATTATATCAATTTCTTATTTATCAAAGATTGAGAATAAGTATGTCGACCCTCCGGATGAAATAAAAGAATTACTCTGTAGTAAATTAGGAATTAATGAAACACAATTACGACAAGTCCCTATTTTAGATTTGTGTCAAAAATGGTTTCAATCCTTGTTTTTAAGAAATATAAACTCTTCAGTCATGTTATACAAGCAGTTATGTAGTAATAAACAACTTATTACTGTTCAGGATATGAATCATCTCTTTGAAATTCATAAATTAAGGTACTATTTAATCCAAAATGACAAACAGAAGATAGAGGAACAATTTCAAAAGCTTCAATTACTCTCTCCTTATTTTACAGATGCGGAATCCTTTTATTGGTTGAAATTTATTGGACAGTACTATTTTTCACGAGAGAAATATAAGAAAGCAATTGATTATTTTCAAAAGTCGTTGGATCGATTAACTTATATTGAAGTATCAAAAAAAGAAGAGAAACACGATGTATTCTATATGATTGCCTTATCTGCAAGTTACATTCGAGAAACCTATACGACACTCATCCATGCTCAACAAACCTTAACTTATTATCAAAAGCAATATAACTTCAAACGAACAGCGCAATGTTATTTATTATTGGGTATTTCTCATTCTAGAATGCAGGACTATGAAGCTGCGATGAACAGCTACCAACAAGCAAAAAAAATTGCTGATCGAATCAACAATATAAATTTACAAACAAAATGTTACCAAAATATTGGATATTTATTTTCTGAATGCAATCAATCGGAACAGGCCATAGAATATTATAAAAAAAGTTTTGTACTAAGAGCTGAACCAGAGAAGCAATTATACCCAATTATTGGATTGATGAAAGAATACTATCGTATCCATGATTTAATTCATGCAAAAGAGTGGTTAGATAAAGGACTAGCTATTGTGGAAGAAGATGATCAATCGATATATCGGTATGAGTTAGACGTGTATAATCAATTAATAAATAAAGTATCATCGAAATTAGAAGAAATTATTTTGGAGAAAATTATACCATTTGCTGATGAGAAACAATTATATTTGAAGAAAACTGCTTATCTAGAAATATTAGCTACACATTATTATGGTCAAAGAAAATACAAACTAGCAGCTACCTATTACAATCATGCACTCCATACAACAAAAGCTGTTGAAGGGAGGTGATTAAGATGAAAAAGATCAATTATCTTTTAGGAATCGTTTTTCTGCTTACTGTAATGGTAATTGTTCCTGGGTACGTTGGAGCAGAGAAATTCGATTTAATGTCATCCACTTACCAACCAACTGAAGAAGAGCATCCAGATCCAAGCGAAGAAGAACATCCAGATCCTAGCTAAAAATAAAAGTGTTGGTACAAACTGTTCTTTTTGGAAATAGTTTGTACCAACACCTTTTTTGTAACTCTTTTAGAAGTTATCAAGCTTTATAAGCTGTTATCATCAATGGATTCTAAGTAATCTTTAATTATTTTTACTACAGAGGCAACTGTACCTTCTTCAAAAGGAGATTGTAAATTACCTTCTTTTAAAAGTTGGAGAAATGGCTTAGATCCACCTAGTTTGCATAATTTTACATAATCTTCCCAAGCAGATTCATTATCTTCTTGCGCTTTCTTCCAAAATTGGAATGCGCAAATTTGTGCTAATGTATAATCAATATAATAAAAAGGATCTTCATAGATATGAGCTTGTTTTTGCCAGAATCCACCAGCTTCTAGATTTGGAATACCATCATAATCCCGGTGTGGTAAGTAAATTTCCTCAAGTTTTTTCCACGCTTGTTTTCTTTCTATAGGAGTCCATTCAGGATTTTCGTAAACTAAATGTTGAAATTCATCTACCGCAACACCATAAGGAATAAATTGTAAAGCATCAGATAAATGAGCATATTTATACTTTTCTACCTCATCTCCAAAGAATTCTTTCATCCAAGGGTAGGTAAAGAACTCCATACTCATCGAATGTATTTCAGCTGATTCACTTGTTGGAAAATAATACTCTGGCACACTGTAATTTCTACTGCTATAAACCTGGAAAGCGTGACCAGCTTCGTGTGTTAAAACATCAATATCATCCGATGTTCCATTGAAATTAGCAAAGATGTATGGAGAGGAATAATCCTCAATAAACGTACAATATCCTCCAGCTTCTTTTCCTTTCTTTGCTTCTAAATCCATAAGCTCATGATCTAACATAAATTGAAAGAACTCACCTGTCTCCTTTGATAACTCTTGATACATTTTCTTTCCGTTTTCAATAATCCATTCTGGAGATCCTTTAGGTGTAGCATTGCCAGAAGGAAACACAAAGCTTTCGTCATATGCTTTCAGTTTATCGACACCAATTCGTTTTGCTTGTTTTTTATATAGTTTCGTAGCTATTAGCACTATGACATCACGTACTTGTTGTCGGAATACCTCCACCATATTTGCATTGTAATCTACTCGCTGCATACGTAGATACCCAACTTCAATAAAATTATCATATCCTAGCTTTTGGGCAATTTCATGTCGGACTTTAACTAAATCATCGTAGATCCGATCTAATGCTTCTTCATTTTCAACAAAGAAACTCTGAGCTGCCTTCATCGCATCTTTACGCACACTACGATCTTTATGTTGTGCAAAAGGACCTAATTGAGCTAAAGTATATGTTTTGCCTTTGAATTCGATATCTGCAGAAGCAATTAACTTAGAGTACTCCGAAGAAAGTTTGTTTTCTTGTTGAAGCAGAGGTATAATTTCTTTTGAAAAAGCTTTTACCTTGCAAGCTGCTAAATCAAAAAGTTGTGAACCATACTCTTTTCGTAAATCTTTTTCAAATGGTGATTCAAACAATGCTTTATAGAAGCTTGTCACCATTTCTTGTATTTCGGGTTCAATTAAGTCAAAGTGATCCCGTTCTTGTTGATAATATTCATCCTTTGTGTCAATAGAAGCACGAATATATACGAGATTATACATTGTATAAAGGTTATTCCTTAACTGATTAATTTCATCAATAGCTTTTTTAGCTTGTTTCACATCAGGTGCACTTTTAAAAACGTCCACCAATTGATGGAATTTATCTTTGCTCTTTTCTATATCCGGACGTTCATATATATAGTCTTTAAATGTCAGCATTATAATTCCTCCCTCTTTTCTTTATGGTAACTTATTTCGACATTGGGTAATGAGATTCCTTGTTATGGATATAATTAATTGTATTAGAGAAATTGTCTGCCTACAATATTGGTACTGTAATTGACTTTCTAAACATTCAATTGTAGACTTGGGTTAGAGTAATTTATTTTTGTGATGAGGTGAAAGATATGGTCGAATCTGTAATTACGATTGGGGCTATTTTGACAGCGGTAACAGCAGTTGCGAGTATTTTCTTAGTTAGAATGTCTTCTAAAAAATCGCATGCTGGATACTATCCGAACTTTTTATTAGCAATAGTAGGTTTATTATTAATACTAGTCTCTTCAGTTGCACCAAAAGTTGACATTATGGGGGCAGGATTTGGCGGACTTGGCATCGCTTGTTTATTCGCTTCCGCTCTAGGCTTTATAATTTCATCCGTAATGGATTCTTATAAGAACGCAGAAGCCTAAAGAAAAAAGCAGAATCTGTTTAATTGCAGACTCTGCTTTTTTCTTTGTTTTAAAGTAAGAAAGTATAAATATGTGGACGTCATATTTTCGTAGACAGAAATAGCCGTCCAGCTACAGCGCGCAGAAAATAGGAAACTTCACGAAATTGACATACGTGAAAGAATACTGCCGAATGCTCTTTATGAGGTTTAGTCGCACTTATACCATTGCGGTGATAATCATCATCAGTTCTTCCATCACCACGATTCCTTTATCTTAAAGGAAAGAGGAAGTTCGCCCTTTGTCGAAGCATCCCTAAAAATAGGGACGAACTAGCTAAATGGGCGCTTCCGCTTTTGTTCTGAGTAAGGAGTGGGAGAATGAGTGCCGAGAATATAGAGAAGAAGTCAAACTGATAACTCATAATAGAGATGGGTTACCTTATTTCAGTAAAAAAGTAAAAGTGGTAATTCATAAAGGAGATGAGTGACCAGGAATCGGGAAAAAACAGAAAAGAGGCGCTCATAAGATAGCGAGCGCCTCTTCATATTATTCTAATAGAATGGTCTGTCCATTTTCTTGTTTTACTTTTCCTTCTTTAAGTAATCTTCCTAATGCCCGTTTAAAGGCAGCTTTACTAATTTGAAAAGTAGCTCTTATTTCTTCTGGTTCACTTTTATCGTGGAACGGAATGGTACCATGATTATCTTTTAAATGTTTTAGAATTAAGTCCGCGTCCTCATCGAGACTATCTTGTTTTAATGGTCGCAAAGAAATGTTGATAGAACCATCTTCTTTTACTGCAATTACTCTACCTTCAACTACTTGTCCGACTCGTGGCTCTTCCTTTCTTTCTGTATGATGGATAAATCCCCGATGTCCCTCGGTCGTCAGTAAGGCAGCCCCTTCTTTTTCAGTATGATAAACCGTCCCACGTACTTTATCATGAATGATGTTTTCGGGAGCAGCAAATACTTCATTTGCAATAATGTCTTCCTCTGCTGGCACAGCTAATAAGCGACCTTTTTTATCTACTTTAAGGGTGATGAATAAACGGTCACCTGATTTTGGCCACGTATCTCTATATAATGGTAAGTCATCTTTAGATACAAGTATGTCTTTCACGATACCGATAGACACAAATACACCTAGTCTTGGAATGACACCTACTACTTCTGCCCAATCATATATACCAACTGTAATAAATGGTAAACGAGCAGAAGAAATTATCTTCCCTTGTTTATCGGTATAGAGGAAAACATCAACTTCTTGATCAATCTCCAATTGTTCTTCTGTTTCCTTGTTGTGTAGTAAAGCTTCTTCTCCAAATGCAGTAAGTACATATCCCGTATCTATTTTTCGTAATACTTTCATTGTTACAATTGAGCCTAGTGGTAATTCTGTTTGCATTCACAACAATCCTTTCTTCGTTTGGTTTTATGTATGGATTGGAAAAAGGGTACCCTTTTTAAAAGAGTACCCTTTTATAGTTAAAGTAACACTTTATAATTTTTTCATTCTAAGATTAAACTTATTTTTTATATCATTTACCGCGGTTATTTTCCTACTTGATGTTTCTACTTAAGCAATGTAAGCCCTACCTGCTCTTACATCCTTGCGACCCCTTAGTCGCGCCAGTGTGAATAAGCATCTTCCCTAAAACATAGCAGAATGCCAGATCATCACTAAATGTTACTTCTTAACTAATACATTATGAATTAACTTATTCGATTTGTCAAGAGTATCTTATCTGACTCTTGACGGTATATGGTAAACTAATATGAGAGTACTATGATAGATGGAGATGTTTAAATGAGTTTGTTTATAGAGGTTATTTTGCCGATTATGGCAGTTTTTGCATCAGGATTTATATTACAACGTATTCGATTGTTAGATGTGAAATCTGTTTCCGCAGTTAGTTTATACATATTAACGCCAGCTTTAGTCTTTGTAACGTTATATGATGCAACCTTCGATAGTGGCTTTCTAATTATATTAATCTATATGTTCGTGCTATTTTTCATTATGGTATTCATAAATAAATTATTAGCAAAAATATTCGGATGGAATTCGAATAAAGAAAGTGCAGCCATTCTAGCAACAGGATTTATGAATTCTGGAAATTATGGATTACCTGTAGTTTTATATAGTATAGGGCCAGCAGCGGTTCCATATGCGATTTTTATAATGGTTGTTCAAGCCTTACAGAATAATTTTTTTGGTGTATATTATGCGTCCCGCAGTACGAGTGGAATGAAAAAAGCAGTAAAAAATGTACTAAAAATGCCAACTACATATGCAGCAGTTTTCGCATTTGTATGTTCTTGGGTGTCGATAACTATACCTGATTTTATTCATTCAACATTAACGATGGTTGGTGATGCGGCAATTCCAGTTATGATGATTATGTTAGGGATGCAACTAGGGTCATTAATCGGTTTAAAATTAGACTGGCAAGTTGTTTTATCTTCGGTATCATTAAAAATGATTATCGCACCTTTGATTGCTTGGTTATTCGTTATTATTATTGATGTAGATCCATTAATTGCATCAGTACTTATAATCATTTCAGCAATGCCGACTGCAGCAACGACGACTATGTATGCTATTGAATTTGATACGGAACCAGAATTAGTATCCAGTATTACCTTTATATCAACGATCGTAAGTGTTATCACATTAACTATACTTCTAAATATAATTACATAGAAGGTTTTTCTTTTTGAATGATTGGGTATTGTAACGTACAAAGGCATAATGAAAGGATGGATTGTCATGTTACGTACAATATTAATGATCATTGGAGCTATTGTAGTTATCAGCTTTATTATATCGTTGATTTAAAATAAACAAAGAAATATCCCAGTTAAGAACGTTCATTCGTCTTTGCTGGGATATTTTTATTTGTTACCCAATTAGATTAAAAATTCCAATACTTATTAAAATAGCTGGTGGTAAAAATGAAAGCCTGCGGAGTCTCGGATTGTTAGAGATAAAACTGCCTAATTGGATACCGCATTTTAAGAATAGTCCGCTCATAACAGCAGTTAATATTGCTGTTATGAAAGGTGGGTAACCAAGCATAGCCGCACCAATTCCAGCACCAAAAGCATCTAATGCAAGCGCTAAGCCTAACAAGAATGCTTCGCCAATTGAAATCACTCCTGATTTATCAAGGTCTGCATTATCTGGTGTTGACATAACAGTTTTCAGATTTTCCAGTCTCGATAAATCATTCATCTCTTGAGATTGTGTAGAATCATTTTTAGAACGAAATATATTAATAAAAGAAAAAATCCCAAGGAAAATTAATATACTACCACCTAACATACTCGTAATTTTTGTGGATAAAAGATTACTTATAATCTCTCCAATTGTCATCGAAGTATAGACAATGCATCCTGAACAAATCATGATTATAAAAATTGCAACAAATGGAACTCTTATTTTACGCATTCCATATGTGATACCGACGCCTAATCCGTCTAAACTAACTGCCATAACAAGTAAGAGCATTCCAACATATATCAGCATGATGTACATCCTCTTTCATAATGAAACTCGGTGTTTTGTAATTTATAGTATGGTTATAGAGAGGATGTTGTGATTGCATCATGCCATACAGTTTGATGAAAATATGTTACAGTAAACATTGAAATAATATAGATAATCTTCGAAATGAGGAGTCATAAATGAGTAAAACAGTAGTTTTAGCAGAAAAGCCATCCGTTGGTCGAGATATAGCGAAAGTACTCGGATGCCATAAAAAAGGAAATGGATACTTAGAGGGATCAAAGTATATTGTAACGTGGGCTTTAGGACACTTAGTAACATTGGCAGATCCAGATATGTATGACAGTAAATATAAAACATGGCGTATGGAAGATTTACCTATGCTTCCAGACCACTTGAAGCTTGTGGTAATGAAAAAGACAAGTAAGCAATTCCAGTCGGTAAAAACCCAACTAAACCGTCAAGACGTTGCCGATATTGTTATCGCTACAGATGCAGGTAGAGAAGGTGAGTTGGTAGCACGTTGGATTATTGAAAAAGCCAGAGTAAAAAAACCGATTAAACGACTTTGGATTAGTTCCGTGACAGATAAAGCAATAAAAGATGGATTTAAACATTTGAAGCCTGGAAAGAATTATTGGAATTTATACCAATCTGCTGTAGCACGTTCAGAGGCTGATTGGTATGTAGGACTTAATGCTACAAGAGCATTAACAACGAAACATAATGCTCAATTATCTAGTGGACGTGTGCAGACTCCTACATTGGAAATGGTGGCGTTACGAGAACAAGAAATCAAAAATTTTCAACCGCAAAAGTTCTATCAATTAGAAGCCAAAACAAACAAAGGACACCGCTTTTTGTGGAAAGATGATAAGAACCAAAACCGAATCTTTTCAAAAAAACACGCATTTAAGTTAGAAGAACAATTAAGTAATAAACAAGCTACAGTCATTCATGTAGATAAAAAACTGAAAAAGAAACACGCTCAAGGGCTATACGATTTAACGGATTTACAACGTGATGCAAACCGAATATTTCAATTTTCAGGTAAACAAACATTATCTGTTATGCAAAAACTATACGAACAGCATAAATTGGTAACTTATCCCCGAACAGATTCAAGACATTTATCGACCGATATCATACCTACACTAAAAGATCGAGTAAAGGCATGTGGTGTAGATGAATATGCGAAAACGGCAAATACTATTTTGAAAAAAGAATTACGATTGAGTAAATCGATTGTAGACAATTCAAAAGTAACGGATCATCATGCCATTATTCCAACAGAGGTTCCAGTTGATTGGACTGCATTAGATGAGAAGGAAAAAAAGATATATCACTTAATTGTACAAAGATTTTTGGCAGCTTTGTCTGATCCTATGGAATATGAGCAAACAACGATTACCATTGACATTGCAGGCGAACAATTTATAGCTAATGGTAAAGTTACGAAAAGACTAGGGTGGAAAGAAATTTATAAACACAGTGATGAGGAAGACGAGCTACAACCATTAAACATTTCAAAAGGTAGCAAATTATCACTAAAAGTTGAGGTGAAAGAAGGAGAAACAAAGCCACCTGAACGCTTTACTGAAGGTACTATTTTGCAAGCAATGGAAAACCCGACTCGTTATATGGGTACAAATAAAAAAGAATTGGTAGATACAATTAAAGAAACGGGTGGAATAGGTACTGTAGCAACCCGTGCAGATATTATTGAGAAACTATTTATGAATAGCTATATTGAATTAAAAGGAAGAAATATTCATTTAACACAAACGGGCCGTCAACTTTTAGATCTCGCACCAGAAGAATTGCGCTCTCCTTTGTTAACTGCAGAATGGGAACAAAAATTATCTCTTATTGCGGAAGGGAAATTAAAGAAAGACCAGTTTATCAAAGAAATTAAATCATACACTAAAGAAGCAGTTTCAGAAATTAAGCAAAGTAATGAAACTTTCAAGCATGATAACATGACTGGAACTAAATGTCCGAAGTGTGGAAAACTTATGCTAGAGATTAAAAATAAACACGGAAAAAAATTAGTATGCCAGGATCGTTCATGTGGAGGCAAGAAAAATATTGCTAAGTATACGAATGCTCGCTGTCCAAATTGCCATAAACGATTAGAGCTTCGCGGAGAAGGCGATGGACAAATATTCACTTGCAAGTGTGGGCATCGTGAAAAATTATCTACTTTCCAGGCAAGAAGAGAGAAAGAAAAAAAACAACGTGTGTCAAAGAAAGATGTGAAAAAATACTTGAATAAACAAGATGAAGGATTTAAAAATAATGCTTTAGCTGACGCATTGGCTAAACTAAAGAAAGATGAATAAAAAATTATTATGAAAGAAACTGTCTCTCTTTGAGGGCAGTTTCTTTCATTTAACAATTCGCAATATAATTTTTATAATAGATACTTAATACTTAGTTCTTTTTAACTAATTTTGTTTGAATTTAAAATAAAAACAGTGCTATTCTACTCTACGAATGATATAGATTTGTCGCTATAATATAAAGATATGATGGGATTTTTCTGATTTTGAAACGAGGTGTGTTTGAATGTCTTTACATTCAATTGATTTACAAATGAGTAATGTTCATGAGCAAATTTATAACTTAAATTATCAAATGGATCAGAGAAGAGAAGATCTAGAACGGTTAGAACAAGTAATTAGTGACGTAAAATTATATCAACAAGAATATAACCAAAGTAAAAAACATTGGGAACAACCGTTATTAACTCATTCGACATGGGCAGGAGATTTTGCAGAACAATTTGAATCTATACGAGAAGAAAACATCCGGGAAAGCTATCATCATGTTTCAAGGATTCAATTAGACCAAATTTTACATACACTTTTGAAAGCAAGAGATACATTACGTTCAGAAGTCACTGGTTTAGAATCTGATATTCAACATCAAGAATTACGGTTGGATGATTTAGAAGTGATGAAGCGAGAGGAGCAATTTTCATAGATGAGCGAGATTAAATTAGATATTGCGCAAGTTGAGCAAAAACTTATTTTATTAAATGAAACAATTGCAAATTTACATATTGACATTCAAGAACCACCTACCGGACAAAGTATTATGGACTTTTCAGAAAAAATCAATGAAATTAATCAAAATATGAAGCAAATATTTCAAACATATCAGCAACTAGCTGAGCAACATGTAAAATCGACAAAGTTGGTTGTAGAATCCCTCGAAGAAGCAGAAAAAATGTCTGCGCAAAATTTTAATATTTAAGGATAATATCAGTAAGATTCCCTCCATCATACAATATTTTAAATAAATATTGGTGGTGGTAAGAAATGATCAGTATAAGTTTATGTATGATTGTAAAAAACGAAGAGGACGTTTTGCAACGTATTCTGTCTTGTGCAAAACGTTTTTGTGATGAAATTATAATTGTAGATACTGGATCAACAGATACTACGATGGATATAGCGAGAAAATATACGGATAAAATTTATGAGTATGAATGGGTAGATTCTTTTGCAAAAGCTAGAAACTTTTCATTCTCAAAAGCAACTAAGGATTATATCTTATTTTTAGATGCAGATGATATTATTGATGATAAAAATATAGGAGAAATAATAAAATTAAAGAGTAAACTAGAGTCGACATATGATGTTGTCACTATGAAATATATAACTGCCACAGATGAATATGGTAATCCAACTTTTTCCTTTAAACGACATCGCTTAGTGAAACGTTCAAGGAATTTTTTGTGGTATGGTAATGTACATGAATATTTAGCTGTAAATGGTAAAGTATTAGATACGGAGATTTCAATAATTCATAAACCGACTTCCATAAATAAAAAAGATAGCAATAGAAATATAAAAATTTATGAGAAAATGATAAAAGAAGAAGTAGAGTTTACTCCGCGGGACTTATTTTATTATGCAAACGAATTAAAGGATCATAAGCGTTATCAAGAAGCGATTGATAAGTATGTAGCATTTCTAGTAACAAGAGAAGGTTGGATAGAAGATAATATTCGTGCATGCATTTATATGGCGAATTGTTATCAAATTCTTGAACAGTATGAGAAAGAAATTGATTGTTTACTTCAATCTTTATCATTTGATATACCGAGACCAGAGGTATCTTGCCGTTTAGGAGATTTGTATAAAAAAAGATTGCAATACCAAAAAGCAATAGTTTGGTATAAGATAGCTTTAGAAAAAGAAGCTGAAAACAATATGGGTTTTCAGTTGAAAGACTATTCCACTTGGTATCCTCATTTACAATTATGTGTTTGTTATTGGCACATTGGAGATAAGGAACATTCTGAATATCATAATCAAAAAGCAAAAGAATTTCGACCAAATGATAAAAGAATTTTATCAAATGAGCAGTTGTTTATGCGTAAGTAACGGGAAGTAATCCTCCGATTGAAGAAGGTTCAATTTATGGAAGAAAAAAATGACCACTCTTTTAGAGGAATGGTCATTTTTCTGTTGTGTATTATTAAAAGTTAATGAGATTAACTAATGGTAATTCCAGCACTTGCATATCCAGCTACTGTTGTAGCAACTGTAAGTCCGGTTCCTGTAACTGAGAAAACCATTAATAATCGATCTCCTGCAGTAACTGGAATAGACAGCCCTGATATTAGTCCTCTCGCAATTGCTCCGATTGATATAATCCCTGTTAAACTAGGTGTAAGAGCAACGTTTGTTCCGGCTATAGCAGTAAATGTGTTTGTAGCTGGTGTAGCAGATCGGAAAAGTTGAGCATTGACTGTCACGCTCGATGTTAATAAACTTAGAGCTGCTGTAACGCTAAAATAAGCTGATATAGATGTTATTGTTCCAGCTCTTGGAACAGAGAATGCCATATTCAATAACGTTCCTGTTGCGCCAGTTAGGTCAATGGTTGTTCCTCCTACCAGTGCTGTATTAGCAACGTTTCCAAAGCCAACTAAACCAACAGTTCCGGCTAATCCCGTTAATAAAACGGTTAATGCAGTTGGTAAACCCGAAGCAAAAGGGATAATTGCACTTGCTCCAGTTACTCCCGTAGGTCCTGTAGGCCCGGTTGCCCCAGTAGCTCCGGTAACGCCGTCAAGTCCGTCCGCCCCGGTAGGCCCTGTCGCGCCAGTGGCACCGGTAGCGCCGACGAGTCCATCTGCGCCGGTAGGTCCTGTAGCGCCCGTGGCACCGGTAGCCCCTGCCACTCCATCCGCGCCCGTAGGTCCAGTGACGCCAGTTGGGCCGGTAGCACCAACGATTCCGTCCGCGCCCGTAGGTCCTGTAACGCCAGTTGGTCCAGTAGCGCCGACGAGACCATCCGCGCCGGTAGGTCCTGTAGCCCCAGTTGGACCAGTAGCTCCTGCTACTCCATCCGCCCCCGTAGGTCCTGTAGCGCCAGTGGCACCGGTAGCCCCTGCAATTCCATCCGCGCCGGTAGGTCCTGTAGCCCCAGTTGGCCCGGTAGCGCCATCGATTCCGTCCGCCCCCGTAGGTCCAGTGGCGCCAGTTGGGCCGGTAGCACCGACGATTCCGTCCGTCCCCGTAGGTCCAGTGACGCCAGTTGGACCAGTAGCTCCTGCCACTCCATCCGCGCCCGTAGGTCCTGTAACGCCAGTTGGACCGGTAGCCCCTGCAATTCCATCCGCGCCGGTAGGTCCTGTAACGCCAGTGGCACCGGTAGCTCCTGCAATTCCATCCGCGCCGGTAGGTCCAGTAGCGCCAGTTGGACCAGTAGCTCCTGCTACTCCATCGGCCCCCGTAGGTCCTGTAACGCCAGTTGGACCAGTAGCTCCTGCCACTCCATCGGCCCCCGTAGGTCCAGTGACGCCAGTTGGGCCAGTAGCACCGACGATTCCGTCCGCCCCCGTAGGTCCAGTGACGCCAATTGGACCAGTAGCTCCTGCCACTCCATCCGCGCCGGTAGGTCCCATGGCTCCAGTTGGGCCGGTAGCACCGACGATTCCGTCCGCGCCGGTAGGTCCCGTGGCTCCAGTCGGTCCGATCAAGCCGTCAATTCCGCCAGCCCCAGTCGGTCCTGTAACTCCAGTAGCCCCTGTGGCGCCCGTCGGCCCAGTTGCCCCAGTCGGTCCAGGAGGTGTTAAAGGGTCAATACATGTACACTTATATCTACAGTTACAATGGAATTCTGGTCGATAATAATCATAACTATCATTCTGATTATATTGATGTCTTCTTCTAGATCTAGAATAGTAAATATTATTTCTTCTATAATCATCATAGTGATTATTCAAAATATAACCCCCCTTAAAAAAATCCTTATATTAATATATACAAGAGCTAAACGGTGGTAAGGGGAAATTACTCACTTCCATATATAATATTTATAAAAATAAATTAAAGCACAAGAAAGAGCTAACCATCTAGGGTTAGCTCCTTAAATTTTTATTTAAATCCCTTTATAATGATACTCGTCCTCAACGTTATTATCACCATCTAATACTTGAACTGTACTAGGTGTATTTTCCTTTGCCATTTGTGTGGCAGCACTAACTGCTTCATCTTTCGAATCGTATAATTCCTCGGGTGCTACATTTTCTAATTTGATAAACCAGCCAGTCGCATCAACATTTGGTGTTACGGTATATAATCTCATCAAACAAAGCTCCTTTAATCTATGAATTTATTAAAGATATTCCCCTGTGTAATTATTTTTAAACGAAAAAGGTCATCATTGATAATAAGAACTAATTTTCAAATAAATATGTACAAATTTAAGATTTTCCTATATAATTCTCAAAAAAGGAATATTAAAGGAAATTTTCCGTTAATAATGGAGGGATAAATATGAGAGATATCGATCAACAACTATCAGATTTAACGGATGAAATTATTAATAATCGAAGATTTTTACATGAAAATCCGGAATTAAGCCATCAAGAAAAAGAAACATCTGCTTTTGTACAGCGGAAATTACAAGAATATGGTATTGACTATGAGGTAGGATTTTCTGGATATGGCGTGTTAGGAATTATAAAGGGAGAAAAGCCTGGAAAAACCGTTGCATTAAGAGCTGATATGGATGCACTTCCTATTCAAGAGGAAACAGATTTATCTTTTAAATCAAAAAAAGCAAATATCATGCATGCATGTGGACATGATGCACACACCGCTATGCTTTTAGGTGCAGGGTTTATTTTAAAACAAATGCAAAAAGAATTATCAGGTACCATACTACTTGTATTCCAACCTGCAGAAGAAGATGCGCCAATAGGTGGTTCACAAGCAATGATGGATAGCGGAGTATTTTCTACATATGAGCCAGATGTAATATTTGCTCAACATGTATGGCCGTCTATAAAGCCTGGAATTATTGGGGTGCATGATAAAGAAGTGATGGGGGCTTCGGATCGTTTCAAGATAACAATCGAAGGTAAAGGTGGACATGCAAGTATGCCACACCAAACGAATGATGCTGTGATTGCAGCTGGTCATTTAATTACCTCTCTGCAGACTATCGTTAGTAGAAATTTAGATCCGATGGAAGCGTCTGTAGTTACTGTTAGTATGTTAGAAGCCGGAAGTGTGCCAAATATCATTCCAAAAACAGTTATGTTACAAGGTTCTATTCGAACATTCCAACCACATATTCAAAAGCGATTAAAGGAACGTTTTTTTACTATTACTAATCAAATTGCGGAAGCTTTTGGTACGAAGGCTGAAATTGATTATCAAGAAGGATATCCTGCAACTATTAATACTCCAAAATGGGCACGAATTGCTCGCCAGTCTGCGCAGCGAGTGTATGGTGAATCTGCAACACCAGATTTGAATCCTGCTTTAGCTGGAGAAGATTTCGGTAGATTTTTACAAAAATATCCAGGAGCTTTTGTTTGGTTAGGTACTCAAATAGAGAATGAATATGAACAAGCACCACTTCATGACAGTAAATTTCAAATTGATGAGCGAGCACTACCGAATGGGACAAAATTGTTAGTTCAAATAGCGCTAGATGCCTTACGAGAGTTGGAACAGGAGGCAAATCATGTCTAAGTATATTCACAATTTAAATCAAGAACTAACTCAATGGCGTAGAATGTTTCATTCTTATCCAGAACTAGGATTTACAGAATATTTAACTACTTATCGCATAGGGAAAATTTTAGAGGAATGGGATTATACGTTATTTATTGGTAAAGATGCTCTTGATTCTGATGCAAGGGTAGGTATACCAAATAAAGACATATTAACTCATTTTGAACAAAAGGCAAAAGAGCAAGGGGTTGAGGAATCTTGGCTTCGTAAAATGACAGGTGGAAATACTGGGTTAGTAGCTACCTTTGATACAGGTAGGCCGGGTAAACATATTGCTCTTCGATTTGATATAGACGCATTACCAATTAATGAATCAACACATCAATCTCATATACCAGCAAGCAAAGCGTTTAACTCCATAAATCCAAGAGTGATGCATGCATGTGGTCATGATGGTCATATAACGATTGGGTTAGGGGTTGCTAAATATATTTATGAACATCAAAACCAATTAGTCGGAAAATTCACCTTCTTATTCCAACCAGCAGAAGAAGGTGGCCGAGGAGCTTTAGCAATGACAAAAAAAGGCTGGTTAGCTAACGTTGATCGCTTTTATGCTGGGCATATTGGAATAAAAGAAATGTCTGTTGGCAATGTTGCTGCAACTGTTAAAGGATTCCTTGCCTCAACTAAATTAAATGTTCGCTATTATGGTAATGCGTCTCATGCAGGTATGAACCCTGAAACAGGAAAGAATGCACTTCTATCTGCGGCATCAGCTTCGATACATCTATATGGTATACCTAGACATAGTGAAGGTACAACGAGAGTAAATGTTGGAAGATTAGAAGCAGGTAGTGGCAGAAATATTATTCCTGACGCAGCTTATATGGAAGTAGAGGTTCGCGGGGAGACAAAAAAATTAAATAATTATATGACAGAGCATGCAAAAAGAATAATAAATTCTGCTGCCACGATGCACGATACGGAATGTGAAATAACAACTGTCGGTTCAACAGAGGAAATGGATTGTAGTTCATCCATAATAAATAACATTAAACATGCATGTAAAAAAAGTAACTATGTAAAAAACGTCATTTCAGAGACATCGGTTTCTGGTTCTGAAGATGCGAGCTATATGATGAATGAAGTACTGAAACATGGTGGGGAAGCAACATATATGTTATTTGGTACAAAATTAGATTATCCGCATCATCATCCATCCTTTGATTTTCAGGAAGAGGTATTACCTGTTGCTGTTGATACTTTTACTAGAATTATAGAACAAGAGAATATTTATAGTATTGGAGAGGGGTAGATAATGTGAAAATAAAAATTGGGGTTATTGGACCTGCTGATTCCGTGAAACAAATAATGGCAGTGGCAAAAGAATTTCCGAATACTGAAATTACCCCTTTTACGTATAATTATTTAGAAGAAATACATGCCATTATTCAAGAAAATGATTTTCGAATGGATCAATGGTTTTTTTCCGGGATTTTAAATTACAGTTATGCAATCGAAAAGAAGTTGGTTACAAATCTTAATGCTTTATATCCAAATATGAGTGGATCAACTTTCTTCGGTACATTATTAGAAGCTCAACTAGAAAACAATCAAGTGTATAAACGAATAAGTATGGATACAATCACCAATGAAGAGGTTGAAAAGATAGTATCTTATTATCGACTGGAAGAAATAAATTATTTTAATCGTCCGTTTCAATCATATGCAGATCAAGAAGAACGAGTGGAGTTTCATAAAGAATTATTTGAACAAGGCAAAATCGATATTGCTATCACCTTTATATGGGAAACATACAATGAACTCAAAAGGAATGGAATTCCAGTATTTCGTGTTACACCTTCTTATTTATCAATCGAACAAACTTTTCGGATATTAGTTGAAAGGGCAAAAACCTCTCGTTATAAAAATGCACAACTAGCGGTAATTGGTTGCCAAGTCAATATGGATACATCAATAGAAGATATTCATTACTCTTTTCGAATGAAACATAAGGAAATTGAACTTCGAAGAACCCTCTTATTTATTTCCGAAAAGGTTCATGGATCTTTATTACAAATAGGAGACGGATTATTCTTAATATTCACTACCAGAGGTGAAATTGGACCACTATCTGAGGAGGAATTATTAAGTGTGATTCATGATGTAAAAGAGCAAGAAAATATGGAACTTCTAATTACAATTGGCTATGGAGAAACGGTTTCTCAAGCTGAACAGCATGTGCGTAAAGGATTCCATCATCAAAAAGATCAACACCATCCTTCTATTATTATCATTGATGAAGACGAAAGAATCACAGTGAAACATGGGAATGATGCATCTGTTTCCTATAAAACAATTGAATTAGGGGAAAGTTGGCGGAACAAGATTAAACATACAGGTGTTAGCCCAGGTGTAGTCCATCGGATATTTTCATATAGCAAACAATATAACCATAGGGAATTTACCGCTCAAGATTTATCACGATGGCTTAAAGGTACGGACCGAAATGCTAGAAGGATCATTACGTTGTTAGAAAAAGCGAATATCATCGAACAATGTGGTGAGATCCAATCTGGAATTCGTGGCAGACCACGTAGAGTTTTTTGTTTTAAAGAAGATAAAGAATTAAATAAAGGGGGAAATTAAATTGGCTAAGCAAAGGAAAGCACGAATGGCAAAATTTTTAAATGGAGTCGAACGAATAGGTAATAAACTTCCCGATCCATTTATATTATTTATCGTATTGGCAGCTCTTGTTGCTGTAGCTTCATGGGTAATTTCGTTATTTGATGTAACATTCGTAGTACCTGGTGATGAGCCAGAGGAATTAGCTATAAAGAGTATTCTTTCTGCCGAGGGGATCCAATATATACTATCGGATACATTGGAAAATTTTGTAGGATTCGCTCCTCTAGGTATTGTATTGACGATGATGCTAGGTATTGGATTAGCTGATAAAGTAGGATTAATTGAAACCGGGATAAAGAGTACGATTTTGAAAGCACCAAGATCACTTGTTACGTATGCAATTGTACTAACTGGTATTTTAGGGAATATTGCATCCGATGCGGCTTTTGTTATCATTCCTCCATTAGCGGCAATGGTATTTTATAATCTAGGACGCCATCCATTAGCAGGACTTGCAGCTGGATTCGCTGGAGTTGGAGCTGGCTTTACATCTAATCTAATTGTCACAGGAACCGATGCATTGCTTGCTGGGATTTCCACAGAAGCAATTCGAACAGTTAATGAGAATTTATCCGTAACTCCTGTTGATAACTGGTACTTTATGATGGCTTGTACATTTATCTTAACGTTTGTTGGTGGTTTCATCACAGAAAAAATTGTAGAACCACGTTTAGGTAAGTACGAAGGTAATGCAGGAGAAGAAGTAAAAGAAACTACTTCACTAGAAATGAGAGGTTTAAGAAATTCGGTTATAGCTTGTGTGATTTTTGTCGCATTACTTGTAACTGCAATTTTGATTCCTAACTCTCCATTAACTGGTGAAGATGGAAGTATTGTTCCTTCTCCATTCTTAACTGGGATCGTACCAATTTTATTATTATTTTTTGTAGTTGCAGGCGTCACTTATGGGGTTACTGTTGGGAAAATTAAATCATCTAGAGATGTTGGTTCCTTTATGGGAGAAGCAATGAAAGATATGTCTGGTTTCATCGTATTAGTGTTTGCAGCTTCTCAATTTATTGCTTACTTTAGTTGGACTAATATGGGAGCCTGGATAGCAATTAGTGGGGCTGAATTCTTGCAATCTATTGGAATGACAGGAATTATAGTAATACTAGCATTTGTGTTGTTTACAACAATTCTAAACTTGTTTGTATTTAGTGGTTCGGCACAATGGGCTTTGGAAGCGCCAATTTTTGTACCAATGTTCTATTATTTAGGGTACAGTCCTGCATTTGTACAAGCAGCATATCGCATTGCAGATTCTTCTACTAATGTTATTACTCCAATGAATCCATATATGATAATCGTATTAGGATTTGTGGGACAGTACGATAAAAAAGCTGGTCTAGGAACAATCATTGCATTGATGTTACCTTATACTATTTTCTTCTTAATCACATTTACTATTATGTTATTAATTTTCTACTATACTGGTATTCCATTTGGACCAGGTGTAGATGTACATGTTTAAAGATAAAGTGATATCAAATGGTTTACTTCTTTTTTGAAAACCCTTATCATTTAAGGTGAGCATTGTTTAATGAGTAAGGAGGTAAATCCATCTATGGCTTTTGTCATACTTGACCCTTGTAGAGGTGAGAAAGCAGGAGAATGCGTTAGTGTATGTCCTGTTGATTGTATAGAAGAAGGCGTAAAACAGTTTTACATTGATCCGGATATTTGTATTGATTGTGGAGCTTGTAAAGCAGTATGCCCTGTATCTGCCATTGAAGAAGAATATGATCTAACTCCTGATCAAGAAAAATATTTAGAAGAGGCAGAAGAGTTTTTCGCCAATAGATAAAGAAACAAAGGCGCAAGCGCCCGTTTAGCAACGTAGCGAGTGCGCCTCTGTTTTTTGAGGAAGTTCGGCAATCGTCGTAATCTTTACAAGTACCTAATTTTATAATTTACTAGATAATAAAAAAAAGAAGGCTTGTTGTAGTGGACAAGTCTTCTTTTTTTATTAGTGTTTTTGACTTCATATTGTACGTGGAGAGAAACGGCTACATTAGGGGCATGCGCCTAGCAACTAGGATCTTCAAACTTATGCGGATTACCTTTCATTATCTTCTATAGCTATCTTACTGGCAATCCAACGTTTTGCTGTTTCTTCATCGATATCATATACTTTTCCAGCACGTAATAATTCTCCATGATAAGCAGTCTGTACATTCATTTTTACTTTCATATAAAACTCTCCTTTCTACTTAGTCTCCTTGATTATTTCTGCTAAAACTTCCTTAATAGAAGTAGTTGGTTGATTACAGTGAAAATTGGAGCACAAATAATAGGTTGTTTGTCCATTGATTTTTTTAAAATTCTCTCCAGTAGGTAATAACTTGGCTAGAGACTTAGAATCTTTTACGGAGATAATATGGACATTCGGTAAATAACTCTCTCTAATTTGATTAAAGAAAACTTCCGTGTTTTCCCCGATGATAATGACTTGCTTCGTCTTGTCTTGTTGTAAAAATAAATTTCGCATAAAGAAAGATGCTCCACTTGGGTCATTATGAAGTTCTTTATAAAAAGTATACATCATCGTATCAATATACTGATAATAATTCATATTTTCAGTTAAGTTTGCTAATCGAGACAATTGAATGCTGGCAAGGCTATTACCTGATGGTATAGGACTATCGAAGATTTCCTTTTCTCTGGATATTAATTGCTCTGCGTCATTCGCTACAAAAAAGAATCCACCTTGATTACTATCCCAGAAAAGTTCAATCATATCGTTTGCAATTGTTTCTGCTTTTTTAAGGTAGTCAATTTCCATTGTAGCTTGATATAGTTCTATATACCCCCAAAGGATAGCTGCATAGTCATCTAGAAATCCTTTCGTGTTGGTTTTTCCATGTCGATAACTTGCGAACCATCGATTATTTTTGGTCAGTAAATCTCTTAATTGAGCCATTGCCTTTATAGCGTGATTAATCCAATTCTCATTTAGAAAAACTCTTCCTGCCTTAGCAAGTGCAGCTATCATATATCCATTCCAACTTGTTAGAACCTTATCATCTGTTGCAGGAGCTACTCGTTGTACTCTCGCTTTTTCTAATGTATCTAAACTCTTAGTCAATGTTGTCTTTACCTTCTCTACATGAATTCCATAAGTGGATGCAAGTGACTCTATAGAAATACCCCGCCGATAAGGTAGATTCTTTCTTTGATGAACACCCACTGGGGAAATTCCATATACTTCAGCGAACAGATCTCCTTCATCTTCACCTAATAAAGAATATATTTCTTCAAGTGACCAGAGATAATAAGCTCCTTCTTCTCCGTTTGAATCTGCACTTAAAGAAGCATAAAAACAATCATTTTCAGCTGTCATTTCTCTTTTTACAAATTGGATAATTTGGTCAACTTTTAATTGATAGTAAGGATCTTTCGTGATGAGAAACATATCTACGCAAACATCTAATAAAAAAGCTTGGTCATAAAGCATTTTCTCGAAATGAGGAAACATCCATTTTCTATCAGTAGCATATCGGAAAAGTCCGAATCCCACATGATCCCAAGTACCGCTTCTAAAAATTGACTTTAATGTCATATCCGTCATTTTTAATGCATTTTTTTCTCCAGTTATATGGTAATAATGAATTAAAAAAGAAAGGTGTTGGGGAGAAGGAAATTTAGGTTCTTTATGAAAACCTCCATACTGGTAGTCAAATACATCTTTGACTTGTTTGTAAGTTCTTACCGTATCTTCACTAGTAAGTGATTCATTACTTTTTTTAATAAGCGTTTCTTGTAATGCATATTCAACTTTTTCCATATACTCCGTTATTTGTTGTGGATCTTCATCATACTTTTTAGCGATTGTAGGTAATATATCCATTAACCCCGGTAAACCATAATTTTGGTGCTTTGGAAAATAAGTTCCTGCAAAAAAAGGGACTTGGTCATCCGTCATAATAATTGATAATGGCCAACCACCATGTCCAGTCATCATTTGACATGTTTTCATATATAAACCATCTATATCAGGTCTTTCCTCTCGATCTACTTTAATAGAGATATAATGTTGATTTAATAGTGCAGCAACTTCTTCATCCATAAAGGATTCTCGGTTCATGTCATGGCACCATGTACAACTACTGTAACCTATACTTAAAAAGATAGGTTTTTGTTCCTTTTTTGCTTTATTAAATGCCTCTTCCCCCCATGGATACCAATCTACTGGATTATTTACATGTTGTAGTAAATAGGGAGAGGTTTCATTAATTAAATGATTATGATGTTCTGAGGATTCCATATATAAGCTCCACCTTTTCTTTATGGTCTCCTTCTATCATACGAAATAGAATAATGGATTTCCAGAAACTGTACAGTAACGGGTGATAATTTCTATTGCTATCAAAACGCTTTCATGATAATATTTTATCTGTAAACGGTTCCACATTTTCTTGAAGGAATGAATGAATATGACAGTAACTATTAAAGATGTAGCTAAAAAAGCAGGTGTATCAGCGGCTACTGTATCAAGAGTACTTAATAATAGTGGATATGTATATGAGGATACAAGGAAAGCAGTTATGGAAGCAATTAATCACCTGCAATATAAGCCTAATGAAGTTGCACGGTCTTTGTATAAAAGAACATCTAAGTTAATTGGACTTGTATTACCAGATATTACAAACCCATTTTTTCCTGCATTAGCAAGAGGAGTAGAAGACAATCTTCAACAACAAGGGTATCGTGTTATTTTTGGTAATACGGATGGTGATACCACAAAGGAAATGGAATATATTGATACATTTTTACAACATAACGTTGTTGGATTAATAGCTTCTGTGGATCACTTGCATCATGAAGTGCTTACTAATTTGCGTGTACCGGTTGTTACAGTCGATCGTATTACCGAAGAACTTCCTGCAGTGTATGCAGATCATAAATCAGGAGGGCGATTAGCTGCAGAAAAATTAATATCATCTGGTTGTGAAAAAATTGTTGTTCTAAGAGGGCCGCAAGATGCGAAACCGTTATATGATCGATTTCAATCAGCGATGCAATATTTAAGTGAAAAGAACGTTTCGGTCAATTTTATAGATTGTCAGTTATCTTTTGAAGATGGTAGAAAGAAAGCAAAAGAGCTATTTAATCAATTCCCTGATACAGAAGGGATTATTGCTTGTAATGATTTAGTAGCTGCTGCGATGTTACATGAAGCTGTAACAAGAGGAATTAACGTACCAACTGATTTACAAGTAATCGGGTACGATAATATAACGATTAGTGAAATTGTGCATCCAAGTCTTACAACCATTCATCAGCCAACTTATGATATGGGCGTAAAAGCAGCAGACATGCTTATAAAACTCATAAATAAAGAAAAACTAGGTATGATACACGAACAATTACCTGTTTACTTAAAAGAAAGAAATTCAACATTAAATGGAGGAATATAGATGGTAAATATAACTGTAGTAGGAAGCTCATCAATTGACCTGGTCGTAACAGCTCCAGCAAGACCAAAGGCAGGAGAGACAATAATTGGTAATGATTTTCAAACGGTGCCAGGTGGTAAGGGAGCGAATCAAGCTGTAGCTGCATCTCGGTTAGGTGCAAATGTATCCATGATTGGAAGAGTAGGAAAGGATACGTTTGGTAAGGAAATTTTAAGCAATTTACAAGACAACGGTGTTTCTGTGAAGTATGTGGAACCGGTTACCGATGTTGCATCTGGAACTGCGCATATTACGTTAGCTGAAGAAGATAATAGCATCATTTTCGTAAAAGGTGCGAATGATTATGTGACGTCAGATTATATAAGAAAATCGATGGATAAATTGAAAGAAGCGGATATGGTGTTGATCCAACAAGAAATTCCTGAAGAGACGGTGGAGTTTGTAGTAGAAACTTGCCACGCTTTCGAAGTACCAGTGTTACTAAATCCAGCTCCTGCAAGAGAAGTATCCAATAGAGTAATAGAACGTGCCACTTATCTTACCCCAAATGAACATGAATTTGCGGTTATGTTTGGCAATGAGAACCGAAGCGAGGTATTACAACGCTATCCTAATAAATTATTCATTACTGAAGGAAAAAATGGTGTACGCTACTATGACGGTGAAAAAGAAGTCGTAGTTCCTTCTTTTGAAGTTACCCCTGTAGACACTACTGGAGCTGGAGATACCTTTAATGCTTCATTCGCAGTTGCAATTGCAGAAGGTAAATCATTAACAGATGCAATTCGTTTTGCAAATAAGGCTGCATCGATATCGATTACAAAATTCGGTGCTCAGGGCGGAATGCCAACAAGAAAAGAGATGGAGGAATAAATCATATGAAGAAAAAAGGTATGTTAAATAGTCATATATCAAAACTTTTATCTGATTTGGGACATACCGATCAAATCGTTATTGCCGATGCAGGGTTACCTGTTCCAGAAGGAGTTAAAAAGATTGATGTAGCCTTAACTCCTGGTACTCCATCTTTTATAGAAGTACTAAATGCACTAATAGATGATATGGTCATTGAAGAAGTAACATTAGCTCAAGAGATTAAGGTAGATAATACTGAAAAACATAAGCAAGTAAAGGAACTTATTAACGATACACCAATAACTTATGTAACCCATGAACAATTCAAATCGTTGAGTAAACAAGCGAAAGCAATTATACGAACAGGAGAAACAACTCCTTACGCAAATTGTATATTACGATCGGGTGTTTTCTTCTAACATATGTATCAGGCAGAAATCTCCTTACTTCAAGACTATGCAGCTTACCTATAGTGAATAAGTTGGATATAAATTACCCGTAAATGTATGACGCTGTTCAAGGGCCATTAGGTCATGCACTTGTAGTAAGAACATTCAGTGCGGAAAACCGACACTGAATGTAGAGTTTTATTAAAGGAGGAGTGATTAAAAATGAAGATTGTCATGGAAAACATTCATAAATCTTTCGGTTCCAACAAAGTGCTCCAAGGTGTAGATTTCACATTAGAACCTGGAGAAATCCATGCGCTGATGGGAGAGAATGGAGCTGGAAAGTCTACATTAATGAATATTCTCACAGGTCTTTTCCCTTCAAACCAAGGTTCGATTACTATTGATGGAGTAAAAACACAATATAAAGATTCAAAGGAATCGGAGCAAGCAGGAATTGCATTTATACGTCAAGAGTTAAATATATTACCACAGATGACCGTATTAGAAAACCTGTTTATCGGTAAAGAAATGACAAATGCATTTGGATTCTTAAAAGAAAAAGTAATGAAGAAACAAGCAGAAGCAGTCTTCGATAGATTAGATTTTTCAATTCCTTTTGATAAAGAAGCGGGCGAATGCTCTGTTGGTGAACAACAACTAATTGAAATTGCCAAAGCGCTAATGTTAAACGCTAAAGTTATTATCATGGATGAGCCAACAGCTGCACTCACAGATAGAGAAATCGATAAGTTATTTGAAATTATGAAAGAGCTTACACAACAAGGAGTTTCATTGGTTTATATTTCACATCGCATGGAAGAAATTTTTGCGATTTGTGATCGTATTACTGTCATGCGAGATGGTACTTCTGTAACAACATCTTGGATCAAAGATACAAACTATAACGAGGTTGTCAAACAAATGGTAGGAAGAGAACTGGAAGAACGTTATCCTGATCGTACTTCTACATTAGGCGATCCAATATTACAAGTGAATAACTTTAATCGCAAAGGCTATTTCAAGGATATAAGTTTTTCCGTTAAAGAAGGAGAAATACTCGGTGTTTCCGGATTAATGGGCGCTGGACGTACAGAGATTATGCGAGCAATTTTTGGAATAGATGATGTAGATCAAGGGGAAATAATCCTCGATGGTAATAGAATGACAATTAAAGATCCAACAGATGCGATGAAAGCAGGAATAGCATTCATTACAGAAAACCGAAAAGATGAAGGATTAGTTTTAGACTTTTCGATTAGAGAGAACATAGGTTTATCAAATTTAAAAAGCTTCTCCAGTAAAGGGTTTATCAAAGGTAAAGACGAAAAAGATTTTGTTGAACTTATGATAAAGCGATTACAAATTAAAACACAGACCCAGGAGCTACCTGTAGGTAACTTATCTGGTGGGAACCAGCAAAAGGTTGTCATTGCAAAATGGGTAGGGACATCGCCAAGAGTATTAATTATGGACGAACCTACTAGAGGAATAGATGTTGGAGCAAAACGAGAAATTTATCAGTTGATGAATGAATTAACAGAACGAGGCTTAGCAATTATAATGATTTCTTCTGATTTACCAGAAGTACTTGGAATGAGTGACCGAGTAATGGTTATACACGAAGGGAAGATTGCAGGAGAATTAGCACGAGAAGAAGCCACGCAAGAAAAAATAATGACATATGCTACAGGAGGGAATGGGCATGAAAAATAATAAAATAGATTCGATGTGGCAAAAAGTAATTCCGTTAATAGCTTTAGTATTACTAATTGTCACTGTTACCATCATGAATCCAGCATTTTTAGATCCAGCAAATATTATGAACTTACTAAGACAAATTTCTATTAATGGATTAATTGCGTTTGGTATGACATTTGTAATTTTAACAGGCGGAATAGACCTCTCAGTAGGCTCAATTCTTGCTTTGTCAAGTGCGATAGCGGCTATTATGATGACGTCTGGAATTGATCCTATTTTAGCCGTGATTATCGGTGTTTTATTAGGTGCTGTTTTTGGGGCGCTGAATGGTATTTTAGTATCAAAAGGAAACTTGGCACCATTCATTGTTACATTAGCAACAATGACCATATTTAGAGGATTAACATTAGTGTTTACAGATGGTAAACCGGTAACTGGATTAGGAGATTCTTATGCCTTTCAATTATTTGGTAAAGGATACTTTTTAGGAATACCGGTTCCGGCAGTAACGATGATTATTGCTTTTGTGATTCTTTGGTTCTTACTTCATAAGATGTCATTTGGACGTAAAACATATGCAATCGGTGGGAATGAAAAGGCAGCAAAAATATCAGGTATTAAGGTAGACCGTGTAAAAATCTTTATTTACTCTATCAGTGGTATGATGGCAGCGTTAGCAGGAATGATTCTTACTTCACGTCTTAATTCTGCTCAACCAACTGCAGGTACTTCCTATGAAATGGACGCTATTGCTGCCGTAGTTCTTGGTGGTACAAGTCTTGCTGGAGGGAAGGGACGTATAGCAGGTACGTTTATCGGGGTATTGATTATCGGTATTTTAAACAATGGAATGAACTTACTAGGTATTTCCTCTTTCTATCAACAAGTAGTAAAAGGTGTCGTTATCCTAATCGCAGTACTACTAGATCGTAAAAAATCTTAACGAGGTGAATATAATGAAGAATTTCCAAATAGCATTATTAAGTGTAATGTTGTTATTTTTAGCAGCATGTTCCATGGAAAGTCCATTTGTAAATAATGGTTCAGATAACGAAGGGAATATAAAAATTGGACTAAGTATTTCTACAATGGAGAATCCTTTTTTTGTTACATTGCATGATACGATTGTGAAAGAAGCGGAAGAACAAGGCATGGATATTGTTACTGTAAATGCACAAGATGATGCCTCAGTGGAAATTAGTGGAATAGAAGATTTAATTCAACAGCAAGTAGATATCTTATTAATTAACCCAACAGATTCAGCAGCGGTATCTTCAGCGGTACAATCTGCAAATGCTGCAGATATTCCTGTTATTACAATTGATCGTTCAGCGGATGAAGGAGAGGTCGAAACATTAATAACATCAGACAATATATCTGGTGGAGAAATGGCAGCAGAATTTATCGCTGAAACAGTTGGAGAAGATGCAAATGTTGTTGAACTTCAAGGAATCGCAGGAGCATCAGCAACCCGTGAACGTGGTGAAGGCTTCCATAATGTTGCTGAAGAAAAACTGAATGTATTGGTTTCTCAACCGGCAAATTTTGATCGAACAGAAGGTTTAACGGTTATGGAAAATACGTTACAAGGGTATAACGATATTGATGCTGTATTTGCGCACAATGATGAAATGGCATTAGGCGCGATTGAAGCTATCAAAGCAACCGGAAAAGATATTGTTGTTGTAGGGTTTGATGGTGTAGATGATGCAATTGCTGCTGTAGAAGCAGGAGAACTAACAGCGACAGTAGCTCAACAGCCTGATTTAATGGGACAGGAAGCGATTAATACAGTGCAAGAAGTTTTTGCAGGGAATGATGTGGATGAATTAATTCCAGTACCATTAGACTTAAAAACAAAAGAATAATTATTGTAAGCCAAACGAACACGATAATTATTATTATTGTGTTTGGTTTGGCTTTTTTCATACTCTAGAATCTATTTCATATATAACGGGGAATAAAAAATATATTTCAAGCAATTAGGCGGGAATTAAGCTGCCTGTAATGACCGAATCTTCCACCTAACATTAAGTAGCATTATGCATAATTTATGCAAACGATTTAATAAAATTTAAATTAATTAGAAGTTGAATTTCTATTACTTAGATGTTGTTATATCAATTATTGAGCATAGGTATAGTTAACTTTAATAGTATGGTAATTAAAACATACGATAAAAAAGGGTTGTTGGTTTCCTATGCTTATGATATTATTCAGATATATTAATGCAAACGTTTTCCTTGTTTGCATACCAGGGCATAAATTATATGTCCTAAATTAATAGAGTGTTATGAAAGCGCTATTTTATAGTGTTTTCATAAATTACTAAAAAATACTACTTAGGGGTGGGGTTCATGAAAAGAAACAAAACGTTTCTTACAAAAGGGTTTATCGCATTTATGTTTGTAGCTGTACTTATTATAGCTGGTTGTTCTTCTGGTGATGAAAATGAAGAGTCAACAGATGGAAAAACAGTAGTAGATATTTTCCAATTTAAAGTAGAATTTAAAGAACAATTTGAAGAAATTGTTAAACAATATGAAGAAGAAAATCCTGATGTGAAAATTGATGTTCAAACAGTAGGTGGAGGAAATGATTATGCTGCTTCCTTAAAATCATCTTTTGCTGCTGGAAATGAACCGGCAATTTTCAATGTTGGTGGACCGACTGAAGTAGAGGAGTATCATGATTATTTAGCCGATCTTTCTGATACAAAAGCAGCTGAAGCAGCATTGGAAGGGACGTTAACAGGGGTTATGGAAGAAGATAAAATATTAGGACTTCCATATAGCCAAGAAGGATATGGATATATTTATAACAAAGAAATTTTTGAGCAAGCTGGAATCAATCCAGAGGAATTAACTACTTATGAAGCGTTGGAAGAAGCTTTCGCTACAATTGATAGTCAAAAAGAAGATTTAGGTCTTGAAGCAGTAATGGCTTTACCTGCTAAAGAACTATGGGTAATGGGGAATCACTTAGCAAATACGTATATCGCACCAGATTTTAATAATGATATTATGGAGGCTTATGAATCTCCAACTATTCCTTTTTCAAAAGGTGACGAATTACAACGTATGCTAGATTTACAGAATGAATATTCTGTACAACCAGTATTGAGCCTAGATTACTCTCAACAAGTAGAACAATTATTCTCAACTGGAAAAGTAGCAGTTATTCAGCAAGGTAATTGGATTTATCCTACAGTAGAACAAATGGACGCGGAGTTTGCAGAAAACAATATCGGTATGATTCCAATTCCGGTTGACGGCTTGGAAGGCCAGTTGCCAGTTGGTGTTCCTCAATATTGGGTAGTAAACAAGAATAAAGATGAAAAAGTTCAACAAGCTGCAAAAGATTTCTTAGATTGGTTATATACATCCGATGCTGGTAAAGATTTTGTTTTAGATGAGTTTAAATTTATTCCTGCATATGAAGGGTATGATACAGAACGTATTGCTGATCCTCTCTCTCAAACAGTATATAAATATGCACAGGAAGGTGACACGATTGGTTGGGTGTTTATGGCATCTCCTGTAGGTTGGCAAGAAGATTCAATGGCGGTTAATATGCAGCGTTATTTAAGTGGAGATATTTCATGGGAAGAAGTAATTGAACAATCTACCGCTGATTGGGAAAACGCTAGACAATAACGTATGAAGAAATAGCCAACAAAATAATGAAGATTATTTTGTTGGCTATTAATATATCGGCATTAAGCAAAGGAGGGGAAGTAGTCATGAAAAATAGAAGTCTATCTTTCTGGTTATTTATGACACCAACATTGGTAGCTTTAGGTTTAGTAGTATTTGTTCCTTTTATATATGGTTTATTCTATTCATTTACGGATTGGAACGGATTACAAGCAAACAACTTTTTAGGATTTGAAAACTATATTAAATTATTTCAGGAAAGAGAATTTCTAAATGCAATTTGGTTTACGATAAAATTTGCAGTTGTATCTATTGTTCTTGTGAATATCATCGGTTTAGGACTTGCGCTTCTCGTTACGCAAAAATTAAAAACAAGTAACCTATTCCGTACGGTATTCTTTATGCCTAACTTAATCGGTGGATTGATTTTAGGTTTCATCTGGCAGTTTATTTTTGTAAGTGCATTTAATAGTGCAGGACAATTACTAGGACTAGAATTCCTACAAGGATGGCTTTCCGATGCTACTACTGGTTTCTGGGGATTAGTCATTTTAAATGCATGGCAATATGGCGGTTATATTATGATTATTTATATTGCTTATCTTGAAGCGGTTCCTCAAGAATTAATGGAAGCATCTGAAATTGATGGAGCAAATCCTTTTCAACGTTTTTGGAAAGTTACATTTCCACTAGTGGCACCTGCATTTACTATCAGCATGTTTTTAACACTGTCAAATGCATTCAAAATGTACGATCAAAACCTTGCATTAACTGGAGGAGGACCCTTCAAATCGACGGAAATGATCGCAATGGATATTTATAATACTGCTTTTAGTGATTATGATATGGCATTTGCTCAAGCAAAAGCAGTTGTATTCTTTGTCCTCGTTGCAGCTGTAGCTTTGACACAAGTGTACTATAATAAGAAGAGGGAGGTTGACCTATAATGAAAGAGAAAAAAAGAAATCGATTATTATTATTAATCTTAGGTTTATTCCTTACATTATTATGGTTATCTCCATTTTATTTAATGTTTGTTAATGCATTTAAAACAAAGAATGATATTTTCACAAATATTTTAGGATTTCCAACAGAATGGACATTAGATAATTTCGTGCAAGCTTTTATTGACTTAGATTTTGCTAATTCATTATTTAATTCAGTACTTGTTAGTTTACTAAGTGTCGGAATTATAATTATCTTCTCGTCAATGGCTGGATATGCACTTGCTCGAAATACGAGTAAACTAAGTGCGGTCTTGTTTATGATCTTTGTCGCTGCCATGTTAATTCCATTCCAATCTGTCATGATTCCACTTGTATCAGTCTTTGGTCAGGTTGACATGCTAAATCGTTGGGGATTAATTTTTATGTATCTTGGATTTGGTTCTAGTCTATCCATTTTCTTATATCATGGTGCAATGACTGGGATTTCTAAATCATTAGATGAAGCAGCTATCATTGATGGAGCAAATAAATGGCAATTATTCTGGAAGATTATCTTCCCGATGCTAAAGCCGATTTCTGTAACGGTGATGATTTTAAACTTAATCTGGATTTGGAATGACTATTTATTACCATCTCTTGTTTTGAGTGCTAATGAAGCTACTATTCCATTGAAAATGTTCTTCTTCTTTGGTCAATATACGAAACAATGGCATTTAGCATTAGCTGGTTTAACTATAGCAATTATTCCAGTAATCATTATTTACTTTATTGCACAGAAACATATTATTAAGGGAGTATCAGAGGGAGCTGTCAAATAATCCTTTTGATTAAAAGAAAGGAGGCTGATTACCGTGTCGGTTACAATAAAAGACGTTGCAAGGGAAGCAAATGTATCACCTTCTACTGTTTCTCGAGTTCTTTCTGATAGTGATAAGATAAGTGAAAAGACGAAAAGAAAAGTACGAAAAGTTATGAATGAGTTAGGTTATCATATTAATTACAATGCAAGAGTACTTGTTCAAAAATCGACCAAAACAATTGGGATTGTAATGAAACACTCTGCCACTCATTCATGGCATAATCCATTTTTTCCAGAAGTATTAAGAGGGATTAGTACGTACTGTCACCATTTAGATTATAGTATCTCATTAACAACCGGAGAATCCGAAGATTCAATCTATAAAGAGGTAGTAAAGATGGTAAATGGAAAGCGAATAGACGGTGTTATTGTACTTTATTCAAAAAAAGATGATAAGGTCGTACCATTTTTAATCGAACAACAAATACCTTTCGTGGTGATTGGAAAACCGATGGAACATACAAATGAAATTATGTATGTCGATAATGATAATGTTCAAGCAGGAAAAGAAGCAACTGAATTTTTGATTGATCTTGGTCATGAAGAAATAGCTTTTATTGGAGATAACCCAGAATTCCAAGTCATTCAAGATCGAATGAATGGTTATAAAGAGGCTTTGTTATCAAATGCTCTATTATACCGTGAGGAATACATTAAATACGATGATAACAACAATAACCCAAAAGTTGTTACCGAGTTATTTAATGAAGAGATTGTTCCAACAGCATTTGTCATTTCTTCAGATATTCAAGCCATTAGCATATTAAAAATCTTGCATGAAAAAGGCTATCACGTTCCCAACGACATGAGTATCGTTACATTTAATAAAACGTTTATTACGGAATTATCAATGCCGTCATTAACAACCGTCAATACACAAACATATCAATTAGGTTATGAGTCGTCCAGGTGTTTAATAGAATTAATCAATGATCCAAACATGTTTAAACGAAGCGTAATTATTCCTACAGTGATGGAGTTGAGAGATTCTCATCAGAAGGTATTAAAAGTGTAATAGGTGAGCGTATACAGCATATTAAGGAGAGGATAAAAATGAACGTAGTTGTTTGGAATGAATATCGACATGAACAACAAAATGAAACCGTAGCTAATATTTATCCAGAAGGAATTCATGGTACGATAGCAGACTTTTTAAAAACAGCAAACTTAAAAGTGAAAACAGCAACACTTGATGAACCTAATCACGGACTTTCTGATGATTTACTAAAAGAGACGGATGTACTTATTTGGTGGGGACATAAAGCCCATGAAGAAGTAAATGATGAAATTGTAGAAAAAGTAAAACAACACGTATTAAATGGAATGGGATTAATTGTATTACACTCTGGTCACTTCTCGAAAGTATTTAAGAGCTTAATGGGCACTGGTTGTGATTTGAAATGGAGAGAGGCAGGTGAGAAAGAACGCGTTTGGAATGTAGATCCTACTCACCCAATCACTCAAGGTATTGGTCAGTACTTTGAAATTCCTCAAGAGGAAATGTATGGAGAACATTTTGATATACCAACACCAGATGAATTATTGTTTATCAGTTGGTTTGAAGGCGGGGAAGTATTTCGTAGTGGAGCAACATTTAAGCGTGGAAGAGGTAAAATATTCTATTTCCGTCCTGGACACGAAACGTATCCTACATATCATCAAAAAGAAGTTCAACAAGTTATTGTGAATGCGGTTAAATGGGCGAAAAATACGGATACACCTGTTCATAAGTATGGAAATGTACAACCGTTAGAAAAAATTAAGAAAAAATAAGGATGGGGGAAATGAAAATGGCAAAAGTACGTGTAGCCGTTATTGGTTGTGGAAGTATTGCAAAAAATCGTCATTTAATAGAATATAGAGCTAATCAACAAGTAGATATTGTGGCAGTTTGTGATATTGTCGAAGAAAGAGCGAAACAAACTGCAGAACTACATGAAGCAAAAGCTTACACTGATTATAAGCAATTATTAAATGAGGAAGATATTGATGCAGTAAGTGTATGTTTACCTAACTATTTACACGCTCCAGTAAGCATTGCCGCTCTAGAAGCAGGTTGCCATGTTTTATGTGAAAAACCAATGGCCACTTCAAAAGAAGAAGCGGAAGAAATGATCCAAGCTGCGGAGAAAAATAATCGCAAATTAATGATTGGTCATAACCAACGCTTTGTTCCATCTCATCAAAAAGCGAAACAGCTTATTGAAAGCGGTGAACTAGGTAAAATCTATAGTTTCCGAACAACATTTGGTCATGGTGGTCCTGAAGGATGGAGCGCAGATGGAGTTGATAGTTGGTTCTTTAAGAAAAATGAAGCTTTTGTGGGTGCGATGGGTGATTTAGGAGTACACAAAGCAGACTTAATGCGTTATTTATTAAATGAAGAGTTTGTAGAAGTAGCAGCTTTCGTCGAAACAAGTGCAAAAGAAAAAGCAACCGTTGATGACAACGCAACATTGGTTATGAAATCAGAAAGTGGCATTATCGGTACATTGGCAGCTAGTTGGGCTTATAATGCTAAAGAGGATAATTCGACAGTTATATTTGCTGAAAATGCAGTTGTTCGTTTAGAAGATGATCCAAACTATTCTATGATTGTACAGTACACAAATGGTGAAGTTGTAAAATATGAACTTGGTGGGATTCAATCAAATGAAGAAGGTGGGCAAACAACTTCTCATGTAATTGATCACTTTATTAAGTCAATTACTGCTAATCAACAACCTCTTATCGATGGATACGAAGGGATGAAGTCGCTTAACGTAATTTTAGTAGCATTGTCTTCTGTAGAGACAAAGCAAATTTTTCAAATGGAGAAGTGAAATCAATGACTAAGTTAAGAATGGGTATTATCGGTGTTGGAGGTATTGCAGAAAGTAGACATATCCCTGCTTACCTTCATCTTAACAAAATAGTTGAAGTTACAGCTGTTTGTGATGTGAATTCAGTACGAGCAAAAGAAGTTGCTAATAAATTTGAGATTGAACATGTTTACGATGATTATCATGCTATGTTTTCTATTGTAGATGCTGTGACTATCTGTACTCCAAATAAGTTTCATGCTGAAATTGCTATTGCAGCATTAGATGCTGGACTTCACGTTCTTTGTGAAAAGCCAATGGCAATGACTACTGCAGAGGCAGAATTGATGCTAGAAGCTTCTAAAAGAAATGGGAAGAAACTATCGATTGCCTATCATTATCGATTTGTGGAATCCGTACAATTAGCAAAGAAAACGATGAACGAAGTAGGAGATCCTCTAGTTACTAGAGTACAAGCGATGCGACGTCGAAAAGTGCCAGGCTGGGGAGTTTTTACGAATCAACAAATGCAGGGTGGAGGGAGTTTAATTGATTGGGGTTGTCATTTATTAGATGCAGCTTTATGGTTGCTAGATAAACGAAAACCAGTGGAAGTGATTGGGCAGACGTATAATCGATTATCGAAAACTCCAAATCAAATTAATGAATGGGGAGCTTTTGATCATGATACATTCGATGTAGATGATCATGTTACCGCGTATATACGATTTGAGGATCATAGTACCATGTTGTTTGAATGTTCTTGGGCAGCAAATATTAAAGAGGATATGACACAAATCAGTATTTCTGGTGTAGATGGCGGTCTTCAAGTATTTCCTTTTGAATCCTACAAGTCAAAACACGGGGCATTTACAACAAGTAGTGCTTATGTGCAAGATGACCAACATCAAGCAGGGATTTTACAGGCAAAGAACTTCATAGAAAGTTGTTTAGGACATGCTGATCTTGTCAATAAACCTGAGGAATCGCTCCAAGTAACACAATTAATTGATGCAATTTATGAATCTAGTATTTCGGGAAGAAGTGTAAGAATACCATAAGGTGAAACTCCATTCAGTGAGTTTACATTCTCGCTCACAGAATCGGACATATACTAGTTAATCCAATTGCCTAATTCTAACCGCTTTAAAGTGGATATATTACTACGCGTTACTAACAGGAAAAATAAATTTTGGAGGGGATTATATATGAAACTAGGTGTTTTTACTGTTTTATTTGCAGAAAAATCATTCGAAGAAATGTTAGATTATGTACAAGAGTCGGGCTTAAAAGCAGTAGAAATTGGCACTGGCGGAAATCCTGGAACAGCACATTGTAATGTGGATGAGTTATTGGAAAGCGAAGAGAAGCGTAAACAGTTTAAAGAAAAAATCGATGCAAGAGGACTAACCATTAGTGCATTAAGCTGTCACGATAATCCAATCTCGCCAAATAAAGAACATGCTCAAAAAGCTCATGATGATTTTAGAAAAACTGTACGTCTAGCAGAATTATTAGAAGTGCCAGTAGTTAATACTTTTTCAGGGACACCAGGTTCACATGAGGGTTCGAAATATCCAAATTGGCCAGTTACGCCTTGGCCAACAGAGTACTCGGATATATTACAATGGCAATGGGAAGAAAAACTTATTCCATACTGGAAAGAACAAGCAGAATTCGCCAAAAATCATGGGGTAAAGATTGGTCTTGAATTACATGCAGGATTTTTGGTTCACACTCCTTATACCTTACTTAAGTTACGTGAGGCTACTAATGATGCAATTGGTGCAAACTTAGACCCAAGTCATCTCTGGTGGCAAGGAATTGATCCAGTAGCTGCGATAAAAATATTAGGAAAAGAAGGTGCGATTCACCACTTCCATGCAAAGGACACCTATATCGATCAAGATAATGTAAATATGTATGGTTTAACCGATATGCAACCTTATGGTGAGGTGCAAACCAGGGCATGGAGTTTCCGTTCTGTAGGTTATGGTCATAGTATTCAAGAGTGGTCCAATATTGTAAGTGCGTTACGGACTTACGGTTATGACTATGTAATCAGTATTGAACATGAAGATCCAATAATGTCGATTGATGAAGGATTTCAGGCAGCTGTAAAAAATTTAAAAGCGATTAATATGGAAGAATCTCCTGCTACTATGTGGTGGGCATAAAATAAGTTTAATAAGGCTGAGCGTAGAAATTACTTAAATTAGGTCGACTGGTGGGGTGAGACTTTTGTTTGCTAAAAACAATCGGAGGTCTCACTTATCCAATTATTATTCTTATAATGGATCTAGTCAATTTCAAAATTGCTAAAATTTCATTTAAAAAGCGAACGCTTTAGTGATAATGTAATTTAGCGTTCGGATTATAACAATTACTTGGCTTTGAACGGAATGGATGGCGGCGACTCCTGCTCAGAACAGCGAGCTGAAGATTCACTTGAAAAGTGTCTTCTTTTCAAATTAGCTGAAGCCGTGCCTGTGGAAAGCGTCCGTCTGCAATGAAAATCAAAATAGCGAACATTCGGTTTTCACACAAATCATCTTATTATGAAAATGATTCGATTGAGAACGTTTACATCAGGAGGTATTTTAATTGCGAGAGTCGGGTTTGATGGGAAATATTTATACTATATGTGAATGGATAATGCGCTTTTCTGTAACAAATTTATTGTGGATTCTATTTAATATTCCACTAGTATTTATTGGGTTAAGCTTATTATTTATAAACAGTATTCAAGATGCAATTATATTAACTCCTTTTCTTCTTCTATGTTTTCCATTTTGCTTGTTTCCAGCAACATCTGCTATGTTTGCGCTTGTAAGAGATTGGATAATTAATCAGGAGAAAGCGTCAATACTAGGTACTTTTTGGGGATATTATAAAGAAAACTATAAGCAAAGTATGCAAGCTGGAATTATTTTCGCACTTTTATGGTTTATTTGGGCAGTAGATTATTCTTATTTTCAACAAGAAAATATAGTACTCATGTTTGTTTTTCTCATTATGGGAGTAATTTTATATGTATTTACACTATTATTTTTTAGTGTAATTGTACATTATAATTTAGATTTAAAGACATTATTAAAAAAGGCATTTATTTTAACGGTTGGAAGTCCTGTGCTATTTTTCTCAATTATCATAGTGACAGGAATAATACTGCTTGTAAGTATACAAAATTTGCCTATAATTATTCCTTTCTTTACCGGAAGTCTAATTGCTTTTATTACATTTTCTGCTTTTTATCGATTTTTTTTACGTGTAAAGGAAGAGGGAAAATAAAACGTTATTACTACCTTATAAAAGGAGGCGTTTTTCAAGGGAATGGCCACAGTCCGCGAATATTAAAAGCTCCCATCCCCACTGAAGTCGCCTCCTATCATAAAGTTAAAACTTATTCTTTAAATTCCCAGCCTTTTTGCAAAAAATATACCGGTTATGAATAATTTACTTTTATTATTTTGAAACTATTTTCCTCACATCTTATTGGAGTGTTAATATTGAAATCATCTTCCTCCCATAAATCGAAGGCACTGTTCCACTTGGTTACCGGAAGTGATACTTCGAGAGCCTGATTACTTGGGTTTATAATAATGTAAATTTCCATATGCTGTTGAGAAAGTTTATAAATGAAATAATTATCACCAGTTTTTACAAATGAAAATTCTCCTTGATTTGCAATAGCCTTTTCCGTTTTCCGCACATGAATTAATTTTTTAAGGAAAGATTTTAATTCTACATTTTGTTCATTATCGTCCCAAACCATACATTCTCTGCAACCAGGATCTCCTTCTCCAGTCATTCCAATTTCATCTCCATAATAAATACAAGGGGAACCTGGCATCGTTAATAATAATATATATAGAAGTTTTGCTTTTTCGACTTGATTGTTACAATGTGTTAAAACTCTGGGAGTATCATGACTGCCTAATAGATTAAATGCTACTTCATTTACGTTCTGTGGATAAGAAAGTAGAACATTAGAAATTTGTTGGACAAATTCTTTAACATCTATTTTTTCCTTTGCAATAAAATCAAGTGCAGCACTGGTAAGTGGATAGTTCATTACTGCGTCAAATTGATCTCCTTGTAACCAGGGCATCGAATCATGCCATATTTCTCCGAGAATATAGACATCTGGCTTTATGGATTTCACTTGTCTACGGAAATCTCTCCAAAATTGGTGATCCACTTCATTAGCTACGTCTAATCGCCACCCATCGATATCAAACTCTTCAATCCAATATGATGCTACTTTAAGTAAATATGATTTCACTTCCGGGTGCTCTGTATTTAGTTTTGGCATTGAACTTACATATGCAAAGGTGTCATAGTTTGGTGCTGGCTCTGTTCTCAAAGGAAAACTCTCGATATGGAACCATTCCTTATAAATAGACTTCTCTTGGTTTTTTAACACATCCTGAAATGGTTCAAAGAAATAGCCACTATGATTAAATACAGCATCAAGCATAATGCGAATTCCTCGTTGATGACAAGCTTTAACTAACTTTCGAAATGTCTGTTTATCCCCAAATTGAGGATCGATTTCCATATAGTCAATCGTATCGTATTTATGGTTAGAAAATGCTTTAAATATAGGCGTAAAATAAATACCGGAAATACCTAAATCTACAAGATAATCCAAGTGATTGATTATACCTTGAAAGTCACCACCAAAAAAATTTGTAGGTGTAGGGGAAGTGCTTCCCCAAGGTAAAGTTCCAGGAGGATTAATTTTTTCATTTCCGTTCGCAAATCGTTCAGGAAAAATTTGATACCATACGGTTTCCTTTACCCATTCTGGTGCTTGAAATTGATCTATTGGGTTTAAAAAAGGGAAGCAGAAGTAATAAGCAGTGTCATCATTTGGAATTTCTTTATAAAATCCTTTCTCTGTATAAATAAGAGTTTCTTTAGTATCAGATAATTGAAATCCATATCTTATTCGACGTGTTTTACAATAAATTTCAATTTGCCAATAATCGAATAGCTTGTCGGAAGCTACGAGACGCATGTCTGCCTTGTTATAAATCCATCCTGAATCATCCCAATTATAAGGATCTGCATAGATAAGTGTGACTTTTACTACATCATCTTTCTTTGTTTGTAAACGAATGTGTAAAGTATTCTCTTTGTAAAGGTAAGCATAATTATTCTTTGGTCGATGAAATACTGCTTCTTTTAGCATCAGTTTTCTCCTCCTATAAAAATAAAATAACCCCAACTTCCAACGTGGTACTGCTGGAAACCGGGGTTGTTGTGTAATTACAAAGCATTGCCCTTAAATTGTACTATATCTATTAGTACATAAAATTTGTTAAAAGTCAATAAATTCAAAAATATTTTGTGAAAGCGCTTGCGCAAAAGTTTTGTTTCGTATAAAATTAAATTGTAAACAATGTGCAACCGGTTGCGCAAACTTATAATACGGAGTCGTACATTGGATTAAACAATAATAGGGGGAGTACGAATGAAGAAAAACTTGAGGTTTTTATTAATTGCAATTCTAGGCTTATCTATTTTGTTGGTTGCTTGTGCACCTGAACGAGACGAAGAAGCAGGTAGTGAAGGAGATAGCAGTGGAGAAGCTGCTGAAAAACCAGATGAATTAGTAATCTGGGTAAATGATCAAGAAGAACAAATTGAAGCGATAGAGAATATTACTCAGAAGTTTGAAGAACAAGAAGGAATTCAAGTTAAATTAGAAACAAAATCAATGCTTGATCAAATGCAAGAATTATCATTAGCTGGTCCAGAAGGAAATGGTCCAGACCTATTTTTTCAGCCTCATGACCGTATTGGAAATATTGTTGCTCAAGGTTTAGCAGAGCCTGTAGACCTGACAGATGAACAATTAAATGAGTATGTAGATACTGCAGTAGAAGCAGTTACGTATACGTATGATGGAAATACAAACATTTATGGAATACCTGCTGTAATTGAGACTTATGGAATTTTTTATAATAAAGCATTACAAGAAGAAGCTCCTGAAACAATTGAAGATTTACTTACAGTTCTAGAAGAAAATTCAAATCCTTCAGAAGATCAATTTGGATTTTTAATGCGTCCAAATGACTTATATTTTAATTTTCCATTCTTTAAAAATTATGGCGCTTATATCTTTGGAGGAGATACTGGGAACTATGATATAGAAGACATTGGGTTAGCAAATGAAGGTGCAATTGAGGGAGCAGAATTGTATCAATCCTTCTTTGGAGAAGGTAAGATTCCAACCTCAACTACTGGTGATGTAATCGATGGATTATTTACAGAAGGAAAAGTTGGTTCAGTAATTAGTGGTCCATGGAGCGTTCCTGGCTATAATGAAGCGTTAGGTGAAGATTTAGGATTCGCACCATTTCCTAGGATTAATGATCAACCAACAGAAACGTTTGTTGGTGTGAAATCTTGGATGGTCTCTTATTACTCTGAGAATAAAGAATGGGCAAAAGAATTAGCGGTATTTATGACGAATGAAGAAAATCAAGGTGAGTATTTTGAGATTGCAGGGGAATTACCGCCAAATGCAAAAGCTTTAAGTAATATAGAAGATCCAATTTACGCTGCATTTGCTGAGCAGATTGAACATGGGTTTCCTATGCCAAGTGCTCCAGAGATGGCACAAGTTTGGGAGCCGATGAATAATGCTTTACAATTCCTTGCTGAAGGAGAAGATCCTAAAACAGTACTGGAAGAAGCACTAGAACAGGTTCAAACAAATATTGATGCAAGTGGTGGAAGTAACTAGAGGTTGAGAAAAAGTATTTACTTAAAGGTGAATAGGTATTGAAACCCCGCTTCAGAAATATACTGCTCTTATTCTAAGGCGGCTGGTGAGCCTCCGGATGCTCCGAATTCCGGGGGCTCGCCTAGGGGTTTTGTTCCATAGTACCTCCGTATATTTCTTACGCTTATTCTAGCTTTCATTGGACTTTTGACTAAAACTTTTTGTTATGTTCCAACCTCATAGATGTAAGCATAAAAAATGAAATATTGGGTGAATTCAGTAGAACAAAATACATTATTTAATGTTACTTGAATTAATTCATAATTGCTAAGTTTTATTTAAAAAACGAACATTTCAGTGTTTTTTACATAATAGTATTAGTTTTAGCAATTATTTGGCTTTGATTGTAATGAAAGATGGCGACTCCAGCAGGCATAACAAGAGATGAAGATTCACTTGAAAGTGTTCTTCTTTTCAAGTTAGCTGAAGCGTTGCCTGAGGAAAGCGTCCGTCTTGTAATGAGAATCAAAACAGCTAACATTCGGATTTCACATCAAAATCTTATTATGAAATTGATTCATTCACATAGAAATTTAGTTTATAAGGAGGGAAATTGAATGTTTGCTCCATCAGAACCTCAAAATCACGAGAAAAAGGAAAAAAAATATAAAAAACATAATCCTACCGTAGCGATGATATTATCTATTCTCTTTGCTGGTCTAGGTCAAATATATAATCGTCGATTTTTAAAAGGTATCTCTTTTATGGTGATAGAAATTGCCTTTATCATTACATCGTTGGAAGCAATTAACTTTGGGTTATGGGGATTACGAACATTAGGAACTATACCAGGAACGGATCACTCTATTCGTTTGTTAGTATTAGGGGTTTTATCATTAATTGTAACAATTATCGTTATAACCTTGTATGTATTTAATGTTATAGATGCAAGAAAACAAGCTAAAAAAGTTAGATCAGGATGGAAACCACTCAAGTTCCGTCAATCTATCAAAGAAATCTATGATTATTCTTTTCCATATTTAATGACTTTTCCCGGATTAATCTTAATGATTTTTGTCGTTATTTTTCCTTTGTTATTTTCGATTTTATTAGCTTTTACAAATTATGATTTATATAATTCACCTCCACGTAATTTAGTAGATTGGGTAGGGTTAGATAATTTTAAAAATTTATTTACTGTACCAATTTGGCAGGATACATTCTTAAGTGTTTTTTCATGGACAATTGTTTGGACAGTAGTTGCAACTACATTACAGATTGCTCTCGGATTCTTCTTAGCCGTATTAGTAAATGATCCTCGTGTCAAATTTAAAAAATTAATTAGAACAATATTGATTTTACCGTGGGCGGTCCCGGCTTTTGTGACAATATTAGTATTTGCAGCTATGTTCAATGATGATTTTGGAGCAATTAACAGAGACATGATTATTCCGTTATTTGGTGGAGAAGGCATTGCTTGGTTAAGTGATCCATTCTACAGTAGGATTGCGATTATAATGATCCAAACATGGCTAGGATTTCCGTTTATCTTTGCCTTAATTACAGGAATTCTGCAAAGTGTATCAAAAGATTGGTATGAGGCTGCTGACATTGACGGAGCTTCTCGTTTCCAAAAATTTAAAACCATCACATTTCCGCATGTAATGTTTGCTGTTGCACCGCTATTAATTATGCAATATGCGCAGAACTTTAATAACTTTAACATTATTTATCTATTTAATGAAGGAGGTCCTCCAGTAAGAGGACAAAATGCAGGTGGGACCGATATACTTATTTCTTGGGTATATAAACTAACATTTGATACAAATAATTACTCGATGGCAGCTGTGATATCCATCATCATGGGGTTAATTGTATCTGCCTTTGCTTTTTACCAGTTTAGGAAGACAAGATCGTTTAAAGAAGAGGGTGAAATATAATGAACTCAAGTCGAAAATCAAAATTAGAAGTAACCGGTATTTACTTGATTATCGCTATTGTAGCAGTAATTATCTTTTATCCCTTAGTTTGGACAATTGGAATGTCATTTAACCAAAGTACGAGTCTATACTCATCTAGTATTATTCCAGAAAATTTCTCTTTAGATCATTATAAATGGTTATTTAGCCCCGAGAGTGATTATTTATTATGGTATAAAAATTCTCTTATTGTATCTATTGCTAACGCAATCGGTAGTGTTGTTTTAACTGCATTGGTTGCATATGCTTTTTCAAGATATCAATTTGTAGGTAGGAAAAATGGTTTGTATGTATTTCTGTTATTGCAAATGTTTCCTGTAATGATGGCAATGGTGGCATTATATATCTTTTTAAATATGATTGGTTTATTAGATTCTTTATTTGGACTAATTCTTATCTATTTAGGAGGACAAATACCATTCAATGCTTGGTTAGTGAAAGGGTATTTTGATACGATTCCAAGAGAATTAGATGAGGCAGCAAGAATTGATGGAGCAGGTCACCTGAAAGTATTTTGGAGTATCATGCTACCTTTAGCAAAACCAATCTTGGCAGTAGTAGCGTTATTTAATTTCATGGCACCGCTATTTGACTTTTTACTCCCATCTATCGTACTTTCGAGTGAAGAAAATTACACATTAGCAGTTGGTTTATATAACTTCATTAATGACCAATTCTCGAATAACTTTACACGTTTTGCGGCTGGTTCTGTCTTGGTAGCAGTTCCAATAGCAGTAATTTATTTATTTTTGCAACGTTATCTCATATCAGGGTTAGCAGCAGGTGGAACAAAAGGGTAGAATAGAGTAATATACGAAATATATGTTGTAAAGAACAGCTAGAAGGTGAAAGAATGGTTACGATAAAAGATATTGCCAAAGCGACAGGTGTATCCCCATCAACAGTTTCAAGAGTAATTGCTGATAATTCACGTATTAGTGAAGAAACAAAGGCAAAGGTAAGAAAAGCGATGGAAGATTTAGGTTATTTCCCTAATCTGACTGCACGTAATTTAGCAGTTAAATCAACAAAAACAATTGGGGTGATATTACCTTCTTCCGCAGATAAATCATTACAAAACCCATTTTTCTCAGAAATATTACGAGGAATTGGATCTGTTACACATAAACTTCAATATTCTATGATGCTTTCCTCTGGTCAAACAGAAGAAGAGATTTATGCTGAAGTACAAAGAATTGTATTAGGGAGTTATGTAGACGGAATTATATTGTTATATTCTCGTTTGAATGATCGGGTAACTCAATTCCTAATGGAAAAAGACTTCCCATTTGTAATTGTAGGTAAACCTCAAGAGGTTAATGATAGAACTACATATGTAGATAATGATAACATTCAGGCTGGAGAAGATATCACTTCCCATTTAATTGAGACTGGTCATAATCGAATCGCTTTTATTGGTGGCGCAAAAGATTTAGTCGTTACCATAGATCGTATGCAAGGTTATACTAATGCACTTAAAAAAGCGGATATACCAATATTAGAAGAGTATCTAATTCATACAGAGTTCTTAAAATCTGGTGGAAAAGAAGCAGTGGAAAAGATTCTTCGTTTACCTGAGAGACCTGATGCAGTCGTAGTAAGTGATGATTTAATTAGTATTGGTGTAATTGGAATGTTAGAAGAGTCGGGATTAAGTGTACCAGAGGATATTTCCTTAGTAAGTTTTAATAACGCTTATCTTTCAGAAATAATTCACCCTGCTTTAACAACGATAGATATTCAAATTTATAAACTTGGCGTAGAATCAGCAAAGGCTATTATCGAAAAAAAAATTGGGATAGATGATCCGAAACGAATAATTATTCCGCATTATATTATCTATCGAGATTCTGTAAAAAGAAAATCATAAAAGAATAGTTGAAAGAAGGGGTGGGGGGTGTATGCACTCTCCATTTTTTTTCGCAGTACTGGGGAGTAATATCCCATTTTAAGACAATGCGTATTAAGGAAAGAAGAAAAGTTAGAACACTAGTAACTGCAAGTTATGAACATTCAGGGCAAGAACGAAAACTCCCGTTGATAAAGTTTCACTTTAATTGATGGATTGATTCGACTTCGTGATAACATGTACGTAACACCATTCCTTCAACTTCGAATTAATTTTACTATTTCATATCCAAGGAGGATCAATTATATGAATAAAATATGGTGGAAAGAAGCAGTTGCCTATCAAATATATCCAAGGAGCTTTATGGATTCAAACGGTGACGGTATTGGTGATATTCAAGGAATAATTTCAAAGCTAGATTACATTAAGGATCTTGGTATTGATGTTATTTGGGTTAGTCCTATTTATGAATCTCCTAATGATGATAATGGATATGATATAAGTGATTATCAGGGTATAATGGATGAGTTTGGCACCATGGCGGATTTTGATGAACTATTAGAACAGGTTCATAATCGCGGTATGCGTCTGATTATGGATTTAGTAATTAACCATACATCTGATGAGCATCCTTGGTTCATAGAGTCTCGATCATCTAAAGATAATCCATACCGTGATTATTATATTTGGCGTTCAGGTAAGAACAATCAGGAACCGAATAATTGGGCTTCCATTTTTGGAGGATCTGCTTGGGAATATGACGAAATGACAAATGAATATTTTATGCACATATTTTCTAAAAAACAACCAGATCTTAATTGGGAAAATCCAAAGGTGAGACAAGAACTATACAATATGGTCAATTGGTGGTTAGACAAAGGAATTGACGGTTTTCGTGTTGATGCAATTTCTCATATTAAAAAGATAGCTGATTTTCCAAATCTACCTAATCCTGAAAATAAAAAATATGTTCCTTCCTTTGAAGGTCACATGAATCGTGATGGAATACACAAATTCCTACAAGAGTTCAAAGAAAAAACATTAGACAAATATGATGTTATGACTGTTGGGGAAGCGAATGGAGTAGCTATTTCACAAGCCGAAGACTGGGTTGGTGAGGATAATGGTGTATTCAATATGATATTTCAATTTGAACATTTGGACTTATGGGGGAAAAATACGGATAAAGGTTTAGATTTGAAAGCGTTAAAACAAACCTTATCCAAATGGCAAAAAGGACTAGAAAATATTGGTTGGAATGCATTGTTTTTAGAAAATCATGATCAACCAAGGTCAATTTCTAGTTGGGGTGATACAACAACATATCATAAAAAATCTGCGAAAGCACTCGCTACACTGTATTTTCTTATGAAAGGGACTCCATTTATTTATCAAGGACAAGAAATTGGGATGACAAATGTTCATTATTCTTCCATAGATGATTATGATGATGTAGATGCTAAAAATCTTTATGAAGAAATGATACATGAGGGAGCTTCTTCCAAAGAAGTACTTGAGATTATTTGGAAGACAGGAAGAGATAACTCGCGTACTCCAATGCAGTGGAATAGTTCTCAAAATGGTGGTTTTACTAGTGGAAATCCTTGGTTAAAAGTGAATGATAACTATACTAATATAAATGTTGAACAGGAATTGAATGATGTAGATTCTATATATCACTATTATCGTAAGTTGATTGAAATACGAAAACAACATGAAGCGTTAATTTATGGTGAATATGATTTAATTTTAGAAAATCATCCACAAATTTACGCTTATACGAGAACATTAGATGAAAAGCAATTTGTTGTTTTTGTGAACTTATTTCCTGAAAAATGTAGTTTTGAATTACCATCGTTTTTAGCTGAGGTAGAAAAGTCATTACTATTAACTAATTATGAAACTACATTGCATAAAGAATTACAACCATATGAAGCGAGAGTCTATCAAGTTAACTAACAAATAAACTGCCGAGTTGAATTTTCTCGACAGTTTTTTATTTTAAAAATTTACCCCCCGCTACAAGAAATTGGGGCTTAGCCAAACGAAATTCCCCGTTGAATGAAATTTCACTTTCTCTTAATCTTATGTTGCTGACATAATTTGAACAGGAATAAGCATAAGATTAACCAAGCAAAGGAGGAGTTCGTATGAGCTATTGTTTGGGAATTGATGGAGGTGGTTCAACAACCACGATGGCAATATCAGATAATACAGGGAATATTGTTGCTCATGTTCAGGGTGGTCCTTCTAATTTACAAGCTACTTCACTAGATGAAATAAAGGATCGATTTGAACAGTTAATTCAAAAATTAGAAAAGCAAGGTGGAGGGAGGATAAGTCAAATCACTTCTGTTTTTGCAGGAATTGCAGGAACAGGTTATGAGAAAAATAGATATTGGGTCGAAAGCTTATTGAATGAATTATTACCGCACGTTGAAAAAAAACTAGTTTTACCTGATATGATAAATGCATTATATTCAGGTACTTTTGGCGAATCAGGGATTGTACAAATAGCGGGAACGGGTTCGGTGACTTATGGAATTAATCCAGACGGAAAAGAAGTGCGCGTAGGAGGATGGGGGTATTTATTTGGAGATGAAGGTAGCGGTACTACATTAGGAATGAAGGCCCTACAAGTTTCACTTCGATATTTTGATGGTAGAGGAGAACCTACTATTCTTTTGGAAATAATCCAAGAACATTATAAAACAAATGATCCACAAGAAATTATTTCGGGAATCTATCAATCAAATCAGGTGAAACAAGAAGTAGCAAAGATTGCCCCCATGGTATTCCAAGCAGCTTTGAGAGAAGATCAATTAGCAAAACAGTTAATATATGAAGCTGCAAATGAACTTGCGTTGTCTATTGAAACAGCAGTAAACCAATTATATACAAGTGAAGAAAAACCAATTCCTGTAATCTTAAGTGGAGGTTTATTTCAAACAGAATTAATCCATACTTACTTAAAAGAAATGCTTGCTGCAAATGCTTCTGTTCATTTGATAAAGCCAACTCTTCCTCCTGTTGGTGGAGCGATTATCGGTGCGCAAATATTAATTGGTAATGAATTGACCGAAGAATTTCGACAGCATTTACAACAATCCTTTGATCAATTAAAGGAGAAAAGCTAGCAAACTATAAATGATTTGCTAGCTTTTTTTAGTATAAATATTAGATTAGCTAAGTATACTTTATTAGATTTACATAAAAGCCTGATTAGCCTTTTTTGTAAATTATTGGAAATAACATGGGTTTTAAACCCATGTGTTTCATAGAAATATTTATTAAAAGGGGGGGAGTTTCAGATGAAGAAAAGCAGTTATCTACTAAGTTTAATGTTTGTTATTTCACTTTTTCTTGTAGCTTGTAACTCAGATGAAGAAGGTAAAGAAGATGGGGATAAAGGAAATACAGGAGAAGCTCAAACTGGTGAAATTGCTGGAGATCTAGAAATACAATATTTTGTTGGTGGATATGGCGATGCTTGGTGGAAAGAGATTATCGGTGATTTCCAGGAAGCATACCCAGATGTAAATATTATAGAGCATGCTGGACCAAATATTAATGAAGAGATGCGATCACGTTGGGTTTCCAATGATCCACCAGATGTTGTCTATATTGATGGAGCAGGTTCCAATGAAACACAAATGGTGGAAGATGGGCAATTAATGAATCTTACTGAATGGTTAGATGGCATTGAATTGGAAGGTGGAGATAAGTTACAGGAGAGTTTTATCGTAGATCCTTCTGATTATGATGGAGAGATTTATACTTTACCTCTTGTGTTTGATACGTGGGGAACTTGGTATGATCGTGCATTATTTGAAGAAAAAGGATATACAGTTCCTACAGATTTCGATTCATTTATGGAATCAATGAGAGAAATTAAGAGTGGTGAAGACATTGAGCCTTTTGTAACTAGTGGTCAGCATCCATATTATTTTATTCGTGGCATGTTATTCCCGGCATTTGCTGCTGCTGGTGGAGAAGAATATCTATCTGACTTAATTAAGGGTGAAGAAGGTGCATGGAGTAGTGAAGAAACCTTAGAAATCATGAAGAATGTGGAACAAATGGTCGACGAAGGAATGATTGATTCTGGTTTAGGAGCGTTAAATCATACACAATCACAAATGAATTTCTTGTTACATGATAATGCTTTTATACCAGTAGGCTTCTGGCTTCCAAATGAGATGGCTAACGATATTCCAGAAGGATTTGATTTCGGATTTATACCTTCACCAATGCAAGAGGCAGGGGAGCCATATGCGATTGTTCCAGATTTACGACCTTTAGCAATAGCTGAAAATGCAGAGAACCCGGAAGCTGCGAAAGCTTTCGTTGAGTTTGTATTCACAAGAGAGTATGCAGTTTCCTTCTCGGAACATACTGGAGCAATTATGAATTTGACTGATGTAGATTTAACGCAGAGTGATAAAGTTCCTGCTTACTTAACAGAAGCGAATGAAATGATTAATGATCCTTCCATCGTGCAGATATACAATAAGCCGCACCCTATGAGTGCAGATCTAGAGACGCCAATTGGTAATGCACTAATGTCGTTGATGCTTGGAAATGCTACAGCAGAACAATTTATTGAGGAAGCAGAGAAAGCAGCTGAAGCATATAGATAGCATATGTGTGAATGAGGCTCGGACATTGTCCAGTCTCATTCGGTATATTTTTTAGAAGAGAGTGGTTTGATGGTTCAGTCCAAAAAGCAAAAGTATACATTTCTAGCTGTATGTCTTATCCCAACATTCATTATGTTTAGCATTTTTACACTCTATCCATTGTTTAGTGGATTGTATTATTCGTTTTTTGAATGGTCGGGTTCTTCACAAGTGAAGACATTTATTGGTCTAGATAATTATATCCAATTATTTAAAGATGCGATTGTTCCAGATACGATAATCCATGATTATTTTTTAGTTGTGACAAAAGTGATTGGAATTATGATAATGGCAATGTTTTTTGCTGTGGCACTTACACAATTAAAACTTAAAGAAGCTCCCTTTTATCGAATCGTGTTCTTCTTTCCAAATATTATGTCAGTGGTTGTTATAGGTATATTATGGATGTTTATCTATAACCCAACAATGGGTTTAGTCAATTCTGGATTAGAAATGCTGGGATTAGGTGATTGGGCAAAACCATGGTTAGGTAGTGAAAAATGGGCATTGCCAAGTCTTGTTTTACCATCTATTTGGGCTGGTATTGGTTTATTTATGTTGATGTTAATGGGAGGTATATCCAATATATCAAAAAGCTATTATGAAGCAGCTGATATTGATGGAGCAAGTGAATGGACAAAATTTTGGAAAGTAACACTTCCATTAGTCTGGCCACAGGTGAAGATATCTATTTTATATATCGTGATTACTACGCTCAATGGTTCATTTGTTATTGTGCAGGTAATGACAGGCGGTGGGCCAAATAACTCTACCCATGTGATGGGATCCTATTTATATCAGCAAGCTTTTGTACAATTCAACTTTGGTTATGGAGCAACAATTGGCGTAATGATTTTAGTATTATCATTGATTACAGTATTACTTTTACAGTTTGTATTACGGAGGGATAAAGTAGAGTACTAGCATAGCTAGGTGTGCCTGAGGGGGAATTATTTTGAAACGAAGCGTAGGTCAAGTATTGGGTAGGGCGGGAATACGAATCCCTTTAATCCTTTGGAGTATAGCAGTCTTATATCCAATCATTTGGATGTTCATTGGCTCTTTAAAATCAAATGCAGAAATTTACCGAAATCCTTGGGGATTCCCCGAAATCTTGAATTGGCAAAACTATGTGAATGCCTGGTCAAATTACAATATCGATACTAGCGTATGGAATAGTCTTATTGTTACCTTAGTCGGAACAATGTTAACTCTATTAATGGCAATACCAACAGCCTATGCGATAGAACGTATTAATTTTAAAGGAAGCAAGCTTTTATTTACACTTTATGTATCAGCGATGATGATTCCGATGGTATTAGGTTGGATTCCATTATTTTTTCTATTGTCGAATATTGGACTGCTTGATAATGTTTTTGGATTAGCAATTGTTTACAGTGTAAGCCAGCTTCCATTTACTATATTTGTATTGACAAGCTTTATGAGCACCATTCCAAAATCATTAGAAGAAGCTGCTTCTATTGATGGAATGTCTCCATATGGTGTGTTATGGAAAATAGTTACACCATTAAGTATGTCAGGAATTATAACAGTAACAATAATGAATGCTATTCAATTTTGGAATGAATATTTTATGGCGTTAATTTTCTTGAATTCTAGTGAAAATTACACGCTTGCATTGGCAATTGATTTTATAAGTAATGAGGCACAGTATACAAATGCATGGGGTACATTATTTGCAAGTCTTGTTATCGCCATAATTCCAGTAATTATTTTATACGCAATTTTTCAAAGAAGGATTGCTAAAGGTATGACGGAAGGAGCAATTAAAGGGTAATATTAAAATAATAGAATCTAATTTCTTATTAAGCTACTTTGTAACAAAAGTTATTTTACTCTGTTCGATTTCCATTGCATACGGCCGCTTTTTAGCAGGAACGACTTCAACTAACTAGGGCTGAGCAGTAATACAGCTACTGAATTAATATAAAAGGTTTGTTTTTCTTGTATTAAAGGAATACGTATTAGGACACGTTATTGTTATTGGAGGAGAATAGAAGTGGCTAAAAACTATATTTATGGAAATACCCCATGCTTTTTAGATGGTGAGAAAGTATCTTTACAGGACAACTCCTATAAGAATAAGGATGTTCTCATTTACGGTGTTCCGTGGGAAGGTGCCGTCACATGGGGAGATTACACCGGTTGCGAACTTGGTCCAAAAGCAATTAGATTAAATTCAGAACGATACTCTGGTTATTTACCAGAATTAAATGATATCGATGTATTAAAGCATTACTCTTTTGGAGATTTAGGGGATGTAGATGTAGTGCCTGCAGATTCTCCAGAAACAATGCGAAGAATAGAAAACTTTGCCAGTAATGTTTGGGAGACTGGGAAATTTCCAATTGCATTTGGTGGAGATCATGGCATTACTTATCCAATAGTACAAGCATTAAGTAATGAAGTAGAAGGAAAGGTGGGGATTATTCATCTAGATGCACATTATGATAATCATCCTGATTATAATGGTGATCTTTATGCAAGAAGTACACCTTTTCATCGTATTTATGAAAGTGAAAGCGTACGTAATAAGAGTATTGTCCATATGGGGATTCATGGTCCACGAAATAAACCAGAAACAGGAACATATGCAAATGAAGTAGGAGCAACTACCATTTCCGTTCGTGAAATTAAACAAGCAAACAATCAACTTCATGAGCTAGCTAAAAAAGCGTATGATATTGCAAGTGAAGGTACCGATGCTGTTTATTTAAGTATTTGTAGTGATGTCTTGGATTTTGCATTCAACCCTGGTGGTCCAGTAGATGGTAATGGATTAACATCATATGAGTTGTTGGAACTTATTTTGGAATTTTCACAGATGGGAATAAATGGAATGGATTATGTAGAAGTCTATCCACAACAAGATGCTAACGATAACTCATCTCATTTTGTTACCTATGCTGTTCTATATGCATTAGCTGGTAAGTTAATACACGACGAAAAAGAAAAAAGATAATTATAATAGGCTGAGTCATACTATGGGCGGGGAAAGGGAAGCACCTCCATAGAGAGTCTCCCATATTTTCTGTCATATCCCCAATATGTCTTAGTCTATCTGTAAAAAATATCCAACTAATCCATCATTGATGAGGAATGCCTGCATATATAGTCCTGACTTTTATTTTAAATTCATACAATATGCACTTGCTTGTAAATATGCTCACAAGTATGATGAAACAATAAAGGAGGGAATCGATGACACCCGAAATGATAGATCGATTACTAATGAATATTACAGAACTTTTAAATGAAGTCGAGAACATTCAGGAAAATAGCTATCAAATGGATGAATTGGTGAAGGAATTAGAATCAAAAATAGAAAATATGGAATCAAATATAGATGATTTAGAAAAAAATGCTAATCAATTGAATGACCGATTTTTCTCAGTAATAGATAAGGCGAAGGATACTATAAATGCTCGACATGTTGGGTAAGTCTATATTTATATAGGCCTTCTTCAATGAAGAAAGCCTTTTTTTATTAGCAAAATTTAGAAGAATAACAGTCCAATTGATATGGGAATAAAGCTAAATATTAAAATCATTACACAAAAGCCCATAATATCTCGAACTTTTAATCCTGCAATCGCAAGTGCCGGAAGTGCCCAAAAAGGCTGTATCATATTTGTCCATGCATCTCCCCATGCAATACCCATTGCTGTTTTTGATGTGTCTGCGCCAATTTCAAGTGCAGCTTCAATCATAATTGGACCTTGTATTGCCCACTGTCCACCACCAGATGGAATGAAGAAATTAACGATACCCGCGCTAATAAAAGATAAAAATGGAAGTGTATATTCAGTAGAAATATTCACAAACCACATAGACAATACCTCTGAAATTCCCGAATCAACCATCATTCCCATAATTCCTGCATAAAACGGAAATTGAATAATAATCGCTCCAGCATTTTTAACGCCTTGACTGACATTATCGAGAAACTGCCTCGGCGTCTTATGCAGGATAATACCTAGAAACAGAAAGATGAAATTAACGATATTAATATTTAAATTAAATCCGTTTGTTACAAAATAATAGACGATAAAACTTAAGCCTAAAAAACCAATTATCATTGAAACAATTGAACTATTTTCTAATTTTTCAGCAGGTGTAGTTGGTTGAATATTAGTGTGTGTATATGGTTCTTCCTCTATTTGTTGAACTTTTTCAGCAAAATACGTTTTATTAGCTGAAACCCCACTTAAAAGATAACGATTAAATAAAGGTAGTGCCACTAATAAAGTGATAACAATAAACAAATTATAAGGACTAAATAATGTTTCCGTGATGGGAATGATACCTACTTGTCCTTCTAGGAAATGACCTGATGTGGCAATAGTTAATGGTACAGAACCGGAAAACCCACCATGCCAGATCAAAAAACCACTATAAGCACTAGCAATTAGTAAGCGATAATCTGCTGTTGGAACTTGCCTTGCTACGTGAGTGGCAAATAAAGCACCTACTACTAGTCCAAATCCATAATTGATAAAACAAGCAATTAATGCAACAAAAGTAACTAAAATAATTGCCTGAGCTGGTGTTTTTGCTATTTTACTTAGCTTAGATAAGTATTTTTTGACAACATTAGTACTTGCTAAAATGTATCCCGTAATTACGACAAGTGACATCTGCATTGCAAATTCTAATAATCCCCAAAAGCCGTTTCCCCAGAATTGAACCATTTCAATTGGCCCGTTACCAGTAAATAATAACCCAATAAAAAATACAGCAATTGTTAATATAATGGCAAATAAAAAGGCATCGGGCAGATACCGTTGAACCATTCTATCGAAAAAAGAAGTTACCGTTTTCAATTTATTTTCTCTCCTTTAAAACTGCTACATTACAACTTATACATATTACATACTATAATTCTAATAAAGAAGAATAGCAAATAGATAGAGAAAGGAATTTGTTAGTAGGAGGATACATTAAGATGAAGATATTTTAGATGATTAGTGGATAATTCTATGTAACCCAACCCCATCATTTTTAGATGGTGTTGGAAATCAAACTAGTTAGCTTCTTGGTACGTTGAATAGAATTCCGATTGGAGTTTTTCAGTATATTCCCAAAAGGTATAGCCTTTTGTCCAATCATAATTTTGTATTATATCAATCGTCTTAATTTGTAATTCTTGTAATAAATCTTCGCGTTCTTGGTAATTGGTTTGTAGAAGTGATTGTTTCATTTTTGGTTCGAATAAATGAAGGATGGTTTCTAGAGACTCTAGGTCATTTTCCAGTTGAACACGTTTGGTTAACTCAATGAGTCTAGTCATGTCATATCCCTCCTTAAATCTTTAATAAGATCGGATAGATTTTTTGAGTGATCTTCGAGCTGCTTTATTCGAACTTCATAACGAATTAATAAGAATAAGGTAACCATAACAGGGAATCCAACATTTTCTAACAAGGATGTAAGATAGGTCATGATTGAAATATCGCTCATCATTCTCCCTCCCTTTGCAAAAACGAGTAAATGTTTTGCAATGCCTTTTTCCTTGTTTTGCTAATCGTTTGTTGTGAGACTCCATCTATTTGAGCGATTTCAGTGTCCGTACACTCATGAATATACGCTGCTTCGAGAATGAATTTCTGTCTTGCTGTTAATTCGTTGATAGCCTTATGAATAATAGGATTTTCAACTCTATTTTCTAAACGTTCTTCCGTTTGAAAAGCTTCTTGTTCCAAGGATTTCTTAGATGGAATTAATTCCATCCATGTGGTTACTTGGGAGTCGTGATATCGTGGTCGGTCGAGAATGAGCATCTGCCTCTTGGTATTACGACGATATCGTTGATCATAGCGGATAGCAAACCTGCGAATTTCATTTGATAAAAGACTAATTAGTGATATTTCTGAGAAGTGTTCTTTAAACTTTTTATCTAAGATCCTTGTGGCATCAGAGCTCGGACAACGTAGAGATTCTTCTAATAACGCCCAATGTTCCTGTGATTGCATAAATGACTGAAGCAAAGCATTACGAAAGATTAGCTCATTATCTTTGACAAAATTCTGTGCACAATGAAATTGACGAATTTCTTCAGGTGATACGCCTTGATTACTCATCCTTATTCTCCTCCCTTCTATAATGTAATAAAGGCAAAATAAATGATTTGTTCACAACCAAGAAATGGTTAATTTTGTATATTATATTGAAAATTTACAATTTTTTCTAATTTCATATTACCTAGAGTAATAATAGGTATTTAGGTCTTGTTTTATATAGGAAATCAACTAATAGTAAATAATCTAGGTAATAATAACTGTAAAACGTTAATGCTATGGAGAAAAATTGTATTACATTATAGAAATAAATGGAATAATAACAGCAGTTTTTCTTGATTTCAATCATAGGAACCAGGATATTAGTCTTGTTTTTTTATAACAAAAAAATTTCAAAAATAATACATGTTTTAAAAAAAGTTATGAGTATATCTTATACACTATGGAAATATCTAGAGACAATTTATCTTATTGCAAAAAATTACAACTCTACTTCTACAAAAGTTATAAAAATTACCGATAAAAAGATTAGTAACTTTTGTTAATAGGAGGATATCAATGGATAAGACATCAATTATTGGATTAATATTAGGCCTCATTGCCGTTGGAGTTGGAATGGTATTAAAAGGGGTGGGACTGGAAGCTCTTATTAACCCAGCAGCAATTTTAATTATTTTATTAGGGACTGCGGCAGCAGTTACGATAGCATTTCCTGGAAGTACTTTAAAGAAGATACCTGCACTTTTTAAGATTATATTTACAGAACCTAAACAAGCAAACACCAAAGAAATAATTGAAATGTTTAGTGAGTGGGCGGATCAAACAAGAAAAGAAGGAATCTTGTCACTAGAGCAGCAAGTTAATGAAGTCGATGATCCCTTTTTATCATCAGGTTTACAACTTGCTATTGATGGACAATCTCCAGATTTTATAAAAGATATTATGCTTGAAAAGATAGAGGCAATGGAACAGCGGCATGAAGAAGGGGCAGCTATCTTTACTCAGGCAGGTACATATGCTCCAACGCTAGGAGTTCTAGGAGCGGTTATTGGATTGATAGCTGCTTTGGGGGACATGTCGGATATTGATGCACTAGGTGCTGCCATATCAGCTGCATTTATTGCGACCTTATTAGGGATATTTACTGGTTATGTTCTATGGCATCCATTTGCAAATAAATTACGTGAAAAATCGAAAAGAGAAGTTTTACAAAAAGAAATTATTGTTGAAGGAATTTTATCAATTACTACTGGGGATTCCCGTTTAATCGTTCAGGAAAAACTTGGTTCTTTACTTACATCAAAAGATGTAGCTTCGTTAAAAGAGGGGAATTCGGATGAGTAGGAGACGGAAGAAGAAAAGCCAATCACATATGGATGAATCTTGGTTGCTTCCTTATGCAGACCTACTTACTCTATTAGTTGCTTTGTTTATCGTATTGTTTGCCATGAGTGATATTAATATACAAAAATATGAGCAACTCGCAAGCGTATTTCGAAGTGAATTTTCTAATGCAGGATCTGGAGTCCTTGACCATCAAGAAATGCCCGTACCACCTCCAGTTGAAGAAGGCACCGAAGAAGATGAAGACGAGGATATAGAAGAACAGGATGAAGAAGTAGACCAAAGCGAAAGTGAATTAAGAGATTTACAAGCATTACAGACACAAATTAATCATTATATAAAAGACCATGAACTGACAGAACAATTGGGTACGGAATTAACGGATGAAGGATTAATGATAACTTTGGTTAATGAAGTATTTTTTGATTCAGGAAGTGCAGAAGTAAAAGAAACTAGCAAAGAAATAGCAAACGATGTTTCCGCCTTATTATATACAGAGCCGCCGCATCAAGTAGTGATTAGTGGACATGCAGATGATGTCCCGATTGAAACAGAAGAATATAATTCGAATTGGGAATTAAGTGTTTCGCGAGCAATTAATTTTATGACGTTAATCTTAGAGAATAAAGAGTTAGATCCTACTTTGTTTAGTGCAAAAGGATACGGAGAATTTCATCCAATTGTACCGAATACGAGTCCTGAAAACAGAGCAATAAACAGACGTGTGGAAGTATTAATATTACCAAATTATGATATTCAAGTACCAGAATAATAATGATATTAAAGAGGTTTGGACATAACACAAAGTTTATTTAAAGAAGATGAACAATGTACTAACGTATACCCTTAAGCCTTAAGTACTGTTCCTTCAATAAAACTTCTGTCCGACCTCTTTTTCATTATTAAATCTGTTACTTTATCTACTAATTACACTTTATATATACAGGGAAGTGCCGATATAAATACTAGGGAAATAGTTCTAATAAATTCCATACATAATTATATGAGGCAATTCAATTTCTTAATTGCTAAGTTTCATTCAAAAACGAATATTTTAGTAATAGTTGTATGATAATGTTCGAAGTATAAGAATAACTTGGCTTTGATTGTAATGAAAGACGGCGACTCCTACTCAGAATAGCTAGCTGAATATCAACTTGAAAAGTGTTCTTCTTTTCAAGTTAGCTAAAAACCGGAACCTGCGGAAAAGCATCCGTCTAATGAAAATCAAAACAGCATGACATTCGGATTTCACATAAAAATCTTATTATGAAATTGATTCATATAAAAAGAATAGAATGAAAAAGAGGAAAGGATACATGACCTATGGAGACAGAGCAATACTTAGATATGTTTTTAGATGAAAGCAGAGAACACCTTCAAATAATTAATGATAATATCTTACAGTTAGAAAAAGAACCCGAAGATATTAGTATCGTCAATGAAATATTTCGATCTGCCCATACGTTAAAAGGAATGTCAGCTACAATGGGATTTGAGGATATCGCTTCCTTAACCCATAAGATGGAAAATGTATTAGATTTAATCCGTAATCATCAGTTAACTGTCAATTCTGAAATCATAGATAGCATTATCGTAGGAATAGAGTATTTGGAAGAAATGGTTCAGTCTATTAGTGAAGGTAATGATGGAAAAAAAGATGTTACTACCCTTTTATCACGATTAGAACAAATCGAAAAAGGTGAGGTTGCAGCGACAACGGAAACGATAATTATACCTGACCAACAAGTAAATACAGTAGATGTAGAAAAATTGGATTTAGATGAATTTCAATTAACCATTTTAAAACAAGCGAAAGAACAAGGATTTGAACCATATCAAATATCAATAGAATTAAGTGATGAATGTATTCTTAAAGGTGCGAGAGCCTATATGGTGTTTGAAGCTTTAGAAAGTCATGGAGAGATTATTCAAACTACACCAACAGTTGAAGAAATTGAAGACGGAAACTTCGGACAATCATTTCAATTAACATTGCTAACAGGTGATTCATCAAATACCATTAAAGAAATTATTGAAAAGGTATCTGAAGTGAAAGAAGCAAATATACAACTTCTTTCTAAAACATTGGGTTCAGTCGAGAGTGAAAAAGAAAGTATTAAAAAAGACAATGAAGCAGTAGATATTCAACCTGCAGTTGTGAAGAAAGAAGAGAATTCAAAAAACAAATCAGAAAAAAGAACATCCTCTTCTCGAACAATTCGTGTTAATTTAGAAAAAATCGATGATTTATTAAATTTATTTGAAGAAGTGGTAATAGATCGCAGCCGATTAGAAGTAATATCAGAAACAATAGATGATATAGATTTAAAGGAAACTGTCGAACATATGAGTAGAGTTTCGTCAGACATGCAATCTCTTATTTTGGCTATGCGCATGGTTCCGATTGAACAAGTATTCAATCGTTTTCCACGTATGATTAGAGGGTTATCCAAAGATCTAAATAAACAAATTTCATTAGAAATAATCGGTGCAGATACTGAATTAGACCGTACTGTTATTGATGAAATCGGCGATCCTTTAGTGCATCTGATACGCAATTCAGTCGATCATGGTATTGAGATACCAGAAGAACGTAGAAAACATGGTAAACCGGAAGAAGGTAAACTCGTTCTACGTGCTTTCCATAGCGGAAACCATGTTTTTATAGAAATAGAGGATGACGGAGCAGGTATAAATCGAGATAAGGTGCAGTCTAAAGCGATTGAAAATGGATTAATAACAGAACAAGAAGCAGAATTATTAACCGATGACCAAATAGCTGCATTTATAATGTCATCTGGATTTAGTACAGCCGATAAGGTATCGGATATCTCAGGACGCGGAGTAGGACTTGATGTCGTAAAAAGTAAAATTGAATCTCTAGGGGGTCAAGTCTCCATTGAAACGAACGCGGGGCAAGGCAGTATATTTTCCATTCAGCTACCTTTAACATTATCAATAATTGCTACTTTACTTGTTTCTGTTCAAAAAGAAACATATGCTGTACCACTTTCTTCCATCATAGAAACAGTTGTTTTACCGAAGAATAAAATAATGCTTGCACACGGAAAAGAAGTAATGGATTTTAGAGGTAAAGTCATTCCAATTGTATCGTTAGCTTCTATATTCAATGTTCCGGCAATGGAAAAGAAACCAGATCAACAAAATTATGCAATTGTTGTTGTGAAAAAAGGGGAAAAACTGACGGGACTTATCGTTGACGCTTTCATTGGACAAAAAGAAGTCGTGTTAAAATCATTAGGAAATTACCTAGGCGAAGTTTTTGCCATTTCAGGAGCAACAATACTAGGGGATGGTGAAGTAGCGTTAATTATTGATCCCAATGCATTAGTCAAGTAAGGAGGAAACAAGATGGTAGAGTCTAAGAAATATATACTGTTCAAACTACAAGAGCAAATATTTGCAGTAAATGTTCAACAAATTATATCAATTGAAAGAATGCAGACAATAACTGAAGTTCCACGTACATCCGAGTTTATAAAAGGCGTGACTAAACTACGAGGAGAAACTACTCCTGTTATTGATTTAAGAGAAAGATTACTACTAAATCAGTTAGAAGAGACAGATAATACAAGAATACTAGTCGTACATGTAAATGAGATGCAAATTGGAATGGTAGTGGATGCTGCTACAGAAGTAATCGATATTGAGGAAGAAATGATAGAAGAACCTCCAAAGTTAGTTGGAAAAGTTCGCGATACCTTCTTAAAAGGAGTAGCAAAAGTTGATAAACGTTTATTATTAATTCTTCAATTAGAACAAATTATTAACTTTGAAGAAACTAATGAACTAATAGAAGTATTGGAAGAAGAAATTTAATTGATTTTTAACATATATAGCTTCTAGAAGGATTCAAAAATCCGCTAGAAGCTTTTTTATTTCCCAGGAAATATGTAAATTACTCGATTATATTGTCCATATGTGTAGAAGAGAATCCTTCTTAGAATACGTATCGAGCATGTAAATCAGCAGAGATTGAACAGTTCAAGCCATTAAGGTTAAGAGAAAGAGGATAGGTAGGGATAAATTCCACATAAATAATGATGTACATTTTGTAGGGAAATAAGGAAAAATCCTCTGAATGTGTCTCACTTAATGTGTTATAGTAATTATTGGAAGTAACAGAATTTTTATACAAAGAAGGTCATACATATGAAGAAAGACAATAAATATGGAGTGAAGGACGCTTTTTTTTGGAGAATATCATTTGCTTTAGCACTAGGTTCCTTTTTTATTTTTGCTAGTCTCTATGCCGTACAACCTTTATCGAGTGTCTTTGTACAGGAATTTCAGATATCCGTGTCTCAATCAACATTAACTATATCTATGAATATCGTTGGTCTGATTATTGGATTAATTATTTTTGGTTTTATTTCCGATCGAATTGGTAGAACCGTATTTATTAAATTATCCTTAATAGGTGCTGCTATTCCATTCTTATTAATACCTATGGTTGATTATTTTATATTAATTATTACGCTTCGTTTTGTGCAAGGATTTCTGCTTGCTGGTTTACCAGCTGCAGCACTTGCTTATATTAGTGAAGAAATAGATCGGCGAAGTGCTAGTATAGCGACTGCTCTCTATATATCTAGTAACGCACTAGGAGGTATGGTTGGAAGAGTATTAACAGGTTCACTAGCTGCTGAGTTCTCATGGGAAATAGGATTTTATGTATTAGCCGCATTAGGTATTTTTATTTTTATACTTATGACTCTATTATTACCGAAATCAAAATTTTTTCATCCTAGTAAAGTCAGTATAGGTAAAGATTTACAGGGAATGTTATATCATTTAAAGGATCCATCCATGATTGTCGTCTTTGGACTAGGTGTTGTATTGCAGTATGCTTTTACTTCCATTTGGACATTTTTACCTTTCCATCTTGAGTCAGATACTTTCTCAATGTCACTACAAGGGATTTCTAACACATTCTACGCATATGGTTTAGGAATTATCGGTGCACCAATGGCAGGATGGTTAGCTAGTAGACTTGGGTTACCGAATGTTCAAATAGGAGGGATTGTAGTATTATGTCTTGGAACTGCACTTACTTTGAGTACATCAGTGCCAGTTATTGTAATAGGACTATGTATCATTTGTTTAGGTTTCTTCACTACACATTCTTTAACTGCAGCTTCTGTTACAGAGAGAGCCACGCATCATAAAGGAAGTGCATCTAGTTTATATCTAGTGTCTTATTATATTGGCGTAACATTAGGAAGTTCTGCAGGACCTTTATGGAATATGTTTGGATGGAACGGCATTTTTACGGTAGCATTAATGTTACCTCTTATTTACATTCTGTTGAAGCGATATGTGCAATTTCGGGTTGATAAAAAGCGCGAAAATAAAGAAACTGCTATATAAAAGATGATCGAAAATGTTTCTCGACCACCTTTTATATGTATTATTCTATATAGGCAGGAATTTCATTTATATCTATTCCTAGAGCCATTGGTACAAGGAAATATACGGTTAAAGTTACGAGTATAATTCCAAGAATATTAAGTGCGAAACCAGCTTTTGCCATATCTGGTATTCGTAAATACCCAGATCCAAATACAACTGCATTTGGTGGTGTGGCAACTGGCAACATAAATGCACAAGATGCTGCTAGAGCTGCAGCAATCATAAGAATAAACGGATGAACCCCAACTGCGACTGCTAGCGCTGCCATAATTGGAAACATCATTGTAGCTGTTGCTGTATTAGACGTAATTTCAGTTAAGAAGACTACAAGCGCTGCAATAGATAGAATAATAATAATTGGAGCGACATTTTCTAAGCCAGCAAGTTGTTCACCAATCCAATCAGATAGTCCCGAAGCTGTAAAGCCTGCAGCAATAGCTAAACCCCCGCCAAATAGTAAGAGGATCCCCCATGGTAGTTTTATAGCGCTTTCCCAATTCATAAGAAAATCACCTTTTTTATTCTTGGCAGGTATTAAGAATAGAACTAAAGCTGCCGTGACTGCGATAATTGCGTCATTAATATTCTCGCTCACATAAGGACCTAATAAAAATTCACGAGAAATCCATGCTATAGCAGCTAAGATAAATACGACAAATACGGCTTTTTCTTCATATGAAGCATTTCCAAGCTTTTTCTTTTCTTCTTTGATTATCTTTGCGCCACCAGGAATTTGAGTAACTTCCATTTTGAAAGCTATTTTTGATAGGTAGAACCATGTCAGAAATATAAATATCCATGCAAAAGGCACACCGAACATCATCCAAGATGCAAAAGAAATCTCTATACCATACATCGTATTAATTGTACCTGCAAAAATAACATTTGGTGGAGTACCAATTAATGTAGCCATTCCACCGATCGAAGCTGAATACGCAATACCTAACATGAGAGATTTACCAAATGAAAAGTTCTCTGGACTTGTATCAAATCCACCTTGTTCCTTTAATGTATCAGAAACCTGATAAATTATTGCTAATCCGATAGGTACCATCATCATGGCAGTAGCTGTATTGGAAATAAACATCGATAAAAATCCTGTAGCTACCATGAATCCTAAAATAATTCGATCTGTATTCGTTCCAATAACGGATATAATACTAATGGCGATTCTTCTATGTAAATTCCAACGTTCCATTGCAAGTGCAATGACAAATCCTCCCATGAATAAGAAAATTGTATCGCTTCCATATGCAGATGTTGTTGCACCAATGTCTAATCCATTTGTGAGTGGAAAAAGGATTATTGGTAACAATGCGGTTGCAGGAATTGGAATAGCTTCTGTCATCCACCAAATTGCTATCCATATGGTACTTGCAAGTACTGCTTGCCCTTCACTGCTTAGCCCTTCTGGCGAAAAGAATAATAGCGTTAATATAAATGAAATCGGTCCAAGAAATAATCCGATTAATTGTGCCTTGTTATATTGACGTTTATTTCCCCCATCATCCCCGTTATTATTATTCGTTGTGGATGATGGAGTAGTCCCATTTTTTTTATTCTTCTCGATAACTTCGCTTGGTTTAACAAATAAACGAAAAAGATCTTTTACTTGATCGTGTTTCTCCCACATCCAATGCCACGTCAGCTGTAACATAAAAACTCCCCCTTTTTTCAGACTTATTCAAATTATACATGCATATAAAAAAACACACAACAAAAATTGGTTGCGTTTACATCCTAGATAAGTTCAAATTACCGTCATAATTATACTTTAAATTGTCGAAATTAATCCATTATTTTGATAGAATAATAGAAAGTGGGGAAGGGACGATGTCATGAAAAAAGTATTGTTAACTGGATTTGAACCTTTTTTAGATAATCTAATTAATCCAACCGAAGATATTGTTCAAGCTTTACATCAAGAAAATTTAAATGGGTGGGAAATTATAGGCGAAGTAATCCCTGTAGATTTTCATTTAGCTGGAGAACATTTGGTGGAGAATATACATAAAGTACAACCCAGTGCAATAATATCATTAGGATTAGCTGCTGGACGTAATCGAATAACTCCAGAGAGAATAGCAATTAATTGTAATGAAGGTCCTAAAGATAATCAAGGGTATAAACCCGATGGAGAAAAGATCATAGATGATGGGCCAGATGGTTATTTTAGTACGTTACCGATTAAAACGATGGTGAAAGAACTAGAAAATAACGGTATACCTGCAAAAATATCTAATACCGCAGGAGCTTATGTATGTAATCATGTGATGTATCGTGCATTACATGAAATTCAGCAAAAAAAGCTAGATATTCCTTCAGGATTTATTCACATACCTGCATCTCATAAGCTAGCACTAACAAATGCTGTCCCGAGTTTTGCGCAAAAGGATCTTCAGCGTGCTGTAGAAATATGTATTGGATGTTTAGATTATGCAAACTAATCCAATTATTAAAATTCCTCCTACGAAATTTGAAGTTATTATGCATATCATAACCTACCTTGGACTTTTGGTGATGTTTATTTATATTGGAACACAATATTCTAGACTACCTGGAGAAATACCTGCTCATTATAATTCTAGCGGGGAGATTACACGAATGGATTCAAAAGTATTAATATGGCTCCTACCAGTAATTTCAGCTCTAATAATTATTCCTATTTCTTTCATATGTAAAGTACCTTATATGTTTAATTATCCACTTAAGGTTACAGAAAAAAATGCAGAAGGGGTGTACAAAGAAGGAAGATTAATGGTGTGTACTATGAATGTGCTCATCGTTATTTTGTTTTTTGTATTGGAGATAAATATAATTTATGATGCTTTGAATCCAGGTAATCAAATGTCTAATCTGTGGATAAACATACTTCTAATTTCTATTTTTATCCACCTTTTTTATTTCATTATCCGTATGAGGAGACATAAACTGGATTAAGAAGTAAACTATACTAGGATATAGGAGAGAATTAAATGAAAACAAATCCTATTATAGAAGTACCTGCAACACGATTAGAAAGAGGAATACATATCATCACTTATACGTTTCTAGGACTACTATATCTTTTTGTTACTTTACAATATAGTTCTCTACCAGATCAGATTCCTGCACATTATAATTTTAACGGAGAAATTACAAGAACAATGTCAAAAGGAGGAATGGATATTTCCAATAATCACTACTATCTTTTCTTTCGTTTTTTCTTTTATGTGTAAGATACCATACATGAGTAACTATCCAGTAAAAGTAACAGAGGAAAATGCAGAACCTGTTTATAAAGAAGGAAGATTAATGTTAGCTACATTAGGTTTATTTTTAGTTCTGTTTATGAGTTCAACTGTATGGCAAACTATAAATGACGCGCAACATGAACAAATTGTATCTGAGACACCATGGCTAATTAAAGGATTAATGATCGGCATACTCATTCATATTATTTATTTTTTCATAAGAATACGCAAGCATAAACTAGATTAAAGTAAAGTATTGTATTGGAATTCCATATAACAATTACCGTATACTATAGAATATAGATGAAGTTGAAGCATAAAGGAGTTTGTATGAATGTCAGATAAACAACGAGTGAAACTAATTGCATTAGATATGGATGGAACATTATTAACCCCGGAACATGAAGTCTCTGAACGAAATAAAAAAGCAATTCAGAATGCAATGGAGCAAGGAATCGATGTAATATTAAGTACGGGAAGAAGTTGGGATACGTGTTTTCCATTTGCAGAAGAATTAGGATTGACTTCTTACCTTATTACTGCAAATGGGGGACAGATTTGGACTGTAGAAAAAGAATTATTACAAGAACATTTACTTAAAACGGAAACAGTTGAAAAAATGTATTTGCTTGCTAGAGAAAAAAATATGCATTGTTGGATGATTTCGACTGAAAAAGTTTTTAGAGGGCATGCTCCAGATAACTTGTATGACCACCAATGGTTAAAATTCGGATGTGCTTCTGAAGATAAGAATAAATTGGATCAAATGATAAAAGAATTATCCTATAATGAAGAATTGGAATTAACCAATTCATTACCTACAAATATAGAGATAAATCCAAAAGGTGTTAGTAAAGCACAAGCATTAAAATTCTTATGTGAGAAGATAGGAATTACGATGGATAATGTGATGGCAGTTGGCGATAGCTTAAATGATATTAAGATGATTCAAGAATCAGGTGTTGGAGTAGCTATGGGAAATGCCCAGGTAGCTATAAAGAAAGTTGCTAACTATACAACAGATACGAATGAAGAAGATGGTGTAGGAAAAGCGATCGAAAAATATGCGTTATAGGAAAAGATGAACTGGAATAAAAGATGTAATTAAAAAAATTAATAAGTAAATGAAAAGGAATTTCGTCTCATTGTTAGAGCCGGATTCCTTTATTCATATATTAATAATAAGTGAGTAAATTTCATAATTGCTAAATTTTCTTTTAAGAAATAAAAAAATATAGAAAATGATAGGGTTAGTTGGGGTTATCATAATGATAATTGTATCTAGTTATGTATATTATTTCCATTGTTACATAGACTATAATAAAGACCTTCTACTATCTGCATTGTTATAGTTTTTAGTAATTAAATTTTCTTCTCATTAATGCCCTTACCTTTATGCAAAATAAAGCGTATAATAGAAGATGGAGAAGAAAGGAGATGCTTTAATGTCTTTTTCAAGAGGACCGAAAGAACCGGTGCAAGAGGTTGAAACGAATGTGTGGTCATGTATGAGTGGGGATTGTCAAGGTTGGATGAGAGAGTCGTTTAGTTTTGAAGAAGAACCGACATGTCCGCTATGTAATTCATCAATGGAAAAAGAAGTTCGTGTAATTCCTGAAATGAAAAAGTAGTATCTCTATTAAGTACACACATCTTTATAATTTTATTAGTAAGGACCCCCTCCTTGGAAGGAGAAGGGTCTTTTTTACGTTCTGGAGATGTATTTATTGATAATATATTGAATTATTGGAAAAGTGTGTGGATATCTGATATACTTTTCTTAGTAAAACAACAAAGATAATCACACAATAAATGTAATCGCTTACATTAAAAGGAGGAAACTATTTTGAGGTATGCAAATCCAAATACACAAGATGCAATCGTAAATTTTGAAAAAAGGTATGATAACTTTATTGGTGGTAAGTATCAACCTCCAATAAACGGTAATTACTTCGAAAATGTTAGTCCTGTAACTGGTGAAGTGTTCTGTGAAATAGCACGCTCAACAAAAGAAGATGTAGATGCTGCAGTGAATGCAGCTCATGCGGCTAAAGACTCTTGGGGGAAAACATCGGTTGCAGAAAGAGCTGTAATACTAAATAAGATTGCAGACAGAATAGAAGATAATTTAGAGAAGCTTGCAGTTGCCGAAACCTGGGATAATGGGAAAGCGGTACGTGAAACACTTGCTGCAGATATTCCCTTAGCTGTTGATCATTTTAGATACTTTGCGGGTGTTATAAGAGCGCAAGAAGGTACTTTAAGTCAAATCGACGATGACACGGTAGCTTACCATTTTCATGAACCATTAGGAGTTGTTGGTCAGATTATACCGTGGAACTTTCCTATCTTAATGGCAACGTGGAAGTTAGCACCTGCGCTCGCTGCAGGAAATTGTGTAGTACTAAAACCAGCAGAACAAACACCTGCTTCTATTCATGTATTGCTTGATTTAATTAGGGATCTACTTCCAGATGGAGTAGTAAATGTGGTCAATGGATTTGGTGTAGAGGCGGGTAAACCATTGGCATCGAATAGTCGTATTTCAAAAATCGCATTTACTGGTGAAACAACCACGGGAAGATTAATTATGCAATATGCCTCTGAAAATATAATTCCTGTTACATTAGAATTGGGGGGCAAGTCACCAAACATTTTCTTTGAAGATGTGATGGATAAAGATGATGCATTTGTAGATAAGGCAATTGAAGGATTGGTGATGTTTGCCTTGAACCAAGGGGAAGTATGTACCTGTCCATCTCGCGCTTTGGTACATGAATCTATTTATGAGCGATTTATGGAAAAAGCAATCGAACGAGTAAATAAAATAAAGATAGGTCATCCATTAGATACGGATACGATGATGGGAGCACAAGCATCTCAGGAACAAATGGAGAAAATAAAATCTTATCTTGATATTGGAAAACAAGAAGGAGCAGAAGTTCTGACTGGTGGCAATGTGAATGCTTTAGAAGGTGAACTAGCTGCAGGTTACTATGTGGAACCCACTATATTTAAAGGCAATAATCAGATGCGTGTTTTCCAAGAAGAGATATTTGGTCCAGTTTTATCTGTTACGACATTTAAGGATAAAGATGAAGCAATGGAAGTTGCTAACGACACTTTATACGGTTTAGGTGCAGGTATATGGACAAGGGATATTAATACTGCTTACAGATTCGGGAGAGGTATTGAAGCTGGACGTGTTTGGACCAATTGTTATCACCAATATCCTGCACACGCTGCTTTTGGCGGATATAAAAAATCAGGAATTGGTCGCGAAAATCATCTCATGATGCTTGGTCATTACCAACAAACAAAAAATTTACTCATTAGTTATGGTGAAGGAACAGCTGGATTATTCTAGAAGGAGTGTGCATAATGGTTGAACGTGTAACTACGACGAAAGAAGCCGAACAGCTAATGAAAAAACTGATGGATATACATGGACCATTAATGTTTCATCAATCTGGAGGATGCTGTGATGGAAGTTCTCCGATGTGTTACCCCAAGGGAGAATTGCGTACGGGTGAATCGGATATTTTACTTGGACACTTACTAGGTGATATACCTTTCTATATTTCCTTAGACCAATATGAGTATTGGAAGCATACACAGTTAATTATAGATGTAATAGATGGAAGAGGCGGTATGTTTTCTTTAGAGGGTCCGGAAGGAAAGAGATTTTTAACTAGATCCAGAGTTTTTACAGAAGAAGAGAAATCTGAACTTCAAATATAGTCAGAAGTCGTCAAATTTCTATTGTGATTTGACGACTTCTGAAATAATTGTTAGTTAGAAATACCCTTGAAATTCAACTTAAAGTCGTGTAAAATGAATTAACTGAAAATTTAGATTGATGATAAGATACTATGGGAGGTGGAACAGGTGGTTACAGTTAAAATGTTAAAGCCATACTATGTAAAGACAGAAGAAAAGTTTGTCCGAATTATCTTGGCGTATCAATATTTCTCGGTAATGATGAATAAGAAAGTGTATCAATTCATTCCTGTTGAGGCAAATGAGATTAGAATAGACCGGAAAACAAAGCGGATCGTCAATACGGATGCTGTCTTTGCCTTCCAAAATGGAAAAGATATTATTACTATTTCTATGTCTCAACTGATATCTATTCCTGAATTTTTAGAGCAGTTACACGGAATTGCGGAATCCTATTACTTAACCGAAGAATCAACCTCTATAACCGATCATCAAAAAGAAGTCCATCGTATTATAAAAGAATTGGAAATAAATAATATTAAACGATTAATTGACAAAGCGTTAGATCAACATGATTATGACATGTTTATAAAATTAACTAGTCTACTGTAAAAAGAACTCCACCATTGTTTTGGTGGAGTTCTTTTAGATCGTTATTCATATAGCTTGATAAAGATATCAGTAGCTACTTCTACAGCAGGTGGTCTGTCATGGTTTTTGGTTCCTTCCATCATTATAGATAGTAAAATATCTTGTTCTTCAGTTGGATATCCAACAAACCAACTATTCTCGTCACCGCTATCTTCGCTAGTAAGCTTAAGCTCAGCTGTGCCTGTTTTACCTGAAATAGGGAAATCAGCTTCTTGGGCAGCTTTACCGGTACCTTCTGTTACCACTTTACGAAGAGAATCTGTAATGTTATTAGCTTGTTCTTCTGTTATTAAGTTTTCTTTCCATACCTGACTTTTTTCTTCATTGACTAATAAGGTAGGTTTGAGCATATTACCTTTATTAAGAAATGTTGTATACGTAGATGCAAGATGAATAGCACTCATTTCAAGTTCACCTTGACCATAACTTGAGTTCGCTAATAAAACTTCATCATTTAAATCGCCGCTTGACGATATTGTTGAATCAGGAACGGGATATTCATAAGGAAATTCTTCACCAACTCCAAATGATTGAAGCCCATCAACATAAGCATCTGAACCCATTTCTACTGCTTTCATCGCGAAGAAAATATTATCAGATCTAATTAATGCATCATCTATATCTACAGGACCGTTAGAGGTAGATACACGAGTAACTTCATAATCACCCCAGTTTTCGCCATTACTCCAAGTCAATCCGTTAATCTCCATTCCTTCACCGTAAGCGATGGATCCATTATCTAATCCTATAGCAGCAGTTACGGGTTTAATCACAGACCCAGGAGCGAAAGTCGCAGAAAATCGATTTAATACAGGATTAAGCTCGTTTTCTTCCAAAGCACCCCAGAAATTTTCAGAAGTTCCATATAACGCTTCATTAGGATCAAAGGATGGGCTACTTACTAATGCCATTGTCTCTCCAGTGGACGGATTTATTGCTGTAGCATTACCAGGGTTACCATCAAATTGATCAAATATTTTTTCTTGTATATTGATATCAATCGTGAGTTGAACATTTTCTCCATGTTCTACAGGTTTTTCTGCTATTAGAACATCATCCTGTCCTTCTTGTTCTACATAAATAGTAGCACCTTTTTTACCACGCAATTTTTCTTCATAAAGACTTTCCAGGCCGCGTGATCCAATCTTATCATTTGCACTGTATTCACCCGGATCTAATTCTTCAAGATCTTCTGCATTTACATTTCGTATATACCCAACTAGATGTGCGCTAGCTTCTTCCCCTGGATAAATTCTTCCAGTGATTTCTCGATAAGTTACACCATCAATAGCCATTAAGTCTTGGAATAGCTCATTTTTGTCTGTCATAATACTTGCCAATGGAACGAACACATCCTCCGTTACCCAGGAGGCATTCAATGTTTCATTAACACTCTCAACAGAAAGACCAAGTAAATCAGCTACTTTCTCTTTGTTTGCTTCAGCGTTTTCTCCAAGTTCACCAGGAACAACCCCAATTTGATATAATTCTCCATTCATTGCTAATGGGATATTGTTGCGATCTAATATCTCCCCGCGCTTAGGAGGAGTTGAAGAAATACCCAGATCTCCACCATCCGCTAATTCAGAAAAAATAAAACCAGGATTCCAATCGATATACCAATTTTCCTCGTCTTCTTCACCAAGGAGTTTTAAATTTGCTTCATAATCAAATTCAATCGGTCCAGCTAGTGTTTCCATTGAAACATGAAAAGGTACAGAAGCTGATTTTTCTTCAAAAGCAGTGTCTAAAGCATCTTCACTTAATGATTCTACTTCAAATGATAAATCGGTTACATTTAAATCAGCATATATATTTTTTGTACGTAACGTTGAATCCTCCTCTGAATAAGTATCTTTAGCTTCAGGTGTTAAATAATCATACAAGCCTTCATAATTTTCTTCTTCCATCTTACTTGTAAAATCTTCTAGCCTATCATTTGGAGCAACTTGATCATCGGAACATGCTGCTAATAAAATGACCATTACCCCAAACATTAATAATCTCTTAAACATAATTAGACCCCCATAAAATCTGTTCGTTTTTAAGTATAGCATTTTTTTAAAGTAAGTATATGAATCTCTCTCTTACGAATAGAAAAAGTCACACTGCTCGCTGAACAGGTGACCTTTTATGTTATTGTTGCTGCATATGCCCAGTGATTTCAGAATTAATTCGATTAATCTCTTCATCGCTGACAATATAATACCAAATGCCGTTTATAGTTTCACCATGTCCTTCTATTTCCATTGTAGTGATATTATTACGTGCTCCTGCGTAATTGGTTAATAGCGTTTGTAATTTATCCATATCAAGATCTGTTTGTACATTATTTCCTAAAATATCTAAGATTTCTCCGGCCTTCGTAATGCTAGAGAAGCTTGCTGCTTCATTCATAGCAGCTTGAATTACTTGGCGTTGACGATCATTTCTTCCTAAATCACCACGATTATCCTGCTTTCGCATACGAATATATTCTAATGCTTCTTGACCGTCAAGTGTGATTTGCCCTTCTTGGAAGCTATAACCACTGCTACTAAATGCTTGAGCATTATTAACTGTTACACCACCAACTGCATCAATTCCTTGTTGGAAACCTTCCATATTAACACGGATATAGGAATGAATGGATAGATTAAAAGTTTCTTCCACTGTTTGCACAGATAAGTCAGGTCCACCGATATCATCTATAATACCGAACGGATATGCATGATTAATTTTGTCCATTCCTCTTCCTGGAATATTCACATAAGTATCACGCGGTATACTGAGCATTATCATTTTATCGGTATTTGGATTAATGGAGAGTAGTATCATTGTGTCTGATCTACCCAAATCTCCATCTCTTTCATCTACACCTAACAATAGAATATTAACCGCATCTTTTTCTTTATATAATTGATTAATTTCTTTTTGTCTGTCAGGATCACTATCACGTGTTAATGGACTATGCATAGTGTCGACAACTGCACCAACTTGATTATAAATTAAGAAGATTCCACCGCTAATTAATAACAAAAGTACTAATAAAATTCCTCCAACCCAAAACGGCCATTTTTTACGTTTTTTATGGTGCTTTCTCTCAGTTCTAGAAGCCACTATTATTCCCCGCTATCTTTATCGTATATTTCGACAATTTAAGACTTTCGTATGATATTAAACCTAAAAGAATATCAAATCTTGCATAAATTATATCGGAAATAAAAGAGAGCGTCTATAGGAAAAGTCAATTTATTTTAATATTAGCTATATTAATTAAACAAAATATAGTCAATATTAGTGTTTGAATGTTGTTCTTTATAAAGAATTTAAAGTTTAATAAACTACATAAAATTGAGTAAAAAGAAGTAAACAAAAGATAATTGTTCTTTATATAGAATAAATGGCAGAATTTACTCCTTTTCTTATTCAAGGGAAGTGAATATACTTAGGTTAATCGTTCTTTATAAAGAACTTAAAAAATCTTATTGCGAACGAATTAGGTAAAATTACATAGGGAGGGGGCAAATCGCTGTGGTCATGTTAGCATGGACCCGTTAAAAAGGACTTATTTTAATTATAGCAATCGTAGTAAAAGGAAAAAAGAAAACAGCGAAATTAAATGATGAATTGGAGGAAAAGAACATGAAATTAAAGAAAAAATTAGGTATGGGTGTTGCAACTGCAATATTAGGTTTAGGACTAATTGGTGGAGGAACGTTTGCATATTTTAGTGATACAGCAGAAGCAACAGCAAACTTTACAGCTGGTACCTTAGATTTAAGCGTTCACCCGGAAGTAATTGTTGATGTAGATAACTTAAAACCAGGCGATTACATGATAGAAACTTTTAAACTAAAAAACGATGGTTCATTACCTATAAAAGAAGTGTTGCTAGATACAGAATATGAAGTAATTGATGCAGATGGTAACAATACTGGGGATTTTGGTGAGCATATAAAAGTTGATTTCTTATATAATGCAAACCAACTTGATAATGTTATTTATTCCACCACACTTAAGGATCTAGAAACAATGTCGCCAGAAGCAATCAAAGAATTAAGACTACTATTTTGGACTAAACCTGGTTTAGAAGTTGGCAAGACACACAATTTTGTAGTCAAATTTACTTTTGAAGATAACGGAGAAGACCAAAATGAATTCCAAGGCGATTCTCTACAGCTTAAATGGTTGTTTAATGCAAAACAAACTGAAGGGGAACGACGTTAATACATCTAGGGGAGGGCTAACCTCCCTTCTCTTTTAATTTATAGATTAGGGAGGTTTGACAATGAAGCAATACAAGCAAAAACTTTTAATTGGTGTCACTGCAGGAATGATTGGAATGGGATTTGTAGGTGGTGGGACGTTTGCCTTTTTTAGTGATACGGAAACCACTCAAAATTCATTTGTCTCAGGAACACTGGATTTAGAATTACAATCACCAGATAAATCAGGTGAACTCGATATATCCTTAGAAGATATAAAACCTGGGGATAAGGAAACATATTTTATTAATCTGCATAATGCAGGATCGCTTACGTTTAGAGATGTGCTTCTAACTTCTTCTTATTCTATTAATGATAAAAATAAAGATAATAATAAAGCTAATTTTGCAGATCATATTTTAGTCAAAATAACTAATAAAGACTCAGATGAAGTTTTATCTGAGTATATTCCAATAAGTGAATTAAAAGATGTGATTCTCACCGAAGGCCAAGTGTCTGAATCTACAACACAACTACAATTTGATTTCTGGTTTAAAGACAATGGTGGCGATCAAAATATGTTTCAAGGTGATGAATTGAAATTCGACCTAATCTTCCATGCAAGTCAAGAGGAAGCAGAGTAAAGTGGTATTTATTTAGATAAGTAATAAACCAGGGTGTATAAATAAGATGAGACTCCCAGTGCATTAGTACACGGGATCTCATCTCTAACCGTGGTAAAAAGGTTATTTTTGCTTCTTTATCTATATATGAGTCAATTCATAATAGCTAAGTTTTCTTTTAATTAATTAAGTGATATATATAATTACGTTCGAATTATAGTAAAACTTGTCTTTGGTTGTAATGAAAGACGGCGACTCCTGCTCAGAATAACGAGTTGAGGATCCACTTGAAAAGAGTTCTTCTTTTCAAAATAGCTAAAAAACCTAAAAAATGTTCGCCTGTAATGAAAATCAAAACAGCGAAATTCGCATCTCACACAAAATATCTTATTTTAAAATTGATTTATATATCAGTTTCTAATACATATTTGTTGTTTAGTATACTTTGATTTACTAATTATTCCGGTTAATAATTAATAAACCAAAGTAATAGCTAATCAGGGGAGGGGTTAACTTGCGTATGAAGCGAGTTCGTAAGTTTAAATCAAAGAAGAAAAGTATATTTATACTTAAATTAGTTGGCATATTATACGTAGCAATTGCCTGTTTATCTATGATTACTACAACTGGAACAGCCTCGTTTTTTTCAGAGAGAAATCAAGATGGGTATGTGCGAGCGGGAGTTTGGTGGGATGGAAGTGAACTTGTATTCACTGAAAAAGGAACTGATCCAATTACTAGTTGTGGTGTGCAAACTCTCCAGGCGAAAGTGAAAAATATTGGAAAAGATATGAAACAGTCAACTACTTATGAAGTGTATTTTAGTAAAAACGGTGATCCAGCAAAGGGAGAAAAAATAAGTACAAAAGAATTAGCCCCTCTTAAATCTGGAAAACAAGCTACATTAAAATTTGATGTTGCTAAAAATGGTTCTTATCAATTTCGAGTACTCCAACATCCTGAATTTAAAAATGACGGAAAACAGCATGATGAATGGAGTAAAAAGATTTTGATTAAGTGTAAATCCAACAAGCAAGAAAAAGAAGATACAGCTGAGAATGAAAATCAAAAAGAAGAGAAAGTAGAGAACGGTAGCAAAGAGAACAATAATGTGGAAAAGAATACGAAGGGTAATGTTGATAATACAGAAGAACAAAAGTTAGAAGAAAATTCAAATAATAATGATCAAGCTGAAATTGAAGATATAGAAACTGTACCTGAAACGAATATAGAGGATGAAGAAAAAGTAGAACAATCAGAAGCTGAAAAAACGGGTGAAAGCGAGGAGAGCAATCAATGAGAATAACAAAAAAAAAGCTACTAAAATGGGGAAGTAATCTAATATCATTTGTACTTTTCTTTGGATTAGTTGCGATGGCAACTATTGTTATTACAACGAAAGCAAGTGGCGGAGAACCAGAATTATTTGGTTATCAGTTCAAGACTGTATTATCTGGTTCCATGGAGCCGGATATTCAAACAGGATCTGTCATTGCTGTAGAAACTGGTGGGGATACGACTCGTTTTCAAGAAGGTGATGTCATCACATTTATGGAAGAGGATTCAAAACTTGTCACTCACCGGGTTACAGAAGTATTGAACAATGGAGAACACATCATGTACCAAACAAAAGGAGATAACAATAACGCAGCAGATGTTAATCCTGTTTTTGCAGAAAATGTTATCGCTGAATATACAGGTTTTACAATACCGTATTTAGGATATCTCGTAAGCTTCGCACAAACGCAAAATGGAGCTTTTCTGTTGCTAATACCAGGTGTATTGCTTTTGGGGTATGCTGTGATTACCATTTGGCAGGGATTACGTGAATTAGAAAGACATCAGAAAGCATTGCACGATAATAAAGAAGATAAACAAATCGCCACATGATTGTATGAACATATAAGTAGAGGTGAAGAAATGAAGAAAATTTTACTGCTTATTGTCTGTCTTGGTATTACCGTATCGTTAATATTTCCCTATCATTCTCATGCTGATACTGATAATTCAAATGCGCACGAAATTGAATTATCCATAACACCTGATGACTTCCTATTTAATATTGAAAATATGAAACCTGGTGATTGGGCACCAAGAACGCTAACGATTAATAACTCAGGGAGTAGCGAATTTGAATATCAAATGTCTGTCGAAAATAATGGTAATGATAAGTTGTTTAATGAGCTTTTGTTATTAATTGAAGATGTTGATCAGAACAAATTATATGATGGAAAGATTTCTGAGTTTTCTTCAATACCTTCAAGATATTTAGATGCAGAAAATCATGAAGATTTACACATCACAGTAACTTTTCCTGAACATTTAGGTAATGAGTTTCAAGGTGTATCTAGCTCTTTTTCATTTATCTTCTATGCAGAAGGAGACACCATTCAAGGAAATAAAGACAACGATGTGGCTGAAGTTTCGGGCTTAGTTGATAACGATAATGGAGATTCCAATAATCAATTGCTCCCAAACACGGCTACTTCCATATTCTCAATATTACTATTAGGACTTTTGATTGTATCTGTTGGATTGTTCGTAGTAATTTGGCAAAAATACAAGTCTATTCCTAAATAAATTCATTTATCATAAATATGATTTTCCCTTGCAAAACTAGTGTTTATATGACAAAACAAGTCAAACAAACAAGCAAGATATTATAGTATGATAGTCTTATAATCAAACGAAATCCTCAGAAAAAGGCAAACCTATTGAAAAGTAGGGACGCAAAGTCACAGATCTAAGGTGTTTTTACTAAGATGGCTGGACTATCTGGATGTAAGGTAGGGGACTGAATTGTGGATAAAACATTACATTCTGTTAAGGTTGATCAAGAGTGGGTACGTTTAATTAAACAAGCGAAAGAATTGGGACTTACAATTGAAGAAATAAGACAGTTCATAATGATTACGGGACAAAAGTTATAATTTGTATCAACAACGTACGCAATATAGAACTATTCGCTGCAGTTATGTTATAATTTGCAGTGAAAGTAGGTGATGAGCTTGATCGGCAAGAAAATAAAACAACTTCGCCAAGAAAGAAGAATGTCCATTTCCGAATTAGCAGAAAGAGCAGGAGTCGCTAAATCATATCTAAGTTCGATTGAGCGTAACCTTCAATCTAATCCTTCTATTCAATTTATTGAAAAAATCAGTAATGTGTTAGGCGTTAGTGTAAATGAAATAATCTTAGAAGATAATAATGAGGAAGTTGACCTTGATGAAGAATGGATGCAAATAGTTCAAGAAGCGATGAAATCTGGGGTATCAAAAGAGCAATTTAAAGAATACCTTGAATTTAATAAATGGCGTCAAAAAAAAAATCATTAGTATGTTAAGTTTTACAATCTTAACAGGCTAATGATTTTTAGATACGATGTACATATGATGTGGCAATTATATTGAAATTGTATATACTAGATACGAGTAATATTTCTGTAGAAGTTTATCTAAAGGGTTGTTCAAAATGTCCGGAAAATGACACATCTCAGAGGGACCTTCTGCCAAAATCGCCCATGTCCTGTGGGCAACGCAGCAATCACCACATCCTGTGGAAGTTCGTTGGCTTGCTTTTCCGTTCTTCACGTATTTTCAGGTACTCAAAGCTATGCCGCCTCGATCTTCTCGGTCCTTTCCATCCTCTTTTTTGAACACACAAAAAGGAAGTATTTGTAATGCGCTTAAAATTATTATATTGGCTATTACCAATTATGTGGATGGTAGTAATTTTTATTTCATCTGCTACGCCATATGAGAACCAAGATGTAAAACCTTTATTAAGTGGGTTAGACTTACGATTTTTATCTCCATATTTATCTTGGATTGAATTTACGTATCATTCATCTATTGTAAGTGTAAAAACATTGGGAATAGAGGGTTTTATTGAATTCTTTATAAGAAAGAGTGCTCATGTCGGCGTATTTTTTGTATTAACATGTTTATTTTTCATATCTTTTATAAAGAACACGCAATGGAAGAGAAGTAAAATATATATTTGGTCTATTACTCTTACTGCTCTATATGCTGTTGCTGATGAACTTCATCAGGGAATTACTCCAAATCGAACTCCATATGTCGGAGATGTAATCTTAGATATATTGGGAGGAAGTCTAGCATTAATTGTAATTGCTATGATTTTTCAGATTACAAAAAAAGTATAGACATGTTTGAAAAAATTGTATAAAATTACGATTAGCTACAATAAATTTCATCATAAGACAAAATCCGACTACATGATTAACGGAATATAAAATTATATTCTAGTAAAAGGCGGTAGAGTTAAATGAAAGAGCAAGAACAGTATCAGAATATTCTTCAACGAATGATTCATGATACCGAAAATCAAAAGATAGGCTCTTCTGAAGAGTTAATTAAGCAGCTTGTTGAAGAGTTATCAATGAATCCAAACTTAAAAAAGTATATACACACTGCAAGATAGTAAAAAAGCCTACAAACGTATTTTGATTTACGTTCGTAGGCTTTTCTCATAGTCAGGAAGCAGTATCTTCCACATCAATCTCCATATATTTTGTATCTCGTAATTCAATTATTGCTTGGTCATTTGTTATATCAGTAATCCAAGAAAGAAGTTGAGATTCTTCTCCTTGTTTAACAAATACAATAAACTCCACATTTTCCAGATAACGAATATCATCCAATATAAATTCGGTAGACTGTCTTAATTCATTCTCTAATTTACCGAGTAAAGTATATTCAACCTTTACAGAGATACCTTGCATTAGTTGACGTTTTACAATTCCGGTAGTTTTGATTGCTTGAGAAGTAGTACTTCCATAAGCACGAATTAGACCACCAGCTCCTAATTTTATCCCTCCAAAATAACGAGTTATTACTACTGCGGTGTCTTTTAAGCCCTTTTTCTTTAATACCTCTAATATCGGGACTCCAGCTGTTCCACTAGGCTCACCATCATCATTTGCTTTTTGAATGTGATCATTTTCTCCAATCATATATGCCGAACAGTTATGTGTTGCATTATAATGTTTTTTTTTAATTTCTTGAATAAATTCTTGCGCTTCCTCTTCTGTTTCCACACGTTTGACATATCCAATAAATCGAGATTTTTGAATAGTTATTTCATCCATTCCTTGTTGTTTTACGGTATAATAAGTATTTAACATCTTGATTTTCTCACCTCAAACTTACATTATAGTAGATAGATCACTTTATGAGTATAAGGATGGGATAAATAATATCTTTTGAAATATTCTTAATCTGACCCTTACAAACAGAGAGACGTTACGAATAATTATAACATAGGTTGGTGGATGTATTATGGCAATAAAAATAAGTGATAAAGCTTTGGATTATGTGGTTAATGAAATGGTTGATGTAGTTGAAAACAGTAAAGATGAAATTTTTAATATAAGTGAAGAAGCCAGAAAAGAGCATGAACATTTAGTTCGAGAGCTTAAATTAACCAAAGAAAAAGTTTTACGCCATATTCAAAATGGTGACCAACTGGAAGAAAGAGTTCGATTTTCTCGTAAGCGATTAGCTGAAGTCAGTAAATATTTTGAAAAATATTCCGAAGATGAAATTCGAGAAGTTTATGAAAATACACATTTAATGCAAACGAAGCTTGCTATTCTTAGACAAGAAGAGAAATCGCTGAGGGAAAAAAGAGATGAACTTGAACGAAGGTTAATTGGGTTATCACATACTATCAACCGAGCTGAAAATTTAGCAGGTAAAATTGCTGTTATTTTAAATTATTTACAGGATGATTTTCGTCAAGTTAATGAAATGATCGAAAACGCCAAAGAAAAGCAAGAATTTGGCTTGAAGATAATTGAAGCACAAGAAGAAGAGCGAAGGAAGCTATCAAGAGAGATTCATGATGGTCCTGCACAAATGCTAGCGAATATGTTACTTCGATCAGAAATACTAGAGAGAACAATAAAAAAAGGAACACATGAGCAAGCAATTGAGGAGATTCGTAGTGTTCGTACAATGGTTCGATCTTCATTATATGAAGTTAGAAGAATCATTTACGACCTTCGTCCAATGGCACTAGACGATTTAGGACTTATACCTACGATTAGAAAATATGTAGAAAGTATTTCAGAATATCATTCAATCACAATAAACTTTAATGTTATTGGCGAAGAAAAACGATTGAACCAAAAGTATGAAATTGCTCTGTTTCGATTGATGCAAGAATCGATTCAAAATGCGATTAAACATAGTGAAGCTGCATTAATTCAAGTTAAATTAGAGATTCGTAGAGAAGATTTAACATTGATAGTGAAAGATGAAGGAAAAGGTTTTGATCAAAATGAAAAAAATGACAAATCCTTTGGTCTTATTGGGATGAGAGAAAGAGTAGAGATGCTTGAGGGAGAATTAAATATAAAATCTACAATAGGAAAAGGAACATCTATAATAATTAAAGTTCCATATTCGCCAAGTTAAGTATATAATAGAAGAATAGATAGAAGAAATAGAATTATTATTTACTGTCATTTCGTGTAGGGAACTATAAAAAGAATTACTATCATCGGGAGGGAGTTTTTCCAAATGATTACAGAGAAAGAAGTAAGAATTGTATTAATTGATGATCATAAGTTGTTTCGAGAAGGTGTAAAAAGAATACTAGATTTTGAACCGTCATTTGAAGTAGTAGCTGAGGGTGATGATGGTTCTATGGCATCTAAGCTTGTAAAAGAAAACGCGCCAGATGTTGTACTTATGGATATTAATATGCCTGAGATTAATGGGGTTCAGGCTACTGCAGATTTAGTAAGATACTTTCCGAATTCAAAGGTTATTATTTTATCGATTCATGATGACGAAAGTTATGTTACGCACGCATTAAAAACTGGAGCTCAAGGATACTTATTGAAAGAGATGGATTCAGATGCTTTAATTGATGCAATTAAAGTAGTAAGCGAGGGTGGATCATACTTACATCCGCGTGTTACACATAATTTAGTAAAAGAATATCGACGCTTGGCTAAAGAAAATTCTTCCAGTATTGCGGATAAAGGAATTGAATATCGAAAGCCGTTACACTTACTTACAAAAAGAGAATGTCAAGTACTGCAATTGCTAGCTGACGGAAAGAGTAATCGAGCAGTAGCAGAGACACTATATATTAGTGAAAAAACAGTAAAAAACCATGTAAGTAATATTCTACAAAAAATGAACGTTAATGATCGAACACAAGCTGTAGTATCTGCTATCCGTAAAGGATGGGTAGAAGTAATTTAACAAGGGAAATAAAAATGCCTTGGTGTACATCACCAAGGCATTATTTCTGTTGTTGAAAGGTCGATTTTTTGTAGGAATTCATGTAAAATAAAATAACTACAGTTAAAACCTATTAAGGAGAAGGATAGTCATGAAGATAGCTGTCATGTCAGATAGTACGGCTTATATCTCGAGGGAAGATAGAGAAAAATATAATATACATATGGTACCACTAAGCGTTATTTTTGATGACGCTTCATATCAAGAAGAAATTGATATAACGACAGAAGAATTCTATAAAAAAATGAAAATAACAAAAGAACTTCCAAGTACTTCCCAACCTTCCATTGGCTATGTAACCAAGAAGCTTGAATCATTAGCAGAGGATTTCGATGCAGTTATTTCTATTCATTTATCTAGTGGAATTAGTGGCACTTATCAAACTGTCACAAGTGCAGGGGAAATGGTTGAAGGGATCAAAGTAATTACCTTTGATTCAGAAATAAGTTGTATGGTTCAAGGATTTTATGCCATAGAGGCTGCTAAATTAGCAAAAGAAGGAAAATCAGTGAATGAAATTATAGATCGTTTATATGAAATGAAGCAATCTGTACGTGCTTACTTTATGGTAGATGATTTAACAAATTTACAACGTGGAGGAAGGCTATCAGGTGCACAAGCGTTAATTGGAAGTCTGTTGCAAGTAAAGCCAGTTCTTCATTTCCAGGACAAGCTAATTGTTCCTTTTGAAAAAATTCGAACTAGAAAGAAAGCTATTCATCGTATTATGGGAATGCTAGATGATGATGCTGAAAGCAATGATTTACGAGTTGTGTTTATCCATGGAAATGATGAAGCGTCTGCAATACAATTAGAACGACAATTTAAAGAAAAATATCCAAATGCAGAAACTTCAATTAGTTATTTTGGTCCTGTAATCGGTACTCACCTTGGAGAAGGTGCAGTAGGCGTTGGATGGTATAAAAAATAATACTGAATTCGTGCTGTATGTATGCTAATATACAGCACGATGATAATATATGGAGGTGCATATATGAAAGAAAAAGATAGTAAACGTATTACATCCTCACCATTATTAATCTCGTATTATTTATCTAATAAATTGTTATTGGAAGAAGAAATTCCTTTCCCCATGAAATGTCACCAAACCCTCATATCGACCCATCAACTTATTCCCGTAAAAGCGATTATCCAAAAAGGTTTATCTATTCAATGTATGCGATGTGGCAATAAAAAACGAACCCTTTTTTCTACTTATCCTTGTAGCCTTTGTAATCAAAAACATTACTACTGTCGAAATTGTATTCAAATGGGAAGGATAAGTGAATGTAAACCTTTATATCGATGGAATGGGATACAAATGAAACACATATATCATAAGAATCCTTTAACGTGGGATGGCGAATTAACGCAGGCTCAACAGGTTGCTTCCACTGGTTTAGTAAAAGCCATCCAAAGAAAAGAAAAAGAATTTCTAATCTGGGCGGTTTGTGGATCTGGTAAAACGGAAATGCTTTTCCACGCTATCAATTACTGTCTGCAACAAGGAAAACGTATTGCGATTGTTTCGCCAAGGGTGGATGTTATTCGTGAATTGTATCCGAGAATACAGTCAGCATTTGAGAAAGTTCCTGTAGAAGCTTTATATGGAAGTAGTGTAAATAAGAAAGGAATGACTCAAATTATATTGGCTACTACACATCAATTAATGCGATTTAAAAAAGCCTTTGATGTATTAGTAATTGATGAAGTAGATGCTTTTCCTTTTTATTATGATGATACATTAGCTTATGCTGCAGTTCATGCAAAAAAGCCCAATGCAACTACGGTTTATCTAACTGCAACGCCTCGTAAAGATTTACAAAAAAGAATTCGACAACGAAAACTTCCACATGTCTTTGTTCCTTTACGTTATCACGGTTACCCATTACCAGAACCAACAATGAAGATGACTTTTCGACTTCAACAATACTTGTCTAAAAAACAAATTCCTCCAAATTTTTTAAAATGGCTATCCATGCGAAAAAAACCAGAAAGACAACTATTAATTTTTGTTCCAACAGTTCAATTAGCAAAAGATTTAAAAGAAGACTTATGTATAGAATTACTTCACCATCGTACTATCAAGCATCAATCAGAATTCCAAGAGGTATATGCGGAAGATCAGCGTAGGGAAGAAAAGGTTAATACATTTCGCGAAAAGAAATTACAAGTATTACTTACAACCACAATATTGGAAAGAGGAGTAACATTCCCATCCGTAGATGTTGCAGTTCTAGATGCAGGACATGAAGTCTTTGATGAAGCTGCGCTTGTGCAAATTGCGGGCCGGGCTGGGAGAAGTGCTGACGATCCTGCTGGAGAAGTTGTATACTTTCATAACGGGAGAACAGAGGCAATGGAAAAAAGTAAGCAATTGATTATTAATATGAACAAAAAAGGAAAAAAATTATGAGTCAATGTCTAAGTTGCGGTCAATCTTTAGATACAATAGTTTCTTGGGAAAGTTGGTTAACATTTAAAAGAGAACATGTTATTTGTACTGTTTGTGCTTCTAACATGGAAAAGATAACAGGAAGTAGGTGTTCGGTTTGTAGCCGTCCAAGTCAATTATCAATATGTCATGATTGTATTGAATGGGATCAACTTGGCGAGGTAATTCAATTTAATTATTCCTTATTTCATTATAATGAATGGATGAAAAATATTATTTCATTGTGGAAGTTTCGAGGTGACTATGTATTACGTGAAATATTCCGCGAGGAGTTGAAGTATTCGTTTGAGAGTATTTTTTTATCTCAAAACAAAGAATTAATTTTAGTACCTGTTCCTCTTAGTGTTAAACGTATGAATGAGAGAGGTTTTAATCAAGCTCTTGCGCTAGCTGAAATGTTAGATATGCCCATTCAAGAAGCACTTGGAAGAAAGGCAAGTGAAAAACAGTCAAAGAAATCAAGAATAGACAGATTGAGGTCTTCTAATCCATATTATCTTTTGAAGCCAATTCGAAAAAGAGTTGTTCTTATTGATGATATTTATACAACAGGAACTACTATTCGACAGGCAGCTTCGATTTTATTAAAAAATGGCTGTCCGGAAGTTTATACTTTTACACTTATAAGAGGATAATGATTTGTACAAACATTTAAAAATAAAAACTTTATACAGATATGGCGTTGCCACTGTGAGCGTAAGTAAAGTAATGACAGCGTAAAATATGATTAAAACTAGCAGTACAATCCATCTTTTACTCCTGATTGTAACTAAGTAATTAACCATCAAAAGGGATAGAAGGAAAAATAGTAAACTTTATTGGTTCAAAATTTGGATTCTACCAGGTTACAATAGCGAAACAAGAGTAAATGGATAAGATGAACGGTAATAAGATAAGGGTATTTCATTATACCTCCCCCTTGTTAGTAATTAATGTATATACGGCAAATGAGCTTCATCAACAAAATAATATAATGAACGGTTGGATTTTTTACTAACACTTTTATACCTGGAATAAATTAGTGAATGATATAGGTATAAAGGTATATACTTATTCGTTCTTTCCAATGAAAGTGAGACTGGTTAGGTCAATATGCTTATTTTTAATATAACTATTAACATAATGCCTATTTGTGACGATGATATAATCAAGAATAACCTAACTATAAAACGTTACCAATTAATCAAGTATGAGTAGACTTATTTTGTTATCATTGAAAGAGGAGAGATAACAGTGGGGGAATTAGCAAATTGTGTACGTTGCGACACTGTTTATGTGAAGACAACTCGTGATATTTGTACAGATTGTTTTCAAAAGGAAGAACAGGCATTTCAAAAAGTCTATGCGTTTCTAAGAGTAAGAAAAAATAGACAAGCAACATTATCTGAAATTGTAGATGCTACAGAAGTGAAAGAAGTTTTAATAACAAAGTTTATAAAAGAACGCAGATTACAAGTGAAAAACTTTCCAAACTTAGGGTATCCTTGTGAAAATTGTAATACAACAATTACGAGTGGAAAATTCTGTGATAATTGTTTAGATAAATTAAAAGAAGAATTATCTGCTTTTGAGCAAATTGAAGAAAGAAAATTAATTAATGAACAGTCTGAAGGAAAGAAAGTAGATACATATTATGCTATAGATAAACATGGAAAATAATACAATTACAGAATAAGTAATTTATTACCGATATTATTTTTAGTGGAAGAGGTGACGGAAAATGAAAATAAATGGACCAAATCCAACCAATTTTAATCCATATAAACAATCCATCCAACCAAAACCAGAACAAAAAAGTGATGCTTATAAAAAAGACCAAATTGAGATTTCTTCTAAAGCAAAACAATTACAAGAAAGCGCAAGTGATCCGAAGCGAGCAGCTTTCCTAGAAGAATTAAAAAAGAAAGTCAATGCTGGTGAATATAAAGTTGATTATGATCAAACTGCTCAAAAGTTGATGAACTTCTGGAAAAAATAAAGTTAGGGGGGATAGAGATTGTCGGAAAAAATAATTTCTGCAATAAATAAGTTGTTAGTGATGCATCAAGAAATTTTAGAGCTATCGAAGGAAAAAACAGTCGAAATCAAAGATGGTCATATTGATGATCTTCAGTCTTTACTAGTAAAAGAAAGAAAACTTGCTCGGAAATTGCAACATTGTGAAGAAGAAAGAATGCAGGTTGTTCAAGAGTGGGCTTTAGAAGTTAAATTATCAAACCCAACCCCTACTATTTCAGAAATCATTGATTATATAGATGAAGATAAGCAAGAAGAGCTTTTAACAATTGCAACATCTTTAACCGATACAATTAAGGAATTTAAAAGACAAGAACAATTGAATCAAGTGTTATTAAATGAATCGATGAAATTTGTTCAATTATCATTAGATTTAATGAGTCCAACTATTAAAACGATGAACTATGGGTCTGGAAAAGAAACGAAGGATACTAGCAGATCTGTCTTTGATTCAAAAGCTTAGTGAGAAAAAGGAGCTAAAGAAATGGGTACTTTTTATGGATTAGAAATGTCAAGACAAGCATTAGCCGTACAACAGAGTGCACTGTATACAACCGGACATAATATATCGAATGCAAATACGGAAGGCTATTCAAGACAAAGGGTTAACTTAGAAGCGATGAATGGATTTCCGTATGCCTCTAGAAATCGTCCAAATATTCCAGGACAAATGGGAACAGGAGTGGAAGCTGGTTCTGTCCAACGAATTCGCAACCAATTTTTAGATAACCAGTTTCGTAGTGAAAACAACAGTTCTGGATATTGGACAGAACGAGCAAATGCGTTAAGCAGAATGGAAAATGTAATGAATGAACCAAGTGATTCGGGGCTATCAAAAACGATGAATCAGTTCTGGCAATCTTTACAAGACTTAGCAGTAAATCCAGATAATGCGGGTGCGCGTTCTGTTGTATTAGAACGCGGTCATGCATTAGCAGATACATTTAATTATTTATCTTCATCCATGAGTACCATCCGTTCGGACTTAAGTAACCAAATTGATACGACGGTAAAAGATGCCAATTCTCTAATAGACAGTATTGATAATCTTAACGCACAAATCAAGAATTTGGAAACACATGGTTATGATGCGAATGATTTATATGATAAAAGGGACGTTCTATTAGATGAGCTTTCTGGAATTGTAAATATAAAAGTTACCTATGATAATAGTCATGCAAAAAATAGAGCAGATGGCGTAGCTACAGTAGAAGTTCTCAATGATAGCGGTGATCCGATTGCAACGTTAGTTGATGGAGTAGAGGGCACAGTCAATCATATTGAAGCTCCTCTATATAATGAAGGGGAAGAAAATGATTTAACAGTTATTGAGAATATTCAAGTGAACGGCGAAAGCATCCTATCATCAAAAGGTAGTTTGAGCGGACTTGTTGAGTCCTATGGTTACTTGGATGGTGAAGAGAGAGTTGGAGATTATCCGGAAATGATGAATCGGTTAGATGAATTAGCATATGCTATTGCTACTTCTTTTAATGAGATTCACTCCCAAGATGGAGGGGCACTTTTCTTTGCTGATTTAACAGATGAAAAAGGTGCAGCAGGAGCAATATCGGTCATACTTGAAGACTATGAAGATATTAATGCCAGTGCTGACGGTGAAGCTGGAAATGGAGATCGCGCGAGTGCACTAGCGGACATTTTTACGAATGCGAATGACCTTCTAGATGGGGCTTCAATTAATGACTATTTTGGATCAATTATTGGGGATCTTGGAGTAAAAGCTGAACAAGCGAATACAATGCAAGAAAATACAATGACATTACAACATCAAGTGCAAAATCAGCGTCATTCAATAAGTGCAGTATCACTTGATGAAGAAATGTCGAATATGATTAAATTCCAGCATGCTTACAATGCTGCGGCAAGAGGAATGACGACAATGGATGAAATGATAGATACGATTATTAATCGTATGGGATTAGTAGGAAGGTAGTGATTTAAATGCGTGTTACACAGTCAATGTTATCGAATAATATGTTGCGAAATTTAACCAATAGTAATGCTCAAATGAACAAATATATGGAGCAGCTCTATACAGGAAAAAAAATCACCAAACCTTCTGATGATCCCGTAGTTGCAATGAAAGGTATTGGTTATCGATCAGAGTTAGTGCGTGTAGAACAATATCAACGTAATACATCTGAAGTAAATAATTGGATGGACAATACTGATTCTGCCCTAAACCAGGCTACTTCAGCAATGCAACGTCTTAGAGAATTAGCCGTAAAAGCAAATAATGGTACGAACAGTGAAGATGAGTTGCAAAGTATTCTTCAAGAAGCCAATGAATTAAAAGGACATCTTACGGATATTGCCAATACAAATGTAAATGGTAAATATATTTTTAATGGCACCAATACGAATACACCACCAGTTACTGTGGATGAAGATGGAAATATAACGACTGCTTTTCAAGATAATGATGTCGTTATCGAAGTATCTGCTGGAACAAAACTTAAAGCAAATGTAAATGGTGGAGATGTGTTTGGTGGAGAACCAGATTTATTTACAGCAGTAGATAATTTTATTACAAATCTGGAAAATGGAGAGAACATCGATGAAAGTATCGGAGAAATCGATGCAGGCATCAACCAAATAATTAATTCACGGGCTGAACTAGGTGCGCGAATGAATCGATTAGAACTAATTGAAAATCGTTTATCAGAGCAAGAAATTGTGGCGACACAAACGATGTCTGATAATGAAGATGTGGATTTTGCAGAAGCAATCACAAAACTAATTACACAGGAAAGTCTCCATCGAGCAGCATTATCAGCTGGTTCACGCATTATTCAACCATCTTTAATTGATTTCTTAAGATAATGAAAAGGCCCTGGCCAAAAGGTTCAGGGTCTTTTATCGAATAATGAGTGTAAATGAGATGATTTGAAGGGGTGAACTACATGCAAATTCCACAATTGCAGATGCGTTCTCAACTAGGACAAATTGCAATAAATACAAATAATGCAAAGCAATTTATTTCACAACGCCAAGCAGATTTAACGATACAACAACCTCAAGCAGAATTAAAAATTCAAACAAAACCAAGCAAACTGACTATTGATCAATCAAAAGCTTGGGAAGATATGAATCTAATGGGGATATTGCGTCGGACGGAAAAAATAGCTGCGCAAGGTAAACAAGAAGTGATGAACGGAATTGCTAGAAGAGCCCGGCAAGGAAATCAATTAATGAAAATCGAACATCAATCGAATCCAATTCAACAACAAAGTATTGCGAATGCGTACGAGCCTTACAAGTCATTAGGGATTAAGTTTATTCCTTCTACTTTTGCTGTACAGACAAATTATCAACCGTCAGAAATAGATATAACCGTTATAAGAAATGAACCCATTATACGCGCAAAGGTGAATCAACCACAAATTTCCTACCAACCGGGTGATGTGGAGATTTCTTTAAAACAGCAACCAGAATTAGACATTTGGCTAGAAGCCTAGAAAATTAAGAGGTGATATATCATGCAAATTGAGTCTAGTTATTTAGGGAATATTGTTATTGATGAAGAAAAAATACTCCAATTTCAAGCAGGATTACCAGGATTTGCAGAAGAAAGAGAGTTTGTCGTATTAGAAATTCCAGAAAATCAATTATTCCATATTTTACAATCCATACATAATCCGAACCTTGCTTTTGTAATTACCGATCCATATCAAATCTATACTTCTTATACATTCGAACTGGATGATTATACGATTGAATCTTTACAAATCACATCACAAGAAGATGTTGCTGTCTTTACGATTATGACATTAAAAGATCCATTTCAAAAAAGTACGATTAACTTAAAGGCGCCGATTGTAATAAATATGGAGAAACAATTAGCGAAGCAATATGTAATAAATTCTGAAGATTATTCATCACAAGCACCTATACATATACCTCCATTAAAGGAGGGAGAATGATGCTTGTATTATCGCGAAAACAAAGTGAAGCTATTCAAATTGGGGAAGATATAGAAATTGAAGTCATTGCGATTGAAGGAGACCAAGTAAAATTAGGAATCCGTGCTCCAAAGTCTGTAGATATTTATCGAAAAGAAATATATGTGGACATTACGAATCAAAACAATGAAGCTGCCAAGTTAGATAGAAATTTACTTCAGTTTTTAAAAAGTGATTCAACTTCATAGTTAAACGAATGTTTAAGATAGATTTTTATTAATGGTCAGAAAGATAAAAGTAATAAACCATAAATGCATCTTAAAACAAAACCTAAATTGACCGATATATAAATAAATCAATGAGGAGTGTAACTACAATGACAGTGAATAATATTGGAACTAGTAAACCAGCTGTTGTTGGTATACCAACGAAAGAAGTTGCATTATCCCAAACAAAAAGTATAACAAACGAAAACAGTCATCAAATACAGGGTGGATATGCCGAAAAACTTGTAAACAAAGTAGATTTAGAAGTTGCAGTAGATCAGATGAATGAACTGTTAAAACCAATAAGAAGAAATCTTAAATTTGAGATGCATGAAAAGTTAGAACGATACTATGTAACAGTAGTAGATTCAGAAACAAGTGAGATTATTAAGGAAATACCTCCAAAGAAAATGCTAGATATGTACGCAGAGTTAGCAGAATTTATGGGATTCTTAATTGACGAAAAAATCTAAGGATGTGATGGTATGCGAATTGGCGGATTAGCCAGTGGAATTGATACAGAATCGATTATTAAAGATCTAATGCAAGCAGAAAGAATACCTTTAAATAAATTAGAACAGGATAAAACAAAACTTGAATGGCAACGTGATGCATTTCGTGATGTAAATAAACTATTATCCGAATTAGATAATATGATGCTCGATATGAAATTGAGTTCTACGTATAATTCCAAAATGATTTCCTCTACGCAAAGTGATGCGGTGAAAGCTACTGCAAACGCAGGGGCATCTAATGGAACGTATTCGATAAATGTAAGTCAATTAGCTACGTCGGCGATTAACGTAAGTGAGAATGAATTAACATTAAATCAAGATCAAACGTTACATGAACAAGGAATTACAGAAGATGTAGTATTTACTACTTTTGATAAAGAAGGAAATGCTCAAACGCATACGTATCAAATTAATGAAGGCGATAAATTAAGTGATCTATTTAAAAAAATTAATGATGACAAAGATAGTCCGGTCCGAATGACATTTGATGAAAATGCGAATAAAGTCATTATGGAGACAACACGTACAGGTAAATACAATACGAAAGCGGAAAATGGTATAGATAATGAGATTGTCTTTACCGATAGTTTTCTTACGGATAGTTTACATCTTTCCATGAGTGAGGAAAAAGGCGGAGAAAATGCAAAATTTACGTACAATAATGCGTATGAAACTGAATCTCGTGATAATCAATATTCCTTAAATGGAGTGACATTTCAGTTCTATGATACAACTGATGGTAATGCAACCTTAACCGTCAATAATGATGTGGATGCTTCTGTTGAAAATATCATGAAATTTGTTGATAAATACAATGAAATTGTTGAAACAATAAATGGTTCTCAACAGGAAGAAAAATATCGTGATTTTCCTCCTTTAACAGAAGAACAGAAAAAAGAAATGACAGAAAGAGAAATTGAACTATGGGAAGAAAAAGCCAAAAGTGGGCTTCTCAAAGGGGAATCTTCGTTAACTAACGGATTGTATAATATGCGACAGAGTTGGTATAGCTCTGTAAATGGTGAGGGAGCATTTTCAAGTTTAACCGAAATTGGTATTACTACCTCAAACAATTATTTGGACGGTGGTAAGTTAGTTGTTGATGAATCTAAATTAAGAGAAGCACTTACAGAAGATCCTGAAAGTGTGCAAAAGCTATTTTCTAACAGTAGTGATGGAGAAGATAGAGGATTAATTAATCGTTTAGAAGATGCTGTAGATACCACCATGGCACAAATCAGTCAGCGTGCAGGTAAAGCAACCGATACATCTTTGGATAACTATACTTTAGGTAAGCGTATGAAAGATATTGATAGTAGAATAACAAATTTTGAGCGTCGTCTAGAGCTAACAGAAGCAAGATACTGGAGACAATTCTCCGAGATGGAAAGAGCAATTTCCATGATGAATCAGCAGTCGTCTATGTTAATGTCTAACTTTGGTTCTGGAATGGCACAAGGATAGATAAGGAGGAGAGGCTTATGGTAGCGAACAAAGCATATCAAACCTATCAAAATAATTCAGTGAATACAGCATCAAGCGGAGAGCTAACTTTAATGCTTTATAATGGGTGTATGAAATTTATTAAGCAGGCGAAAAAGGATATACAAGCAGATAACTTCGCAGGTAAAAATAAGAACATCCAGAAAGCGCAAGATATTATTCATGAGTTGATGATTACTTTAGATTCGAAAATTGCTATTTCTAAACAAATTCTTCCTTTGTATGAATATATGCAGTACCAATTAAAAGAAGCTAATGTTCATAATGATACTTCTAAATTAGACGAAGTCCTAGGGTTTGTTACTGAATTTCGTGATACATGGAAGCAAGTGATAATTAAAAATCGCCAACAGCAATATAATGAAGGTGCTTCTGTATAATGAATCGTGTAGAGCCAATATTTAATATAACAAAAAGTATGCAACTATTGTTGGATGAAGAAATAACAGTTAAGAATCGTGAACAAGTTATTGAAATGTTGCAACAGAAAATAGAAGAACGTGGTCAATTACTACAAGATTTAACTGAACCATATAGTATTAAAGAGGAAACTTTAGGTACTGAAGTTGTTAAACTTAATCAGCAAATTGAAATTAAAATGAATGTAATATTTGATCAAATTAAAGTAGAATTAAAACTAATGAAGAAGAAAAAGAAATCGAATCACTCCTATACGAACCCTTATCAACATGTACAATCCAGCGATGGATATTTTATGGATAATAAAAAATAATCTTATAGAGTAGCGGTGAAGCATAGCTATAATGAAAAATTTCATAATAATATATCCTGTATAAAAACCGAGTATTGCTGGTCTTTGCTTACCATTGCAAAAGGACGCTTTTTAGCAGGGACAGAAGTAATTTACTATTCATAATTAAATCCGACAATATTTTACTATCATAAATATTAACCGTCTCGAATAAAAATAGAGTTAATTGGCATTCTTTTATCTTGTGTGTTGTATTTTTAATATCATAATTATTTACAATCATAAACCAGTAATTTGCGATTTTGTGATGAAATACAAGTTTAGAGAAGAGATGTTTGTGATATAGTGATATAATAAATATATAAAGTACAAAAGGAGGACACTTGTATGAAGTTTAATATTCGAGGCGAAAATATTGAAGTTACTGGAGCAATCAAAGAATATGTTGAGAAAAAGATTAGCAAGCTAGAGAGATATTTTGATTCAGCTCCAAATACGGATGTACATGTCAATTTAAGTGTCTACAATGATGAGCAACGAATCGAAGTTACGATTCCAATGACCAATTTGCTCCTCCGTGGAGAGGTACAGCATGTTGATCTCTATGCCGCAGTGGATTTAGTCGTTGATAAGTTAGAAAGACAAATTCGTAAGCATAAAACAAAAATAAATCGTAAGTTCAGACAAAATGGTTCTCCTAAACATGCTTTTGCAGAAATGGAAAAAGAAGCTAGATTAGCTGAAGATGAAAATCAATTAGAAATCGTACGTACAAAAAGATTTAATTTAAAACCGATGGATTCCGAAGAGGCTATCTTACAGATGGATATGTTAGGACATGAGTTCTTCGTATTTACAAATGATGATTCTGGTGAAACAAATGTAGTTTACAAACGAAGAGATGGAAAATATGGTTTAATAGAACCACATGTTTAAAACTTTTAATTATATAGATAATAATGAGCTTGGGACAAAGTATTTATTTTGTCCCAAGCTCATTTTGTATGTAATTATACGAGAACACTTTGTCAAAAAATGTCGAATAAAAAATGAAAATACGGTTTTAAAGGTAGAATTTTATAGGAATCCAATATTTGAAATTAATCAAGTAGTGTTTTTACATACTTATGGCCAGATCATTGCATTTCTAATATATTAAATAGAAAAATACCAGTTTGGAAACAAACTAGATACATGATATAAATGAGCTAAACGTTGAAAGGGGGTGAGAAGTTGAGTGAAAATGAACGCCAATTACTTCATGAATTAGCTCAACGACTAGATAAACAAGAAGAAAAAGTTATTCAATTACTTCGAATCATTGCCACTACAAACAAAAAAGTTTCCGAAATCTCCCCTCATGAAAAAGAGAAACTTCCTACTTAAAATTGGTTCCCCTTTTCAACTACCTCGCAATACTTTCCTCTTTTATAGAGTTGATAGAATCCTATCGCTCTATTTTTTTATGCATAATATCATTTACGTACTATTTAACTACTTGCTTAGTTGTCACATCAGTTTATAAAGTGTTATGATAATAATGGTATCATATAGAAAATTCAATGATTGAAATTATTGAGGAGCGTTAGATATGGCAGGCATTTTAACCAAAATATTTGGTGATGGTAACCAAAAAGAATTAAAACGATTAGAAAAACAAGTAGATTTAATTGAACAGCTAGAACCTGAGATGGAAAAGCTCGAGGATATAGATTTTAAAAATAAAACAGAGGAGTTTAAAATCCGTTATAAAAACGGGGAATCTCTGAATGACTTATTAGCAGAAGCTTATGCAGTAGTTAGAGAAGCTTCTAAGCGTGTGCTTGGAATGCGCCCTTTCCGTACACAGTTGGTAGGTGCAATTGCCCTTCATGAGGGAAATATTTCTGAAATGAAAACAGGGGAAGGTAAAACACTTGCTTCCACGATGCCTGCATACTTGAATGCATTAACAGATGAGGGTGTTCACATTATCACTGTTAATGATTATTTAGCAGAACGTGATGCGAAAGAGAATGGGAAATTATTTGATTTTCTTGGTATAACAGTAGGGTTAAATCATAATGGCCTTTCAAAAGATGACAAACGAGAAGCTTATCAAGCAGATATCACTTACGGAACAAATAATGAATTTGGCTTTGATTATTTGCGTGATAATATGGTCTTATATAAAGAGCAAATGGTGCAGAGACCTTTAAACTATGCAATTATTGATGAGGTGGATTCTATTCTCATTGATGAGGCTCGTACACCATTGATTATTTCTGGTTCCGCGAAAAAATCAGCAGCACTCTATCAGCAGGCAGATGGATTTGTAAGAACATTAAATAAAGAAAATGATTATACCTATGACGAGAAAACAAAAGGAGTTCAGCTAACAGAGGAAGGTATAAATAAGGCTGAAAAATACTTTTCAATTGAGAATTTATTTGATCTAGATCATGTTTCTTTGACACATCATATAAATCAAGCGATGAAAGCACATGTCTCGATGCATCGTGATACTGATTATATGGTTGAAGAAGGTGAAGTGGTAATTATTGACCAGTTCACAGGAAGAAAAATGAAAGGTCGTCGTTATAGTGATGGACTTCATCAAGCAATAGAAGCAAAAGAAGGATTGCAAATTCAAAATGAAAGTATGACATTAGCATCAATTACTTTCCAAAACTACTTCCGTATGTACAATAAATTATCAGGTATGACTGGTACTGCTAAAACAGAAGAAGAAGAGTTTAGGAATATCTATAATATGGATGTTATCGCAATTCCTACTAATGTACCTATTGCTCGTGACGATAAAGCAGATTTGATTTATAAGTCTATGGAAGGTAAGTTCCGGGCTGTTGTGGGAAATATTAAAGAACGCTATGAAAATGGACAACCAGTACTAGTAGGTACTGTTGCAGTAGAAACCTCTGAGTTAATCTCTAAGATGTTAAAACGTGCAGGAGTAAAGCATGAGGTGCTTAATGCGAAAAACCACTTTAGAGAAGCAGATATCATTGAACATGCTGGTCAAAGAGGGGCAGTAACGATTGCTACCAACATGGCTGGACGTGGTACAGATATTAAACTAGGTGAAGGTGTTAAAGATTTGGGAGGTTTAGCCGTTATCGGTACAGAACGACATGAATCTCGACGAATCGATAATCAGCTTCGTGGACGTTCCGGTCGACAAGGTGACCCAGGTATATCTCAATTTTTCCTTTCCATGGAAGATGAATTAATGCGTCGATTTGGCTCAGATAATTTAAAATCAATGATGGAACGTTTGGGAATGGATGACTCTCAACCAATCGAAAGTAAAATGGTTTCAAGAGCGGTGGAATCAGCTCAAAAACGAGTAGAAGGAAATAACTTCGATGCTCGTAAAACGATTCTTTCGTATGATGACGTATTACGTGAACAACGTGAGATTATTTATAAACAACGATTTGAAGTTATTGATGCTGATAGCGACCTAAGAGAGATCATTGAAAATATGATTCAATCATCGATTGAACGTGTGGTAGATACGCATACACAAGACAATGATGAAGAAAATTGGAATCTAGAAGCGATTGTTGAATATTCCAATGGTAACTTATTTGATCCAGATACCATTCATGTGGATAATCTAAAAGATAAAGAAGCAAGTGAAATTACAGAACTCCTTATGACAAAGGTAAAAGAGAGATATGATGCTAAAGAGGAGGAATTAACACCAGAACAATTCCGTGAATTTGAAAAAGTTATTCTGTTACGTACTGTAGATTCCAAGTGGATGGACCATATTGATCAAATGGATCAATTAAGACAAGGTATTCATTTACGAGCTTATGGACAAAATGATCCTTTACGTGAGTATCAGATGGAAGGTTTCTCGATGTTTGAAGAAATGGTAGCAAACATTGAAGATGAAGTTGCTAAGTACATTATGAAGGCACAGATCCGTGAAAACTTACAAAGGCAAGAAGTTGTGAAAAATACACAAGCAGTTTCTGGTGGAGAAGATAGTGGTAAGAAAAAATCGAAAAAACCGATTGTAAAATCCAACACGGTAAAAAGAAACGATCCTTGCCCTTGTGGTAGTGGTAAAAAGTATAAAAATTGCCACGGTCAATAAAGATGACCTAAAATATAACTGTAAAGCCTCCGGTGTAATCAAAAATGCACTAGGAGGCTATTCTATGATTATAATGTTTAAGGAGAGATATAAGTGGAATTAACAGAGATAAGACAAGAGTTGAATAAAATAGCTTCACGCGTTGAAGATTTTAGGGGGTCTCTTTGACCTAGATGTGAAAAAGGCCAGAATTGCTGAATTAGAGGCAGAAATGGCAGATCCTTCTTTCTGGGATGACCAAAATAAAGCCCAAAGTGTGATACAAGAGACAAATGGTCTAAAAGAATATGTAAATGGATTTGAAGAAATTGAAGAAAATCTCGAAAATCTTGAAGTATCTTATGAGTTAGTAAAAGAAGAGAACGACCAAGAACTATTTGAAGATCTACATGCTGAACTTCAACAGTTTATAAAAGATATAAATCAATTTGAGTTACAGCTATTATTAAGTGAACCATATGACGCGAATAATGCTATTCTGGAATTGCACCCAGGTGCAGGAGGTACAGAATCTCAGGATTGGGCTAGTATGTTACTTAGAATGTATCAGCGCTGGGCGGAAGAACGTAGTTTTAAGGTGGAGACTTTAGATTATTTACCAGGCGATGAAGCTGGTCTAAAGAGTGTAACGCTACTAATTAAAGGCCATAATGCATATGGATATTTAAAAGCTGAAAAAGGAGTACACCGTCTCGTACGTATCTCACCATTTGATTCTTCTGGTAGAAGACATACTTCATTTGTTTCATGTGACATTACTCCAGAAATGTCAGACGATGTCGATGTAGATATTAGAACAGAGGATATTAAAGTGGATACGTATCGTGCAAGTGGTGCTGGTGGGCAGCATGTCAATACTACTGATTCTGCTGTTCGAATTACCCACTTACCAACAAACATCATTGTTACGTGTCAAAATGAACGTTCTCAAATAAAAAACAGAGAAGCAGCAATGAAAATGTTAAAATCAAAACTATATCAATTAGAAGTAGAAAAGCAAAGACAAGAATTAGACGATATACGTGGAGAACAAAAAGAGATTGGCTGGGGAAGTCAAATTAGATCGTATGTATTCCACCCGTATTCTATGGTTAAAGACCATCGAACAGATACAGAGACTGGTAATACACAAGCAGTTATGGATGGAGATATAAATCCTTTCATTGATGCTTATCTACGTTCGCAAATGGATTAAAGTTAAACGGAGGTTTTTAGGAAAATAATTGAGAAAAAAGTTTTTGTCGAAGGCCGGATGCTCTAAAATAAGCGTAAGAAATATACGGGGACTTCTGTGGAAGCAAGGAATAGGTGAGACCCCGAATGCGGAACATACGAAGGCTCACCAGCCGCCTTAGGGTAAGCGGAGAGTATTTCTGAAGCCGGTTTTCAAAACCTATTCATTCTCTTAAAAATTTTTTATACACACGCGCTTTAAGTTATCCAATCTTTTTCATAAATTTGCCATAAATTCCATAAAACCTTTATATAACAATATGTATAGGTGTTCTAATAAGAATTAACTAGTTTTTTTATATTACAAAAAGGCTATAATGAAACTATACATAATTGTTGAAAAGAGGGAGTTATATGAAGAAGTGGCTAGTTACAATGCTGTTAGGAGTTGTAATTGCTTTAGGAGCATGTGGTAATGCAGATAATGATACTGCTACTGAGAATCTAGATCCTGGTGAAGAAGTCTACCGGAATAATTGTGCGTCTTGTCATGCAAATGATTTGTCGGGTAGAGGAGGCCCAGCTCTAGTTGATGTTGGTTCGAAATATTCTCAAGATGAGATAGCTAAAATCGTTACAGAAGGTAAGGGAAGTATGCCGCCTATGAATGTCGAAGGTCAGAACTTAGAAGAATTAACAAACTGGCTTTCTGAACAATAAACAATAACTATAAATATAAGTAATAGGTATTTCAGATCATTCAACCGATCATTATCGGGAAAGTGGTCTGTTTTTTTGTATAATTGTTACATAATATGTCGAATTGAAATGAAAATGTAATATTATTGTCCTAAAAATTTTGTAGATAAATGTTATAATTAATTAGTATTCTGCTAGTTATTAGTTACAAATGAACTAGCTTTTGCTTAACAAAAACGATAAAGGTGAGTATTCCAATGATATTAATGCAAGATATATATAAAACATACAAAAATGGTGTAACTGCGTTAAATGGTATTAATATAAATATCGATCAAGGTGAATTTGTATACATAGTTGGTCCCAGTGGGGCAGGTAAGTCAACATTTATTAAGTTAATGTATCGAGAAGAGAAACCCTCCAAAGGGAAAATTATAATAGGTGAAAAAGATTTAAGTGATTTGAAAGAAAAGCATGTTCCTTTTTTGCGAAGAGATATTGGAGTAATTTTCCAAGATTTTAAATTACTACCAAAATTGACTGCGTATGAGAATGTTGCTTTTGCATTGGAGGTAATTGAAGAATCGCCTAAAGTGATTCGAAAGCAGGTTATGGATGTTCTAGAAATGGTAGGTTTAAAGAATAAAGCTAGAATGATACCGTCAGAACTCTCTGGTGGAGAACAACAACGTGTTTCTATAGCGAGAGCAATTGTGAATAAACCTAGAATTGTTATTGCCGATGAACCTACAGGTAATTTAGATCCCGAAACTTCATGGGGAATTATGGAACTCTTTGAAGAAATAAATGATAGAGGCACTACTATCATCATGGCGACGCATAGTAAAGATATCGTAGACAGGAAGAAAAAACGAGTTATTGCGTTTGAGGATGGTGTCATTGCGAGAGACGAGCAACGAGGTGATTACGGCTATGAAGTTTAGAACTTTAATGAGACATATTCGTGAAGGAATAAAAAATATATTCAGAAATGGCTGGATGACTTTTGCATCAGTAGCAGCTGTTACCACAACGCTAATACTTGTAGCTGTATTTTTAGCACTAGTGTTAAATTTAAATCAAATGGCAACCAACATCGAAGAAGATGTTCAAATTAGTACTATTATAGACCGTACTGCGGATGAAGAACAGATAGTTGAGTTAGGGGAAGAATTAGAACAAATAGAAGGTATTGAAAAAGTTCAATTTTCCTCAAGAGATGATGAACTAACGAAGTTGATGGATAGTATGGGAGAAGAAGGCCAAGCTTGGGGAATGTTTGAACAAGATAACCCACTGCATCATACATACTATGTTGATCCAACAAATCCCGAACAAACAGAACAAATTGCTTCTCAAATTAAATCTTTAAACTATGTAGATGATGTTCTTTATGGACAAGATGTAATACAAAAATTATTCGAGTTTAATAATTATGCTAGAACAATTGGATTAGGGTTGATTATAGCTCTTGTATTTACTGCAATCTTCCTAATCTCAAATACTATTAAAATCACGATTATTGCACGTAGTACCGAAATCGGTATTCAAAAACTAGTAGGTGCTAAGAATAGCTTTATTCGTTGGCCTTTCTTTATTGAGGGAGCTTTACTTGGGATACTTGGTTCAGTAATACCAATCACGGTCATATTAAGTGGTTACTATTATATATATAGTAATTTTAATGACGCTATAACAATTCCATTTGTTGAGTTACTACCATTTAATCCATTTGCTTGGCAACTAGCTGGAATGGTACTACTAATTGGTGCGGTAATTGGTGTATGGGGTAGCGTAATGAGTGTTCGTAAGTTCTTAAAAGTATAATAAAAGGTTAAGGAATCCATGCAGAGGGGGAAATATGATTGAAAAAGATAACTTCCATTCTAGTTATTACTTTATTAACATTAACGGTGTTTGGACCTAATTTAAAAGTTTCTGCTGAATCTGCAGATGATGTTCAAAAACAAATTGAAGATCTTGAAAAAGAAAAATCGAATTTAGAGAAAGAACGAAAGAATATTGAGGACTCTAAGAAAGATACCGAGAGTAAAATGGAAGAAAATAAACAAGAGCAAAACTCAGTAGAGTCTGAAATCAATAACATTGACTCTGAATTAGAGGACACGCAAAAACAAATTGAAACGAAACAAACAGAAATTGATGAAACAAATGATGAGATTAATAGTCTTACAGAAAAAGTTGAAGAATTAAAAGAACGAATTAAAGAACTAGAGGAAGAAATTAAACTCTTAAAAGAACGGATTGAGAAGCGGGACGAGTTATTAAAGAATCGCCTACTTTCTATTCAACAAAATGGTGGAGATATTAAATATTTAGAAGTGATTTTTGGTGCATCTAGTTTTGGAGACTTTATTTCTCGAAGTACTGCAGTAAATACTATTATGGATCAAGATAAAGAAATAATGGAAGAACAAGAAAGAGATAAACAAGCTCTAGAAGAAAATAAAAAAGAAGTTGTAGCTAGTAAAGGTGAGATAGAAGAGAAAAAGCTGGCGGTTGAAGATAAGAAGAAATCTCTTGAAGGACAGCACGATGAATTACTAGCGTTAAAAGATCAATTAAATAATCAAATTGCTGAAAAAGAAACACTAATGGCAGAGCTAGTTGATGAACACGAAGAGCTAGAAGAGATTAAGCTTTCAGCTGAAGAGGAACAACAACTAATTTCTGATGAAGCTGCTGCTAAAGAACAAGCTATTAAATTAGCTCAAGAAAAAAAAGCTAACATGCAGAAAAAAGAGAAAGAAAAACAAAATACATCGAATCAAGGTAGTAATTCAACAGCATCAGCAGGAGGAAGCAGTTCTGTTCCTAGCGGAGATTTTATCCGTCCAACTACTGGACCGGTTACCTCTGGATTTAACCCAAACCGGATGCATCCAATCTTTAATGAATTAAGACCGCATACTGGTACAGATTTTGGAGCTTCTAATGCTGGAGACCGTAATATTATGGCTTCTGCTGATGGAGTTGTATATCAAGCTGGCGTATTAAGTGGTTATGGTAATACAGTAATGATTACACATCATGTGAATGGCCAAACCTTTACTACACTTTATGCACATTTAAACAGTATGTCAGTTTCAACAGGACAAACTGTATCACAAGGTGACAAGATTGGAGTAATGGGGAATACTGGTAACTCAACTGGTGTACATCTTCATTTTGAAATTCATCCAGGTGGCTATAAAAATCCAGTAGATCCATTTAATTATATTAATTAGTAGTATATTAAAATATGCAAATAAGAGACCGAATTATAATTCGCAAATAACGGATTATAATTCGGTCTCTTGATTATAGAATTAATCTTAAAAAAGAAGTTGGAACATAATTTTAAATTTAGCATTAAGAATACATTAGAATTTTTATGAACAAATCCATAGTCATTCAATTCTTAACATGGTATCCTTTTCTTATTGAAGTATTTTCATATCTGAATAATTATTAAATATAGAAGCAAGCAATGGCTTGTACTAATAACTAAGAGGTGGAGACATGAAGCTTAATAAAAAACAAATAGTGCTTATATTTGTAGGTGCATTATTATTAGGATTCATTGGTGCATATGCAGGAATTCAATTAGCACAAGATAATAATCAACAAACACTACAATCGACTGTTGAGAATTCATCATCGAATGAAGATGAAAGTAATGAACAGTCTGAATTGACGGGGGATTTAAACAAAGTTTCTCAAGCATACGATATTATTAAAGAAAATTACTTAGAGGATGTAGAAGATAAACAATTAGTCGAAGGTGCTATTGAAGGGATGTTAGCAACCTTAGACGATCAGCATACATCTTACTTAGATGTTGAGATGATGCAACAATTTAATGAACAAATCGAATCTTCATTTGAAGGAATTGGAGCAGAAGTAAGTATGGTGAACGGAAATGTTACTATTGTATCACCGATGAAAGGTTCCCCAGCAGAAGAGGCTGGCCTGCGACCAAATGATCAAGTATTAACGGTAGATGGTGAAAGTTTAGATGGGTTAAATTTAAATGAAGCTGTAGCGCAAATTAGAGGTGAAAAGGGTTCAGAAGTTGTATTAGAGATACAAAGGGCAGGTGTAACAGAACCATTTGAAGTAACAATCGTTCGAGATACGATTCCAGTAGAAACGGTATATAGTGAAACAAAAGAAGTAGATGGAAAATTAACTGGAATAATCGAGATCACTAATTTTTCTGAGAAAACGGGAGAAGAATTTGATCAACAATTAAATGAATTAGAGAATCAAGAAGTAGAAGGATTAGTTATTGATGTTCGTGGTAATCCAGGTGGACTTTTAAATGTAGCAGAAGATATTCTTAAACATTTAGTGCCAAAAGATCTCCCGATTCTACAAATTGAGGATGGAGAAGGGCAAGTTGAGGAAGTTTATTCTGAATTAGAAGCGAAAAAAGATTATCCAATTAGTGTTCTGATTGATGAAGGAAGTGCGTCAGCTTCTGAGATTCTTGCGGTTGCAATGAAGGATCTTGGATATGATATTGTTGGTGAATCAAGCTATGGTAAAGGTACAGTTCAACAAGCCGTGCCAATGGGAGATGGAAGTTCTATTAAGTTAACAACGTTAAAATGGCTTTCACCTAAAGGTGAATGGATAAATGAAGAAGGAGTAGAGCCTACTATTGAAGAAAAACAACCAGAATATTACTATTCTATTCCAATTCAAGTAGAAGAACCATTTTCTATGGATGAGACTAGTGAGGAAATTGCTAATATGCAAGTAATGCTTTCTGGATTAGGTTATGATACTGGACGCACCGATGGATATTTTGATGACCAGACAGAGAAAGCAGTGAAAGATTTTCAAGCAGATAATGATTTAGAAGCTACTGGGGAAGTAGATACCGAAACAGGAGGCTTAATTGAATCACAACTCGTTGAAAAAATAAGAAACGGTGAAGATGATCAACAACTGGATACATCATTAGAAGAATTGTATCAATAAACAGAGATTTTCATCAGTAAAAGATTTAAGTCTTTGAGTGAAGTAAACATACAACTACTCACTCTGATAGATTCTTAGGATAAAGAGGTTGGGACATAATAAAAAGTATTTATCTAGAGACGGATGATAAGTAGAATGAGCGTAAGACATATTTCGATAGTTCTTTGGGAAGAAAGTCAAAGGGTAGTCCCTGATGCATGAGAAATCCAAGGCGCCCATTAGTCTCCTACGAGAACACGAGTATATTTCTGAAGCGGGTAATTAAAAGCGATTCATTCGGATTTATCTTTTGAGTAAATACTTGTCCCAATCTCTTTTCCTATTTCTTTTACAAAAAAGCAGGAAAAACGATAGAAGAATCGAATATTTTTATATAGACATTTTGATTAGGCATAGTAAAGTAGGTGACAGAATGGTTGAGTCTTGGTTGTTAGAAGGAGCGAAAGCAGTCGGCAGATTTTTTCTAAATCCGACATTGTATTGGTTTATGTTTATTTTGACAGTAGCTAGTTATTTCCGCATAAAAAGGGAGAGACAGGACTTTGGAATAAAAGTATACCAGAAATTTATCGAGTGGAAGGGAACGTTCGTTGTTTCTTTAATCACAGGATTAGTTCTATCAGTAATTGCAGTTGGCACAGGTATGGTATTTTCTTATGAGGTATTAGTATTATTAGCAATAGTTACAATTATACTTAGTATTAGTACAAAATTCACACTATTGTCACCCAGTTATATTATTGGATTGACATTTTTACTGTTATTAGTTATTCCCCCTCTATTAGAAATGCAAAGTCAGGTTAATTATAATTTTGATTATGGGTTAAGTTTTAAATCATTAGCAGTAATAGGTGCTTTGCTACTAATTGTAGAATCGATCATAATCCAACGAATTCAAAAACAATCAACATTTCCGCGGATTTCCCTTAGTGACAGGGGAATATGGGTAGGCCAACATCAAGTAAAAAGATTAGCTTTGATTCCGCTACTTGTATTAGTTCCAGAAGGACTTATTACTTCTTTTGCACCCTGGTGGCCTTATTTATCTATTGGTGAAACATCACTAGGACTAGCTTTTGTTCCCTTTATAATTGGATTTGATTATACTGCAAAAGGTCATTATCATTTGGATGCGATAAAGAAAGTTTCAAAAGCTAATTATATGTTAGCTATTGTTATATTAATGGTTGCTGTAGCAGGTATATTTGTGCCTTATTTATCACTGACTTCAGTCATTTTAGCTATTATAGGTAAAGAATATTTAAATTATCGCTATAGAGAGGGAGATAGACTTCGTCGTCCTTATTATCAGCCACATGATCAAGGACTACGTGTGGTGGGGGTTTTACCTAACAGTCCAGCAAATAGACTTGAAATATCTCCTGGTGAATCTATCTATCGGGTAAACGGCCGAAAGGTAACAAATAGTCAGAGTTTTTATGAAGCACTTCAAGGTAATGGTGCATTTATTAAACTAGAAATTATTGATTATCATAAAGAAATTAGACTTGTTCAAGGATCTCTATATGAAGGAGAGCATCATGCTTTAGGGTTATTATTTCCTAAGGAACCTTTTAAACAGAAACAAAAGCAAACTGGCTAACTGAGGAAAGTAGAGCAATAAAAATATGACTAGTATGACGAACAATAATTGGAAGGTATATGTAAATATATCTGAAGTATTGTTCGTTTTAATTTTATATAACAATACACTTCCTTGTTCAAGCTTAAGAATTCATACAACTCAATTGGTATGATATGATTTCCATTATGCTTAAATGGGTAGAATAAAAGATAAGATAATATAAAAAAACGAATACTTGTTCGTTTTTTTATAAAGAGATATAATAGATATTAGCTCGAAAAGAACGGAGGCATTGTTGTGAAGGAGAAATTTGAATTAGTATCTGCTTATGACCCAGCTGGTGATCAACCAAATGCTATAAAAGAGATAACGGAAAAAGTACTGGCTGGTCAACGTCATCAAACATTGCTTGGTGCTACAGGTACTGGGAAGACATTTACCATGTCCAATGTTGTAAAAGAGATAAACCGTCCGACACTAGTAATTGCGCATAACAAAACATTAGCTGGACAGTTGTACAGTGAGTTTAAAGAGTTTTTTCCAAATAATGCTGTAGAATACTTTGTTAGCTACTATGATTATTATCAGCCAGAGGCATATGTACCGTCTACAGATACATTTATTGAAAAAGATGCGAGTATCAATGATGAAATTGATAAATTACGACATTCTGCAACGTCTGCATTATTTGAAAGAGAAGATGTATTAATTGTAGCAAGTGTTTCTTGTATTTACGGTTTAGGTAATCCGGAAGAATATAAAAGTCAAGTGTTGTCATTAAGGATGGGAATGGAGAAAGATCGTGACCAATTACTTCGTGATTTAGTAGAAGTTCAATATGCGAGAAATGATATTAATTTCCAACGGGGTACATTTCGAGTTCGCGGTGATTCAGTCGAGATCATTCCAGCTTCTCATGAAGAGTATTGTATTCGTGTAGAATTCTTTGGTGATGAAATTGATCGTATACGTGAAGTTGATGCGCTAACCGGTGAAATAATCGGTGATCGAGAACATGTAGCTATTTTTCCAGCTTCTCACTTTGTTACGAGAGAAGAAAAAATGAAAATCGCTATTCAAAATATAGAAAAAGAACTTGAAGAACAACTAAAAGAAATGCGTGATAAAGGAAAATTATTAGAAGCACAACGATTAGAGCAACGAACCAATTATGATTTAGAAATGATGCGAGAAATGGGGTTCTGTTCAGGAATTGAGAATTATTCACGTCACCTAACACTCCGTGGACCTGGAGCGATTCCATATACATTATTGGATTTCTTTCCAGAGGATTTCTTAGTAATTATTGATGAATCGCACGTAACTCTTCCACAGATTCGTGGAATGTTCAATGGGGATCAAGCGCGTAAACAAGTGCTTGTAGATCATGGTTTTCGATTACCGTCTGCGATGGATAATCGCCCACTTCGATTTCAAGAGTTTGAAGATAAAACAAAACAGTTGGTTTATGTGTCTGCGACTCCTGGACCATATGAACTTGAACATACTCCTGAAATGACAGAACAAATTATTCGACCTACAGGATTATTAGATCCAGTAGTTGAGGTGCGTCCAATTGAAGGTCAAATTGATGATCTTATAGAGGAAATACGGATCCGAATGGAAAAAAATGAACGTGTATTAATCACGACATTAACAAAGAAAATGTCGGAGGATTTAACCGATTATTTAAAAGAAATAGGTATGAAAGTTGCTTACTTGCACTCCGAGATTAAAACATTAGAACGTATAGAAGTAATACGTGATTTACGAGTCGGGAAATTTGATGTTTTAGTAGGTATTAATTTGTTAAGAGAAGGACTAGATATACCTGAAGTTTCTCTTGTTACCATCTTAGATGCTGATAAAGAAGGATTTTTACGTTCAGAACGATCTCTGATTCAAACCATGGGTCGTGCTGCACGTAATGAAAATGGAAAAGTAATTATGTATGCTGACAAAATAACGGACTCAATGAAAAAAGCAATTGATGAGACAAATCGACGTCGAGCAATACAAACAGAATATAATGAACAACATGGCATTACTCCTAAAACGATTCGAAAAGATGTTCGAGATGTTATTAAAGCAACGACCGCAGCAGAAGAAACAGAATCATATGAACCGAAAACGAAACAGATTAACAAAATGACGAAAAAAGAGAAAGAAAAAGTAATTGAACAAATGGAGAAAGAGATGAAGCAAGCAGCAAAAGATCTTGACTTCGAGAAAGCAGCAGAATTACGAGATGTCATTTTGGAACTAAAAGCGGAAGGATGATTTAGGAATGCCAAGTAAGTCTATAAAAATTCAAGGAGCACGAACACATAATTTAAAGGATATCGATATCAATATTCCTAAAAATAAATTAGTGGTATTAACAGGGTTATCGGGTTCAGGTAAGTCTTCTCTTGCATTTGATACCATATATGCAGAAGGTCAACGTAGATATGTAGAATCCTTATCTTCCTATGCACGTCAATTTTTAGGACAAATGGATAAACCGGATGTAGATGTTATTGAAGGACTATCTCCAGCAATATCTATTGATCAAAAAACAACAAGTAAAAATCCAAGATCAACGGTTGGGACAGTTACAGAAATTTATGATTATTTACGTCTGTTATATGCAAGAATTGGTAGGCCGACATGTCCCAATCATGGTATTGAAATCAGTTCACAGACTGTCCAACAAATGGTTGATCGGATATTAGAGTATCCGGATCGTACAAAACTTCAAATTCTTGCGCCAGTTGTATCAGGAAGAAAAGGTGAGCATGTAAAAATCTTAGAAAACTTAAAACAAGAAGGTTATGTACGAATTCGTGTAGATAATGAAATGAGAGAAGTAACAGATGATATTCAATTGGAAAAAAATAAGAAGCATTCGATTGAAGTAGTAATTGATCGTATTGTAGTAAAAGACGGTGTGGCTTCGAGATTAAGTGATTCTATTGAAACTGCATTAAAGCTTGGAGAAGGTAATATTATAGTCGATGTCATTGGTGAGGAAGAATTGACCTTCAGTGAGAATCACGCATGCCCCATTTGTGGTTTTTCCATTGGCGAACTAGAGCCAAGACTGTTTTCTTTTAATAGCCCATTTGGTGCTTGTCCAAGTTGTGATGGCTTAGGTACAAAATTAGAAGTTGATATCGACCTTGTCATTCCAGATTGGGATAAAACATTAAATGAAAATGCAATTGCACCGTGGGAACCAATTAGTTCTCAATATTACCCACAATTATTAAAAAGTGTTTGTAATCATTTTGGTATTGATATGGATATCCCAGTAAAGGAAATTCCACAGCAACAAATGGATATCATTTTACAAGGAAGTGGCAAAGAAAAGATAAAATTTGAATATGAAAATGATTTTGGAAGTATAAGGAGATCAGAATCACCATTCGAAGGTGTTTTAAAGAATGTAGCAAGACGTTATAGAGAAACGAGTTCTGATTTTATACGAGAGACATTAGAAAAGTATATGGCTCAAAAAAACTGTCCTACTTGTAAAGGACACCGCTTGAAGAAGGAAGCCTTAGCAGTATTAATTAATGGAAAACATATCAGTAATGTAACCGACTTTTCTATAGCAGAATCAATACAACTTTTCCAACAACTCAATCTTACTGAAAAAGAACAACAGATAGCTAGATTAATTTTGAAGGAAATTGATAATCGTTTGGAATTTCTTAATAACGTAGGACTTGATTATTTAACATTATCAAGAACGGCGGGAACTTTATCTGGTGGTGAAGCACAACGTATTCGATTAGCAACACAAATTGGCTCTGCATTAACGGGTGTGCTCTATGTGCTTGATGAACCGTCGATTGGTTTGCATCAACGTGATAATGACCGATTAATTGATACATTAAAACGAATGAGAGATTTAGATAATACATTAATTGTAGTCGAGCATGATGAAGATACTATGCTTGCAGCAGACTGGCTAGTAGATATAGGACCTGGAGCAGGCGAGCATGGTGGAGAAATTGTAGCAAGTGATACACCCAAAAACGTGATGAATAATGAACAGTCTCTAACTGGTAAATATTTATCTGGAAAAGAATATATTCCATTACCTACAAAACGAAGAAAAGCAGATAAACGCAAGATAGAAGTAATGGGAGCTTCTGAGAATAATCTAAAAAATGTATCAGCAAAAATTCCGATTGGATTAATGACAGTAGTGACTGGGGTCTCTGGATCAGGGAAGAGTACGTTGGTCAATGAAATTGTCTATAAATCTTTAGCAAAGTCATTATATAAAGGGAAAGTAAAACCGGGTAAGCATAAGAAAATAAAAGGAATTGAACATATAGATAAAGTGATTGATATTGATCAATCACCAATTGGACGTACACCTCGTTCTAATCCTGCTACCTATACTGGAGTGTTTGATGATATTCGTGATGTTTTTGCACAGACCAACGAAGCAAAAGTAAGAGGATATAAAAAAGGTAGATTCAGTTTCAATGTGAAAGGCGGAAGATGTGAAGCTTGTCGAGGTGACGGTATTTTAAAAATTGAGATGCACTTCTTGCCGGACGTTTATGTTCCTTGTGAAGTTTGTGGTGGGGCTCGCTATAACCGTGAAACCTTAGAAGTTAAGTACAAAGGAAAAAATATCTCTGAAGTTCTCGATTTACGAATTGAAGAAGCATTGGAATTCTTTACGGCAATTCCAAAGATTAAACGTAAGTTACAAACGATATATGATGTTGGTTTAGGATATGTAAAACTTGGTCAACCAGCAACTACCCTTTCAGGGGGAGAAGCGCAACGTGTTAAATTAGCAAGTGAATTGCACAAACGTTCTAGTGGTAAGTCCTTTTATATTTTAGATGAACCAACAACTGGACTACATGTAGATGATATTCGTAGATTGCTCACTGTCTTACAACGAATAGCAGATAATGGTGACTCAGTACTTATCATAGAACATAATTTAGATGTTATTAAAAGTGCTGATCATATCATTGATTTGGGGCCAGAAGGTGGCGATCGTGGTGGGCAAATTATTGCTACTGGTACACCTGAACAAATTGCTGAGCAACAAGATGTTTCGTACACAGGAAAATATCTAAGTCCAGTTTTAGATAGGGATAGACAGAGGATGAAAGAAATTCTTGAAGCAAAGACTGTATCAAAATCATAAGTCTTGAAAAGACAGGTAGTATTAAATTGCTACCTGTTTTCTTTTCTTATCATGATAAAGATGCTAAGCTATCTGATTGACGTAAAATGATCATTTCGATAGAGTAAATGTTGAGATGAATTGGAGGCTAGAAATATGAAACCAATTGAAATAAATCATATTCAGGGTTTACTGGATCAGTATGTAAACAAAGAAGTATATATTCACCTTGAAACAACAAATGGAGCTTATGCAAGTCATTTTGACGATAAAGCATATAATGTTGGGGCATACATACGAAATGCTAAAGTTATATATGAGCAAGCTAAAATTGTTGGGGATGGAAAGTCGTATCGTGTAGGATTAAAAACAAGAATTGGCTGGGTATATGCCGAAGGGCTTACCGATTGGACCATTCACGAAGAACAATTACTATTAGCTGGCCATGATCGAGAAGGTAGATTGATGGTTGCATTAGAAATTAGTGAAAATCCATTTCATAATTAAAGAAAGATAGGTGAAAATAATGGAGAAGCATGTTGTTGTAATTTATCCACATCCAGATGATGAGTCATTTGGAGCGGCTGGTTCAATGGCTAAGTTCCGTTCTGAAGGTATTCCAGTTACGTATCTTTGTGGAACATTAGGCCAAATGGGAAGAAATATGGGAAATCCTACATTTGCAAATCGAGAAACATTACCAGAAATAAGAAAAAGTGAATTAATCAAGGCATGTGATGCTTTAGATGTAGATTTACAAATGCTAGGATATCGTGATAAAACAATCGAATTCGAAGATCGAACAGAAGTAGCCGAACGTTTAAAAGGAATATTAGAAGATATTCGTCCAACACTTGTGATCACGCATTATCCTGATTATGCTGTTCATCCTGATCATAATGCGCTCGGGGCAGCGGCCATAGAGGCAGTTCGTTTAATGGATCCTAATGAACGTCCAACTGTATGGGCTCAAGCTATTTCCAATGATTATGAGTTGGATCTAGGGAGTCCAGATGTGATAACAGATGTTAATGAATTTTTTGGGAAAAAGTTAGAAGCTATTTTATCTCATGACACTCAAGTAGCAGGGATGTTTGGCAAATTTAAAATGTTGGATGAATTAGATGAGCAAGAGCGTAGAGAAATTGTAGCAAACTTTGGTAAGGAAAGATTCTATATTTGGCAATTTGATAAATAAGTCAATTTCATAATTGCAAAATTCCATTTTAAAAACGGAAAGAATTTTTCTTTCCCTGGTTAGTTGGAAACCAGTCCTGTTGGGAAAAACCGATTTAAATGGAAATCAAAGAGATCAACATTTGGATTTTATATAAAATATCTTATTATGAAATTTATTAATAATCAAAAATGAAACTTTATACCTCTTTTTACGTATATATAAATAGAAAAAACGGGTATATGTATAAATATAAGTGAGTAGGAGGTATAACATGAAAAAGATATTTCGTTCAGATTCAGATAAGTATGTAGCGGGTGTATTTGGAGGATTAGGAAATTATTTTAATATTGATTCCACGATTTTACGTATTGGCTTTATTATTTTACTTATTCCTAGTTTCTTTACACTTTCGCTAATTTATATCGCTGTTGCGATGATTATGCCTAAAGAGGATATCTATTAATGATTATTAGATGGATTGTTTCGTTAATTTTAAATGCTGTTGCATTAATAGCTGTTGCTCAATTATTTGACTCGTTTCATTTAGAAGGATTTGGCACAGCTGTTTTAGCAAGTTTTATATTAGCTATTTTAAATATAATTGTGAAGCCAATTTTAGTGATTTTAACGTTACCTATAACAATAGTTACCTTTGGATTGTTTTTAATAGTGATTAATGCGATTACGTTAATGATAACTCAAGCGTTGATAGGTTCTTCATTTGTGATTGATGGTTTTGGAATTGCTATTATTGCTTCGATTATTATTTCCTTAATTACAATGATTTTAAATAGTTTAGTAAGAGACTCCGTTCGATAATTTTGGGACGATGGAGAGACAAAAGTATTTACGCAATAGGGTTTGAAATCCCGCTTCAGAAATATACTCCGCTTATCCATCGGTGGCTGGTGAGCCTCCGGATGCTTATGCATTGGGGGTCTCAACTATGCCTCACTCCCACAGGACATGGGAGGCATCGACACCATTGCATCGCAAGCAGAAAATCGATTTTTGATTTTCAAGGAGTCTCCGTATATTTCTTACGCTAATTTAGCTATCTTCCTTTTGTTTGTCTCAGTTCCTTGAAGAAATATTAACTTTCTGTGGGCAGAATAAGCGGGTTTTCTTTACTTAGATGAAATAATTCATATAAACTATTGGAAACGTAGACTCTTGTCTACGTTTTTTTGTTTGACTATGCTAAAATGGTATTCAGTTAACAAGCAATGGAAGGAGCTGCAATTATGGTAGCGGTGGTCCGTACACAAGATTTATTGAATAATTTTAACCTGACTTTAGTATCAGGAGAAGATGGAATACAACGTGAAATTATAACAAGTGATATTTCTAGACCAGGAATAGAGATGACTGGCTATTTTAGATATTACCCTAAAGAACGCTTGCAACTTATTGGTAAAACAGAAATGGCTTATTTTCTAGATTTAAGTTCGGCTCAAAGAAGAGATCGTGCTGAACGGTTATGTACTGATATCACTCCGGGGATAGTTGTTTCTAGAGGAATGGATATCCCTGAAGAATTGAAAGAAGCATCTGAGAAATCTGGTGTACCTATTCTTCAATCTCCTAGAAAAACTACTCGTGTTATTAGCCGATTAACCAACTATTTAGAATCAAAGTTTGCTCCATTTACTGCTATACATGGAGTTCTCGTAGATATCTATGGAGTTGGTGTGTTAATTATTGGTCAAAGTGGAGTAGGTAAAAGTGAAACAGCTTTAGAACTAGTTAAAAGAGGCCATCGATTAGTCGCAGATGACAATGTAGAGATTCGGCAAGAAGATTATGATAGCCTAATTGGAAATGCTCCTCCCTTAATTGAGCATTTATTAGAGATCAGAGGTCTTGGTATTATTAACGTAATGACCCTATTTGGAGCTGGATCTGTACGCAGTAAGAAGCGAATTTCTTTAGTTATTAATCTCGAGAATTGGGATGAGAAAAAACAATATGATCGTCTTGGTTTGGATGAAGATATGATGAAAATCATGGATGTGCATTTACCAAAAGCAACCATACCTGTTCGTCCTGGAAGAAACCTTGCAGTAATAATAGAAGTAGCTGCAATGAACTTCCGATTAAAACGAATGGGAGTGAATACAGCAGAAGAATTTTCAGAAAGATTGTCTACAATGATTGAAAAAGGAGAACTTGAATAAAGGAGGATTAAAATATGCTACATACTGCAGCACCAATCGATAGAGTATTCATTGAAATTGGCCCCATTTCGATATATTGGTATGGCATAATTATTGCATTTGGTGCGATATTAGCAATTTACCTTGCTTCAAAAGAGGCAGATCGTCTTGGGTTAACAAAAGACTTAATGTTAGATTTTGTCATGTTTGCCGTTCCAATTGCAATAATCTTTGCAAGAATTTACTATGTATTTTTTGAGTTTAATCAGTATGTTAATGGTCCTTGGTGGAAAGTATTTGCAATTTGGGAAGGCGGAATTGCTATCCATGGAGCAATAATTGGAGGAGTACTAACGGCGATTGTTTTTGCTAGAGTAAGAAAAGTTTCTTTTTGGCAAATAGCTGATATTGTTGCTCCAAGTCTAATATTAGGACAGGCGATTGGAAGATGGGGGAACTTTGTAAACCAAGAAGCTCATGGTGGACCGATTTCACAAGCTACATATGAAAGTTTTCATCAATATTTGCCTGATTTTATTATGAACCAAATGACTATTAATGGTGTAATGTATCATCCGACATTCTTATATGAATCGGTATGGAATATATTAATTTTTGTGGGATTATTGCTTTTACGAAAGTACAATCCTGTGCGAGGGGAAGTATTCTTAACCTATGCAATTACGTATTCAATTGGAAGATTCTTTATTGAAGGATTACGTACCGATAGTCTGTATATGTTCGATATAATTCGTACAGCACAATTTATTTCAATCTTAACTATCATTGTGTCTATTGTTTTTATTATTTATCGCCGTAAAACCGTTAGCGAGCGTTATTTAGATGCACCACCAAAAAACAAAAAGAAGAATAAAAAAACAAATAAGAAAAAGAAAAAATAAAGTCCAACACGACTAGTCAGGGGATGAATAACATGTCTGGTACGCTACAAAGAGGGTTTTGGGAAGGACTTAATACTACATGGAAATTAGGGAAGATTATTTTCCCGATAACATTAATTGTTACGATACTTCAATTTACTCCAGTTTTACCTTGGTTTATAAAGCTTATTTCTCCAATGATGGGATTATTAGGTTTGTCAGGAGAAGCTGCGGTGCCGTTAGTTTTAGGGAATGCATTAAATCTTTATGCAGGTATTGCTGCCATTATTTCGTTTGACTTTACAGTTAAAGAAGTATTTATTATAGCAATCATGTTATCCTTCTCTCATAATTTATTTGTTGAATCTGCGGTTGCGACAAGTGTGGGTGTAAAGTGGTGGATAATCGTTGGTGTACGTGTGGGTTTAGCATTGTTTTCTGCATTTATTATTAACCTGGTATGGAATGGTGGATCAGAAATGGCGCAATATGGATTTGTGTCAGGTTCTGAATCTGCTCCAAATGGGTGGGGAGAAATTATATTGCATGGTGCACAAACGGCAATAATTGCAATTGTGCAGTTAGCGTGCATTGTAATTCCCCTAATGATCGTGATGCAATTGATGCGTGACCGCGGCTGGTTAGATGCTATGTCGAATAAGATGGCTCCTTTTATGCGTTTGCTAGGTATAGATAAGAGTGCTTCCATGACCATGGTTGCAGGTTTAACCATTGGTCTAGCGTATGGAGCTGGATTAATGATTCAAGCTGTGAAAGAAGATAATGTATCTAAAAAGGATATGTCTCTCGCATTAATTTTTCTCGTGTCTTGTCATGCTGTCGTGGAAGATACACTGGTATTTATTCCACTGGGGATACCTGTATGGCCGTTACTCATTATTCGGTTGTTAACAGCAATTATTCTAACAATAACCATTGCTTATTTCTGGAATAAACGAGACAACAAGAAAAGAAAGGAAATGATTCATGAGCATTCGTACCATACTCTTTGATCTTGATGGAACGCTTATTGATACAAATGCATTAATAACTGCTTCCTTCGAGCATACATTTAGACAATATAATCTAAATTTTAGTAATGAAGAAATACTGAAGTTTAATGGCCCACCTCTTATAGATACGTTTAATAAAATTGATGTAACAAGAGCCGACGAGATGATTTCAACTTATCGTGAGCATAACATTCGTGAACATGATAAGTTTGTCACAGCATTTCCTCATGTATATGAAACTTTAGAAGAACTGAAGAGAAGAAATATATCTCTAGGGATAGTAAGTACAAAAATGCGTCATACGGTACAAATGGGGCTTGATTTAACAGGTATATCTAAGTTCTTCTCTACGGTCATAACATATGATGATGTAACTCATGCTAAGCCGCATCCAGAACCAGTACAGATGGCAATGCAAAAGCTAAATGCTAACCCTGAGCAAACGCTTATGGTAGGTGACAATCATCATGATATTGTATCGGGTCAAAGAGCGAATGTACAAACAGTAGCAGTAGAATGGTCATTAAAAGATACGAACTATCTAAAAAGTTTTCATCCAGATTATTTTATTAATGATATGAATGATATCTTATCAATAGTAGGTGATTCATGTGCGTAAAACAGAGCGTTATGCTGTAAAACGTGCGAATTCGTTATGGCAAATATATGATACTGTGCCGTTTTGGAAGGTCATAAGAAATTTTATAGTGATTCAAATAGCGCGGTATACTCCTTTCCTGGAAGTGAAAAACTGGTTATATAGAAATATATTAAATATGAAAATTGGAGAAACCACTTCCTTCGCTGTAATGGTAATGCCTGATATTATGTTTCCCGAGAAAATAAAAGTGGGTAATAATTGTGTGATCGGGTATAATACAACAATTCTAGCTCATGAGTATCTTATAAAAGAATATCGCCTCGGTGATGTTCACATTGGTGATGAAGTAATGATCGGTGCGAATTCTACCATTCTCCCTGGTGTAACTATTGGCGATGGAGCAATTATCTCTGCGGCAACATTAGTACATAAAGATGTACCAGCAGGAGCTTTTGTTGGAGGAAATCCTATGAAGATTATATATACGAAAGATGAGATAGAAAGAAATAATAATATTATTAACGAAGAATAGGTGGTATATAATGGAACTTCCTAAAGGAGTTTTACCAGCCGTTCGTCAGATGAAAGATTTCGATAAGGCGTTAGAAACAGACCATGAGTATATTGTTATACTAGAATCTAGACTCGTACAGTTAAAAAGCTTGATTGAATATAGTCATCGTAACGGAAAGAAAGTATTAGTACATTTTGATCTAATTCAGGGATTAAAAGCAGATGAATATGGAATGGAATTTTTAAATAGAGAAATGAAGCCAGATGGTGTTTTATCTACTCGGGGGAATGTTATTGCTTTAGCAAAAAAATATAAGTTACTCGCTATTCAGCGAATATTTCTTTTAGATAGTCTTGCATTAGATCAAAACATGAAATTAGTTCGTAAATTTCAACCCCATTGTATTGAATTACTTCCGGGGTTGATACCGAATATAATTCAACAAGTAGGGACACAGACAAAAATACCAATTATTGCAGGTGGCCTTATTCGAAAAAATGAAGAAGTGAATAACGCTATAGAAGCTGGAGCAATAGCGGTATCTACTTCAAATACAACATTATGGAAATAAAAGGAAAGGTCCAACTATCTTTTGATGCGGTTGGGCCTTTTGTCGAATAATGATGAACTGGAAAGAATTTCTTATAGGAAAAAGTGTTGACAACGCTTTCAGTATTTTGTACTATTTAGGTACAAGTTAATTTGTGGTGGAGACTAGGAGACCTGCATTTCAATCGTACTCAAATATTTAGGGTATGTTATTGAAGTGTGGGTTTTTTTATTACTACAAAGGGTACTTGATTAAAAGGGAGGTAGTATGTATGACTGAGTTCATGGCAGAGTTAGTAGGTACAATGATACTTATCATCTTCGGTGGCGGCGTTGTAGCAGGCGTTGTATTAAAAAAATCGAAAGCAGAAGGCACAGGATGGGTACTTATTACTCTTGGTTGGGGATTAGCAGTTGCCCTTGGTGTATATGCTGTAGGTAATTTTACAGGAGCACATATTAATCCAGCGGTAACTATTGGATTCGCGGCTGTAGGAGATTTTCCTTGGAGTAAAGTTCCTCTTTATATTCTTGCCCAAGTAATCGGTGCAATTATCGGTGCAATTATTGTTTTCCTGAATTACTTACCGCATTGGAAAGTAACAGAGAGCAAAGAAGATAAACTAGGTGTATTTGCAACTGGAGCAGCAATTCGTAGTCCATTTTCAAATTTAATAAGTGAAATGATTGGGACATTTGCATTACTTTTAGGATTAATGTTTATTGGATCGAATGATTTTACAGAAGGTCTAAATCCGTTAATTGTCGGTGCACTTATTGCAGCTATCGGTATGTCTTTAGGTGGTACAACTGGTTATGCAATTAACCCGGCACGTGACCTTGGACCACGTATTGCACATGCAATCTTACCAATTCCAGGAAAAGGTAGTTCTGATTGGGGTTATGCATGGATCCCAATAGTAGGACCAATTATTGGTGGAGTTTATGGTGCAATGTTTTATGACAGTGTTTTTCTAGCTAATTACACCTTCCCGTTTTGGGTAATGACTATTTTTGTATTAATATTATTTATAGGAGCAGCAGTGAGTGAGTTGAAAACGGGTTCAAATCCTGCTGAAAAATTGAATCAAAAATTAAGATAGGAGGAGTTTGTCATGTCAGAAAAATTTATTTTGTCCATTGACCAAGGAACAACAAGCTCTCGCGCAATACTTTTTAATCATAAGGGTGAAATCGTTGAATCTGCTCAAAAGGAATTTGAGCAATTCTTCCCAAAACCAGGTTGGGTGGAACACGATGCAAATGAGATATGGACGTCTGTATTAGCTTGTATTGCTGATGTATTAAGAAAAGCAGATATAGAAGCAAATCAAATTGAAGGAATTGGAATTACCAATCAACGTGAAACAACGGTAGTTTGGGATAAGAATACGGGTAGACCAATATATAAGGCCATTGTTTGGCAATCTCGTCAAACGGAAAGCATTTGTAAGGAATTAAAAGAACAAGGATATGAAGATACAATCCGTCATAAGACAGGATTGTTAATTGACCCTTATTTCTCTGGCACAAAAGTAAAATGGATTTTAGACAATGTAGATGGAGCTAGAGAAAAAGCAGAAGCTGGAGATTTATCATTTGGAACAATTGATAGTTGGTTAATATATCGATTATCTGGTGGTAAAACACACGTAACAGATTATTCCAACGCCTCTCGTACATTAATGTTTAATATTTATGATTTAAAATGGGATGATGAGTTATTAGAAATATTGGATGTGCCGAAAAGTATGCTTCCTGAAGTAAAACCATCTTCTGAAGTATATGCGCATACTGTTTCCTATCATTTCTTTGGTGAAGAAATACCTATTGCAGGTGTAGCTGGTGACCAGCAAGCTGCATTATTCGGTCAAGCTTGTTTCGATAAAGGTATGGCTAAAAATACGTATGGTACTGGCTGTTTCTTATTAATGAATACAGGAGAAGAACCGGTACGCTCTAAACATGGGCTACTTACTACGCTTGCTTGGGGAGTAGATGGTAAGGTTGAGTATGCACTGGAAGGTAGTATTTTTGTTGCTGGATCTGCAATCCAATGGCTTCGGGATGGATTAAGACTTATTGAATCAAGTCCACAAAGTGAAAAATTAGCATCGCAAGTTGAGACTACAGATGGTGTGTATTTGGTACCGGCGTTTGTTGGTCTTGGCACACCTTACTGGGATAGTGATGCTCGTGGAGCTGTATTTGGCTTAACTCGCGGGACAAAGAAGGAACATTTTGTTCGTGCAACATTAGAATCTTTGGCATATCAAACAAAAGATGTCATGGATGCAATGTTAGCGGATTCTGATATTGATTTGAAGACATTGCGCGTCGATGGCGGAGCAGTTAAAAATAATTTACTGATGCAGTTCCAGAGTGATATTCTAGGTGTAACTGTTGAAAGACCTGTCGTTCAAGAAACCACTGCACTTGGTTCGGCTTATTTAGCAGGATTAGCAGTAGGATTCTGGAAAGATAAAGATGAAATTGCAAAACAATGGTTAAATGAAAAGACATTTGAAAATAAAATGGATGAAGAAGAAAGTGCACATCTTTATAAAGGATGGCAAAAGGCCGTTGAAGCTACTCGTTCATTTAAATTTGAATCATAATAAAAAAGAGAACTGTCTCGATTAAGAGGCAGTTTTCTTGTACAAAGATTAAAGAAGTATATAAATATGGACTTGATATCGTTTGTAGATAGAATTGTCCAGTGTAGGCTACAGATACTAGGAGATTTCATGAAAGCGACCTACGATATAGAAGACTTGCTGAATACTCCAACTCACGAGTTTCTATTCCGTTGCTATAATTTTATTCCTAAATTATGAAAAAGGAGAGATAATACTTATGAAAAAAATCATTAATAATCCAAATGATGTTGTATCGGATATGGTCTCTGGGATGATACAAGCTTTTCCAGAAAAACTAGAACAAATAGATGGAACAATGGTAATTAAACGTAAGGAATTATCTTCAAATAAAGTTGGTCTTGTTAGTGGTGGAGGAAGTGGCCACGAACCTGCCCATGCTGGATATGTTGGTAAAGGAATGTTAGATGCAGCAGTTGCAGGAGAAGTATTTACTTCACCTACTCCTGATCAAATCTTGGAAGCAATAAAAGCCGTTGACACTGGGCATGGAGTTCTTTTAATCGTAAAAAACTATACAGGAGATGTTATGAACTTCGATATGGCGAGTGAATTGGCCGAGTCTGAGGGAATAAAGGTAGAACAAGTTATTGTTAATGACGATGTAGCTGTAGAAGATAGTGATTTTACTACCGGTCGTAGAGGAATAGCTGGTACAGTGTTTGTGCACAAAATTGCTGGAGCAATGGCTGAAACAGGAGCGACATTAAATGAAGTAAAGGAAGTTGCTGAAAAAACAATTACACATGTAAGATCGATGGGAATGGCACTTACTCCATGTACAGTACCTGCTGCAGGTAAACCAAGTTTTCAATTAGAAGATAATGAAATGGAAATTGGTATTGGAATTCATGGAGAAGCAGGTATTGAGAGAAAACCGATAACATCAGCTGAAAATATTGCCAATGAGCTTACCCAAAAAGTACTTGATGATCTTCAATTGCAATCAGGTGATGAGGTTGCAGTGATGATTAATGGGTTAGGTGCAACTCCAGAAATGGAGCTATTTATTCTACAGCAACATGTGAATCAATTGCTTAAGGACAATAATTTATCTGTTTTTCGTACGTATGTAGGTGAATTTATGACATCCCTAGAAATGACAGGGTGTTCGGTTACACTATTAAAAGTGGACAATCAATTAAAATCACTTTTAGAAGCAAAAAGTGAAGCTACAGCATTTCGCGTCTAAAGAAAGGAGAATATTCATTGAAATTACAGGTAAACGATATAAGAAATTGGATGAATTTATCAAACCAACTTATTCAAGAGAATAAGTCCTATCTCACAGAATTGGACCAAGCTATTGGTGACAGCGATCATGGAATAAATATGGCAAGAGGTTTTCAAGAAGTTATAACAAAGATTCAAGATCAATCCTACTCGACACCATCAGATATGTTAAAAGATGTTGCGATGACATTAATGTCTAAGGTGGGAGGGGCAGCTGGACCACTTTATGGTACTGCTTTCCTTAAATTATCGATGGCTTGGAAAAATAAAAGCGAAATTCAGGTAAATGATATTAAAGATGGATTACAAGCTGGCCTAGATGGGATTAAACAGCGAGGAAAAGCAACTTCAGGTGAGAAAACGATGATTGATGTTTGGGATCCTGTTGTACAGTTATTTAGTGAAAATGATATTACTGACCCTTCTTTAATTGAAGAAACAGCAAAGCAAGCAATGAATAATACCAAGGATTTAAAAGCTACAAAAGGGAGAGCATCCTATTTTAAAGAAAAATCAATCGGTAATATTGATCCTGGATCAGCCTCTTCTTATTATATATTCTCAGCACTATCAACTTCTTTACAAGGAGCGTAGATAACATGGGACAAGTTGGGATTGTGCTTATTTCGCACAGTGCAAAAATAGCAGAAGGTACAAAAGAGTTAGTACAGCAAGTAATGAAAGATGTTTCTATTGAGGTAGCAGGCGGGACCGATGAGGGAGAGATTGGAACAAGTATTGATAAAATCCTCAGAGCAATTAACAAGGCGAACAACGATGATGGAGTTCTCCTTTTATATGATATTGGTAGCGCAAAAATGAATGCAGAAATGGCAATAGAAATGACCGAAGTAGATAATGTGGAACTTATTGAGGCACCAATAGTCGAGGGTGCCTATGTGGCAGCAGTTGAAGCTGGGATGGGGAAAGAAAAACAGGCAATTATGGAAGCTGTAACTCAATCTTTTTCAAAAGAACGGAATTAATCTCTGTACATTGCCCGAGAGGTATGTTAAGCTTAGATTAAGTTAATAATGATGGACGGAGAATTTAGGAGAAAACCGCAATTTACTGGTAGTGTATACACCAGTGATTTTGCGGTTTTTTCTTTTTCTCTACATGATTATATTAAAAACGGGTAAAGTGATTATAAGAATAACTATTAAACGGGGAGTGTTATAAGAATGAATCAATTTTCAAGCTATAAAAGAAAAGATACATTAGATGCTTTACAAAAGGAAAAGTTAGACTTACTAGTGATTGGCGGAGGTATTACTGGAGCAGGTATTTCCTTAGACGCTACAACACGTGGGTTAAATACAGGCTTAATTGAAATGCAAGACTTTGCAGCTGGTACGTCAAGTCGATCTACTAAGTTGGTTCACGGTGGACTGCGTTATTTACAACAATTTGAAGTGAAGATGGTTGCTGAAGTTGGTAAAGAAAGAGCGATCGTCTATGAAAATGGTCCACATGTAACGACACCTGAATGGATGCTACTTCCATTCCACAAAGGAAGTACACTAGGACCATTGACTTCAAATATTGGATTAAGAGTATATGACTTTTTAGCAGGTGTTAAAAAAGACGAACGTAGAGTAATGTTCAAACCAAAAGAAGTAATTGAACGTGAACCATTAATAAAACAAGATGAATTACGCGGCGGCGGATACTATGTTGAATATAAAACAGATGACGCCCGTTTAACGATTGAAGTTATGAAGAAAGCTGTAGAAGAAGGTATACATGCTATAAACTACACCAAAGCCGTTAACTTTATCTATGAAGACAGTAAAGTGGTTGGTGTTATTGCAGAAGATTTAATTACAGGTGAACAACACAAAATTTATGCGAAAAAAATAATAAATGCTGGTGGACCATGGGTTGATGATGTACGTGAATTAGATGGTTCTAAAAAAGGTAAGACGCTTCACTTAACAAAAGGTGTCCATCTTGTTTTCGATCATACAACATTTCCTTTACAACAAGCAGTATACTTTGATTCACCTGATGGGCGTATGATTTTCGCCATTCCACGCGACGGAAAAACGTATGTTGGTACAACTGATACAACCTATGAAGGTGATATTGCTCATCCAGTTGTGACTGAGGATGATCGTGAGTATTTATTAAAAGCTATTGCTTATATGTTCCCTTCTCTACAGTTAAAACCAGAAGATGTAGAATCAAGTTGGGCAGGATTACGTCCATTAATTGCTCAAGAGGGTGCGACAAGTCCAAGTGAAATTTCACGTAAAGATGAGATATTCCAATCTGATTCTGGATTATTATCAATGGCAGGTGGAAAATTAACTGGATATCGAAAAATGGCTCAACACGCAGTGGATTTAGTAACTAAACAGTTAAAAGAAGAAGAAAATATTCTTTATACCGATAGTCAAACAAAGCACTTACCAATATCTGGTGGAGATGTTGGAGGATCTAAAGGATTTGAAGCTTACAAAAAAGATAAACTAAAAGAAGCTGTTCAATTAGGTCTTTCAGAAGAAGAAGCGCTTCAATTGATCCAACGTTATGGTTCAAATATAGAAATTGTATTAGATATCTATAAAAACCAAAAAGAAGAAGCAAACAAGTATAATATTGACCATACCGTATTTACTGAATTGGTATATGCAATAGAGTACGAACTTGCATACAAACCTGTAGACTTCTTTATACGTCGAACTGGTGCATTATTCTTCCAGCGCCCTTGGGTAGAAGCACATATGGATAAAGTAATTCCATATATGAAAGAGAAATTACAATATACAGATGAGCAGTATAATGAATATACAACGCAACTAAAAGAATTGTTATACGAAACAACTCATCCTGCTAAATAATGCTTCTTAAAGTAAATGGTATAACTGCACATTAATTACTGATGCAGTTGAAGACTTCTGTTTAAGTTTCTACCTATTAAATAGAGTAAAGAAAGCATCTCCAAAGTCGTGAAGCTGTAACGGCGATTAGGAGGTGCTTTTTATCATATAATAGAGGTAACGGGTTGGAATATAACAAAAATTAGCATTCAAAAGATGGATAATAGCTAGAATAAGCCTAAGAAATATACGGAGATTAGGTCTAGGCGAGACCCCGGAACGCAGAGCATCCGGAGGCTCACCAGTTGCCTAAGGATAATCGGAGTATATTGCTGAAGCGGGTATTCAAAAGCCAATCATTGGGATTATCTTTTGTGGGAATGCTTTTATCTCAATCTCTTTACTTGAGAGTTTAATGATTTAGCTTCTAAAATTCGAACAAATTTTGCAATGTGAGTAGACACTATGGTGATATCATATATAGTGTGATATACTTTGGACGAATGTTTAGAAAATAGGGGGATACACATGCAATCTAAAGGTAAAAAAGCTGAATATAATAAGGTGATCCCTTTTATCCCTGAAGGAGATTTTTATTATACAAAAGGTGTTGAAGCGTTTAAAAAACGTAAATTCGACATCGCTATTAAATGGATGAAGAAAGCCATGGAACAAAAACCTAAAGAACCTTTATATAAATGCCAATTATCTATTATATATACCGAAGTAGGATCTTATCATAAAGCGAATCAATTATTAACCGAAGTCTTGCAATCTAGTGATTATATAGATTGCTATTATTTGATTGCAAATAATTACGCCCATCTTGGTCTGTTGTATGATGCAAGAAAATATGCTCAGTTCTATTTAGATAAAGAACCAGACGGAGATTTTAGTGAGGATGCGAATAGATTACTTGAATTAATTCAAATCGATGAAGATATTGATGACTTGGATTTAGAGGATGAAGATGAATTACTCATTTATCAAGAAACCGCATTTTATCATATGGAAAATAGTGAATGGACAAAAGCTATTCCCATTATTGAAGAAATGATTGATTTGTTCCCAGATCATATTTTAGCAAAACATGATTACGCACAAGCGATTTTTTATACAGGAAAGCAAAATGAAGCTATTAAGATTGAGAAGGATATTTTGGAAGAAGATCCAAATTCTTTGTACAGCCATATGAATTTAGCTTTATTTTATTATGAACAAAAGAACCCTGCATATGAAAAGCATATTCAGGCATTACTAAATATATATCCAATACATGTGCAGCAAAAACTGCGTGTTGCAGTAACATTGGCACGAACGGGGAATTCAGAAGAAGCGTATAATAGATTTAAACAACTTGCAAAAGAACCAGTGAAAACTCATCTATCATATTATAAATGGTATAGCATTTGTGCATATAATTGTGGAGATCCAGGAAAAGCCCTGGATATTTGGGAAGAAGGCTGCAAAAAACATCCACGATTATCTGATGAAGAAGGTCCTTGGAATAATAAATAAGTAATGAGCAAAAAGATAGACGTAAAACAATCGATTAATTAAACTAGATGTTGGAATTAAATAGAATACGGGGGCGATTTATATGTCCGAACAAAAAATGTATGATGTTATTATTGCTGGAGCAGGTCCAGCAGGAATGACAGCAGCAGTATATGCATCACGTGCAAATCTAGAGACATTAATGTTAGAAAGAGGAATACCTGGTGGTCAAATGGCTAATACAGAAGACGTAGAGAACTACCCAGGTTTTGATAATATATTAGGTCCGGATTTATCTAATAAAATGTTTGAACATGCCAAAAAATTTGGTGCTGAATATGCATATGGTGATATCAAAGAAGTAGAAGATCACGGTGATTATAAGTTAATAAAAGCAGGGAATAAAGAGTATCATACTCGTGCTTTAATTATTGCAACTGGAGCTCAATATAAAAAGCTAGGTATCGAAGGTGAAGAATCACTTAGCGGTAGAGGTGTATCATATTGTGCAGTATGTGATGGTGCATTCTTTAAGAATCGTAATCTTGTAGTAATTGGTGGAGGCGATTCAGCAGTTGAAGAAGGTATTTATCTTACACGGTTTGCCAATAAAGTGACTATAGTGCATCGCAGAGATAACCTTCGTGCGCAAAAAATAATACAAGATCGTGCCTTTGATAATGAAAAAATTGATTTTATTTGGGATACTGTTGCAGAAACCATTAATGGCACTGATGGAAAAGTAAGTAGTGTCACATTAAAAAACACAAAAACAAATGAAGTAAATGATTTTGATGCAGATGGTGTTTTCATTTATATCGGAATGGTTCCATTAAATGAAGCATTTCTTTCATTAGGAATTACCAATGATGAGGGATATATTGCAACGAATGAAAATATGGAAACATCAATTCCTGGAATTTTTGCTGCTGGGGATATTCGAGACAAAGAACTTCGACAAATTGTTACAGCAACTGGAGATGGAAGCATTGCTGCAGAGGCTGCAATAAAATATGTCGAAGATTTAGAAGAAAAGTTAAAAAGTAAGCAATCTTAAAGTAATTTATAGAAAAATTTACCAATAGTAACTACTTTTTAATCCTGTTGTAATACGCACGAAACATTTATGGGGTACACTATAAATAACTAATTGACCCCCTTTTAATAGATAGATTAGTTATTTTGCACAGGTTGTTATAACCTGTGCTTTTTTTTGCTATAACTTGTCCTGTTTTGTCGTGTATTCGAAGTTCTTTTAATTGCTTGTTGTGGTGAATTGCTTCATTGTATAATATAAGTAGAGTTAAAAATTTAAATACCTAATCTATATAAACGAAAGTAATAAAGGGGCGAGGATATTGAGTCAAGAACAAGAAACGAAGCTCGTAATCATTACTGGAATGTCAGGTGCAGGGAAAACAGTGGCTATCCAGAGCTTTGAGGATTTAGGATATTATTGCGTTGATAATTTACCTCCTGCATTACTTCCAAAATTTTTAGAATTGATGAGAGATGCAACAAATAATATTCAAAAGGTTGCATTAGTCATGGATCTACGTGGCAGAGAATTTTTTGATTCACTTTTTGAAGCCCTAGATGTTTTAGCGAAAGAGAATTGGCTTGAAGGTCACATTTTATTTTTAGATGCAAAAGACGAAGCTTTAGTAACACGCTACAAAGAGACAAGACGTTCTCACCCGTTAGCTACCGATGGTTTGCCATTAGATGGAATAAAACAGGAAAGAGAAATCTTGGACGAACTTAGAGGAAGAGCTCAACGAATTATTGATACAACAAATTTAAAGCCGAGAAATTTACGAGAGAAAATATTGAAAGTGTATAAAGAAGAAAAGCAAGAAGTATTTTCCGTACACTTTTTATCTTTTGGTTTTAAGTATGGGCTTCCTATTGATGCCGACCTCGTATTTGATGTGAGATTCTTACCAAACCCTCATTATGTCGCGAACTTACAGCCGCTAACGGGATTAAATCCAGATGTATCTTCATATGTATTCAAATGGACGGACACACAAACATTTATTGATAAAGTCACAGATTTACTTAAATTTATGCTCCCTCAATATAAAAAAGAAGGAAAATCACAACTTGTAGTAGCAATTGGTTGTACAGGTGGACAGCATCGTTCTGTAGCATTATCAGAGCATTTCTCTAAGATGTTAAGTAATGATTATACAACTCATGTTAGCCATCGTGATATAGATAAAAGGAAGGTTTTATAATATGGGGACAGTAAGCAATCCAAAAGTAGTAGCAATTGGTGGAGGAACAGGAATGCCTGTATTATTAAGAGGTTTGAAAAAACTACCTATTGATTTAACAGCAATTGTTACTGTAGCGGATGACGGTGGTAGCACTGGTAGAATTCGTAACGAAATGGAAATACCTGCACCAGGAGATATTCGGAATGTGATTGCTGCACTTTCTGATGCTGAACCAATGCTATTAGAGTTATTCCAACATCGTTTTACACAAGGAAATGGATTGTCCGGGCATTCTATGGGGAATCTTTTGTTAGCGGCAATGACTTCAGTTACTGGCAACTTTAACAATGGAATTAAAGAAATTTCCCGAGTTTTAAACGTAAAAGGAAAAATCTATCCAATATCCAATGAAAATATGTCTTTACACGCAGAAATGGTAGACGGAGAAATTGTATCAGGAGAGTCAAATATTCCACTAGCTCAAAAGAAAATAAAGAGAGTATTTCTTGAACCTCAGCCTGTTAAGCCATTGCCAAATGCTGTTAGAGCAATTAAATCCGCGGATCTTATAGTGATTTCTCCTGGTAGTTTATACACTTCGATAATGCCTAATTTAATTGTTCCACAAGTAAAAGAAGCAATCGCTTCTTCAAAAGCAAAAGTAGTCTACGTATGTAATGCAATGACACAGGACGGTGAAACAACGAATTACTCAGCTGCTGACCATGTAAAAGCTATTCATGATCATATTGGTGAACCATGTATAGATGCAATAGTTGTTCATAATAAGATAATTCCAGATAAAATTCAGGCTCTGTACAAAAGTGAGAACGCAACACCAGTAACGTTTGATGAAAAAAGATTAAACAAGATGGGCTTACATGTAATTGCTGGGAATATTTTAGCTGAATCAAATGGAACTTTACGACATGATAATGAAAAGATAGCATCTTTACTATTTGATTTTGTTTAGTTGATTTGAATATGATAGAAAAAGGGGGGAGTAACATGTCTTTCGCATCGGAAATTAAAAAAGAATTGACAGCGATAGAATCAGACAAGTGTTGTCAACTAGCAGAACTTGCAGCCTTGGTCAGGATGAACGGAGCAATTTCTATTTCACGCCAAGGCTATTCTCTAGATGTTCAGACTGAGAATGCAGCAATAGCGAGACGCATCTATACATTGATTAAGGAGAACTATTCGATAGCAGTGGAATTACTCGTCCGTAAAAAAATGAAATTAAAAAAGAATAATGTTTATATTGTACGATTAAAAGAGGAAGTACAATTACTTTTAGAAGATCTAGATTTAATTGAAAACCAATATACAATTGTTCGGACAATCTCAAATAAGTACTTGGAAAAAGAATGCTGTCAAAAGTCTTATTTAAGAGGGGCTTTTTTAGCAGGAGGATCGATGAATAATCCTGAAACATCTTCCTATCATTTAGAAATCTTTAATTATTATGAGGAGCATGCTGAATCCTTACAGAAATTACTGAACTCGTATGGCCTTCATGCGCGATTATTAGAACGAAAAAATGGCTACATCGTATATATGAAGGAAGCGGAAAAGATTACGGAATTCCTAAGTATAATTGGAGCACATAAAGCATTATTTAAATTTGAAGACGTACGAATTGTTAGAGATATGAGAAATTCTGTTAATCGACTTGTGAATTGTGAAACAGCTAACTTGAATAAAACAATAGGAGCGGCCTTTCGACAGATTGAAAACATAAAATTAATAGAGCGAACCGTTGGACTGGATCAATTGCCTGATAAATTACAAGAAATAGCAAAACTTCGGATTCAGTATGAAGATGTTTCATTAAAAGAACTAGGTGAACTGGTGACCAGTGGTACGATCTCAAAATCTGGTGTGAACCACCGACTGAAAAAAATCGATGAGTTCGCTGAAAAGATTAAACGAGGAGAAACCTTATCTTAGACAAGTAATGCGGTAAATAGAGTATTATGATATAATACGATTAATTTCATAATATTTATAATTTAATTAAGTGATTTTCTGATAGAGGATTCTCTATCAGAAAACATATGATAGCGTTTTCGAATTTTAGGGGAGGATGAGAGTATTGGTAGAAAAATTTGTAACGGTTGAATTAGAAACCGGATTACAAGCTAGACCGGCAGCACAATTTGTTCAAGAAGCAAATCGTTTTTCATCCCATATCTTTTTGGAAAAAGATGATAAGAAAATAAATGCTAAAAGTATAATGGGATTAATGAGTTTAGCGATTACAAAAGGAGAAAAAATAAAATTGATTGCTGAGGGACCTGATGAGGATACAGCAATAAAACATTTAGAAAAATATGTATATAACGAAGAAGATTAAAATATCAATTTTGTAGATAGTTACTATATCTTTAAAAGGCTACTATATTACCAATATGAAAGGTTAATGGTAGCTGATTTTATGTATATGATATACAGTCTCCTTTAAAATACACAAACGTTCTAGATAAAATAAAGTATATCAATTTTAAAGGAGTAAGATTAAAAATGCCTCGCAATAAAGATGAAGATTCAAAAGAACGAATTTTACAGTTTGCTGAAGAATTGTTTATGAAGAAAGGGTATCGCTCTGTTACTACTCGTGAAATCTCAGCTAAATGTAAGATATCTCAGCCTGCATTATATTATCATTACCCAGATAAGGAATCATTATATATTGCAATGTTAACAAGATTTGTAAAGAGAATTAAATCTAAATTAAATGTGATATCTGATGAACCTTTGGAACAACGACTGCGATTAATGCTGGAAATCTTAGCGGATGAACATCCTACTAGTATTATGATAATGGTTCATGATATTTCCGTTGAATTTAAACATGAGAACAAACATAAAATTTATTTATTGTGGAGAGGAGCATACTTAGAACCTTTTATTAACGTATTTGAAGAATTGAAAGAGAGAGGTAAACTAAGAAAACATATTGCCCCCGAAGAAGCTGCAAGATTTTGTTTGTTAACGATGGGACAAACAATATCAACTTGGACTAATAACACTCATTCATTATCCACTCAGTATGATTTGCTTGTTGATTTTATCCTTCACGGTACTGTAAATTCATAGTATATAAATCTTAAGAGGTTAAGGCAGACCAAATATTTAATTTAGAAGAGAGCTTTTAGATTTCAAATTTGAATTCATCTAGTTAATAACTTTTGCCTTAATCTCTTTTTTTATGAGGTTTACTTATCAATTGATAAGTAAACCTCATTGTGTTATAAAGAAATTAGCTTTTAATAACAGTGAAAGAGAGATTTATATGAAAAAAGTATCAAAAATTATTTTACTAGTATTGCTTTTATTAATTATCGTAAGCGGTTTAGCCTTTTATTATTGGACTCAACAAACCTATTCGCCATCTAGTACATTAACTAAATTAGTGGATGAAGATGAGATAACATATTTCGAAGATTGGCTAGTCTTTGACTCAAAGGGAGAAGGACAAACTAAAGGTGGAATCATAATATATCCAGGAGCTAAAGTAGAGCCAGAAGCATACAGCTATTACGGTCAAGAATTATCTAAACGTGGATATTTAGTAGCAATACCTAATGTTCGATTAAATTTACCGATTTTAGAAGTTGATAAAGCGGAAGAAATCATTGATAAATATGCTACTGTGGAAGATTGGTTTATTGGAGGTCATTCATTAGGCGGCGTTGCTGCATCAAGCTATGCAAAAGAACATTCAGATATAATCACAGGTGTTTTTTTCTTGGGTTCTTTTCCAAGTGATAATAATGATTTCAGTAACTCTTCCATATCAACCTTATCTTTGTTTGCAGATAAAGATGGCCTTACTACACTCGATAAAATAGATGAAACGGGTAATTTACTATCTGATAACACGGTAATGAAAGAGATAAGGGGAGGAAATCACTCTCAATTTGGTGTTTATGGTAAACAAAAGGGTGATGGTGAGGCGACAATTTCGGTAGTTGAGCAGCAACACATCGTCATAGAGTCTATTTTAGATTGGGTAAATAATGAATAGTTACATAATCTATAAACCAATGTAAGGAGGGAAATAAATGGATAGTTATTTATACTTTATCTATACACTAATTTATATTGGTATATTAATCTTTTCTTTAAATCAAAAAAAGATCGATTCCTATTTTTCACGTCGGTCATTTATTTATTTAGTTATTGTTGGACTTATAGTAGATAATGCAATTGTTGCAATAGGTAGATTCATAGGAGAAGGAGCTTTATTAGAAAACCTAAATTACCTTCGTTACTGGAGTCATGCATTTTTAACACCAACATTAGTTTTATACTGTATTGGAGCTTTAGAAGGGTCTAAATATATTTCCATAAGAAAAACTGCTCTATATGGAGCTACATTAATCACAGTTTTGTTAATTGCAGTTGAAGTACAAACCGAACTAATAAATTTAATGTTACAACCACAGTGGGAATTTGGTGTTTTACGTTATGTACCTATAGAAACTTCTTCTGGACCACCTATAATGATTTTAATTGTTACCCTTATACTTCTATTGACAGGTGTGCTTTTATGGATATTTGACAAATGGGTATGGTTGTTAGTTGGGGCTAGTTTAATGACAATTGGTAGTATCGTATCATTTCCTATTGATAGTGGAGCAATCACAAATGGATTTGAAGTAATATTAATTATATTTTTAATGCTAACAAAGCAACATTTAGAAAGAGATTTATACACATAAATTTGGATATAGATATAATTAGTTACTTTTATTAAATGGTATTATATGCTTGTTTGTTTAATTTCCCTATAATTATTCTTCAACGATATAACCGTGGGCGGCTGCAAAGAATATTAATTTTAAAGGACATAAAAAATGTTGAGCTTGAGTAAGCTCAACATTTTTTATGACTATTTACGTTCTAGAATTTTATCTATCAAGCCATATTCAACAGACTGATCAGCTGTCATGAAATTATCACGTTCTGTATCACGCTCAATAACCTCAAGAGGTTGACCTGTCTTCTCAGCCATGATTTCATTCATACGACGTTTAATATCAATAATACGTTTTGCATGAATTTCAATATCAGTTGCTTGACCTTGTGTACCACCTAATGGTTGGTGAATCATGATTTCACTATTTGGTAAAGCAAATCGTTTACCTTTTTCACCAGCTGTAAGTAGGAAAGCACCCATAGATGCTGCCATACCGATACAAATAGTGGATACGTTAGGTTTAATGAAATTCATTGTATCATAAATTGCCATCCCAGCCGTAATTGATCCACCAGGTGAATTAATATATAAGGAGATATCTTTATCTGGGTCTTCGGCTTCTAAGAAAAGTAGCTGTGCTACAATAGAATTCGAGACATTATCATCAATGCCGCTTCCTAATAAGATAATACGATCTTTAAGTAAACGAGAGTAAATATCATATGCGCGCTCTCCACGGTTAGTTTGTTCAATAACTGTAGGTACTAAATTCATCATACATCCTCCTTTAATTTCCAAGTGAAATAGTTCTTCCATGGAATGTGTATAAACTTATCATAGCTCATTGGTCAATAAAGGTCAAACGAAAAGTTTAACTAATTAATAACCATTTCCATGATTCCCCATTTATTTAATTATAAACGTATTCCTTTTTTTATAAAAGCATTAAAAAATCCTTGTTTCTCTCTAAGAACGCTTGTATAATAATGGATGTGTCTTCAAAATTTTATATTTGCGCCCGTAGCTCAGTTGGATAGAGCACTGGTTTCCGGTACCAGGTTTGCCGGGGGTTCGAATCCCTCCGGGCGCATCACTCAAAAGCAATAATGACAAGGGAGTAAGAAAATACTTCCCTTGTCTTTTTTATTTGAAAAATACTTGATGCAAACGAATTGCGAACCTTCGTGTTTCGAAATAATATTTCGAAATTTAATTTTTCATATGTTACTTGAATTAGCAATGTCTGCGATTCTTATTGAGGATGGATTTATGGAGTCAACGACTGACATTAAAAGATGCGTTGTAGTAGCGTATTAAAACAGAAAAGACTTAGCAAAAGCTATTGCATCACACTTTGGATTAAAGAAAAAGTTTGGAGGGAGTAAAGGTCAAGCGTATGTAGAAATTATTGCCCATTCATTGTGTGGGTACAATACTGCTAATACTGGGATGATAGAGCCGTTATCGTAAACGTCTTTAGTTCTAGTAATTGCTATGTCCGCTTTTTTATTTGGAAACACATCATATGCTTCTGAAGTCACCGCTATAGATGATCCGACTCTTTTGAAAACATTCAGACCATACAAATTTAAAACAAAAGATGGGCAGTGGGATGGACAATTAGTAGTTCCATCTGGAGGTGCAGACGTTAAGGTGACTGTAAGGAAGTTGAACTTTACTGGAGACCCAATGGTTCGTTTATGCAATGCAGCATCCGGAAATTGTACTGGGTTTGGTCCATTAAGGCAGCCAAGCTTGACCAGAACTTTTACCAACATGTTACCTGGGACATACTATGGAGATGTAGTTACCGGAACGGTAACATCTAGTGGTACTATTAGCTTTAATGTTAGATAAAGAACAGGTACTACTAAAAATATTGATTTATTGGTCTCTTAAAGGAGGCCTTTTCTTTTGCGAAATTAACAGGTTAGGCAAATAGAAGAAGGAAAATTAACGTAGGCTTAATGCAGGGAATTTAAAATTAAAAAAGCCTTCCTAGCGAGGGCTTTAAATAAAATGTGTTATCTACTATTAGATTTGTCCAATCTCCTTTTTATTAATTGCGTATGTTGATTATGAAAGGAGTGATAAAACTATGTGTTATTATGATGATAAGTGTAGAAAGAAACACAAAAAATGTTGTAAATGTCACTGCTACAAGAAAAAAGAGAATCATTGTGGTTGTTTTAGAGAAAATGACAACTATGATAATCGATTTCATGATAGATATCGAGATGATAACTATCATAGAAAGTGTAGTAAGAAGAAATTCTGTTATTGTTGTAACAGATATTACTAAAACAGAGCCCTCCCAGTGAGGGCTTTATTTTACTTTAACAAAAGGACTATATTAATTTATCCTTTTCAATTTGTAATTTGAATTTATCTGATAACGAGCAATTTTTCTCAGCTTTAAGTTTATAGACTTCCGCTTCTTGGTAAGATTCAAATGTCATTTCATCTGTATCCTCTGAATGAAATGAAATGCTTCGACTTTATCTCTTACTATTTGAATTTTATACACAATAAATTTCCCTTTAATCAATCGTTTCCTTATTTCTTCTGTAAATCCAAGTTTTTCTTAGTATTTTCAGCAAAGGCCGAAACGATGAGAGAGAAACTACCTAGTAAATAAACAATATTTCCGTCAAGATAATTTCTCAACTGAGGGATTTTTTGATTTTTTATTTTATAAACTTATAAAAATATATGACATCTGTTTATACGAGAATTACTATTCTTAATACTATTAATTAATATATATAGATTTTTGGGAATGGAAGGTGTGCTAATGTGTTATGAGTAGATACTTTAGTAAAAGATGTAAATATCCGGTTAATAATGATTCGCAATTTATTTGTCACAATAAAGATAAGTATTGTAAAAAATGTACTTGTGTAAAAGATTATTGTAATCCACAAATTATCATTAATTGTGGTAATGAAGCAAATGGAGTAACTGGCTCTACAGGAGAAGCAGGCCCAACCGGAGCAACGGGAGAAGCAGGCCCAACGGGAGCAACGGGAGAAGCAGGCCCAACGGGAGCAACGGGAGAAGCAGGCCCAACGGGAGCAACGGGAGAAGCAGGCCCAACGGGAGCAACAGGAGAAGCAGGTCCCACGGGAGCAACGGGAGAAGCAGGCCCAACGGGAGCAACGGGAGAAGCAGGCCCAACGGGAGAAGCAGGCCCAGCAGGAGCAACGGGAGAAGCAGGCCCAACAGGAGCAACAGGAGAAGCAGGCCAAACGGGAGCAACGGGAGAAGCAGGTCCAACGGGAGCAAAGGGAGAAGCAGGCCCAACGGGAGCAACAGGAGAAGCAGGTCCAGCAGGAGCAACAGGAGAAGCAGGTCCAACGGGAGCAAAGGGAGAAGCAGGCCCAACGGGAGCAACAGGAGAAGCAGGTCCAACGGGAGCAACAGGAGAAGCAGGTCCAACGGGAGCAACGGGAGAAGCAGGCCCAACGGGAGCAACAGGAGAAGCAGGTCCAGCAGGAGCAACGGGAGAAGCAGGTCCAACGGGGGCAACTCCTTTTTTTGTTCAAACTACAACACTAGGGACCGTTGACTCAGAGATATCGTTTGACCAAGGTGGAGGAAATAATCAAGCTTTAGGAGCATTAGTATTTATACAAGAAGAAATAACAGTCACGGAAATGACGGTGTATATAATTCAAAATGGAGCTGCAACTGGAGATTTTCAAATGGCCATTTTGGAGCCGGATACGAATATTACGACTACTGTCATAGCTATCACGGATGTAGTTACAACCGTGTCAAGTGGGTTAATAACATTACCATTACTTTCATCAATTGTCTTAAATGATGATTCAAGCTATTATTTAGCAATATATAATCAAGTCAATGGTTCAGCGATAGCCGGAAAAGTAGCTGGATTTGGGAGTGTTCAAGAAGTAGCACCAATTAACTTCAGGTCTCAAAATTTAACCAATTTTAATGTAGGTCAAGTAATTAATACGAGTGATGTGTCACTACAATTAACACCTTGGTTAGCTGCAGAATAGTGATAGATATCATTTTCATAATGTGTTTTATAAGAATATATAGAGAGAGATGTACTGTCATCTCTCTACTAACGTTCCCTTAATGGTTAGTGGAGGATTCGCTCTATTAATCTCGATTTTATTTGAAATTACATAAGTATTTTTCATTTGCTTCATAAATCCAAGTGGACTGATAGTAGGATTGAACCTTCACTATTATTCAGGTATATAGCGCTTTTGCGATAAGATTCATGCAATATAAAAAAGAGCAATAACCGCTTTATTTGGCATTAGCTCTTCTTTTTTCTCATGAAGTAGGTTCATATATATCCCATGCTAATTTTAAAGATTCGACGATATAATCGGCAACTTCTTCTATCTCATGGTAGTCGGTATCTATTCTTGAATGATGTTGCTCATATATTGGTCTTCTGTCTTCATATAATTGTTTCATTTCCTTCATCGTCTTACCTTGAAGTACAGGTCGACTTTCCATTAATAGTTCGATACGGTCTTTCCAACGTTCCCAAGATAAATCCAGATAAAATATAATACTAGAATTTAGACATATATCTTGTATTTCTTTTTGTAAAAATGCCCCTCCGCCTAAAGATACAACTTTGAGTCGCTGTTGACATATTTCAGATATAATATCTTTTTCCGCTTTACGGAATGTTTCTTCTCCATATAGTCGAAAAATATCTTTGGCTGGCATCTCAAATCTTTTTTCGATTTTTTCATCTATGTCTATAAAATCACGGAATAATTTCTTTGCTACGGTTTTACCGATAGTAGTTTTTCCAACTCCCATAAAACCTATTAAAACTATACTTTGTTCTCTTAATGGAAACTTCCCCATGTTGTTCCTCCTACATACGATCTTTACGCTAGTATAATGGAATATATGATAGTTTGCACGAATTTTATGAGTGATCCTGAATGGCTTTTTTTGCGAGTTTATCCGCATGATAATTTTGCTTTTCTGGAATCCATTTGATGAAGAAGAATGGAAACTCTGATGAAATTTGATTTATTGTACGTAAGAAAGATTGAAACATTTTATTTTTAGTATATCCTTTTTCAATTGAGTCCGCTGCAACTTTGGAATCTGTACGAAACGACAATATCTCATTAGGAAAATGTTTCTTACATATTTCTAATCCATGAATAATCGCATGGAATTCTGCTTCATGATTTGACATGGTTGGAAGTGGAATGGAATATTGATAACTTTGTTTACCAACTTTTATATAAATTCCCGCCCCGCCAACGCCGGGATTTCCTAATGTTGCTCCATCTGTATATACCTCAATCAATATGAACACCTCAAATTGTAAACTTAAAAACACTATCTCAGTATATAAGAATTTCTAATAAAAATAAAATAGTACAAAATTTTAGTAACATACTAAATAATATATATGTTGCAATTTTAAATAATTTTCAGTATATTATAAGAAACTCTGTTCAATATAGAAAATTAAAAAGGGGGAGAATCTTTGTCTGAAGTTATTCTTGAATTAAAGAATCTCAGTACACACTTTACGACGAAGAAGGAAAAGGTTCCCGCTGTCGATCGTGTGAGTTTGCAAATAAAAAAAGGAGAGGTAGTTGGCATTGTAGGTGAATCTGGTTCCGGGAAAAGTGTAACATCGCTATCAATAATGAAATTAGTACCTAACCCTCCAGGAGAAATTGTGGAAGGGGAGATTATGTTTAAAGGGGTAGATTTAACAAAGACAACAGAGAAAAAAATGAAGAAAATACGTGGTAATGAAATTTCGATGATATTTCAAGAGCCGATGACTTCTTTGAATCCATTATTTACGATTGGTAATCAGATGTGTGAAGCAATTCGTTTACACCATAAGATGAAAAAGAAAAAGGCAATTGAGAAATCTGTAGAAATGCTTAAATTAGTAGGTATAGCAAGAGCAGAATCTATTGTTAATGAATATCCGCATCAACTTTCTGGAGGTATGAGACAAAGAGTTATGATTGCCATGTCAATGGCTTGTAATCCAGATTTATTGATAGCGGATGAACCAACAACAGCATTGGATGTAACGATTCAAGCACAAATTCTAGACTTAATGAAAAGCTTGAATGATGAACAAGGTACAGCAATTTTATTAATTACGCATGATTTAGGGGTAGTAGCTGATATATGTGATCGTGTAGTAGTGATGTATTCTGGACAAGTCGTTGAACAAGGAACAAAGCGCGAAGTATTAAAAGATCCGAAGCATCCTTATACTAAAGGACTTATCCGCTCTCTACCATATCTACGGAAAAAAGAACAGCAATTATATTCTATACCAGGAACAGTTGCTAAACCAAATCTTAATCATGTTGGATGCAGGTTCGCACCTAGATGTGAATTTGCTTATGAGCGTTGCTTTAAAGAGAACCCAGATTTATATGATATTGGTGAAGGTAGAACTAGTAGATGTTTTCTTCAAGATGAAAAAGAAGGGGGAGCTCTGCCAAATGATTCAAGACAATCAACCCCTCTTGGAGGTTAGAAATCTTAAGAAATACTTTCCTGTTAAAGGTGGCGTCTTGGGACGCTCGGTAGGAGAAGTGAAAGCAGTTGATAATGTAAGCTTTGAAGTATATCCTGGGGAGATTTTAGGAATAGTTGGTGAGTCAGGTTGTGGTAAATCAACAACCGGGAAATCAATTTTACGATTAATCGAACCGACTGAAGGAGAAGTTCTTTTTCAAGGAAATGATATTACGAAACTGAACGCTGAGCAAATGAGGTTATTGAGGAAGGATATGCAGATTATTTTTCAAGATCCTTATGCATCATTAAATCCTAGACATACTGTGGAGAAAATCATTAATGAACCATTAATGATTCATACCGATGCAAAAAAAGCGGAAAGAAAAGAAAGGATAAAAGAATTATTAGAAGTTGTTGGGCTTAGTTCCTATCATGCTTCACGTTACCCGCACCAATTTAGCGGTGGACAGAGGCAGCGTATCGGGATTGCACGAGCACTTGCTAATAATCCAAAACTAATAATATGTGATGAACCTGTATCTGCACTGGATGTTTCCGTACAATCTCAAGTATTAAATTTAATGGAGAATCTTCGTGATGAATTCCAGCTGACGTACATATTTATAGCCCATGATTTAAGTGTAGTAAAGCATATTAGTGATCGTGTAGGTGTGATGTATTTAGGGAAAATGGTAGAGATTGCACCTAAAGACCAATTATACGATAATGCGAAACACCCGTACACTCAAGCGTTGTTATCTGCTGTGCCAGATCCTGATCCCGATATTCAGCGAGAGAGGATCATTTTAGAAGGAGACGTTCCAAGTCCACAAGATCCACCTAGTGGCTGTCCATTCCATACAAGATGTCCCGTGGCAATGGACATCTGTAAAAAAGAATTACCAGAGTTTTTACCAGTTGAGGATAATCATGTTGTAGCATGTCATTTATATAATGATGAGCAACAACATTTATCAAAACAAAAAGAGGGGGAACTAGTATGAAAAAGAAATATCTGATTTTGTTAATACTTACGCTTGTGGTATTGATAATGGCTGCATGTTCTGGTGATGGTGGAGCAAATCCGGAAGATGCTGCAGATGATAGTGCAGGGACAGAAGATAATGGATCTGATGCTTCAGCTTCTGAAGATCAAGTGCTTGTATTTGCCAGAGGTGGAGATTCCGAGAGCTTAGATCCTGGAAGTACAACCGATGGAGAATCCTCAAGAGTAACCAGACAAATTCTAGAAAGTTTACTTGATTTTGATAAAGATTCGTTCGAGATAAAACCAGGTTTAGCACATGATTGGGATATATCAGAAGATGGTCTCACATACACCTTCTATTTAGAAGAGGGGGTTACTTTCCATGATGGAACAGATTTTAATGCTGAAGCTGTAAAAACGAATTTTGAACGCTGGGCAGACCCAAATCATGAGTATGCATTTACTGATGAAGGATTTGTGTACAATATTTACGGAACAATGTTTGGTGGGTTTGAAGGTGATGAAGGACATGTAATAGACGAAATTAATGCTGTAAGTGATCATGAAATTGAGTTCGTATTAAAAGAACCATTAGGATTCTTCTTACAAAATCTAGCGATGTCTTATTTTGCGATAACTTCTCCTGCTGCATTAGAGGAATATGGCCCAGATATTACTGAAAACCCAGTGGGTACGGGACCGTTTAAATTTAATAGTTGGAGTAAAAATGACTCCATAGTATTAGACAAGTTTGAAGATTATCGAGTTGAGGATCAACCTAAGCTAGATCAAGTTATTTTCCAAGTGATACCTGATAATTCAGCACGTTTAATTGCTTTACAGTCAGGTGAAATTGATATGATGGATGGATTAAATCCAGATGATGCTGCTGGTCTAGAAGGGGAAGAAGGAATTGAATTATTAACTCGTGGAGAAAATAACTTTGGATATGTAGGATTCCATACCCAAAAAGAACCAGTTGATCAAAAAGAAGTGAGACAAGCGATTAGCTATGCGATCGATAAACAAGCAATCGCTGATGCATTATATGCAGGTTATGCAACTACAGCAAAGAATCCACTGCCACCAAGTTATCTGGGATATAACGATGGGGTAGAGGGGTATGAATATAATCCAGATCGGGCGAGAGAATTGTTAGAAGAAGCGGGATATGCAGATGGTCTTGAAATTGAATTAATGATTTCTCCAACTGCTCGTCCTTACATGCCAGATCCTGAAACAGTGGCTCAAATTGTACAAGAAAATTTATCTGAAGTAGGTATTGAATTAACAATTACCTCACACGAATGGGCTCCGTATTTAGAGTTAACAGAACAAGGAGAACACCAAATGTACATTTTAGGGTGGTCTGGTACAAATGGTGATCCAGATTACTTCCTAAGTAGCTTATTGCATAGTACAAATATAGGAAGTAGTAATAATACGTTCTATGAAAACACTGAAGTGGATGATTTACTGAATCAGGCTAAACGTGCTGTTGATCAAGAAGAACGTGCTGATTTATACATGCAGGCACAAGAACTAATATCTGAAGATGCACCAATGGTGACACTTGTACACTCAACACCAGTCATGGCTATTTCATCAAATGTACAAAATTATGTACCTCACCCATCAACGAGTGAATCGTTAGCAGAAGTACAGTTAGGAGAATAAAGGAAAGAGGTTGGGACACAACGATAAGTTTTGGTCAAAAAGACGAATGATCATTAAATTAACCGTAAGAAATATACGGAGACTCCTTGAAAATCAAAAATCGATTTTCTACGTGCGATGCAATGCTGTCGAGGTCTTCCTTGTCCTATGGGAGTGAGGCAAAGGCGAGACCCCGATGCATAAGCATCCGGGCGCTCACCAGCTGCCGTTGGATAAGCAAAGTATATTACTGAGGCGGATTATAAACAAATTCATTCGGTATTTATTTGGGTATATACTTTTGTCTCAATCTCTTTTCCTTACTATATAAACGTAAAATGTTTAGATTCGAACAAGCACTCTACCATTTTCATTTAGTTGGAGATATAGGAAGTAGACATATGGGGTTTTGTGTTTGCTAAATAACTGCAGGAATAAGGGAGAAAAAATAATATCCATCTATTTTGATTATCTATGGACCTTTAATACTTAGAACAAACTGAAAACCATTATAGTCTGAGGTGATGAAATGCTAGCATACATAGGTCGTAGATTATTAATGCTCATACCAGTTTTGCTCGGGATGACGATTATAACCTTTTCCATTGTTCATTTAATTCCTGGTAATCCAGCTAAGGTTATTCTAGGAGAAACAGCTACGGAACAATCAATTAAGAGTCTAGAAGAATCTATGGGATTAAATGAACCTTATCTTGTACAGTATACTCGCTATCTTGGTGATTTGGTACAAGGAGATTTAGGTACGTCATTACGTACTAAGGCAGATATTTCAAACGAAATTTGGCCATATATCGCTGCTACATTTGAACTGACTCTTTTTGCCATGCTTTTTGCGATTGTAATCGGAGTAAATGCAGGAATTATTAGTGCTTGGAAGCAAAACTCCTGGTTTGATTTTCTTGCAATGTTGTTTGCATTAATAGGGGTATCAATGCCAGTATTTTGGCTAGCGCTTATGGAACAATGGGTATTTGCACAAGAACTCGGATGGTTACCTGCAAATAGTAGGCAGAACCCAAGAGATCCAATAGCCGCCATAACTCATTTCTATGTTCTTGATTCATTAATACACCTTGATTTTCAACGTACATTAACTATTTTAAAGCATTTAGTGTTACCTAGTATTGCTTTAGGAACTATACCAATGGCAATTATTGCTCGAATGACCAGATCGAGTATGTTAGAAGTAATGAAATCGGATTATATTAGAACAGTAAGAGCAAAAGGTTCAGGACAATTTTTAGTCGTTTATAAACATGCATTAAAAAATGCGATTATCCCTGTAATTACTGTTATTGGACTACAAACCGGAGTGTTATTAGGTGGAGCAATATTAACAGAAACTATATTTAGTTGGCCTGGAATAGGAAGATATGTGTATGAAGCAATTAGTTTCCGAGATTATCCTGTTATACAATCGGGTATTTTAGTAATTGCATTTTTGTTTGTCATCATTAATCTAATTGTAGATATTCTGTATAAGAAAATCGATCCAAGGATTAATTATTAAGGGGGATGGAATATAATGGCGAGCAAAAATTCACATGCAGAACAGCAAACTGCTAATCCATCTCTTGTAGGACAATTACAACAAGATCATATAGAAGAAATTAGCCCTTGGAAGGAGACACTTTCTAGTTTATTTAGAAGTCGGTTAGCAATGATCGGTATTATTATATTGTTTCTATTTTTAGTAATTGCAATTATAGGTCCCTTGTTAACGCCGTATGATTATGCAGAACAAGACCTTACGAATAGACTTCAGCCTCCATCAAATGAACACATACTCGGTACGGATCATATTGGTCGAGATATAGCTACACGAATTATATACGGGGCTTCTGTTTCACTACAGGTAGGTTTTTATGCTGTTACGGGTGCGCTTTTTTTTGGAACTTTACTTGGTATTGTAGCGGGATTTTTTGGGAAATGGATTGATATGATTATATCTCGTATTTTTGATATTTTACTTGCGTTTCCTAGTATTCTATTAGCAATAGCGATTGTAGCGATTTTGGGTCCATCGCTAGAAAATGCTTTAGTGGCTATTGCCATCGTCAACATTCCTATTTTCGGTAGATTAGTAAGATCAAAAGTAATTAGTTTACGTGAGGAAGAATATATTATGGCTGCACGTGCTCAGGGAATGAAGAATGGTAGAATTATTTTTCAACATATTCTACCGAACAGCACAGCTCCTATTATCGTACAAGCTACGTTGAGTTTTGGGACTGCCATTATAGAAGCTGCTGCTTTAGGATTTCTTGGGTTAGGGGCACAACACCCTACTCCGGAATGGGGAAGAATGCTTGCTGACGGTAGAGCATTTCTTCAGTTAGCACCGTGGACATTAATTGCACCAGGTCTTTGTATAATGTTAGTTGTTTTAGCCTTTAATCTAATTGGAGATGGCTTACGAGATGCACTAGATCCGAAGATGAAATATTAGAGTCAATTTCCATTTAAAAAACGAATATTTTGGTGATAGTCAAATAATAATGTTCCTACTTGGCTATGATTGTAATGAAGACGGCGACTCCTGCTCAGATTAAGGAACTTTAAGATCCACTGAAAAGGGTCCTTCTTTTCAAATTAGCTAAAAACCGGTGCCTGCTATAAAGCGTCCATCTGTATTGAAAATCAAAACAGTGAACATTCGGATCTCACATAAACTATCGTATTATGAATTTAAATCAGTAAAATAAAATATCCTGATAGAACTGATAATCAATTGAAGCAAATTGAGACAATTCCACGCATGAATTTCATTGGAGGTAGACGAACCGATTTAAGTTATGGGTAAACAAAAAAATATACTCCACTTTCCCCGGGCGGTTGATGAGCGTTTTAGAGTTCTAACTTCTAATATCTCATATCTCATATAATCATTCAGCCCGTGAAAGTGTTGTATATTTCTTTATGTGATAAAGCTATTTTTCAATTCCTCACCTATTATTCATGATCGTCATGATTCTCCGATTCGTGTCCCTCTTGATGGTGTTCGTGGTCCATTTCGTTATGCTTGTCTTCTTCTGATGGGGTTGCATTTCCTACAATCACTGTCTTAAACGGCATACTATGTATGGCTTCTGCAGTAGTATGTGCATACATTTCATATACCTCTTCTTCTTCAAATGTAAAAGTCGCAGTATAAGTACCGTTTTCCTGATGCTTTCCCTCCAATTCAACACTTTGGTCATTATTGCCTTGAGTCCACACTTCGAAAAGTACTTCATCAGCATCTTCAACAGGGGAATCGCCATAAGTAACATGAGCAGTTAAATCAATTGTTTCTCCTTTTTCTACATGTTCAGGGATATCAAAGTCAACTGTAAGTTCGGGAACAACATCATCTAAATTCTCAACGTTTGTATTCGTATCTTCCTCATTTTGAGAACATGCTGTGAGGAAGATAAATAAAACGGATACAAAAATTAGTGCTTTGTATTTCATCATAACTTTACCTCCAATAAATTATTTCAAACAATAAATTCTATTATTGAGTATAGCATATATTTATTATTGTATTTTGAACGTTTCATGACAACATATATACTTTTACTTTTGTATAACCTATTTTCAGTAAAAATGTCACTATATTGACTTTACTGAAAAATTAAATTAATATAACTAATGAAAACGCTTAATTAATAAAAGAAATAAGGGGGAAGGGAAATGAAAAGAAATTGGGCAATATTATTACTATTATTATTGATACCTATTATTACTGCATGTGGAGGAGATAGTGAAGATGCAGAAGGTGAATCAGGAGAAAGTTTAGAAACAAATATCGTCACAATAGCTACAGGTGGTTCATCTGGTCCTTATAATATTATAGGTACCACACTAGCTGAAGAATATAGTAGTGTTTATGGTATCAACTCGAGAACTCAAACAACAGGAGCATCCGTTGAAAATGTAAACCTGATGGAACAAGATAAGATAGAAATGGCATTTACCATGAGTGATGTTGTGAGTCAAGCTATTGCAGGAGAAGTAAGTTTTGAGCAACCCGTTGAAAAAGTAAATCAAATTGCATCGTTATATCCTAATTATGTTCAAATTGTGACAACTGCTGATTCAGGAATTGAAACATTTGAAGATTTAAAAGGGAAGCGAATCGCTGTTGGTGACCAAAATTCTGGTGTAGAAGTTAATGCGCGAACTTTACTAAATGGGCACGGTATCACATATGATGATATTGAAGTAGATTATCTGGGTTATGCAGAAGCGGCTGATGGTTTACGTGCAGGTCAATTAGATGCTGCGTTTTTAACAAGTGGACTTCCTAATGCTTCGTTAATGGAATTATCGGAAACATTAGATATTCGTCTAGTGAAAATAAATCCTGAAGATGTAGAGTCGATCGCACAAGATGCTTCTTATTTTGTATCTTTAGAAATTCCTGCGGATACATATGGTAATGCGGAACCAGTTCCTACAGCCGCAATTATGAATGCTTTAGTTGTTCATGCGGATATGAGTGAAGACGATGTATACCAATTAACCAAAACATTCTTTGAAAGTTTAGAGACATTAGGTAATTCACATCAAGCTGCAACAGAGATTTCATTAGAAGCTGCGCAAGAAGGACATGTTGCTCCTTTACACCCTGGTGCTGAGCGTTATTATGAAGAGCAAAAATAAGTGGATTGTAGGGGGTGCAATTACGGTTGTACTCCTATTTTTCCTCTTCAACAAAGTTACTGTGGTTGAAGTAGAAATTGATGGGAGAAGTTATTATATTCATGATAGAGAGTTTGAATTGAAATGGATTCATTCTGTAGAAAAAGAAGAATGGGTTGAAGTATACAAAATTAATGAAAATAAATTAAGTTTAATAGAAACATATTTTAAGACTTTTGGTGCTGGCGTGCCTGCACAAGGGGAAGTTATACCATCTTCAGATGGTTATATACATATGAAAATGGATGTAAGCTATAAAGAACTAAATATAGCAGTTTCCGAAAATGTGAAAACGACTTTATCCACTGATAAAAAGGATGTTCATTTATACAAATTAACAGAAAATTATAATAATGTAGTGTTGACTGTAAAAGAACTGTTTATATGGAAAGTTTGGGAAGGGGAAATTTTATGAGTGAGATACAACAGGAAACAATAAAGGATGGGCGTAGTACTTCCACACAACATATATTAGAGAAATTTGATAGTGAATCCAGAGTCCGCAACATCACTAATAAGAAAATTGCTTTAATAATTACATTGCTTGCGATTCTATATTCACTTTATCACGTATATGTTACCGTAAATCCAATTCCAGCATTATTACAACGATCTATCCATATGTCATTTGGGATAGCATTAATATTTTTAATCTATCCTAGTTTTAAGAAACAATATCGAGGTAAAATACCATATTATGATTGGATATTGTTCACATTAAGTATTGCTTCGGCACTGTATCTAATTATGGAATACAATGCATTGATGACCACACGTGGAGGAATACCGAATATGGCAGATATACTATTTGCAATACTGACGGTCATCTTGGTATTAGAAGCTGCTAGGCGTGTTACAGGATGGATTCTTCCTATTCTTGCTTTAATCTTTCTAGCATATCCTTTCCTTAGCCATAATCTATGGATGCCTGATATGTTAATGACAAGACCATTCGATTTAGGAGATATTTTTGGACAATTATATTTAAAAACGGAAGGACTATTTTCAACAGCGATTGGTGCATCTGTTCAGTTTATCTTCCTTTTTATTCTTTTTGGTGCTTTTTTAGCAAAGTCTGGTATGGGACAACTATTCAATGATTTAGCAATGGCCTTAGCTGGTAGTAAACAGGGCGGGCCTGCTAAAGTAGCTGTAATTTCAAGTGGATTTATGGGGAGTATAAATGGCGCTGCAGTAGCAAATGTAGTTGGAACTGGAGCATTTACGATTCCACTAATGAAGAGAATTGGCTACTCTAAAAACTTTTCTGGAGCAGTTGAAGCAAGCGCATCAATAGGTGGGCAAATTTTGCCTCCGATTATGGGTGCAAGTGCGTTTATTATGGCGGAAACGACAGGGATTGCATATGGAACAATTGCACTTGCTGCATTGATACCAGCAATTTTATATTTTTTAGGAGTAATCATGCAAGTGCATTTTCGAGCGGGAAGAAGAAACCTTAAAGGGATACCAAAAGCAGACTTACCAAGAGTGAAAGACGTATTAAAAGAAAGAGGGCACCTTCTATTACCAATTGTAGGTTTGATCATTTTTCTTTATATGGGTGTGCCCGTTGGATTCGCTGCTCTTTATACAATTGGGTTAACGATTATTATCGCAGCACTACGAAAAAAAAGTAGAATGGGGATAAAAGATATTTTTAAGGCACTAGAAGACGGTGCGAGACAATCACTAGCTGTAATGGTTGCTTGTGCGGTTGTAGGAATTATTATTGGAGTTGTGAACTTAACAAGTTTTGGTACCGTAATGACTTCAGCTATTACTAGTTTCGGTGCAGGATCTTTATTCTTTACACTATTTTTAACGATGATCGCTTCAATTATTTTGGGAATGGGATTACCATCTATTCCAGCGTATATTATTACTGCTACAATGACTGCACCTGCTCTAGCTGAATTTGGGATACCAGTACTAGTAGCTCATTTGTTTGTTTTTTACTTTGGTATTTTTGCAAATATCACACCGCCTGTAGCATTAGCAGCATTTGCGGGTGCCGGTATATCTGGTGGGGATCCTATGCGTACAGGTTTTACATCGCTACGTCTTTCTTTAGCTGGGTTCTTGATTCCCTATATGTTTGTATACAATCCAGCCATGTTATTCATCGATCCATCAGGATTAGCAGTAAATGCAACGGAGTTTCCATTCCCTCCAATAATTGAAGTAGCCTTAATTACCGTTACGGCTATTATAGGTATAATAGGGTTTGGCGCCGCTTTAGAAGGGTTTTATAAAATGGAATTACAGTGGTTGATTCGCCTCATATTAGGAATTGGTTCTCTACTCTTGATTATACCGGAGAGTTATACAGATATAATTGGAATTATTATTGTGATCCTTATTTTTGGGTGGAAAACCATTCAATATAAGCAGGAAACTATATCTTCAACAAAGTCAGCAAGTTAATCATAAATGACGTCGATTTATAGTAAAAATTGTTTTATACTATAATACTATGAATTAGAATAGGGGGAATGGTTAATGAGACTTGTAAGTTATCGAAAAAAAGAATCCGGCTCTAAATTTCGTATGGGGTATATCACTGAAAATGAACAGATAGTGGATATACATCTTGCGTCACAAAAGGCATTTCAAGCTGGAAATACAACGGTAGAATTACCTTATCAACCTGAGCTATTTTATCAAGAAGGGCAATTTTTTATTGATGAAGCAACAAAATTAGTTGGCAAGATTAAAGATAGTGAGTTTACTTTTTCTATGAATGATATTCAATTAGGTATGCCATTAGGGACTGCTAAGAAAGTAATTTGTGTCGGTAAAAATTATGCGGATCATGTCGCTGAAATGAAAAGTGATATCCCGGAATTTCCAGTGCTATTTGCTAAATTTGACAATGCGATTATTGGGCCAGAAGATGAGATACATTTTTCTTCAGCAACTGAGAAATTGGATTATGAGGTTGAATTAACGATTGTAATTGGAAAAGAAGCTTCCCATGTACATGAAGAGAATGCTTTGGATTATGTCGCTGGTTATACGATAGGAAACGATACGTCTGCTAGGGATTTACAAAAGCGTACACCTCAATGGCTACAAGGTAAGAGTTTAGATCATACAACTCCAATTGGACCGTGGATTGTCACGAAAAATGAAATTCTAGATCCTGGTAATCTGACTATTGCATCCTATGTTAATAATGAAAAACGTCAATATTCAAATACCAAACATTTAATTTTTTCAGTACCTTATCTTGTGTCATTTATTTCTAATTTAATCACATTAAAACCGGGAGATATAATTATGACAGGTACCCCGGATGGTGTAGGATTTGCAATGAATCCTCCAGGATATGTAAAAGACAAGGATAAGATAAAATTAGTGATAGAAGGAATAGGTATGATGGAAAACGTAGTTAAAAAAGTTTTATAGGTGAATCAGCTTCATTATAATGATATTTTGTATATAAAATTGAATGTTATGTATTATGTAGTTTATATCCGAACTATGTTCTAAGAACATAGTTCGGATTTTTATATGTTAAGGACAATGAGTAGTAATAAGTCTACGTTATTAGGTAATAAATGCCTAATAATGTACTATTAACGTTAATAAATTTAAAGACTATATTCTTAATTTTAGAATACTTTTATTTAATAGATTGAATTTTTGTTCTTATTATTTTATTATGTATTTAAAGAAATTTCTTGCATTTATATCCATTTATAAAGGAGGGGAACACGTTTGCCGACAAAAGTTGAAAGCGATTACAAAAAGAATACTGATTTTAAAAGGGTTGCTGAGAGTAAAAAGTTTAGAGAATTAATTAATCAACGAAAGAAATTTATTATCCCACTTACTATTTTTTTCTTAGTATTTTATTTTGCCTTACCCATTATGACTTCTTATAGCACGATACTTAATCGATCCGCTATAGGCGATATTTCATGGGCGTGGATTTTTGCTTTTGCACAATTTGTAATGACGTGGATGCTTTGTATCGTTTATGTGAAAAAATCTGCAAAATTTGATAAACAAGCTGATGAAATCATCCAAGAAGAAATAGAAGGGGAGAGGTAGTTAAATGAACTTAATTGTGGTCATTTTATTTCTAGCAATTGTATCACTGACATTAGTGATTACATATTTCGCGGCAAAGCGGACCCAATCAACTGGTGATTTTTACACAGCTGGCGGTGGTTTAACAGGGTGGCAAAATGGACTAGCAATAGCCGGAGATTATTTATCCGCAGCATCTTTTCTAGGTATTGCAGGGGCTATCGCTTTATACGGTTTTGATGGTTTTTTTTATAGTATTGGATTTTTAATTGCATATTTAGTAGTTATGTTCCTAGTGGCAGAGCCTTTACGTAATCTAGGCAAGTACACATTGGCAGATATGATTAATTCAAGGTTCGATGCTAAAAAAGTACGAGCTGTCGCAGCGATTAGTTCGATTACCATTGTTATCTTTTATATGATTGCACAATTAGTAGGTGCTGGTGCACTTATTCAATTATTATTTGGTATTGATTATTGGATAGCAGTTTTAATAGTCGGAGTCATGATGACTATCTATGTACTATTTGGTGGCATGACTGCAACTAGTTGGGTTCAAATTATAAAAGCAGTACTATTAATGTTAGGAACGGTGATTATTGCATTTTTAGTGTTAATGAAATTTAACTTTGATATTTTTCAGATGTTCTCAGAGGTGAAAACAGTAACTAGTCATGGTGAAGCCTATCTACAACCAGGCTTACAATATACCGTTCCATTAGATACGATATCATTAATGTTGGCTTTGGTTCTAGGGACGGCGGGGTTACCTCATATTTTAATGAGATTTTTTACCGTGAAAGATGCAAAAACAGCACGTTCATCCGTAGTGACAGCTACCTGGGTGGTTGGGATATTTTATATTCTTACAATATTCTTAGGGTTTGGTGCAGCAGCATTTGTTGGAGAAAGCAATATACTTCAGGCAAATCCTGCTGGAAACATGGCAGCACCTCTTCTCGCAGAAGCTTTAGGTGGAGATCTATTAATGTCATTTGTTGCAGCAGTAGCGTTCGCTACTATATTAGCTGTTGTAGCAGGTTTAGTACTGTCAGGTGCTTCTGCATTTGCTCATGATATCTATGGTCAAATAATTAAAAAAGGGAAAGCTTCGGATAGACAGCAGATGTTAGCAGCGAAATGGGCATCTTTAGGTGTATCAGTTTTTTCGATACTACTTTCACTATTTGCCCAATCACTAAATGTGGCATTTCTCGTATCTTTAGCTTTTTGTGTAGCCGCAAGTGCAAACTTACCAGTAATACTTTATACCATATATTGGAGACGCTTTAATACGACTGGTGCAGTTACTGCAATGTTATCAGGATTATTAACGGCGATAATTTTAGTTTCTATGAGCCCGAATGTATTTGCTTTAGACGGAAGTGCAATTTTTGTTGGAGAACCAATATTTCCATTAACAAATCCTGCATTAATATCTGTTCCTGTCGGTTTCTTAGGTGGATTCCTTGGAACCATTCTTTCAAAAGAATTGGATTCAGCGAGATATGCAGAAGTTAAGGTTCGAGCGAACACAGGTTATCGCGGAAATTAATTGTCTATGAAACTAATTAGAGATATAGACCATTTTCTTTCTCTATGGTGTATAGCTGTTTTTCGATGCATGGTAAAGCGAAATTTTATTCTAAAGCAGTTTTTAAAACCGATTTACTCTATGATTTAACAATCAAGAGTAGATTGGTTTTTTTATTAATCAGGTGTAGAATATAATGTAAGCCTTTTCATTTTATTAGACTTATACAACTCGAACAGTTGTTTAGAATCAGCAATGAACGTGACAGAAACGATAAGCAGTGGCAAAATAGAAGTAGAAAAAAGGGGGGAGATGAGTTGAAGCAAAGACTTGTATTAAATCAATCATTACAGTGGAAGATGAATCAGTCTTTATATCAATCAATTGAAATTTTACAACTAACTGGGATGGAACTTTATGATTATATGAAACAAGTTGCTGAAGAGAATCCACTTATTGAAGAGGTCCAACCTATAGATAAAGAGCTCATCTCCCAATTTAGGAAAACAGATTATTCTATTGATGAAATGAATACAGCCGAACTAACATTATATGATCAATTAAAGTCCAATCTTTATGTATTAGATATAAAGGATAAATCTTTATTACCATTAATTATTTTTGGGATTGATTCATTAAATGAGGACGGTTATTTAGATATAGCTATGGAAGATTGGGCAGATTACTGTAAAGTAGAATTAACTACAGTTAAACGAGCATTATCATATATTCAATTATTAGAGCCAGCAGGGATTGGTGCTCGGGATCTTACAGAATGTATTCAACTTCAATTAAAGCAAATGAATATTGATGCTCCTTATATATCAACGCTAATGAGTGAAGATATCGCATTACTTGCAGAAGAAAATTCATATCAAATTTCCTTAAATTATGAGATTACCGAAGAAAAAGCACAAAAATTAATTGAATCGATTAAATTATGTCATCCAAAACCAGGAAAACTTTTAACACCGACTAAAACAGAATTTATTATACCCGAAGCCTCTATTTATAAGGAAGATACAGAGTGGAAAATATCTTTTTTTAACTGGTCCTCACCTGCAATACAAATAAATAATCAGTATAATAATCAAGATTTAAAAGGAGAGGCTGCTTCATTTGTGAAGAAAAAACGAAAAGAGGTAGAGATGCTGCAACAGGCGTTAGATTATCGTAGCTCTACTTTGGAGAAAGTGATACGGATAATAGTAGAGAAACAGCTACCATTTTTTGAAACTGGTCCCAAAATGTTAAAACCATTAACATTGAGTGAGCTCTCTGCACAATTGGATCTTCACATATCAACGATTAGTCGTGCTATTCGTCAGAAGTATGTTCAAACAGTTCATGGTGTAATACCGTTAAAATATTTTCTACAACGTGAGGTACAAAAAGGAGCTGGAGTTGCTTCTATAGTGATTAAGCATATACTTAAAGAATTAATAAATCTTGAAGATAAGAGTAGACCGCTATCAGATGAAAAAATAAAACAATTGATGGAAGAACGTTATCAGATTAAAATTGCACGTAGAACGATTATGAAATACCGGGACGAGCTGCAAATTCCTTCGTCTGTTAAACGAAAAGGAGCTAACAATAATGAAAAATAAATACATATTTTTCTATACAAAGGAAAATTGTCCACTATGTGTGGAAGCGGAAGAGTTATTAATAATGCTAAATAAAAAAGACATTCCAATTATAAAAAAAAATATATACTCTTCTGATGAACTACTCGAAAAATATCAATTAATGATTCCAGTGATTCAATATAATCAAATAGAACTTTTCGGCGAACAACTAAATATAGAAGATATTGACCGCTTATTAAATGGGTGAATTTTTTTAATAACCAAGTTTCATTTACAGTAATAGGTATATATTATTGATCGGATTATAGCTCAACTTGGCTTTGGAATGGATGACAGCAACTCCTACAGTATCAGCACGAACTGAAGATCCAATCAGAAATTGTGTTCTTTTTTTAAAGATAGCTAAAAATCGGTGCCTGCTGAAATGCACCGTCTACAATGGAAATCAATAGCGAACCATTTAGATGTTATACATTATGAATTATAATTCTTATTATGAAATTAATTCAAATAAATAAACCATTCAATTTGAAGCTCTTATTTAAATGGCAAAGCGAAAATAAATTTGCTATTTAGGTAAGAGCTTTTTTAGCCTAGTTGTACCTGAGAATAACACTTTTATTTTAATAATATCTGATGGAGTGGGTGATAAAATACTTATGATGTCCAATTCTATCTAAGGGCATTAGTTCATGCCTCTGTGGTACGAGTATTCAGAAGAGGAAGAACGATATCTATACTTATTGAGGTTTTACGTATGGAGAAGTAGTAGCTTCTGAAAAAAAGTATTTTAAGCTATTTGTTTTTAGGAAATAATATATAAAGCTTTTCGATTGAATTCGAGTTAGATTATGATATAATAAAGTTGTCATCGGGACATAATGTAACCAAGCGGGACATATTTCATCCCGGTGAAGGGAGTGCTAGCAGATGGATTCCATCATTGAGTTACAAAAAAGACTTGTTCCAGAGCTGGTGAATGTAATGAAAGAGCGTTATTCTTTGCTTCAAAGTGTCGAGTTATTACAGCCTATAGGTCGACGTGCTTTGGCGGAGAATACTAATTTAACAGAAAGACATGTGCGTAGCGAAATAGATTTTTTGCATGCCCAAGGTTTGGTAGAAATTACAACAAAAGGAATGTTTATTACTAAAGAGGGCAAAGTAGTACTGGGACAATTAGCAGCAATGATTGGAGAAATAAGTGGACTCCATGTTTTAGAAAAAAGAATAAAGGAAATATTATCAGTAGAATCCGTTATTGTGGTACCTGGAGATAGTGATCAGCGTGCCTCCATAAAAACAGAGATGGGTAAAGCTGCAGTATCGTATTTACGAAAGAAACTTACTTCTAATAATACGATAGCTGTAACGGGTGGTAGTACAATTGCTGCTGTAGCGGATGCGATGACTCCTCTAACGAAAGATAAACAAGTACTTTTTGTTCCTGCCCGAGGTGGTATAGGAGAAAAAGTAGAGAATCAGGCTTCGAGAATCGTATCAGAAATGGCTCGTAAAACAGACGGTGATTATCGCATGTTATATGTACCTGATCCTATAAGTGATTCGACATATGAAACAATCATGAAAGAACCACATGTTATGGAAGCTTTAGAAGTTATAAAGTCTTCGAATATTGTTCTGCATGGAGTTGGAGATGCATTGAAAATGGCTGAGCGTAGGCGATCTTCTCAAGAAGTAATGCAGCTATTAAAAGAGAAGAACGCAGTAGGCGAAGCATTTGGTTATTATTTTGACGAATATGGAAATGTAATTTATAAAGTTAAAACGGTAGGAATACAACTCCAAGATATTGATGACTCGAAACAGGTTATAACGGTAGCTGGTGGTAGTTCAAAGGCAAAAGCAATCGTCTCTTATTTCAAACAGGCGAAAAGTAATATCTTAATCACCGATCAAGGTGCAGCGGAAGAGATATTAAGAGGGTAACCTCTTTATATATATAATTCAATAAAAATTCTAGGAGGAATTATACATGGCAGTAAAAATTGGTATTAATGGTTTTGGTAGAATTGGACGTAACGTATTTCGTCAGTCTCTAAAAAATAATGAAGTGGAAGTTGTTGCTATTAATGATTTAACAGATGCTAACATGCTTGCACACTTATTAAAATATGATTCTGTACACGGAAAATTACAAGAAGAAGTAACAGTAAATGGTTCTAACCTTGTAATTGATGGTAAAGAAATTAAAGTATTATCAGAACGTGACCCTGCTGATCTTGGATGGGGAGACCTTGGTGTTGATATCGTTATTGAATCTACTGGTCGCTTCACAAACAAAGAAGATGCTGAGAAGCATATTCAAGCAGGAGCTAAAAAAGTAATTATCTCTGCACCAGCTAAAGGTGAAGATTTAACAATTGTTATGGGTGTTAACGATGATCAATATGATCCAAGTGAGCACAACGTAGTATCTAATGCTTCTTGTACTACAAACTGTTTAGCACCATTTGCAAAAGTATTAAATGATAACTTTGGTATTAAGCGTGGTTTAATGACTACTATCCACTCTTATACAAACGATCAGCAAATCTTAGATTTACCACACAAAGATTACCGTCGTGCTCGTGCAGCAGCTGAAAACATTATCCCAACTTCAACTGGAGCTGCAAAAGCAGTAGGACTTGTATTACCTGAGCTTAATGGTAAATTAAATGGTAATGCAGTACGTGTACCAACTCCAGACGGTTCATTAACAGACTTAGTTGCTGAATTAGATAAAAACGTTACTATCGAGGACGTTAACAATGCAATGAAAGAAGCAGCTCAAGGTCCATTAAAAGGTATCTTAGAGTATACAGAAGAACCACTTGTATCTTCTGATATAGTAGGTAATAACCATTCTTCTATCTTCGATGCATTGTCTACAATTGTAATGGAAGATAACTTAGTTAAAGTTGTATCTTGGTATGACAACGAAATGGGTTATTCTGCTCGTTGTATCGACTTAGCAATCTTTATGAACAGCAAAGGACTTTAATAGAATTATTCGTTCGCAGAAACAGTTTATTCTCTTCGAACGAAAGGATATTGGAGGAGGGAATGGTTTCCTCCTCCATTTTCCATTTTAATAGTATTGATTTAAAATGACTGTTACATGGTATAATATTGCTTGGTCATGGATGATTATGTATTACATAATCCAGTATTAGGAGGGATTATCTTGAACAAAAAAACAATTAACGATCTACAAGTTGAAGGAAAACGAGTATTTACACGTGTAGACTTCAATGTTCCTTTAAAAGATGGTGAAATCACAGATGATACGCGTATTCGCGCTGCACTACCTACAATTGAGCAATTAACAAAACAAGGTGCAAAAGTGATTTTAGCGAGTCATTTAGGGCGTCCAAAAGGAACGGTTGTGGAAGAACTACGTTTAGACCCTGTTGCTAGAAGACTTAGTGATCTATTAGGTAAAGAAGTATTGAAAACAGATCAAGTGTATGGTGATGAAGTACATCAGGCAATCAGTGAGTTAGAAAACGGTGGTGTTCTATTAATAGAGAACGTTCGCTTTGAAGCTGGAGAAGAAAAAAATGATCCTGCATTAGTAGAAGCATTTGCTGACATGGCAGACCTTTATGTGAATGATGCTTTTGGTGCTGCCCATCGTGCGCATGCCTCTACAACTGGTATAGCAGAAAAATTGCCAGCAGCAGCAGGCCAATTAATGGAAAAAGAAATTGAAGCATTGGGAAATGCTCTTGAAAATCCAGAACGCCCATTTACAGCAATCATTGGTGGTGCGAAAGTAAAAGATAAAATTAGTGTTATCGATAATCTATTAGATAAAGTGGATAATCTAATTATTGGTGGTGGTCTTGCTTACACATTCATTAAAGCACAAGGCCACGAAATTGGAAAATCACTTTTAGAAGAGGATAAGATTGATTTAGCTAAACAATTTATGAACAAAGCAAAAGAAAAAGGCGTGAACTTTGTATTACCAGTAGATGCGGTTGTAGCAGATGATTTCTCAGAAGATGCCAATACGAAAATTGTAGACATTGATAAAATTCCTTCTGACTGGGAAGCTTTAGATATTGGAACAAAAACTAGAGAAAAATATAGTAGTATCGTAAAAGAGTCTAAACTTGTTATATGGAACGGACCAATGGGAGTATTTGAATTAAATGCATTCGCAGGTGGTACAAAAGCTGTAGCAGAAGCACTAGCAACTACAGAAGGTTACTCCATAATAGGTGGTGGCGATTCTGCAGCGGCAGTTGAAAAATTCGATCTTGCTGAAGATATGGACCATGTATCTACAGGTGGGGGAGCATCATTAGAATTCATGGAAGGAAAAGTACTTCCTGGATTAGCTGCTCTAAATGATAAATAATAATTATTACTAACAGAGGTGATTCGATGCGTAAAAAAGTAATTGCTGGTAACTGGAAAATGAATAAAGTACTATCTGAAGCAGGAGAATTTATGGATTTGATAGTACCAAAAGCTCCAAAAGGAAATGTAGAAGCAATTGTATGTGCACCATTCCCTTTCTTACCAAAATTAGTAGAACAAGCGAAGGGATCAGAAGTAAAGGTAGCTGCGCAAAACATGCATTTTGAAGATTCTGGTGCTTTTACTGGAGAAGTTAGCCCAGTGATGTTGAAAGATTTAGGTGTAACACATGTTGTACTTGGTCATTCAGAAAGAAGAGAACTATTTGCTGAAACTGACGAATTAGTAAATAAGAAAACGAAAGCAGCATTTGCTCATGACCTAACCCCAATTGTTTGTGTGGGCGAAACACTGGATCAACGTGAAGCAAATGAAACAATGAACATTGTTGGAGAACAAGTAAAGCAAGCAGTTGCTGGTCTTTCAAATGAACAAGTTGCTGAAACTATTATTGCTTATGAACCAGTATGGGCAATCGGTACAGGAAAAACAGCTACAAGTGAACAAGCGAATGAAGTTTGCACTGAAATCCGTAAAGTTGTAGCTGAAGTAACTTCAACAGAAATAGCTGAAAAAGTAATTATTCAATATGGCGGGAGTGTAAAACCTGCTAATGTAGATGAGTTATTAGCTCAATCTGATATTGATGGAGCATTAGTTGGGGGAGCAAGTCTCGATCCTGAATCATTCCTACAATTAGTGGAGGCAGGTACAAAATGAGTCAAGAAAAATTAGCTGCATTAATCATTCTTGATGGATTCGCGATTCGTGATGAAGTAAAAGGAAATGCAGTCAAACAAGCAAAAACTCCTAATTTTGACCGTTATTGGAATCAATATGCGCATAATCAGCTTGAGGCTTCTGGAAAAGCTGTTGGATTACCAGATGGACAAATGGGTAATTCTGAAGTTGGACATTTGAACATTGGTGCTGGCCGTATTGTATATCAAAGTCTTACTCGTGTGAATGTGTCCATCGACGAAGGTGACTTCTACGAGATTGATGCATTTATCAAATCAGTAGAACATGCAAAGAAAAATGACAAAGCGCTTCACCTATTTGGATTATTATCTGATGGTGGGGTGCATAGTCATATTAATCATCTATTCGCATTGCTGCGTTTAGCGAAGAAACACGATTTAGAGAATGTATTTGTACATGCGTTCTTAGACGGTCGTGATGTTGGACCGAAAACAGCAAACAAATATATCAAAGAAACACAAGCTGTGATGGACGAATTAGGAGTTGGTCAATTCGCTACCATTTCTGGTCGTTACTATTCCATGGATCGTGACAAGCGTTGGGATCGTGTGAAGAAATGTTATGATGCAATGGTATATGGTGAGGGTCCATCATATAAGAGCGCTCAAGAAGTTGTAGATGACAACTATGATAATGAAATTTATGATGAGTTTGTAATTCCATCTGTAATTACAGATGAAAATGATGAACCTGTGGCTACGATCAAGGATGAAGATTCTATTATCTTCTATAATTTCCGTCCAGATCGTGCAATCCAAATTTCTAGAACATTTGCGAATGAGGATTTCCGTGACTTTGATCGAGGAGATAAAGCTCCAAAAAAACTAGACTTCGTTATGTTGACCAACTTTAGTGAAACAGTAGATGGATATGTTGCCTATCAACCAGTAAATTTAGATAATACCATTGGAGAAGTTTTAGCACAAAACAACTTAAACCAATTACGTATTGCAGAAACGGAAAAATATCCACATGTCACTTTCTTTATGAGTGGTGGACGTGAAAAAGAATTTCCTGGTGAAAAGCGTATTCTAATTGACTCGCCCAAAGTCGCAACCTATGATCTAAAACCGGAGATGAGTGCGTATGAAGTTACTGATGCACTAATAGAGGAATTAGATAAAGGAGAACAAAATGCAATTATCTTGAATTTTGCCAACCCAGATATGGTTGGGCATTCAGGAAAATTACAACCGACTATCGATGCTATTGAAGCAGTGGATGAATGTTTAGGTAAAGTAATTGAAAAAATTACTGAATTGGGTGGTCATGCAATTATAACTGCAGACCATGGCAATTCCGATGAAGTTATCACTTTGGAAGATAAACCAATGACTGCTCATACAACAAATCCAGTACCTGTTATTGTGACCAAAGATGATATAGAGTTACGTGATGGTGGAATCTTAGCAGATTTATCTCCAACACTACTTGATTTGTTAGGTGTAGATAAACCGAAAGAAATGACAGGAAATAGTCTTATTAAAAAATAATTAATCATTAAGGAGAGAATAATATGCCATATATTACAGATGTTTATGCAAGAGAAGTCCTAGATTCAAGAGGTAATCCAACAATTGAGGTAGAAATTTTTACAGAGTCAGGAGCGTTTGGTTCTGCAATTGTACCAAGCGGAGCTTCAACTGGTGAGTACGAAGCAGTTGAACTTCGTGACGGTGACAAAGATCGTTATTTAGGTAAAGGAGTTCAAAAAGCAGTCGAAAATGTAAATGAAGTAATTGCTCCTGAACTTATTGGTATCGATGTTACTCGTCAAAACATTATTGATGCTTTAATGATCGATTTAGATGGAACTGAAAATAAAGGTAAATTAGGTGCGAACGCAATCCTTGGAGTATCCATGGCAGCAGCACATGCAGCAGCAAGTTATTTAGAAGTACCTTTATACAACTATTTAGGTGGATTCAATGCCAAAACACTACCAACACCAATGATGAACATTTTAAATGGTGGAGAACATGCAGACAACAACGTAGACATACAAGAGTTTATGATTATGCCTGTTGGTGCTCCAACATTTAAAGAAGCATTACGTACCGGTGCAGAAATTTTCCATGCATTGAAAAAAGTACTAAGTTCTAAAGGCTATAACACTGCTGTAGGTGATGAAGGTGGATTTGCTCCGAACTTAGGCTCTAATGAAGAAGCTTTACAAACTATTGTAGAAGCAATTGAAGCTGCTGGTTACAAGCCAGGAGAAGAAGTGAAACTTGCTATGGACGTAGCTGCTTCTGAAATCTACAGTGATGGTAAGTATAACCTTAAAGGTGAAGGCGTTGTTCGTTCTTCTGAAGAAATGGTAGACTGGTATGAAGAAATGATTTCTAAATACCCAATAATCTCTATTGAAGATGGATTAGATGAAAATGACTGGGATGGTTTCAAAATCCTAACTGATCGTCTTGGTGATAAAGTTCAATTAGTTGGAGATGACTTGTTCGTAACAAATACGAATAAACTTTCTAAAGGTATCGACCAAGGTATTGGTAACTCTATCTTAATTAAAGTAAACCAAATCGGAACACTAACAGAAACATTTGAAGCAATTGAAATGGCAAAACGCGCTGGCTATACAGCTGTCATCTCTCACCGATCTGGTGAAACTGAAGATGTTACAATTGCTGATATTGCAGTAGCAACAAACGCTGGACAAATCAAAACAGGCGCACCGTCTCGTACTGATCGTGTAGCAAAATATAACCAACTACTTCGTATTGAAGATGAATTAGCTGGTATGGGTGAGTATGGTGGGTTAGCTTCTTTCTACAATTTAGCTAACAAATAAGCCAAAAAACTACAATTGGAGTTATTACTCTGATTGTAGTTTTTTTATATACTTCATATCTAATTTAGGAAAGTTTGCTACTTTTAAGCATAAGTTAAACAAAGGGGGTAATTATGGTAAAGAAAGTATTGTTATTTGGTGATATAGGTATTGATGATATTATTACGCTCATTTATGCCGCATTAGATGAAGAAATAGAAGTTGTTGCAGTAGTCGCATCATATGGAAATATAAGTCGTGAGAAAGCCACAAATACAATTAGTTACATACAAGATCTATTAAATTATAAAGATCTACAGGTACCATTAATATTGGGTGCACAGCGTCCAATGACAGGGGAAATACCAAAAGAAGTATCGGATATTCATGGTGAGTACGGTATGGGCCCGATTATTCCTCCTATAAATGATGCGGAGGTTGTTGAAAACTTTTTACAGATAATCGATATAATTGAAAAATATGAAGATATATACATAGCTAATATTGGCAGGCTAACCGACTTAGCAACATTATTTATATTATATGAAGATTTAATGGGAAAAGTAAAAGGAATTTATATTATGGGGGGAGCATTTTGGGTTCCTGGAAATATTACAGCTGTAGCTGAAGCCAATTTTCACGGTGATCCAGTAGCCGCACAATTAGTGATGCGCTTTGCTACTAACCTGACGATCTTACCACTTAATGTATCAAATCAAGCAATAGTTACTCCTGAAATGGTAAATTATATTGATCAGGTCGGACAAATTTCTATTGTAAAGCCAATGATTGATTATTACTATGATTTTTATAAAAAAAGAGATCCGTCAATTATGGGAAGCCCCATGCATGATGTATTAGTATTAATGGCAATAAAAAATAAAGATATGTTTCAATTTTTTAGTAGACCGATAATGATTGTCCAATCATTGTTAGGTGAGGAGAGGGGACAAAGTATTGCCGATATACGACCCTATGAAGATGAATATTATGCTATTACGGAGACAAATAACCATCAAATTGCTTTTCAAATGGAATATCAGCAATTCTTTTTCGATTTTATGACAATTATGTCGAGTGGTCAATTTGATCGGTCGTTATATAAAAATGAAAAATAGGTTCTCACTTGTATGATGAGAACCTATCAGCGTTAATCTTTTATTCCATTATTTCCTTAACAAATGCCACTACTTCTTCTGATGTGCTCATTGCTAGGAATTGATCTTTTGCTTTTACTAATTCTTTTTTACTTAGGTTTAGTAATTGTGTTCTAGCAGGAAGTATAGAAGTTGCGCTCATACTGAACTCGTCCAAACCAAGCCCTACTAATAAAGGAATAGCAATTGAATCTCCTGCCATTTCACCGCACATGCCTACCCATTTATCTTCAGCATGGGCTGCTTCAATAACCGTATTAATTAAGTTTAAAATTGCAGGGTTATATGGCTGGTATAGATAAGAGACTTGCTCATTCATACGATCTGCAGCCATTGTGTATTGAATCAAGTCATTTGTACCGATACTAAAGAAATCAACTTCTTTTGCAAATTGTTTTGCAATAACAGCTGTAGATGGGATTTCTACCATAATTCCTATTTCTATATCATCAGAAACTTCAATTCCATCATTTTTTAAGGACTCTTTTTCTTCGATTAATAGAGCTTTAGCTTGACGGAACTCTTCAATTGTAGCAATCATAGGAAACATAATTTTCAAGTTTCCATAAGCACTAGCACGAAGTAATGCACGTAATTGTGGACGGAATACATGTTCATTCTCTAAGCAGAAACGAATTGCACGATAACCTAGAAAAGGATTTAGCTCTTTTGGAAGATCTAAATAACTAATTTCCTTATCTCCACCTACATCTAAAGTACGAACTACTACAGGTTTACCATCCATCTTTTCTAAAACTGCTTTATAAGCGTCGAATTGCTCGTCCTCAGAAGGAAGTTCAGATTTACCCATATATAAAAATTCTGTTCTATATAAACCTACACCTTCTCCGCCATTGTTTAATACTCCTTCAACATCATCAGGAGTACCAATATTAGCGGCAAGTTCAACTTGTTCACCATCTTTCGTAAAGCTAGGCTCATCTTTTAGTTTTGCCCATTCTTGTTGTTTTTTGGCGAAATCTGCTTGTTTTTGTTTATATGTTTGTATTTCGTCGTCTGATGGATTAATTATGATATTTCCATCTAATCCATCTACAATAATTAAATCATTTTTTTGTACGGATGAAGTAATATTTTTTGTGCCTACAACAGCAGGAATTTCTAGTGAACGTGCCATTATTGCCGAGTGAGAGGTTCTACCGCCAATATCAGTTGCAAAACCTTTAACAAATTCACGATTTAGTTGAGCAGTATCCGATGGAGTTAAATCTTCTGCAATAACAACTACTTGCTCATCAATAAGTGCAGGATCTGGGAAAGTGACACCTAAAAGGTGAGACATCACACGCTTGGTAACGTCTTGGATATCAGCTGCACGTTCTCTCATGTATTCATTATCCATTGCTTTAAACATTTCAACAAACATTGTTGCTACTTCATCTAAAGCAGCTTCAGCGTTTATTCTCTCTTCGTTAATTTTGTCTTGCATTGGACCTATCAGTTCAGGATCACTTAAAACTAATAAATGTGCAGAAAAGATTTCCGCGTGTTCCTCGCCAATTTCTTTGAGTGTATGCGCTTTGATTTTTTCAAGTTCTTGTTTAGAAATCTCTAAAGCTTTGTCAAGGCGAGTAATTTCACTAACTGGATCATCTATGTTACTTCTTTCGAATGACAGATCAGGAGTTTTTAGTTCGTATGCCTTAGCAATTGCAATGCCAGAAGAAGCTGCAATTCCTTCGATATTTTGTGCCATGCTGAACATCCTTTCTTCATGGGTATGTAGTATTTTGTATCCTTGTATATTTTAAATCATTTTTCCTATATGGTGCAACTAATAGAATCCCTATAGATATGCTTTTAACCAACTATTTATCATTGTAAACGCTTCATCTCTACATATATCATTAAATAATTCATGTCGCCCATCTTCAAAGATGCTAATGGTAATATTACCCAATCCTAATTTATGGTATATGTTTGCAGTTTTCCAAATACCCTTTCCGTATCTTCCAATAGGGTCTGCATCCCCACTTAGTAAAAGTAAAGGAAGATCTTTACGAATGTTACAATTTAAATTAGGATTTAGCATGGAATGAATACTATCAAGTAGATCATAAAAGAAACGAGCAGTTGGTATATATCCTGATAGTGGATCGTCTTCATACGCAACTGCTTGTTCTAGATCTCTAGTTAACCAACTATATTTATGTGCTGGGGAAGGAATTCGTCTATTACTATTTCCGAAAGCTAAATAATTCATTAGCCTAGATTTATCATGTGGTGGGAGTAGAGATGCTAGAAATCGTCCCGAAAAACTTGTTATTCTTGGATAGTGCCCCGTACCGGTTAATATTAATCCATCGATGCAATCACTGTATTTTTGAATAAAATTTCGCATTAAAAATGAACCCATACTATGACCGACAAAATAGTATGGAAGAAAAGGGTAATGCTTTTTAGTTATTTGCATTACTTCATACATATCTTGAATGACAATTGCTTTTCCATCTTCATCTGCGAAAAAACCTTGAACATGTTGTTCACCGGTTTTACCATGACCACGATGATCATTTCCTAATACAATAAAACCTTCATTGATAAAGTATTCTGCAAAATATTGATAGCGGGAGATGTGTTCAGCCATCCCATGTGCAATTTGGATGATTCCAATTGGATTTGTATTGGGATTCCATTGCTTTACATGTAGTTTGGTCTGATCTTGCATTGTTAAATAATAGGATTGTTCCATGAGTTTCCTCCTATTGTTAATATATATATTAATATTTTATGACGCTGTAATGATAATTGCAAAACATACAAAAAATTTATAGAATTGAATCTATTCCTTAATGGGTTCAATTACATAATAAATGGAGCTAAAATTACCGACGTTTAAAAATAATATAATAATTCATGTTGCTAAATAAATCCATTATATGATAAAGTATATGTTAGGTATTGTCGGATACAGGAGGTGTCGGAACACATGATTACTGTGATAAATGTATTGCTTGTTATTGATGTTATTGTGATGATTACACTTGTTTTATTACAATCTGGAAAAAGTGCTGGGTTATCAGGAGCCGTTTCCGGAGGAGCAGAACAATTATTTGGTAAGCAAAAAGCAAGAGGAATAGATTTAGTATTACATCGTTCTACAATTGTAACAGGTGTTCTATTCTTTGTATTAGCCTTTTTAGCAGCTTACGTTTTACAATAAAGAAGCGATTCCTTATCACTTATGTGGTAAGGATTTTTTATTTTTACGTTGTAGAACCTTGAAGAACGGGTAAAGTAATAGAGACGATAAAGGAGATAGAGAGAATGAAAATTAAGTTACCAGAGCCATTTACATTTGAAGCAGGAGATAAAGCAGTATTATTACTACATGGATTTACAGGTCATTCAGCAGACGTACGTATGTTAGGTAGATTTTTGGAGAAAAAAGGGTATACTTCTCATGCTCCAATTTATAGAGGACATGGACAACCACCTGAAGAATTAATTAAAAGTAACCCTGAACAATGGTGGGCAGATGTGGAAGCTGCATATAATCATCTGAAAGATTTGGGATATGAAGAAATTGCAGTTGCGGGTCTTTCCTTGGGAGGGGTTTTAGGACTTAAATTAGCTTATTCAAAAAAAATTAAAGGTATTGTAACTATGTGTTCTCCAATGTTCTTTGATAATGAAGAGGAATTAACAAAAGGGTTCCGTCAATTTTCTACAGAATTTAAACAATTGGAGAAGAAAGATAAAGAAGTTATCGAAGACGAAGTGAATCAATTGATGGATAAATCCAAAGACTTATTTAAAGGTGTAGCAAAGACGATTAATGAAGTAAAATCGAATATCGATATGATTTATACACCAACTTTTGTGGTACAGGCTAGAAATGACAAAATGATTAATACCGACAGTGCCAATTATATTTATGATAATATAGAAGCTTCCCAAAAAGAAATTAAATGGTATGAAGAGTCTGGACATGTAATAACGATGGATAAAGAAAAAGAACAGCTCCATGAAGATATTTATCAGTTTCTAGAGAGTTTAAATTGGTAATAAAAAGGAAAAGAATATTATGAAAGAAGGTGAAAGAATGAAAGAGCAAATTATAAAGTATTTTAAAGAATCTGGGACAAAACCATTGTCTGTACAAGAAATAGAGGAAGAATTTCAACTTGAGAATGCAGATGAATTCAAAGATTTAATCAAAGCGTTAAATGAATTAGAACTTGAAGGAGAATTAGTTCGAACAAGGAAAAATAGATTTGGGCTACCGGATAAGATGAATTTAGTAAAAGGAAGCATTCAAATGCACGCGAAAGGATTTGCATTCTTAATTCCTGAGGATGAGGATGCAACAGATGTATATATCCATGCAAATGATATGGGATCAGCAATGAATGGCGATAAAGTGTTAGTTCGCTTAGAAAAACCATATTCTGAGGGGGCAAGACCAGAAGGTAAAGTCATTCGTATTATAGAAAGAGCAGTCATTCAAGTAGTGGGTACGTATGAAGATAACCGTTCGTTTGGATTTGTTATAGCTGACGATAAGCGTATTCCAAGTGATATTTTTATCCCTAAAGCAAATACACATGGAGCAGTACAGGGACATAAGGTAATAGCTCGCATCTCCAAGTATCCCGAAGGCCGCAATAGTGCTGAAGGTGAAATTATTCATATTCTAGGTCATAAAAATGATCCAGGAATTGATATTCTATCGATTATTCATAAACATGGAATTCAAGTTGATTTTCCTGAAGATGTGCTAGAACAGGCACAAAAGACACCAGAAGAAATCCATCCAGAAGAGATAAAAGGGAGAAGAGATCTTCGAAATGAAACAATCGTTACAATTGATGGCGCAGATGCAAAAGACTTAGATGACGCAGTAACAGTTAAAAAACTAGATAACGGTAATTACAAACTTGGTGTATATATTGCTGATGTAAGTCATTACGTAAAGGAGGACTCTCCTATTGACCGTGAAGCTTTGGAAAGAGGAACAAGTGTTTATTTAGTTGATCGAGTTATTCCAATGATACCTCATCGACTATCTAATGGAATATGTTCGTTAAATCCTAAAGTTGATCGATTAACGCTTGGTTGTGAAATGGAAATTAATCATCAAGGCCAGGTAGTAGAACATGAAATTTTTCAAAGCGTCATTCATTCAACTGAACGCATGACTTATAGTGATGTGAATAAGATTCTGGTAGATGAAGATGAAGAACTACGAAACAAGTATGAACCACTTGTTCCGATGTTTGAGGAAATGGAGAAATTAGCTTCTATCTTAAGAGAAAAACGATTTGGCCGTGGTGCAATTGATTTTGATTTCAAAGAAGCTCATGTTCTAGTAGATGATATGGGAAGACCAACCGATGTAGCGATAAGAGAACGCTCTGTTGCTGAGCGACTTATTGAAGAATTTATGCTTGCAGCGAATGAAACTATTGCTGAGCACTTTCATTGGTTGGATGTACCATTTATCCATCGTATTCATGAAGAACCAGATGAAGGGAAATTAGAAAAATTCTTTGACTTTTTAGCAGGTTTGGGTATTTCTGTTAAAGGTACAGCAGATGACATTCATCCTCAGGAACTACAGAAAGTTATTGATTCTATTCGCGGGGAACCAGAAGAGATGATTGTTTCTAAATTAATGTTACGTTCTATGCAGCAAGCTAAATATGATCCTCAAAGCATTGGACATTTTGGCTTAGCAACTGATTTCTATACACATTTTACATCTCCAATTAGACGTTATCCAGATTTAATCGTTCATCGATTAATTCGAACATACTTGATTGAAAAGAATATGGATAGTAAAACGTTGAAACATTGGAAATCTCGTATGCCTGAAATTGCTAGACATACTTCAGAGCGTGAAAGAAGAGCAGTTGATGCGGAACGTGATACGGATGAATTGAAAAAAGCAGAGTATATGAAAGACAAAATAGGTGAAGAGTTTACAGGATTAATTAGTTCAGTTACCAATTTTGGTATGTTTGTTGAATTAGAAAATACGGTAGAAGGTCTTATTCATGTCAGTTATTTAACAGATGATTATTACCACTTTGATGAACGTAGTCAAGCGCTGATTGGTGAGCGTACTGCGAATGTTTATCGTGTAGGTGATGAAGTAGATGTTAAAGTGGTGGATGTGAATACAGATGAGTACACAGTTGATTTTGAATTAGTTTCTACTGGTAAAGCCAGTCCAAAAAAGAAAAAGAGACAGCGAATACCGAAAAAAGTAGTTCAATCTTCTAAAAAAACAAAGCCAAAGAAGAAAAAGAATAGATAAATAAAAGCTACATGAATGATAAAATTTCGTTCATGTAGCTTTTTGGATAAGTTCATTTGAGTAACATAAAATAGGCTTATAACATATAAGTGAAGAAGATTGTATAATGACTAATTATTTTTTTCAGTATATAATGAATTAAAAATTAATCTTCAAAACAGATGGAACAACTATGTGGGGGAATCATGGATGGATAGCATGTTAATAGCATTCTTGCTTACGTTATTTGCGGGATTAGCAACAGGTGTTGGGAGTTTAATTGCCTTTATGGCTAAGACCACCAATACGAAATTTTTGTCATTTGCTTTAGGGCTTTCTGCAGGAGTAATGATATATGTATCGATGGTTGATATCTTCTTTAAAGCGAAAGATTCACTAACTGCGTATCTTGGCGACACGGAAGGATATTGGCTTACTGTTATAGCCTTTTTCGGTGGAATGTTATTAATTGGATTTATCGATCGGTTTATTCCTAAATATACAAATCCCCATGAAGTGAAAAAAGTAGAAGATATGGAGAAGCCGAAACAACCTTTACGAGATCCAGATTTAATGAAAATGGGACTTTTTACAGCGTTAGCACTCGCCATTCATAATTTTCCAGAAGGAATTGCAACTTTCGTATCGACATTACATGACCCTTCTATTGGTTTAGCGATTGCAATTGCAGTAGCGATTCATAATATCCCAGAAGGAATTGCTGTTTCTGTTCCAATATACTATGCTACCGGTGATCGGAAAAAAGCTTTTAAATATTCATTCTTATCTGGCCTAGCTGAACCCTTAGGTGCAATTGTTGCTATCCTTATCTTAATGCCATTCTTAAATGATTTGATGTTTGGAATTATTTTCGCGATGGTTGCTGGTATAATGGTGTTTATATCGTTAGATGAATTATTACCGGCAGCTCGAAAATATGATGAAGCTCATATGTCGATGTATGGTGTAATTTCAGGTATGGCACTTATGGCAGTCAGTTTATTATTCTTAGCATAAGGGTGTGTTCCAGTTGGAATACACTTATTTATTTGGTAGAATAAAGGTCTATCGTTGTTCAAAAGACGAATGAATGGAGTGATAATTCGATACAAAGGAGAATTATCTACAATTTCACGATATGTGTCAATTTACTCGTCCTTTTCATCTTCATTTTGAACACACATTAGTAGGAGGAACGGTTATGCCAAAAGGAAATGGAAAAGTAATTGCACAAAATAAAAAAGCTTCACATGATTATTTCATAGAGGATACGTACGAAGCTGGTATCGTTCTTCATGGAACTGAAATCAAATCAATTCGTAATGGTAGAGTAAACATTAAAGATTCACATGCGCGAATAGATAGAAAAGGTGAAGTACAATTAATTAATTTGCATATAGCAGAATATGAGCAAGGAAACCGTTATAATCATGATCCAACCCGATCTCGTAAATTATTATTGCATCGAAAGGAAATTGATAAATTAATTGGTTTAACACAACAACAGGGATATGCATTAGTGCCATTAAAAATTTATTTAAAAAATGGATTTGCTAAAGTTTTAATTGGTCTTGGAAAAGGGAAAAAGAAATATGATAAGCGAGAAGATCTAAAACAGAAGCAAATGAAACGAGATGTGGATCGTGCCATTAAAGATCATATGCGTTAATCTTTGCTAAATGTTGCCAGTACTTGATTTTTAGCCTGGGTTTGTTATAATAAGTATATAATTAAATATCAGAAATGAGCTCATTCCCGAGCGTTTCTCTCCTTATGGGGACGTTACGGATTCGACAGGGATAGATTGAGCTCAGGTTGCACGTCGAGGTTACGGCTCGTAAAACGTTATGCCTAAATATAACTGGCAAAGAAAACAATCAACCTGTTTTAGCAGCTGCGTAAGTAGCCTAAAACGATCCTTCCTGGCATTGCCCGTGTGGCAGATTGAAGGGTCTCAAATTAAGCGGGCTATGCTACGATCCTCCGCCTGGGGATTTGTAGATGAAACTAATCAGGCTAGCTCCATGAAAGCCTGTTGGTAGGCCGACATGAGAGCGAATGATAATATACCAACTACGCGTGTAGAAGCCTGAGTGGCGATATCCTTGGACGAGGGTTCGACTCCCTCCGTCTCCACCAATACATAACTTTCGTTGATTTAACAGGGTTTGTAAAATGGTGGTATACAAAATGGAATACATTTTACGATTCACGTTTAAATTCTAATATTTTTGCTTGCTTGAAGTCATCTTCCATCTGGTTGATGGCTTCTTGTTCTGTAGAAGGATATAAATGACTATAAATATTCAACGTGGTTGCAACACTGTGACCTAATCGCTTAGCGATTAAAGCTGGTATATACCCTCTATTAATTAAATAAGTTGCGTGTGAGTGTCTAAAGTCATGCAATCGTATCTTTTTAACTTCTGAAGCTGCAACGTACTTAGCGAACCGTCTATCTAAGTTTGTAGTTGATACATGATCGTGAAATTCTCCGAACACTACATAAGATATTTTAGGGTTGTTTTGGGCTTTTAATTGAGACAATAATCTCATAACATGCTTAGGCATCAATATAGTTCTAACAGATTGTTTAGTTTTAGGTGTAGTTATATTTCGATTGTAAGACGTTTTATTTATGCTGATCGTATTGTTCTCAAAGTCTATATCTGCCCACGTAAGGGCTAGTAGTTCCCCTTTACGCATCCCACTATAATACAAGGTCATAAATAGTACGTAATATAGAAAATCATCTACATGCTGTATAAACTCTTTGAACTCATCTAACGTCCAAAAATTAATATGCTTTTCTTCTTCTAAATCAACATTACCTGCAATCTTAGCGGGGTTTTCTTTTGTGTATTCCTGTTTAATAGCAAAATTAAAAATAGCAGACATAACTGTATGAATCTTTTTTACATGCGAGGGAGCATACTGATCAATAAGTTTATCTTGGAATCGTGTTATGTCTCGAACTCTTATTTGTTTAAGTTTCTTATTTCCGAAAAGAGGAACTAGATTATTATTTATTATCCCACTGATCTTACTGTAAGAAGATTCTTTTCTTCTTTTTTTATACCAAGCCATATACTCTTCAGCTACAAATTCAAATGTTGGATTTTCTCCATTCTCTTCTTCAAATTCTAAATCAGCTAAAAATATAGCTTCAGCTTTTTTTGCTTCCCTTGAAGAATCAAAACCCCTTCTTTTAACCTGTCGAACTTTACCGTTTTTTTGGTATATTTTTAAGTAAAAATAATATTTTCCGCTTTGTTTATCTTTGTAAACTGCCATGATTTTGTTCTCCTTTCAAAAATAATACTAGAACATATGTTCGTATAATGATATAATAACATTAACGAAACAACATTGGTACTTTTTACCATTGTACAAACATTGGTAAATATTAGATAATATTAGTAAGTAAATAGTCCTTATTTATAAGCTGTTCAGCTGATTTAAGTCGGTGAGTAGATACAATCTACTCTTGTTTACCTACTTCAATCCACTCATATAGATGTTCAATATTACAACCTAATATCATGGCAATGTTACCAGCAACCTCAATCGACATTTTTTGCTTATTTCTAACATACTTACTAATTTGCTGAGGCGTGATATTTAATTTATAAGCCAATTCTTTTTGAGTCATATTACGAACATCAAGTTGATGTTGAAGTAGGCATCTTCCGACTTTAAAAGCCAAACAGACACCTCATTTACTCAAATTTTCATACATAAGGGGCGATGGTAGAATTGACTGAAGATGAACTAAAGTTGTTAATCGAATATGTAAAAATTATAACAAGCAAAGACTGAAAAATCGCAATTATTTAATTCATTTTATCGTAGTATTCAACTGTAAATTTAATACTTTCTAGAAATTTTTCCCTTTCGCTTTCATCTAGTGAGAGGGTCTTTTCAATCAGACTATTTAAAAATTCAACATCTTTAACTTGCAAACTATTCGCCAACTTTAATGCTTTATCTAACTCATTATGTTGTTTTTCTGGAAATAAATCATCTACATTACAACCTAATACTTGTGCTATTTCAAATAATTTATTGTGATCTGGTGAAGATATTCCTTTTTCGTATTGTGATATCGTATTGTTTTTTACTCCAATCTTTGAGCCTAACTCTTTTTGAGTCATTTTCTTTAGCTTTCTTTTTTCTTTAATTCTTTCTCCTACATACTCTTTTAATGCTTTCTCGTTCATTTCAAATCCTCCATCGAATATTAATTTTATCTATATAATATCATATTTTATGATATTTAAACATATTTTTTCAAGATATTTGAATATTTATATTGACTTAAGCATATATGTTCATGTATTATGAACTTATCCAAAGGAGGGAGGTATTGGAAATTAAGACAAAAGATACTAATTCAATTTTTCTTAGTAGAAATAGTACAGAGGAGCACAATCAGAATAAACAAAAAAAGTTAGCAGAATTACGAATATCTCATAATTTAAGTTATGAAGATATGGCAAAATTCTTAAGTATTTCTACCAAGTCATACATTAGAAAAGAACAAGGGAAAACGTCTTTTAAACTTCAAGAAACGTTTTGGATTAGTGAATTGTTCGGTAGGCGCTTTGACGAAATTTTTTTACAAACATAGTTCAAGATTCATGAACTTTTGAGAGGAGGTGTTCAAGATTAACCACAAACTATTCATCCTAAGAAGAGAGAAACGTATGAATCAAGAAAAAACAGCTAAGTTTCTCGGCATAGATAAACAAACATATTACAGAAAAGAAAGCGGAAGAGGTGAATTTACAATCTCTGAAGCTAAAAGACTATGTAAATTATTTGGTTGTACTTTGAATGATTTGTTTTGGTCAGAAGATGATGCAAGTTAAGTGTGATAAATGAAGTTGTAAATCGTCTTATACAGTAGGGGAGGTTAAGAAATGCTAAAGGAACATTATTTATTAGAGGATTACGCAACAGTATTAGATACAGTAGAAAATCTATTTAACTCCACCATGAAAGCAGTTAACATGGCTGAAAATGCAGAGTTTAGTACAAAGAATGATGTACTTGCTGAAATGAATCACTCACTAGAAACATTAATGTCACTAAACAGAAAGAAAATAGATCGTGAAGTTGATGAACAGGCTTGGACTTATGTTGGAAGTAAAACTTATGTTTAAGCGTATTGGTGAAAGTGGCAACTATTATGTTGTGTGTGGAATATTGGGTTGTTTATTTTTCTTAGGTTGTACTTATTTTAGTCATTAAAAAGGAGAGGGATTAAATGAAAATAACTAAACAATCTTTATATGATTTTGTGGAAAAGAAAGTATCTGGGAAACAGAAAGAATTAACGGAAGAGATTGATAAATACATGGATTTAAATATCAAAACACATCTCGAAAATGAGTTAAAAGGCATAAATCACTTTGCTAAGAAACTCACTAAACTAGCTGATGAATTAGAGGAAACTATGGAACATGTAAATGATTACGAATCATGGACTAGAAAAAGTAATGTAAGAGATTTGAGGAATATTTCAGATATTAAGAACGATATTACCAGGGAAGAAACTCACAAAATTAAACGAGCTGTACTAAATAATTCGAATTACTCTAAATACAATGCGGATAAGTTAGTAGATAAAGCTAAGAAGGACCTGAAAGAAACAATCAGCAAGGAATATAAGCTATCAACTTTAAAACGTGAATTAGATGCAACTATTAAAAGTTCTACAACTGGTAAACAGGCTTATGATGCATTAGTCAAATTAGGTATTGATATGGAAGATTTTGAAGGCGCTGAATCACAATTACCAGCAATTCAAAAGCTAAGTGTAGACCCATGTTTAGTAAATGGAAATTGCAACTGAAAGGAGGTGTCAACTATTGAGAGATGCATTGATTGGTTCACTTGTAATAACTCTATTAATTTATTTAGTAATTGCATGAAAAAACCCACTGATGGCAGTCAGTGAGTCAGAAAACTAAATTATTAATGTGGATTATACCACAAGGAAAGGTGTTTTGGAAATGGATTTAAATAAAATGGTTGAAGCTGTAGAAGTTATTAACAACGATAGGGAGTTTATTTCATTAACTATTGATTACACTGGTCCACAATTGCACGTTACAGATTTTATATTCGATCAAATTATTAATGATCAAGAAGTATTTTATGAAGAACGAAGTGACCTCATTTATCCATACAAAAAATATTTTTATATTGAAGACCTTAAAGTATTTTGTCTTGTCGAAGAAAAAGCTGAACCATCCAACCCATACGGATTAACTGAACAAGAATATGCAATGAGAGAAGCAGGTCATAAACTATCGGATTTCATGTAGGAGGTAAACCATGGCTTTAAAATCATTTCAAGAATTATTTAATTTAGATATATCGAAAGAGGTTGCAAAAAGACCAGTCAAAAAGAATTCAAAACAAACATTGGATTACCTAGAGTGGGCTAACTGCATTAAGTTGCTACATGAAAATGGAGCTCAAACGGTTAAATACGGAATGATCTATAACGAGCAAGGCTATCCATGCTTTTACAACCATAACGGAGAATCACCATTTGTGAGGGTTTGGGTAGAAGTTGATGGTCAGAAATATGAAGAAGATTACCCAGTAGTAAATGGAATCTATGTAGTTAGTAACCCTACTCAACTAGACATAAACAAAGCTAAACAACGTGGATTCGTAAAAGCTGTAGCAATTAACACTGGTTTAGGTCTTAGCCTTTGGATTAAAGAAGAACACATTATCAATACAGATAAAGATATACAGAAAGAAATGAATCAAGACGAAACTAAATCATTAAATGACCAGATAACTTCATTATTTGCTAGAGCGTTGCAGAAGGTCGGAAGCAAAGAAGAATTATATGACATTCTCCAAAGTTCTAAAGAAGATTTTACTAAGTTATATCGTTCAAATGATCATGCAGCTAAGAAAATCGTTATTGGTCAATTGGATGTGATTCTAAATGATAACAACAACCAGTGATCGATTTAAATATATCGGTGGTTCGGAAGCCAATATGATTTACATGAAATACGACACTAAGACTTTTATAAAGTGGTGGGAAAAGAAGTTAGCAGAAGTACCGGAAGAAGAATTTAATAATAAAAGCATGGCTATTGGAACTATCTTAGAACACGACATTATAGATTTATATGAATCGGAAAACGGAGTTATAGGGATACGTGATGAATCCAAAGTAAAAGGCATAGCAAGAGCAAATACTGACTATATTTTGGGTGATAAGGTATCGGATGTAAAAGCAACTTCTAAAGCTTTCGAATGGCTTATAAGCGGTAAAATACCACCGAATTACAAACGTCAACTTATTCATTATATGTATGTATTTGAGCTTCCAAATGCTTCAATCATTGCATATCAAGTTGATGAAGAAAGACTGCTTTATCCTTTTGACTCATTAGACTTGTACAAGCTCTTTGAAATACCAGTGAATATTAGTGCAGAGCAATTACAGGAACACAGGCAGAGAGTGGAATATCTAGAACATTGTAGAGATTTAATGATATTTCCAAAGGAGTGATTATATGCAGCCTGTGCCTAAGCCAAACCATAAGCGCAGAAAACCCAAACGTGGGCAATTAAGCAAGATTACACCTAAAGTACGTGAAGAAGTGAAACACCGCTCTGGTGGTCAATGTGAAAGATGCGGAACATATCAAGCATATGCTTTTGAAATGGCTCATTTGGTACAAGCTTCACAGGGTGGGCGAGGTGATGAACCTTGGAATGTAGCATTACTTTGTGGTCCATCTGTTAACTCTGGAACCTGTCATCATTTTGCTGATTACACCAAGGATGGTAGGGAGTGGCGATTATCTAAAAGACAGGAGTTGATGGAATACTATGGAGTCTCAAGTAACAACTAGAGTTATCTTACCTAAGATGTTGTGGAGTATAGCAAAAGATGAAGATCATTTATTGAAATTAGTAAAACAATACATGTCACGTTATAAAGGATATCACGTTGTAGAAGTTAGAAAACATTACGCTATATGCGAAAGGGGATAAAAAAATGAATACAGATTTACAGTTTGTTCATAAAGAAAATTACGGTTTGGCAATGGAACTAGTTAAAAAGTTTGTTAGCAAACATGAAGCTAGAGCACTCTTACAATATTCATTACACAAAAGCAATGGAGATCTTCTAGCTACAGATTCTCATAGGGCAATTCAATTTTATAATATTCACGGATATTCCGAGGATTTATTAATTAATCCTAAAAATTTAATGGCTGCTCATGGAGAGTACCCAGATATAGAAAAAATAATAAATAATGATGAACAGTTTGAATCCATAAAACTAAATAATCAACAAGTAAAAATATGGCTACAAATATTTAAATCCTTTAATCAATTAATGAAAACTATGAGAGTACACAACAAAGTAATCAGATTTAGTTTCTTAGATGAAAAAATGGTAGCAGAATCAAACGAGCTTAATCTAGCTTTAAGCTTGCCGTATGAAGATTACAGCAAACCGGAAATAGACGGCATAGCTTTTAATGTCGAATACATGAGAGATGCTTTAGAAGTGTTCGCAAAAATGAATACAGACGAAATTACCTTTTATTTCAAAACCTCAATGACACCTTTTGTTATGGAAAGTAAAGATGTAGTTAAGGTCGTTATCTTGCCAGTTAGAACTTATTAGGAGGGGTTATATGAACCAACTAACTAAAGTGTTTGATGGTAAAAGTATCAGAATTGTAGAAATCAATGATGAACCTTGGTTTGTTGCTAAAGATGTATGTAATGTGTTGGAGCTTAGTAATCCATCAAAGGTAGTAGCTCGATTGGATGAAGATGAACGGTCTAACTTCAAGTTAGGTCGTCAAGGCGAGGCGAATATAGTAAACGAATTCGGATTATACAGTCTTGTGCTATCAAGTCGTAAACCAGAAGCTAAACAGTTTAAGCGTTGGATAACACATGATGTTATACCATCAATCAGAAAAACAGGATCATATACTATTCAAATTCCAAAAACTTTACCAGAAGCATTAAGAGCATATGCAAACGAAGTGGAAGCCCATGAAAGGACTATCAAAGCACTTGAAACAGCGCAACCAAAAGCAGAGTACTTTGATGCTCTTGTAGAAAGAAAACTATTAACTAATTTTAGAGATACCGCAAAAGAATTGCATATAGGGCAAAAGAAGTTTGTTGAATGGTTAATTGAAAGTGGTTATGTATATCGTGATCAAAAGAAGAAATTAAAACCTTATATGAAGTATGTACCGGAGTTATTTGAATTGAAAGAGTGGGAGAGAAACGGAAAAGCTGATGTTCAAACCTTAGTCACACCTAAAGGTAAAGAAACTTTCCGTTTACTCATTGGGTAATGTTGGCGCATTACCCTCCCTTTTCAAAAGTTATTTATAACAGTATATCAGATTTGGACAAGAATATGCCAATTAATTTTATAAAGGTGGTTGAAAATGGCTAAATACAGGCAAGTTCATGTGGAGTTTTGGCAGGATGGGTTTGTTCTGGACCTAACACCGGAAGAAAAATATTTCTACTTGTACCTTATGACAAATAGTAAAACTTCTCAATGTGGCATATATGAGCTTCCTAAAAGAATTATGGAAACTGAAACAGGCTACAACAGAGAAACAGTTGATAAATTAATTCATCGTTTTGAAGAATATGGAAAAATTTCTTATCACGAACCGACACGAGAGATCATGATTTTAAATTGGACGAAGTTTAACTGGATTAACTCTCCAAAGGTAACTTCACTTATTAAGAAAGAGTTAGAAAGCGTGAAGTATCAAGGGTTTGTGCAACTTTTTATTACAAAATGTAAAGAGTATGGATACGGTATAGATACGGTAGGTATAGACCTAGGGGAAGAAAGAGAAATAGAAAGAGAAGTAGAAGAAGAAAGAGAAGTAGAAGTAAAAAACATTCCCTTCTCTGAAATAATCGAATATCTAAATTCCTCCGCAGGGAAAAAATATAAAGCATCAACCAATAAAACCAAAACATGTATTAAAGCTCGTTGGAATGAAGGATTTAGATTAGATGATTTTAAAAAGGTCGTAGATACAAAAACAAAGGAATGGAAGAATGACTCTAAAATGAGCCAGTATCTAAGACCAGAAACACTCTTTGGGAATAAGTTTGAAGGTTATCTTAACCAAGAATCACAGAAAGAGACAGGTGATGCCTACGATCACATGTTTTAACGAGGTGAACAAATATGAAAGTTATAGAGGGTTTAGAAACAGAAGAAAGTGTATTTGTTGAACAGAATCAAAATTTAGTTTGGTCAGTAGTTAAGAAATTCGCTCCTTATGCAACGGTCAACAGATTTGAAAAAGATGATTTCTTCAATGAAGGCTGTATTGGGTTGTTACAAGCATATAGAAAATTTGATGAAAGCTACGGTTTTAAATTCTCAACTTTTGCTGTTCCATACATCAAAGGTCATATAGCTAGATTAATTAGAGACCGTTCTAAGCTCGTTAAAGTCGGAAGAGGAGTAACAGATTTAGCTAATCGAATAAAAAAAGAAAACCTCCTTGAGAAGTCAGTAGAGGAAATATGTGAAGTTACTGGGGAAGCAAGAAAAAAAGTGCTATATGCGCTTGAAAGTATCACATATGAAATGTCATTTGATGAACCAGTATTTAACGATGATAGTTCTGGTGAAATCACTGTAGAAGATACTCTTGGAAAAAATCAAGATTATACTGAAATGTTTGTCGATGAATTTAAAACCTTTTTAACACAAAGAGAAATTAATGTTCTTGAATTAAGAATGAATGGTGCAAAACAAAGTGAAATTGGTTCAAAACTTGGTTTATCTCAGGTTCAATGTAGCAGAGAACTTAAAAAGATCGGTGAAAAGTACAAAAAGTACCAGGAGGGTGAACAAATGCCAAAACTAAATATGACAGTTGAAGAATTTATTGATAAAAAATACCAAAAGAAAATGACTGATAGTGATATTGCAGTAGAAAAGGGTGTATCTTCACAATCTATTTACAACTTTAAGCAAAAACATAAAAGAACTATTGATTCTAAAGTAAAAGGCACTGCGCCGGTAGTGAATCGTAATACTCAAGCAGCAGAAGATAAGTATTATGAGCTTCTTGAAGAAGGAAAGCGAAAAGATAAAGTGATTTTAGATTTAAAAAACCAGTTACAAGTTTCATCATCAACAGAACAATTAAGTGATTCGAAATTAGAAGCGTTAAGAGAAACGAATAAATTAATTACACAATATTTAGCTCTGGTGGAAAAGGTTGTTGGGTAATGAAATCAATTAAAGATGTAGACATTCTAAAATCACAAGGAATTGAACAAGTAGGCTCTCGAACGTGTGAGACTTGTAAAAGCACAGTTCCCATTTATGAACGCAAAGGAGAGCAATACAGCGTTTGTTTAACCTGTGAGAATACTAAACTAGCCAAACAACAAACGGACGGCTATGAGCCTTTAAAAAGGCGAGAATTGGCAAACAAGGCAAAAACGATTAATTATATACCACCAGAACTTGAAAACGTCACCTTTGAGGATTATGTGCCAAAGACTGATGAACAAACTGAAGCTATGAATCTAGTACAAGAATTAATACAGGATAAACATCAAGCTTTGGTACTTCAAGGAGACCCTGGTACAGGAAAATCACATTTATTCCGATGTGCTGCACGAGAATTAGAAAAACAAAAGGTATTGTGGATTGGTCGAGATTGGCAAGGTAAGGATAAGAACTTTGAAGTAAATAAAATTGTTATCTTTGCCAAAGTACCGGAGCTTATGAAGCTCATACAAAGCACGTATAAGGGTCAAACGGATTTAACAGAGTCAATCATCCTAGAAACCATTTCAAAAGCTGACGTGCTTATTTTAGACGAAATAGCAGGGGAACGATCTAAGTCAGATAATGGCTTTGAAACATGGTCCGGTGATATAACTTATCAAATATTGGATAGCAGACAAGGCAAATGTAATCTATACAACTTAAATTACAGTAGTGCTGAGGTTAAAAAAAAGTACGGTGAAACACATGGTAAACGAATATTAAGCAGGATGGCATCTGGAGCGAAGATACTTCAAGTTTATGGTCCAGACCACCGGGTGAAAGGACTGAAATAGATGTGTGATTGCAAAACGCAGTATTATAGCTCATTCGTAGTAATTGAGCCTTGTAATAATCTCGAATGTATTAAACAACAGCGAAGAGAATATGACCGTAATTTAGAACATCTAAGAAAGTCATTGGCAGTGATGAATAAATGAAAGTAACAGAAAAACTCATATTTTTACTCGATGGCTTTAATTTAACACCTAAAGAATCAACCTTTAATGAAATTGTTGAATTAAATCTAGAAGGTTTTGGATACAAAGATATTGCAAAAATGACTAATTCACATGAAGTTGTTGTATTCCTTGTATTGATTCATAGAGCAGTAATAGATGGCGAATTTGTAGGACCATTTGAAGGGAGAAACGATTACACCATGCAAACATTTGAAATACCAGGAGCTTTACCTAACATGAATAAAATTATAGCAGCAAGCAAAAAACACCACATGCAGTATTCCAACATGAAGAAAGATTTTACTGCATTAGTACAAATTCATGCTATGAATCTAGAAAAAGTAGAAAGCGCAGATTTTGAGATTGTCTGGTATTGCATAGATAAACGTCAAGACAAAGATAACATCATGGCTGGTCAGAAATTTATCTTTGATGGGTTAGTAAAAGCAGGAGTATTAAAAAATGACGGTTGGAAACAGATCGGTGATGTATCTCACAGATTCGTCATTGATAAAGAGAATCCTAGAATACAGGTCAATATCAAGGAGTTTATCTAATGGAACTCCAGAACATTATCCAGATGATGATACATGCAAGTAGACGTATCGAAAAGGCAACTAATGAAATACACAAAATGGCTCGTGAAAAAGCTGAAACAGAGTACGAGTATAGACAAGCTCTATCCATCGAGATTATGAAACTCAAAGCAAAAGGAGTACAAGCTACTCTTATACCGGATGTAGCACGAGGTAATGTAGCAGAATTAAAACTTGCTCGTGATCTAGCAGATGGTAAGTATAAGAGCGCTGTAGAGTCATTAAGAGCATTGCAAAGTGAATTAAACGGATTACAAACTATATCAAGGTATCAATCAGAGGTGTGAAATGATAATTAAATTCAAAATAAGTGAACGCAGAAGGCAAGGAACAACAAACAAATTCAATCCTAAGTTATCCCAATATTGGCAAAAAACATATTATGAACTCTTTAAAAATTGGTAAGGAGTGAGGGAATGGACATTGAACAAACCATAAATCATGTTCGTGATGCTATTAGAGAATTACCAAAAATATACGGGGATAATTTAGATCAGATTAAGCAACTAGAGCAAGAACGAATGGACTTAATGCACTACATGGAGTTAGTTGATTTAAATGCTCGCGATGGTTTTAAAGCATATAAACAAATGCAGGACGTTTTACGAAAGCGCAGAGTATTAAAAGACCAGAACGAAGAATTAAAACATGTAGTGCCTGTCCTTA
>NZ_LSNA01000007.1:0-812162 GCF_001741975.1 Oceanobacillus sp. E9
TTAGCGCAATCAGAAGCCTTAATGGATTGACTGGTGATATTATTCGGCCTGGTCAGAGGTTACGGGTAAGATAAATAAAACAAAAAGCCCTCCTAGTGGGGGCTTTTTTATGTAAAATTAAAGGAATTTATTATATTTTGTCGAAATAATAATTTAAGTTACAATATATTTTTAATACTTTAAAATAGAAGACTAACACTAATATTATTGTTATATTTAATTTAACTCCAAAAAAGGAGGTATAAATTATGGAGAGTCAAGCTAAATTATTTTTTAACTCAATACAACAAATCGAATTAATTACCTACAACTATTCACAAAATGAATATAGAAAAGTTTTAGAATATGCTTTTGAAAATAACTTAAAACAGATAATTTTTACTACGACAATATTTAAAAAGCTGATTGAAAAGACGTATGAAGCTGATTTATATCTAGCTGAAATTAATTTTATGGAATGCCTAGACGAACAAGAATTTACAGAGGTTAAAGATCTTATCTCTGAAATAAATGTTAATAAAAAGAAACGAATTTTTATCAATTTACTTGGTAAAGAATTAGAAAGATTTGCTAATAGTGAAAGTATAGATATAAAGTCTATTGTGATTTTTGACAAAGAAAAAAGGCAAAAGGTTGAGTTATATAATAATGGTGTAATTATAGGGGAGTTAGATGAAATGAAAAGAATTAAAGACTTAATATTATCGAGAATAATATGGTAATAATTAGTAAAATAGTCAAATATTTACTCCCTTTTGTTGCAGCAGTTTTTTCTTTTTACTTATTTAGAATTACAAATTGGTTAGAACCATTTGATAACATCTACGATGAAAATATAAAATGGGCTATCGATTTAGCATTTAATACTTCGTTATTCTATATTATATACGATATTTTTCAGTCTAAATTAACTCCTAATATATGTTACGAAATTAATATTTGCGATAAAAAAGGTCAAAATGAAATCGTTTTAAATAAACAAGAGGCAGAAAATGTTATTTCTGTACAGTGTAAGATTTCAATTAATAACCAAAAAATTAGAAAAGAATTTCCTAATACGCTCTTAATTAATTACCCTAAATGGATAACTCTTGAGATAGAATATGATCAGGATGTTGCAGATGCAATATACAATGATAAGGATAAGAACCAAATAAGTATTAATCCTAATTATCTAGTAAATCCCAATATAATAGATGATGGAACATATGATTTAAACTTAAAAATTGCTCCTAGCATAATTAGTAGTAAGAGCGGGCGGTTACAAGGGAGAATAGTGAATAATACTATTTGGAATAAAATGAATACACATAGTAATTTCAAAGATTATAAAATTAGTATAATGTAATTTTAAAAGGGGATATGGGTAATGGAAACTTTTTCAATATGGGATCTAAATAAAGAACAAAATTTTTTGGAAGTAATTAATACATATAAAACATATAAAAGTTGGGCTAACATTGAAACTGATCCATTTGATGGTGATAATCTTGAATTTTTAATCGATGTTAAAGAAGATGAAAATTACATTTATGAATTTAACAATAAAAATATCAGATTTGTAGAAGTGCAGTATAGAAGAGAGAAAGTATATTCAAAGGAAGCTAATAACCCACAAAGAGATAAACGTATTAAATTAACTGATATAACATTTTACGTATATGAATTTATGGGTAAAGTAAGATTTTTAGTTTTGAGAGGTAACAGTAGAAATACTTTAACCGCTCTAAGAGCAGCAACAAATTGCACTAAAAATAACGATATTACCAATGATGATTTAGAAATAAATGAAGATTTCTTTTATTGGGTTTTTCAAAGATACATGAATTTTAATGGCAAGGAGTTACACCACAAAACTAATATTTTTGTAGATGCGCTAACCGGCTATAGTGGATCTACAAGAGATTCAGTTAATGATATGTGGGGGAAAGGAAGTAGAATTTCAAAAATCCTTGTGACGCTAGCATTCCTATTTAATAACGATAGCTTGAAATCATTAACCCCAGATTTCAAGATTGATGATGAAAACTTAGAAGTTGAATTAACATTAAGTGGTACTTTTAAATTTAACATTGAAAGTCATATAGGTAAGTATTTCTTTGAAGCAGACGAGACTATAAAGAAAGCCAGTTTACTTTTGTTATTTGTCTTAGAAATATTTCCTAGTGTTAAGAAAGCTTATAATAATCATTTAGAGGATGAGACATGGGGGGTTGATCATCAATTGAATTTTATTGCAGGTATTGGTGCTGAGATACAAGATAGAGTTGAAGAGAAATTGACAGACATATCTTTACAATTGGAGAGAGAAGATTAATAATGAAGAGTAAACCCTGCATCCACGTGGACTACCATTATGTCCATAACTAGCCTTACTGGTTACCGTGATGCAGGTTTCTTCATTTTATCTTTACATATTATCAAATGTCTTTACATAAGAACACAATATACAGTAACATGTTATTAAGAGTTAACTTGTGGATGGGTTAACTCACAACGTGGTTCCCTAGTGATATTTTCACTAGGGGATTTTTATCTAAGGGTCTTGGGAAATTATTTAACGCTTAGCTTCGGCTAAGCCACATACAATTTTATTGACTTAAAAATATTAAAACCATTGAAAATAGAAAAAGATATAGATACAATGTACCTATGGTGTTTATTTCTAAAAATTCTTTTTTCTTCCCACTATTTTTAGTGGGACTTTTTTATTAAGATGTTATCCAAGTATTTTACAAATAACAAGCTTCCTCTGTTAGTTCATTCGCCTGTTCTTCACTGTGAGCAATAGCATGCAATTTCCATCCCATAGTCATTTTTTCAAAAGCTTCTTTTTCCCAGCACCAAATAGCATCATTTGAATTGTACATTACATAATATTTATTCATCGTTATCCTCCTTGAGATTATATTGTCGTTCTTCTAAAAGTATTTCAAGTTCTTCAATATCTTCTAATGTTGCTTGTTTTTTAATGAAATTTCGTGCAGTTGATCGGTTTCTTAAATACCTTGTGTGCTCTCTGTTCTTCTCTTGCCATTTTTTATTGGCTTTCGTCTGATTATTTTTATCCATAAAATCATGTTAGAAGGTCATTTATTTATTTTCTCTTTTTTAAAACTATAAATAATACACATAAAGAAATGATAAAAGAGGATAGTGCTAATATGAACGCCATATTGAAAACCCCTTTCTAAACTGTTATAGTAACAGTAAGGAGTTAGTGGCTCCTTACTGTTTTCGTTACCTATTCTTTATCCTTTTTGGATATTTTATAGGCAACTAATGCTGTAATAAGTGAAGCGGTAGCCGTGATTAACGTTGCTATCGCTTCTATTGTTTTAGTAAGACCTTCTAACACTTCCTCCCTCCTCTCTATACTTTAATTATACTATCGATAGTATATAATTGCAAGCATATTTTAATAATTATCAACTTTTTTCATTAAAAAAACCCCACTTAATCGGGGCTTTTTATAAGATTCTCATAATCTTTAATTATGTATTTAATTATTTCATTGTAATTGTCAAATAAAATTACACTATCTAATTCATCTTCATCAATTCCAACTGCCTCAATTTTTTGAAAAATCCCATCTATCTTTAAGACTCTTTTTATAATCTCTTCATCAAATAAATGTAAATTCTTAAATAGAATGTTTCTTGAGTTTTTCTCATATAATTTCCAAGCAAATTCTTTCTGTTCATAATGATGTGTCGGATATATAAGAGGTGAATATGCTTCTAAACGCAAAATTTCATTATATGCTCTTAATTTATCTGACCTTTCTTTCTTCAACTCATTGTCCTTATGATGTTTAGTTTGTGTAAGATAAGTAATTATACCACCTACCACAACCCCAATTAAAGGTAACACTGCATTCAAAAAATCCAAGTTTTTTCACCTCTTTGTTTATCTATTATCCTCTCTATCCACATCTGGTGGTATATACCTCGTTTCTAAAGATATATCCTTATGTTCAATCTCAATCATATTTTCTCCATACATATAAGACTGAATAACATTTTTTGTTCCTTCTCTTAATTCTTCTGATGAAAATTCTCTTTCTTCCTTATTAATAGTGTAAGTATTATTTGATACTTTTCGTATATCTAAATGGTATTTACTATACATATCGCTTTTCAGTTGTCGGAAATCTTTTTCAATGGCTTTAATTAATGATTCATGCAAATCTAAATAAGGAGGTACGATTTTAAATTTATCTTGATCGTATAATTTTTCGTTGTGTTTCAGTGTGTTAATCGCTAATGGCATACATATGTATTTTAGTACAAGATCATTCATTTAATCACCATCATCTTTTTTCTTTTTCTTTGAATCAAATAATCCTAGTGCTACTGCAACCGCGATTGCAATAACAATCCATGAACCTTCCATAACTATATACCTCCATTAATTATCTTCATAAGTTTAAAAATATAATACGATATCTATATGATAACTTCATAATTAAACATAACATAATATTAGAACAAATGTTTGCTTTTTGTCGAGATATATTGTAGTATAAATATTATACAAGCTAACTACTACCCCTTTTGTAGATTAGATGTGAATACGCCCCGTTATTGCAACGGGGTCTTTTTTTATACTTCAATATCATCCTCATAAGTGTATAGGTCGTCTACTTTACAGTTTAACACTTTAGCTAACATAAAGAGTTTTTCTACTGAAGGCATTCCTCGATTGTTAATCCATCTAGATAAAGCATTTTGACTTACTCCTAATTTACCTGCAATCCACTTTTTCTTATACCCACTTTTATCTATCCAGTAATCAATGTTACTTCTTATTTTCATATCATCACCTATGTATATAATTCTCCATTATTATTTCATTTCCTTCACCATATTAGTTTTATTTTTATGACACAAAAATGGAATCATTTTTAGAACTGATACATATAGATATATCAACAAACGAATATACGCACGAATAGGTAACACTACGAACACCAAAGCGTATATACGTACGAATAGGGGGTGCGAATATGGAATTACTTATAGGAGGGTGTTTGTCTGCTTTTACTCTTTATGCAGCTACAAAATGGAACAAATCAGATAAAGATAAAATTAAGCATACATTCCGCAATTTAAACTATAAAACAAAAGACTATGAACCGAAGCATTTTAAAACACATCGTACTGATGACTACACTTTATATAGCTACCATGTACCGCATGGACTTGTGGACGATGATAAATTACAGGTACTTGAAAAGGTATTAAATAAACCAGTTAAAATAACATTTGCTAAGACTAAGCTGCACATTAAAGTATATAAGAATCGAATACCAACTAATATTGCTTACAATTGGTTGAAATCAGATGGGTGGACTTTACCTATTGGTCAATCATTAGATGGTCCAGTAATGCATGATTTTGATAAGATACCACACATGACTATAGCAGGGATGACTAGACAGGGTAAAACTGTATTGTTAAAACTGATTTTATCTCATTTGATTTATTCTAATCCTGATGATGTGGAGTTTTACATTATTGATCTAAAAGGAGGATTGGAATTTAGTCAGCATAATTACAAGCAAGTCAAAAAGGTGGCGAGTAGTCCATTACAAGCCTATGACTTATTAAAGGACTTATCAGTAGATATTGAATTAGATATGGCTCATTTCAAGCAAAAAGGATATAACAATGTATTGAATACCAATATCAAGCGCAGAAAATTTATTATTGTGGATGAGGGAGCAGAGCTATTACCGCATAAATTTATGGATAAAGAGGTACGGAAAAAGATGGATTACTGCCAATACGCTATATCCAATATAGCAAGGGTGTCTGGTGCGTTAGGTTATTGTTTAGTGTTTGCTACTCAATATCCAACTGCTGATACTTTACCACGTCAAATAAAGCAAAATGCGGACTGTAAAATAAGTTTTCGTGTACCTACAGAGTTGGCTTCAAGAATATCCATTGATGAACAAGGTGCACAAGATATTAATGTTAAAGGAAGGGCAATATATCGTACTTCTGATAAACAATTAATTCAAGTGCCATATGTAAGTGACAATGAGATAAAAGGGAGGTTTAAGGAATATGTTAGCTCAACTACAAAGACAGCAGAGAGACGAACAGATACTGTTGAGTTTGGATAAATTGACGTATGCCACAAGAGAACAATTACAAATCATAAATAATCTTGGTGGTGATCGTAATGCACAACGCATACTTGCCAGGATGGAAAAAGATAAATTATTACTATCTGCACGACTGGAAAAGAAAATATATTATCTGTCCAATAGAGGTAAGCAATTAATCGGTTCAAATCAAGGACAATTAAATAAGAAGGAAGTCGCCCACGCATTAATGCGTAATGATCTTTATATTAAGTTAGGGATGCCTAAAGATTGGAAGAAAGAACGTCCTGTTACCTGGGGTGAAAATAAACTAATACCAGATGCAACATTTAAACGAAATGGAGAGTTTTACTTCATTGAAATAGATAATCAACAGACCATGTCCACTAATAAAGATAAGATACTAAAGTACAAAGATCTCTCATATGTCATTCACCAACAATACAACCATAGACCAACATTGATATGGTATACATTATCATTAACTCGTAAAAAAAGGTTAAAAGAACTTTGTGAAAAGTCGTCCATCAAATATGAAATATATGGTAACATGTAGGTAAAAAGATATGGAGGGGAATTAGTTGAATAAAATAGCAACTACTTTATTTGTAGTAGGTGGATTAGCGATACTAGGTGGAATTGTTTTAGGATTTATATCTTATGAAACTCCGCTAGCTGGTTATGATTATTTAACGGAAAAGAACTATACAGTATTATTTACTTGGATCGGTGCAGGAATAATTAGTGGGATTATGATGTTTGGATTTGCTGAAATTATTCGTTTGTTACAAGTTCAAAAAGATACATTAATGAAATTAACCGGTGATAACCATCAAGAAGTTGCGAGCCAAAAAGAAAAGGGTAAGTTTGGTAAGTTTATGGATGAAGTGGAGAATGCAAGAAATAATTAAGAGAAAATTGATTTATGATAACTAAAATGATAACGATATATTTCTAATTTCCAATTCAATCAATTTCATAAATTGCAGAAATGTTGATTTAACTGCATTAACATCATATAAAATCAACGATTTCCCTATATGATAATAGAAATGGAAGGTTCTATTGGTTAATAAGCCACCCTTTGTATGGGGATGATGAAAGAATTAAATATGAGGATTTTGAAACATGCTGATTTTGTTTTGGTTCAGAATACCTCTTTCAGGTTGAAGGCGAACTTTTCTAGTTCGTCTTCTTTTATTTGGTCTGGGTTTTATAGATATTATTGGTTAGTATTTATTTCTTTTATAATTAATAGAATTATTCGGTAATCATAGTTTAGTTTATTTCTACATAGGTTAATCAATTTTAACTTTTCGAATAGGTGAGAGAAAAAGCCAAATTGCACAAATTGCTAATCCGGTTGCGGATATCCCTAAAACATTACGTGAACCAAATTCATCAGCAATGAACCCACCTAAAGGAGCACCTATAATAATCATGCTACGGTTAATAGACCGCATAGTTGTATTCATTCGTCCTTGTAATCGTAATGGGGTTATAGATTGTCTGTAACCCATCTCGTTTGGACCTTCTATACCCATAGCTATACCATATATAAATTGTCCAATCATAAGTAATATAATTGTACCCGTGACCATATTTGCTTGAACAGACTGCGCTGAAATAATTAGAATAACTGCAGGGAAATAGAGTATACGGGCTAGAGATATTGCTTTCCCCACACCTAATTTAATACCAATATAAGGAGCATAAGTTGCCCCAACTACAGCTCCAATTCCTGCAGAGGCTAATGTAACGCCAAGAATAAAAGAATTTAACCCTAGCTCAAGTAGTACATAAGTAATGAAGACAGTTGTTGACATGCTATGGAAAAGAAACCAAATATGTGTATTTAAGGCTAGTATTCGTAGAAATTTGTGTCCGTAAACCCAACTTATACCTTCCCTTAATAATTGATTGAAGGTTAGAGTGGAAACAGAACTGATTGGTTTAGGAGGATGTTTAATGAAAGATATAATAATACCTGAAAGAAAGTAAGATGCAGAATTAATTATAAGTGTAAATGGTGCAGTTATTAAAGACGTTATCCAACCCGCTAACGCTGGTCCACTAGTTTCGGCTACTGCTCCACTTTGCTCTAAACGAGCGTTTGCCCTTGTTAATAGCTGTCGAGGAACTAGTTGAGGTAGAAATGATTGGTATGCTGAATCGTTAAAAATGGAAAGAATTCCAAACAAAATCATTATTGAATAGATAGTTATCATATTGAGCATATCAAAGCTGTACAGTAAGAAAATAAGTATTAATAGGATACCACGACAGATATCTGTAGTTGCAATAACCAATTGTCGATTGGTTCTATCAATTAATACACCTATTATTAATCCCAAAAAAACATATGGTAGCCACCTAGAGGCATTTATCCAACCAACATCTATAGCAGAACCTTCTAAATGCACAACAATTAAAACTTGTAACACAAATGTAGTAACATATGTTCCAAAATAAGTACTGGTTGAAGCAATCCAAAAAGCATTGAATCCGTTTACTGAACTAAGTTTCATCTATTTTTTCATTCCCCTATAATTTTATATAACCCCAAATACTCGTACCGTATTCTGGTACAGTTTTTTAATTTATTATGCTAATTTCCTTTTATTACAATTTGATACACTTTGGAATATGTAATTAATCAAGTTCGATATGGAAGTATCAAACGGTTTAGTTAAATACAAAATTCAGGTACATTGTAAATTATATTTGGATTTTGAATATCTATTCTATCTTGATTTATTTATACTAACTCTATAAACCAAAACTGCATTGGAAATCCAAAAAAGTGTTGAATAGACGTGCTCTATAAACTAAAACTACATTGGGAATCCGATAAAGTGTTGAATAGACGTGCTCTATAAACCAAAACTGCATTGGAAATCCAAAAAAGTGTTGAATAGACGTGCTCTATAAACTAAAACTGCATTGGAAATCCGATAAAGTGTTGAATAGACATGCTCTATAAACCAAAACTACATTGGGAATCCAAAAAAGTGTTGAATAGACGTGCTCTATAAACTAAAACTGCATTGGAAATCCGATAAAGTGTTGAATAGACATGCTCTATAAACCAAAACTACATTGGGAATCCGATAAAGTGTTGAATAGACGTGCTCTATAAACTAAACTAGCTTCAGAAATCGATGAAACTAGTGAATAGTTCCCATTCTCAGGATCTAGGTTATTATTTATGTACAATTTATTGCGGATAAATTGAATCTAACTTCTTTTTTCTATAAATTAAAAATATTTCAGTTAATGATGATTTAAAGTGATAAAATACTGCGATTACCCAAAAAGATCTTGAAACGTTAATGTGATTAGAATAATACTTATTAATCCCCAACCGAACACTCCTACTATCCACCATATAACGGAATTGGTTACTTTTGTAACATTTTGATCTACTACATTTGATTTTATAAAGGCTATTTTATTTTCCATGCTCTTTTTCGTTGAAATGAGGACACAAAAACCAATTAAAATAAAACCAATAGAAAGCCAAATTAACATTTTCTATAACCATCCTTTTTACTTTATTTATCCTAATTTTAAAGCAACATCATCTTAAGTCAATTGTCTATAAACCTAACTAACTCTTTAATACTCAACAGTTGGCAAAATATGAACTCAATTCTTTCTTCATTATCAGCCAGCTATTATATTCCTTTATAAGCATATTTTTATGTTATACCCCCCATAAAACAAGCAATTGTATGCTAGATATCTACCTCTTTTTCTATTTTTTATACTATTTCACTACTCCCTCTTTACAAGATTTGCGTACATTATCGTAAATCAACGAGAGGGAGAATTCCATATGTTAAATTTTTCAATGATTAATTTGGTTCGTCGTAATGGTAAAAAGATGGACAAAGGCATCAGACAAGAGATGGTGAATTTTTATAAACCGTTTCGTTATATTCCTTGTTTCTTACAAAGTCCCATAGAACGAGTTAGAAAGAAAACAAAAAAATTACCTGTTGTCATTAAGTTTAAACCCGACAATTTTACTAGCGGATTACATGAAGTGAAAAATACCAAATATAAAACGCTTCGTGAATTTCATTCCATTTCCTGTTGTTCAGCTAAGTTTTCTGCAGAAAAGATTGAGCATTTAATTGAAAACTGTAATCATATTGAGAAAATCTATTATGATAGGAAAGTTTTTTCTTTATTAGATACTGCTTCATCTTCAGTAAATGCAGATGTTTTAAAGGATAATGGATTGACAGGTGAGGGTTCTACCATTGCAGTTATCGATACTGGGATACACCCACATGAAGATTTAGAAGGGCGTATCATTGGGTTTGCAGATTTTGTAAAGGGTCAAACAAATCCTTATGATGATAATGGGCATGGGACACATTGTGCTGGAGATGCTGCTGGTAATGGTGCATTATCGGATGGACAGTATCAGGGTCCAGCATCAGAAGCAAATTTAGTCGGTGTAAAAGTATTAAACAAAATGGGTTCAGGGTCATTATCTACGGTTATAGAAGGTATTGATTGGTGCATTCAGAACCAGTCTAAATATAATATAAATATTCTTTCTCTATCACTTGGTTCAGATGCTACTGAGCCTGCTGAAGATGATCCTGTTGTTAATGCTGTTGAAACAGCTTGGGATAATGGAATGGTAGTATGTGTTGCTGCTGGTAACTCTGGCCCCGGGGAAAAGACTATTGGAAGTCCGGGTATAAGTCCAAAAGTCATTACTGTTGGTGCTGCAGATGATAGTAATACAGCTGAGCGTTCTGACGATTCAGTGGCTGAGTTTTCAAGCAGGGGGCCTACCATTGACGGGTTAACAAAACCAGATTTATTAACTCCTGGCGTAGATATTGTATCCTTACGAGCGCCAAGTTCTTTCATTGATAAAACGAATAAATCAGCTCGTGTAGATGGAAATTATATCTCTCTATCTGGTACTTCCATGGCAACACCAATATGTGCTGGGATAGTTGCTCAATTACTTCAAAGTGATTCTAGCTTAACTCCCGATCAAGTAAAAGAAAAACTAATGGCTGCCTGTGAAGATTTGGGACAATCTCCTAATGTACAGGGAGCAGGCTATTTAAATGCAGCAAATCTACTCAATCAGGAGGAAGCGAAAGTATAATGTGAATTATAGCTTCTGTGATGGAATACTACAGCTTCTATTATTCATCAAAGCATATGTACACTGGAATTAACGATTATCTTTATTTTATACTTGTAATGGGTTAATAGATAAGAATGAAACACAGAATGCATGATATCTTTCATTAGATTTCATGCATTTTTAATATTGATGATCATTTTCAATTCGCACTATTACGTTAAATCCGTATACCTATGATATGATAAAGGAAAAATAATGAAGGAGACGGTAGAAATGGTTGTGGCTATAATCTGTTTTATTATCGCTGTTCTAGCGGCCTTTATTGGTTCATTAGTAGGCCTGGGGGGTGGAATTGTTCTTATTCCATTACTATTACTTTCCAGCCAATACATTACTGGTTTTGAGTGGGTAAGTCCACAATCGGTAGTTGCGATGTCTTTAGTTGTAATGGTTTTTACTGGAATTTCTTCGGTACTTTCTTATGCAAAGCAAAAGCAAGTTGACTTTTATGCAGGTAGTATCTTTCTGGCTGGTAGTATTCCAGGTAGTATGTTTGGAGCATGGTTAAATCAATTTGTAAATACGGATGGTTTCTATCTTTATTTTGGTATGTTAATCATAGTTATATCTATCATAATGAGCCTAAGAAACAAAGCCTCTAAACTAAGACGTAATGTAGACATTCATGAGCCAGGTGTCAGAAGTTTTGAGTTAAAAGGAGAAGTTTACATATATAAATTATCTTTCATATCTGCAATTAGCATTGCTTTATTTGTAGGAATGTTGTCTGGTTTATTCGGAATAGGCGGAGGAGCAATAATGGTGCCGGTTATGATGTTATTATTTGGATTTCCAGCACATTTGGCCGCTGCAACTTCCATGTTCATGATTATATTTGTTAGTTTCATGGGTTCGATCACACATATATATTTAGGGAATGTTGTTTGGGAGTATGTGCTTTTCTTTATACCTGGAGCATGGATAGGTGGTAAACTTGGAGCAAAGGTAAACCATTTTTTATCAAACAATGTACTAGAGTTAGTATTAAAGATTATGCTAATTTTAGTTGGTATACGAATGATCATGCAAGGCATTGGTTAGGAGAGTATAAATGTCAAAAGAACAGTTAACGTTTTACTTTACAAATGATCTACATAGTCATTTTTTACAATGGCCAAAAGTAGCGGCGTATTTACTTCACAAACAAGAAATACATAAAGAGAATCGAGATATTTTTTGGACGGTGGATATAGGAGATCACGTTGATCGTTCCCACCCGATAACGGAAGCAAGCCGTGGTAAAGCAAATATAGATTTACTTAATCAATTAAATTACGATGTCGTAACACTAGGAAACAATGAGGGGATCACTTTGTCCCATGATGAATTATATCATCTGTATGATCATGCTAATTTTTCAGTAGTATGTTCTAATCTAGAAAGTTTGGACGGTCAATTACCAGCGTGGTTGAAACGCACGGAAATTAAGGAAACAGCTAGCGGTATTAAGGTCGGTTTTTTAGGTCTTACTGCTCCGTTTAATGCTTTTTATGAGCTTTTGGATTGGCATATTGATAATGAATTTGATGTGTTAGACCGTTATATAAATGAATTAGAAAAAGAAACAGACATTATAGTACTGCTGTCTCATTTAGGAATTAGTGTTGATCAAGAAATTGCTAGAAGATATCCTGCTGTCGACATAATAATGGGTGGACATACTCATCATTTATTAGAAAAGGGAGAGATGGTTAATCATACGTTAATTACAGCAGCTGGGAAACACTGCTTTTACGTAGGGGAAGTCACTGTAGAATGGAATCATGAGGAGAATCGTATTACGAAGCTTAACGGTTATGCAGTAGATCTTCGTGATACAATTCCAGATTTACATACAGAACAATATATACAAACACTATTTGATCAATCGAGGAAGTATCTAGATAATGTAATTGTCAAAGCAAACAAACCCATTGAAGTGAAATGGTTTGCTAATACACCAATCATTCAAAGTCTGACGACCACGTTAAGGAAATGGACAAAAGCGGATTGTGCCATGTTAAATGCAGGAGTATTGTTGGAAAGCCTTCCTGCCGGTCCCATTACATATGGGGATATCCATCGTATTTGTCCTCATCCGATTAATCCTGTTTTAGTTGATTTAAAAGGCGATGAACTTATAGAGGTAATACGAGCATCTTTATCTACGGATTTTACAGAATTAAAGCTAAAAGGGTTTGGATTTCGCGGTGAAATTCTAGGAAAAATGATATTCTCTGGTTTAGATGTTATAACAGATTTTCATCGTAATGGTGGTGAATATGTAAAAGCGGTTTATGAACAAAATGGAAAACAGATTGATCCAGACAAAACCTACTATGTAGCTACTGCGGATACATTTACATTTGGGAGGTTATTACCAGAAATTGCAAAATCAACTACCAAGCAATATTTCGTACCTGAATTTTTAAGAGATCTTCTTGCAGAAACTTTAATACAGCAATATCCCTCTTAGAATGTGACGCTTTTTATGCCTCCTGCATACACTTATAGTGAATTTTATAAAGGGGGCAAATGTACGAATGATTACAATAGAACCTCTCGAGGTAGATGGGATTATATTTACAGCTGTAAGTGTGGAATTGCCAAAGACAACATTATTAACGATTAGTAATGATGTAGGTTATATCATGTGTGCAGCACTGGATGTCGATATTTTTAATGAAATACCTAAACTTCAAGAACGGAATGTCGTAGCTGGCCGTGCAATGGGAGTTAGAACAATCGATCAGTTGCTTCACGCACCACTAGAAAAAATCACTGATGCATCTAAAGAATATGGATGGGAAGTTGGAATGACTGGGAAAGAGGCTTTATTAAAAATATCATAACTATTTAAAAAGCTTTTCTTTCACAGGAAAAGCTTTTTAAATTATAAGGAAAATTAAGATAGGCATAGGTTGTGATATTTGGTACGATATTACTAATACAATGTTGAAAGATGTCGGATTATAGGAGAAATCTATGAAATTAGTAAGTACGAAACTTATTCAGTCTGAAGATACATTAGCTCAATCATTATATGATGAGCAAGGAGTAATTTTATTGGCAAGAGGAATGAAATTGACGTCAAACGTTATTCAAAAGCTGCTAGATCGTGGGATTACTTATGTATATATTGAAGGTGATATTGATGATGACCAGTATTACGAACCAATTATTTCCGATCAACTTCGTCAAAAAGCAGTACATACACTTAATGATACATTTAGAGGAATAAAACAAGCAGGCCTTCTAAGTAAGTCTTACGTACTTCAAACAAAAGAAATGGAGTTAAAAGAAGTTGTTGATCAAATTTTGTATGAAGTTGAAGGGAATGAAAGTTCGTTAACATTGCTTTCAGATATTATGATCACCAATGATTATATTTTACAACATTCTCTAAATGTAGCTATATACTCGATTGCGGTCGGAAAACAATTAAGTTATACTTCCGAACAATTAAAAGAACTAGGTATCGGTGCGTTATTACACGATGTAGGTAAGATTTTTATTGAATCGGAAATTTTAAATAAACCTTCTAGCCTAGATGAAACAGAGTTTCAAATTATCAAAAGTCATACAAAATTAGGATTTGATTATTTACGAAGCTATCCTGGATTTCCTAAAAACGTTGCGCAATGTGCCTATCAACATCATGAAAGACTAGATGGTTCTGGTTATCCTTTAGGCTTATATGACAAAGATATTATTCCTTATGCGAAAATCATAGCTGTGGCAGATGTTTTTGATGCAGTAACTAGTAACCGAGTTTATCGAGAAGCTTTATTACCACATGAAGCGTTGGAAATTTTATATGCTGGTGCAGTTAGGGAATTTGATATAACAATAATTGAGGCTTTTAAAAAAAGTATTGCTGTTTATCCGGAAGGGTTAATGGTTAATTTGAGTGATGGTAGTTCTGGAAAAGTAATAAGACAAAATAAACATTTATGTGATCGGCCGATTATTCGTGTGACAGAAGTACAGGGGAAGATACTGGATAATCCGTATGAATTAAATTTAGGAAAAGTGATGAATACCCTTATTAAGGAAGTTATTAAAAATAGATAATCCATAGTTCTACCTTCTCTAAGAACAAGCATACATTGTGTAGAGGGGGTATGAAGGTTGAGGTTCAAAAGAAGATATCGCATCCGAAGAAAATCATACAGAAGGCCTCCACATCGTCAATTTTTAGTGATTATGACCCTTATCATATTTGTTGTATCCATGGCCTTTAGTTTTTGGATTATTAATGACAAGATTGAACCTATAGTTAAAGACATTGCAAAAAGGAAAACTGAAGAATTTGCCACACGTGCAATAAATTCCGCGGTAAACTTTGTAGGCGAATATAGTTTTGAAGATATAATAGATATTACTTATGATAATGAAGGTAACTTTGTCACATACAACCAAAACGCTGCGATCATTAGTGAGATAAACCGTGTGGCTACGGACAGAGTAGAAGAGTTTTTTGTACATGTAAATGAAGGGAAGCCTTTAAGTTTTGAATATAATCTGGAAGAACCATTGAACGATGATGGAAGTCCTGAGGGTCGAGCTACTATTGATCCAACTCTCATTGAGATCCCTCTTGGACAAGTGACAGGTAATTCGGTACTATCTAATCTTGGCCCGAGAATACCAATTAATATGCAAGTAATTGGAAATGTGAGAACAAATGTAGTAAGAGAAACCGAAGAATTTGGCATTAATGGATCATGGGTTACTTTGTATGTGAATGTAGAAGCAGATGTACAAATCATTGTTCCATTTACTTCAGATGTAACAACCGTTCATACAGAACTATATTTAGATAGTGGTGCAATCATGGGGAAAGTACCCGATTTCTATGGTGGGGATGGATTACCAGATATAGCAATACCAAAGGATGATTTGCAGAATGATGAATAATATAGTATATTACTAGTAATTGAATAATGCCTTATCAGATCGGTGAGGTAGAGGAGCATACAACATTAGTAATCAACAAGAGGATGACAACGATGAAAGTTGGTGGAAGGGTTGTTTGCCGAAGCATAATAAGGGTCACGCTTATTATTGCTGGTACATCTTTGAATAAAAGATGCACTGTCATGCAAGAATATGTGCATGGAGAACTACTGATCGAAATGGAGGATAACGTTTGTTGGTAAAACAATGATGGTTATTTTCTGTCGTTGTTTTTTTTGTGCTTAAAAATAGCAACGTTGCTTCACATCAAGAGCATTTCGAGTATTATCTCCATCACCAAATATTTATTTGGAGGTAAAAGCTATGGAAGGTACGATTTATTCGCTGATTCCTGCAGTGATTATGCTACTTTTAGTGATTATTACACGTAATGTATTAATATCATTAGGTACTGGAATTATTGTAGGGGCACTACTAATTCACAATTTTAATATTTTATCCTCAATCACAGAGATTTGGGAAGTATTTTACACCATATTTTATGCTGAAGACGGATGGCAAGTAGGAAATATATTTCTCCTAGGATTTTTATTACTTCTAGGTATATTAACAGCATTTTTACAAGCATCAGGTGGAAGTAGAGCATTTGGGGATTGGATGATGAAACGAGTAAAGACAAGAACTGGTGCACAAGTAATGACAGCTGTTATTGGAATAATTATTTTTATTGATGACTATTTTAATAGTTTAGCAGTTGGTCAAATTGCTAGACCGTTAACAGACCGACATCGAATATCGCGTGCAAAACTTGCTTATTTTATTGATTCTAGTTCTGCTCCTGTTACTGTGTTAGCCCCGATTTCTAGTTGGGGAGCATATATTATTGGGACGTTAGGGACTTTATTCGCGGCTAATGAAATTACAGAGTATCAACCATTTGAAGCATTCATACAAATGATTCCTTTGAATTTCTATGCCATATCTGCAATTATACTTGTATTTATTGTAGCGTATTTCCGTTTGGATTTAGGACCAATGCATACACATGAAAAAAGAGCTGAAAAAGAGGGAGAGCTTCTTAACCCAGAACAAGACAGTGTTGCCGGAGATTTAGGTGATGTTTTTGATCCACATAAAGATGGTAAAGTATACCACCTATTAGTACCAATTATTGTGTTATTTATTGTTACAATTGGTTCAATGTATACCACAGGTGTAATAGCGGCGTCTAGTTATGGCTTAGTTGATGCCTTTGCAAATACAGATGTTAATCTATCCTTAATATTAGGTGGTCTTTCGTCTGTAGTAGTTGCCGCTGTGTTCTATTTTTCTCAAAAGGTACCGCGTTCAGAGTTAGGAAAAATATTAATTGAAGGTGCAAAAACTATGATTCCTGCAATAAATATTCTTCTACTAGCTTGGATGATTGGAGCAATTATTGGAAGTATTGGAACAGGAGATTACTTAGCTGGATTAGTTGAAAATGCTTCAATTAATGTGTCGTTGTTACCCGTTATATTATTTATAATATCCGCAATAATGGCTTTATCAACAGGAACATCTTGGGGAACATTTGGTATTATGCTTCCAATAGCTGCTAACATTATGGTTAATACGGATAGTAGTTTATTGTTACCAGCACTTGCAGCAGTACTTGCTGGAGCAGTGTTTGGTGATCATTGTTCTCCAATATCAGATACTACTGTACTATCCTCTACAGGTGCAGGTGCAAATCATATAGACCATGTACTTACACAATTGCCTTATGCGACGATAGCTGCAGTATCCGCAATAGTCGGATTTACCTTAGTAGGTTACACTCACTCTACGTTACTTTCCTTACTAGTCACAATTGTACTAATGAGTATTATTGTATTAATACTGAAGAAAGTAGTAGTTGACCGAAGAAAAGAAAAAACAACTAATGAATAAAGAATGACTAAAAGAATCACATGAGCGTATAGGATCCCTATTGCTCATGTGATTTTTAATCTTTACAAAACTCCTTCTAAATTATCAGAACCGTTTGACAAAATAGGAGAACAAGATATAATACAATTATAATAGTCTGAAAGTAATAATAATTGATATTATTCTACATATTAATAAAGAAACAGGCTATTACTATTTTTGATTTTAAGGGGGAAAGTAAATGGAAAATCGGTCACAATGGGGAACACGTGCTGGATTTATTTTAGCAGCAGTGGGTTCTGCAGTTGGTTTGGGTAATATATGGAGATTTCCTTCCGTGGCTTACGAAAGTGGTGGAGGAGCGTTTTTTATTCCATACCTATTTGCATTATTAACTGCCGGAATACCGATATTAATCATGGAATTTACAATGGGGCATAAATATAGAGGATCAGCTCCATTGACATTTAGTAGAATGAACAAGAAATCAGAATTCGTAGGTTGGTGGGCGGTTTTAGTTGCCTTTGTTATATCGACATATTACTCTGTCATTATTGCCTGGGCAATTTCATATTCTTTCTTCTCATTTAATCTATCTTGGGGAGAAGATACAGAAGGATTTTTGTTTGGAGATTATTTACATCTAGCAGATGTACCTGGCCAAGTAGGCGGATTAGTTCCAGGAGTATTAATACCTTTGATTGTAGTTTGGGTTCTTGTATTGGGAATTTTATTCCGTGGTGTAAAGAAAGGTATTGAAGTAGCTAACCGTATATTTATACCACTTCTAGTTATAGTGTTTTTAGTAATTGTTATCCGTGCAGTAACATTGCCTGGAGCAGCAGAAGGTTTAAATGCATTCTTTACTCCAGACTTTAGCAGAATACTTGAACCTGATGTATGGATTGCTGCATATGGCCAAATCTTTTTTAGTTTATCCATTGCTTTTGCAATCATGATCACCTATTCTAGTTATTTACCGAAAAAATCAGATATCACAAATAATGCTTTTATTGTTGGTTTCGGTAACTCTGGTTTTGAATTACTAGCAGGAATTGGAGTTTTTGGTGTATTAGGTTTTATGGCTGCATCTTCAGGAGTAGGAGTAGATGAAGTTGTAGCTGGTGGAGTAGGACTCGCTTTCGTTGTTTTCCCAGCTATTATTAATGAATTACCCGCATTTAATGGCTTGTTTGGTGTATTATTCTTTGTATCCTTAACTTTAGCAGGAATAACATCATTAGTATCTATTACAGAAGCATATGTATCAGCTTTAGTAGATAAATTTAAAATTACACGTACAAAAGCAGTATTATTCGGTGGTGGATTAGCTGCAGTTATTTCACTATTATTTGCTAGTCGTGGAGGATTACATTTCTTAGATGTAGTGGACTATTTTATCAATCAATTTGGAGTAGCGATGTTAGGATTGGTTGAGGTCGTACTAATTGCTTGGATATTACGCAAGTCAAATGTATTAAAGTCGCATGCTAATAGTGTTTCGGATATCCGATTAGGATCATGGTGGACTATTTGTTTAACAATTATTACTCCGATTGTAATGGGATATATGATGCTCGGATTATTTAAGCAAAACTTGTTAAGAGAGTTTGATACAGCTACAGGAAATTATGAGGGATATGCAAATGCCTTTGTTGCATTTGGAGGATGGACAGTAGCTATCGCGGCATTAGTAATCGGTATAGTTCTGTCATTAACAAAATGGAAATCCGATGAATTGACTGAATATACCGAACAAGATAAGGAGGCAAAATAAATGTCGGCTAGTGCAATTACAGTAATGATAATTGGAATGGTAATTCTTTGGGGCGGATTAGCGGCTAGTATATGGAATACCATTCGAAAGGGTAAAACGGAAAATAATTAAGAAAAAATCCACTTTCTAACAACAATAGGTAGTGGATTTTTTACCATCTTGAATTTAACTCGTTTTATTTAGACATACGCTCCCATTTTTTTAAGTAAGGATAAGGATCAAATGAGAATTCGCTATATCCATTGTCTTTATACATACCATAATGCAAATGTGGTGGAAATTTACCCGATGTTCCAGGCGGTCCGTATCCTGTGGAGCCAACACTACCGATAACATCACCCGGCTGTACAACTTGACCTACTTTTAAATCGTCACTATAACCATTCATATGTGCATAATAATGATAAATATTGTAGATGTCTCTAATCCCTATTCTCCAACCACCGTAAAGATTCCATCCCATCATCTCTACTACACCGTATGTTGTTGATTGAACTGGAACGCCGTAAGAGGCAAAGATATCGGTCCCTTCATGAATTCGTAAACCACCGAATCCACGTCGATCACCCCATGTATTATTGAAACTATAATTATAATTCGTATCTACTGGAAATGCTCGATTAGTAAGGTGAACGTGACCAAATTCCTTAAATACTTTAGATGTATTCATAATGGTTTGCACTGTCAAATCCCTTTTGTAATATTCCCAAAGAGCAATCTTGATGTCATCTTCATTTAATCCATACTCTTCGATAAACATACCCATAGAATATAAAATATCTTCCTCATTGTCTATTTGTGCTTTACCGTCACCATTACCATCTTTTCCAATACCACCAAAACTTTGAATGATTTCCATTTCAGGAGCTTTAGCAGCATTACCTAGTCCGTACCAAATTTCATCTGTAAAATCAATGGATATTACTTTCTCAGGTTCATCACTATTAATTATATTTCTTTCGTAATTATCAATCGCCGCAAAATAATACCATGGAATTTGTGTTATTGCTTCCGTTTTTTTGAAAAGAGCCATACGTTGTTCGTAAATATCATTTTCTTTATTTTCTTCAGCCAAGACAGTTAATGGGAGACTAGTAATAAAAAGTATGAATCCCAATAGTGTGAGCATTTGTTTTGGATACACGTTGTCACCTCCTTTTTTAATTAAAATGCTATTGCTTATTCGTCATCTGGCGTTCCATCTTGTTTCATTTCTTCTATAATAGTTTGTACCGTTTGATCATAATCGAAATTTGGATCGTTCGCCAGTGAGTAATGAAGGGTTTGTATATCTTGAATCAACGACTTATCACCAGATGTATAAATATCATAATAACGAGGTAACACGGATTCTGCCGTTTTCCTTGCATTTATCATAGCTTCGTCTATTGCGATATTTTCTGAATGTTCGAATGCAATTAGAACTTCTTCATCAGTAACTAATGTAGCAACTTCTTCATATTGATTATTTTGTAATAAAATTCGTGAAATCATATCAGCCATTTCCCGACGGTCAATAGTGATTGCACGATGTTCATGTGATTCATCATTAGCAAATTCATCTTTTGTATAGCGAACAAAACCTAACTTATTATTAGTTTCAGCTGGTTCTGTTTGATTTCTATTTGGGTCTAGTTGAGGTGAGGTATCATCCGCAGCATCATCTGTACCACATCCTACTAAACATAAGCCGGTGATTAAAAATAATGGTATTAACAATTTCATCTTCATCATTTCATTATATCCTCCCATACTTTTAGTATTTGTAGTTTTTATAAAAATCCTAGAAATCATGCAGGTAATTTTTTCTGGTTTTTGTGATATCGACTATGATAAACTAAAAGCACATAAAGGAGTGGATCATTCATGATTGAATTGAATGGGAAGAAATATGAAATGATCGAAAATATTAAAGATGGTTTTCAAGAAGATACAATTAAAGAACGGTATTCCGATATATTAGCAAAGTACGATTATATCGTTGGTGATTGGGGATATGACCAGCTCCGTTTAAAAGGATTTTATGGTGAAAGGAATTCAAAAGCCCCGATTGATTCAAAAATTACGGCGCTAGACGATTATTTACTTGAGTACTGTAATTTTGGCTGTTCTTATTTTGTATTGAAAAAATTACCAAAATAAAAAGGGGACAAAACAATGTCCCCACGCTTTATTCTTCAGATTCATCTTCTAATGGATGTGAACCAGGAACTCGACGCTCTGTTTTTTCATGGTTCTCTCGATCTGGATAGACAAATGCACTATCACGATATTGACCTTCTTGCCACGGTTCTGATTTTCCTTGAACAGGTTCATTTTGATTTATATCTGAACCGTAAGCCCCCTCAGGAAATTCTTCTGGTATAAGACGCTCTTTTTGCTTTTCAACATTAGAAATTTCTTCATATTTTTGTTTTTTCATTAAAACACTCCCCCTATATTTTTCAGTATGCGCATACCCTTGAAAAATATGAAGGAAGACTACACTATTTTAAATTCGGCATTGGTGCTATTTTAAATCCACGATATTTTTTCTCAATTAATTTGGCTAACCGAAAGATGGCATCTTCATTTCCAGACTTACTCATTATTTGAATGCTAATTGGAAGCCCATTGTTAGATTCACCAATAGGAATTGTCAACGATGGAAGTCCCCACACATTCGCATAGGCAACATATGGCATAAATTGTAGATAAGTTTTACGCATTGAAAAGATTTCTTTAAATACTTTTCCATGAGGTAATGCGGTTTCATGATACACTGGGAATATGAGGAGCCGATTATCTAAGTATGTTTCTAACATTTCATCGCCCTGCTCTATGATCGTTATGATTTCTTGCACTCTTTTACGAGATGGCTTAAACATTTTAGCACCAATAATTGCCCGGGATAAATACGGATGAACCGATGTTCTTTGTGTTAATTTTTCTTTGAAAAAAGAAGTATATACTCCTGAACGATCATTGTTAAATGCTTCATCTTCTACTAGTTTACTACCATTAATGGACATGATTTCTTGCCAAATTAATGCACTGCCTTTAAAGTATGGAGGAACCACCCGTTTAGTTGGAAAAGATTTTTCTAGAAAATATTCTAATTGATTTAATAAATCAACGGTTTCATTTGATAAAGGATATCCGGAATTGCCAGGTAAGATTTCCAGTTTAAAATCCTTTAATTTTTGTGTATGTACATTGGAGTTACTTAGTATTTCGTATAGTAACCTCATATCTTGTACGGATTTCCCCATTGGACCAATCGTCAACATACGTGCTTGTAGTTCATGTTGTATACTAGGGAAATGACCATCAGTAGATATTTGATCTTTGCCGGGTTTAAAACCAATTACACCGTTAAAATGGGCTGGGAAACGAATGGATCCCCCAACATCTGAACCAATACCAACCGCTGCTCCTCCGACTGCTAATAATGCACCTTCACCACCGCTTGATCCACCTGCTGACATAGAAATATCCCACGGATTATTTGTTCGGCCATATAATTTATTGTCCGTCTCTTGGCAAAAACACAGTGCTGGAGTATTGGTTTTTCCTAAAATAATCGCACCAGCTGCCTTTAATTTCTTTACTACAGCTGCATCCTCAATTGCGATTAAATCTTGTCTATGTTCTAATCCTCCAGTCGTTTTAAGTCCCATAACGTGAAGAGACTCCTTGATACTTATTGGAACGCCGTGTAATGGCCCAAGTTTTTGTCCGTTCTTTAATAAATTGTCATACTCCTTTGCTTCTTCGATAGCTTCAATAAACCGTTCTTCTACAACGGCATTTATAATTGGGTTTACTTCATGAATATGTTTGATAAATACAGCAACTGCTTCCAAACTTGTAATTTCCGAACTTAAAATAGCTTTTGAAAGCTGCGTCGCATCCATTTGGATTATTTGTGTATCATCCATAATGTGGTTACTCCTCGCTGATGTATTGTTATTACTTTTAATATATCACGTTTTTACAAATCCACCTATAGAATATGATATGATATCCTTATATACTCAATTTACTCATCTTGGAGGTAATTATAAATGTATTTTGTGGATCAACAAAAAATTGAAGAAATTCTTACATACATGGACAAAGTGATAGTTGAATTAAGAAAGCATTCTTCAAGTACCACGTTTTTAGATAAGATGGCAAAAGAAAGAATGATACATATAGTTATAGAGAGTATTTTAGATGTCGGAAATATGATGATAGATGGATTTATTATGCGTGATCCTGGTAGCTATGAAGACATTATTGATATATTATTGGATGAAAATGTGTTAGAAGCGGAACATGAACATGCTTATAAAAAGATTATTGAATTAAGAAAAGAGATTGTAAATAACTATAAAGAAGTTGATCATAATCAGATATTCAAATTGCTGAATATTCATTTAGGAGAAATATCTCAGTTCAGTAAATATATTCAATCCTATTTACAAAATGAATTAGGAGTTGCTAATGCTTTTTCTAATCCAAAGGGGTAATTTTGATGAAGAAACAAACACCTGTGAAAGAACAGCTGTTAGAACTTTTAAAGAAAAATCATGAATTATCTATTGAGGAAATTATGCAACATTTTTCTATTTCGGAAATTGCAATAAGAAAACACTTAAAAGGATTAGTTAGTCAAAAATTTGTAAATATCATTCAACATAAACAAGAAATAGGTAGGCCGTATCATACGTACCAATTAGCTGAAAAAGGACATGAATACTTTCCGAATCAATACCAACAACTTTCTGTGCAATTGTTAGAAGATATAGAAGATATATATGGGAAAGATGCTGTAAATGCAATATTAAAGAAACAAATAGATCGATTCGAACAAATGCTAAAGAATGATTTGGGGAAGACAAAAACGGAAGAGAAATTGCATATCTTTATGGAGAAACAAAATAAAAAAGGATATATGTTTGAAAGGTTTATCAGTACAGATGGTTCTACTCTATTAATTAATTATCATTGTCCCTTTAAAGAGGCTGCTGTTAAATATCCATCGATATGTAAACATGAAGAGCGAATGTTGTCCGATTTATTTTCAGAAGGGAAAATAACTGTACATTCTTTAATAACAGATGGTGGTATATGCTGCAAATGGAAAATCAACATTAGTAATACTTGACATGGTTGGATTTTGGAGGAAAATGGAATGCAGAAATATTTAGGCTATTTAATTGATTTAGACGGTACAATGTACCGAGGAAATGAAGAAATAGATGGAGCAAAGGAATTCATTGAAAAGTTATATCAGGAAAACATCCCTTATGTTTTTGTTACGAATAATTCTACAAAAACTGCGGAAGATGTAGCTAAATATCTTCAAGATATGCAAATTCGTGCTTCAGCTTCTCAAATTATAACAAGTAGTAAAGCGATAGCAGGGTATATTCAATCTAAGCATTCAGGAAGAAAAGTGACTTGTTATTGCATTGGAGAAGAAGGTCTAAAACGGGCTTTAAATGAAATAGGTGTAGAGTTGACGAATGACATAAATAGTGACTATGTCATTGTGGGGTTAGATCGTTCGATTACGTATAAAAAATTGGAGGGCGCCTGCTTGGCGATTCGTAATGGTGCAACATTTCTCTCAACTAATAGAGACCATGCTATTCCAACTGAGAAAGGAATGGGACCTGGAAATGGAGCTATTACCGCCCTTATTTCTACAAGTACAGAAGTGGAACCGTTATTTGTCGGTAAACCAGATTCAATCATTATGCAACAAGCTTTAAAATCCATAGGTATGTCAAGTGAACAAGTTATCATGATAGGAGATAATTATCATACCGATATTCAGGCTGGAATACGTGCAAATATGGATACGTTACATGTAGAAACAGGAGTAACAACGAAAGAACAGTTACTAACATTCAATGACCAACCAACTTATACTGTAAAAACTTTAAAAGAATGGATTCCATACATATAACGACATATGGGTAATATTTAATGAAGAAGAGACTAGGGTAAAAGATTCTGACGGTAAGACATCCGACAAACCTTTTTATCCTAGTCTCTTTATTAGTTCATAACAAGAAATCTTTGCCATTTGCTTATTATAGGTTAATTATCCAATTCTGTATGTTCATCTTCAGCATCGCTATGAGCTAATCGACTAGATGCAGCAGCTGCAATTGCACCAACAATATCATCTAAGAATGTGTGAATTTGACCACTTGATTTATCATTTAGCTTTTGTAGGATACCTGGTTTTTGTTTATCGATATATCCAAAGTTGGTAAGGCCAATGGAACCATACACATTCACAATGGAAAGAGCAATTACTTCATCAATTCCATAAAGTCCTTCATCGATTTCAATTGTTTTTTGAAGCGGTTCAACTAATTTTTTTTGTTCGGCCAGCATGTCTAGTTCAATTCCTGTAAGAATCGCATTTTGTACTTCTCTCTTTGTTAAAACTCGATCAACATTGTGACGACATACTTCCAACGTTAAATTTTCATGATATTTTGATTGTAAGTAATATACTAACTCCGCAATATCATCAAGTTCAACACCGCGTTCAGTCAGTAATTGTCTAGCTTTTACTTCGAGTTCACTTTTCTTTGTATAATTTGCCATAATTATCACCTTTCTCTTTTATAGTTAATGTATCCAATAACGATTCATATAATTATTGTATACGAGTAAAGGGGGAGATGATTGTGCCACTTACGGAAATGTTAAGTAGTTTGTATTCCATTCAATCTGAAGGTAAACGCACCATTGATAATCGAGAAGGATATACAAAAGGAGAATATATTTATTTTACCATTTCAGGAAAGAACAGGGAAACAATATTAATGGAACAAGCGACATTAGCTTATCATCTCAAAGAGAATGGTGTTGCAAATGTTGCTTATCCCATTGCCAATTCAAATGGAGATTGGTTCACTTCCTATGGTGATGATAATTGGATGGTTCTAGAATTAGATGTGAGTAGTATTAGAAATACGAAAGATCCAGGAATTCAATTAGGTAGTATGCATCAAATTGGCTCTTCTTTTCAATATGAACCTAAGACGATATCTAGTTATGGAAAATGGAAAGAGTTATGGATCGAGAAACTTACCTTTTTTGAAGAAGAAATCCAAAAACAAGCAAAGGAACAACGGGGTGACTATTATAGAGAATTAATGGATATAGTACCTTACATTGTAGGTGTTAGTGAAAATGCAATTCAATATTTGCAAGAAAGTGAAAAAGAGCAACGCATACTGGAAACGGATCAAGGTACATGTTGCTTTGTTCGCTGGAATCCCCAAGGAAACCAAGTATTATGGACGGATGGTTTCGTTTTTGATCATCCGACTAGAGATATAGCAGAATATATTCGATGGTGTTTTGTTAATCATCAAAACAAAGATAACATGATACGATTTCTCCATGATTATCAATCTTATCAACCATTGTCTATTTTTGGTTGGCGCATTATCTATGCGAGACTCCTATTTCCTATTCATTTATACGATTTACTGGAAGAAGGGTTTACTTCAAGAGATACGTCGATGCTAATTAAAATGCAAACCATTCAAGAAAGTTATGAAAAACAGCTTCGAGAATTTTATCAAATTGTAGGAGTGAATACTTCTGATTGGCAAATACCTGTGGTAAACTGGCTGTAAATAAATAAAATGGAGAGATGTTTTAATGGGCAAGCCTAAGGTATTTGTTACGAGAAAATTATCAAATGAACTAGTGAAAGATTATGAAGAAATGTTAGACATTCGTATGTGGGATAAGGAAGAAGAGCCTGTTCCAGAAAAAATACTAAGAAGTCAAGCAAAAGAAGTAGACGCATTATTTACAGTATTAGGGGATCGTATTGATGCATCTTTATTAGCAGAAGCAAAAAATTTAAAAGTAGTAGCGAATATGGCTGTTGGATATGACAATATAGATATCGAGGCAGCTAAAAATCATAGTATTACAGTTACGAATACGCCTGATGTGCTTTCAGAAACAACAGCTGATTTAGGTTTTTCATTATTAGCAGCCACCGCAAGAAAAATTACAGAAGCGAATGCTTATGTTAAGGAAGACAATTGGAAACAGTGGGCTCCTTTCTTATTAGCGGGTACAGATATTCACCATAAAACTTTAGGAATTGTAGGGATGGGTAGAATTGGAGAAGCGTTAGCAAAAAGAGCAACTGGATTTAATATGAAAATTCAATACCATAACCGAACAAGGAAACCAGAAGCTGAAGAAAAATTACAGGCTTCCTATGTTAGTTTTGAAGAGTTACTCAAAACGTCGGATTTTGTCGTCACTGTAGTTCCTTTAACTGAAGAAACAGAAGAATTATTTAATCATTCTGCATTTAAAAAAATGAAGTCGACAGCAATTTTTATCAACATATCTCGAGGCAAAGTGGTTAATGAAGAAGCGTTGATTAACGCTTTAAACAAAGGCGAAATAAAAGCGGCAGGATTGGATGTTTTTTATGAGGAACCGATTCGTGCAGACCATCCACTAGTTAATATGCATAATGTTGTTTGTCTACCGCATATAGGTTCTGCCAGTAATGAGACACGTACAGAAATGGTACATCTGTGTATGAAAAATATAGTAGAAGTCACTGCTAATAAAAAAGCAATTACACCTGTTAATAACTAACACAAAAATGATCTCTGTATAACTCACAGAGATCATTTTTACATATGATAAATGGAATTAAAATACTTGTTCAATTTCACGTACACCAGGAACCTCTGCCATTAAAGCACGTTCTATACCAGCTTTTAATGTGATTGTAGAACTAGGACAGTTACCACATGCTCCCATTAAACGAAGTAATACAACACCGTCTTCATCTACATCAATTAGTTCAACATCGCCACCGTCGCGCAATAAAAATGGACGGAGTTTATTCAATACTTCTTGCACTTGTTCTTGCATTTTCATCTACTCCTTTCCCATATGTTTATTATAAATGGAATGATACAAAAAATCTATTTGAAAATTATTTTCAATTAGCAACTACTTTTATTTTATCTTTATAGAACAATTTTGTAAAATAAAAGATATAGGTAAACATGTAAAGTGGGGGAGACGAAATGACGAGCAAGAAGATTATGATTACCGTATATGGTAGTAAACAAATATGTGCTAGTTGTGTAGGTGCACCCGGATCAAAAGATACGTATGAATGGCTTCAAGCAGCAATTGGTAGAAAATATGATGTTGGTATAGTGGATTATTCGTATATTGATATTAATGAACCACAAAAAGAACTTATACATCAAGAATTTATAAAAGAAATGATAGAAGAGGATATGTTTTATCCAATCATTTTTATTAATGATAAAATCGTTGCAGAAGGTATCCCAACACTAAAGCCTATATATCGAACTTTAGATGATCTAGGATTACCACTTGTTAATTAATTATTGAAAAAGAAAGCAGGAGATTAGGGATGCAAATACCTTTTACAAAGATGCATGGTCTAGGAAATAATTATGTTTATATTGACTTATTTAATTATGAAATTGATGAAAAACTTTATTCTGATTTAGCCATCCATATGTCAGATATTTATACAGGAATTGGCTCGGATGGGATGATTTTGATTCATCCAACTACTGCTGCAGATGTGGGCATGCGAATTTTTAACAAGGATGGATCAGAAGGTAAAAGCTGTGGAAACGGACTACGATGTACAGCAAAATATGCTTATGAAAATGGAATTGTTCAAAATCGGAAGTTTCACATACAAACAAAAGCAAATATTGTTGAAGCAGAAGTGTCTGTAGATAATAATAAAGTAGATCAAGTAACAATCGATATGGGAGAACCTATATTAGCAAGAAATGAAATTCCAATGATGGGGAATAACGATTCAAAAGTAGTAAATGAACCATTTGTTGTAGCTGGGGAAACGCAATATGTTACTGCAGTTTCAATGGGAAATCCACATGCAGTGTTTTTTGTGAATGATATTGCTGAAGCTCCACTGGAAACTCTTGGACCAACAATAGAAAAAGATATGCGTTTTCCAGAAAGTATAAATGTAGAATTTATAGAAGTTGTTTCGTCGACTGAAATCAATTTTCGTGTATGGGAGCGAGGATCTGGTATAACTCAGGCATGTGGTACGGGTGCATGTGCTGCCGTGGTTGCCGCGACACTAAATGAAAAAGTAACGAAGTCACACCCGATTGTTGTTCATCTTGCTGGGGGAGATTTGAATATTGAATGGAAAGAAGATAACCATGTTTGGATGACTGGTCCAGCAGAGGTAATTGCATCTGGTCTATTTTATTACAAAGGTAAATGAATAATTCAAACGGTTGAAACTCTGTAGAACATGTGTATACTAAAAATAAGGAACTATTTAAGGAGGTTCGTCATGATTATAAATTTAACAGATAGTGCGAGCGAGCAAATTAAGGAAATGAAAAAAGACGAATCTGATCAATCGCATCTTCGTTTTGGAATAAAAGGTGGAGGATGCAGTGGTTTGTCTTATTCCTTAGGTTTTGATGAAGATATTAATGAAGAATTAGATGTTGTTCAAAATATTAATGGTATTTCAGTCGTTTTTTTTAATCAGGATATTCCAATTATTGAAGGTACCACGATTGATTACAAAGAAAATTTAATGGGTGGTGGATTTAGTATTGATAATCCAAATGCCATTGTTTCTTGTGGTTGTGGATCCTCCTTCCGTACGAAAGACAAAGTTGGAACACCAGGTGATTGTTAATTTTAAAACATATATAAACGATTTTCTTATCGCTTGCGTTGAGAAAATCGTTTTTTTGTCTAGGAAATATAAATTTGTTTATGAATAATAACTGAATATCCACGACCGACTCCATCGTCCAGCAACTGCGACTTCATGAAATCGCCCTACACAAAGAAGATTTGCCGAATGTAATTTATGAGGTGTGGTCGCACTTATACCCTTTGGGGGTGAAAGTCTTTATGGGTTCGTCACTTCACCGTTATTCTTTAACTCTAAAGGAAGAAATAAGGAACCACCCTTGAAAAACAGGGAGCGCTCGCTACGTTGCTAAACGGGTGCTTGCGCCTTTTTTCTTTGTTAACTCAATTACTCTCTTAATTGCACTAAGGCTGGGTGAAAAGCATAGAATATATTAATACAGGAGAGGAGAAGGCATGATGTTTCAGAGGCAAGACCGAATGATCGCTTTAACATTTGATGATGGACCTCAACCTGGACCAACAAATGAAATATTAGACATTTTATCAGAGAATCAGGCGAGAGCCACTTTTTTTGTGTTAGGAAATATTGCAATTCAACATCCCGATCTTACTCGAAGAATCGTCCAAGAGGGGCATGATATAGGTGTGCATTCCTTGAGTCATCCTAATTTTCAGGAAACAGAGATTTACGAAGTGTATCGTGAATTAATAGATAGTACACTGCTATTAGAAGATCTTCTTGGTATACCTGTTAAGTATGTACGCCCACCATATGGTTTCTCCACAGCTGAGGCGCAATTTTTATTTGATCGGATAGGACTACAGTCAATCCTCTGGACATACGATACGTTAGACTGGGAAATTCTAGATGCAGATGTAATTGCTGGAAATATGTTAGAAAACATACAACCTCGTGAAATAGTTTTATTACATGATATACATCCAGCTACTGCTCAAGCGATGCGCATTGCAATCCCACAACTAGTAGATCAAGGGTACGAATTAGTAACTATTAGTGAATATCTAGAAACACAGGAGAATACCTTATCTTAAAAAAGCATGGAATCATCATATTCCATGCTTTTTTCTATTAAAACATTGCAGTAGAATGTTTTGGTTGAATTCTTGCTTTAGGATCAATATAGTTTTTCGCATTATTTATTGCTGTTGGTCCTTCACCAAAACCTGTTGCTATTAATTTTACTTTCCCGTCATATGTGCAGACATCTCCAGCAGCATAAATACCTGGAATATTCGTTTCCATTTTTGAGTTAACAACAATGCTATTTTTCTCTATATCCAATCCCCAGTCTTTTATTGGACCTAGACTTGATATAAATCCGTAATTACAAATAATATCATCGACTTCTATATCAATAATTTTTTCACCTTTTACTTCCTGAAGCTGAATCTTTTCAATTTTATCGGATGATTCAATATTAATAGGAGCATAAGGAGTTAAAATTTCTACAGATGATTCTTTCAATTGATTGACACTGTGTTCATGCGCACGAAATTGGTCCCGTCGATGGACAAGTGTTACTTTAGCAGCAATTTTTTCTAACATTAACGCCCAATCAACAGCAGAATCTCCTCCACCCAATAATACTACGCGTTTATCTTTATATTGATTCATATCTCTTACGTAATAATGAAGGTTTTTTCCTTCAAACGATTCACTCTTTCCTATATTTAAGCGTCTAGGTTGGAAAGCTCCATTTCCTGCCGTTATAATAATCGTTTTCGTTAAATGAACTTCCCCAGTATTAGAGGTTAGTCGAAATGACTCGTCTTCTAGACGTTCTACTTTATCGATTGCTTGTCCAAGTACAATTTCCGGATCAAATAATTTTGCCTGTTCTTCAAGTCGGTCGATCAACTCTTGGGCATGTACTTTTGGAAAACCAGCAATGTCATATATATATTTTTCTGGATATAGGGCTGTTAGTTGTCCACCTATATGAGGAAGGCTCTCAATAATTTTAACACTTGCCTGCCGCATACCACCATAGAAAGCAGTGAATAAACCAGTTGGCCCTGCTCCGATAATTGTTACATCTAGAACTTTGCTATCCATATGTCCCCTCTTTTCTATATACAATTTATAACCATTTCAATGGTATCATAAACTGAATTATGTTGGTATTTTTCCGCACTGAAGAATAGTAATCAAGGTCAAGTCATAGTCTTAAAAATGGGTAATTTTAAGGTTGAAAAATTGAATCAAACCATGTAGTATAATGAAGTGATTTATTACAGTTTGATTACAATTAGAAATTATTTTGGTAACAGTAATTTATCAGATGGTTTCCACTAGTGACTAGGAGTAAAATTATGGATGTTGATGTTGTTATCTAGGCACTCATGTAGTTCTTCATTAGGTTTATAGAGGGATATAACGGTGATTACATACCATGATAAATATATAACGGGAATTTAATTTTATGGGAGTTGTGAGTGTAATGAATAAACCGCATATCGTAATTTTAGGAGCGGGTTATGGGGGAATGATGGCTGCAGCAAAAATGCAAAAAATGATACATCCCAATGAAGCAACAATTACGTTAGTAAATAAACATGATTATCACTATCAGACGACTTGGCTACATGAGAATGCAGCAGGAACACTTCATCACGATCGTTCTAAAATTGATATTAAAGAAGTAATTGATCGAAATCGAATAAAACTTATTTTAGATGAAGTGGTCTCTATAAAAAGAGAAGAAAAACGAGTTAAATTTAAAAATCGCGATCTTTACTATGATATTTTAATCGTTAGTCTAGGTTTCGAACCTGCAACGTATGGAATACCTGGATTAAGTGAATTTGCATATTCTATCAAAGATATTAACAGTGCTCGGCTAATTCGTGAAAGAGTAGAATATAATTTTGCATTATACACGAATGAAAAAAAATCAAAAGATGGACGATTAAATATTGTAATTGGAGGTGGAGGATTAACAGGTGTAGAATTTGCTGGTGAATTAATTAACCATATTCCAACCATATGTAAAGAATACGACATCGAAAAAAACTTAGTTAAGGTATTTTTACTGGAAGGCAAAGACTGTGTCCTTTCTGGATATGATGAATCTGCTGTTCAATATGCTATGAATTCTTTACAATCTAGAGGGGTAGAAATTATAAATGATGCTGTTGTAAAAGCTTGTACAGAAGACGGTATTATTTATGAAAAGGCTGGATCAGAGTATAAAATATTATCTAAATCAGTTATATGGACGGCTGGTACAAAAGCAAATAGTATTGTAGAGCGTTTAAATTTATCTATGGACCATGGTCGTGTGAAGGTTCGGAATGATTTGCGTTCTATAGAAGACGACTCTATATATTTAATTGGTGACTGTTCGCTTCATTATGATCAAAATGGTAATGTATTACCTTCAACTGCGCAAATTGCTATGCAACAAGGAGAATTTATTGCTCGAAATATTAATGCAAAGATAAAAGGGAAGGAGATGACAGATTTCCTCCCAGACATTTCAGGGATGATAACTTCTCTTGGCAAGGATGATGGAATAGCTGAAATATTTAACCGAATATTATTTGGATGGAAAGCTGCAGTATTAAAGCGGTTCGCCGATAATTGGTACTTATTTAAATTAGGCGGTATTCAATTATTAATGAAAAAAGGAAAATTTAATATATTTCATTAGTTTATAAAGCAAAGGTAAGTTAGCTAAGCCTTTGCTTTTTACTTTATTTATTATAAAATGACTCATGTATGTGTACATAGGACGAAAAAGGGAGAGAGAGTAGCATGGTCCAATTAATTGTTTCGGTATTTCTATATTTTGTTATCTTTTTTGGGATCGCATTCATATTAAATATGCTGTTAAGACAAACCTGGTTGATGGCATTTTTATATCCAATTGTTGTCATACTAATAATTGATAATGTAGGAATTACACAATACTTCACCAATACTGCAACAGCGTTTAATGATTTAGGTACGAGATTACTTAATATAGCATTCGCAGATATTGTAATTTTAATTGCCGGATTTGTAGGTACAATCGTATCGGGATTCGTTATTAAGTTTCTACGAAAAAGTGGCTACCAAATGTTTTAACTACTTTTTTGAATAAAATTTTAATAGATTGGAAATGATGACATCCAAAGAGGTGTTAATCATGAAAATCAAAAATTGGATGAAACATGTAGGGATGTTATCTATTATTTGCTTATCTGTATTGGAGATAACATCGGTTACAAATTTATTCATTCCAAAGCATGTGAAGGCAAATCCCATTGAACTTATTCCATCTTCAGAAGGTATTTTAGAACAGTTTAAAAATGTTAACCTAAAACCTAAAGGACTCAACGTTACAAAGGCAAAAGAAACACTGTTAAGTAATAACGAAATTGAAGGTCCTTCGTCTATAGATGAAGCGATTGATTTAGAACAATTTCCTGTTAATACGGTAATGGCAACTGGTTATACTGCTGGAATAGAATCAACAGGTAAAACTGCTGACCATCCGGAATATGGAATTACTTTTTCTGGTGTTCAAGTGAAACGAGACTTGTATTCTACTATTGCTGCTGATTTAAATGTATATCCAATAGGAACAATTCTATTTATACCAGATTATGGATTCGGCGTTGTGGCTGACAAAGGTAGCGCTATAACGGGAAATAAAATTGATTTATATTATCACACTGTAGATGATGTATATGAACAATGGGGAAAGAAAGAAGTAGACGTGTATGTTATTGAATTGGGAGATGGAACATTGACAGAAGAAACACTCATCGAGCTGAATGAAGAAGAATCAATGCAAGCTTTTCGTCAACAGTTCAATTAGAATAAAATAAGGTTGAGACTTTAAATAGTGTTGTTCAAAATATACCAGTAAGTTTGGATCTATTTTTTGATTAGACTAAAGTCTCAACCTTATTTTTTAGTAGGTGAATAATGGTGCAATGGAATAAGCTAAAATAATTCCTGTTAAAGCTCCAAAAAATACTTCAATTGGTTGATGTCCTAACAGTTCTTTTAATTCTTGCATTTTTTCTGATTCACCTTTTTTATTCCAATCTTTTGCACTTGTTGTAATCAACTGGAAATCTCGAATTAATTGGTTAATAACTACAGCTTGTTCACCTGCTTGTCTTCGTACTCCTGACGCATCGAACATTGTAATAACGCTGAAAATACAAGCTAGAGCAAATACACTGGAAGAAACTCCTTCCGTAATGCCAATAGCAGTTGTTAATGCGGTAACTGCAGCAGAGTGACTACTAGGCATACCACCGGTACTGAATGCCAAACCGGGTTGGAATTCTTTGGTGAAAATTAACTTAATCGGTATTTTTATTACTTGTGCAAAAATGATTGCACATAAAGCAGCCCAAAGAGGGAAGTTGGAAAACAGAGTCATGTATGACGAAACATCCTTCCTGCAAAAGCACATGTATTTGTATAAATGTTTCTGTTATTTTATCACACAGACCTGGGAATATAAAGAAACAACCGATTAGCGTGAAATGTTTTGGATTACTGGAATGGAAGATATCCGTTTTTGTAAAGCGATCATTGTAACTGAGGCTGCGATAGTTAATACTCCATCTTTAATTAGAAAAGGAACCATTCCGATCCATGCAGTTAAATAAGAAATTGGAAGCTCTAACCATTCATTCATAGCTATATACATATATGTAACACCTATAGTATAGTTTATCACCAATCCAATACATGCAACTGCAATCAAGTTCTTTGTGGAATAGATTGATTTATTTTCTAATATCCAGCCAACAATAAAAGCGACAAATACAAATGAAATAATAAATCCTCCGGTTGGGCTAATCATTGGATAGAATCCACCTTTTAAACCTGCGAAAACAGGTAATCCGGTTAGACCAATTAATATATATACAATCATTGCAAAAGCACCGAGTCGTTTTCCTAAGATCATACCAGCTAAAATTGCAAAGAATGTTTGTAAAGAAAGTGGGACAGAAGCTCCACCAATTGGTACAGTTAAAAATGGAAACCAAATAGCAATATTGGCACCAATTACCATAAGACATACAAATAATGAAGTATAGGTTATATGTATCGCTCGAAATGATTGCATTATCGTTCCTCCTTTCTGATAGTTTTACTATAGTTAGATTCATAAATTTTGTCAACCTTATGTTTATTCAGGGTGACAATGTTGGGTAAAAAAACACCCAGCAATCATATGCCGGGCGAAGTAGTTTATTTTATAATGGTGTCTAGGGCGATCTCCATCATTTCATTAAATGTTGTTTGTCTTTCTTCTGCAGATGTTTCTTCACCAGTTAAAATATGATCGGAAACCGTCAATACAGAAAGTGCTTGTCTACCATATTTAGCTGCTAGTGTATATAGAGCTGTAGATTCCATTTCAATAGCAAGTACTTGATATTTTGCCAGTAATTCATTCACCTGCTGTGCATTATCACGATAGAATGTATCGCTTGTGAACACATTACCGACTCGTAATTGAAGTCCTTTATCTACTCCGGCGTCATATGCATTTTTTAGTAGTTCAAAATCTGCAATTGGTGCATAGTCGATTCCGTTAAAAATAAGTCGGTTCATTTGAGAATCTGTTGTAGCTCCCTGGGCTAAAATGACGTCTCGAACGTTAACGTCCTTCTGAATAGCACCACATGTACCTACTCGAATTAATTTTTTCACATCATAGCTTTGTATTAATTCATTTACATAGATAGAAATAGAAGGTACGCCCATTCCTGTTCCTTGAACAGATATACGTTCACCTTTATAGGTACCAGTATAGCCATACATTCCTCGAACTTCATTATATAATTTTGGTTTTTCTAAAAAAGTCTCTGCAATAAATTTTGCACGGAGTGGGTCTCCTGGTAAAAGTATTTTATCTGCAATTTCTCCTTGTTTTGCTCCAATATGTACACTCATGTTCTTGCCTCCTTGAAATAGTTGCTATTTCTAGATTAAAGTTATCATAATCGTATTTGAAAAACAATTAAATTCAATATTAATAAAAATTTAGTTATCGGTTTCATCTTTTACGATTTTTGTATATAATAAACGTAGGTTTATGTGAAATATTTAACGTTGAGTATATAGACAAGCATAAACAATCATAGAGAAAATATGGTGTGGAAGGGTGAAATGTAATGAAATCACAAACATTTACGATTACTGCTGAAACTGGAGTTCATGCTCGTCCTGCAACTTTATTAGTAAATAAGGCTGGACAATTCGATTCTGAAATCGAAGTTTCTTACAAAGGCAAGCAAGTTAACTTGAAATCGATAATGGGCGTTATGTCTTTAGGTATTCCAAAAGGCGCAGAAATCGAAGTTACTGCTGATGGTAAAGACGAGGAAGACGCACTTAACGGTGTAGCAGAAGTAATTAAAGAACATCTTGGTGAATAATTTGTTTTCATATAATGTTAAAAAAACCCTTGTAGACGGATGTATTCCGTTACAAGGGTTTCTTTTAGTCATGAGGGCTTTTCTTATAATGAGTTGCTTCGAGTTGTTCTAACTTCCTTAGACATTGTAAATCGAACGCTGTTGGATTTTGGCTTAGCTTTTCTTTATAAGTAGTAACTGCTGTTTGTAATGATTCGTCATAATGAGGTATTTCTTCTGTAGAATAGGCGTGAACAGCTGGTTTTTTGACATTCATTTTTTCTTTAAATGATAGTGCTTTCCGCTCATGAAAGAAAACATCTTCACCAGTTTGACCATAATTATGTAGATCTCCTTGAAGAGGGTGTTTTAATACTGCTCTTACTTCCACTAGATATTGTTGTCCACGATCTTCTTGGACAATTCCAATATAAGTTCCGGATTTATAATGTGCTTTGACAATATCGCCTTTATTAAAGTTACTCATTTACATCACTCCCTTTATTCATTTTGCCAAAAATAAGATAAAAATGCGAACGATGTTATCTAATATTTGGAAACGGAGTCATGTTTGTTATAATAGGTGGGAAAGGTGTGAATACATTGATGAAAATGATAATTTTAATGCCGTTTCTTTATTTTCCAGAAGATAAAACCGAATATATACCAGCAGTGATTTCTCTAGCGATATTTATTGTTTTGGCAGTAGTTGCCATGCGATTGATGATGAAAAAATCAAGAAACGATGAAAAGAAGTTTAATGAAAAATATAGTAAAGAAATAAAACAAGCGAAACAGACAGAATCACATTCAAAATAATTGTATGGAAACATTTCACTGATTTTTGTTTAGATTATCAAACATTGCAGATACTGATATAAAAGAGGAAAGGAGTCTATGATATGCGTCCTCTAGTATTAGGATTAACAATGAGTCTTTCATTGTTATTATCTGCGTGCTTACTTCATAATCCGAAATCGCTAACTGTAGAAATGTACAATATAGATGGTGACCGAGTAGGAACAGCTTTATTAAGTGAACAAGAAGATGCTGTAGCTATTGAATTGGACTTAGAAGGGCTTCAACCAGGATTTCATGCCATACATGTTCATGAATATGGAAGGTGCGAAGGCCCAGATTTTACTACAGCTGGTAATCATCTGAATCCCGAAGGTAAGGAACATGGAATGATGCATCCAGAAGGTCCACACTTAGGAGATTTGCCAAATATTGAAGCAGATGCTGGTGGTCTAGTACATGCTGAACTTGAACTTTCAGGAGCAACGTTGCAAGAAGGGAAAAACTCATTAATAAATAATAATGGGACAGCATTAATTGTCCATGAAGGTCAAGACGATGGAATGAGCCAACCGGGTGGAGATTCCGGGACTAGAATTGTTTGTGGGGAGATTCATGCAGAAAAGGAATCAGGAGAATCTGAAAAAGCCCCAACTGATCCAACGGAGCAAAATGATGAACAAGAAGAATAAGTAAATGTATTAAGTCGGCACATAATAATAAGTTTTTGGTCAAAAGACGGATGAAAGCTAGAATAAGCGTAAGAAATATACGTAGACTTCTATCATGAAAATAACCATTTTCATTCTCTGTGGTGCATGTTGCTTTTTGCAATACATGTAAACTGTGGGAGAGGGAGACTAGGTGAGACCTCGATTCATAAGTATCCCGAGGCTCACCAGCCATCTGCAAAAAGCGGAGTATATTTCTAGAGCGGGCTTTTTAAAAGCTATTTATTCGAATTATCTTTTGAATAAATACTTTTGTACTAGCCCCTAATTTTTAATCCACATGTAACGCGCAGTAATACCCCTAATTAAATGAACTTTTACGTTATATTACATTGATTGAACGGCAGAAATAATTCGCTTGATGCCCTCTTCTAATGTTGCTCTTGGGCAAGCGATGTTAATACGCATGAACGTGTCACCCTCTATGCCATAATCCTGTCCAGCGTTTAATCCAACACGAGCCTGTTCAACCATAAATTTCTTTAATTCCTGCTTATTTAATCCTAGCGAAGAACAATCCACCCATAGCAAATAGGTGCCTTCCGCATGCGTAACTTTTAAATCAGGTGCATGTGCTTCGAACATTTCACGTACATAATGTGCATGTTGTTCTAACACTTGTACTAACTCATCTAACCAGGAATCTCCATGGCGATAGGCTGCTTCCATAGCTGTATTTCCCATCGTATTTAACATATTATGAAAACCTTGACGATGGAACGCTTTATCTAACTTTTGACGGTTTTCTTTATTTGAAGTAATCACATAAGAAGCGTCTAAACCAGCTAAATTAAATGTCTTTGAAGGTGCCATACATGTAATCGTATTATCAGCTACTTCTTCAGATAACGTAGCAATAGGTATATGCTTTTGACCAGGAAAAACTAGGTCTGCATGAATCTCATCGGAAAAAATCATCACATCATACTGCAAACATAATTCCGCCATTTTTTGTAACTCTTCTTTTTTCCATACTCGACCAACTGGATTATGCGGAGAACAAAGAATAAATGCTTTTACTCCATCTGCTAATTTTTTCTCTAGATCATGAAAATCAATAGTATAATATTGATTTTCATAAACAAGCGGGTTCTTTACTATTTCTCTATCTAATTCTTTAATCAAATTATAAAAGGGTGTATACACTGGTGTTTGAATTAAGATATTGTCACCAGGTTCAGTAAATGCTTGAACCGCCATATGTAGACTATTCACTACCCCAGGACTATAAGATAACCAAGATGGATCAATAGACCAATCATGCCTACGGTGTAACCAATTGACAACAGCAGAACTTACATCACTATCAATTGCTGTGTAACCATAAATTCCATGTTTTGCACGTTCTATTAATGCCTGATTGACTTCTTCAGGAGCTTTAAAATCCATGTCTGCTACCCACATTGGCAATACATCATTGGATTGAAAAACTTCTTGTACCATATCCCATTTAACGGATCTGGTTTGCTTTCTATCAAATACTTCTTCAAAAATACTCATTGAGAAACCTCCTACCTATGTAAATGTAATGTTACTATTATAACAAAGAGTATGGGGAAAAAGGCAAAAAAAAAGCAAAGCGTTCGAGCGCCTTGCCTACAGGGGGAATACGAGAAAGTCTTACAGTTATAGTATTACCCCATGTACAAAATTATAAACAAGAAAAGTAGAATTTTTTTTAGAAATTTTGGAACAAAAATGGTTCTTATAACGTTATATATGTATATTAAACATTAGAAAGGGGATTTGTTTGGAAGATCAACAGATAATAAGTTATTTTTTAAATAATAAATTTGAAATAGGAATCGAGTTATTCATAGAGAAATATCGTTCGATCGTAGAACGATTTGTTTTTCAATTAGGTGTTCATCCTAATAAAACTTCAGATGTTGTACGGGATGCATTTTTAAAAATCAGTAAGAGCTTCAAAAATTATCCAGATCAAGATACAAACTTATCAACTTTGCTATATAAGATTACATTAAATGTTGTTAAAAACTACAAGCGTAAAGAAAAAAGAAAACGTAATTCGGAGGAGAAGTTAAAACAGCAACACGAATTTTTGACTGATTATTTCGAAAACAAAATTCACGTTCTACTGCATGAATGTATACAACAATTAGAAGATAAATATAAATTTGCACTTATTCTTTATTATATTCATGATAAATCATATGAAGAGATTGCTGTTATTTTACAAATATCACCAGATGCAGTAGAAAATAAAATTAACCTCGGCAGAGAATCATTAAAAAAGAAGTTTACTACAGAAATGAATGATATACATAAATGGCTAAAGTCCTTAAATGAAGAGTATAAGAAACTTCCAGAAAAGACTTCTACACAACAACTTCTTCATGCTGTAAAATGGCAAAATGAAAAAAAGAAGAAAAATTGGATCCCGAAGATTGTTGTAATATTTGGTTTAGTATTATTTGTATTATTTGCAATTCCAATGTTTGATGATTTTCAACAACCTACCATAACCGAACAAGAAAAAATGGAACAGTATTTTGAGCGGAAAAAAGAAGAATATAAGTAAAGCCTTGGTGTAGAAAGTGTAGACAACTTTATTCAGGTGAAACAAGCAAAAGATGTAGTTATTCTGTTTAGGGATAAGCTAGTTACAGGTGAAGATACTGATGTAGATGACATTCAATGGTACAAAGATATGATTATGACACTTTTAACAACGCCTAAACAACTTGCAGAGGAACAGAGAAAGGAGAACACGATATTTCTAAATCATCCAGATTATTATACCATACAAGTTAGTAATCACACCTCACTAGAACATTACTTAAGCAGTTTGTTTAAAAAACATTCTCTTGATAAGGACCTCCAACAAGAAATTATAAATAACCAAGAAAGTATAGATGAAATAGATGTACCAGAAGATATCGTATCAGCTATAGATGCAATTAAAGATAACGGTTATATCATCGAGCAATTAGAGGATGCTACAAGTCTTAGTTTGACTGTAGATGAAAGTTGGGCTATACAGTATATTCAAGATGTTGATGGTTCTGAGCCATATGTACATGTGATATCCATCCAAGAAGACTTAGACTCTTATTACAATGGAGAACCTATTAATTTAAAAGATATTCTCTTACGAATAGAAGAAATTTATACAACATATCCAGGTGATCGTCATACAATTTTCGTTCAACAAGAATTAGCTTTAATCGGTCAGTATGTGTTAATAGATTATTTATTTGTAAGAGATAAATTTAGCTCTTATGAAATAGATACAACAAATCCGTTATCTGAAGAGCATCAAAGAGAGCTGCTATTCTTTGTTCACAACCATCATGATTCTATCTATTGGGGTGTAGTAAATGAAGTAGTTCAAGAATTACAGAGAAATAATTGGATTCCTGTAGAGGAATTGGCACATCGGGAGTATTGGTATATTTTTGTAGAACCCTATCAAAATTTAACGGAGGATAGCTTTTTATCTTTGGATAAGTGGCCGGTTGTAGATACGACGCATGACATTTATCAAAATTATATTGAACAGAATAAGTCGCTTACTGCTCTATCTGATGCGTCTGCAAGTGAGGTATTGTCACTTTTTATGTATGCTTCCGTGAAGCCAGATGAAAAGCTTGTTAACAAATTAAAGACGGAGAATGGTTTAGAAATAGCGAGTTATGACTGGTATGACATTTGGAGAAATAGTTATTATTTTATTGAATTAAAGAATGAAGAAGATAAAGCGGTTTATGATTTCATATCTTTTCCTAATATATATACTGAAGAGGAGACTTTTCAGATTTCAATTGAGTTAATTAAGCAGGAAGGTATCTGGTTAATAAATAGAATATATGATAGAACCAAAACAAAAGAGGCTCCATCTTAAGAGCCTCTTTATCATTGAGTCAAAATTTTCGCTTTTTCTTATCACAAACGCTTTTCTAATTCTTCTTTTTGATCCTCAAACCCTGGTTTTCCTAGTAAAGCAAACATATTCTTTTTATATGCCTCAACTCCAGGCTGATCAAACGGATTAACACCTAAAATATATCCGCTTATTGCACATGCTTTTTCAAAGAAATAGACAAGATACCCAAAAGTATATGCATCTAATCTAGGAACTTCTACGATTAAGTTTGGTACATCTCCGTCCGTATGCGCAAGCAGTGTTCCCTGGAAAGCTTTATCGTTAATTTCATGAATTGACTTACCAGCTAAGTAATTTAATCCATCTAGATCTGATTCTTCTTTTTCTAATGTTAAATCTTTTTTTGGTTCATTGACGTGTAAGATGGTTTCGAATATATTACGACGTCCCTCTTGAATGTATTGTCCAAGTGAATGAAGATCTGTAGTAAAGTTTGCTGATGAAGGATAAATCCCTTTTTGGTCTTTTCCTTCACTTTCTCCAAATAGTTGTTTCCACCATTCAGAGAAGTATTGTAAGCTCGGCTCATAATTGATTAATAACTCGGTAACTTTTCCTTTTTGGTAAAGAATATTTCTTACGGCTGCATATTGATATGCTGGATTTTCAGATACGACTGGATTAGCAAGGTCTTCCATTGCAGCTTTAGCACCTTCCATCATGTCATCGATGTTGATGCCACTAGCAGCGATTGGAAGTAAACCTACTGCTGTTAATACGGAGTATCGCCCTCCAACATCATCAGGAATTACAAACGTTTCAAAATCATTAGAATCTGCAGTTGTTTTTAAAGCACCTTTGGCACGGTCAGTTGTTGCATAAATACGCTTTTTCGCTTCGTCTTGACCATATTTTTCCTCGAGGTATTTTTTGAAAATACGAAAAGCAATTGCAGGCTCCGTTGTCGTTCCACTCTTTGAGATAACATTAATGGAGAAATCTTTGTCTTTAAGAATATCAAAAAGCTCAGACATATAGGTTGAACTTAAATGATGACCAACAAAAATAACTTGTGGAACTTGGCGTTTGTCCTTAGAAAGAAGGTTTTGGAAAGAATGATTTAACATTTCAAGTGCTGCTTTAGCGCCTAAATATGAGCCACCAATTCCAATAACAAGTAAAATGTCGGAGTCTTTTTTAATCTTATCAGCTGCAGCCTTTATTCGTTTATATTCTTCACGGTTATAATTTCTAGGTAAGTCAAGCCAACCTAAGAAGTCCTTTCCTGCACCAATACGTTCATGAATCATTTGATGTGCAGTGTGAACAAATGGTTCTAAATTTGTAATTTCTTGTTTCTCGAAAAATGACAATGCCTTTTCATAGTTAAAGGATACATGTGTCATGGTAGTTCCTCCTCTGTTAAAGCAATTATTTCTATAATTTAACTTTAAGCGATACCGTTTGTGAAATCAAGAACAAGCCCTTTACAAATAAAAAGACTCTACATCATAATTGGTGTAGAGTCTTTAAAAATCATTATTTGTTATCGGATTGATTAATCCATTCTTGTAGCTTGTCTTTTAACGTATTAAAACCAGCTGAATCATTTGATTGTGTGGAAGCAGCTTGCTTTTTAGGTTTTTCTGTATTAGCTTTTGGCGCTTCTTCTGTAGCACGAATAGAAAGAGATACTTTATTTCTCTCATCATCTACGTTAATAACTTTTACTTTAACTTCATCTCCTACAGATAAATGTTCGTTAATGTCTTTTACATATCCATGTGTAATTTCAGAGATGTGAACTAAACCTTGTGTTTCTTCATCTACAGAAACAAATGCTCCATAAGGTTGAATTCCTGTTACTTTACCTTCTATAATCTGACCAGCTTCTAATTTGTTAGTCATGCTGAACAACTCCTATATCTTATATATTCGATTCTTTGAACACAATAAAATACTATAACATACTTTAAAAAAATCAGCAAAGGCGACGAAATCACCAATTTGTAATCGTAATAAGAATATCGTTCTCTTCCATTATAAAATCTGGTTTTGGATGGATGGTATAAGCATCATCTCTTATGAGACCTAGTACTAGATAACCTTGGTGTAAGAAATTATTAACTACTTTACTGAATGTCTCTTCCTCTAAATCAAGCGGTAATTTTTGATGAGAGAATTGCTGCTGTACTAAAAGCTGATCAATATCTTCAAAAGGTGTAGCCTGCATGAGATGGTCTAATTCATGAAAGAAAAGACTGCTCATAAAATCATTAGAGCGAATAATCGTTGTAGCACCTGCACGTATGGCATTCTCGATTTGTTTTTTTGATAAAATTTCTGTCACAATAGGAAGAGTCATATGATTCCCTCTCATGGCTATAGTAGTCATAATAGAATAGGTATCTGCTTGTTTTTCGTCTTTAGTGATATCTGCAGTGATAAGTACACAGTTAGCATTCGCAATGTTTGCTTTTTTGATCGTGTCGTCTTCGGTAGCGTCACCTTGAATAAAGTGTACTGGATATTCTTTATACGTTAATTTGTTTACGGTTTTATCTATTACGACGATTCTTCTGCCTGGATAATACTCTAAGACGAGTTTCATAAGTTGTCTCGTGCGTTCATTCCAACCAACAAATATGAAGTGATCATGTCCATGAAATGCTAAGCGACCATTCTCGAGATCTTGCTCTCTTTTTAATGTAGTAGTGGATAATGAAGAAATATAAAAAGCTATAAGCCCACCACCTGTTAATATTAATAGTATGCCGATGATTCTTCCTGTAGGAGTGAGCGGAACATAGTCACCGTAACCTACCGTAGCCGCAGTAACAAAAGCCCACCAAATTCCGTCAAACGCTGTGGGGAATTGTAAAGGCTCAATAAAATGTATAATTATCCCAAAGAAAATCATTGTAATTAATACAATCATTAATAATTTCAATATAATTGGTATACGAAAATAAATACGTTTTATGTAGCGGATATTCATAAAGGATCCACCTCACTGTTTTTTACTCGCTACGTTTCTAAACGTGCGCTTGCGCTTTGTTCTAGTATGTGCGTTTTAGTTAGATACTTATTCTAAAATAACAGTGAGGGGTGGGGGAGTTTCTAAACTAAGGTATTTTTAATACTGCTGTAGACAGCATTCCACATATCTTGATTATCTCTATAAGATTTCGTTAGGAAAAGATACATTTCTTTCTGTTTTTCTTCGAAGTCAGTAGCTTCTCTTGAAGGAAGTTGTTCTCGTGCATTATCTACAAATTCTTGTATTTTTTCTGCACGAGGTCCCCATTTAGCTACTTCTTTCCCGTCTTCATCAATAAAAATAAAGATAGGTATAGAACGTGATTTCCCGTTTGTTAAATACTGGTCCATCAATTCGAGATTATCATCTCGTAATAAAATTCGTACGGGCATATCACTTTTCTCTGCTATACGTAAAAGTACAGGAATATTAAGCATAGCATCGCCACACCAATCTTCTGTTAAAACGATGACACGAAGGGATTGATTATCAAGTGACAATTTCTCCGGTAACTGAAAATGGTCATAGATATGTAAGAGACTTTCCTTATGAATCGTCATTGATTCGATATAGTCATCTACTGACATACCTTTATTATACCAGTCATTTAATTGCATGTATGTACACCTCTTTTACATAATTTGATATAGTTAGTGTACCCATTAATTTACGGATGGTAAACTAAAGTGCCTAGGAATTAGTGCTTTCATTACTTAAGGAGGACAAACAAATGGAAAAATTACAGTACGATTTTTTGATGAATTTACTAAGAACTCCATCTCCATCTAGTATGGAAATGGATATTCAAATGAAATGGATGGAATATGTTAAGCCTTATGCTGACGAAATACGTACGGATAATGCCGGAAATGCAGTTGCTGTATTAAATCCGGAAGCGGAATTCAAGGTCTTATTAGCGGGGCATTGTGATGAGATTGCATTAGTTATAAATCGAATTGATGATAATGGATTTCTCTACATTGATAAAATGGGGGGAATCAATCCAAAAGCAGCGGTTGGTATGAAACTAGAAGTATTAGGGTATCAAAAAATAATAACAGGGGTAATTGGTGTCAATGCACAACATCATGGGGGGTTAAAAGGTGATTTTGATCTAGAAGATTTATTTATTGATTGTGGTTTTACTTCAAAACAAGAGGCAACTAAATATGTACAGATAGGTGATTTAGCTGTCTATAAAACGGAGCCAGAGCTATTACAAAATCGATATATTGCGGGGCGAGGATTAGACAATCGTACAGGAGCATTTATGGTAGCAGAAGTGATCCGTATCTTATCAGAAAAAAATCTTCCTATCGGTGTTTATGCAGTTAGTACAGTTAATGAAGAAACAAATATGGGAGGAGCCTATTTTGCTGCAGCTGCTATTCAGCCAACGATGGCACTTGCTGTTGATGTTACTTTTGCAACAGATTACCCAAAAGTGAATAAAGAAAAATATGGTGAAGTTTATTTAGAAGGGGGACCTGTTTTAGCAAAGGGTGCACCGATTAATCGAAAAATAAATCTTTGGCTGGAAAATGCAGCTAAGGAAGCAAATATAAAAGTTCAATACGAACTAACACCACGTATGACAGGAACGGATGCTGATCGAATGCGACTTACTGGTAAAGGTGTTCCTGTATCATTGGTTTCTTTACCGTTACGTTATATGCATTCACCTGTCGAAACAGCAAGCAAACAGGATATGGAAGAAGAAGTGCAGTTAATGGTATCCATGTTATCTAATCTTTCAGGGAAAGAGAGTTTAAATCCATTAAATGATTAAAACTTAAACTAACCAATATACTCTTTTTCGTAGTGATACGTGAGGGAGTATTTATAAATTTTAACAAAAGTGATATATTTCAGAAATGAATTGTAATGTTTTGTAAAATAAAGCGATGTGATAGCTATATATGAAGATATTCCTTGATTCTTATCTATGAATATAATGAACTATAAATTTATATTTCAATTTATAATCTATTAAAAATGTCATGAATTTCATCGTGATTTCTGTAACTTTATGATTAAATTTCTACTTTTTAGAAAAGTATTACAATTAATTGTAACATTACTTAGTACCTCTGATTCATTTTTGTAATCTAAAATTTTCTGATAATAAGTGAAATAAGGTTTGTCTACCTAATTGTAGTTATAAAGTCTATGTAATTTCCAGTGAAAAAATCCTACATTTCTATCAATTTAGAATATTCTGATTTAATTCGACTCAAATCGACAAAAATCATTCCTTTCATTTACTATACTTGCATTAACAGCAAGAACAACTTACACAAATATGCATATCATCGACAATTTAGAAAAAGGGGGAAGTGTTGTTTTTTTATAGAATTATCCGTCGATTTTATGCAACTTGTTCTAAAAATGAGGGGAGGAAAAGATTTGAGAAAAAAGAAAAAACGTCAGACAAAAGCATTTAGTCTTGTTGCTACAGTAGCAATGACGTTATCTCTAATTACACCTGGACTATCTTATGCAGAAAGTGGGAAAACAAGTCTTTCTTTAAATGATTCCAATCAAGTGACCGAAGCTAAAGTCAGTGAACGATTGATGAAAAACTTTAAAGATGATGAAAAGGTGACATTCCTTGTTAAATTCAATGAGAAGGCAGACGTTAAAAAAGTTGCTAAAGAAGCAAGGAGTACTGCACAAAAAGCGAGTTTATCAGCAGCTAAATTGGAACATATCCAACGCTCTGCTGTAATCTCGGAGTTGAAAGCTACTTCCATTGATTCCCAAGCAGAAGTCATTGAATATTTAGAATCAGAAATTGAAAAAGGGAATGCAAAAGATCTCAAATCTTATCATATTGTCAATGGTATTGCAGTAACAGCAACGAAAGAGGTTGCAGAAAAAATCGCTACATTTTCTGAAGTAGAAAAGGTACTTCCGAACGAAACACGTGAATTATATACGACTGTAGATAAAGATGCAGAAACACCAAAATCTGATGTGGCTAATGTAGAATGGAACGTTGAAAGAGTTGGTGCTCCAGCTGCATGGAACATGGGATTTGATGGTTCTGGTGTTGTTGTAGCTAGTATTGATACTGGTGCACAATTTGATCACCCTGCATTAGCAGAAAAATATCGTGGGTATGATTCGGCATCTGGTGAAGTAGATCATACGTATAGTTGGTATGATGCCACTGCTGGTCAAGAAATACCTTATGACGACCAAGGCCATGGTACGCATGTAACTGGAACGATGGTTGGTAGTGAGCCAGATGGTGCTAACCAAGTAGGTGTTGCTCCTGGTGCTCAGTGGATCGCTGTTAAGGCATTTACTGCAGCTGGTGGAACAGATGTTGATTTGCTAGATGCTGCAGAGTGGATTCTTGCTCCTGGTGGAGATGCTTCAATGGCACCTGATGTTGTCAATAATTCTTGGGGTGGCGGACCGGGATTAGATGAATGGTATCGTGATGTTGTTATTGCTTGGAGAGCAGCGGAAATCTTCCCTGAATTCTCTGCTGGTAATACTACGTTAACGAATCCAGGTGGTCCTGGATCGGTTGCAGTTCCAGCTAACTATCCAGAATCATTTGCAACTGGTGCAACGGATATAAATGATAGCTTAGCATCCTTCTCATTACAAGGACCCTCTCCATATGAAGGGGATGTTAAACCTGACATTTCAGCACCTGGTGTAAATATCCGATCCTCTGTACCTGGTGGCGGATATGAAGGTGGATGGAATGGAACATCAATGGCTGGTCCTGCTGTATCAGGTGCAGCGGCTTTATTAATACAAGCAGATCCAAGTTTGTCAGTGGATGATTTAGAGGAAATTCTTATAAATACAGCACAGCCACTTACTGATGGGGCTTTCCCAGAATCACCAAATATGGGATATGGATATGGTCTTGTAAATGCACATGATGCAGTTTCTTCTGTAGTGTCTGGACTTGGTACACTTGAAGGACAAGTTACAAAAGAAGGAGAAGATAACGAAGCTCCTACTTACGAACACGAAGCTCCAGTAGAAACGTACGAAGGAATGGATTTACCATTAACCATTAACGTTTCAGATAATATCAGTGTCTCTTCTGTAGATGTTGTATTTGGAGATGAAACATTATCCGCAGAACGAGTGTCTGGTGATTACAAATCTGGAGAGTATGCGGTAACTATACCGGGTGATAGTATTACTGGAGATTCATTCTCTTATCACTTTGTTATTAATGATTTTGGAGGAAATGAAGTAACAACTGATGAATATTCACTAGATGTATTGCCTGGAATTAGTGTAGGATACTTCACTGATTTCGAATCCAATCCATCTGGATGGCTAGTATCTGGCGATAATGCTAGCTGGAACAGAGGAGAACCGACTTCTGGACCTGGAGAAGCTTTCTCTGGAGATTATGTGTATGCTACTAACACTGAAGGACAATATACAAACAATGAAAATAGCACATTATTAATGCCGCCTATTGATCTTCCAGAAGGTGAATCGTATTTACAGTTCCAGCATTGGTTTAATATCGAAAATAACTGGGATTTTGGTCATGTATTTATTTCTACAGACCAAGAGAACTGGACTCAATTGTTGCGTATAACAAATATATCTGACGGTTGGCAACAAGTAGAGTTGGATTTATCAGAGTATAGTGGTCAACGTGTATATATTGGATTTAACCTTGATACAGATGGAAGTGTAACACGTGATGGTTGGTATATCGATGATGTTGGCCTATCTGATGCTTCTGTTTCCAATGCAGTTGGTCTGAAAGAAGTGAAAGGATCAAATGCATTAACAATTGATCAGAAAGAATCTAACGTTGCAGTTGAAAAAGATGTTACGAAAAAAGAAAAAGTTGATCCGAATAAGATCACACCTGCTATGCCAATAGTAGAAAAGGACAACAAAAAAGAATCAATTAATCCGACGTTATTGCCAATAAATGCGACAGTCAGTATTTTAGAATCAGGTAGATCAGTGAATACAGATCCAGCAAACGGTTCTTATTCATTTATGCACGCTGCTGGTGACTATACTGCAGTTGCAGAAGCATATGGCTTTCATTCTGCAGAACAATCTGTATCTATTGAAGATGATGCATCTACAACAGCTGACTTTACATTAGAAGAAATAGATCAATATACTATCACTGGTACTGTAACAGATGAAGATACCGGTGAGGGAGTAGAAGGTGCTACGGTAATTTTAGTAGAAGATGCAAACATTGCACCAGTTGAAACTGATGCAGATGGTAACTTCTCACTTTCTGCTTATGAAGGGAATTACACGTTAAAAGTGTTAGCTCAAGGATATCATCCAACAGAAGTTGAAGTTGACTTAGATGGTCAAGATGCTGAAGTAAATATCTCATTAGAACCATTCTATACCGTTCCAGGTGGAGAAATCGGTTATGATGATGGAACTGCTGAGAATGCTCGTGCTTACTATGATGCAGGAAACAAATGGGCAGTAAAAATGTCTTTAGATGAAGGTAGAGAATCTGCAATTGTTACTGATGGTGTGTTCCAATTCCACGGTACAGACTGGCCAAATCCAGGCGGAACAGAATTTGCAGTTGAAGTATGGGATGCGACTGGTCCAGATGGCACTCCTGGTGAACTTATTGCAGGTCCGGTAGAAGCAGAAGCAATTCGAAGCCTTGATGAATGGACTGTAGTTGATTTATCTGAACATGCAATCCAAGTAGAAGGGGACTTCTATATGGTATATGTTCAAACTGGAGTAAATCCTAATGTACCAGGACTTGCTACGGATGAGAATGGCCCAAATGCAGGAAGAAGCTACCAAAGTGTGGCAGGAGCATGGTCTCCATCACCTGAAGTTGAGGGCAACTATATGATTCGTGCTCGAGTAGCTTACGGTGTAGATGATCCAATTATTATTACTCCTGCAGAAGATTATATTACAAATGAATCAGAATTAACTGTTGCAGGAACTGCTTCACCTACAACAACCTTACAACTGTTGAACAATGGAGAAGATGTTGGTACTGCAGAAGTTGGAGATAGTGGAGAGTTCTCTATTCCAGTTGATTTAACGGAAGGTGCAAACGAACTCCAAGCTCAAACAATTATGGAAGATGTCGTTGTTGGAGAATCGGATACTGTAACGGTTACTCTAGATACTGAATCACCAGAATTAACGATTGATAATCCTTCAGATGGGGATAAGACTAATCGTGAAACAGTGACAGTAGAAGGTACTGTTGCAGATGAAAACCTAGACTATGTCGAAGTTAATGGGCAGCAAGCATCTGTAGAAGATGGTGCTTATTCTAAGCGTATTTTACTTGATGAAGGCGAAAATACAATTGAAGTTGTTGCCGCTGACTTGGCTGGAAATACAACGACTGAATCAGTCACTATAGAAGCGGATTACACTGCTCCTGAAATTGAAAATGTAACTCCAACAGAAGATGTACATCTCAGTGCGGGAGAAAGTGTGAAAATTGAGTTTGAAGCTGATCCAGGTTTACGTGCAACTTATGTTATTCATATGCCATTAACGAACCTTGGACTTACGAATGCAACTGAACTTCCAATGATGGAAGTTTCAGAAGGTAAGTATGTTGGTTATTGGACTGCTACGAGTAATGCAGTTGCAGATGGTGCAGTTATTGAAGTTATTGCAAAAGATAGCTTCGGTAATGAAACAAGAGAACAAGCTGAAGGAAAACTATTTATTAATCTAGAAGAATAGTAATAGCTTGTTACAGTAAAAGTCTGTAGAAAAGGAAGAAATTTCTTTCCTACAGACTTTTTTCTATTTTAAAAATTCTATTAATGTATTGTTTAATCTATATTTGATATAGTGTATGCTGGGTTAAGAATAACCATTTTTTATATGGATATACATAAGGGGAAAGGTATGAATATAAATGAAATTATAATGTTGATATTAGCAGCTTTTTTATTACTTGGTGGTATTGATTATTTAGCTGGTAATCGCTTAGGCTTGGGGGAAAAATTTAAAGAAGGAATTATGTCTATGGGGACGTTAGCATTAGTAATAGTAGGAATAGTCTCTTTAGCTCCAGTAATTGCTAATATTTTGACTCCGATCGTAACACCTTTTTACAGATGGATTGGGGCAGACCCATCTACATTTGCGAATACAATATTGGCATTAGATATGGGTGGACAAGCACTTGCAGAACAAATGGCTGAAAGCAATGAAGCTGCGTTATTTGCTTGGGTATTTTTAGGTACTATGCTCGGACCAACGATTTCATTTACCATACCAGTTGCACTTAGTATGATTACAAAACAAGATCATTCGTATTTTGCGAAGGGGATAATGATTGGAATTAGTACGATCCCTATTGGTTGCTTAATTGGAGGATTTTATGCTGAACTTGACTGGTCTATGATGTTTCGAAATCTTGTAATTCCAATTGTGTTTTCAATTTGTATTTTAATAGGACTACTATTTTTTGTTGACAATATGATGATACTATTTCATTGGTTAGGTAAAACAGTAACAACAATTGCGTTAATTGGATTATTAGCGATTGGTATTGAAACCATTACTGAAATCACAGTTATTCCGGGGTTAGCTCCTCTAGAAGATGGTATCCAAATAGTCGGATTAATCGCAATTGTGTTAGCTGGTGCCTTTCCATTTGTTGCAGTAATTACAAAACTTGCTTCGAAACATTTACAAAAGATTGGTAATAGATTACAAATAAATTCAGCTTCTACGGCAGGGCTTATAGCATCTGTAGCTCATGTGATTCCTATGCTAGCATTATTAACGCAAATGAATGAACGTGGAAAGGTTATGAATGTAGCTTTTGCAGTGAGTGGTGCATTTGTATTTGGTGGCCATTTAGGTTTTGTTGCAAGTATAGAATCATCCATGGTGATTGCGATGATAATAGGAAAGTTATCTTCTGGTATTTCAGCAATTGTGTTAGCGTTGTTACTTACTTCATCAAAAGATAGTAATATACTTGCTAAAAATTCAATGTGAAGGTATAATGGTTTCTAACAAATAAATATTCGATTCCAATCTTCGGGGCAGGGTGTAATTCCCGACCGGCGGTAAAGTCCGCGAGCTGCATACGTATTGTGGTTGATCTGGTTAGATTCCAGTACCGACAGTTATAGTCTGGATGGGAGAAGATGTCGATCATGTTTGTGTTACACATTTTTTGTGTGCATTATTTGACGATGTATTCAAACCCTAGGGCTCCGCTCTAGGGTTTTATTAATGAAACACATAACAGGTAATCGTCCTTCATCACAAGATCGGAGTCGAATGAATTGATGGAGGAGACACAGATGCAAAAATCGAAAAGAAACAATTTATTAAAGTTAATTATCATTGCGTTATTAAGTACAATTTCATTGGTATTATTTTTTATTAATTTTCCATTACCATTTTTACCGACACCATATTTAAAAGTAGACTTTAGTGATGTACCTGCTTTGATAGCTTCATTGATTTTCTCCCCAATTGCAGGCATTGTAGTAGTTGGTTTTAAGAATTTATTGTATCTTGCAGTTTCCGGATCTGCAGATCCAATTGGAGTTATGTCAAACTTTATTGCAGGCGTAATGTTAGTTGTTCCAGTTTCTATGATTTATCACCGAGTTAAAGGTATGAAAGGATTACTAACTGGATTAGTTATTGGTACGCTTGTGATGGCAATTGGAATGAGTGTTATGAATTACTATCTGATTTTACCGGCTTATGGTTGGTTTATGGGATGGGAAATGTCTAATCAAGTTAAATGGATATCTGTTATAGCAGGTGTATTACCATTTAATATGTTAAAAGGTGTATTTATTGCAGTATTGTTTATTCCATTATTTATAAAATTACAAGCCTGGGTTCAACAACAACAAACAAGGTTTTCTCTAAAATAAATTAAAAAGCTTCGCAACCACAATGGTAGCGAAGCTTTTTGTGATATATAAGGAATTTTGAAATTTATGTGCGGTGGAGAACCAACTACTTCTGGCACAAACGAAGTGCTTTTTAATAGTTTTCTTCTTCCTCTGATACTAAAAGACGGGCAGTGGGCATTACTTCTAATCGTTCTTCTGGAATAGGTTCACCTGATTTTTCACTAATCCCATACGTACCATCTTCGATCCTTTGCAATGCATCTTCAATTTCTTGTAATTGATCTTCTCGCATCAGATTAAGACCAGCATCTCGTTGTTGTTCAAATTGTTCTGTACCCAAATCCGCTGGATGATTATCAAAATTAGTGAGTTCATCAGAACTCGTATTATTGTCTTGTCTATCCTCTAAATCTTCTTTCATTTGCTGTAATTTCTTTTTAAAATAATTTAACTTATCTTTACTTAATTTATTTGTCATAGTTCCATCCTTTCAAAGTTATAACAATGCTGTTATAAGTAGTGATAGCCCTAATAACATTCCATACATTGTGTTTGTTTTTGCAGTAGCGCCCATCGCCGGCATCATTTCAATCGATGTTTTCTTACCTTGGAATTTCTTAATGACTCCATATGCTTTTGGGACACTTAAGAAAGTGATAAAGGACCAAATCGGAAGGAACCCGATAAAGATATACAATAAGGTCATAATATACGCCAACGCCATTAATGTCCCAAGTAGTGCAACGGATCGTTCTTTGCCAATCAAGACTGCAATAGTTTTTCTACCACCGCGTTTGTCCCCTTCGCGATCTCGGATATTGTTTGCAAAATTGATACAACCGATAAAGATAGTAATAGGTATTGAAACCCAAATTATTTCCGAAGTTATCGTCTCCGTTTGAATATAGTAAGTAATACCAATTATCACGGATCCCATCAATACTCCTGAGAATAATTCTCCAAATGGAGTATATGAAATTGGAATAGGGCCTCCAGTATATAAATAACCAATTATCATACAAATTAAACCAATTATTGCAACCCACCAACTAGACATCACACAAATGTATATTCCCAGTAAAACAGATATTCCATAAAATAGGAATGCTAAATTTCGAATATGTTTTGGATCTATCCCATCACGTACAATAGATCCTCCAATCCCAACAGATTGATCATTATCTAATCCACGAACAAAATCATAATACTCATTAAACATATTGGTAGCTGATTGAATTAATAAAGAAGCTATTAACATTGCTATGAAAATCAACCAGTTAATGGTACCTTCATTAAATGCAATCATTGTTCCAACAAAAACTGGGACAAATGATGCGGTCAAAGTGTGTGGTCGAAGTAGTCGCCACCAAACGTGAATTCCTTCACGTTCATTTAATAATTTTTTCATATTCGATGTATCTTTTGATTGCATTGAAATAAGCCTCCTGATTTGTCTATATCATATTAATTTTATGGAAAGGTTAAGAAGGTGTCAATGTATGTTATAATCAGGAATTTTTTCGAAATAATAGGCTTTTCTTGAGAAACTCGTAAAAAGAGCATAAAATAAGGAAGGATATAATTAATTTACGATATTATGTCGGGGGTTCATAGGAATGATTGGAATAGAAGAAAAACAACTAGCAATTCTTGTTGATAAAGCAATTAATGAAATGTTATCTGAAGATCAAGCTAAGTTGTTTAGTTACACGAAAAAAATTAACCATCCTAACATATACTCTTTTTTGCAATTAGCAGGAGATAGGAAATTAACAAGAAGTTTCTGGTCGAGTAATTCGAACGATGTAACCATTCTTGGTGCTGGACAGGCAGTTACCATACAAGCGGAAGGTCAACGTTTTCGATCAATAGAAAATGATTGGAATGAGTTGTTGAAAAGAGCCACTATTCACAATCCTTTTGAAAAGCAAGGAACTGGAATTGTAGGACTAGGTGGTTTTGCATTTGATCCAAAAAAAGAATCAACACACTTGTGGCGTAATTTTCCAGCTGGTCAATTAACGATACCTCAAGTTATGGTTACAATAGTAGACAATCAATGTTATTTAACTTTCAATATGTATTTGCATACAAATGATCATGGCTTTCAATTAATGGAAGAATACAAAGAATTGGAGTCTTATTTATTAGGAGAATCGAATTTTTTAAAACAAGATATTAACATGATTGAAAAGAAAGAAGTAAATCCACAACAATGGATGCAGACTGTTCAAAAAGCAACAGAAGAAATGAAAACTTCCATTACCAATAAGATTGTATTGGCAAGAGAGATTCGTTTACGTTTTGATAAACGAGCAGATATTCCCTCGATTATAAGAAAACTATTAGAAACGCAATCGAATAGTTATATTTTTGCATATGAGATTGACGGCGATTGTTTTGTAGGGGCTACTCCTGAACGACTTGTTAAAGTGGAAGGAAATAAATTATTTTCTACTTGTCTCGCAGGTACTGCACCAAGAGGAAAGACAACTAAAGAAGACCAAAAAATTGCTGAGGATCTTTTTACAGATCCAAAGAATCGAAAAGAGCATGACTATGTTGTTCAAATGATTAGAAAAGCAGTTGAAAGATACTGTACTAATGTAGATATTCCTAGTGAACCACAAGTGTATATCTATAAGACATTACAACATCTTTATACACCTGTAACTGCTAAATTAATGAATAGCAATAGTATCTTCTCTATTATAGAGGAACTTCATCCAACTCCAGCTTTAGGTGGAACACCTAGGGAAGAATCCATGTCTTTTATTAGAAATAATGAACGGTTAGACAGAGGTTGGTACGGTGCTCCTATTGGATGGCTAGATAGTAATAATAATGGTGAGTTTGCCGTAGCTATACGTTCTGCCATGATTCAAGGAACTGAGGCGTCACTTTTTGCAGGCTGCGGAATTGTATCAGATTCAGATCCAGTGAGTGAATATGAAGAAACAAATATTAAATTGATGCCAATGCTCTCTGTTTTAGGAGGATAGACGATGGATTATACAGAAAAGTTAACGCGCTATGTCGCGAATTTTGTAGATGAATTAGCAAAAAGTGGTGTGACGGATGTGGTGATTTCTCCTGGATCTCGTTCTACACCACTTGCTCTTGTATTTACAGAGCATCCATCCATAAAAGAGTGGATTATCGTCGATGAGCGTTCTGCTGCTTTTTTCGCTTTAGGATTAGCGAAGAAATCAAATCGTGCAGTGGTAGTAGTATGTACTTCAGGAACAGCAGCAGCAAACTATTATCCTGCAATTGTGGAAGCGCATTATAGTCGTGTACCACTTCTTGTATTAACTGCTGATCGTCCGCATGAGCTGAGACATATCGGAGCTCCTCAAACAATTGAACAAATTAAAATGTATGGTGACTATACAAAATGGTTTCATGAAATGGCTTTGCCGGAAGCAACAGATAGGATGTTGCATTATGTTCGTAATAAAGCATCTCATGCGAAACACGTTGCAGAGGAAGGGAATCCTGGAGTTGTCCATTTAAACTTCCCATTACGCGAACCGCTAACACCTAATTTTTCTTTGGATTCTATTTGGAGTACAAACAGCTATACTAGACAAAATATTATGCAAGAGGGAACAAAACAATTAACTACAAAGCAATTGCAAAGGTTACTAGAGGAGCTCGGTCCAAACAAAAAAGGATTGTTTGTATGTGGACCACAGACAGATGCTAAGTTTGCGGATGCAGTCACTTCATTAGCTGGGAAGTGGGGGATTCCTGTAGTTGCTGACCCTTTATCACAGATAAGAACGGGAAAGCATCATAAGGACAATGTAATTGATGGGTACGATGCGTTCTTAAGAGAACCGGAAATTAGAGATAAACTAAAGCCCGATTATATTATCCGGTTTGGAGCTATGCCAGTTTCTAAAGCGTATTTATTTTATGTTATGGAAAATGTGGATATACCGCAGTACGTAATCGAGCCTTCGGAGGGAATACGAGATCATTCGTCTAATCAAGGAACATTTTTATTTGCAGAACCAACTATATTTTGTGAACAACTTAATCAAATGACTGAGAATCAAGATGTATCTATTGAATGGCTAAAGACTTGGCAAGAGATGAATCAAATTGCTAAGCATTATCTTTTAGAAGGTATCGAAGAGCAAATAACTGAAGGAGAGGCTGTTCGAGGTTTAGCTGAAGTAATCCCAGATGGAAGCACTTTGTATGTTGGGAATAGCATGGCAATTCGAGATGTAGATACGTTTTATATGACTTCACCTAAATCAATAAATATATTAGCGAATCGTGGCGCTAACGGTATTGATGGTATGGTTTCAAGTGGAGTAGGAGCTTCTGCAGATAATGAAAGGGTAACATTATTACTTGGTGACTTATCTTTATTTCACGATATGAATGGGTTATTTGCTGCAAAACATTATACATTACCAATTACAATTGTGTTAATCAATAATAATGGTGGTGGGATATTTTCCTTCTTGCCTCAAGCGAAGGATAAGCGACATTTTGAAGCTTTGTTTGGTACTCCAATGAACTTGTCCTTTGAACAGGTGGCGAGACTGTATGATGCAAATTACAATCATGTGAACACAGAGGAAGAATTAAAAGTAGCTTTATATGAAAGTTATCGACTTGATGGTCTATCAATTATTGAGGTAAAAACAGATCGCGAACAAAATGTTCTATGGCACCAAGCAAAATGGCAATCGATTAAGAAAGCTATTTTAAAGGATGGTTAGATGAGTTTGGAAGATAATGAATTGTACTATGAAATAGTTGGAGATGGTGAACCGATTGTGATGTTACATGGGTTTACAGGAACACGTCATACTTGGGGATCATTAAAGACTTTTTTAAGCGACTATCAATTAATTTTATTTGATCTTCCAGGGCATGGTCGTTCGAAGGGATATTCTCTGACCTCGATGAAGGCATGTTGTAAGCAACTTAGAAAACAGCTAAATAAAATGAATATAATGAAATTCCACTTAGTCGGCTATTCTATGGGAGGACGTACCGCAATTCATTTTGCTAATGAATTTCCTGATATGATACAATCATTAATTTTAGAAAGTGCTTCCCCTGGTTTATCCTCTGAATTAGAGCAAAGTCAGCGACAGCAAAATGATAAGAATTTGGCAAACTATATATTACAAAATGGTATAGAAGAATTTGTTAATTATTGGCAAGATATTCCCTTATTTTTATCACAAAAGGAACTTTCTGAAGAAAAGCAGCAACAAATTAGAAATGAACGTCTTTCTCATCAACCAGAAGGGTTAGTACATTCACTTCATTCTATGGGGACAGGAGCACAACCTTCATTTTGGAACGATTTAGAACAAATGATTATGAAGGTATTGTTAGTAGTAGGAGAAAAAGATTCTAAATTTGTAAAAATTAATAATAAAATGAGAGAAAAACTTCCAAATGCGGAGTTAACAGTATGTAAAAATGTTGGTCATGCAGTTCATGTGGAAAATCCACAAATCTTTGGTAAAATAGTAGAAGAGTTTCTAAATAGAAACCCAATTGCTACATAATTTTGTTGCTTGAAAGGAGCATATATATGTCTGTAGAATGGCAAAAAGTAAATAGCTATGAAGAAATAATTTATGAAAAATATAATGGTATTGCAAAAGTAACCATTAATCGTCCTGAAAAACGAAATGCATTTACACCATTAACGGTAAAAGAGATGATTGATGCATTTATTGATGCGCGTGATGATTCTACTATCGGTGTTATTGTATTAGCTGGTGAAGGTGAAAAAGCTTTCTGTTCAGGTGGAGATCAATCTGTACGTGGACATGGAGGTTATGTTGGTACGGACGAGATTCCGCGATTGAATGTTTTAGATTTACAAAGACTAATTCGTACTATACCAAAACCTGTAATTGCAATGGTATCTGGTTACGCTATTGGCGGAGGGCATGTACTACATGTAGTTTGTGACTTAACAATTGCTGCAGACAATGCTATTTTTGGTCAAACTGGTCCAAAAGTGGGTAGTTTCGATGCGGGATATGGAGCAGGTTATTTAGCACGTCTAGTTGGTCATAAACGCGCACGTGAAATCTGGTACTTATGTCGTCAATATAATGCTGAAGAAGCTTATGAAATGGGGCTTGTAAATACGGTTGTTCCACTAGAAAAACTTGAGGAAGAAACTATCCAATGGTGTGAGGAAATTCTAGAAAAATCTCCAACAGCCTTACGTTTCTTAAAAGCTTCATTTAATGCGGATACAGATGGCCTAGCTGGACTGCAGCAACTAGGAGGAGACGCTACATTATTGTATTATACAACGGATGAAGCTAAAGAGGGGCGCGATGCGTTTAAAGAAAAAAGAAAACCTAACTTTAAACAATTCCCTCGTTTCCCTTAAGAGGTAATAGTATCTAGAAGAACCTTTGTTCCTTGTGAGCAAAGGTTTCTTTATCGTATAGTGTACAAGATTGGAGAGAATGTTATGAGTGAAACAACTCCACATTGGTTAACAAAACGAGCAGATCTATCCCCAAATAAAAAGGCGATTGAGTTTGAGGATGGGAGTTCTATTACGTACCTTGAATTATTTCATCGAAGTCAATCCTATGCGAAAAAGTTAGCAAAACTTGGCTTACAAAAAGGTGATCACATTGCTATTCTTTCTACGAATAGTGTCGAAATGATTCAAGCTGTTTATGCATGTAGTTACTTGGGTACAGTAGTCGTTTTGTTAAATACTAAGCTGACATTGAACGAACTAAATCAACAGCTACTTGATTCTGATGCTAAGATGATTATTAGTTCCGGTTCTTTCAAGTCAAAAGAATTTGCAATTCAACAAATTAATTATAGAGATTTAGAATCTGTATCGGAAAAACAAATTGGTATAACCTTAAACGAAGAAATTTGTTTAGATGATATATTTACAATGATGTATACATCTGGTACTACTGGATTCCCCAAAGCTGTTCAGCAAACTTATGGCAATCATTGGTGGAGTGCAACTAGTTCTGTACTAAATTTAGGACTGCATGAGAATGATAAATGGTTAATACCCTTGCCTCTATTTCATGTAAGTGGTTTGTCCACCATGTTAAAGAGTGTGATTTATGGAATGCCAATCTATGTACTAGAAAAGTTCGATGTAGAAAAGGTTCATGATGCCATAATGAATCGCAATGTTACGATTGTGTCCGTTGTTACTGTAATGGTGCAACACTTAGTTAAGCGACTCGGAAACAATCATTATCCGAATTGTTTTCGTTGTATGCTTCTAGGCGGTGGTCCAGCTCCTAAGTCATTATTAGAAGAAGCAAAGAAAAGAAACATACCAGTTTTTCAGTCCTATGGTATGACAGAAACATCGTCACAAATCGTTACATTGACTCCCGAAGAGGCATTAAATAAGATTGGTTCTTCGGGCAAACCACTTTTTCCCGCTCAGCTTAAAATTGATCACAATAAAAACGAACCAAATCAAATTGGAGAAATTATGGTAAAAGGTCCAATGGTTACAAAGGGATACTATAAACGAACAGAGACGAATAAGGAAGTATTTGAAAATAATTGGCTGCACACTGGAGATATGGGATATTTGGATGAACAAGGTTATTTATATGTGGTTGATCGGCGAAATGATTTAATTATTTCTGGTGGAGAAAATATCTATCCTTCTGAAATAGAAAATGTGTTAGTACAAATTGACGGAATTGAAGAAGCAGGGGTTAAGGGTATTCCGAATGAAGAATGGGGAATGGTTCCTGCTGCATTTATTGTATGTAGTAAACCCATAGATATGAAAGTGATTAATACACATCTAGAGAAGTATTTAGCAAAGTATAAACATCCGAAAGAAATTCATGTAATTAATGAACTTCCTAGAAATGCTACCAATAAGCTTGTGCGCCATAGATTAGGAAAATAAGTTCCAGACAATGTTAGGAAATATATAGTGGTGAGAGAGTATTTACTTTAAATAAGTAAGATACTCTTTTTTATTTGGATGAATAAACAAAAAAGACACAGATTATATACTAGGAGGTGTTAGAGTTGGATAAACAAAAATACTTTATAAGTGTGGGTGAAGGTGAAATATCTCAAGTTCGTTATCAAAATAATGATGATTTTGTTATTTATGCAACAGAAGATGAGATTACATTACTACGATCGAAGTTTGAAGATATGCATGAATCAAGTTTTGATTCTTTTAAACGAGCGCATATTCCCTTTATGCCATATCACAACGATGAAGCAAATGATATATACGACGATACAATGACAGAAACTTTTCAAATTTTATACGATCTAGGTGATGAAAAAACCAAGAATCATATTCAATCTATGGGAATATTATCAGATAAACATTTATAATGTGCAAAAAACTTTGTAGAAAAAAATTTTACTGTAGTCCACGTATAGTTGGGCTACAGTAAAAACAATCTGTAGGTTTAACTTATCTGAAAGAAAGGTATAGACTACTAAGTGCTTATACTTAACTTATGGGAGGAGTATTTAAAAAATGAACAAAAAAACGTATTATATATTACCAATTAGTGTAGTTGCATTTTTAGGTATAATTATACTCTCCGCATTTAATCATGAAGAAGTAGTTAATGCTGAAAATCATAGTAATAGTAATTCTGTTCAATTAGAGAAAGAATCATCAATATTCGATCATTCTACTATAACAGAAAAAATGAATGGTTTTATGGATACGTTAATACAAGAAGTCGACAGCAATTATAAAGTACAAGCTTATCAAACGAAAGATGAACTTATTCACGCATTTGAACAATATACCACAGAAACATTGGCTTCAGAATTTGTATCGTATTACTTTGAAGAAAAGCAAGACGGTATGTACATTATTCCCATGGATGCACCATCTTGGTTTCAAGAGGAAAACGATTATGATATGATTAAAAAAGATGAAAATACTATCCAATTAACTCAACGAAATTATAATGAAATGGTGGGAGAATATACATTGGTAGTGGATTTCACGTTTCAACATGATTGGAAAATTTCTAAGGTAACATATCAGTAATTTTCAATCAAAGAAAGTAGTGGAAGATTTGAATAGATTTAAGGATTTCTATAATAATACAGTACAATTATCATTTTTGGATCATCCATTTTCGAGAGAGCCAAAGCACGTATGGGTTATCTGTCGTTATAAAGATAAGTGGTTACTAACCGCACATAAGGAACGAGGGATTGAATTTCCTGGTGGAAAGGTAGAGCCTGGAGAAACAGCAGAACAAGCGGCGGTTCGAGAAGTTATGGAAGAAACTGGCGGTTCTGTAGGAACACTACATTATATTGGCCAATATAAAGTGGATGGAAGAAATGATACAGTGATAAAAAATGTATATTTTGCTATTATTCATAAGCTAACTGAACAGGAGACTTATTATGAAACGAAAGGTCCAGTTTTATTATCAGTAATACCAAAGAATGTACGTAAACGAAAGGGATATAGTTTTATTATGAAAGACGATGTACTTCATACTTGTATGAGGCGGATAAAATCAATCTTTTTATAAATAGAAGCGTGTAAGTCATAATGGCTTACACGCTTCTATTTCGTATGAGTAACTGTTCAATTTTTTCTACAAATTTATACATAATCGTCGCAAGTATAGCGATAATTACTAAGCTAGACATCACTAGAGTAAAATCAAACACTTGGAAACCATAGATGATGAGGTAACCTAACCCTTGTTTTGAAACAAGGTATTCCCCTACAATCACACCTACCCAAGACAATCCAACATTTACTTTAAGCGTTGAGATAATTGCGGGTAATGCAGAAGGAAAAATAGCTTCTTTAAAGCATTGCCACCTGGTTGCTCCAAAACTAAGCATTACTTTTTGATAATTCGGATCGACCTCATTAAAAGCAGAATACACTACTAGTGTTGTAACGATAACGGAAATAATGAATCCCATGGCAATAATGGAAAGGTAACCAGGACCTAATGCAACAATGAGAATTGGGCCTAACGCAACCTTTGGCATTGCATTCATGATAACAAGATAAGGATCCATTATTCTTGCAAAGCGTCTAGAAGCCCATAATAAGGTTGCGATTACTATTCCTCCTATGGTTCCAATTAGAAATCCTAAGATTGTTTCTAACAGGGTAACTTGAATATGAGATAATAGTGAACCATTAGCGAATCGTTGAATAATTAATTGAAAAACTCTACTAGGGGAACTAAATAATAAAGGATCTATCCAGTACAATCGGCTTGAAACTTCCCATAAACTAATAAAAATAATGAGAATGGATAGTTGCCAAGTCAATACGATTTTACTTTCCCGTTTTAAGCCTCGTTGGTAATTAAAAAACAGTTGTTTATCATTCATGATTATCATCCCTTATTGTTGAAGAATCATCTTTTTGTTCTAGTTGCTCCCAAACTTTATCGAAAAGTAATTGGTATTTTGGATGTTTTCTTACGTTAAAAGGAGTTTCATCCCTAAGTTCTAATGGAACATCATATATTTTAGCGATGGAACCAGGATGGGAATCTAATAAGATGATTCTGTCACTCATTGCGATTGCTTCTCCAATATCATGTGTAACGAGTACTGCAGTTTTCTTATAGGTTTTTAGCAAGTTGGAAACAAGATCTTCTAGTTTTAATTTGGTTTGATAATCTAAAGCTGAGAAAGGTTCATCTAATAATAAGATTTTTGGATCATTAATCAAGGTCCGAACCAAAGCTACACGTTGCCTCATTCCACCAGATAATTCAGAAGGGTACTTTGATTCAATATCCTTAAGTCCTACTTCACTTAGTAATGTGTTTGCATATTGTTTTATTTCATCTGTTATATTATTGTGAATCTTTGGTCCGATTAGTACATTTTCAATTATAGTTTTCCAAGGAAAAAGATAATCTTGTTGAAGCATATAACCAATCGCTTGGTTTTGTTTTATTAATTCTTCTTGCTGCAAGCGTACCTGGCCTTGTGTCTGAGGTATAATGCCTGCAATAATGGATAACAGTGTTGATTTTCCACAACCACTAGGACCTAATAACGATACAAATTCTCCTTCTTTCATAGTAAAAGAGATATTATCTAATGCCTTTACATACGATTCTTTTGAAAAATAATAATGGGTTACATGCTCAAGTGTCAGAAATGACAAGATAGTTCCTCCTCTTTATTCTGACATGACACGCTCTGCATAATCTGTATTCACAAGATCTTCATACGGAATATTTTCTGGTAGTTCACCAGATTTTTCCATAATTTCTTGTAAATTATTCCACTCTTTTTCATCAAGAATTGGATCTGTGGCAAAAGAACCTTGTGATTTATAGCGATCGATTGATGAAGCTAACATTTCAATATCGGTTTCTTCAAAATACGGAGCGACTACATCTGCTATTTCTTCAGCGCTATGTTCATCTACCCATTGTTGTGCCTTATAAATTGCTCTAGTAAATGCTTCAATCGCATCATCTTCTTCCTCCATAAAACTTTGTTTGGTCATAAATACGGTATACGGTACAACTCCAGATTCTTCGCCGAATGAAGCAACTATGTGCCCCTGACCTTCTGCTTCAAATACGCTAGCAGTAGGTTCAAATAACTGTACATAATCATAATCTCCAGATGCAAATGCTCCAGCAATATTTGCAAAGTCAATATTTTGTTCTAAGTTTAAATCTCCATGGGGATCAATTCCATTCTCTTTTAATACATATTCTCCTACCATTTGCGGCATTCCGCCGACACGTTGGCCAAGAAATGTACTATCCTTTATATCTTCCCAAGAGAAATCTTCATCTGCTTCTTTTGCAACAAGAAACGTTCCATCTGTTTGTGTAAGTTGAGCAAAGTTTATTGCATAATCCTTTGAATCTTGTGCGTATACATACATTGATGTTTCGGAACCAACTAAAGCAATATCAGCCCCATCCGACAACAATGCAGTCATTGTTGTATCTCCACCCCAAGTGGTTTGTAGATCTACCTCTAAACCTTCTTCTTCAAAAAAACCTTTTTCTAAAGCTACGTATTGTGGAGCATAGAATATAGATCTTGTTACTTCTGCTAATTTTATTTTTGTGGTTGTTTCTTGATTACAAGCGGACAAGAGGATTAGAACAGCGATAAAACTAACTATAAAACCCTTCTTACGCATTCCCACCGTTCCCTTCAACTAATGTGAAAAAATTTATCAAAATAGTGTATGCGCCCAAATATAAATATGTGTCAAAAGCATTTCTCACCGATAAGCGACACCGAACTGGACAGAGCCTTCGAAGATAAACGAATCACAGAAAGAATAGAGGATGATGAGTTATCGAAGGAAGGGGAGGGAAGTTGCGAAGTCGCTGGTGAGAAATGCTAGCCGTGTCAAAAGCATTTCTCACCGATAAGCGACACCGACTGGACAGAGCCTTCGGAGATAAACGAATCAAAAAAACCAGCCTCATGTGGAGACTGGTTTGTTCGCATGTATCGAACAAATATTTCACTCATTATATAAATCCTTAAATGGGATGAGTAAACACTTTTAGCTTATCCTTTATAGAAAGGACCAGCTTGCTTGATTGTGTCACTAGCTAGTGTGAATTTCTTGAAGTTTTCATGAAATTTTAATGCTAGCGATTGTGCTTCTTTCACGTATGCTTCCTTGTTACCCCATGTCTGTTTAGGTACTAACAATTCATCAGGAACTCCAGGGACATGGGCAGGAATCTGTAACCCGAAAATTTCATCGGTAATTGTTTCTATTGAATTTAATTCTCCTTCTAAAGCAGAGTGGACCATTGCTCTGGTGAAAGAAAGTTTTATCCGGTCACCTACTCCATATGATCCTCCAGTCCATCCGGTATTAATCAAAAATACGTTTGTATCAAACATATCTATTTTCTTACCAAGCATTTCTGCATATTTAGATGGAGCTAATGGTAAGAATGGAGAGCCGAAACAAGCAGAGAAAGTTGCTGTTGGTTCTGTGACCCCGCGTTCTGTTCCTGCTAACTTGCTTGTGTATCCGCTTAGAAAATGGTACATCGCTTGTTCTTTCGTTAGCTTACTAATTGGAGGTAACGTGCCAGATGCATCGGCAGTTAAGAAAATAATTGTATTTGGATGTCCTGCAACACTAGGGTTAATAATGTTATCAATATTCTCTAACGGATAAGCAGCACGTGTGTTTTCCGTTAATGATGTATCATCGTAATCAGGTTCTCTACTATTATCATCTAAAATTACGTTCTCTAAGACCGAACCGTATCGGATCGCATTATAAATTTGTGGCTCCTTTTCTTGCGAGAGATTGATACATTTTGCATAACATCCGCCCTCAATATTGAATACGCCATTAGGACTCCAACCATGTTCGTCATCACCAATTAGTTTACGGTAAGGGTCTGCAGACAATGTTGTTTTACCAGTACCGGACAAACCAAAAAATAATGCAACGTCTCCTTCTTGACCAACATTAGCAGAACAATGCATAGAAAGCACATCTTGCTGTGGTAATAAATAATTCATCACAGAAAAGATTGACTTTTTAATCTCTCCAGCATATTCGGTGCCCCCAATAAGTACAATTCGTTTTTTAAAAGAAATTAATATAAATGTTTCTGAATTTGTTCCATCAATAGCTGGGTCGGCCTTAAATCCGGGAGCTGAAATAACTGTAAATTCTGCTTGGTGTTTGGATAATTCCTCTTCTGTTGGAGTAATGAATAACTGTCTAGAAAATAAATTGTGCCAGGCATATTCATTGATAACCTGAATAGGAAGCCGATAAGTGTGATCAGATCCAGCAAACCCTTGAAATTTAAATATTTCTTGTTTTTCATTTAAATAATTGATTACTTTTGATAATAATTGATTAAACACTTCTTCTTGAATTGGTTTATTTACTTTACCCCAATTGACATGTAGATCAGAAACCTTATCTTTCACTATAAACTTATCTTCCGGAGATCGACCAGTGTATGTTCCTGTAGTGGCACGAATTGCTCCTGTAGATGTAAGTACTCCTTCTTGTCTATAAAGAATTTTTTCAACAAGTTGTGCTACCGATAAATTATGGTGGATATGGTTTGTTTGAAGTTCTTTCATATAAGACTTATCAACGGTTTTCATGGTATAATCTCCTTATTGTTAGTGATAGTAGTTTTAATTTGTAACTCATAACGGTCTTTATATACCTAAATCTGATTATTAGTATAACACATTAAAATTAATAGTCCATACTATTATTGAGATTTATTTTATGCATTATTTTTTTCGATGTGACAGGGTCTATATTAGTTGACAGATAACTCACCTTTCGTTAATCTTAACCTTGAACGGATACTCTTATTCAGAGTTGGTGGAGGGACAGCCCCGATGAAGCCCAGCAACCATCACTACGGTGAAAAGGTGCTAACCTGATGCAAGGATAATAATTCCTTGAACAATAAGAGCGAAAGGCCATAATTCTTCCTTTCCTCATGTTTTGAAGGGAAGGTTTTTTTGTTTTCAATATATATTTTTTGGTACCACGTTTTTGAAAGGACGAGGTGCTTTTATTGGCACTTTGAATAGGATAGAAGTTATAAAGAGATCCGTAACAACATATTAAAGGAGAGTTTAGCCTTATGGCTGCAAATCGACGTTTATTTACTTCAGAGTCAGTAACTGAGGGACATCCAGATAAAATGTCTGACCAAATATCAGATGCTATCTTAGATGAAATTTTAAAAAAAGATCCGAATGCAAGGGTTGCATGTGAAACAACAGTAACTACAGGACTTGTTCTTGTATCAGGAGAAATTTCCACTTCTACTTATGTAGATATACCTGCACTTGTTCGTGAAACAGTAAAAAATATTGGGTATACACGTGCTAAATATGGCTTTGATTTTGAAACTTGTGCGGTATTAACTGCTATTGATGAACAGTCTGCAGATATTGCAGGGGGAGTAAATCAGGCACTTGAAGCTCGACAAGGTAAAATGAGTGAAGAAGAAATTGATGCTATTGGTGCTGGTGACCAAGGACTTATGTTTGGATATGCTTGTGATGAAACTGAAGAATTAATGCCATTACCAATCTCATTAGCACATCAATTATCTAAAAGATTAGCGGATGTAAGAAAAGAAGGGATTGTGGATTACCTTCGTCCAGATGGTAAGACACAAGTAACCGTTGAATATGATGAGAATGACAAACCTGTACGTATTGATACTATCGTTATATCTACACAACATCATTCAGAGATTCAAAATGAACAAATTGAAAGAGATATGATTGAAAAAGTAATTCAAGCAGTTGTTCCTAATGAATTGTTAGATGATAAAACAAAATACTTTATTAATCCAACTGGTCGATTTGTAATTGGAGGTCCACAAGGTGATGTAGGGCTAACCGGAAGAAAAATTATTGTAGACACATACGGTGGTTACGCTAGACATGGTGGGGGTGCTTTTAGTGGTAAAGATGCTACAAAAGTAGACCGCTCGGCAGCATATGCTGCGCGCTATGTTGCTAAGAATATTGTTGCCGCAGGACTTGCTAAATCTTGTGAAGTTCAGTTAGCTTATGCTATAGGTGTGGCACAACCAGTATCCATTGCAGTTAATACATTTGGAACTGGGAAAGTTAGTGAAGATCGTTTAGTAGAAGCTGTTCGAGAATTGTTTGATCTCCGTCCAGCGGGAATTATCCGAATGCTCGATTTAAGAAAACCTATCTTTAAAAATACTGCAGCATATGGTCACTTTGGTCGAAAAGATATTTTATTCCCATGGGAAAAAACAGATAAAACGGAAGAGCTTATTGCATTAACTAAATAAATAATTAATTGATTTATTGATTTAAAAAACTATCATCTCTTTGTAGGATGGTAGTTTTTTTATTAGCAATCAAACCGAGTAACATTGTGACGTTCATTTGTCATAAATAATTAATTTTCAACTAAACGTCAATTTTTAATAGAATTTTATAATATTGTCTTAATATAGAGGAAAATTTTCATATGTTTATCTGAAAAATATGAAATTATGTTAAATTCTTCTGGTAAGTTTACTGATTTATGAAAATTCATAACTGCTTAATATGATATTATGACAAATATTATATTATATATTGCAAAGCAGGTGGTAGTATCATTGAACTTGTAGAAGAAGCACAGAAAGGTAACCAAGAATCATTTATGACTTTATTTCATAGTTGTGAGAAAAATTTATACCGGATTGCAAATACATATGTTAAGAACTCTAATGATACATATGATGTAATCCAAGAGACTGCCTATCGAACGTATGAAAAATTACCAGAGTTAAGAAACCCAAAATATTTCAATACTTGGATAACGAAAATAACCATAAATTGTGCACTTGATACGATCAGGAAAAATAAAAAAATGATCATGATGGAACCAGAAAAAGTGTCTACTAAAGCTTATTATGATTTGGATATTCCCTTAAAGGTAACAGTGGAGCAATTATTAGATCGTCTAAATGAAAAAGAAAGAACCATTATTATGCTCCGATTTTATTACGCTTTCAGTTTCAAGGAAATTTCAGAACAATTAGACATTCCATATGGTACCACAAAGTCGTTATCTTACCGTGCTTTAAAGAAATTAAAATACTTTGCGAGTAAACAGGAATTACAATAGAAGAGAAAATAAGAGAAAAGATATCATGAATGATTAAAATAGGCGACACTCCTTAAGGATATTTGGTTTTTTGAGTGTATCCTTAAGAGTGTCAGTTATTTCGTTAGTGAATAAAGCCTATTATTTCCCCATATTTGTATTTTTTTTATAGTATTGACCTTTCTCTACGTAAGAGTTTCTGACACGTGCCATCTCTTTATAATCATCTTCTGTCAATTCACGTACAAACTTAGCAGGTCTTCCCATTGCAAGGGTATGGGCAGGAATTTTCTTACCCGGAGGAACAAGACTACCAGCACCTAAAAAAGCATTCTCGCCAATTTCTGCTCCATCTAGTACGATTGATCCCATTCCGATTAAAGCTTTTTTTCTAACAATTGCAGAGTGAAGTGTTACTTGATGTCCTACTGTTACATCATCTTCAATGACAAGTGGTTGCCCTGGACTCTGATGAAGCATGCAGAGGTCTTGAATATTCGTACGCTTTCCAATGGTTGTTTTTGATACATCACCACGTATTACTGTATGGAACCAAATACTTACATTTTCTTCAATCATTACATCTCCATTAACTACAGCATCTTTTGCAATGAATGCTGTGGGATGAATCGTTGGGTAGATATTATTATACTGTTCAATCACAATAAAACCTCCTGTGTACTAGCAATATTTTAAAGTATATCAAATTTAAAATGTAACGAAAAAAGTTAAATAGAGGTGTTAAAGAATTATTGACGAATATATAAATGTATCGAACTTACACATTGGAGGTATGGAATAATGAATTTAGAGGATAGATTCAAGCATTTTGGTGAAATTGAAGTAAAAGATAAAAGCCCACTTTATTCAATTTTATCTTTACAAATTGCCGAAGATACTGAAATGATCGATATCTGTTCAGTTATCCCCGAGGGTCAGCCTGTAGCGAATTTATTATTTGCTTCAGTTAAAGATTTACTTTATATACAAAATAATCATCCACTAAAAAACTATTACCCAGAATTTACAAAAGAGGTGAAAGTTCCTCATGATTCTTACCCTTATTTTAAGGATTTTGTAATAAATAATAAACAAGATGTCATCCAACGGCTAACTACAAATTACGTACAAACAAATGAAGTGAACAGATGCGCTTATTTATTTCCTGTATTGCATTATATTTATGAAAAAATAGGCACCCGATTGTCTTTAATTGAAATTGGTACAAGTGCTGGATTGCAACTATTATGTGATCAGTATGCATATGCATATAATAATAGTAAAAACAAAGTTGGAAATATTAATTCTGAATTGACACTAAGATCACTTGTAAGAGAAGGAGATATCCCATCTTTTTTATCGAAAGAATTGCCAATCAAGGATAGGGTAGGTATTGATTTACATGTATTGAATCTATTAGAAGAAGATGATGTAAGATGGTTAAAATCATTAGTTTGGCCAGAGAATCTGCATAGAATAGAAGTGTTGGATAAAGCTATTGCTCAATTTAATAAGTCGGATGAGTCAATAAGGTTAATAGAAGCGGATGCCTTGAGTTGTCTAGAAGAACTTGCGATAGAATGTGATACTGAATCTTTACTTTGTATCTTTCATACACATGTTGCGAATCAACTTACTATTGAACAACGTCACACTTTATTAGAGAGTGTTTCTAAAATTGGGAAAAGACGAGATGTTTTTCATATTTATAATAATATTTGGGATGGGCAGTTGCATGTAGAGAGTTATATCAATGGTAGCAGGAATGAAGAACTTAAAATTGATACTCATCCCCATGGTGAATGGTTCGATTGGCCAATTCGAAAAAAGGAGTTAAGAGATGGATAGAAAATATAATGACTTGATAGGCGATATTTTAAAGGATTCTGGTGAAATGGATAGAAAAGATTTAAAGGGAATGGGGAAACCTTTGCCGAAGGATTATGTGAAACGTAATTTATTTCAGAACTTCCAGAAGATCGCAAAGGATGCTGGTTATCTTCCTTATTGGTTAAAGCTTCAAAAAGATATTGCCATACAACTTCATAACGTCAGTAATGAAAAGGAATTAAAAAAAATTAATAAGCGCATTAAAGAATATAATACGGTTTGTCCACCTTCAATGCAACGTTCAGCCATCACTTTAGAAGAATTAGAGGAAGTAAAAACGACTTGGTAGTGAAAAATTCCTCTTTCTTGAATTTTATTTTATGATACAATAAAAAAGTTGAAATTCAAGATATAGAAGTGGAGCGGTATTGGATGATGATCCAATTGATTATTGGCATATTATTTTTTATAGGTTTATATATATTAACAAATGATGAAGCGAAATGGTTAAAGATAGTTTCATTTGCTTACTACAGCATATTATCTATCATTTTTATTATAGGATATAATCAGCGCTTAGCGTTTATAGAGCAAAGCGAAACGATTATTAAAGTGGCAGAAAATCCTTTATTTAGTTGGGTAACTGTATTTGGATATTTATTTTCGATACCCTTTATGTTGATTTCATTTTATATATTGTTACGTATCGTATTACAAATTAAAAACCAACTAAAAAAAGTTCTAATTTCTGGTTTGTTTCTTTTTATAATTCTAACCGTTGGTCATTTTATGAACCTGCTGTTTATATTACTATTTTATGGGACGACAAGTTAGAAGATAAAGAGATTAAACATAATAATTATTATAAGTTTGGTTAGAACCTCTATAGTAAAAAGGGCAAGCTGGGACTCCAGTTTATGAACCTGAGGAGATCATCAGCTGCCTTAAGAAAAAGTGATATCTCACCTTTTTTGTATAGCTAAAATAAAAGGAGGATTGTTTTTTTGGTTCACAAATCCATATTGTAAGACGTTATATAATTTTTGATCTAAATTAGCCACATGTTTTAAAACTGCCTCTTTCTCATTAGCACCACCATCATGACCATAATATACAACAATTACAATGAGTCCATCCTTCTTCAGCTTTTCTAATATTTTTTGTATAGCTTCTATCGTTGAATCGGGTTTTGTTATAATTGATTTGTCACTACGTGGCAAGTACCCCAAATTAAAAATGGCTCCTCCGATAACATCTTGCTGTACATTATCATCAATTAGCGAGTGACTACCGTGTATTAAAGTAACATTCTCTCTATGATATTTCTCCAATTCTTGTTTTGTATTCTGAATTGCTTGCTGTTGAATATCAAATGCATAAACATGACCGCTTTTTCCAACTACTCGACTCAAAAATAACGTGTCATTACCATTACCACATGTGGCATCGATAACAACTTCACCTTCGTCGATCGATTCCTCTAATAAATAATGGGCGAAATGTAATATCCCTTTTAACATAAGAAGATTATCCTCCATTTACTTTGATAATACTTATATTTTAGCATGCCTAATATTGATAAATAAATAAAAGTAGGTTTCCAATTTGAGAAAAATGTATATACTATGATTATATTTCGATCGTTTCTTGACATTGTAAATTATTTTAATTATAATTCCATTAAATCAATTAACGACTATGATAAGGACTAGTAGTGTGTAACTCATCGGAAAAGAGAGACAGTGGTTGGTGAAAACTGTTGATGATAATCATACGAACTCACCTTGGATGTTGCAGTAGTGAACTTAAGTAACTATTGCCGTTTCATCAACGTTATCGATGTCAAGTGAGTGTCCAATAAGACACTAATTTGGGTGGTACCGCGGGAAATAAAAGCTTCTCGTCCCTATTTATGAGGGATGAGTAGCTTTTTTTAGTTTACTTACGATTATAGTGTACACAGTTTAACTATGAAAGGAAGGGTTCACATGAGTTTTCAACATCGTCAAATAGAAAAGAAATGGCAAAATTATTGGGAAGATAATAAAACATTTAAAACTGATACGTTCTCCAATAAGGAAAAGTTTTATGCATTAGATATGTTTCCTTATCCATCAGGGCAAGGATTACATGTAGGACATCCGGAGGGATACACCGCTACAGATATTTTAGCCCGTATGAAACGTATGCAAGGATATGAAGTAATGCACCCAATGGGTTGGGATGCATTTGGTCTCCCGGCCGAGCAATATGCAATTGACACTGGTAATAGTCCTGCAGAATTTACAAATCAAAATATCAATACGTTTAAACGTCAGATAAAAGAATTAGGTTTCTCTTACGACTGGGATAGAGAAATAAATACAACTGATCCAAATTACTATAAATGGACGCAATGGATCTTTAAAAAATTATATGAAAACGATCTAGCCTATATGGATGAAGTAGCGGTGAATTGGTGTCCAGCCCTTGGTACTGTTCTTGCAAATGAAGAAGTGATTGATGGCAAGAGTGAACGAGGCGGGCACCCTGTAATCCGTAAGCCAATGAAACAATGGATGCTAAAAATTACTGCATACGCAGATCGTTTACTAGAAGATTTGGATGAATTAGATTGGCCAGATAGTCTAAAAGAAATGCAACGAAATTGGATTGGACGTTCAGAAGGTGCAGAAGTTACTTTCTCTATTAAAGGAAATGAAGGTACGTTTACTGTATTTACTACTCGTCCTGATACATTATTTGGAGCAACATATGCTGTTGTCGCACCGGAACATCCATTAGTAAAAGAAATTACAACGACAGATCAAAAAGAAGCAGTTCACAACTATTTAGATGAAATACAGACCAAATCAGATTTGGAAAGAACAGACTTAGCTAAAGATAAGACAGGTGTATTTACCGGTGCTTATGCAATTAATCCGGTAAATGGAGAAGAAATGCCAATCTGGGTGGCGGATTATGTATTAATGAGTTATGGGACGGGTGCAATTATGGCTGTTCCTGCACATGATGAACGCGATTATGAATTTGCAAATACATTTGCTTTACCTATTAAAGAAGTAGTTACTGGTGGTAATGTAGATGAAGAAGCTTATACTGGTGATGGTGAACATGTTAATTCTGATTTCTTAAATGGCTTGGGCAAAGAAGAAGCAATTACAAAAATGATTAATTGGCTTGAAACTGAAGGTAGTGGCGAGAAGAAAATAACTTATCGTCTACGTGACTGGTTGTTTGCTCGTCAACGTTATTGGGGGGAACCGATTCCGATTATTCATTGGGAAGACGGTACAATGACGGCAGTTCCGGATGAGGAATTGCCACTGACACTTCCTCAGGTTTCTGAGATTAAACCTTCAGGAACGGGAGAATCGCCATTAGCAAATAATATTGATTGGGTGAATGTAGTTGACCCGGAGACTGGTATGAAAGGTCGCCGTGAAACAAATACAATGCCACAATGGGCAGGGAGCTGCTGGTATTTCTTACGCTACATTGATCCAAATAATACAGAGCAATTGGCAGATCCAAAAGCATTAGAGGAATGGCTTCCTATTGATATTTATGTTGGGGGAGCAGAACATGCGGTACTCCATCTGCTGTATGCTCGTTTCTGGCATAAATTCTTATTTGACATTGGTGTTGTTTCCACAAAAGAACCGTTCCAGAAGCTATATAATCAAGGAATGATTCTTGGTGAAGGCAACGAGAAAATGAGTAAATCAAAAGGAAATGTAGTAAATCCTGATGATATAATCGATTCTCATGGTGCAGACACACTACGTCTATATGAGATGTTTATGGGACCACTAGATGCTTCGGTTGCTTGGTCCACAAATGGATTAGATGGATCACGTAGATTTTTAGATCGTGTATGGAGATTGTATGTAGGTGATGATGGTGCCCTTACAGATAAAATTATTGATGATGAATCAACGGAATTAGATAAGATTTATCATGAGACTGTGAAAAAAGTGACAGATGACTTTGAGAATATGCATTTCAACACAGGTATTTCGCAAATGATGGTATTTATAAATGAGTGCTATAAAGCGAATAAAATCCCTAAAAATTATGCGGAAGGCTTTGTTAAATTGTTATCGCCAGTTGCACCTCATTTAAGTGAAGAAATCTGGCAAAAACTTGGGCATTCTGAATCGATTAGTAAGGCTACATGGCCAGCATATGATGAATCAAAGTTAGTGGAAGATGAAGTGGAAGTTGTTCTACAAATTATGGGTAAAGTTCGATCTAAGATTCACGTTCCTGTTGATATTAGCAAGGACGCTCTTGAGAAAGCAGCACTAGATGACGAAAGCATGCAAAAATGGTTAGAAGGAAAAACTATTCGTAAAGTTATCGTTGTGCCAGGAAAGCTTGTAAATGTAGTAGCAAATTAAGAAAAGAAGCATTGGCATGTAATTGGCCAATGCTTCTTTTCTTAATGATTATTCATTTTTATTTTCCTCTGGTATTTCTTCCGTTGCGTTATCTGATTTCCATGTGGTTTTTAATAATTTCCATTTTCCTTTTTCGTAATACCATAGTGATTCTACAACACCGATTCCATCTGCATGATAAGCTCCACTAATTTGTTGATAACTTTTTAAACCATATCCATTTCTTTCACTGAGATCTACAGGTTCAAACATAGCAACTGGGTCTATCATTAATGAAGTAGGTTCTAATAAATTTCCTTTGTCATCATAAATATTGAGTCGGATATATTCTTTTTTGCGATCAGATAAATCAATAATAATTGGATCTTCTCCAGGAAGTAAAGATATTGATGCCTTGAAATTATCAATAAACTTTCCTTCTATTGACTGATTGTTTGGTAATGGAATTTCTATCAACTGATTATTTTCGATTGTATGGAGTTTACTTGTATATAAACCACCACTACCACCTGTAGCACTCTGATAAAAAATATCATTTTGGTTATCATGGTTTAAATCAACGAATTGTAAAGAAGGTTCATAACCTCCGCCATAAGGGATTGTCCAAGAATGATTATTTACATCGGTAATATCAGCCCATATATGCTGATAATATTGGCCATCAGGAGCAAATAGTTCGCCTTTTAAATCAATTGTATCGCTCTGACCATCACCGGTTACATCTTCATGATATGAATGAATAGAAATCGGATCTGTCGGCTGTTCAACTACAGGACTTATCATAGAAAGAGTTAATAGAAGTGAAAAAAAGTACAGCATGTGGTCACCGCCTTTTATTAATTATTAAGTAGGCTTATTTTAATCAAAGATATTGCATCCTATTCTTAAACCAAGTAATATTAAAATTAGAAAATCTTGACTTTAAGAAGGATGGGATTAACATGGCTGAAATTAAAGAAATTTCTCCGGAAGAAGTAGAAAAGATAAAAAATGAAAATAATGTAGTACTAGTTGATGTGCGTGAAGATGATGAAGTTGCGCAAGGAATCATTGAAAATGCTAAGCATATTAAACTGGGTGATATTACACAAGAATATGGGAATTTAAGTAAAGATAAAGAATATATAATGATTTGTCGCTCTGGAAGAAGAAGTTATAACGCTTCTGAATTTTTACAAGAGCAAGGCTTTAATGTGAAAAATATGAGCGGTGGAATGCTAGAATGGAAAGGTGAAACAATTTCTAAATAACTTTAGAAACGTTTGTTTTTACAAATGAGTGTTGTTCTAATATAAAAAGATCCCAAACAGAATTGGGATCTTTTTATATTTAGAACAAATTCGAGTTTTAGAAAACATATTTATATTTCTACCTCAATAGCAAAAACTGTAGTATTTAACGTTTTTAATAGTTTTTTTTAAAAAAGCTTGTAAAAAAATAATATTTATAGTAAAGTATAAAAGTTCGCTTATTTAAGTGATACATTTTAAATAAACAGGGTTGACTTCTTTAAGTATAGATGCTACAATGGTTATCCACCAATTGAGGACAAGATTAACTATAAACCTTGCGAAATTCCTCGAAAAAAGTTGTTGACACATCTTTTTATGCGTGGTAAATTAATAAAGTCGCTTTTTGAGAGCGACACAGAAATTGCTCTTTGAAAACTGAACAAAACAACTTGGCTCAGGACGAACGCTGGCGGCGTGCCTAATACATGCAAGTCGAGCGCAGGAAGTTATCTGATCCTCTTTTAGAGGTGACGATAATGGAATGAGCGGCGGACGGGTGAGTAACACGTAGGCAACCTGCCTGTAAGACTGGGATAACTCGTGGAAACGCGAGCTAATACCGGATAACACTTTTCATCTCCTGATGAGAAGTTGAAAGGCGGCTTTTGCTGTCACTTACAGATGGGCCTGCGGCGCATTAGCTAGTTGGTAAGGTAATGGCTTACCAAGGCGACGATGCGTAGCCGACCTGAGAGGGTGATCGGCCACACTGGGACTGAGACACGGCCCAGACTCCTACGGGAGGCAGCAGTAGGGAATCTTCCGCAATGGACGAAAGTCTGACGGAGCAACGCCGCGTGAGTGATGAAGGTTTTCGGATCGTAAAACTCTGTTGTTAGGGAAGAACAAGTGCCATAGTAACTGATGGCACCTTGACGGTACCTAACCAGAAAGCCACGGCTAACTACGTGCCAGCAGCCGCGGTAATACGTAGGTGGCAAGCGTTGTCCGGAATTATTGGGCGTAAAGCGCTCGCAGGCGGTTCTTTAAGTCTGATGTGAAATCTTACGGCTCAACCGTAAACGTGCATTGGAAACTGGGGAACTTGAGTGCAGAAGAGGAGAGTGGAATTCCACGTGTAGCGGTGAAATGCGTAGAGATGTGGAGGAACACCAGTGGCGAAGGCGACTCTCTGGTCTGTAACTGACGCTGAGGAGCGAAAGCGTGGGGAGCGAACAGGATTAGATACCCTGGTAGTCCACGCCGTAAACGATGAGTGCTAGGTGTTAGGGGGTTTCCGCCCCTTAGTGCTGAAGTTAACGCATTAAGCACTCCGCCTGGGGAGTACGGCCGCAAGGCTGAAACTCAAAAGAATTGACGGGGGCCCGCACAAGCGGTGGAGCATGTGGTTTAATTCGAAGCAACGCGAAGAACCTTACCAGGTCTTGACATCCTCTGAACACTCTAGAGATAGAGTTTTCCCTTCGGGGACAGAGTGACAGGTGGTGCATGGTTGTCGTCAGCTCGTGTCGTGAGATGTTGGGTTAAGTCCCGCAACGAGCGCAACCCTTGATCTTAGTTGCCAGCATTCAGTTGGGCACTCTAAGGTGACTGCCGGTGACAAACCGGAGGAAGGTGGGGACGACGTCAAATCATCATGCCCCTTATGACCTGGGCTACACACGTGCTACAATGGATGGAACAAAGGGAAGCGAACCCGCGAGGTCAAGCAAATCCCACAAAACCATTCTCAGTTCGGATTGTAGGCTGCAACTCGCCTACATGAAGCCGGAATCGCTAGTAATCGCGGATCAGCATGCCGCGGTGAATACGTTCCCGGGCCTTGTACACACCGCCCGTCACACCACGAGAGTTGGTAACACCCGAAGTCGGTGAGGTAACCTTTTGGAGCCAGCCGCCGAAGGTGGGACTAATGATTGGGGTGAAGTCGTAACAAGGTAGCCGTATCGGAAGGTGCGGCTGGATCACCTCCTTTCTAAGGATATATATAGGAAGTGCAGGCGCCTTGCTTATCGATGTACAGATTGGAGATCTCCAGACGAGATAAAGGAAACACGAATGTAATTCGATGTTGACTTATCGTAGGATGGAAATCGAAATCTGCTAGTCGATAGGCGCCGGAACTAGACTGTATTAACGGAATCGTACTTGGTTGTTTGGTTCAGTTTTGAGAGAGTAATTCTCTTTAAACATTGTATATGAGATGGGCCTGTAGCTCAGCTGGTTAGAGCGCACGCCTGATAAGCGTGAGGTCGGTGGTTCGAGTCCACTCAGGCCCACCATCTAACATAATAGATATATGGGGCCTTAGCTCAGCTGGGAGAGCGCCTGCCTTGCACGCAGGAGGTCAGCGGTTCGATCCCGCTAGGCTCCATTTTTGTACCTTGAAAACTAAATAAGAGTAACAACGACATCAAAAAGTAGAAAGCTGAAGCGACTGTACAGTGACGTATGAACTGGACTGAACCGAAGGAGATAAAGAAAACACGATGAACGTATGTGAATCGATGTTGACTTATCGTACGGAGGAGAAGGAAGTTACACTAGTCACTAGGAGCTGAAGCTGGATTGAAACTTTTTTGAAACAAGGCTATTAAATTAGCACGCTTATTTACTGAAATAACAACTTAGTTAAGTGAATAAGGGCGCACGGTGGATGCCTTGGCACTAGGAGCTGAAGAAGGACGGGACTAACACCGATATGCCTCGGGGAGTTGTAAGTAAACTTTGATCCGGGGATTTCCGAATGGGGAAACCCACTGTTCGTAATGGAGCAGTACCTATACCTCAATACATAGGGTATAGGGAGCAGACCCGGGGAACTGAAACATCTCAGTACCTGGAGGAAGAGAAAGAAACCTCGATTTCCTGAGTAGCGGCGAGCGAAACGGAAAGAGCCCAAACCAGAAAGCTTGCTTTCTGGGGTTGTAGGACACTCCTTTGGAGTTACAAAGAAATTCTTTAAATGAATCGATCTGGAAAGATCAGCCGAAGAAGGTAACAGCCCTGTAATTGAAAAAGAATTTCCTCCGGAGTGTATCCTGAGTACGGCGGAACACGTGGAATTCCGTCGGAATCCGGGAGGACCATCTCCCAAGGCTAAATACTCCCTAGTGACCGATAGTGAACCAGTACCGTGAGGGAAAGGTGAAAAGCACCCCGGAAGGGGAGTGAAATAGAACCTGAAACCGTGTGCCTACAAGTAGTCGAAGCCCGTTAATGGGTGACGGCGTACCTTTTGTAGAATGGACCGGCGAGTTACGATCCCATGCAAGGTTAAGTGGAAGACACGGAGCCGCAGCGAAAGCGAGTCTGAATAGGGCGATATAGTATGTGGTCGTAGACCCGAAACCGTGTGATCTACCCATGTCCAGGGTGAAGGTCAGGTAACACTGACTGGAGGCCCGAACCCACGTATGTTGAAAAATGCGGGGATGAGGTGTGGGTAGGGGTGAAATGCCAATCGAACACGGAGATAGCTGGTTCTCTCCGAAATAGCTTTAGGGCTAGCCTCAAGATGATGAGTACTGGAGGTAGAGCACTGATTGGACTAGGGGCCCCTACCGGGTTACCGAATTCAGTCAAACTCCGAATGCCAGTTACTTAAACTTGGGAGTCAGACTATGGGTGATAAGGTTCATAGTCGAAAGGGAAACAGCCCAGACCGCCAGCTAAGGTCCCAAAGTATACGTTAAGTGGAAAAGGATGTGGAGTTGCCCAGACAACCAGGATGTTGGCTTAGAAGCAGCCACCATTTAAAGAGTGCGTAATAGCTCACTGGTCGAGTGACTCTGCGCCGAAAATGTACCGGGGCTAAACGTATCACCGAAGCTGCGGATTGTTCTTACGAACAATGGTAGGAGAGCGTTCTAAGTGCTGTGAAGTCAGACCGTGAGGACTGGTGGAGCGCTTAGAAGTGAGAATGCCGGTATGAGTAGCGAAAAAAGAGTGAGAATCTCTTTCACCGAATGCCTAAGGTTTCCTGAGGAAGGCTCGTCCTCTCAGGGTTAGTCGGGACCTAAGCCGAGGCCGACAGGCGTAGGCGATGGACAACAGGTAGATATTCCTGTACCACCTCATGATTGTTTGAGCGATGGGGGGACGCAGTAGGATAAGGAATGCGCACCGATGGATGTGTGCGCCCAAGCAGTGAGAAAGTCAGATAGGCAAATCCGTCTGGCAATTTCAAGCTGTGATGGGGAGGGAAATAAAGTACCGAAGTTCCGGATTTCACACTGCCAAGAAAAGCCTCTAGTTAGATCATAGGTGCCCGTACCGCAAACCGACACAGGTAGGCGAGGAGAGAATCCTAAGGTGAGCGGGAGAACTCTCGTTAAGGAACTCGGCAAAATGACCCCGTAACTTCGGGAGAAGGGGTGCTCCTTTTAAGGAGGAGCCGCAGTGAATAGGCCCAAGCGACTGTTTAGCAAAAACACAGGTCTCTGCGAAGCCGAAAGGCGAAGTATAGGGGCTGACACCTGCCCGGTGCTGGAAGGTTAAGGGGACGAGTTAGCTCTTCGGAGCGAAGCTTTGAACCGAAGCCCCAGTAAACGGCGGCCGTAACTATAACGGTCCTAAGGTAGCGAAATTCCTTGTCGGGTAAGTTCCGACCCGCACGAAAGGTGCAACGACTTGGGCACTGTCTCAACGAGAGACCCGGTGAAATTATACTATGCGTGAAGATGCGCATTACCCGCGACAGGACGGAAAGACCCCGTGGAGCTTTACTGTAGCCTGATATTGAATGTTTGTGCAGCTTGTACAGGATAGGTGGGAGCCTTTGAAGCGTGAGCGCTAGCTTACGTGGAGGCACCCGTGGGATACCACCCTCGCTGTATGAACATTCTAACCCAGGACCGTAATCCGGTTCGGAGACAGTGTCAGGCGGGCAGTTTGACTGGGGCGGTCGCCTCCCAAAGAGTAACGGAGGCGCCCAAAGGTTCCCTCAGAATGGTTGGAAATCATTCGTAGAGTGTAAAGGCAGAAGGGAGCTTGACTGCGAGACCTACAAGTCGAGCAGGGACGAAAGTCGGGCTTAGTGATCCGGTGGTTCCGCATGGAAGGGCCATCGCTCAACGGATAAAAGCTACCCCGGGGATAACAGGCTTATCTCCCCCAAGAGTTCACATCGACGGGGAGGTTTGGCACCTCGATGTCGGCTCATCGCATCCTGGGGCTGTAGTCGGTCCCAAGGGTTGGGCTGTTCGCCCATTAAAGCGGTACGCGAGCTGGGTTCAGAACGTCGTGAGACAGTTCGGTCCCTATCCGTCGTGGGCGTTGGAAGTTTGAGAGGAGCTGTCCTTAGTACGAGAGGACCGGGATGGACACACCGCTGGTGTACCAGTTGTTCCGCCAGGAGCATGGCTGGGTAGCTACGTGTGGAAAGGATAAGTGCTGAAAGCATCTAAGCATGAAGCCCCCCTCAAGATGAAACTTCCCATCACTTCGAGTGAGTAAGATCCCTCAGAGACGATGAGGTTGATAGGTCCGAGGTGGAAGCGTGGCGACACGTGCAGCTGACGGATACTAATTGATCGAGGACTTATCTAAGTTCTTAGAATGATGTCACGTTACTCTTATTTAGTTTTTAGGGTACAATCCTAAAAAAAGTGTTGCATTTTGTCTAAGGAATGCATATAATATAACTTGTCCTTATTTTTTTGGACTACATATTATACGAAAGTCTGGTAGCGATAGCGAAGAGGCCACACCTGTTCCCATGCCGAACACAGAAGTTAAGCTCTTCAGCGCCGATGGTAGTTGGGGCTTTGCCCCTGCAAGAGTAGGACGCCGCCAGGCGATATTAAATTATTATTTCCGGGTTTGCCTTTAAGGACAAGCGATGAAAGATAAATATCATTATTTATGGATCATTCCACAGTAGCTCAGTGGTAGAGCAATCGGCTGTTAACCGATCGGTCGTAGGTTCGAATCCTACCTGTGGAGCCATGGAGAGCTGTCCGAGAGGCCGAAGGAGCACGATTGGAAATCGTGTAAGCCGCTACCGCGGCTTCGAGGGTTCGAATCCCTCGCTCTCCGCCATTACACAATGGCCCGTTGGTCAAGCGGTTAAGACACCGCCCTTTCACGGCGGTAACACGGGTTCGAATCCCGTACGGGTCACCAATAATAATGTGGAGGATTAGCTCAGCTGGGAGAGCACCTGCCTTACAAGCAGGGGGTCGCAGGTTCGAGCCCTGCATCCTCCACCATATATAAAGTATAGTATTCCTCATATCGCGGGGTGGAGCAGTCTGGTAGCTCGTTGGGCTCATAACCCAAAGGTCGCAGGTTCAAATCCTGCCCCCGCAACCAAATAATAATGGTCCGGTAGTTCAGTTGGTTAGAATGCCTGCCTGTCACGCAGGAGGTCGCGGGTTCGAGTCCCGTCCGGACCGCCATCTAAATTAATTGGTTTATAGAAACAACATATGGCTTGGTAGCTCAGTCGGTAGAGCAGAGGACTGAAAATCCTTGTGTCGGCGGTTCGATTCCGTCCCGAGCCACTTTTTTATTTTTACGGAGGGGTAGCGAAGTGGCTAAACGCGGCGGACTGTAAATCCGCTCCTTCGGGTTCGGCAGTTCGAATCTGCCCCCCTCCACCATTTTTAATAAATATTTAGGGGTATAGTTTAATGGTAAAACGAAGGTCTCCAAAACCTTTGATGTGGGTTCGATTCCTACTACCCCTGCCAATATGGCGGTCGTGGCGAAGTGGTTAACGCACCGGATTGTGGCTCCGGCATTCGTGGGTTCAATCCCCACCGGTCGCCCTTTTTTAAATTTCAATATAGTGATTGGGCCATAGCCAAGCGGTAAGGCATCGGGTTTTGATCCCGTGTACCCCAGGTTCGAATCCTGGTGGCCCAGCCATTGCGGAAGTAGTTCAGTGGTAGAACACCACCTTGCCAAGGTGGGGGTCGCGGGTTCGAATCCCGTCTTCCGCTCCAGAGGTAGTGGCGGTATAGCCAAGTGGTAAGGCAGAGGTCTGCAAAACCTTTATCACCGGTTCAAATCCGGTTACCGCCTCCAATATGCCGGTGTGGCGGAATTGGCAGACGCGCACGACTCAAAATCGTGTTCCTTACGGAGTGTCGGTTCGACCCCGACCACCGGTATTTTTAGCTTTTTGTAGAACAAAATTGAAGAAACTTCAAACACCCATGAGCGTTGCTATATCAATGTTTTTGGGTGTTTTTTTATTTTGATGAAATCAAGTGAAAAGGATTAGTTTTATATTTTTTTTACACATTTTTTACACAAAGATTTTTTATTAAATCGTGCTTTTCCAATTCACATATATTTTAAAAATTCTATTCATAATGAAAGAGTGGTGGATCGTGAAAATAAGTAAGATTCTTTTACATAATTACAAATTGTTTAAAGACGAAGTAATACACGTAAATCCGGATTATAATATTTTTGTCGGTAATAACGACTCTGGTAAGAGTACTCTGTTAGAAGCAATTCAAACAGTGATAAGTGGAAAACTAAATAACTATTCCTTCGAACGTCAGCTTAAGGCTTCTTGTTTTAATCAGCAAATAAGAGATGAGTTTAGAAAAAAACTTGATCAAAAAAACATCGACGAACTTCCCAAAATAATAGTTGAAGTATACTTAAATGATGATGGAATTAATTCGGAATTAAAAGGGACAAACAATTCATTAGGTGAAGATTGCCCTGGAATACGTATGTCAGTAAATTTTAACTCAATTTATGCAGATGCATTTAAAACAATGCTAGATGCTGAAGAAATATATGATATTCCAGTTGAATTTTATGAAGTTAAGTGGACAGACTTTTCAGGAGATCCTGTTGTATTTAGAACTTTACCTTTTAAAGTATCTCTTTTGGATACCACTAAGAAAGATTACAGTAACTCAGTAAATAGATTTGTAAATTCAAGTGTAGCAGAGCACTTGACTGATGAAGAGAAAGCTAGTTTGGCAAGAAATTATCGGAAAATGAAATTTGATTTTAATTCAAATGAAAGTGTAAAAAACTTAAATGATAGAATAGAAAAAAACGTTCGTTTAGACGATAAAAAAATTAAACTTGGAATTAAAGAAGAAGTATTAGATGCTTGGAAAAATGAAGTTTCTATAGATGTCGAAGCAATACCTTTTGAAGACATAGGATTTGGTAGTCAAAATCTTATTAAGATGGAACTAGTGTTAAATGAGGAATCTCAAAAATCTAATTTTATTTTATTTGAAGAACCGGAAAATAACTTATCTTTTAGTAATATGTCTAAATTAATCTCTAAAATCAAGAATGAAGAATCTAAACAAGTTTTCATTTCTACACATAGTAGTTTCGTAGCAAATAAAATAGGTCTTCAAAATATCATTCTTTTGCATGAAGGAAATATTACACCTCTAAACCAAGTGAACCAAGAGACGATGGATTTCTTTATGAAATTACCAGGTTATAATACTGTGAGATTCTTATTGGCTGAAAAGGTTATATTGGTTGAAGGACCAACTGATGAATTGATAGTCCAGAGGGCATATTTTGATAGATATGGCAAGCTCCCAATTGAGGATGGAACTGATATTATTACTGTCGATTCTTTGGCTTTTAAACGTTACTGTGATTTAGCTATTCTTGTAGGAAAGAGTATTAATATAGTAACTGATAATGATGGGGATATAGAAGAAAACATTCACCAAAAGTATAGAGATTATCTAAACAAGTACGACTTTATCCAAGTATTTTATGAAAAGAATGAATCTTTATACAGTTTAGAACCTAGTATGTATGATGTAAATGAAAAAGATCAAGAAACTCTGAAAAGGTTTAAGGAAGCTATCTCAAAGAGTGGTTCTATGAGGGACAAATCAAGAGAAGAGGTTATTAAATTTATGGAAAACAATAAAGCTGAATGGGGGTTAAGGGTGTTCGATTTCAAGGAGAAGGTTGAATTCCCTGATTACATTAATAATGCAATCAAAAAATAAAATAATTATGGCATGTGCAGGTTCTGGTAAAACGTGGGGAATTTGTCAAGATGCATTAGGGATCTCATTTCAAACCAAAAAAGCTTTAATGGTATCTTTTACAAACAAAGGAGTGGAGTCTCTAAAAAGAGAATATGAAAAACAGAATGTTGGAGTAATTGATAAACATTTAAAAATCCTTACCTGGTATCAATTTCTCTTAAAGGAATTAATTAAACCTTATCAAAGTTATTTTCTTAAAGAGATAAACAGAATAAGGTCTTTTGACTTTACAAATATGTACGGCATTAAAGATTTTTCGAAAAAAAATACTTTGTCATATTTCCTTAATAAAAATAGTGATGTTAAAGCTAATAAAGCTTCAGAGTTCGCAGTTTATTTAAATGCAAAGTCAAATGGTTCAGTGATAAAGAGACTTGAAGAAATTTATTCACATATCTATATCGATGAATTACAGGATTTAACAGGAAGGGACATTGAACTATTAGAGCTTCTTTTAAAATCAAACATTAGAGTATACTGTGTTGGCGACTATAAACAGTCTACTTTAAAAACACATAACTCAAAAGCTAACAAGAAAAAGTCTGGAGAGCATATTTTTAAGTATCTAGAAACCTTAGAAGACTCACATAATTTGGAGATAATGAAGAGTAATAAATCGAAGAGATTTATACAAGAAATTGCTGATTTTGCAAACCTTGTCTATCCAGAAGATCCTATAATTAGTATTAAAGAAGGTTCACATGATTATATGGGAGTGTATCAAGTAAAGGAAAAAGATATAGACGACTATATAAGCTTTTTTCAACCAAATGTTTTAAGGTTTGATAAAAGGACTGCAACATCAGGTTATGCAGCTTTAAATTTTGGTGTTAGTAAAGGGATGACTATGGAACGAGTAGTCATTTTCCCTAATGGTCCATTAATAAAGTTTTTGAAAGACACCAATAAAAAATTAAGCAGTCCGCATAAATATTTTGTGGGTGTTACCCGTGCAAAATACAGTTTAGTTTTTGTTGTGAAGAAGTTAATAAGTAATAGATATTTTAAAGATGAAATTATAGACTTAAGAGATAAACAAATTGAAGTAAAGAAATTTAACTTAAATGATACATAAAAAAGTTGAATAAAGTGATTGTTATTATTAGTGAAAAATTAACTTATTAAAAGAATCCATTTTGTATTTGTCAAAATGGATTCTCATTAATTATTTATAGTGGTTAATGCATCACTACTAGATGTGGAATTATACATTTCAATAAAGGCATTTGTCATCAATGACTCATCCTCTTCTCTCAATTCTTTGATTACATGAGCGTAATCCCTAAGAGTAGTTTCAATATCTGCATGTCCCAGTCTTTCGCTTACATAATATATAGAATTCCTTTTGTATAATAAAAGGCTGGCATGTGTATGGCGTAGACCATGGACTGTAATAGGTTTTATATCTAAGCTTAATAATACCTTTCTAAGTAATTTATTTGCATTGGTATTGCTTATAACTTTATATTTTGAAGTATGGCTATAGAAAATTAAATCATACTCATTTTTAGGCAAACGACTGAGTAAATCTTGGTATAAGTTCATTGTTACATGATCAACCCTAATTACTCTTTCTGACTGTGGGTTTTTAGTTGGTTCAAAACCTATGTGCATCTTACGACTATAACCCCATGTTTTATTAATCCGAAGTGTATTGTTATCAAAATTAAAATCTTCATGAGTTAATCCTACCAGTTCTCCATAACGAAGCCCCGTAGTAATAGCTAGTAGTAATAAATAATATCCCAGTCCGTTTGATAAATTTTCTATAAGCTCGCTTATTAAAAGTTGACTTTCATGATAGTTCAGGTGTTTTTCACTTTTCTTTTTTGCAGGTACTTTCCCAATAACTTTTGCATTTCTAGTAAAATCAATTCGAATGATACCTTCATCTATTGCTTCTCTTACAGCCCCTCGAATATGAATATTTATTTTATCTGCTGTTTCTTTTGCATGAGTTTCCCCGAACCAATTTAAAAACTTTTGATATTCTTCTTTTGTTATTTGTTGGATAGGAGTATGTCCAAAATATTTCTCTATTATATTTAAAGTATAAACATAATGAGTCTTCGTACTATTAGTAACATCAAACTTAAACACCCTATACCAATTCTCAAAATAATCATATAGAGAAATTGGTTTTAATTTAGGTGTAACGCCTTTTTGTAATTCTAATTCCATTTCTGATGCTGCTATTTGTGCCTCTTTTTTAGTTTTAAATCCACCTTTACGTATTGGCTTTGACTTTCCCTTAACCATTCTACTAATGGTGTATTGCCATGTTTTACCTCGCTTCTGAAAACTTGCCATAAAAATCACCTATGATTTCAGTAGTTCATTCTTCAAATAATGATTCAGCAATTTCGTATGCTTTTTTAGAATCAATGTTATCAATTCCAGTCTCTTCAATCAGTGCATTTTGAATAAAAGAATCAAAAGAAGTAATATGATTTTTATTTAAATAAGCAACTCTTAAAACATTATAGATTCTTTCAATTTCTTTAACACTTTTTCTACCAGCTAATGAAGTGATTTTTTCATAAGCATTTAAAGGAATTCTAGTGTAAGACCTTAGATAAGTTTCTATTAATGATTTTAAATTTAATAATTCTTCATGGTTGAGAGGGATGCCATTGAAAAATTTTGTATTAAAGTGATCATCCATCAAATGGTATTTTATATCATTAATAGGGTAATTGAATCTTTCAGCTTTTAAAGTAGAATCTGTGTTATCACTGTATATTAAAGTATATTCATCATTATCATATAATTCCTGATTATTCACATCACCTGGAATACCGATAAATTCTAAAAGATCTACTAGAAAATCATTTCTACTAAAATTATCTTTATTGAATTCATAAAGTGTATCAGCCACTTTTGTAATAGTATCTACACTGGGATTTATGGGTTTTCCAGAAGCCCTACTATAACCTCTCTCTAAATCTGACCAATAACTATGACTAATATTGGCAATGGATGCGGCCTCTCTAATTGAATGCTTACCTCTAAATTTCTTAATATAATTGCCCAATTCATTATTAGTTGTCATTTAATACACGTCCTTTGATTTAATGTTGTTTTCATTTTAAACGATTGTAAGCTGTAAATCAATATATAACACAAAAACAGTGTTATAAAATACGATTGTAGTTGACAACACAAATTATGTGTTTTATTATATTTTCATAACACAAAAGTTGTAGGATAGTGTTTTATATCTTACAACTTTTGTATTCAACTTTAAAGGAGGAGTATTATGCAACAACTTAATGTAAAACTATCTATTCCAATCCCAGAGGATCAAGTATTAATTTCTCAAGTTGAACTTGAGGAGTTAAGAAGAAAGGAATTAGAGGGAGTGTATTGGACTATGAAAGATTTAGAGAAAAGAATTAACAAAAAGAGTGAATGGATAAAAGAGAACATTTTATATCCTTCACAGTTCAGAAAAATTTTGGATGTAGAGAATAATGGTTTTGTTTACTACCCAAAGAAGAAGGGCGAGACTTGGACGTTTCAAGCAGTAAAAATGTCTAAGTTTTTGGATGAGAATTTCTATCGTATTTTTGGAAAACAAAAAGCTTCTTAATTTTCTTAATTAAAGTTAAGTCTAGTTGTATCAATAGTTTATATTAAGAAGTTCGATTCTTAATAAAACTTAATAGAGGTGATTCATTGTGACAATAAATTGGAAAGATCCAGTTCCTATAACTTTAGGAACTATGCCAAGTTTCCCCACTCATATATTTCCAGATTGGACAAAGGATTATATGGAAGGACTGTCCAAGGAATAAAATACTCAAATTGATTTACCGGCAACTGCAGTATTATCTGTCTTTTCAGTCCTTCTTATGAAAAAATACCAATTTAGATACGAAAATTTAAATTGGGTGCTAAATCTAAACATCTACCAGTTACTAGGGAGTGATCCTGGATCTAAAAAAGATGCAGTTATTAATAGAATATTTAAGGTATTACTAGATTATCAAAAAAATTTAATAGATAAAGCAATCAGTCAAGAACCAGAGTTATTAAGTGAATTAGATATGAAGAAAAGCCAATATGAAGAATTAATTTCAAGTAAAAGCTCTTTAGGCAAGAACAGTTCACCAAAAAATGAAGAGCTTAAAAAATTAAAAGAAGACATCATGCGTATTGAATCAGAATTAAACAAAAGCTTTTTTATAATAAGTGGAGATGTTACTCAGGAAAAAATAACTGAGTTATTAAAAAGAAATGAAGAAACTTTAACCATTGCAACATCCGAAGCGTCTGAGATGTTTGATCACTTAGAAGGAAGGTATAAAGCAGATAGTATAGATATTTACTTAAAAGCCTGGGAAGGTACAAATTATTCAAAGTTAAGAAGTTCTACAAATGATATTTATTTAGAACATCCACTTCTAAATTTATGTTTGTTTACTCAACCACAAGAGATAACTAGATTAAGAAAACATGATGGAAGAGGGTTGTTGCAACGATTCTTAGTAGTGGTTCCAGATCGATATCCTAAAGAAAAAATTTCTTTGGAAAATACAATGTATCCAAGCTTAGCTGATACATTTGATAAAAATATTAAAAAGTTATTCGAGTTAAACGTAGAAAATACAGCTAGAACTGTAACAGTTGATCCAAATGCTTGGAATAACTTTAATAATCTCTACAAAGAAATACTGTATGAATCTTATGAAGATGTTTCTTATACAACACAGCAATGGTTAATGAAAATATTCGGGAATGTTATTAAAGTTATATGTTTAATTAAGATAGTGGAGGAGGTTATTGGCAATAATCGGTTAGATAATATTGCTTTAAATGATAAAGATATAGCAAAGGCACATACGTTGTATAAATATTATTATACACATTTTAGAAGAGTAGCTGAAACAGATTATTATTCGGTAAAGGAAGCTGATTTGCAATTTTTCTTTCGTAGATTATTAGAAATTAATAAAGATCATCATTTAAATGGAAAAATATCATCAACAGAAATAAATAATTATATAAAACGAATAAATAGGGCAGATAGGGAAGTGATGCTTGAAAAGCTAGAAGATCATCATCTTTTAAAAGTGATTAAAAATGGTCGAAGAAAGACGGTTTATATAAATCCTGAGATAATAAAAAAGCCTCACAAAGAAGCTCTCAACTTTGTAAGGATAACGAAAAATTCTATCTAAATATTATTATAGCATGAAATTAATATTTGAGAAGACCTATGTTTACAGTAAAATGCTAACAGATTTCTTAAATAAATGCACATATAACGAAATGGTGTTTACGGATAAAGGAAATATGTTTACAGAAAGAACGTAGTCATTCTAAAGATAAAATATAAATCAATTAAATATTGTAAACATGAACCTTTCTATGGGAAAAAGTTGATTACATTTTAACTTAAATCTATAGAAAAGATCAGTAATATTAAGTGTTTTGAGTGTTTACATTAGGAGGGGAAAAATGGACATACAATTTTGTTTTGAAGCACATGATGGAAAAACAATCCCTTATTATAAGTTCACATATAAATATCCTTTCACTAAAGTTTTAAAGACAAGGAATAAACGTTACAAAAGAGAATATGTACTCGAAGAAGGAATGTATTTACCTGAATATATTGCTAAAGAGACAACAAGGCAATTTGATTTTAATTCCAATTATGTGGTCTTTGATAAAGTTATGTTTGTGATTGTACACGGTTTTGCAGAATGTAAAGCTATCAGGGATTTGGATAATTATACGTATAAACCTTTTATTGATACAATCCGAAAATTAAAAGTAATTGATGATGATACATGGGAGGAATCAAGTATTACTAATATTGGTGTAGAAACTTCCGAAGAGTTAATTGATTTATATGTAGTTCCGTATCAATACTATATTGAATTTTTGAAAATAGAATTGGATCATTTGTTTTATAAAAAAACTAAGATTCAATCTGTAAGAGAAAAACTTGAAAGAGAGCGAATTGCATTAGAATTCTTTGAATAGAAATATATTTTTACTTTAATTTTTTCAATGGTTGTTATAGTAAAAATCTTTAAATTAGAAATCTGATATATTTACCTTAATTTTTACAACGATTTTTTCTGATAAATACTAAAAAGAATTTGGTTGTATCAATGTTTTTCTATCTAGTAATGGATAATTTATAACTTGTCTGTTAGAGGTTAGTTTAGTGTTAGCTTTCTGAAAAAATGGAAAGCGTAACGCTAAACAGCCTTTATAGGGATGTAGGAAAGGAGAGCTTAAGGTGTTACTTGATGACTATACCACGAAATTAACAAATACTGAACAAGCGATTTTGTTAGATCTATATTACTATCGTGTAATGACAACAGAGCAGATTAAGAAACGTCACTTTAATAATTCAGGAACGTATGTAAATAAGGTCTTGTGGAAATTGCGTAAGAATGGATATATTAAATCGAGAATTCTTAAGAATAGTAGAGAACATAAAAAAGGATATTCGTATCATCGGTTGACCGAAACAGGATTGGAGTGCTTGATAAAGCACGATACGAATGTTGAGGGAGAGTTTAATCATTATGTAAAACCATCCCAAGTGCCTTATATTTTATTAGCGAATAATATTGTAACTGAACTATCAAATACTGACTGGGAAATATGGGATAGTAGGAAAGTGAAAAAAGTATTTAACTTTGACAAATGGATGAATATACAAGGGTTATTAATTTCACCAGAAAAAAAGAAATATGGGTTATATGTTATGGGAAAAAATACTACACCTAAAACAATAGGCAAAATTAAATCTGAGATAAGTGCACACTCTCCTTTGTTATTACAAGATTATATGATTATTTCACAAGGTTTAAATGCATATAAGGATTTTATTGATTATGCAATAAATCATAGTAATGGGCAATCAAATGAACTATTGTCAACTGGACACTCAATTAAGATTTTCTTAAGTAAGGTGTTTTATGCGATTGCAAATTCCTTTCATACAGAAGTAGAATGGATGCAGCGATTGTGTTATTATTACCAATTAACTTTAAAAAGTACAAAAATAAAAGAAGGGGAGAGACAATCATTCCCCTACATTGTTGAAAGAAATGGTAAAGAATATTATCTTGTAGACTTAACCGATTCTGATTTATTAAAATATCAGAATGTAACAAGTTATGCACGGTCCATCTCAAGCCGTAATTGGGAAAAACGTGATATTATTGTTGTTACGTTAAGCATTCCTACTAAAATGAATTTATCCATTGAAAAATTACCAAACGTTGATTTACAAACTCTAACAGGGAAAGAAATTGATGAAATTTGTTTTGTTTAATGATTGATATTTGCTTAAGTAAACAAACAATTAAATAGAAGTTTAATATATATTCTGGTAAAATATTTTAGTAGAATTTGTATTTAGATACAAATCAAAATATATAGTTCTGATTTTTCTAATACTGAGAATGAAGGTAATGACCATGAAATTGATTTTATTTAGTTTATCAAAAAAAGCTCTTCACAGAAATATCTGTGAGGAGCTTTTTATTTTATATAACTGTAAACAGTTATAACAGGATTATAAAATAAAAAGCTGTTGTAAAACACTAAAGGAGGAATTGAAATGAATTTGGAAGAAAGTAAAAACTGTTATTTCGATTTAATGAATTATTATAAGAGAGAAGGAAAACGAACCAGGATCAAAATTGAAAGAGGTATGTTAAATCCGTTAGAGAGTTTAATAAAAAAATATGATCCAGAAATAGAAGTTATATACAATTCAACGCTTCAACATAAAGTGCATTTCATTAGTAATGAATTTGAACTAATATTATGATCAGATAATGCTCCAGTCCATACGTTGGTTGTAGTAAAAATAAAAGTTAGTCCACCTGGAAAAGGAATTGGCAGCATAATATTAGAAGAGTTAATGAGTTATGCTAAAAAGGTTGGGTTTGAAAGAGTGGTATTAGAACAAGTCATTTCAGATGAGGGAATTAATTTTGCTCAAAAGAATGGCTTTTCTAGATGTTATACGCCTTCCATGGAATTAAAGGAATTTAATTTTGAAACAGGAATAGGCAACTATGAGAGATTTATATATTTTAATGGTGCAGAAGCAATAACATTTAGGATTAAGGATTTGTGTCAACAGAATAACCTTACAATTTATGGCCTAGCTAAGAAAATTGAGAGGAAATATGAGTTTAACATTCAAAGTACTTTAAATGAAATATTGCAAAAAAGGACCAAGTCCCCTCAAATAAATACTCTTTATATGGTCGCTGAGGCATTTGATATGAGGTTATGTGAGTTTTTTAATGACCGGAAATTTGATCAAATTGAAGGTGTTCACAACAATTAATTTGCTCAAAGGAAATGCACTTTACTAATGCTAACTGGGATTGATATTTTTGAATCTTTAAAATAGAGTACTATTGATCTTTCAAAGGGGATCAGCATTATGAAAAAGCCATTTTAATTGATATTACAATTAGGATGGCTTTTTCCTTTTTATATTCAAATAATAGAAAAAAGCAACGCATTCAAAATGAATGAGCTGCTCTTAAGAGTAAACTCGCACTCCAACTGAATGAGAGTCATTTATTAATAATCAATATAACATTACTTTACTTATACTTCAACTATGTATGATTCCCAGTAGATTAAAATGGATTTTATATTTCGTTGTTTTAATTTTATTTTACGTAGAAATCTATTAAATTCAAATTAGGTCTTTATTTAATTCCTATGACTAAACAGTCTCATGTTACTTCCACTACATCTGTAGTATGTATCAAGTAAAGTAAAGGTTCCACACTTTGTTACTTTTCCTTTTTTCACACCTGAGCTTCACCTTGCATCCATTTGTTGTATCACATTTGTTTCTGTTAAGACAATTATGCTACCTTCAAAATGACTGAATGCTTGAAAGGGGCAAAAATATGCAAAAAATATCTCTATTGGTCAAATTCTTCTTGTTAGAAGCTTTTGCTGCTGTTCTTTGAAAAGTCCTTGTACGGCATCAGTATCCCAACCAAACCTTTCAAATAGCTCATTTACGGCTTTGATTGCCAATTTCCCACTTTCTGAAAATAGCCTCTCAATGTCTACTTCTACCTCTATTTTAGCTTTGTCTTCGATGTTGGAAATATAATCTCGGAAAAGTGTCCTAGCTGGATCATAAAAGAATAATTTACGTCCTTTAAGATCAAAGCCTTCAATAAGAACAGTTACCTTATCTCCCATGTCCTCCTGCTGGAAGAGTCGTGAAGCAAACTCAAATATCTCAGTGAATAATAGAAGTGTGCTTAATATTTCTAACTCTTTTCCATTTACTTTTTGCTTATAAGAGGCATCTATATGCTCTTCATACATTGCTTTATAATAAATAAATTGACCACTTTTAAAGAATCTAAATAACTCTTTATATTGAGCAAAATCTTCAGATGACTGTATGAATCCATTTCCACTCTCTAAATCTCGGAAATGTGGGAAATCCCATCCTCTTAAACTTAACTTACTATGGTACAATCTCTCTTTACACTTTGATAAAGATTCTATTCTGTTTTCTTTGTAATGTGTTGGTTTGACAACGATTCTCCAGTATCCACCTTGTTTGATGGAGTCAAATATATTTTGGTTCTCAATTTCATCTAATTCAACTGCATACTTATCTGAAGAATTATCATCTGCTATTTGCAATCCAGAATCTCTGACTCTAGTATAGAATTCTTTGATTCCTTTATTTATAGCCATATCAATCAATTCTCTCATCTCAGACTGAGATCTAATAATTGCAGATTCTGGCTTTGACTTAGATCGAGAGTACACTGCTCCTTCTTTTAACCCTTGTTCACCACTTTTTTTACAAAGTATTGGTAATTCTGCAAATTCTGGTATGCGAAATAAGACAAAATTTTTATCATTCTCTTCAATCATATACATTTGAAATGAAATAGGAGGATCAGCAAACTTATTAACTTCGACCACGATATGGTCATAATTTACTTTATGATAATGCTCTAAATCCATTCCACAAAGTTTTTCTAATCCTTGTTTGTCATCGTCAATACCCAATACTAGATAACCGCCATCTTTGGTGTTGCTCATAGCAAGAATACATTTTACTATCTTGGCTTTATGTTGAGGATTTCCCCAATCATAACTTTTTTTAAATTCAATATTTCTTGTTTCTCCACCTGCATCCAAGAGTTCTAATATCTTTTCATACATGATTTCATCTCCAAAAAAATTTTATAAATAATCTTACAGTAAACTGTTAAAATATTCTATAAATTGCTTGATCAGATTTTCTTAAACAGTTAAGTGATCAATTCTCTATTCTCCTTTCTCAATTCTTTCTGTTCGGCAGCAAACTCCTTACACTTGTCTATAGATTGAATAAATTCAATTTGGTATTCGGGTACTTCCATTTCAACCTTTAGTCTACCAATGATATATTCAAGGTTACAGAACAAACCTACTTCTATTATACGGGGCTAATTTGGAACAAGAAATATACTATAAAACAGCACCAATTACTGCACAGTAGACTCTTACTGCGCAACAAGAATCTTCTTCCCTTTTAAATAATCTTAATGTAAATGAGTATAAATTCCAATACAAAGTCTGAATCTATCACGTTAATTTGTGCTAAAATGAACTAAAGTGTATACATTATTACTGTTTTAGATTTAGTTTGAAGATTAGAAGTCGGGCTGTCCCCGGTAAGAAATGTGAGGATGTTATTGTGAAAGAGAAAATTAACTACTTGTTATTCTTTATCGCTATAGGTTGTGTTATTGCCATACTCAAATTATGGTGTGGAGGGGTAATAGATAATAATAAGCTTTTATATGATACATCAATGGGTATATTATTGGCCCTTATTATTTACTTTATTGTGGATTACATCCCTGAGAAAAGAAAAAAACGGATGGGTTTTAAACTAATTCAAGCAGAGCTTTCGAAAGTTATAGCAAATATAGAAACTATATTGAGTATAAATAGAGACTTTTTCTCAATTGATAAAGAACTCGATGAAATAGTATTAAGGGACTGGAAGGTTATGTTCAACAAAAGGGATACAACATCTTATCAGTTTATTATGTATGAAAGATCGTTTAAGAATAAAAAATGTAAAGTTAGCAATAATTATTACATTCCAGATCCTGTCATGCAACCAAGCAACTTAAATGAGGTTGTTCGTAGTTCTCTTAGAAACATAGAAGCAAGCTTAAATGTAATTTTTTCCTACGAAAGCTATTTTGTCAACGACACTAGATTCTTCGAGTATTTAACAAAATTAAAAAACTCTAAACTAATAGAGTTGTATACGGATAAGTATGATTTTAATTATATGTCAAATACATATGAATATATTTATGAATTACAAAAAATCTACTTTGCCGTTAAAAATACAAATATCCATTATTACGAAAGAAAATCTATCATTGATAATTCAGAAAAAGCAATTGAGTATCAAAAGAAATATAATTCCGGTGGTACTTTAAATTCCTTTCTTTCTTTTCAGGAAAGAAAGAAAGGTGTTATGTCGTCTACTACAAGAATAATTTATTTTAAAAAATATGGTTATTACGATTTTATATCAAAAGATATCTCGAGTCATTTTCAAACGGAATTATGTGAATACAAAAATATTAATGAAGTAAAGTTATCGTCCGATTTAGATATTGTAATTACAGATGTTTTTTCGGCAATATATTTATCCTTAAAATACCGAAACAAAGAAAATCTAGGATTTTTTATTATACAGGCTCGATTTATAGGATTACTGATTAGATTCTCAAAAATATTTAAGGTCAATAAAAACATAACTATTTGTATAATACCAATATCTTTTAATCTTTTAGGAAAGAATATAAATAAAGAAGATCCATCGGTCAGGAGTATAGGTATAATAACTCAAGAAATTGATAAACAATTTAATGATCAACATCGTCTGCATATAAAGTAACTAAGATATGGAGGAATGACTGAGTATGGAACTCCACCGCTACTTTTGGAAGTTTATTTTATCTAAGTTTAAACAATGATTAGACAGTTAAAAAACAGCATTGAAGGTATTTTCATATTTATAGTATAAAATTACCGGATGATGATTTCAAAGAAGACAAACGAGAGAACAACAAATCATTCGCTGCACAGTACAAAAATACTACGCATTTAAGTAACGTTTTTTATGAATTATTATATTCTAGATCGGATAAAGTACAGTATAAATAATGACACTAAGTTATGACATCAACTAAAATATTGATATACCAACTCTCGCAAATCAGTGTCATAACTTATAAGTTTTGACGCTTTACATGGGAAACAAAGTAGATATTTCGTTTCCAAAATTTAATATAGAATCCTTGATAAAACAACATTACTAGTTAAATGTTTGTTTTATTAATATGTAAGTAATGAAACTATGCTTATGAAACTTCCATATAGAGATTGGTTTAAGAAAAAGAAAAACCCTCTCTAAAAGAGAGGTGGAATTTAAAGATCAAGATACTCCTCAAGGGTTTCATCGTTTAATTTGTTAGTTGTTTCTGGGTTAAGTAACCTATTGGAGATTTCATCTCTAAATAATTGAATTAAGTTTCTGTTTCTTTCGGTCATACTTCTAACGTATTGCTTTTCATTTAGTCCTGAATCAGTTATTTCTTCTTTTCTGATTGCTTTTTTGTAAACTTTAGGAACAATTGTTCCATCTCTACGGGGGGTACGTTCTACTAGGTGTGTGTTATTTTCTAAGTGGTATTGTTTCCTTCGTTCTAAAACAAAATGAGTGCAATATTGTCCAGCAGTATACCTGTAATTTTTGACAACTATTGACTTAGGGACGAGGAGAATATCTTTTCCGTCGATAACTAGTGGGCTTTCATTACATTCTTCCCACGTATGGTTCTCACGGTTCCAATAATGTGCGAGTTGTCTTTCCTCAGTATTGGTCTCTATACCCCATAACCCACATTGATAAATTGTAAAATCAACTAAATGCTTTCTAATTATGTTAGTAACCAAATCTGATAATCTATCCTGCCCAAAACCATCTACAAATACATGTACATCTTCTAACCTTTGAATTAAACCATTTTCAATCATATTATTCTCACGAATATCATCAAATAATTCACTCAACATCTCCCGAGAAGCGCCAGTTCCTTCAGGTTGGCTAGAAGACAGCCCAAAGCAAATCTCATTAGGTTCATGAGCATAATCAAACAACTCCCGTGCTTCTTGATCATTACCATTTTCATATAATTCTAGTATATGATTAAAAAAGTCAGTAATAGTTTCAGAAGCATCAATACACCATTCATCATCATTAGTGTGAATCCAACATGGATCAATAAATAATTCAACGTCTTTAGTGAAGTTAACATCGACAAAATCTAATCCGTTTTGACTTACACCTAGGCTAAAGTACTCACTTATTCTCATATTTACACCTCCTTTTTTGTAAAAGTTAGTAATATTATATCATTTATTACCAAAAAAACATTAGTATTATGAATCTTTTATATTATAATTATATAAAATATCTAATCCTAAATATATTAGCCCGTTTTCAATATTAGTAATTTATAAAATGCCTATATAACAACGTTCCTAGCAATAAAACTACTCTCTTTGAGTATGTTTTAAAATACAAGTGAGAGTGTAATAGGGTAAATTACAGGAATTTATTAAATAATTACTGCTAGAATATTCTTTATCTATAAATCCCCTTCTTTGTGCGCCTTTTAGTGTATGATACATATTCTCACGCCCAACTCCATTATCTGTATGCAAAAAAATTTTATTAGCTCTTAGTCCCTTTTCACAAAAAATCTTTACTAAATCATAACCAGTAGGTAACAAGTTCCTTTACTATCCTCACCTAAATCATGATCAAGTGATAGTATATTAACATTGAAATTATTTAAATAATGCAGAGCTTCATCTATATTTCGAGCTATGGTAAATCCTTCTGGGCAGTCTCTCAGATCATCTACATATAAGTTAATAAATTTTCCCATTTTAAATATCCTTTTCTTTTGTATTAGGTTTACTTTTCCTATAATAGCGACTATTTAAAGAAGCAGAGTCAATCCAAAATGTCCACTTCTTACTATCAATATCGTTAGCGACGTTAAGGAGACAAGAGATTTCTTGAGGCTCTAGTTGCAATCCATTTATATCATCATGAATTAGTGATTTGTTTTTGGGGATTTTAAATGTCTGCTCTTTGTTGTTTATTATAATAATCTGTTTCGTTTGAAAATCAATATGATATTGTTTCTTAAGAAAATCTGTAACAAACGCCATCATTTCAGGTGTGAAGGTTAAGGACCTAGAACAATAGGGACAGGTGAAATTGTCAAAGAATAATTCATGAATATAAGTTTCAGTATAAGCAAATGTTGTCGGAATTGGAGTCCTTAAATAACCATTAGAATTTATGGTATATCCAACCTTTTTCTTAGCTTTTTGTAGGCAGCCTATACAACCAATAACTAGTTTTGATTTCAATAAAATCACCTCTAAAATTTATTGTCTGAATAAGCGATTCTAATCAGTGGTGTATCGTTACTATTTTATAATAATTAGATTTTATATCAAAGCTTCTTTAAGAGCTATTTATTAGTGTTATTCGGTGGGTATGAGTGAAGGTGAGATTGATTTTGTTACTTGGTTTGCGGTAATAGCTTCATTTGTAATATGGGGATTATTTTACTTTCTTCAATTTGCACGTTTTAACAATAAAATTTGGAGAATATCTTGGCTTGTTGTAATGGTCATACTACCTTTCTTTTGGGAAACAGGACTTGGAACTTCTATTGGTAGGATAATAGTTTAACTTCGCTCTTAAATATATTGATCTTTATAAAGATAATTATGATTAAGAATAAATAAGTTATTCTACATCTTAAATAAAACCTTTGATGCTATTATAGTTCAGTCTAATTAAGTCAATTAAGACATATTTGGTAAATATGATTCTATATCAGAGCTTGAAAGTTATAAAAATGGTTTTAGTAAGTAGTGAAAAATAAGGATCAATCTAGAAATTTTTACACATTTTTTACACAAGTAAAGTGAAAATCCTTATAATGACAAGGTTTATACAGATTTTTATACCCTGACCACCGGGGTATCTTGAGATTATTAGTAATTTAAGTGAATAAACCGTAATATGAACAGTTCTTCACATTTGTGGGAAACGGTTTTTTTGTGCGCCCTGCATGGGTAGCAACTAGGTGGTGCAGTCCACTACACGCTAGACAGTGAGAAGTGTTAGCTGATGGCAAGGATGTCCTTGGTGACAAGGAATCTTAAGGAAGCCTAAAGCAAAGCTCTGCACCTACGAAAAGAAACTTGATAAAAGGCAACACATACGGATAAGATTGCAAAACTAATCAAAGCCTAAAAACTGTCCAAAAGTGTGTGTTGTAAATCAAGAGGTGACATGGAGTGAAAGTTGTTACGCTTTACCGTGGGAGGTCTTATAAGGATGATGTGCGAGTTGAATGAAAACAAACCTTTACAATTCTATTGGTGACAATAGGATGAATTGTAAGAAGTCAGCAGAAGTCGTAGTAGTGAAGACAGTTTGTGAGAGCAAAAAAGAAGGACTGAACAGTAAATAGATATCTGTCTGAACTTAGAAGTAGTCGTGAAAGCATAGTGCAGAAAATAAGAGTATCGCTTATATTATATTCAAGTAGAGATGCGAAATCAAACGAATAAATTTAGAGAGCATAGCTGGACGGGTAAACGAAGCAAATATAAGCAGTTTCAAGACTGTATTTACTGAACCGCCCAGTACGAAACCGTACGCTGTTGTGGTGAGAGAGGGGGAGGCTAGTCAAATTAATGACTGGCCTCCTACTCAATTAACTTTAAATATCCTATTTGAATTGCTGATTAATCTCAAAGGTTCAATTAATAATAGCTAAAATATACTAGATATAGATTTTTTTATGGAAAAAATTAGGTATTAAAGGCAATGATAATTATGCCCGTTTGTACGTTTTATATTGCTAGTATAGTTGATAAAATCTAATATGTTAAAGATACTTTCTATATTTATGAAAGGATGATATTTAATGTATTCACAAGAAGCAATTCCTGAACAAGAGATTTTAAAAGTATTAAGTGGAAAAAGTGAAAAAGATCCTTTTCTCGTTTTTAACGAATTGCGAGAAAATGGACCAGTAAGGCCGATTCCAATGCAAATTGGAAATACTGATAATCAAACTTGGATTGCGACTCAAATGGATGAAGTGAAAACCGTTTTAAAAGATCAAGATACCTTCTGTGTAGACCCATCTACGATTAATAAAGGTAGTAACACAAGAAGTGAATTGACAAATAGTTCCGATAACCCAAACTCAAATTTATTCCTTGCAAATTCTTTAAATGCAATAGATGAACCAGACCATCGTCGTCTACGTAGATTAGTTTCAAAGGGATTTACACCTAGATATATGGAAAGTTTACGACCAAAGGTACAAGGAATTGCTGATGACTTAATTGATGAAGTACAAGAAAAAAGTGAAATGGATATTGTTCAAGATTTTGCTTATAAACTTCCGATTATTGTTATTTCGGAAATGATTGGGGTTCCAAATTCTGATCAAGAACAAATTTATCATTGGTCTGAGTCTATAGCTAATGGTCTTGGATTAGGAAGATTAGATGAAGAAGTATCAAAAAGCTTAGATGACTTTGGTGATTATTTTAAACAATTAATTGAAGAAAGGCGTAAACAACCTAAAGATGATTTGATAAGTGAACTAGTAGCAATAGAAGATGGTGGAGATAAACTACACGAAAAAGAACTTCTATCGTTGGTTCAATTATTAATATTTGCAGGGCATGAAACTACCTCAAATTTAATTTCTACAGGTACATTGATGTTATTGGATAATCCTAAACAACTAGAAATCTTAAAAAATGACCTTAGTCTCGTGCCTAAAGCTGTAGAGGAATTATTACGTTTTCATGGTCCTTCTACTACTGCTGGCCCAAGATATGTTATTAAAGATACAGTACTTGGTGGACAAAATATTAAAAAGGGAGATATTGTCTTTCCGTTGTTGAAATCAGCGAATCGTGATGAGAAAGTCTTTTCAAGTTCTGAAGATCTAAATGTCACACGTGATATCAAACGACATGTAGCATTTGGACATGGAGTTCATATGTGTTTAGGAGCACCTCTTGCACGTATTGAGGGAGATATTGCTTTTACTACTTTATTAAAACGATTGCCAGACATGAAATTAAATGTTCCTCGTGAGAATGTGCAATGGCAATTTAAGTTGGCAGCACAAGGATTGTCCTCCTTACCAATATCTTTTTAAATTGTATTAAATATTAAGCAAAAGGCTAATTTATAACAGTAGATAAAAGTATATTCCCTTTATTGGAAATACAGGAGGACAGACATGAATAACGAAGTAGTTGATATGACAATTATTGGCGGTGGACCTGTTGGAATGTTTGGTGCATTTTATGCAGGTATGAGAGATATTAATGTGAAAGTAATCGAGAGCTTACCTCAAATAGGAGGACAGCTCGCTGCACTATATCCCGAGAAGTATATTTATGATATTGCAGGATTTCCGAAAGTATCAGGTCAAAAACTAGTCGATAACTTAGAAGAACAAATGAATATTTTTCAAGATAAAGTTGAAATTTGTTTAGGACAAACTGTGTTACAAGTACAAAAAAAAGATGGAGTTATAGTCATCCAAACAGATACAGAGACTCATTATACTAAATCTATTATCATTACTGCTGGAAACGGTGCTTTTGAGCCTAGAAAATTGCCAGTTGATGTGGCAACGTATGAAGAAAACAAAAATATTCATTATTTTGTAAAAGACATGAATCGCTTCTTAAATAAAAAGGTGATGATTTTTGGTGGTGGTGATTCAGCTGTTGACTGGGCGTTAATGCTCGAATCCATTGCTAGTAATGTGACGCTCGTTCATCGCCGTAATGAATTTCGTGCACATGAACACAGTGTGAAAAAATTATATGAATCAAGTGTAGAGTTAGTTACACCGTATATTCCATTAGAATTTAAAGGGCAACAATCTTTAGAAAAGGTGATTCTCGAAGAAACAAAAGGTAGTAGTACTGTGGAAGTAGAAGTGGATGATGTTCTAGTTAATTATGGATTTATATCAAAACTAGGCCCTATTAAACAGTGGAACCTTGAAATAGAAAAAAATTCAATTGTAGTAAATTCTAAATTTGAAACAAATTTGGAAGGAATATATGCGGCTGGAGATATATGTACTTATGATGGAAAAATAAATTTAATAGCTACTGGGTTTGGAGAAGTAGCAACTGCAGTAAGTAATGCTAAAGTATGTTTAGATCCAAAATCTCGTGTCCAACCAAAACACAGTACAAGTTTAATGGGATCAATATCTTAATTTTTAGGAGGAGATTATGACAGCAAAATACACAAAGGTGAATCAAGAGACATGTTTAGCTTGTGGGGCTTGCGGTGAAGTTGCTCCAGAAATTTTTGATTTTGATGAGGAAGGCGTTGCATATGTTTTCTTAGATGAAAACAAAGGAATATGTCAAATCCCAGATGAACTAGTAGACGATTTAGAAGATGCTTATGAAGAATGTCCATCTGAATCTATAAAAATATCAAGTCAACCTATTATATCTGACGAGAGTGAAGATAACTCATAAAAGAAGTAATTATTTCAGAATAAATAACCTTACATCATTTTGTAGGGTTATTTTATTTATTAAAATATACTATCCTTTAGGTTTTTGATAAACTTGCTATATTATTGACTTATCTTCTGTACACTTAAACTTCTGGGAGGTTCTGCATTGTTAAGACTGAGAAGTAACCGTATTCCTTATAAAGAAGAACATATGGTTAATCTACATGTTTATCGAATTAGAATGGTATTTTGGATTGTATTTGTTTTTATTGCTGCTACCTTGTTACAATTTTTAGAGAATGTCTCGGTTGTTGCATCCATAGTTTCCATATTATTAATTGTCCTACATATTGTATTATATAGATTTTCATATCGATTTAAATATAAGAAAAGTGCATATTACTTTCTATTGCAATCCTCTATTATCTTTATTACTGCATCTATAATGCCACATGGATCCCCCGTTATTTTAATTGGGTTATTACCGCTATTAATCGCTGAAAGTATTATCTTTTTTGGGCAGTCATTTAAAGTGTTTTTACTGGTTTTATTGTTATATATACCGTTTACAGTAGCTATCATTATTAATTATGGTATACAAGAATTGGTAATTTTCATCCCAATTTTATTTTCGATTGTTGGTATTACAGTATTTTATGCGATACTTTATATAAAAGAAGAGAAAGCTTGGATGCGCATGGAATATTATATACAAGAATTGGAGACTGCTAATCAAACTATTGAAGAACTAAGCATAAAAAATGAAAGAAAAAGAGTGGCTAGAGATTTGCATGATACTTTAGCTCAAGGCCTTGTTGGGTTAATCATGAAACTTGAAGCAGTTGATATACATTTAGAAAATGGGAATTATGAAAAATGTCATTACATAATAAAAGGATCCATGAAGGAAGCTAGATTAACCTTAAAGGATGCAAGGGAAGTAATTGATGATTTACGTACTAATTCTATTTCAGAATCAACCTTTGTCATGGATGTAGAAGAAGAAATCATTCGATTTGAACAAGCAACATCTATACAAGTACATAAAAAGATTGAAGTACTTCCTGCGCTATCTTCTTTGATAAAACAACATTTATCTTATATTTTAAGTGAATGCCTAATAAATATTGCGAAACATGCACAAGCAAGTAAAGTAGAAATAGAAGTTGCTTTAAGAGATAAAGTATTGTTTGTCAACATATCAGATAATGGTAGAGGATTTAATGTTCATTCTATTGGAGAAATTAATGGCCATTATGGTTTAATTGGAATAAGAGAGCGTGTACGTATTTTAAATGGATCTATACGAATCAATAGTGAACCAAAAAATGGCACGAGTTTAAAGATAGAGGTACCTGTTGAAAAAGGAGCAGAGAATGAAGACTAAGTTACTTATCGTTGATGATCATCTTCTAGTGAGAGAAGGATTGAAATTAATTCTTGAAGCAAATGAATCATTTGAAGTTATAGGAGAAGCGCAAAATGGGAAGAAAGCTTTAGATTTTTTAGAATATGAATTGCCAGATGTTATTTTACTAGATTTAAAAATGCCAATTATGAGTGGATTGGAAACCATGGATCAAATTAAAACAAGAAAGCTTGAGATTCCGATTATTATATTAACTACATATAATGAGGATAATTTAATGATTAAAGGATTGAAGGCAGGCGCTAGAGGATACTTATTAAAGGATACGGATAGATATAATTTATATAGAACGATAGAATCAGCAGTTAGAGGTGAAACATTAATCCAACCAGAGATTATGGAAAAATTACTGCATATAAATGATGCTTCATTTAGTATTAATAATGACACAATGAATAATCAACAATTATCAAAAAAGGAAATTTATATAATCACTAAAGTTGCTAAGGGATATAGAAACAAAGAAATTGCTTTTGAGTTAGGTATAGCGGAAAGAACAGTGAAGTCGCGCTTAACAAATATTTATAATAAATTAGGTGTTAATTCACGATCAGAAGCCGTATCGGTAGCAATAAAACAAGGATATATTGGGTTATAAGGCTCGTTTAATGTGGGGAAGTACAGAAGCCGTATTACTTATTTTCACTTTATTTTTTGTACTGGTTTCGGCTTCACTGGCCCCATCCCTCGTGGAATTTCTCTAAATTCCCCTAAACTCGATTCAAGAGCATCTGCAATATATTTTACTGCAATATTCGGATCTACTTTATCTCCGCATGTATAGACATCAATACTTGCATAACCATGTTCTGGGAAACTATGGATGGTTAAATGGGATTCAGAGATAATAACAACACCGCTTATCCCATATGGTGCGAATGGATGAAATACAACTTCACGTATTTCTGCACCGGCTATGACTGCTGCCTTTATAAATGTATCTCGAATAAAATCGATATTGTTTAATTTATCTAAATTGCACTCCCACAATTCAGCAATGATATGTCTTCCCAGTACATCCATGTGATGAATTTCCCCTTACATAATTATTTTACGACCAGTATATAGATGAGTATAAACCGATTATTTTGTTTATGCAATTTTTCCAGGTTAAGTTGTGGAGGAATAAAGAAGGATAAACACGGGATTGAATATAAGTAATTTGATCTACAGGTATCTTTAAATTTTTATTTTTTAGGTCAATCAGTTAGAATTATAATAGGATTAAAGTTCATATAATTTTTATAAATAGTGATAATGAATAGATATGTGGGGTGAAAATGTGGGGATATTCTCGAGGATTTTTTCTAAAAGCAAGAAAAATGAACCTGCACCAAAAGAAAGAGATGTATTGACGATAAAAGTTGGAGACATTGTAACTTATGATTTAGTCGATTATGAAGTTGTTGGGAAAATAACATATCGATCTGGAAATTATGAATGGTATAGTTATCAACTACTAGAAGGAAAGAATACAATTTGGTTAGCAGCAGAAATGGATGATGAATTGGAATTAGGAATTTATAAAAAAGTTACGTTGCCTGTTTCTAAGCCATTTCCAAAAGAGCTTAGCCATGATGGGAATAAATACTATTTTGATGAAGCTGGTACTGCTAGAATAATCGGTGAAGGAAGAAGTGCTAATTTACAAGGATCTGAAGTAGAATATGCAGAGTATACAGATGCAGATGAAGAAAATTTTATCAGTTTAGAAGTATGGGGATCTGAAGTAGAAGTAAGCGTAGGCTATCCAATCGAATCCTATGAAATTAAAATTATGGCTGGTTCATTGTAAAATAAATGAAACATAACGATGAGTTATTTCGTATAGCATAACGACTACAAAAATGAATACAAATTGAATATAATTTGAAGGAGAGAGTAATATGTTTAAGTTTTTTAATCGAGTAAAGACAGTGGTAAGTTCAGAGTTGAATTCTGCTCTTGATAAAGCAGAAGACCCGGTGAAAATGTTGGATCAATACATGCGTGATATGGCAGAGGATATACGTGAAGTAGAAACTGCTGTTGCAAAACAAATATCCAATGAAAAAATGTTGAAGCGCAAAGCTGATGATGCGAAGTCTATGATGGAAAAACGTCAGAAACAAGCTGAGCAAGCAATTGAAGCGGGAAATGATGATTTAGCTCGACGTGCGCTTCAAGATAAGAAAGAGCATGAAGCAACTGCAACTAGCTTGAATGAGTCTTGGACAACAGCGAAAAATGATTCTGAAGTTCTTAAATCCAAGTTAGATGAAATGAAAAAGGAATACCAAGAAATGCAATTGAAAAAGGATTCTTTAAAAGCGCGTGCAGAATCAGCTAAAACTAGAACAAAAATTAATCGTACAATGTCTTCTATTGGTAGTGATAGTTCTAAACAAGGATTTGAACGAATGGAAGAGAAAGTTATGCGTTATGAGGCTGAAGCGGAGACAAGTGATGCAATGTCTTACCAAAGCCGATCCTTGGATGATGAGTTTGAGGAATTAAATAAACAGAATGGTGTTGACGATGAGTTAGCAGCATTAAAAGCCAAAATGAATAAAGAGTAAGTTGTTCTAGAAAAGGGCAGTGCTTTAATAGCTGCCCTTTCTTAAAGGTGGAGGGGGATTGATTTGTGTAAAAGATGGGTGTTATGTATAGGGATATTATTGTTAATCCTGTTAGCAGCGTGTTCTTCAGAGGATGAGACAATCATGGCAGCGGATATCCCAGAAGAACCACAGAAACAAGAAATCAAGCAAATAATTGAAAATGCTGCTAACGAAAATGTTGAAATTGACGATGTTATTGAAGACGCATTTCCGCTGATGACAACTATAGAAGGTGACTCGAGTAATTCGGAAGTTTATGCAACAACCAGGTTTACTTTGTCAGAGCTAAGTCTTCTACTTTCTAATGCGTTCCAAACGGAAGAGATTAGTGAAGTGAAGGATGATCAGCAGATCATTATTTTTAATGATTTCTTTGTGACCTTACGTAAAAACGAAGCGGACCAAGAAGTATTGTTAATTGAAGTCGCTGGTGAGGAATTTGTAAGGAGAAATTATTCTCCAAGCTTTTTAGGTACATATTTTTCCATCCGCTTGTTAGATAGTATGTTCGGAAACAATTGGAATCGTAGTTCGAATGGGGACTATTCTGGTATGGGAAGCTATGGAGGTTCTGGAGGCATTGGCCGTGGAAATACGACATTTAGAGGTGGCGGACCAGGAACAGGTAAATAAAAGGAAGGTGATTATATGGAATTGTTCATATCTACATTAGTTTATTTTGTTATCGCAATAATTATTGTTTTAGCTGGTTTATTTATATTTGAGAACATGACCCGTAAATATAAGGACATGGAAGAAGTAAAAAATGGAAATATAGCAGTTGCGTTATCTGTTATTGGAAAGATTGTAGGAATCTGTATTATTCTATCATTTGCAATCTATAATAGTGGTAGATTTACCGATACGATCATTTGGGGTATTGTTGGTGTGGTACTACAAATGATAGCATATTGGCTATTCGATCTATTCACAAGAAATTTCTCAGTAGAAGAAGAGCTAAAGAAGAACAATATTGCCGTTGGAGTTATGTCAGTAGGAGTATCTATTGGCTTAGCGTTTGTAATCGGGGCATCGATTACATAAAAATAAGAAAAATCGCAGCCAGGTATTTGCTTGGCTGTTTATTATTTTATTGTTTTTCTGGTGTGGAGTGGATGAATGTTGAATGAGAAAGCAGTTAGACAAAGTAAGATTATTTATTGGTCCTCGGGAATTGTTTCCATTTGTGGTATTATTTTCGAGGTTTTATTTGGAGCGTTAGGTTCGTACATTTTAGGCGATGGTGTTAAACAATATACACTAACTATTTCCTTATTCTTAACTGGTATGGGAATAGGTGCTAGTTTAAGTGAGAAGTTTATGCGGAACTTAATCATTAAATTTATTTGGATTGAATTTTGTGTAGCCCTCATTGGTGGTTTTTCTAGTTTTATTATGTTTGGTATTACCGCCTTTGCGCCAGCCGGAACGGATGCTTTTTACTTATATTCTATAACGTTAATTGTCGGTGCCTTAACAGGTGTTGAATTACCCATTTTAATTCGTAAAGCAAATGAAATTGGTGTGACATTAAATAAAAGTACGGCTCGTGTGTTATTTTCTGATTATGCTGGAGGCTTAATTGGAGGGGTATTATTTGTCTTCTTATTCCGTCCTTATTTTGGTATGGTCAAAACAGCATTTTTAGTTGGGTTGATTAATTTAACAGTTGCATTAATCGTCTTATGGCTGTTCAGAAAAGAGATTCGGCATTTTATCGTACATGCTGTAATTGGAGTGGGTATTGGTGTGTTGTTAATTGTAGGGTTGTTCTTCGGTGAAGAAATGGCGTTTACTTTTGAACAAAAATTGTACCAAGATCCAATTATTCATATGGAAGAGAGTAGTTATCAAAAAATCACAGTTACACATGATGAAGAAGATATCCGACTTTATTTGGATGGATCTTTGCAATTTAGCTCGGTCGATCAACATCGCTACCATGAAGTACTCGTCCATCCGGCAATGGCAAATGTAGATAATCCAGAGAATGTCCTTATCCTTGGTGGTGGCGATGGGATTGCGGCTAAGGAAGTTTTAAAGTATGAAGATGTGAAACAGATAACTCTCGTTGACTTAGATCCAGCAGTTGTGGAGTTGGCAAATACAAATCGACATTTGTTAAAGATTAATGAAGGGGCTTTAATGGATGAAAATGTACAAGTGAAAAACATGGACGCCTTTCAATTTTTAGAAGATACATCGGAATGGTATGATGTTATTCTTGTTGATTTGCCTGATCCAAATAATGAAAGTCTAAATAAGTTGTACACAAAGGAATTTTACTCCTTAGTACGCAATCACTTAAAACCTGAGGGAATGATTATGGTTCAAGCGACAAGTCCAGTCTTCGCTAGAGAAGTATATTGGACGATTTCAGAGACGATTAGTTCAACTGATTTGAATACGGAGAATTTGCATATAGATGTACCGAGTTTTGGAAACTGGGGATTTGTCATGGCAAGTCGTGAGGAAATTGATTTAGATACAATGGAAATACCCGTTTCTACAAGTTTCCTAACTAATGATATGATGTCAGCACTAACTGCGTTTGGCAAGGATGAAGATCAAGAGATACCGAATTTTGAGTTAAAAGCAAATACACTAATTGATCCACACTTGATTCAAATATATGAAAAGGCATGGGAAAACTATTAACTTAGAAGTCCCGGAAAACACTTAACATTAGTTGTTTTCTAGGGGCTTTTTAAATTCGTGAGTTTTGTCCAAAAAATTATTTACTAATGAAAGTGAAATTAGAATTTTTACGGTAGACAAGGGGATTTTATTCATTCTTATAAATCTGAATATTATATTTACTCCATATATATTAAAAAATTTTAATAATAGGTTTATAATGGAGGTATAAGGGGTTAATGTTTTATTTAAGTTTTAAAATTTTGGGGGATAAGGACGGATAAAATGAGTAACAAACATACGCAAGCAGACGTTATCTTAATTGGTGCTGGAATTATGAGTGCTACATTAGGATCTCTTCTGAAAGAACTATCACCAGATTTAGAAATTAGAGTATTTGAGAAGCTCGAAAATCCTGGAGAAGAAAGCTCCAATGAATGGAATAATGCTGGTACAGGGCATTCGGCATTATGTGAGCTTAACTATACTTCCGAAAAAAAAGATGGATCCATCGATATCAATAAAGCGGTGAACATCAATGAACAGTTTCAACTTTCGAGACAGTTTTGGTCTTATCTTGTAAACCGTAAGTTGATACGCAATCCTGAAGAGTTTATCAGAGCATTACCACATATAAGCTTAGTACAAGGTGAGAATAATGTGAATTTCCTTAGAAAGCGCTTCAAAGCGCTGGTGAATCATCCATTATTTAAAGGGATGGAGTTCACAGATGATAAAGAAATGCTAAAAGAGTGGATGCCACTGATTATGAATGATCGAGACACAAATGAACCTATTGCAGCGACAAAAATTGATTCTGGAACGGATGTTAATTTCGGTGCTCTAACACGTCTTTTGTTTCAAGAATTAGATCGAACAGAAATTGATGTGAATTACAATCATAGTGTAGAAGATATTAAACGAAATAGTGAAGGGTTATGGGAAGTAAAAGTTCATGATATGAAGGATGAAAAGATTGAATATCATACTGCTAAATTCGTCTTTATCGGTGCTGGAGGAGGAAGTTTACCATTACTTCAAAAAACGGGTATTAAAGAATCCAAGCATATCGGAGGCTTCCCAGTTAGTGGATTATTTATGGTATGTAATAATCCCGACGTAATCGAGCAGCACCATGCTAAGGTCTATGGTAAAGCTAAAGTGGGGGCACCGCCAATGTCTGTTCCGCATCTCGATACGCGGTTTATTGAAGGGGAAAAATCATTACTATTTGGCCCTTTTGCAGGTTTTTCGCCAAAGTTTCTAAAAACAGGGTCCTTATTTGATTTAATACATTCTGTTAAGTCGGATAACCTTTTTACCATGCTTTCTGCTGGAATGAAGGAATTGCCGCTAACAAAATACCTTGTTCAACAAGTTGTCTTATCTAATGAAAAGCGTATGGAAGAATTGAGGGAGTTTATTCCAAATGCACAAAGTAAAGATTGGGATGTGGTTATAGCTGGCCAGCGTGTCCAAGTAATTAAAGATACAGAAGATGGAGGCAAAGGTACACTGCAATTTGGAACAGAAGTTGTTTGTGGTGAGGATGGGTCCGTGGCAGCTTTACTAGGTGCTTCCCCAGGGGCTTCTACTGCAGTACATGTGATGCTAGAAGTAATAAAAAAATGTTTCCCTGAACATTTGCAAGAATGGGAACCAAAAATCAAAGAGATGATACCTTCATATGGTATAGCACTTTCTGAGAATCCAGAGTTATATAAAAAGATTGAGGTATCTATTGAACAGGCACTCGGTTTAAAGAGCGAAGAGCCTATGATGATACCTTCATAATAGAAACAAAGTTGATATGAAAAGGTCTGTGATTTAATTTCACAGACCTTTTTCTATGCTATAACAAATAAAGATGATGGATTTGTCTACCTTTACATCTTTATTTCATTCTATTAACGCCGGCTAAAAGAAGTAGTCTCCTATGCGTAATTTATATTAGAAAAAAATATAAACATAAACACATAGGAGGTTTTTATCATTAAGTATTTAGCATCACTCACACTACTAACTATTACATTAGGATTAGTACTATTTTCAAACGAAGCACATGCAAGCAGTAACTATACGGTGCAATCGGGAGATGTTCTATCCGAAATCTCAAAGGAACATAATGTTGATGTTGCAACATTATTAGAGTTTAATACATCCATAACAAATCCGGATATTATTTTTGCTGGTCAGTCGATTACGATTCCAGATGCAAAAGGAGAGAAATTCAATGTAACTGCTTATACAGCAGGCTATGAATCTACCGGGAAAGAACCTGGTGATCCAGCCTATGGTATTACCGCATCAGGTACAGAAGTGCAAGAGGGACAAACTATCGCTTGTCCAGAATCAATGTCATTTGGAACTAAAGTATATATACCATATTTTGATAATACATTTACTTGTGAAGATAGGGGAAGTGCTGTTTCAGAAGGAGACTTAGATGTATATATGTCAGATGTGGATGAAGCAATAGAATTTGGTGTAAAAGAATTACAAGTCCAGTATTAGGTTGAATTGAATTCTATTTCATAAATATAATTAATTAGTATAATATAGCTTTACTAGCTAGATTTATGAAGATAAAATCTATGTTGGGATAAATATGTAATACTTTTTGAATCTGAACTTTCATTCTAGTTCTTTAAGTTAATAATTTGACATTCTACTGATATAGGAAACAATACAATATTGATAACATCTGAACCTTCCAACTTTTAGTTGGGAGGTTTTTATGAGGGTTTTAGCCTCATGACAAAGGTTATATTTTCAATTTACATTGTTTTATATTTATGTATAATGACCCCTTTTTAATGATTTAACATATGTAGAGAAAAATACTTGATATAATGTAGAGATATAACAATAAAAGGAGAATTTTGTAATTAAAGTCGATGACAAATGGATGGAGGAGGAAAAGTATGACCTCATATAAACATAAAAAAGTCATTACCATTGGGATTGTGAATGAATTAACTGGTCTTTCTGTACGGCAAATTCGTTATTATGAAGAGTGCGGATTAATTTACCCAGATAGATCGAAAAATGGTACAAGAAAATACTCCTTCTCTGATATTGAGACACTGATGAATATTGCAGAGCAGCGAGAAGAAGGTGTACAAACGAAAGAAATAAAACATAATATGCTGAAAAAGAAAAACAAGCAAAAAGTTAAGGAAGAGATGCTTCGTGGTCAGATTAATGCACATTTTCATCAACGATAAAATGTGGTAGCAAAACTGTAGGTTGGTAGATTCTCATTTTTAATTAAAAATTTTATTGTTAGAAAATCTAACAAAGTAATTGCAGTATTATAGGAAATCCTTTTTAATGTATAAGTATAAAATAAAATAATTGAATCTTTAGATAATACTAAATTACTAGACTATTATCTTTAATTAATTATATCTAGAAAAAGGAGGAGTTATAGTGGAAGCAACAATGATATTTGCAAATAGTCCTATAGTATGGTTGTTCGCTTTATTAGTTATTAGTGTGGTAGCTTTTCAAGGAATAAAATTCATTTTATTAGCATTAAAAACGAGTCCTAGTGTAGGAATGACGAAAGAGGAAGCTAAGAGTGCACTTAAAGTTGGAGCGATAAATGCAATTGGTCCTTCATTAGGTATTATTATTGTTGCAATATCATTAATTGCTTTACTAGGAGAGCCACTTACCTTAATGCGAATCGGTATAATTGGCTCCGCAGGGATTGAGGCTACAGGAGCTCAGCTTGCATCTTCATCTGCAGGTGTTGAGCTAGGGACATCAGCCTTTACCAATGAGGTATTTACATTAGTAGTGTGGGTATTATGCTTAGGTGGTATCGGCTGGTTATTAGTTGTTACACTATTTACAAAGTCACTTGGAAAAATGCAAACAAAAATTGTTAGTAAGAATAAAAATAAGGAATTTCCAATCATGATTATCCTCTCGACAGCAGCTATGTTAGGTATTTTTAGTAATTTTGTGATGGATGAAATGGCAAAAGGAGTGATGAGTGCAGCTGTTATTTTTGCATCAGGTATCGCGATGATTCTTGTCTCTTTAATTGCTAACAAATTCAAGAAACTCAATTGGTTAAATGAATACTCCTTAGGAATATCAATTATTGTTGGGCTGTCTGTCAGTTATATGATGTTGTAATTTAGATGAAAGAGGAGATGATTTTGAATGGAAGTAAGTAGAAGAGTCATAGAAACGGAAGAGGAAAATTCAGCCATGGCATTAAGTATGTCAATCTTTCACCAACGATCTCATTTTTGGGGTAGGATAACCATTTGGACTGTAATCCTACTAACCATTAGCTTACCTTTTACTTTATCATTTTATCTTGGTTATCATCCTGGATGGCAATCAATATTAACTGGATTTTTGGCATATGCATCTGTAGTAGGAGTAATTTGGTTTGTCGAACCAATTTCATATTATCCAACACTTGGAGTATCGGGAACATATATGGCATTTCTTAGTGGAAACATCGCAAATATGTGTTTGCCATCAGCAGCTGCTGCACAGAATGCAATAGGAACGGATCCTGGTTCTAAAAAAGGAGAAATTGCAGCTGCATTAGCAATTGGTGCTGCTTCCATTGTAAATTTAATATTTTTAATTATGATTATTTTAGGAGGATCCTATGTCCTTTCAATTATTCCCGAGTCTTTGAAATCCGTGTTTCCCTATATTGTACCTTCTATATTTGGTGGGATATTTGCACAATTCGCATTGAAAAAACCACTATATGGGGGGATAGCAATTTCGATTGCTTTATTGCTATATCTACTCTCTATACCAACGTTAATTAAAGGACTGTTATGCATCATTTGCACTGTTTCTATCGTACTTTTAATTGAGAAAAAGAAATTTAAAAATAAAGTAGCATAATTTTAGGAGGCTGTTTCATGAGTAAAAAAGAGATTTTAGATTGGATAAATACAAATGAGGGAATTTTTACGGACATAGCGAAAAATATCTGGGAGAATCCACAATTAGCTTATGATGAGGACTATGCAAGCCAGCTACAAATCGATACTTTAGAAAAAGAAAATTTCCATATTCAACCTAATATTGGTGGGATTCCTACAGCATTTGTAGCAGAATACGGAAATGGCTCACCAATTATTGGTATACTTGGGGAATTTGATGCGTTACCAGGATTATCACAAACGGTATCACCGACAAGGGAAGAAATTGTAGCTGATGGACCAGGGCATGGATGTGGTCATCATTTATTAGGAACAGCTGGTGTTGAAGCAGTAATTGCATTAAAGGAGTATATGAAAAAAGAAAATATCAAAGGAACCGTACGTTATTATGGTTGTCCAGCAGAGGAGGTACTGTCAGGTAAAACATATATGGCAAGAGAGGGTGTATTCGATGATTTAGATTGTTGTTTGACTTGGCATCCAGGTACATCCAATTTTACAGTGAATCAAAGTATGCAGGCGATGGTTTCCATTGAGTTTGAATTTACAGGAATAACAGCACATGCTGCTGCAGCACCTCATGCCGGAAGAAGTGCTCTTGATGCTGTAGAGTTAATGAATGTCGGTACAAATTATATGCGAGAACATGTTTTAGATGGATCACGAATACATTATGTTATAACAAATGGTGGACTAGCTCCAAATGTTGTACCTGATCAAGCAAAGGTTTGGTACTATTTACGAGCTGCTACGAAAGAACAAGTGAATGATATGTTAAAAAGAGTAAAAAAGATTGCTGATGGAGCAGTGTTAATGACGGAAACAGAAGTGAAATCAACCATCTTAGCATTTGCTTACGAAACACTTCCAAATGAAACATTAAATGACATAATGTACGAAAATATGATGCAATCGGAAATATCATTTACAAAAGAAGAAGAAACATTTGCAACTCAATTGTTAAAAAGTATTAATCCAGAGATTGTCAAGATGTCGAAAAAACAGTTACATGATCAAACAGATGATTTACTTCCGACACATATGGCGAATAATAAGCAATTGCTAGGGTCTTCAGTCGGAGGTTCAACGGATGTCGGAGATGTAAGTTGGATTACACCTACCGGAATGGTGATGACAACTTGTGCACCTGTTGGTGTGCAGGCTCATACCTGGCAAGCCACTTCCTCTTATGGTTCTTCCATTGGCTATAAAGGGATGCATTTAGCAGCGAAAACAATGGCATTAACTTTATATGATCTTTTTTCAAATGAAGAGCTTGTTGCAAAAGCCAAAGAGGAATTTAAACAAAGTACAACAGGTAAACCTTATATAGCTGGAATACCTGATGATGTAAATCCCCCTGTGAAAAAGAAGGTGGATCCTGTTTTTACATCCATGAAGTAAATCGTATATAGTGCCTAAAGCATTCTCATTTTGGTGAGGGTGCTTTTTCATATCTTCAGATGGCTAAAGGATTATTTTATCGAATTTTTATAAAAATGTAGGAAATTAGATGGAAACAAAAATAGTGTGGAAAAAAATAATAATTTTTTCCACGCTATTTTTAGTTAGTGGTAGAAACTGAACTATAGCAATAACTAAACTACATATTGGGTTTACATTTCGACGAATCAATCCCAATTGATAACTTTTTATATTTAAATATCTGTTTTTTAAGATAATTAACAATTATAGACTGTTATATCAATCTTCAAGAGGTTGTAATGAGGATAATATATTGCATGTTTGCTAAATTTTATAGGCATTTTTACCTTGTTGACGGATAGTTTGATGTATTCTAAAGTATTTAATATATGATAATGATAATCATTATCATTTAAAACACCAGTTGAGATTCGTCTTTATTTTTTTATATAGTATTGAGAATGATTATCAATTAAAGGAGGTATGGTGAATTGATCGAAAAGAAAGTTGCTATTGTTACTGGTGCAGCGCAAGGAATGGGGTATGAAGTATTCCATGCTTTGGCAGTGAGAGGTTATGTAGCGGTAGGAATTGATATCCAAGAAGAAAAGTTGCACAAAATAAAAGGTGTAGCTGAGAAGGATAAGTTAGCAGTTGAAGCATTTTATGCTGATGTCTCTGATAGTACACAAGTCAATGAAATTATTGATCAAGTATATAGAATCTATGGAAGTATAGATGTTTTAGTTAATGCAGCTGGAGTACTATCACAAGGAGAAGTAACAACACTTTCCGATGAGGCCTGGGAGCGGACATTTGCTGTAAATACATCGGGCGTTTTTCATGTTTCTAAAGCCGTATGTAATCGAATGAAAGAGAACAAGCAAGGATCTATAGTGACAATTAGTTCTAATGCAGCGTCCGTACCGAGAACATCCATGGCAAGTTATTGTGCTTCGAAAGCTGCTTCCCTTATGTTTACGAAGTGTCTTGGATTAGAAATGGCAAGTTATGGAATTCGATGTAATATCGTATCACCCGGTGCAACGGATACAGAAATGCAGAGAGCATTTTGGAACGAAGAAGCAGATATAGAAAAAGGAATAAAAGGTATTCCTGAACAATATCGAGTAGGTATTCCATTGCAAAAAATAGCAAATACATCAGATATTACTGAAGCAGTATTATTCCTTTTATCAGAAAATGCAAGTCATATTACGATGAATAATATTGTTGTTGATGGTGGAGCTACGTTAGGTGCGCAATAGATGCAAATAAAGGGAGATGGATTACATGTCTGTTGAAACGTTAAATGAAGAGCAACAACTAATTAATCAATATCATTCAAATGATTATTTATTATCTTTTCCTAGTAAAAATATTTTAGGTAAAGGAAAAGCAGTGGAACTTACGGAGGAAGAACAACGAGGATTATCATTTCGTAAAAGAATCGAATCCCTATTACATAAAGGAACATTGAATGGGATGGAAAATCCAATTGTTATTGGTGCTTTGCCATTTCATCAACAAGATAAGGGGACATTAGTAATACCAGAAGAAATTCAGCAGTCAGAAGTTTACCAGAATGTAGATAACTCATTATCATCAGATACTATCTCATCAACACATATACAGTCGATTCCTTCGGGTAAGGAATATGCAAAAGCAGTAGAGAAGATTACGAAGGAAATTAAAGAAGGAAAGCTGGAAAAAGCGGTTCTTGGTAGGGTTCTACAAATAGATGTAGACAAGCAGCCCGATATTTCACATCTTATCCAGAATTTAATTACACATAATCATGATAAGTATAACTTTGCTTTAAATACATCCGAAGAAGGCAAAGAAAAAACATTAATCGGTGCTAGTCCAGAATTATTAATTTCCAAAAAAGGAAGCATCGTTGTTTCCAATCCTTTGGCTGGATCACGTCCAAGACAGAAAGATCCAGAAAAAGATGTTTTAATAGCGCAGGAATTACGCCATTCGGAAAAAGATTTGCATGAACATCAGCTTGTCGTTCAATCTGTTTTGAATGCATTACGACCATTTTGCAAGAAGTTACATGTACCTGAAGAACCATCTGTTATTCATACAGAGACAATGTGGCATCTTTCAACAGAAATCATCGGCCATTTAGAAGATCCATATACGCAATCAATTGAAATAGCTGAAAATTTGCATCCAACACCAGCGATATGCGGAACCCCTAACGATATTGCATTGGAGAACATTAGGCAGCTTGAACCTTTTAATCGAGATTATTTTTCAGGGTTAATTGGCTGGAGCGATAAAAATGGTGATGGAGAATGGGCGATTACGATTCGTTGTGCAGAAATTGAAGAAAATATGATTCGCATGTTTGCAGGTGCAGGGATAGTAAAAGATTCAGTTCCTGAAGAAGAAAAAAACGAAACAGCAGCGAAGTTACAAACGATGCTACGTGTATTTGGAATAGATTTTTACGAAGAGGAAGGGAATGAATCATGCTAGAAGGGTATAAGCCTTGGCCAGAAAGTCTTAGAAAGTATTATCAAGAAACTGGATGCTGGACCGGAGAAACTTTCGGGGGAATATTAGAGAAACAAGCTAGAGATAGAAAAGACAGTGTTGTGATTACAGATGGGGAGAAATCCATTACTTATCAACGATTAGATGAGAGAGTAAACAAACTAGCTGTTGGATTCATGAATTTAGGTATAGAGAAAGAAGATAGAGTAGTTCTACAACTACCTAATACAATTGAATTTTTTGAGGTTTGTTTCGCGTTATTTCGAATAGGTGCTTTACCTATTTTTGCATTACCACTACACCGAAAAATGGAAATAAGCTATTTCTGTGAATTTACAGAAGCTAAAGCGTATATCATTCCAGATGTATACGATAACTTTGACTATAGAAATCTAGCAAATGAAATAAACAGCTCTATTCCAACTCTGGAGCATACGATTGTTGCAGGGGAAACAGAAAGGTTCACTTCCTTAGAAAAATTATATATTGATAAACAGGTATCATTTCCAGCTATTACAGGAAGTGATTTAGCATTCTTTCAATTATCAGGTGGAAGTACAGGGTTACCCAAATTAATTCCGCGTACACATGATGAATATATTTATAGCCTCCGAAAAAGCGTAGAAATATGTCGGCTAAGTCAAGATACGAATTTCTTAGCGGTTCTACCTGTGGCACATAATTTTACGATGAGTTCACCAGGCGTTTTTGGAGTCATCTATGCCGGAGGGAAAATTATTCTTAGTAAATATCCTAGCCCGGATGTTGCCTTCCCATTGATAGAAAAGGAAAAAGTAGACTTTACCTCACTTGTTCCACCATTAGCAATTGTATGGTTACAGGCGCAAAAAAGGACAAAAGCAGATTTAAGTTCGTTGAAAGTCATTCAAGTTGGTGGAGCGAAATGCAGTGCAGAAATAGCTAAGCAAATTAAACCAGCCTTTAATTGTAAGTTACAGCAAGTATTTGGAATGGCAGAAGGTTTAGTGAATTATACGAGATTAGATGATGATGACGAAGTAATTATTCATACACAGGGAAAACCGATGTCAGAATATGATGAAATTCGTATTGTAGATGAAGAAGACAATGAGCTTCCTGTAGGAGAAACTGGACAACTTCAAGCAAGGGGCCCGTATACTATCATTGGTTATTTTAATGTAGAAGAACATAATGCAAAAGCTTTTACATCCGATGGTTTTTATCGTACTGGGGATGTAGTCAAACTGACAGAAGAAGGGTATCTCATCGTTGAAGGAAGAGATAAGGACCAAATTAACCGAGGTGGCGAAAAAATTGCTGCAGAAGAGGTAGAAAATTATATCCTTTCGCTTCCAGGCGTACATGATGTAGCAATTGTAAGTATGCCAGATAAATTTCTTGGAGAAAGGTCTTGTGCTTTTGTTATAAAAAATAAGGAAGAATTAACAGTGAACGACATAAAGGATTTCTTACAACATAAAGGAATAGCCAATTTTAAAATCCCAGATCGGATAGAATTTGTGGATCGTTTTCCATATACAGCACTAGGTAAGGTAAGCAAAAAAAACTTAAGAGCAATGATAAAAGAAAAACTAACACAAAAAAGTTATTAAGGAGAGATAAATAATGTCAATACCTTCAATTGCAAGTTATACGTTACCAACGGAAAATGAACTACCAAAAAGTAAAGTGGATTGGAAGGCAGAAGCAAGTCGATCCGTATTATTGATTCATGATATGCAACAATACTTTTTAGATTTTTATGGTCAAGACTCTCCTCTTATTCAACAATTGATAAAGAATATATCAAAGATAAAAGAGACATGTACGAAACTTGGCATCCCAACAGTTTATACCGCACAACCTGGGGATCAAAATCAAGAAGATCGAGCGTTACTTACTGATTTTTGGGGACCAGGTCTAGATGATGATATAGAGCAGACAAAAATTACCGATCAGTTGGCACCTACAGAAGATGACATTGTGCAGACGAAATGGAGGTATAGTGCATTTAAGAAATCGCAACTATTGGAATGGATGCAGGAAAATGGTAAAGATCAATTAATTATTTGTGGTGTCTATGCCAATATTGGGTGCATTGTTACTGCTGTAGAAGCATTTATGAGTGATATTCAACCATTTATTGTTGCAGATGCGATGGCAGATTTTTCGAAGGAGCAACATGAAGAAGCTTTAATCTTTGGATCCGGACGTTGTGCAAGACCATTAATGATGAAGCAATTAATAGAGGATATTTCATCTGAAAATACGATAACTACTTCATCCATAAAAGCACAAGTAGCAGAAATGTTAGAAATGTCACCGGATCAATTAAATGTGCAAGATGACTTAATTGAAAGTGGACTGGATTCCATTCGAATTATGATGCTTGCAGAAAATTGGAATTCTGAAGGGATAGATATAAGTTTTATAGAATTGATTGAATCTCCTAAGTTGGAATCTTGGTATCAAAAATTAGTTTCAGAATACGAAACCATTCAGGTAAAGTAAGGGGATGTTTTAGGTGATTGAAACAATGAAGAATTATCCGCTATCTGATGCTCAAGCTGGAATTTGGTTTGCGCATCAATTGGATACGACAAGTGCTAGCTATAATATGGGAGAATATGTAGAAATCAAAAATTCAATGAATGTAGCACTTTTCATTGAATCAATTAAACAAGTAGTAAAAGAAACGGATAGTTTGCATATGAAGTATGGTGAGGATGCAAACGGACTATGGCAACAACTACAAGAACCTAATCATATCGAAGTGCAATACATTGATATCAGTCAGATGCAATCAGCTAAAGAAGAAGCAATTCATCTTATGGAATCGGACATTCATCGTAGAGTAGATTTAGGACGAGATGATGTATATAAACAAATTGTATTTAAGATAGGTTCCATGCATTATCTTTGGTATCAACGCATCCATCACATCGCGATGGATGCATATGGATTTTCATTGCTTACAAATCGTGTGGCTCGTTTATATAGTAAAGTAGACCAAAAGCAACATAAGCAAACGCCATGGAGTCCATTTTATAAAGTATTAGAAGAAGAGGTTACCTATAAAGAATCTGCTCAGTATACAGAGGATAGCAACTACTGGATAAATCAATATCAAGACTTACCTGAACCGGAAACACTGACAAATAAATATGAAAGTGAAAATAGTACGTTTAAAGTCTCTAGAATTTTAAAATATGATCATTTAAAGAGGCTAAAAGAAAAAGCGAAACATATGAAAGTAGGTTGGCCAGATCTTATTATTGCGGTAAAGGCGATCTATATGTATCGAATGAAAGGCATTCGAGAAATTATTTTAGGGATTCCAATGATGAATCGATTAAAATCAGCATCCATTCAAATCCCTTGTACAAGAATGAATGTCCTGCCACTTCATATTTCTGTACATCCAACCTCATCTTTTCAAGATATTGTGGAACAGGTTTCTGTGAAGATGAGAGAGAATAGTCAGCATCAACGTTACCGTCAGGAACAACTTCAACGAGATCTAGGTAAGGTTGGTACGGATTCTAATCTCTTTGGACCACAGGTGAATGTTATGCCATTTTCCTATAACCCTGTCTTTTCTGGTACGAAAGCAATAACGTATAAATTAGCGACAGGACCGGTGGAAGATATATCGTGGAATATTTATGAACAAGGTAATGAAGATGGAATTACGCTAGATTTAGAAGGAAATGCAGGAAAATATACGAAGCAGGAATTAGAACGCCATGCTGATCGATTATTACATCTGATTCATACGTGTACAGAAATGGACGAACAGTCATTAATAAGTAGTATTTCTGCTCTTCTTTATGAAGAAAAGTATCAAATATTAGATAAGTGGAATAGTAATTCAAATCATTTTTCGGTCATTGATCCTGTGAGCCTTTTTCAACAACAAGTACAGAAGACACCAGAAGCAGTAGCGATTCAACATGATGAAGAAGCGTTAACATATCGTGAATTAGACGAAAAATCGAATCAACTTGCGAAAGTCCTAATCGAAAAAGGCGTGGAAAAGGAAAAGTTTGTGGCGATTAGTCTAGAAAGAACGGGTAAATTACCAGTTAGTATACTCGCTATATGGAAAGTCGGTGCAGCTTATCTTCCTCTTGATCCAACCTATCCAGAAGAGCGGTTGGAATATATGTTGGAGAATGCAGACCCTATCATGATTCTGACAGACGGAGTATCGTGTCATAATATACCAGGTTCGTTTGTACCGATCTTATTTAATCTGGATGAAGAACTTTTGAAGGAGGAAGTAAATAACCAATCTACAACCTCTATTAACCTTTTTGCTGAGCAATCACTAAAACATGCTGTATATATGATTTATACATCAGGATCAACTGGAAAACCAAAAGGAGTCGTTGTTCCAGCTGAAGGTCTTGTTCATTTTCTACAATATATGGACAATGTGTTTTCCCTATCTGTGAAAGATCGATTATTAGCTTTAACCACAATTTCATTTGATATCTCTATCTTGGAATTGTTCTTGCCATTAGTTAGTGGGGCGACTTGTGTATTAACCAAACGAGAGATAGTGCAAGATCCTATCTTGCTTAATCGAACGATAACCAATCAGAAAATTACAGCAATACAGGCTACGCCAACACATTGGCAAATGATCTTAGCACATCAACACGCATCATTAAGAAACATAAAGGCGTTAGTAGGGGGAGAAGCACTACCTTTCTATGTAGCAGAAGAAATGATAAATATATGTCAATCTGTTACCAATCTTTATGGGCCAACAGAAACAACCATTTGGTCTACTGTATATGAGTTGAACAAGGATGAACCAAAGGGATTGATAGGGGCACCGGTTGATGGTACAGCAGTATACGTTCTAAATCATGATCTACAACCGGTACCTCCAGAAGTAGACGGGGAGTTGTATATTGCTGGAGCTGGGGTCACGAGAGGGTATAATGGTCGTCCTTCTTTAACTGCAGAGCGATATGTAGCTAATCCTTTTGGGGAGTCGGGAAGTAGAATGTACCGTACAGGTGATATTGTGCGATGGACAAGCCGAGGCAGTCTTGAATATATAAAACGCGCAGATGATCAAGTTAAGTTGAGAGGTCACCGGATTGAATTAGGTGAAATTGAAAAAGTGATTTCATCATTTTCTCCTAATATGAATGCAAAAGTCATCGTCCGTGAAGATACACCAGGTAATCAGCAACTCGTTGCTTATTTAGTTGGTGCAGATGAAATAAACAAGCAAGATATAATACGACATGCAAAGTATACATTGCCTTTATATATGGTTCCAGATTCAATGGTTTACTTAGAAGAATTTCCGTTAACACTTAATGGAAAACTGGATAAGAAGAAATTGCCACAACCGGAATATTATCAGGTTGAAGTGGAACAGCAATTAAATGAAGGTCAGCAGGCGCTACATGATATTTTTTCAGATTTATTGAATCTACCAGTTATTTCTATTGAAGATTCGTTCTTTGATTTAGGTGGACACTCTTTATTAGCATCTCATTTAATTGCGCAAATTAGGAATAAATGGAGTAAGGAAATATCTTTTTCTACGATATTTAACTATCCAACGATTAAAGAGTTAGCGAAATTAATACAAGAAGTTTCAGAGACTTCTACTGAAATTGTTGCCGTTGAAGATAGAGCAAGTGCATTGTTATCTTATGAACAACATCGGTTATGGTTTATCGATCAAATGGAAGGACCGAGTGCGACATATAATATTCCATTTGAAATAGAATTAAATGGGAAATTGAATAATCATGCTTTACAAGTAGCATTAGACTATGTAGTGAAGCGTCATGAATCGTTACGGACTGTCTTTTTCACGGATGGTGAAATGCCTGTTCAAAATATTATACCAGAGGATAAGTCTTGTATTCGTCTAAATATAGTTGAGACGAATCAAGAAGAATTAGCAAGTGCTGTAGAGGAAGCTAAGCAGTTTCATTTTGATATTACAAAAGAGCCTCCAGTAAAGGCATACCTTTTTGAAGTAGAGGAAGAAAAGCATGTGTTATTACTATTATTCCATCATATTATTGCAGATGGATGGTCGTTAATACCACTCACAAAAGATTTATCAAAAGCTTATAAAAATAGTCTAGAGCAAAAGGATATCATTGATGCCCCTTTAACAATTCAGTATCAGGATTATGTAGCTTGGCAACAAGAACAGATGGAAAAATCATCTATGAAGGAACAGTTGGATTATTGGAAGCAACAATTAAACGAATTACCAGTAGAAACGCCATTGCCATATGATGTACAACGACCAAAAACTCGTCAAAATGAAGGAAAGCATTATCCTTTTATCATTGATCAACAATTACAATCAGCAATAACGAACTATGCAAAAGAAAACAATGTAACGATATTTATGGTGCTACAAGCTTCTCTAGCTTCTGTTTTGTCAAGGTTAGGTTCTGGAGTCGATATTCCGATAGGTACTCCGATTGTCGGTAGAAATAATCAGCAATTAGATGATCTAATTGGATTCTTTGTAAATACATTAGTGTTGCGTACAGATGTATCAAATAACCCCACATTTCATGAATTAGTGAGCCGGGTAAAAGATACTAATGTGGAAGCGTATGATCGTCAGGATATTCCATTTGATAAAGTAGTGGAATTTGTTAATCCAGAGCGTTCTGCATCAAGGCATCCACTCTTTCAAATGATGTTAATCCTTCAAAGTGCACCGAATCCTGTGCTAGATATTCCACAAGTAAACACCAATGTGAAGGTGAGTGGAACAGGAACAGCGAAGTTTGATTTGACATTTGAATTATGGGAGCAGCCGAATGAAGATGGGGCATTGAATGGCATTATTGAATATCGAACCGATCTATTTAAGGATAATCAGATAGAGCGGATATGTCATCATTGGCTAACATTTTTAAAAAATGCGCTGGAAACCCCAGATAAGACAATCGGAAATATTCTTTTTATCTCGAAGGAAGAGAGACAATTTGTTTTAGATTATAAACAGCAAGCTAATAAAGAATTATCCGACATATCGATTGTTCAAATGTTTGAATCACAAGTGGATAAGTATCCAAACAATATTGCAGTAACTTTTGAAGGTGAGCAGCTTACCTATCAGCAATTAAACGAACAAGCCAACCAAATGGCTAGATATTTAATCGATCAAGGTGCTGGACCAGAAAAACTAATATCAATTATGTTGCCAAGGTCTATTTCAATGATGGTTAGTATTTTAGCTGTCCTAAAAACAGGAAGTGCTTACGTACCTGTTGATCCTGATTACCCTGATGAAAGGATAAGTTATATATTATCAGATGCTTATCCGTCTATTGTGATAACGAATGAGAAAAGCAAACAAGCAACAGAGACTTTTTCCAGTGTAAGCGTAATTAATTTGGATGCATTAAGCAGTCGTATATTACAGGCTTATTCTAATCAAAATATTAATCAATCAATTTCATCAATGAATGCGGCTTATATTATTTATACATCTGGTTCAACTGGGAAGCCAAAAGGTGTGATAATACCTCATCATAATGTGATTCGCTTATTAAAAGAGACGGATGAATGGTATCACTTTGGTTCTGATGATGTGTGGACGATGTTCCACTCGTACGCGTTTGATTTTTCAGTTTGGGAAATCTGGGGAGCACTACTCTTTGGTGGGAAACTAGTAATTGTACCGTACAATGTTAGTAGAATGCCGCTTGAATTTCTTGAACTTCTTGTAGAAGAAAAAGTAACCGTGTTAAACCAGACTCCTTCTGCATTTTATCAGTTAATGTATGCAGAACAGGAAAGAATTGACTTATCTGAAAAACTGTCTCTAAGATATGTTGTGTTTGGTGGGGAACAGCTTGAATTAGCAAGGTTAAAAGAATGGTTTACTTTACATGAGAATTCTACAACAAAACTGATTAATATGTATGGAATTACAGAGACGACAGTACATGTTAGTTACCTTGAATTAAATGAAGAAATTATTGATCAACAAGGTAATAGTTTAATAGGAAAAAACATTCCAGATTTAGAAATATATATATTAGACGACTTTTTACAACCAGTACCAATTGGTGTTACAGGTGAGATGTACGTAGCTGGAGGTGGATTGGCTAGGGGGTACCTTAACCAAAGTTCTTTAACAGCATCTCGATTCGTAGCTAATCCCTTTGGTGAAGCTGGAAGTAGAATGTATAAAACAGGGGATTTAGCAAAATGGTTGGACGACGGAACCATTGATTATATTGGTCGCTCTGATCATCAAGTGAAGATCAGGGGTTATCGAATTGAGTTAGGTGAAGTAAATGCGCATATTATGTCCTATGAATCTATAAAAGAAGCGGCTACTACAGTACTAAATCAACATGGGGATAATCAACTTGTATCTTATATCGTGACAGATAATGAAGTAAGAGATGCTGACTTAAAAGCTTACATCGCTTCTTTCTTACCTGGGTATATGATTCCATCTACATTTGTTCACATTGATAGGATTCCGTTAACGACACATGGAAAATTAGATACGAAGAATCTGCCATTACCTGATTACACTGTAAATGTAAAAGGAGAAGGACCACGAACACCTAGTGAAGAGCTGCTTTGTGAATTATTTAAAGAAATTCTTCATTTAGATGAAATAGGTATTCACGATAGTTTCTTTGATTTAGGAGGGCATTCCTTATTAGCAGTTACGTTAATGAATAGAATAAGAGAATTGTTTGGGAAAGAGCTAGGAATTGGAGTTTTATTTGAGGCACCTACAGTTGCCGAATTAGTTAATGTTATGGACGGAGATAATGCAACATCAAGTTCGTTAAATATGCTGCTTCCATTAAGAAAAAGTGGTTCAGAACTACCGCTATTTTGTGTACACCCCGCAGGTGGATTGAGCTGGTGCTATGCTGGTTTAATGAGTACACTTGGACCAGAATTTCCGATATATGGACTTCAAGCAAAAGGAATTTCAGAATCTGAAGCAAAACCTGAATCATTAGTTGAAATGGCACAAGACTATATTGCGGAAATGAAAAGTGTGCAACCAGAGGGACCCTATCGAGTTTTAGGTTGGTCTCTCGGCGGAAATGTGGCGCATGCTATCACAGTTGAATTGCAGAAGCTGGGTGATGAGGTAGAGTTAGTTTTCATTATGGATTCCTATCCGAGTAATTTCATTCCGCTTTCTGGTGAAGAAGGGGAACAAGATGCTCTGATTGCCTTACTTACGTTAGGGGGGTATGATCCTGAACAACTAATGCATAAAGAAATATCAATTGAAAATGTAGTTGAACTTCTTCATCATCATGGTAGTGCTTTAGCTAGTTTAGACAAACAAACCATTATTAATTTGAAAGAAACATATAGAAATTCGATTAAAATTATGTCTGAATACAAACCAAAAACATTCGATGGGAGTATGATTTTCTTTAAATCGACCATAATTCCAGATTGGTTTACAGATGCAGACCCTAATAAATGGAAATCATTCATATCTGGAGAAATGATGGAGTACGATATTCATTGTCGACATAAAGATATGTGTAAACCCGAACCACTTGCGCAAATTGGAGCAATCGTGGAACAAGAATTACAAAAAAGAAAAAAAGATAGAAAGGATGCGTATAATGACGAATCCATTTGAAAATAAAGATGGGAATTACTATGTACTTATAAATGATGAGGGCCAATATTCTCTTTGGCCCGACTTCATCCAAATTCCTGAAGGCTGGGATATTGCATACGGTCCAGAAGGGTTAACAAATTGTCAAAATTATATCGAAGATAATTGGGAAGATTTACTTCCAACTAGCTTGAAAAAGAAAAAGTTGAGTATTTCTTAAATGATTGGTTCTCAATTTTTACATTCAAGAAAAGTAGTTTGTTTCATCTATATATTAGCAATGTTTATGGCCTCGTTAGATGGAACGATTGTATATGTAGCATTACCAACGATTGGAGAAGATTTAGGAGTATCATCAGCTGACTTAAGTGGTGTGACGGTTTGGTACCTTGTAGGTGTTGCTGCGATTCTACCTATAGCAGGATGGCTTGGAGATCGGTTTGGAAGTAAGAAGATATTCTTAAGTGCATTGTCTCTATTTACAATTGCATCTATAATTTGTGGACTAGTTCAAACAGTAGGTCTATTAAATATAGCAAGATTTATACAAGGCCTAGGCGGAGGTATGCTGGCTCCTATCGGTATGGCGATGATATTTCGAACATTCTCTGTAGAAGAACGTCCTAAGGTATCACGCTCACTCGTTTTACCGATAGCAATTGCGCCAGCATTAGGCCCGGTAGTAGGGGGATTAATTCTAGAAATTCTTTCATGGCAATGGATTTTCTTTATCAATGTGCCAATTGGAGTAATAGCAATTGTCATTGGTATGTTCTATCTAACAGAACAACAAGTGGAAAGTGTAGGAAAAATGGATTGGAAAGGATTTGTTCTCATTGTTATAGGCTATCCTTTATTAATGTTTTCTTTAACACAAGGATCGTCACGAGGGTGGACTTCGATCGAAATCCTTAGTTCTGCGATTTGTGGATTACTATTAGTGAGTGTATTTATATTGCACGCAATAAATAAAGAAAAACCCATTATGGATGTAAAACTATTGTCCGAGTCTACATTTCGTAAGGTAAGTATACTTTCTTTCTTTGCAGTCGGCGGATTACAAAGCTTACTTTTTATATTTCCTATTATGTACCAACAGGCAGTAGGTGCAACAGCACTGGAAAGCGGTATTGTTGTGTTTATCGAAGCCATTGGATTAATGTTAGCTTCAAGAATAATACCGATATCTTTAAAAAAACTAGGCGTCTACCGAGTCATTTTGTTTGGATTTTTAGGCGCTTGTATCTGTTTTATAATAATGAGCATAGTTGGGCCCTTTGCTAATCCTTGGGTGCTAAGGATACTATTATTTACAATCGGTTTAACACTAGGACATTCTGTAATTGCTATGCAATATACAACATTTACAAATATAACTTCTGAAAATATGAGTAAAGCGACGACGTTATTTAATGTTCAAAATCGTTTAGGAGCTGCGATTGGTATATCGATGATTGCAAGTTTACTTATTGTGTTACAAGATGGAGCGGAAAGCATTATGAACCCTATTCCGTACCAGATTTCTATTTTCGTCGCTGCATTATTTCTAGCAATTTCATTTATACTAACATTTAAAAATCGTCATATAATTAAACGTAGTGATAAACAATCAAATCGTGACACAATTAAAGGAGAAAAAGCAGGATAATGAATATCTATGCTTGTAAATTACCATCATATCAAAATTGGCGTGAAGTGCATTACTACAGCCGTTATATTTCACAACAAAGGAGAGAGAGGGTACAGCGATTTAAAAAAGTAGGGGACGCCTATCGTTCCCTCACGAGTGAACTTTTACTTAGAAAGATACTATTAGATCAATTTCATCTTGATGATGTAACTATTACTACGAATAAGCAAGGAAAACCGCATTTATCCCTTCATTCAGATATACATTTTAATCTTTCTCACTCGGGAGAATGGTGCGTATGTATAGTAGGAAAAGAGCAAATAGGTATTGATATTGAGTATATTGATGTTATACCTGAAAGTATGATTTTTTCTATTATTTCAGATGAAGAGCTAGAATATGCGGATGGATTGCAACATCTTTTTTATGAAAAATGGACGGTATTGGAAAGTTACTTAAAAATGATAGGCACGGGTTTACATCTTCCATTAAAATCCATAGACACTAAATTAGTAGATGATCAAACGTATAATGTAAAACATTGTGAAGGAAGGTATCCTTCTGGAACAAGTACATGTTATACGTTCAAAGAAAATTATAAATTATCGGTTTGCACACGTGGGTTAGATAAAAATTTGCAAACATGTATCTATCAGTATGAATTTGATAAACTAACTTAATTAAACGGAACTAAGCCGAAAGCCCCGTTTAACAATGTACAAACTGCGCCCCTGTTTTTAAGGGGCGGTTGTCACATAATTATATATCCAAAAGGCATATCATGAAATCCACTTCAGAAATTTACTTCGTTTTCCGAGCTAGCTAGACGTGACTGTTCATTTATTTCGTTCTTCCCAACACACAAATTTTATAAGTACCTATGCAGGAACAAAGAAAGGATTTTCATTGTGAACAATATCTATCAAGTAAAAGCTTATTTTGGAGATACTGATGCTGCTGGGATAGTTTTTTATCCTAATTTTTATAAATGGATGGATCAAGCTACAACAGAGTTGATCGGGAAAACCATTTTACCAATTTCCGTCCTTTATAAAGAAAAGCATATACTACTCCCGCTAATCGAAACATTTTGTGAGTATTATTCTCCGATATATTTTGAAGATTTGGTGGATATTTACTCCGAAATTACAAAAATAACCGATCGAACAATGCGAGTGGAACATGTTTTTAAACGTGAAGGAGGAATAGTTGCAAAAGGTTATGAAGTCAAAGCGTGGACGAAAAAAGAGGGACATGGCATAAAAAGTGAATCTATTCCAGAAAAAATTAAACAACGGATAAAATAATATTTGCAATTGATATTGATATGTAGTTTCATAATATAAAATTCTATGGATTGTTTTTGAAAATCACTTCAGAAATATACTAAGCCTAACCGATAAGCGGTTAGCGAGCCTCTATTTGTAAACACAATCCGAGGACTCGTCTTTTCTACCACAAGAGTCTATTTATACTTCTTGCGCTTTATCGAACACAAAGATTAAAGTCGTTTCCTGTTAAAAAGCGTTCGTCTGTAAAGAAAAACAAACAGTGTAATTCAGATTTTTTACAGTATCGTTTTATGAAATCTACTTATTTCTATATTGAGATTAAATTGTAATAGAAGAAAAATATTTTGAAAGATAATAAGTAAGCTCTTGATATATCAAGCCTGATTGAATGTAGAAATATGTCATATTACTATTGTAGTGCTCAAGACCTAGAATGGAGGGGGGTGTTATAGGGTATAAATAGTTATATCTAAGATCGGAGGTTTACACTATGGGTATCCTATCTAAAAATGTTAATGAAACATCATTATATTCGACAAAGTCAAAGTATGCTGGACGTAATCTCTTGTCGGGATTGTTGTTTGGAATTGGATTAGTAGCATTTATCGATGAAGTGGTTTTTCATCAGTTATTACATTGGCATCACTTTTATGATCGATCAACAACCGAAATCGGATTGATTTCAGATGGTCTATTTCATGCATTTAGCTGGTTTGCAACGATAGGAGGATTGTTTTTATTTGCAGATCTTCGACGGAGAAATGCACTTTGGCTAAAGCGATGGATTGGGAGTATCTTATTAGGTGCAGGTCTGTTTCAATTATATGATGGAACGGTACAACATAAAATCATGAAAATTCATCAAATACGTTATGTTGATAATGTTATTGTTTATGATATTGTTTGGAACTCCGTGGCGGGATTATTGATTGTTATTGGGGCGATATTAGTTTTTCAGACACGCAGGAAAGCGAATCCTTTAAAAGGAATGAATCTGGATGATTAATCATGGACATCATGAAAGTGGTTTGCAGTCGATGGATTGGTTAATTGCTGTAGTGGTTTTAATCTTAATAATTACTTATATTGGAGCAGGATTAATTTCAAATAAAAAAAAACACTTGGGCACTTGGCCATTCTATAGGTACATATTATGGTTAATTGGCTTTCTATTAGTCGGTGTTTCATTAGTAGGACCAATAGCTGAATTAGCGCATAGGCATTTTACTGCTCATATGCTAAGTCATTTATTATTAGGCATGTTGGCACCTCTATTACTAGCCCTTGCAGCGCCAACTACATTACTACTACGTATGCTACCAGTTCAGCATGCGCGAATTTTATCAAAACTATTAAAAACACCATTCTTTAGTCTGGTACGACATCCAATAATCGCGTCAGTACTAAATATAGGCGGTTTATGGGTACTTTACACAACCAACTTATATATGCTCATGCATGAAAATATATTCGTCCATCTTATAGTTCATTTTCATATATTTGCAGCTGGTTATCTATTTACTATTTCAATGATTTATATTGACCCCACGCCACATCGGTTTAGCTATTTGTATCGAGCAGTTGTGTTTGTATTTGCTTTGGCTGGGCATGGTATATTATCGAAGTTTATTTATGCAAACCCTCCAGTAGGAGTATCAAAAGAACAAGCAGAAGCCGGTGGAATACTCATGTATTATGGTGGTGATGCAATTGATATCGTAATCATCTTTATATTATGTTTACATTGGTATCGCTCAACGAGCCCAAAATCCAGCTTACATGTGAGCCAAAACTAAAAAGAGGTTTTGACATAAGAAATATTCTGGATTAAATGACGAATAATAGATAGCTAGAACAAGCGTAAGAAATATACGGTCACTCCTTGAAAATCAAAAATCGATTTTTTACGTGCGATGTAATGCGGTCGAAGCTGTGGGAGCAAAACATGGGTAAGCCCCCTGGAATGCGGAGCATCCGGAGGCTCACCAGTCGCCGTAGGATAAGCGGAGTATATTTCTGAAGCGAATTATCAAGATCTTATTCGATTTTATCGTTTATAACCTTATGTCATAACCGCTTTGTGAAAACTGTCTTCAATTTGAATATGCTTTTTCTAGTATCCTACTTCTACGGCAGCGTTTACGATATACATTAAATCATTTTCGTCCTCTGTATCTTCTAAAATAATACCACTTGACGTAGCCATTCCTCCATCCGTAACATCCACTTCTACCGTTCCATATGGGATGGTTTCTTTAATTTTACTAATATCTAAATTATCTCGATCAAGAGGGACTGCTATACGAACCGTTACTTTCATGTTTTCTAGACGGTTATCTGGTAGGCTTTTCTCAATTCCTGGCATGGAGTTTGACCAAATAGCATTTTGCACGGCTCTAGTCGCTGCTTTCGTTATATCTTGACCGTGTACATCTATTCCCATCCCAGTTTGAATAAAGAGTATCTTTTTCATGATAAAACTCCTTTCATTGGAATATATATGACAATTCCCAAAAGACTAAAATAGTAAACTCCAAAATATATTAACCGATTTTCTCCTATTTTATAAAGCTGAATCAATTTCATAATTAATATATTTGGTATAAAATCCGAATGTTGTGCTGTTTGATTTCCATTGCAGACGGACGCTTTCCACAGGCAAGGCTTCAGCTAACTTGAAAAGAAGAACACTTTTCAAGTGGATCTTCAGCTCGTGCTGATCCTGCAGGAGTCGCCGTCTTTCATTTAAATCAAAGCCAAGTTATTATTATAACCCGAAACATTATTATATAAATATTACAAAAATGTTCGTTTTTTAAATTAAACCTATCACTTATGATATTGACTCAGCTATATAATTGTTTGTAGATTAGACATACATGATACGATAAAATAGGTATCGAGAGGAGGAGTCTTTTGGAAAATAAAGAAATGCTGATTGTAGATGATCTCATGAATCAGATTAAACAAAAAAGGATACAACCAGGAGAAAAATTCCCCTCGGAAAATGCGTTAGCAGAAATGTATAAAGTTCCAAGAATGACGGTTAGAAATGCATTTAATACTCTAGAAGAGAGGGGATTTATTCAGTCATCCCAAGGAAAGGGACGCTTTTTAAAAGGAAAATCGGTTCAAATAAAGTTGCCTTTAACTGGAGATACTAGCTTCACAGAAAAAATGGAGCAGATGGGATATGATTTACAAACGAAAAATGTTTTGTTCAAAAAAATTGGCTATAATCAATCTGTATTTAATCGATTACATGCAAGTGAAAATGACAATGTCTATCAGGTTGTAAGATTACGTTATATTAATGGAGAAATTATTGCAATTCACTATTCTTTTGTAAAAGAATCAACCGTTCCAAACATTATAGAAGAAGGACCAGAAATTTTATCTATGTTTCGTTTTTATAGACAACAAGGAATTAAAAAGTTTACAAGTAGCAAATCAATTTTAAGTGTTACTTTTCCAACCTTAGAAGAACAACAATTATTGGAATGTAAAAGTATGATTCCATTAATTGTAGTAGAAACGGACTGCACAGATAAAGAAACCAATCAGATTTTAGAATATACGAAAATACTTTATAGAAGTGATACATTTAAATATGATATTTCTACTATTCCATAAGCAGGGACCAATCTAATGTTAGAGATTGGTCCTTGCTTTTTTGTATCAACACTAGGATCTCCAATGACACAAGCCATTTTGTATATTCCTTTACATATACTTAACCACTTCTTAACACACAATAACTTGGCGACAAGTTAGGATTAATTTGTAAAGGAGGTTATGAAAAATGAATCGGAAACGTAGAACTGAAATTCTTATTCAGGGAGATGCGAGTTTAGTAGATAACCTTGCGGAAGAAATTAAAAAGAAATATCAATGGCAGGAATTTTCACCACCATCTTATAGTCTTACGATGATGAAAATGCGTGAAACAGCACAACAGTCCCTATTTCATATCGGGGAAGTGCTTGTCACAGAGGCAAAGGTTGAGGTTAGTGGTCAAATAGGAGTTGGAATCATAGTTGGTATGAAAGATGACCTAGCGAATAATTTAGCCATTATTGATGCTGCATATAAAGCGAAATTGCCAGAAATCATTAATTGGAATGAACTCCTGATTAAAGAAGAACAAAAAATTCATATGCAAAAAGTAAAAAAGCAGCAGGAATTACTCAAGACAAAAGTACATTTTGACACAATGGATGTTGAATAAATTCCTATATAAGGAGGGATTTTTATGGTCACTAATTTTGTTCACGATACACAACACACATATCGGAAAATTCTTGATAGCATGTCGAAGCCGGGAAAAATTTCATCGGTAGAATTCAAACTTGAACATGAGTTGCATTGCTTCCCTGCTACATTCTTAGTTGCTTTAACATTATTTGATGCAGAGGTGAACTTTCATGTAATAGCGAATGATACGAAGCTTGCGAATTTGCTGTCTCAATATACAGTTGCGACACAGGTACCAATTGAAAAAGCAGACTATATCATTGTCAAAAACAATACAGACCCTGGAGATTTAATAAAAACGTTAAAAAAAGGTTGCGTCGGTACTTTATCCGACCCACATCAGTCTGCAACGTTAATGGTTGAACAACAAAACATAATAGAAAATGGAAATCTTGAATTATCTGGTCCGGGAATTAAAGAAACACATAGCATTGGATTAGAAGTCTCTGAGGAATTTTGGTGGGAAAGAGACGAAAAAATAAAAGAATATCCACTTGGAATAGATTTAATATTTACGGATCAAAATTCGAATATTGTCTGTATACCTAGAACGACAAAAGTACATAGGAGAGGGGCAGATAGATAATGGGGTATGTTGCTGTTAAAGGGGGCACAGAAGCAATAGAAGCCTCTATTGACCGTTTGAAATATGAACGGCTGAGAGAAAAATCAATCATCGAAGTGGAAACTATTTTGGCGACAATGCGACAACTTGTGGATCAGGTGATGTCGGAGGCAAGCTTATACAATCCATATTTAGCTGCACTGGCTATCAAACAAGCTGAGGGCAGTATGGAAGAAGCTGTTTTCTTACTTCGTGCCCACCGTTCTACATTACCAAGACGTTATTATAGTAGAACAATAGAAACAGCGTCTATGTTCGTCGAAAGAAGAATATCAGCTAGCTTTAAAGATATTCCAGGCGGGCAAATTTTAGGAGCTACGTATGATTATACACATCGATTACTAGACTTTAATTTAATCTATGAAACTAAAGCTGAAATAGAAAGATGGTTAGAACAATTTCAAGATGTGCAATTGGAAGACACCGACGAATTACTTTTCTTTCCGAAGGTAGTGGATTATTTAAGAGAGGAAGGATTATTCGAAACTTATCCGTTTGATGATCAACTACCAGATGACGTAACAAAGAGGAGCCTTTCCTTTCCTTCCTCACGTAGCGAAAGGTTGCAAGTATTGACTCGAGGACAGACGGGCGCAGTTACATCATTGGGTTATGCTTCTCTAAGAGGGTATGGTCAAGTTCATCCGACAGTAGGGGAAGTTCGTGTAGGTTCTGTTCCGATTTATGTATCTCCTCCTCATGAAGCTGGAGAAGACAAAGATGAAGATTATTATATTGGTGAAATTACGATCACAGAAGTTGAATCCTTCGTACCCGTAATGAAGGAGATAGATAAAAAAACGAAAGAACTACAGTTTGAAATTGGTTATGGGGCATGCTTTGGTCAGAATGAAACAAAAGCAATTGCAATGAGTATTCTCGATCAATGCTTGGAAAACAATCAGGCTCCTTATCCAACACATGATGAAGAATTTGTTTTACTTCACATTGATTCCGTTGAATCGACAGGTTTTATTTCTCATTTAAAACTTCCGCATTATGTTACGTTCCAATCAAAATTAGACAGTATTCGCAATGTGAAGAAGGGAGGAAATGAAACATGATTCATCAAGAGACCCATTTTGCATTTTTGGATGAAAGTTCGAAAAAAGAAATACGGAGGGCAACGTTAAAAGCAGTTGCAATTCCAGGGTATCAAGTACCTTTCTCATCTCGAGAAATGCCAATAGGAAGAGGTTGGGGGACAGGTGGACTGCAGCTAACCCTTTCACTTGTTGGAAAAGAAGATATTTTAAAGGTAATTGATCAAGGAGCAGATGAGTCGGTTAATGCAGTCAGTATTAAAAAACTTGTTCAATCAACTACCAATATTGAAGTAACGGAAAAAACACAAGACGCAACGCTTATACAATCTAGACATCGAATACCAGAAGTCCCACTAACGCCGAATCAAATACTTGTTTTACAAGTTCCAATGCCAGAGCCATTAAGAGCATACGAATCGAAGGAAGCAATTACTAAAAATTTACACGCAGAACAAGAATATAGCGGAATTTGGATGATGTTATTTGAGCAAATCATTCGATATGGCAGACAAACGACAAATGCGGATCATCCTGTAATGGTAAATAATCATTACATTATGGCTCCAAGTCCAATTCCAAGATTTGATAATTCAAAGATGCACCAATCAGAAGCATTAATTTTGCTAGGGGCTGGACGGGAAAAGAAAATATATGCTGTCCCACCATTTACACCAATCGAATCACTTGCATTTAATGATTATCCTTTTGCAAAAGAAAATTTCACAGGTAAGCAATGTAAGCTTTGTGGAGCTAGCGATGTATTCCTAGATGAACTAGTTGATGAAAAAACACATGAAACCATTTATCAATGTAATGATACAAGCTATTGTATTGAAAGACTCAACAATATGAATACCAAAGAGGTGGAATCGATTGATGTTTGAGAATCCAACACTCTCTATTCAGAATTTAAATAAACAATTTGGTCCCGGTTGCGATCTTTGTATGAATCCTGAGACAAGAGTTTTGAACCAAAATTATTGTCCAGAATGTGGAACGGTGTATGCTTGCCAAGATATTTCATTTGATTTGTTTCCAGGAGAGATCCTTGGCGTTGTGGGAGAAAGTGGAAGCGGCAAGTCTAGCCTGATGAAATGCATGTATTTCGATTCAGATGTGACATCTGGAGAAATGTATGTTGATCATAAAGATTTTCAAGGTCAAAATTTAGTTGATTTATCTGCTCAACAAAAACGGTATATTCGTAATCATCATTATGGAATGGTTTATCAAAATCCAGCAAATGGACTAAAAATGGATTTTTCATCTATTGGAAATATTGCAGAAAAGCAAATTGCAGCAGGAAACCGGAATGTGAACCAAATGGAATCGACTGGAAAACGCCTGTTAGAAACGGTACATATTCCCACATTTCGAATGAAAGAAGAACCGAAATTTTTTTCTGGGGGAATGCAGCAACGCGTGCAAATTGCAAAAGCATTGTCAAATAATCCACCAGTATTATTTTTAGATGAAGTAACAACTGGATTAGACCTTTCTGTACAAGCAGATGTTCTAGATTTAATTAAAAATATTCAACTCGAATTTGGAATCAGTATAGTAGTGGTTTCTCATGATTTAGCTGTTATTCGAATGTTAGCCGACAGAACAATTGTGATGTTAAACGGGAAAATTATCGAACAAGGGTTAACTGATCAAATTTTAGAAGATCCTTTCCATGCTTATACACAACAGCTCGTCTATTCATTATTATAGGAGGTTGTCTATATTGTACGTAATTCACAATGGAAACATCATTATGGAAGACTCAATTTTATCTGGCCATGCAGTCCTTATTGAAGGGGACAGAATTAAAGATCTGGTTACGGAAGAAGAAGCTATTAAAATCTCGAATGTAGAATTTATTAATGCAAATGGAGGATTCATATCACCAGGGTTTATTGACATTCATTCTGATTATATTGAATCTATTGTTTCTCCTAGACCTACTAGCATGATGGATATGGATATTAGTCTAAGAGAAGCAGAGAAAATATTAATTAGTCATGGTATAACAACGATTTTTCACTCCCTTTCTTTTTATAAAAAAGATTTATTTACCCATAAGCCGATTCGGAATCCAGAAACTGTACAACAGTTAGTAGAATCAATTCATGAAACTCACGATCGTCCACATCTAATCAGGCACCGCCTGCATGCTAGATTTGAACTAGATAATATCGAGCAGATCGAACAACTCGTAGAAAATATTGAAAATGATAAGGTTCATCTGCTTTCTTTTATGGATCATACTCCAGGACAAGGCCAGTATCGTGATCTGGAGGTATTTAGTAAGACATTAAAGGGATATAGAAATTTATCGGATGAAGAAGTGAATGTCATTATACTAGAGCGAAAAAGTCGAGAACAAATGACATTAGAAAAAATAGCGGAAGTCGCAAAAATAGCTGATGACAAAGGAATTGCTGTTGCTTCACATGATGACGATAATGAAGAGAAATTAAAGCTTGTTCAATCATTTGGTACGACGATTAGTGAATTTCCAATTACATTGAATGTTGCTAAAGAAGCAAAGAATCTAGGGTTACAAACAATTGTTGGAGCTCCAAACGTGCTTCTTGGTGGTTCTCATTCTGGAAATCTATCTGCTATCGAAGCGATCCATGAAGACTCTGCAGATATATTATGTAGTGATTATTTTCCGGCTGCACTTTTATTGGCTGTTTTTCAATTACATGAAAAACATCAGAAAGAGCTTCATGAGATGTTTAAGATGGTTACGCTAAATCCAGCCAAAGCTGTACGAATGGATGAAGAACTGGGTTCTATAAAACCTGGGAAAAAAGCAGATATTTTAATCATTAATCAGATGGAAGATGGATATCCCATGTTAACAAAAACAATGGTCAACGGTTCATTAATTACCACTACCAATTATAGATCCAACTAAAGTGAGGGGATAACATGGCATTATTAGAAGTGAGCGATTTTGGAAAACAGTTTATTAATCATCGTTTACAAGTTAAAAGACAAGCGGTAAACAATATTCATTTTAAATTAGAAGAAGGACAATTTTTAGGGATTATCGGAAAAAGCGGTAGCGGGAAATCAACGATTTTAAAAAGTATTTATCGCACGTATCTTCCGGATCAAGGGAATATTTATTTTGATTCCAACCATCTAGGGAAAATTGATATTACCAAAATATCAGAAAGAGAAATGATTTACTTGCGGAAATTTGAAATCAGTTATGTTTCTCAATTTTTAGATGTATTGCCACGTATTACTTGTCGGGAATTGGTAGAAAAATCTCTTCAAGAAATGGGTGTAGAACATTCTATTGCCAAGGTTGAAGCAGAGTCTGCTCTTACCCATTTTGAGTTAGATGAAAAACTTTGGGATGTCTACCCCAATACATTTTCTGGTGGAGAGAAGCTGAGATTGAATATTGCTATGGCTACGGTGAAACAACCTCGTCTTCTGTTATTGGATGAACCAACAGCGAGCCTTGATCAACAGTCTAAAATGAAGGTTCGTGAAGTAATTGAAAAGCTAAAGCATAGTGGAACCTCTCTTATTGGGATATTTCATGATATTGAGTTTATAGAAGGTCTTTGTGATTCTATTTTTAATATGAATGATCATCAACCTGTAACAACGATAGGGAATACGTATGAAAGTTGATTTACATGTTCACAGTCATTACTCAGACGGTTCAAATGCTGTAAGTGAAGTAATGAAGCAGGCTAAGAAAAATGGAGTTACTCATCTTAGTTTTGTTGATCATGATACAGTTGACGGTTGGCTAGATATTCAGCGACAAGCTAATCATTTTGATATTAATGTGATTCCTGGCATTGAAATATCTGCTTATGATTTTAAGCGGGAACGTAAGGTGCATATTCTTGGATATAATTACAAGCAAGAAGCAAATCACATACGACATATATGTAATCCACTGTTACATCGCAGAAATGATCATTCACTTTGGCAAATTAGAAAAATTAACGAATTAGGTTATCAAATCGATGAACAAGTTATTAAGCAAAAAGCTTTGCCTAGTAATACGATTTATAAACAACACATCATGGATGAATTGACAAAGGCCCCCTATGATTCGATGGAATATAGAAATCTTTATCAGCGGCTTTTTAAATATAGCGGTGTAGCTGCAGGAGATATTGTATATATAGATGCTTTTGATGCAGTAGAAGCCATTGTTAAAGATGGAGGCATTGCAGTTGTTGCACATCCTGGTCAATTGAAATCTTATGACTTGATTCCAGAATTAGTAGAAGTCGGCCTTGGTGGATTAGAAAGAAATCATCCCGATCATACGGGAAGAGACCATGATAAAGTAGAGACTTTAGCGGAAGAACTAGATTTATTAATGACAGGGGGCACGGATTACCATGGTGGATTCGGTACTCCTATTCAGCTCGGTGAAATAACAAGTCCAATAAATAAATTATTGGTATAGCGTAAAAAGTCTTAATTTAATGTGAAGTATCTGTAAATAAACCGTATTTTCATCATTTTTATGCTTCAATAAAAATAGCTCTAAACTATACTATTTTATATTCTGGGAGGAATACACGATGTGTAAAAAAATTGGTAGTTTACTTATGCTTGTGATGATTTTGTCTGTCTTAACTGCATGTTCAGATGGCAGTGCAGGAGGAGCAAGTAGCGATGATGTGCTTGATATCGTTTGGTACCCTAATGAATCTGGTAATGAATTGAAGGCTGCGAGAGACGAAATTGGTAATGTCATAGAAGAAGAGACTGGTAAGCAAGTAGAACATCATTTAACTACTGACTATGCAATCGCTATTGAAACCATTGCAAATGATAATGCTGAACTTGCATTTATGGGAGCACAAGGTTATATCGAGGCAAATAGTAAAAATGATGCAGTGAAACCAATGGTAGTTCCAACTGGTCCATCAGGGACGTTAGAAGATGCAATGTATCATAGTTGGCTTGCTGTAAATGTCGACGACCAAACGAATTATAAAAATGGTGATGATTTTAGTCTAGATACAATTGAAGGAAAAAAATTCTCCTTTGTTTCAAATAGTTCAACCTCTGGATTTGTGGTTCCTTCTTCAACAATACTAGAGAATTTTTCTGACATGGAGTTAACGGAAGAAGATTTAATGGAAGGTGGCCCTTTATTTGAACAAGTTTTATTTGGTGGATCTCATCAAGGATCAGCTGTTAATTTGTTAAACAGAAATGCTGATGTGGCTGCATTCTGCGATACATGTGTAGAAAATTATGTAGAGGTAGTAGAAGGAGAAGAAAACACAGTAGGATCTGTATATCAAGTAAAAGATAATGCTGAAGAGCCATTTAACACGGTAACTGGAAGTGAATTTACATTAATGAATGTAACTCCAGTCTTAAATGCTCCTTTTGTAGCAAATACTAACTTACTCAGTGATGAAGAGTTTGAAACGATTCAAAATCTATTTAGCTCTGATGAAATTGCTAATAATGAGACGATTTTTGTCCCTGAAGATTCCGATGAATCTGGTTTATTTTTTAAATCTGGTGATGAACGTTTTGCCCCTGTTGAAGATCAATGGTTTAATCCAATTCGAGAGCTTTCAGCTACAAAATAAGTTTAATGACTATCTATTGGTTTTATATTAATTCGGAAGGAGTGAGCATATGGCTTTATTAGAAGTGAATAACCTTGGTAAGCACTATAATGGAGAAACGAAAGTGTTAAAGAACGTTAATTTTGAAGTAGGCTCAGGCGAATTTGTATCCATCATTGGTCCATCTGGAGCGGGTAAATCTACATTACTTCGGTGCATTAATCGAATGGTAGAAATTAGTGAGGGTAGTGTATTTATAGATGGACAAAGTGTAGGGGGTATGAAGAAAAAGTCTTTAAGATCCTTACGTACAAATATTGGAATGATTTTCCAACATTATAATTTAGTTCCACGACTTACGGTAATTGAAAATGTGCTACATGGAAGATTTGGATATAAAACAAATTTACAAGGCATATTTGGAAGATTTACAGAAAAAGAGAAAGAAAAAGCATTTGAATTGCTCGATAAATTAGGAATTGCTGATCATGCATATAAACGTTGTGATCAATTAAGTGGAGGGCAGCAGCAGAGGGTTGGAATATGTCGTGCGTTGATTCAAGACCCAAAAATTATTCTATGTGATGAACCAATCGCTTCCCTAGATCCAAATTCTTCAAAGATTATTATGGATTATTTAAAAAAAATTACAAATGAATTAGGAATTACCTGTTTAGTAAATTTACACCAAGTTGAAGTGGCGAAAGCATATGCAGATCGCATTATCGGTTTAAAAAGTGGAGAAATTGTTTTTGATGGTCCAAGTAAATTGCTATATCAAGAGAAAATAGAATCAATTTATGGTTTTCAACAGCGGGAACTAATCACGGTATAGAGGAGCAGGTCGCATGGATGAACAAAAGATGAGAAAAGGGAAGTGGCAAGCAACAATCTTTTTACTAGTGATTATCTTAATGACCTATTTTGCTTCCTCCATAACTCAGTTTAATTTACTTGAGAGTATTACGACAATCCCACAAGCAATTGGTTGGATGGTTGCTAATCTTTTTATTACCAGCGAAGCTATTATCAAATTACCTGGAATATTAGAAAAATTAACGGAGACAATTTTTATGTCTATTGCTGCTACAACTTTAGCAGCAGTTCTATCAATCGCGTTAGCATTACTCGGTTCAAAAACGACAAAAGTAAACAATATATTTAGTGTGTTTGCTCGTTTTATAGCATCCTTTTCAAGAAATATTCCCGTGGTAGCTTGGTCATTGATATTACTCATTTCCTTCGGTCAAAACTCGGTAACTGGTTTTCTAGCATTGTTTGTTGGGACGCTGGGATTTTTGACAAGAGCATTTATTGAAACGATAGATGAAGCTAGCCCAAGTTCCGTAGAAGCCCTAAGTGCAACTGGAGCTACATACTTTCATATCGTAAATAATGCTGTAATTCCACAAAGTCTCCCGCAAATGTTAAGTTGGATACTATTTATGATCGAAACAAATATACGTAGTGCTACACTTGTAGGGATTTTAACAGGTACCGGTATTGGCTATATGTTTGATATTTACTATAAAAATATGAATTATGATGTTGTTGCCTTGATTACTTTTTCCATTGTTATAGCCGTAATTATTATTGAATTATTATCTAACAAAATACGGAAGGTGATATTGTAATGGAAATGAATCAAGTGACAGCCTCTATAAAAATGAGACGGAAGCGGAACGGGCAAATCAACATAAAATCTGGGAATAAAATAGATTTAGTTGTGAAGAGTACAATATGGATCCTTAGTCTATTAACGATTTTAGCGTTTTTCTTTTTCAATTATTCTGGCCTACAATTAGAACGTGCAATACCAGAAACATGGCATAATTTAAGAGTAATGTTCTTAGAGCCTGCTTTAAACCATTTTAGTTGGCAGGAAGCGGTATATCAAATTGGAGTTACGCTAGGATTAGGAGTTTTAGCCACGGTATTAGGAGCGATTATTGCTTTTTTCCTTGCTTTAATGGCAGCAGAAAACTTATCAAAACCATGGATCTCGAAAACAGTAAGAATTTTTGTAGCGTTTGTACGAGCTGTACCTACTGTGCTTTGGGTGCTTATTTTCGCCATAGCGGCTGGACTTGGAAGTGAAGCTGCTGTTCTTGGAATGTTGTTTCACTCCGTTGCTTACTTAGTTAAGGCTTTTTCAGAATCCTTTGAGGAGGTCGATGCTGGAATACTTGAAGCACTAAGAGCTTCGGGTTCAAAATGGTGGCATGTTATCGTTCATGGCGTACTACCATCTACATTTACGTATTTATTATCATGGACATTTTTACGATTCGAAATTAACTTTTCAGTAGCAGTCGCAATGGGTGCAGCTGCAGGAGCGGGCGGAATTGGTTTCGAATTGTTTATGGCTTCTGGATTTTACTTTGATCTTAGAGAAGTAGGATTTATCACGTATGCAATCTTGTTGATTGCAATCATACTAGAGATTACTTCCACGAGATTGAAAAATCGCTATTTTCCTGGTCAATTAACTTCATAAAATAGAAATAAATAAAAGCTGAACGAGGTTGGAACAAAAGTATTTACTCAAAATATAAATCCAAATGAATTGGTGTTGAGAACCAGCTTCAGAGTTTTAGTGTTAATTGTATTTGGATTAAGTTTAACTTTTATTAAGTTCTTATAGTAGACAGATATATTCTTGAAGTTTATCTTCATTGCACATCCTACATTACAAGATACTAAGGTTAGTGGGAAAGATCGGATGATTTTTCCCACTATTTTCGATTAATAAATAAAGCAAAAGCTCTAGGAGTACGATTTCGCATAAGCTATATTTATATAAAGTAGTAAAATTTTTATTAAGCGAGACTCCAACGTAGGTTTTTAGCTTTAGAATATCGATCTGAGACAGCTGGCCAATTGACTACATTCCACCATTGATCAATATAATCTTTCTTCTCATTTAAATATTGTAAATAATAGGCATGTTCCCATACATCAAGAACTAATAAAGGTATCATATCTTGTTGAGAGAGGTTTTGGTGTTTTTCTGCTTGTAATATTTCCATTCTTCCAGAACGAGGTGCCCAGATAAGCATCGCCCAACCCCCACCTTCGACTTGATCAGCTGCATGTGTAAAGTGCGCTTTAAACTGATCAAAGCTACCGAAATCACGCTCGATTGCTTGCAGTAATTCTCCACGAGGTTTACCTCCTGCATGAGGCGCCATAATTTCCCAAAAAATCGAATGCAAATAATGTCCTGCACCATTAAAAGCAGCCTCTCGTTCCCAATGTTTAATTAGCTCATAATCACCTGATTGTCTTGCTTCTTGCATCTTCTTTTCAGCTTTGTTCAAACCATCTACATAGCTTTGATGATGTTTATCATGGTGTAAATACATAATTTCTTTGGCAATATAAGGCTCTAAAGCATCATAATTATATGGAAGTGGTGGTAGACGATGATTGCCTATGGATACATAGGACTGTCTATGTTTCTCATGTAGTTCACTTTGATTTCTTTCATACAAATTATAAACTTTAGATAGTAATTGATAAATATATTGTTCACTATAATAATTTAAATCAGTTCCTAATAAAGTTTCAACCTGATTGTATAATCTTTCGTATTCTTCTTTTTCACGCTGGTTATCAATTAATTCTAATTCTTTCTTTAAGTATTCTTTATTCTCCTGATACCATTTTCTTATTTCTAATGAGTAAGAGCTCATAATATAATATTCCCCCTGAATAACATGATGGTATTATATTATGAACTCATTACCTATAGGTTCCTCTATCTTAGGCTTATCTTCAAGAAAATTTCTGTCTCAAAAATAAGATAAGTTTAAAAAGGGAATGAGAGATGAATATGAAAAAGAAGACTAGATTTTAGTAAACTATACTTTAAAAATTCGAAAATATTGAAACTGTTTAGTAGGTAGATTCGTATATATAAGTCGAGGAGGAATTATATGAAATTTCTACGTGAAATAGATGCAGATTCACTCGTTCCATATATCTTGACCAGTAGCTTACTTTTACTTGTTTCTGCATTTGCTGTTCCTGGGATAGCAGTTATATTTATTCAAGACCTATTATTTTTTTCTTATGATCATTGGATTTTTATTCGTCCTGTAGAAACTTATAAAGGATTTGGAATCGCAATGATTTCAATTGCAGTTATACTATTATCCTTTTTAATAACTAAATTCTATATGGAGAAAAAAGAAAAAGAATATAAATTAACGGTCGTACATCTATTATTGATAGTTGTAACCATTCCATTATTTATCTTTTCTATTTCACACTATGCGTATTTTGATGATAATGGGGTACATGGAAATGATTTTTGGACCTTATCTGAAGATAACATTGCATGGGACGATGTAGAGAACGTTAGTAGGGTTGTTGATCCTAGTTCACGGAAAGTATTTTCTTATCATTTTTCAGATAATAATATAACGATTGACATTCCATATGACACCCAAGATACTCGTATCAAACAAACAATTACGGAAGTAATAGACTCAAATGATTGGGAAGTAGAGGAAATATATAGTGAGTAAATATAGATTGAAAGAAGGTGTAACATGATTGTTTGGATTAATGGAACATTTGGCGTCGGAAAAACAGAAACTGCGAAAATACTACATAAAAGAATATCGAATTCCTTTTTGTATGATCCAGAGGAAGTAGGCTATCTAATTAAAAAACAGCTACCGGTTGAATTATGGAAAGAAGATTTTCAGGATCATGAAGAATGGAGCATGTGGAATTACCACTTATTAAAGAAGGTAACAACAGAAACAGAAAAAGTTGTGATCGTACCAATGACACTTACAAATGAACTATATTATCAAGAAATTATAGGACGATTAAAAATAGAAGGAATTCAGATACATCACTTTACACTTGTAGCAGAACCACAAACAATTTTAGACAGGTTAATGAAGAGAGGGGATGGAAATAATGAATGGATTATGAATAGAACCGAAAAGAATGTAAAGCAATTATCTGGAGCGTCCTTTCAAATACATATTAATACTGAAAAACTAACTACGGAAGAAACAGCTTCGGAGGTTATAAAATTAATGACGTAAATAGTACAACATACATTAATAACTCATAATTGTAAACCCAAGCAGGAAGAATAGCTAAAGTAGTTACCATAAGATAATGATTAATAAATTAGCTTTACCTGGAAAACTCCTATTCTGTTCAAGGGTCTTTAGGTCATGACCTTGTGGTACTAACATTCATTAGAGCTAAAGAAAACCTTCATTAAATGAAGGTTCAGTCTCTATTTCCTTCCACGTTTTTTCTCCCAAGCGAAGCTTCCACCTGTGACATCTCGTACATCGTGAATGACTACAAATGCTTTTTCATCAACGGAGTAAATAAGTCTTTTTAATTTCATTAATTGATATTTGCTAATAATAATATAAGACATGTCTGCATCTTGTTTCATATAACCACCATAACCTTTAAATACGGTTGCGCTGGTGTCTAAATTAGTTATTACCACGTCTGTGATTTCAGTGGCATGAGTGGAGATTACACTAACTGCTTTTCTGGGATCCAGCCCTTCTATAACAAGATCTGTAGCTTTCTTACCTATAAACAATAAGATGATAGTGTACATCGTATTTAATGTTCCAATAAAAAATAAACCAGCTAAAACTACGGCTGCATCTAAAACAAAATTTGTTCTTGTTAGATCCCAGCCTAAATTATGGTGGAACGTTCGTGCAATAACGCTTGTACCACCCATTGAACTACCAGTACGAAAAATCAATCCTGCGCCTATTCCACTAAAGAAACCTGCAAATATAGCAGATACAAGAGGATCCGCCAGTGGTTCTATGTTATTTTCTGTAATGAACAGAAATAAAGAAATCAGTGTTGCTGTAATCGCAGTTAGAATTATATTTCTTTTTGGCAACACAGTGAATCCGACAGTTAAGATAATTGCTGCTAATATAAAGTTAACGATACCAGTAGACCATCCAAATACGTAATGGAGGAGAATAGACATACCTGTAAGTCCACCATCAGCAAAATTGTTTGGAATGATTAACATATTAACAGCTAGTGCATAAAAAAGTGCTCCAATTATAATAAAAATAAAGTCTTTCAAGAAATGTTTCATTATGTAAGCTCCTTCCTATTAGAAGCATTTCTAAACTAAATTTTTCCCTAATTATAAAAATTAAAACTGAGATAAGTGTGATATTATTAATTTTCAATTATTTATTTTCAGAAAGAAGTTGTTATTTTGAAACGTTTATCAAGAAAAAAGTCTCTCGTTCTTATCACTTTATTTATATTAGCTGTTCTTGTTGATATTTATTATGAAACAAACGTGTTCAAAGTTTCTAAAGTACATTTCAAATCCAATAAAATAACTAATGATTCCAGTATTAAATTGGTTCAAATTAGCGATCTTCATGCAAAAGTATTTGGTGATAATAACCAGAAGTTAATACAAACAATAAAAAATCAGCAACCAGACATTGTTGTGATTACTGGGGATATCATAGATAGAAAGACTAATAGTTTGCAAGACGTATTTCATTTAATAGAAGAAATAATCGCTTTTCAACAGCAAGTTTATTTTGTATCTGGTAATCATGAATGGGGAAATAACTTAAGGAATGAACTGTTATCAGGACTCGAACAACGAGGAGTACAGATTTTAAATAATAATTCAGTAGAAATTATGATAAAAGAAATAAATTTGAATCTTGTTGGTATCGATGATGTATCTACAAATCACGAGGATATGAAAAAGGCATTTACAAATGTTAAAAACCTAGAATATACAGTCTTGTTGTCTCATTCTCCAGCTGTGACCGATAAATATCGTGATATAGATGCTGATTTAATTTTGAGCGGTCATACTCATGGAGGACAAGTAAGGTTTCCATTGATTGGTCCAATAATAGCTCCTGATGAAGGGGTATTTCCCAAAAAGACAAAAAGTGTATACCAACTGAAAGAGAATCAATCTTTATATATCGACAGTGGTTTAGGTACAAGTTTGGTACCAGTTCGATTTTTAAATCAAAGTCAGCTAAGTGTGATTGAAATTACAAATTAACACGTTTACTATGAGTTGAAATGAAATTTAATAATTGAAACATTGATTCTAAGATAATCGTACAATAGTTATATATTAAAAAGGGAGAGAATCAATTGAGAGAATGGTGGAAAACAAAGAATGCTAAAACGAGAAAGCAAAGAAAAAATAAAGAGGATTATACCAAAAAAGATCTTGTGTTAGATATACTGTTTTGGATTCCTGAAATTATCGTCTTGCCTATTCGCTTAATTATTTGGTTAGTAAGAGGTATTTTTAAATGGATTGATGTAATATAAGAGGTTAGGATGAAATCTATGTTTGTAGCTTTAGTGATATTAATTAGCATTGTAATTTTAAGTATTGCAATTAATAAGTTTCTTGTGAAGCAGTTTCAGATAGACATTCCTGAATCGAAAGAAAGGTATGTTAATCGGTTGCATAAAACAGTGGAAAAAGTATTTCATGCGGGTACGTTAATTGCGATACCACTTACATTTACTCAGTTCCCTCAATATACTGTATTCGTTTTTATTATTCCAGCGATGCAGCAGTTATTTCGCTTTTTAATGGAGTTTTTATTCAACTATGAAAATAAACGGTTTATTTTAAGTGTGAATACTAGTTGGCTATTATTGATAGGTGCAATTGTCTATGATTTCTACACATAAAATAATAGGAATTATTAGAGACAATAAAGTTTCAATTTATAACATGCAACAGAAGAAAAATGTTGGCCACAAAGGACTAACAATTTCTTCTGTTTTTTATTTAGTTAGATATCTCTTGCTTTTTAGAATTTATACATTGCTTACTACAGTGATAGCCTCTATAAAGGACAATACACGAACTTAAACGTGTAGAGAAGCTGGTTAACTCTATCATTTTTAGTTAATTTTAAAATTTAAAAAAACTTATTGATTATACGTACAAATTATATTAATATAATTGATAAGCGTAAATTTATACGTATAAGTTAATTTGAAAGCGTTTTATTTAAACAGATAATCAAAAAATAAGCAAAGGAGAGGATTGGTTGAATATTTATTGAAAACGCTATCAATACAATTAAAAAATTAGGGGGTTTTTGTATGAAAAAGTATGTTTATTTAAGTTTTTTAGTATTGCTTTCGTTAATGCTAGTTGGCTGTAATAATGATGAAAATGTAATTGAATTTTGGACACCGTTAACTGGAGATGATGGTGCCTATATGAATCAATTAGTTGATGATTTTAATGAACAATCAGATCAAGAAATCGAAATTAAACATGTGATTACCTCTGATATGTATACCAAATTATATACGGTAATGAATTCAGGTAGTGGGATTCCTGATCTTACTTTAATTCATGCTGATCGTGTACCAAGTTTTGTCAAGCAAGATTTACTTAAGCCAATGACAGGAGTTATGGAAGCACAATCAAACATAAATCAAGAAAATTACTTAGCAGAAGCTTGGACAGCAGGTGAGATTGATGGTACGCAATATACAATTCCGCTTGATATTCATGGAAGTGCAATGTATTACAACCAGGATTTATTAGAGAAATATGGTGTCGAAAATTGGTTAGATGATGATGTAGTGACTTTTGATGAGATGTTATCGCTTGAGGGGCAATTAGAAGAGGGAGATTATCTTGTTAATGATGCTCTAATGGGTTGGGTGATATTGGCTCAAATTCAAAATTTAGATGGAGATATTCAAGAGAATGGAGAACCAGCCGTAAATACTCCCGTTATGAAAGAAGCAATAGAGCGAGTAAAGGAAATTACAGATGCAGGATTAATGACTCCATATGGTGAAGATGGATATCTAATGTTTCAATCTGGGAATGTACTATTCTCAACAGATGGTACTTGGAGTTCCACAGGTCATGCGCAAGTAGAAGGACTGAATTTTGGTGTAACTAATATCTACGCACCATCACCAGATAATTTTCATAATAGAGCCTCTGCTCATCTTTTTTCCATGTTGAATAAAGAAGAAAGATCGGAAGAGAAAGAGGCAGTAATCGCAGACTTTTTGGAATATATTCGTAGTCATTCCATTGAGTGGGCGGAAGCAGGACAAATTGTTGCTAGTACAGAAGTAGTAGAGTCACCTGAGTATGATGAATATATGCAATCATTCTTTACGAAAAATGAAGCAGAAGAAGAATCCTTACACATCTATACGTATGAACATTATCCTTATATTGCTGAAGCCATTGATACGTACATTGCTGATCTCGTACATGGAGAAATGGAAATAGATCAAGGATTAGAAGAAATGCAGAAGTTTGTTGACGACAAAGTGAAAGAAGGAACGTTAGATGTGGAGAATTATGAAGATACAGGAGAAGAGTCAGAAGAATAGAGGATAGGATGGAAAGCATGTGGTGAGGAGGAAAAGAGATGAAAAAGAAATTCAACCTATCACCAATATTCTTTGTCGGCCCTCATATCATTTTGTTTATTGTGTTCATACTTTTGCCGTCCATATATGGTATATATGCTTCGTTTACGAATTGGAATTTAATTGGAGATCCAGTGTGGGTGGGGTTGGATAATTATAAAACTATATTATTTGATTCGGATTCAACCTTTCATTCTCAATTTATGAATGGTATGAAGAACACGCTTATCTTTGTAGCAATCAGTGTTCCATTAATGATTGTTATCCCATTATTAATTGCTGTAGCTTTAGAGAACAAAGGTGTAAAAATGAAGAATTTCTTTCAAACGATTATTTATGTACCAGGTCTTATCTCAATTTCCGCAGCAGCATTAATTTGGTCATTAATATTTAATAAACAATTGGGTGTGGTTAATAATTTATTTGGCTCCGATGAGGTTTGGGCATCTTCTCAACCATACGCATGGATAATTATATTCGTAATTACGGTGTGGGCAGGTGTCGGAGGTAATATGATTATTTATCGAGCATCGATTAATGGGGTGCCAAAGGATTTATATGAATCAGCAGATATTGACGGAGCTGGAGCCATTAGGAAATTTTTTAGCATTACCTTACCATCCATTCGTTTTCCATTGATTTATACGATGGTTATGACAACTGCAGGTGCGTTTAATGTTTTTGCACAACCATTAATGATGACGAACGGTGGTCCCAGGCAAGGAACAACAGTACTTATGATGTATATACGAGATTTAGCCTTTAGCCATGGGGAGTCCATAGCTGGTATCGCCTCAGCAATGGCTGTACTGCTTGGTTTAGTCATACTTGTCATTTCAGCATTCCAATACTACTTGATGAATAGAAATACAGCTTAATAACTAAAAAATGAAGGGAGTAGATGGTATGAAAAACAATATATCAAAGTATTTAGCCTATCTATTTCTGATAGTAGTTAGTGTGATTTGGCTTATTCCACTCATATTTGGTTTTGCAACTTCTTTTCGTTCACAAACTGAAGTGGTTACCGCAGGGTTTCGTATGCTTCCGGTTAATTGGGTAGTTGAAAATTATGCTGCTATCTTTTCGGATACATCATCAGCACCAATTTTACAATGGATAGGAAACTCTGTATTTATAGCAGTTACTCATACTTTATTAGTTGTAATAGTTATTTCAATTACAGGTTATGGTTACTCTAGAATGAATTTTAAAGGCAGAGATGTTTTATTTTTTACCTTATTAGCAATATCTTTCTTCCCGAATGTAGTTAATTTAATTCCTTCTTATAAAATTATTGACACATTAGGATGGGTGAATACACCTTGGGCGATGATAGTTCCAGGATTGGCAGGAATGGGGAATATATTTTTAGTTAGGCAATTTATGAAAAATGTACCGAAAGAGCTGGATGAATCAGCTCGTGTAGATGGTGCTAGTGATTTTCAAATTTACGCTAGAATTATTTTGCCAGCAATAAAGCCAATTTTAATTGTATGTGGACTGTTCTCCTTTGTTGGCTCATGGAATGACTTTTTATGGCCGGTAATTGTGTATACCGATGTTGAAAAAATGCCAGTCACAGCTGGATTACTATTACTGCAAGATATATATGGTAACTATCGAATGATAGGTCAATTGATGGGATCTGCGATATTAGCAATTATACCAACTGTCTTGTTATTCTTTTTCGCTCAAAAGTACTTTGTTCAATCACTTGATTTAAATTCAGGTATAAAAGGATAGGTTCTAGACTGTTAGGAGTTGGCGTCTCATGCGTAGAAAAGCCGAAAGAAGATTATTGTTTGTTGGTGCAACATGGAATTTAATTACATCATTATTAACGATATTTAGCTATAATACTTGGTTCCAAGCACAAGGGAAAGTGGCTTTAGAAGGTGCTGAAGCAGAGTCATTAGTTATGGGGGCGAGTATGTTAGATAACATATCTAAAGTAATTATGACATTTGGACTGTTCGTTTTTGTAGGAGCTATTATTAACTTTTTAATAGCAGTAAAGTTAAAAGATAATACAATCCAAAAAACATTCCTTATCTGGATTGGTGTATGGACAGCTATTCAATTAGCAAGTATGGACATTCTAGGTTTTGTTATATATCTATTAGTCTTTATTATTTATATAGCAAAAAATAAAGCTATAAGACTATCGGCAAATGCAGCTTAAGCTAAAAAATAATAGCAAATAATATTCGACAAAGAGGTGTATTCATGAGTAATAAACTAATCGTAAATACGGATATTACAGAAGGAAAAATAAATAAAAATATATATGGACATTTTGCTGAGCATTTAGGCAGAGGAATTTATGAAGGGCTATGGGTTGGAGAAGATTCTAGCATTCCGAATATAAAAGGGATAAGGAAAGATGTGCTAGATGCTTTGAAAAAATTAAATATTCCGGTTCTTAGGTGGCCTGGTGGATGTTTTGCGGATGAATATCACTGGAAAGACGGAGTCGGACCACGTGAACAAAGGAAAAGAATGGTTAATACTCACTGGGGTGGAGTTGTAGAAAATAATCACTTTGGAACGCATGAGTTTATGTTGTTATGTGACCTATTAGAAACAGAACCTTATATATGTGGAAATGTTGGAAGCGGAAGTGTTCAGGAAATGTCCGAGTGGGTTGAATATATGACGTTTGACGGGGAATCACCAATGGCGAATTGGAGAAAAGAAAATGGGAAGGAAGACCCGTGGAAACTGACATATTTTGGTGTTGGTAATGAAAATTGGGGCTGTGGCGGTAATATGCGTCCAGAATATTATGCTGACTTGTATCGCCGTTATCAAACTTATGTGAGAAATTATGGAGACAATCAAATCTATCGAATTGCTGGTGGAGCAAACGTAGATGATTTTCATTGGACGGAAGTTTTAATGCGTGAAGCTCATCATCTAATGGATGGATTAAGCCTACATTACTATGTGCATCCGGGTGGTTTTGAGAATAAAGGGCAGGCAGTAGATTTTTCTGAAGAAGAATGGGATATTACCATGCAAAAGACGATGTATATGGAAGAATTAATTAGAAAACATGGAACTATTATGGATAAATATGACCCTGAAAAACGTATTGGAATGATTATTGATGAATGGGGTGCCTGGTATGATGTAGAGCCAGGAACAAATCCAGGATTTCTCTATCAACAAAATACCATTCGAGATGCGGTAGTGGCAGGTGTACATTTCAATATTTTTCATGATCATTGTGATCGGGTTCAAATGGCAAATATTGCTCAAATGGTAAATGTTATTCAAGCAATGATCTTAACAGAGGGAGATAAAATGATTTTAACTCCTACTTACCATGTATTTGAACTGTATAAGGTCCATCAAAATGCTGAAAAACTTTCATTAAATGTGAGAACGGATACTATTATTGAAAATGACCAAACCTATCCTACAGTTAGCGCAACAGCATCGAAAGCACAAGATGGAACGATCAATATAAGTTTATGTAATTTAGATAAAGATGCAAGAACTCCGGTTGATATAGATCTACGTGGGATAGAAGTTAAAGAAATAAGTGGTCGCATATTAACTGCAAATGAAATGAATGCGAAAAACACATTTGAACAACCTGAAAATGTTGTTCCAGAAAAATTTACATCTTATAGTCAAGAAGGAAATACTCTACAGGTAGAGCTTCCATCGAAGTCAGTTTTAGTATTAACGATTAAATAAGTATGTTTGGCCGAGCGGATTTATACAATCTTCTTGGCCTTCATGTATTTAATTCTATTTTTTAAATCGTTAGGAGTGTAAACATTGGATAAAATTACAATGAAGGATTCGTTTTGGAATAATTATTTACAATTAGTAAAGGAAGAAGTTATTCCGTATCAGTGGGAAGCATTAAATGATCGAATACCTAATACAGAACCTAGTAGAGCAATTAAAAATTTCAAAATTGCAGCAGGAGAAGCAGAAGGTAAATTCTATGGGATGGTGTTTCAAGATAGTGATGTTGCAAAGTGGCTAGAAGCTGTAGCCTACAGTTTAGAACATTTTCCCGATCAAAAATTAGAAGAAACTGCTGATGAATTAATTAATCTATTGGAAAAAGCACAACTTGATGATGGATACTTGAACACCTATTATACCGTAGCAGAACCCAATAATCGCTGGACGAATGTTCGAGATAATCATGAACTTTATTGTGCCGGACATTTGATAGAAGCAGCTGTAACTTATTATCGGGTGACAGGAAAAGATAAATTCTTAAATGTAATGTGTAAATATGCGGATTATATTGTAGATACATTTGGGGAAGAAGATAGTAAAATCCATGGTTATCCGGGTCATCAAGAAATAGAACTAGCATTAGTTAAGCTATATGACGTAACAGGAATCGAGAAGTATCTGAATTTGAGTAAATATTTTATTGACGAACGTGGCAGACAACCTCATTACTTTGATATCGAAAAAGAGGCAAGAAATGATAAAAATGCCTTTTTTTATCCAAAAGAATATGAATATCATCAAGCTCATCAACCAGTACGTGGACAGGAAAAGGCAGTAGGCCATTCAGTTAGAGCAATTTATATGTATTCTGCCATGGCAGATCTGGCATTGAAAACAAATGATGAATCATTAATAGAAGCTAGTAAGAGATTATGGAATAATGTTACCAGTCAACAAATGTACATAACAGGTGGAGTTGGTTCAGAGGAGTTTGGTGAATCATTTTCATTTGATTATGACTTACCAAATGACATTTCCTATACGGAAACGTGTGCATCGATTGCATTAGTATTCTGGGCAAAACGGATGTTAGATTTACATGTTAATAGAAAGTACGCTGATGTGATGGAGAAAGCACTGTATAATGGTACAATTAGTGGAATGTCATTGGATGGCAAGAGCTTTTTCTATGTAAATCCTTTGGAAGTTTTTCCGAAAGCAACAGAACGACACAGTCATCATCATGTTAAGCCAGTTAGACAAAAATGGTTTAATTGTGCTTGTTGTCCACCGAATCTAGCAAGATTAATTTCTTCCATTCATCATTATATTTATTCAAAAAGGGAAGATCAGTTATTTATACATTTATACTGTGGGAATGAATCTTCTATAGAAGTAAATAACCAAATCGTTGATATCGAACAAAAAACGGATTATCCGTGGGACGGAAAAGTTTCGGTTTTCATAAATCCTACTTATCAAAGTGAGTTTACTATTGCATTGCGTTTACCAGGATGGTGTGATAACCCCTTTTTAAATGTGAACGGAGAAGAAATGGACATACAATCTATTGAACAGGGTGGCTACGTCTATATCAATCGAACATGGAAAAAAGGAGATAGTATTGAATTACTTTTGCCTATGTCTGTTAAACAAATGAAAGCCCATCCTCTAGTTAGACAAAATATTGGAAAGGTTGCCTTACAACGAGGACCAATTATATATTGTTTAGAAGAGATAGATAATGGGGAAAATCTTCAGCAAATATTTGTAGATACTAATAAAAATTATCTTGATGCTGAATTTGATTCGGAGTTATTAGGCGGGGTAGTAAAATTATTTGGTACGGCGTATCGCTTAGATACTTCTTTATGGAAAGAGGATTGTTTATATGCGGAATCGAAAATGAACCTCACTCCGATCGAAGTAAAAGCTATTCCATACTATTCATGGTGTAATAGAAAACCAGGAGAAATGTTGGTTTGGATAAATGAGAAGTAATCGGATTTAGTATTAATTAGAGGTCATTGTGGTTCACTCATTACCGGAAAAAGCTTTGTTTTTTTGAAGCGACTCCAAACAGTTATAAAGAAGTGAAATAAACCGTTTTGTGATATGGATGATTTTTTTATATTCCAATTATCAATCGGTTTTTTCATTTCTTTGTTAGAGTATTGATTATGTAATTATTTGTTTTATTATCATTAGAGCAGGATATCTATTAATAATCTAGAAGTATTTAAGTTATTAGTACTTTTGTATAGGAGGAAGGGTTTAAATGGAATATTCAGCCCCAAAACATTTTATATCAGCAGCAACGATTGTCATTAATGAGAATGATGAAATCTTATTAATTAAAGGTCCAATTAGAGGTTGGGAGATGCCTGGTGGTCAAGTTGAAGAAGGGGAATCATTGAAAGCAGCCGCTGTTCGAGAAACGAAAGAAGAATCTGGCGTAGATGTTGAAATAATAAAGTTCTGTGGTGTATTTCAAAATGTTCAACATTCGATTACCAACACTTTATTTCTAGCCAAACCAATAGGAGGGAATCCATCCACTACACTAGAGAGTTTAGAAACAGGCTACTTCTCTATTAAAGAAGCATTAGATATGGTTACTTTACCTAATTTTAAAGAAAGAATTAAATATTGCTTAGATGAAAGAACACATCCTTTTTGCATAGAGTTTTGAATATAAATTATTTTGAAGTCAACCTCTTTTCTTGTGAAGTGTATACAGATATTTCATCAGTGACTTTATTTTTTACAATGATATGGTTGGAGCTTTCTACTGTAGAATAAATTTCAGATCCTTTGGCTTCAGTATTGGAACGTAAATGTCTAACGGGTACAACATCAGGGGGTGTCTGCTCCTTGATTTCACCAATTTTTACAGATTGGGTGTAGTTCTCTGCATCATCAAAATAATAATTAGTATCATGAATTCTGATAATTCCTTGATAGGAGTTACTTTCTGTTGATGTATTGCATGCTCCGAGCAATAATAAAATGAAAAGAAACATTGATCGCTTTTTCATCATCATAACCCCGTTTTTTGTTTAATTATAATTATAGGGAGAACTAAAAATGAATCAAACATTGGTTAAAAAGAAGAATGGAGCAGTAGCTGCGTTTCACTTGTAATAGGTATCATCTGTTTTTTAATCGTATTTGTGAAACCTACTAGAATTGCAAACATAGGCAGTTTAACAGGAGATTATATTACTTTGGCATTAACTGCAGCAGGTATTTATCCTTTCTATGTTTGGTAGATTGAAAAAGTCAGAGAAGAATGTAATTCCAACTATTGCGTTGATACTTTCTGGATCCTTTATTATTTATTGGATGATTTTTATTTTCTTGATTACTGGAATCATTGATTTTGCACCATAAAATGAAAGGTATGAGAATAGTTGAAAATAGCATTGATCGTTATTAATTTAATCATTTGCGGTTTTCTTGTTATTGCTATAACGTTATTTTTTGCTAGCGGAACAATTGCTGAGAATTATACAGATCAAACATTTGTGGCACCTGAATATTTCTTCATTTTGCTTATTTGGTTCCTTAGCGTTGTATTGTTAGGGGTTTATATTTATAAACGTAAGATAGAACATATTTCATATCCAGAAATTATTTTTATTCATCTTATTCCATGGATTTCTTTGTTTGTTGGTTTTTTTATTATCCATTTTGCATCCTTTTAAAAAGAAAACGCAATTATGATATGAGAGGAGTTAGTACTTGATGAATAAACTTGTATCTTATCGAAGGATAATAGTTTGCTTGTTATTCATCGTGTTAATATCCTATGTATTTATTATAAATCTTGATTCAAAACACCAAGTTGAACAGGTAGATGATGCGTATAGTTTTACAGCTCAGGGTTACGTCGTCTCGAAAAGATTAACAAACAAAATATGGATTGCAGATGAACCTACTTCTTTTATCAATAGAGTTACAGGGCATCTTTTTTCCAAACATAATGGGCTTATAATTGTTTCGGAGCATCAAGATGTCAAAGGTAACAACTTGTTTCACAATGTAAAAGTAAATCAAAAAGTGCGTATCTATAGCGATAAGTTAATGGAATCCTTACCTGCGAGAACGAATGCCTATTATGTTGAAGTAATTGAAGAGTAATTTTTACTATTATTACGAAATGTATTCATTCTAAGAAATTCTTCACCAGCGCATTAAATTTCTCGGGATATTCCCAAAACATCATATGTCCACCAAATACTTCTATTTTTGCTGTTGGAGCTAATTGTTTCATATAAGGCTCTGCAACATCGGACCAATGTTCTGCAAGCACAAATAAAGTAGGAATTTCTAAACTAAGCTGTCGTGCTTCTGTACGATAATCAGAAAATAATCCAGAGGCAAACAAGCTAGCAGCTACATATGGAGGAGTTAGTAATGATTGATCAATAATCCAATCTAATTCACTCTCGGTTAGTTTACGCTGAATCATTACATTTTCACTGTAACTTTTAATAAATTCCTTTTGGCCTTTTTCATCTCGTAAACTGGCATGATAAACATGAGCCATATCATCCAATCTTCCTTCGATCCAATCATTTTCATTTACGGATAATGATTTAGGCGGCATATCTATGAGTATGGTAGATTTAATATTATCACTTCCAAACTGTTTGACGTATTCCCATACAGTTAGACAACCAAAAGACCACCCGACTAAATGGATATTCGTTAAACCTAAGCTTTGTAAAACCTTGTGTAAATCCATTCCATGAGTAAGGTAATCATTGCCATGAGCAGTCTTAGTAGATTTTCCATGACTTCTTGGATCGATAACTATCACACGATAATTATTCGAAAAAAAACTAACTTGATGATGAAACACTTCGGATGTAAAAGTGAACCCAGGGATAAAAACAAGCACATTCTCTTTACCACCACTATCACTGACATAGAGTTTTACATTTTCTTCTACCTCTACAAAAAAATCTTCCATCTTTATCTCCTCCAACATTTTTCTATTAGTATATTTCAATAAAAACTGAAAAAGACCTTCTGAAAATTAGTTGAATTAGAGATAGTGAACAATTCTATTTAAAGAAATGAACTTTTCAAATAAGGTTAGTAATGTAAACTATAGTATATATAATTCGATACAGCGAGAAAAGAGGCATATTTATGTTTGATTTTTCATTATTAGATTGGTTTATCGTTCTTATCTGTGCATTATTTGTTGGATTTTCAAAGTCTGGATTACCAAATTTAGTTATTTTAGTTGTAACTTTAATTATGTTTGTATTTCCTGCACGGGAATCAGTAGGTATATTACTTCCTATGTTATTAATTGGAGATTTATTTGCGGTTACATATTATCGTAGAAATGTAGTTTGGAAGTATCTAACGAATTTGATACCTTGGGTGTTAATTGGAATCTTGACAGGCTTCTTTGTACTGCAGTATGTCAATGATGAACAGTTAAAACCAATCATCGGTATTATTGTTTTAATCATGATAGCATTAAATGTGGTTAGAGAGAGGCTGGGTAGTAAATTTAATGAGATGCTACCGACTTCATTGACATTTATAATTTTAATGGGAGTGCTTGGTGGCTTTACTACAATGGTTGGTAATGCAGCTGGTGCTATTATGACGATATACTTGCTTGTGAAAGGGCTTCCAAAGAAAGAATTTGTGGGGACAGGTGCTTGGTTTTTCCTTTCAGTTAATGTGATTAAATTTCCTTTTTATATGTACTTAGGATTAATTACTACCGAATCATTAATATTTAATTTAACAATGGCACCGATTATCGTACTTGGAGCTATAATCGGAGTGAAAGTGTTAGCGCTTATACCGCAAAATGTATTTACTATACTTATATTAGTCTTAGCAACGATAGGTGGAATCAATTTACTTATTAATTAGTGCAGATAAAAACAACCGAACTTGCATCCAGTTAATTTAACATTAAACGGAGAAAAGTTCGGTTTTGTTTTTGTTTTAAGTTGGTACTATATTAAAATGCAGCTGTCCAACCGCCATCTGCTGTTACAACTGTTCCGTTAACGAAGCTTGCATCATCAGATGCTAAGAAAAGTGCCACTTGTGCAATCTCTTCTGGTTGTCCAACACGTGGCATAACACCTTGAACTGCTTTTGTACGTCCCATACCGAATTCATTGAATCCTTTTAACGAGGAAGTAATATTAGTAGCAACCCCCCCTGGAGCGATGGCATTACAACGAATGCCGCTGTTTGCATACATATATCCTGTATTTTTGGTTAATCCAATTACAGCATGCTTAGAAGCGCCATATGCAGCACCAGCATGCGCACCATTTAATCCCCCAGTAGAAGCGGTATTTACAATAACACCGCTTTCTTTCTCAAGGAAAATTGGTATAGCCTTACGCATTGCGCGCATAACTCCTTTTGTATTTATATCAAAAATGAGGTCCCAACGGTCATCCTCAATATCACCAACTGCTTCAAAACCATCCATAATTCCGGCATTATTTACTAAAATATCTAATGTACCGTAAGTTTCAACAGCAGTATCAATCATCTTATCAATATCTTCTTTTTGAGCAATATTAACTTTGATTGCAGTTGCAACTCCGTTATTGTTTGTAATTTCTTCAGCAACACTTTGAGCGCCTTCTTCATTTAAGTCAGCGACAATTACTTTTGCACCTTCACTAGCATAAAGAGTAGCAATGGCTTTACCCATACCAGACGCTGCACCTGTAACGATAGCTACTTTGTTTTGTAGTTTCATTTCAATCTCCCCCTAAAATTTATTGTACATCTGTTCAATAAAAATTATACTGTAAAATAGAGGTGCTTTCTATTATAATAGAGTATCGTTTTTGGTTAATCGACAGTTCGTCATAAACATGTTCAATAAAAAGGTTGTGAAGAAATTGAAAAAAGATCTTCGTATCATAAAGACAGAAAAAAACATCCGGACGGCATTATTTTCTTTATTAAAATCAAAGTCATTAGAAGATATTACTGTATCTGAACTGTGTCGTAAGGCTAATGTAAATAGAGGAACATTCTATTTGCATTACGGAAATATTCAAGAAGTATTTAAACAAACTTTTGAAGAAATAGTAGAAGATTTAAAAATTTCTTATGATGAACCATATAAACAGACGAACGACAATATTAATCAACTAGATGCAAATATGATAAGAATATTTGATCATGTGAAAAGACATCAAAATTTTTATGAAATAGTATTTAATGAACGTATTCCAATGACGTATTATTATTCCGTTTTTGACCGGATTCGTTTGTTGATGTCTTATTCCATCGAAAAACCGCTGAAAACAATTACTAATATAAATAAGGATTATTTATTAAGCTATCAAACCAACGCAATTCTTGGTTTGTTAATTCAATGGCACCGAAAAAATTATGAAACACCAGTTGATGAATTGAATCAACAACTATTAAAAATTATAAATTTTCCAAGCTAGTTGAGCAGGTTGACAAGTTGAATGTATAAAGAGGGAGAGAATGTTAGATATTTCAATAGTCATTTAATTCTTTTCCTCTTTAAATTGTTAAAATAGTATAGACTTTATTATCAGATTATTGTTATTATAATGAGAATACAAATAGATTGGAGGATGTTGTTTTGAAATCTTTAGAGAAAGTGAGTTCTTTCGCAGGTAACACCTTTGCAATATGGGTGCTATTATTTGGGGTAATCAGTTTCATCTTTCCGAGTGGTTTTTCTTGGATTGCTCCACATATTTCGCTCCTTCTTGGAATCATTATGTTTGGAATGGGGTTGACACTTACTCCAAAAGATTTCAAGGGAGTAATAAAGGCTCCGAAGAGTGTATTGATTGCTGTGATTTTGCAATATACAATTATGCCATTTACAGCATATGGGTTAGCTGTACTTTTTCAACTTCCTCCAGCAATTGCGGTGGGAGTCATTCTAGTAGGATGTTGCCCTGGTGGTACTGCATCGAATGTTATGACATATTTAGCTAAAGGGAACACCGCGTTATCCGTATCCGTGACAACAATATCTACGTTAATTGCACCAATTATGACGCCTGCATTAACGTTGTTATTAGCTAGTGAATGGATGGCAGTTTCATTTACGAGTATGTTTATATCCATCATACAGGTAGTATTACTGCCGATTGTATTGGGTGTCGGGGTACGTATGTTATTCCGTAATCAAGTGGAAAAAAGCGTATCTGTTCTACCACTTGTATCTGTAATTGGAATTGTTGCTGTAGCAAGTGCGGTTGTTGCAATAAATACCGAAGCAATAGCAACATCTGGTCTATTCATTTTTGGAGTTGTTGTCCTACATAATTTGATTGGTTTATGTCTAGGTTTTCTTATTGCTAAACTGTTTAAACTCAATTTTTCCGAACAAAAAGCAATATCGATCGAAGTAGGTATGCAAAATTCTGGTCTCGCGTCAACGCTAGCATTAACAGCATTTGCGGCAACACCAGTAGCGGCGGTACCGAGCGCGATTTTTAGTGTGTGGCATAATATTTCAGGACCTTTATTAGCAACATATTGGTCAAAACGAGGCAGTAAAGATATTTCCGTTGGCAATGAAAAAGTGCAAAACCTGGGATGAATAAGTTACGATTGAAAAATATATTGCTAAGGTTTTATGAAACTAATTTTTTATTATATCCTTAATTTTCTATCTCAACACAATGATATTTACAAAAAAATACTGTGTAATAATTTATTCAGTATTAGAAAATCCTAGATAATAATATATTGAAAATAAACCGTCTGGGTAGTATAGTGAAATTAATAATATTTATTGTGCTGAGGATGATGAAATTGTCAAAACAATCACGTAAAATTACAATCCTGAATGCAGCATCAGGAATCGTAAGTGACAAAGGGATTTTTAATTTAACATTAGAGGCTGTAGCGAAAGAAGCGGGCATTAGTAAAGGCGGGTTGTTATATCACTTTCCTTCTAAAGAAGCTCTTGTAAAAGGAATGGTGGAACACTTAGCACAAAATTATCAACATAAAATAAGTGATAATGTTGAAAGAGATCCATTGGAAAGAGGAAAATGGACGAGATCTTTCTTAAATGTAACTTTTAATCAAGGATATCCAAATAAAGATATGCATGCAGGTCTATTAGCAGCAAAAGCGGTTAATCCTAAATTGATGGCTCCACTTCATGATGCTTATGAAAAATGGCAAAATAATATTGAAAATGATGGGTTAGATCCAATCGATGCAACGATCATACGATTAGCAGCAGACGGTATTTGGTTAGCTGAACTTTTGGAGCATTATAATATAGATGATGAAAAGAAGAAAGAAGTATATAAAAGGCTCCATGAGTGGATTCAAGACTTATATATAAAAGCTGAAAAGAAAGAAAAAGATAGTAATTAAACTACCTATATTTTTAGGTAGTTTTTTTAATGAAGTATTTTATATAAATGACAAACTATGTAAAAAAATGAAAAAGGCTGTTGATATAAAACCGTCTGGATGGTATAGTATCACTTGTGATAAATAAACCGTCTGAACGGTATAGTATAAAAGATAAATTATTATAAATTTATAGGAGGTATAAGATGACTAGCAAAGTGATGTTAACCGCTGCTGTTACAGGAGCAGGAGATACTATTCAAAAAAATCATAATGTTCCGGTTACACCCAAGGATATTGCTGAATCTGCGATTGCTTCTGCTAAAGCAGGTGCTACTGTGGCGCATGTTCATGCAAGAGACCCAAAAACAGGTGGAATCAGTCATGATATAGAACATTATCGTGAAATCGTAGATCGAATTCGTGATTCTGAAACAGATGTAGTAATTAATATTACTTCTGGCGGTGGAGGAGATTTCATTCCAAGTTTAGATACACCAGCAGCAGGAGGAAATGGGACAGATATCCAGATTCCATCAGAACGACACGAACCTATTGGAGAATTATTGCCAGAGTTGTGTACGTTGGATTGTGGGTCTACAAACTTTGGTGACATGATTTACATGAGCCCAACTGAATGGCTGCGTGAACAGGCGGTACTTGTGCAAAAGAGTGGAGTAAAACCAGAACTTGAATGTTTCGATACTGGACATGTTCATTTTGCAAATCAATTAATTAAAGAAGGATTAATTGATAATGATCCGATGTTCCAATTTTGTCTCGGAATTCCATGGGGAGCAGATGCTGAATTAGATACGTTGTTGTATATGAAAGGACGTATTCCTGAAAATGCACATTGGTCTGCATTTAGTATTGGACGAAATCAATTACCAATGGTAACTCAGGCTGCCCAACTTGGAGGAAACGTAAGAGTTGGCTTAGAAGATAACATTTATTTAAAAAAAGGTGTATTAGCAACAAATGAAGCTTTAGTAGATCAAGCGGTAAATCAATTACATGCAAATAATATAGAGATAATGACCCCTCAAGAAGCAAGAGAGGCTTATAACTTGAGAGGTAAATAAAGGGGAGATCCAAAATGAAAAAAGTAGCTGTTATTGGTACAGGAGTGATTGGTAATGGATGGATTACTCGTTTTCTTGCAAACGGGTGCGAAGTTGTAGCTTATGATCCTGCCCATGATGCAAAAGAGAGAACAATGCAAACAATCGAAAATGCTTGGGAATCAGTAGAACAACTAGGGCTAAAAGAAGGTGCATCTAGAGATTCTCTTACATTTGTAGATAGTATAGAAGAAGCTGTCAAAGATGCACATTTAATTCAAGAAAGTGTACCAGAGCGTTATGAATTAAAACACGGTGTACTCAAAGAAATTGATCGTTTTGCACATTCGAATACTATTATTGGATCCAGTACTTCTGGCATTAAGCCAACGGATTTACAAATAGACTTAAATCATCCGGAACGTTTAATAGTAGCTCATCCTTTCAATCCAGTCTACCTACTTCCACTCGTAGAAATTGTTGGCGGTGAAGCTACGACAAAAGAAATTAAGGATAAAGCATTGGCTTATTATGAATCTTTACAAATGAAACCAATGGTCATTGAAAAAGAAATTGAAGGGTTTGTAGCAGATCGTTTAATGGAGGCCCTTTGGCGTGAGGCATTGCACCTGGTGAATGATGGTATTGCGACAACAGAAGAAGTAGATAAAGCAGTTACTTATGGAGCTGGTTTACGTTGGGCGCAAATGGGACCATTTATGACGTTCCATTTAGCTGGTGGAAATGAAGGCATGAGACATATGTTAGAACAATTCGGGCCAGCATTAAAGTTACCTTGGACCAAACTAGAAGCACCAGAATTAACAGATGAATTAAAAGAACGTGTGATTCAAGGTTGTGAAACACATGCTAATGATCGCTCTGTAAAAGAGTTAGAGAGAAGAAGAAATGAATTTTTAGTAAAACTTATTGATCTTGTCGAAGATTATTGGCCATAAGAGGTGAAATGAATAAGATGAATACAACTTTTAGTTTCAAATCAGAAGTAATACAAGAATGGGTAGATTATAACGGTCATATGAATGATGCCGCATATGCTTCTGTTTTCAGTTATGCCGTGGATTCTTTGATGGAGTTTTTTGGCTTGACTAAAGAAGTCATCGAGAATGAAAAATATACGCTCTTTACATTGGAAACGCATCTTTGCTATTTAAATGAAGCTCATTTAGGTGAAGAACTTAACGTGAATTTGCAATTGTTGGATGTAGATTCCAAACGATTACATGTATTTTTTACGATGAAAAATACAAACGAAGTTGTTATTGCAACAAGTGAGCAAATGCTAATGGGCATGGATCAGGAAATAGGGAAACCAGCACCATTTCTACCTCATGTAAATGACAATATTAATCATGTTTGGAAGAATCATCAATTGAAAGAGAAACCAAAACAAGCTGGAAGAGTAATAGGAATAAAGAAAAAATAATTATTTATTGTAAAAATTTGAAGGAGAGTATACATGAATAAGATTGAAGTAAATCAATTAACGAAGATTTTTGGCTCTCATTCAAAAAAAGGATTACAACTACTTGAAGAGGGCTACACAAAAGATGAAATTCTAAAGAAATCCGGTAATACAGTCGGTGTAAATAATGTATCTTTTGATGTGAAAAGTGGTGAATTCTTCGTGATAATGGGACTTTCCGGTAGTGGTAAATCTACCTTAATTCGGTTAATTAATCGATTAATTGAACCGACTAATGGCTCCGTTAATATTGATGGAGATGACATCACGAAGATGAACAAAGAACAGCTAATCGAGACAAGAAGAAATAAGCTTGGAATGGTATTTCAAAACTTTGGCTTATTTCCCCATCGAACAGTTATCAATAATGTATCTTATGGTCTTGAAATTCAAGGTGTGTCTAAAGAAGATAGAAAGAAGAAAGCGTACAAATCAATTGAAGATGTCGGTTTAAAAGGCTATGAAAATAGCTATCCGAACGAACTGAGTGGTGGGATGCAGCAACGAGTTGGCCTCGCAAGAGCATTAGCTAATGATACTGATATATTACTAATGGATGAGGCTTTTAGCGCACTAGATCCCCTTATTAGAAAAGAAATGCAAGACGAGTTATTAAAACTTCAAAATACATTAAATAAAACTATTCTTTTTATTACACATGATTTAGACGAAGCATTGAAATTAGGTGACCGAATTGCAATTATGAAAGATGGCGAAATTGTCCAAGTCGGCACTTCTGAAGAAATTCTTGAGAATCCTGCAAATGAATACGTGAGTAATTTTGTGAAAGATGTTGATCGTTCAAAAGTCTTGGATGCAGGAACGGTTATGCGAAAACCAGAAGTATTGACTACGTATAAAGACGGTCCACGAATGGCTGTCAGAAAAATGGAAGAAGTAGGTGCCTCCAGTATTTTCGTTGTCGATCGTCAAGATCATTATAAAGGCTTATTAACCATTGACGATGCAATTCGTTCCTATAAAGAAGACATTTCGATGGAAAATGTTTTACAAACAGAAATTTTTCAAACAACTCCAAGTACTCCTTTAAATGATTTAATTGGAATAGCTGCGGATACAAAATACCCAATTGCCGTTGTTGAAGAAGACAAATTAGTAGGAATTGTTTCACGAGTATCCATTCTATCAGGTTTAGTTCTAGGGAAGGAAAACTCGGAGGTGAATGAATAATGGATTATTTCTTTTTACCATTAGAACAATGGATGAATGAATTCGTTAATGGATGGTTTCTTCCAACGTTTAGTGGTATATTCAACGTCATTAGTGAAGTATTTAACATATTTATTAGTGGAGTTACAGATTTATTATTAATGATACCAGCAGAACTATTTACTATCATTCTAGCATTAATAGCTTGGAAGGTATCTGGTATCGGGTTATCCGTTTTTACCATAATAGGATTCTTATTTATTGGTTCTGTGGATATGTGGGAAGGAGCTATGCAGACACTTGCGATCATTATTGTAGCTACTCTTGTTTCCCTCGTTATAGGTATACCTGTAGGAATATTAAGTGCCATGAATGATGGAGTACAACGAATCGTTCGGCCAATACTAGATTTCATGCAAACTTTACCTAGTTTTGTTTACTTAATTCCTGCAGTTCTATTATTTGGGTTAGGTGGAGTCCCGGCAGTGATGGCAACATTTATTTTTGCCGCACCCCCAGCCGTTCGTATGACTAATTTAGGTATCCGAAGTGTACCAAAAGAGATTATTGAAGCTTCCCGAGCATTTGGCTCCACAAATAAGCAACTTTTATATAAAGTTCAAATTCCATTAGCAATACCAAGTATTATGGCAGGAGTAAATCAAACAATTATGCTTTCCCTGTCAATGGCTGTAGTTGCTTCTATGATTGGGGCACCAGGGTTAGGTGCATCTGTATTAACAGCTATTTCTCAAGTGAATATTGGATTAGGTCTGGTAGCCGGTCTTGGAATCGTTGTCTTAGCAATTGTTCTCGATCGAATTACACAAGGAATTGGTAAAGGAAAATAGTCAAAGAAAGGATTGTTATAACATCATGAAGAAGTTTACTATTGTTTTATCACTATTAACATTAATATTTCTAGCAGCTTGTGGGTCTGGGGATGAAGAATCAACAAATACGAGTGAAAGTAAAGGGACAATTAATTTAGCTGTCACTCCATGGACAAGTACAGTTCCACCGACAAAAATTGCACGTATTATTATTGAAGACATGGGTTATGAAGTTAAAGAAACACAGGCAGATGTGAGCTCGACCTTTGTAGGTCTTTCAAGAGGTGATTTAGATGCTTATATGGATTCATGGATGCCTGCACATGAAAATCAAATGGAAAAATATTCAGATTCTATTGAAAAAGTAACTACAAGTTATGATAATGCAAATACTGGTTTAACAATCCCTGCTAGTTTACAGGGAATAAATAAAGTAAGTGACCTAAAAGGAAAAGAAGATCAATTTGGTAATAAGATTTATGGTATCGAAGAGGGCGCAGGAGCAACAGAAATGATGCGCGACTTAATTGAAGAAGCAGATTTAGACGTAGAGTTAGTTCCATCTTCAGAAGGTGGAATGCTAGCTCAAGCACAACGAAAAATATCGAGTGATGAGCCAGTAATATTCTATGGCTGGAGACCACACTCTATGTTCAATAAGTTTGATATCAAAGTACTAGAAGATGACTATGAGGTATTTACACCATCAACTGTAAATGTACTTGCTAATAATGGTTTGAAAGATAAAGCACCAGATGTCTATGCATTTTTAAAGAATTGGAGTATTTCTATTGACGATGTGGAAGAGATGATTACAAAAATTGAAGACGGTGCAGATGAGCGTGAAGTTGCACAAGAATGGATTGATAATAATCAAGATAAAGTAAATAAAATGCTAGAAAATAAATAAAAGATAAATAATCAGACGCTGGGACAATAGGGTTTAATCAAAAGAAAAACCTAAATCAATTTCATAATAAGATATTTTATGTGAAATCCGAATGTTGGCTGTTTTGATTTTCATTACAGACGGACGCTTTCCGCAGGCACGGGTTTTTAGCTAACTTGAAAAGAAAAGCCCTTTTCAAGTGGATCGTGCTGTTCCTGCAGGAGCGCCGTCTTCAATTACAATCAAAGTCAAGTTATAGCAATAACAACCCGAACGTTAAATTTAATTATTAATAAAATGCTTTTTTTTAAATTGAACTTAGCAATTATTAAATTAATTCACCTATAATTATGTCCTAGCATCTTTATTTATTTTCTAATAATTGAATATCCTTTTTTGAAAGTGGTTCTTGATTAATTTGGATATATCCTGATTTTATATGAGCCAAATTAATTTTACCATCTATGAAGAGGTTGTCTGGCAATATGGAAGGGATAGGGTAGTTTACATGTTTTCCAGCTATATCGTAAAACAAATATCCTTCATTGTCATCATGTATAACAGAATTTATTTTCATATTTGGCACAAGAAGCAACGTCATTTTTTCTCGCTCATTCCAGAGCATTTTGATAATTAACTTCTTGTTTATTTTTTGTTCTACAAAAGATTTCCATTGCTGCAAGGTTATTTCTTTATTCATATTGTTCCTCCTGATTTATTCGGCATATAACGAGCAATAATACCTCCACTTCAAGACTCTGATGCTAAACCTTTAGTGGATAAGTGGGAGATAAACTGCTTATAAATGTTCGATTCTTTCTGTCAAGGGCCTTTAGCTCATGCCCTTGTGGTATTAACCTGCAGTAAGGAAGCGAAAACCCTACTGCATGGAGTATCATTTTATGCTATAGTAACTATCATTTAAATAGCTTATTATCTCTATTTTGTTCAAACCCAATTCAGATAATCCTTTATGGAGAATGTTTCGATAAGGAATGGAAGCGGTATGTCTCTCCATTTCTGTTATTCCATTACTATTTGTAAATGTAAAGATAGGAGTGAGATCTTCTTCTCCTAAATAGATAATACGATCATACCAGCCTAAGTCTAAATCAGCAAAACCTTGTTTCCTCACTTTATTTAAATCGATATAAATATCTTTCAACTGATTTTCTTGTGCAACCACTTCTAAAAATTGTTCTTCTGTGATTCGATACATACGGCCGGTGGTTGATTGAGTTTACATAAATTTGACCCGTAACTTGAGTACCATATTTCCATCAACTCAACTTCAAATACACAAGAAATATTACTGTTATTGTAACTAAACGATGTCTATTTTTCTATTGAGCATGTGAAGAAACAGTAATAATTGGTAAATATTAGCATATTTTTGATGAAGAATTCCGAAAAATCGAGCATATACGATTATTTCGTACCTTATATAAGCATTTAGGTTATTTTTTAAATGATAGAAATATATTTAATATATTTTTCTGAAATATAAGGTAAAAGAGAAATTTCGTAATATGAAAATATTTGATACCATTAAATATGTCAGTTTTGTAGAATCTATTTAGGGGGCAGAAATAATGAAAAAGAATAAGTGGAGTTTGCTGATTATGGTGTCGGCGTTTTTAATAATTCTTGTGGCTTGCGGATCTAGCGAAGAGGATTCAGCATCAGGTGAAGGAGAAGATAATGCTAACGATGAGGCTTCATATGATTTAGAAGATTCTTATACAGTAGTTAGTGATAATTCTTTTGTTCCTTTTGAGTTTGTAGAAGATGGGGAATTAACAGGATTTGATATCGAACTAATTAAAGCTATTGCAGATGAAGCAGGTTTTGAAATTGAAGGTGGAGAAATACAAACAACGAATTTTGATGGAATTATCCCTGGACTTCAAACACAACAATTTGATATTGCTATTGCTGGAATAAGTATTACTGAGGAGCGTAAACAAGTTATTGATTACAGTGAACCTTACTATGAATCTGGTCTGAAAATTGGGGTATCAGCAGATAATGAAGATATTAATAGTATAGAAGATTTAGAAGGTAAAACGGTTGCTACTCGTATGGGTTCTACAAGTGCAGATTTTCTTGAAGAAAATCTTGAAGATGCGACCATTAATCAATTCGAACAACTGGATCAGGTTTACTTAGCGGTCGAAAATGGAAGCGCCGATGCAGTGATGTACGATGCACCAAATGTAGACTATTACATTTCTACAACTGGAGATGGTTTAAAATCAGTTGGGGACTTATATCAAGCTGAAAATTATGGTATTGCCATTGCAAAAGGAAATGAAGACTTAGTTGCTGCCATTAACGATGCGCTAGCAACATTAAAAGAAAATGGTACGTATGATGAAATTTATAATAAGTGGTTTGGTTCAGCAGAATAATTTTAGTCAACATTAAGTTGAGGTATGCTATATAAAATTTAAAAGCTTATAAGGCTTATCACAAGAAGATAAGCCTTATTTTATTTAATGAGGTGAAAGAATGGATGCTATTGGAAGATTGTTAGAATTTGATTGGTTTCGTGTCTTTGAATTTATGCCTGAGCTAGGGAAAGGATTGTATTACACACTTTTAATTTCTATTATTGGTTTACTCATTGGTTTTGTTCTTGGAGCAATATTTGGACTTGGGCGAATCTCTAAAAATAAATTTATATTTGTATTGGCGTCTATCTATGTAGAGGTAGTAAGAGGTACTCCTGTACTTGTACAAGCAATATGGATATTCTTTGCATTACCAATTATTATTCAATATAATTTTGATCCCATTGTAGCTGGGATTATTGTTATCGCAATTAATTCAGGTGCGTATATAGCGGAAGTTGTTCGTGGATCAGTAGAATCAATAGATAAAGGTCAAATCGAAGCGGGGCGTTCACTGGGGCTTACTAAGAATCAAACTATGAGGTATATTATTTGGCCACAGGCTTTTAAACGTATGATTCCTCCACTAGGAAATCAATTTATCATCAGTATCAAAGATACATCACTTTTGTCTGTAATCCTAGTGCCAGAGTTAATGTTCCAAGGTAGATTAATAGTTTCCAACCAATTTATTGCGGTAGAAATATATACTGCTGTAGCATTATTCTATCTTGCAATTACATTAACACTATCGTTGATCTTAAGATTAATTGAAAGAAGGTTGAATTACTAATGATAACTGTAAATGATCTACACAAACGATTTGGAAAAAATGAAGTGTTAAAAGGCATAAATTGTGAAGTTAAAGAGACAGAAGTTGTATGTGTCATAGGCCCTAGTGGATCAGGAAAAAGTACTTTTTTACGTTGCTTAAACCTCCTAGAAGATGTTTCGAGCGGTAAAGTGGTTATCGATGGTCATGATTTAACCGATAAAAAAACAGATATTAATACTGTGCGTACAGAAGTTGGAATGGTATTTCAGCAATTTAATTTATTCCCACATAAAACAGTAATACAAAATGTAATGTTAGCCCCACAAAAAGTAAGAAAAATTACAAGTGATGAAGCAAAAAAACGTGGGGAAACATTGTTGGCAAAAGTTGGTCTCTCAGATAAAGCAAATCAATATCCAGCCCAATTATCTGGTGGCCAACAACAACGTGTTGCAATTGCAAGAGCATTAGCAATGGAACCAAAGCTTATGTTATTTGATGAGCCTACTTCAGCCCTTGATCCAGAATTAGTGGGGGAAGTATTAGAAGTGATGAAGCAATTGGCAAAAGAGGGTATGACGATGGTAGTGGTAACTCACGAAATGGGCTTTGCCAAGGAAGTAGCGGATCGAGTATTGTTTATGGACGAAGGGATTATCATGGAGGAAAATATCCCAGATAAGATATTTACCAACCCTAGTTCCGAAAGAACAAAAGAATTTCTAAATAAAGTGTTATAGATAATCGTAAATCTCCACCCTTTTGTAGGTGGGGATATTTTTTTGTTTTATTAAATTTTCCTGCATGTAAAGTGAATAATATTCACTTTGAAACAATGAGGTTAGCCAAAGCATGCCGATAAAAGTTTGATCTAAAATCCAAAGGGGATGAAAATTCAATAAAGTAGTGAATAGACCAGTTCTAAAACCCAAAAAAGCTTAAAAAATTGGAAAAAGTGGTGAATAAATCAGACCGATTTTAAAAAGACTTGAGAAACATTAAGTCAATATAAATGTATAAAGAAAAGAGTCATTTTAATATCTTTCGGTTACAATGTAAACAATCCCAAAAACTCAGAAAGAAGAAACTTAAAATAACCCAATTCAGGAAAAGTAATGAACATTATACATCAGGACTGTAGCATCGGAAGAACAAGCAATTGAAATATGATTAAAAGGGGTTCGAGTAATGCAGTTGTTTAGAGTAAGTGCTAATCATCAAATATCTGCTCAATTTCTTGATAATAGGAGGTTGTCTAAACAAGTATTGGAGATATATCAGATTATTCGAGTTTGTTTAGCTGAATTGCAAATTATTGAAGGTAATACAAAATATCTTCAACATCCTATTGTAAAACATGTATTTAATAACGGTTCGCCTTACTTATCTGATACATGGGGGTATTTACAAGCATGTAATGATGAACATATATTACGTGGAGGTATACGTAATATAGAATTCCGTTCTCAATTATTCAAATTAGGTCAAACTATTGAGGAATATAAAAATTTATACTCGGTTGAACCATTACCTCCATATTTTGTTTATGGAGATAGAAAGGTTTATGGACAAAGGGCGTATGAATTATATCAAACTCTTTTATATGATAAATGGAGTAATGATAAGATAGCTCCTCGATGTGGAATACATAGGTAGGAGGGGCCGAATATAGAAAAATGGATAAACAGATTAAAGTTATGCGAGTGCAGAACAAATTACTATTTCTAAAGAATAAATAAAATGCTCTTTCCCCAATGATTTAAAAAGCGTATACTATCTATATTCGTTTTTTTTGAAAAATTTTGATGTTTGAAAGAAGGTAGTTAGCGTTGAACTATGCATTTAGATGGCTGTTTTTTATTGTTGGTATCATGGTGTTTAGTTTGGGGATTGCATTAACAATTAATATGCAACATCTTGGAATTCACCCTTGGGATGTGCTCAACGTAGCTTTTTTTGATAAATTCGGACTGACAATTGGGTCATGGAATATTATAATTTCCAGTATATTAATTATTATTTCTTTTTGTTTGGATCGAACATACATAAAAGTTGGTACGTTCTTTAACGCTGTCCTGGTAGGAGCTTTTGTAGATTTTTATCATTGGTCTGGTATTCTACCAACCGCAACTCACACTTGGATTGATATTGTATTTATATTGCTTGGAATTGTTATTATGGGCTTTGGTGGTGGAATGTACAATGCTGCAGGAGTTGGATCAGGTCCTAGAGATGGTTTTATGTTATCTTTGTCAGATAAATTAGGTGCTCCAATCGGCAGAGTAAGAATTATTACAGAATGTACTGTTTTAGTAATTGGCTTACTAATTGGAGGGCCAGTATTTATTTTTACATTTATTTTTACGTTTATACAGAGCCCGATATTTCAGTGGACCTATTTAAAGTTAGGAGCACTCGTAGTGAAAATGGATTATAAAAGAAGTAATCGTTTAAAGAGAAACAAACATATATCTTAAGAATTATTACAAAGTAATTGACACATAACAAAACAGTTTACTAAAAAGTCGAACAATAATTGGTTAACGGAATAGAATTTATGTCTCAACCTCTTTAGAATTAATTATTGCTTAACCATTTGCAAGAGTGAATAAAAATATGGCATAATAGTATTGTTGAAAAATGCAACATAAGTAGGTGTGAGAATGATTAAGACAATGTTAATCGCCCCATATTCTGGTATGGCGGAATCTGTAAAACAAATTAAACTACCTGATGATTTCCATGTTGATATTGAAGTCGCTAACTTAGAAGACGCGCTTCAATTGGCTAATAGTGTTGAAGATCAAGGGTATGATTTGATTATTAGCCGTGGTGGTACCGCAGCTATGATTCAAGAAAAAGTTTCAATACCGGTTATTCACATAGATATTAGCGGGTATGATATGCTACGTGTGTTTACTTTGATTCAAGATACTCACCATCGTGTTGCGCTTGTAGGTTTTGAGAATATATGTCGAGGTGCGAAGACCTTGAGTAGTATCTTAGAATATGAGATTGAAATGTTTACGATAAGCCACCGAAATCAAGTTCGTTCCCAATTAGAAGAACTAAAAAGACTTGGTTATAACATCGTTATTGGAGATGTTGTCACCGTAGAAGAAGCTCAAAAATTAGGGATTCGAGGTATTTTAATCACTTCTGGTAAAGAAGCTATTCTTGATGCTTTTGATGAAGGAAGAAGACAATATCAATTATTAAAACGAGCGCATGCTAGAGTATCTCGCTATCATCGGATTCTTCAATCAATTCCACCCAATATTTTCTTGGTAAATAAAGATTGTGAAATAGAATTCTCCAACCTCTCTAGTGAATACGGTGAAATAACAAATGAAATTATTGAATACAAGCAGATAAATCAGTTAGTGTTAAAAGTTTTAAAAGAAAAGAAGCCTTATTGGGAATCAATTGAAACTCAGAAATATAACATTGATATGCAAATCTTTCCTATTAAACAAGATGATTCATTAATCGGAATTTATGTACAAGCGCTCAAGAGGATTGAAAATATAAGTTCCGTTGTGATGATTAGTAGAGTAATTCATATTCCTATTATAGGGGATAGTCCTTATTCGGAAACGGTAAGAGAGACGGTTAATCAATTCGCCAAAGCGAATGAGAGTATTCTTATAAGTGGAGAACAAGCAACTGGTAAAATGACTATCGCAAAAGCTATACATTTTACCAAATTTGGACAAGATAATCCGATGCTTGTTGTAGATTGCAGCTCAATCAACCAAGAAGGCATACAAAATTTGGTTGAAAAAGTACAAATGATACAACAAGGTACCATTATCTTTAGAAAAATAGATCATCTCCCTCTTCAGGAACAAGAACAATTATGTAATCTTGTTCAAAACACACCAAATAGTTTTCAAATCATTTCATTATCAGAGCAGAATTTAGAATCTATGCTTCAGGATCAGCTTTTTAATTCGGACTTATACCATTTAATTTCTGCACTATCATTCTATACTAAGCCATTAAGAGAACGAAAAGAAGATATAGCTGCATTTATCTCTTATTTCTTATCGGAATTTCATACGCACAGTGGAAATGAGACGCTAGGTATAAGAAAAACGTCAATCGATATGTTAAAAGAGTTTGAATGGAACGGAAATCTAGGAGAATTGAAGAGTAGGGTAAAAGAATTAAGTATAAAAGCAACAGGGTATTATATCAATGAAGATCATATTCATGAGCTATCAGTAAGAAAAGATAAACAAAAAAAGAATGAGTTTATGAATCGAGATAATCTTATTTCAATAAAAGGTACTTTAGAAGAAATAGAACAACAAATTATTCGTAAAGTCTATGAAGAAGAAAATAGAAATCAAACCAAAACAGCAAAACGATTAGGGATTAATCGTACGACACTTTGGAGAAAACTAAATAATACTTAATAATAAAGAGAGGCTACATAGTGGGCTCTCTTTTTGTTGCATTATAAAACAATTTTTCTATATGGAAATGATATTTTAATATTATTTTAAAAAATATGTTGCAAAATAATTCTATTAGTTGTAATATATTTATTGAAAACGCTTTAGATATCAAAAAGATTTGTTTAAAAAATAAACAATCTGTATAATTGAGGGGGAATTGATATGAAAATTAAAGCTACGATTGAACGAATTCCAGGAGGTATGATGGTAGTACCGTTGTTACTTGCTGCAACAATTAATACATTAGCTCCAGATTTACTTCGTATTGGAAATTTCACACAAGCCTTGTTTGTAGATGGAGCAAGTACGTTAATAGCACTATTTCTTTTATTTACCGGTGCACAAATTAATTTACGTAATGTAGGTGTTAGTTTAGGAAAAGGGGCAACACTGCTTGTGACCAAATGGTTTGCAGGTGCAGTCATTGGATTAATTGCATTTATGATGATGGGTGATAATGGGTTATTTCTTGGATTAGCACCTATTGCAATTATTGCGGCCATGACAAATAGTAATGGTGGATTGTATGTGGCACTTGTTGGACAATATGGGGATAAAACAGACCGTGCTGCGTATTCACTTTTAGCATTAAATGATGGTCCTTTTCTAACAATGATTGCATTATCCATTTTTGGAGCAATGGGCTTTGTAGAAGGAATGTTTTCATTTACTTCCTTTATATCAGTATTATTACCTATTGTAGTTGGTATGGTACTTGGTAATTTAGATGAAGATTTAAGAAATTTCTTTAGTACAGGAAGTTCAGTATTAATTCCTTTCTTTGCATTTGCATTAGGTATGGGAATTGATTTCTCAAGTATTATTGAAGGTGGACTAGGTGGAATCATATTAGGATTACTAACCGTATTCTTTACTGGTACAGTTGGATACTTTGTATTTAAAGCAATGAAATGGAATCCAATTGTTGGTGCTGCTGAAGGTTCAACTGCTGGTAATGCAGTAGCGACTCCAGCTGCTATAGCTGCGGCAAGTCCGGCATTTGCAGCAAATGTGGAATTAGCAACGGTTCAAGTGGCGGCAGCAGTAGTAACAACAGCAATTTTACTACCAATTTATATCGGTTTTCTTGTTAAACGTTTAGAGAAAAAAGGTGTAAACGTTCCAGATGACTACGTAGTTCAAGATAATAAGAATTAAAATGGTTAAAATAAAGTGGGTGGTACAACATGGCAAAACAGATTGCAATTATAGCGGATGATTTGACCGGAGCAAATGATAGTGGAGTACAATTGACTGAAAAAGGAATGGATACTTCAGTATTATTTGAAATTCCAGAAGAAATAGAGTTCTTGAGTGAAGGATTAGTAATTGATACCAATTCACGAGCACTTAATAAAGCAGATGCGATCTCAATTACCTCACAAGCTACAAATTTTATAAATAAATTAGGTTATCAGCATGTCTATAAGAAAATGGATTCTACTTTACGTGGTCATATCGGATATGAGTTAAAAGTGATGGAGTTTGAATTAGATGCAGATTTAGTTTTAATTGCACCAGCTTTCCCAAGTATGGGACGTGTCACTAAAAATGGTTATCACTATGTCTATGATGTGTTGATTTCTGAGACTGAAATATCGAAAGATCCAAAACATCCCGTAACAGAATCACATATTCCAACTTTGATAAAAAATCAGATAGGTGAAGAAGTTGGGGTGATCACGAAAAGAGAGTATGAAGACGAAGTTATACTATTAAACAAACTTGACTCCTATCAAAGAGAAAATATAAAAATGGTAGTTTTTGATGCAGAAACAGAAGAAGACTTAAGAACAATTGCTTCTCGAATTGCATCTACTAATCAAAAAGTTGTATGGGCTGGATCTGCTGGTCTAGCAGAAGTTGTTCCAGAAGTACTACACTTGGAAAAAGAAAAACAAGTAACTACCTATACGAATTCGAATATAACAATGACGGTTTGTGGAAGTTTATCACAAATGACACAAAAACAAGTACAGTATGCAATGAAACAAAATGGAGTGATTGCTGTTGAATTAAACCCATTAAAAATGTTTCAGCATGACTGGAATGCATATAAAACAACTTATATAAAGAGATGTTTAGCTGGATTTAAAGATGATAAAGATGTAGTCTTATATGTCCCTTCTAATGAAGGGGTTCGTAAAGATGTCCAAGAAATTGGAAGGGATCTAGGATTATCTAAAAATCAAATTGGAGAAACTATATCCGAGAAAATCGCTGATATAGTATCTACTATAAAAGAAGAATTTCCTAGGATAGATCGGTTTGTTTTAACTGGTGGAGATACAGCAAAAGCAACTGCACAGTATTTAGGTGCAATCGGTATACATTTAATCAAACAACTAGAGCCAGGCATACCGTTAGGATCTTTAATAGGTACTAGTGAAAGTTTAGTTGTTACCAAAGCGGGAGCATTTGGGAAAGAAGATTCTATTTATAAAGCAATGCTCCACCTGAAAGGAGAAATTGTCAATGAGTAAGAAACCAATTATTGGAATAACTATGGGAGATGCAGCAGGGGTAGGACCAGAAATTATCATAAAAAGTTTACGTAATCGCGAGATATATGAACAAGCTCATCCAATCGTAATAGGTGATACAAAGATGCTAGAGCGAGCTGCAAAAATACTGGGTGTAGAAGTATCTTTTGACAAAAAAACTAAAGAAGAAGAACTTACGGATACTACTTTTGGGAAAATTACTTGTATTGATTTAGATATACTTCCAGAAGACTTGGCATATGGAGAAGTTTCCCCTGTATCGGGAAATGCGGCTTTTGAATATTTACGTATGGCAATAGATCTTGCGAATGAAGGAAAAATTCAAGCGATTTGTACAGCTCCTTTAAATAAAGAAGCATTACAAAAAGGGGGCCATATGTACCCTGGGCATACAGAGATTCTTGCTGAATTAACAAATACAGAAGAATTTTCTATGATGCTATCCTCGCCTAAATTAAAGGTTATTCATGTTACGACACATGTTGGTCTTCTTCAAGCGATACAGATGATTAAGCCAGAACGTGTGCATAAAGTAATTCAATTAGCGCATGAAACACTATCAAATTCAGGTATTAAAAACCCTAAAATTGGGGTTTGTGGTATCAATCCACATGCTGGAGAGAATGGATTGTTTGGTAACGGTGAAGAAGAAGAAAAAATAATTCCGGCTATTAAACAGGCAGAAAAAGAAGGAATAAATGTAGAGGGTCCTTTACCTGCGGATACTTTATTTTTCCGAGCGCAACGTGGAGATTTTGATATTGTTGTAGCGATGTATCATGATCAAGGGCATGGCCCGATTAAAGTATTGGGATTGGAAGCTGGGGTAAATATAACCGTAGGATTGCCAATTATTCGTACAAGTGTTGACCATGGAACAGCGTTTGATATTGCTGGAAAAGGGATTGTAGATGAAAGAAGTATGTTAGAAGCACTTCATCAAGCAATAGAGTTAGCGCCAACAAAATAAATAAAAAACCTTAAGGAGAACACATCTGTTTTCCTTAAGGTTTTTTATTTGCTCATATTAATTGACTATGGAAAAGATATAAGAGATTGACTCCTCATTTTGTGTAAAGTTTTGTAACCATAGCCAAGTAAATAACCCTGTTAATAATATAACGATAATGATAATAAAGACAATGTGTGAACCTTTCATCCTAGCACCTCTTCAATCATTATTGTGAAGCTATCACTTTAGATACATCATAATTTTCGAGCTCGATATCCAGTGGTTCGCCCAGTACTAGTTTCGCAAGTTGCTGACCAACAAATGGACCCATTGTTAACCCTGTTCCACCTAACCCATTAGCTAAGTATACACCTTTAATTTGATGTAGTGGACCAACAATTGGGAGGGATCCAGGAGTAAATGGCCTAAATCCAACTCTTGTTTCAATTACAGTGCTATTTTCTAATCCTGGAGCGACATTCAATGCTTTATCTAAGATTTCGTGTACTTTTCCAGCTGTTATCCGATAATCAAAACCGACATTATCTTCATAAGTCGAACCTAAGACAATCCTGTTATCCGGTAAAGAAAGCATATACTGATTTCCGGGCGGCATAATGACTGGCCATTTTGCAGTTTCGATTCCAGGTAACTTTACATGTGTTATTTGAGCTCGTTGAGGAAATACCTGTAAATCAATACCAAAAGGTTTAACAAGTTCTGACATCCAAGCCCCGTTTGCAAGTATCACTTTGTCTGCATGGATTGTATATTGATTATCTACATGCACTCCTTTTATTTGATTACCTTCGATACTTAGACTTGCATCGCCTTGTAAAATATTTACCCCTTTTAATGTTGCTCCTCTTTTCAGTGCCTGAAGTAATTCTTGACCGTTTACTCGAGCAGCTCCGCTTATATAGACAGATTGATAACCTTCTTGAAGAACAGGAACTCGATTTACAGTTTCTATTTCATTTAAAGTAGTAATTTCACCAATTTCAGGAGCCGTTTCTTTTCTTTTTGTTGCTCTTTCTACCATACCTTCTAATTTATTTGCTTCAGTATGTAGACTAATTGCTCCGACCTTTTCATAGCCCGTATTGGTCTCTCCTAAGGATTCTAATTCAGCAATTAAATTCGTATATAGTGCAGCGCCACTTTTTGCTAAATGATACCAAGCTTTATTACGGCGTTGTGAAATCCAAGGGCAAATGATACCTGCAGCAGCAGTAGTAGCCTGTCCCTGATCATTTCGATCGACAAGTGTAACGGAAGCTCCATTTTTAGCGAGATAATAAGCAGTACTTGCTCCTACAATTCCTCCACCAATAACAATTACTTTTTCACTCATTTGTTCGATGAGAAATCAGGTTGTTGATTAATTACATCTTTCAATTTAAATTGTTTATTTCTCACCCGTATCCCTCCAATAGTAATGATTATAATAGAAGTCTATAAACTTTTACAGTATTTAACCACGAAACAGGAAAATCTAAGTAAAATGTAGAATTTATAATATAAGGGAGGGGGAGAAAATGTATCAAAAGATAAATTATTTAAGTTATGCGATTATTGCAGTAGGAATAATAATTATTTTATTTGGGTTATTTACTTCTATCGAAATAGCTACTTTTGAAGATTATTATGAACCAAGTAGCGGCCTGGAAGAGGCTGAAGAAATACCATTTGAATGGTCGCAATTTTATTATTCCTTTATAGAGTCACTAGAAGCTGGTATAGTTACTATCGGTATCGGCTTTATCAGTTTAATACTTAATCAAGGAAATCGGTTACGACGTAAACAAATTAAACAACTTTCTAGTTTTTCGTTATCCGTTAGCAAAAAAGAATTAGTACCATCAGTATATCAACGGGAAGAAACTTGGGATATAAAGGGAGAAGATGAACGAAAAATTGATGAATTATATAAGGATAAAGCGATTTTAGAAATACATCCTACAATGGAAGAGGGATTTGTTGTTGTTACTTTAAAAGATTTTCACGGAGAAGGTAATTCCTACCAAAGAGTAGTATACATAAGTTCGGAGAAAGCGGAAGAGATAAAGCAACCTGCTTTAGTTGAGAAGTATATTAAACAACTGAATAATGCAGGTTAACTTTAACGGGGGATTAAAGATGGAAGATAATCAGAAAAGAAAGAAAGATAACAAGCGATTGTGGTGGATTCTTGTAAGTGTAATAATTATCACAGGGGTAGGATCAAGTATATTTTTCTTTAACTTTTTTGGGATAGGATTAGATGCTCTGAATAATAGCGATACAGCGGGTTCTGTTGAACAAAAGGATTTGTCTGTAGAAGAAGAGGAAAAAATTAATACAGTCCGTTCTACATTAGGAGAATCTCACCAAGAATTAGGAGATTTCGTGTCATCTACACACGAATTTTATAATGATACAACAGGTTACGGCGGTATAAATAACCTTGATTGGGAAGAACAAAGAATTAAATCCAAACAGGTGATAAATGAGATAGAGAAGTTATTAGGTGATGTTACGGATGAACCTCTAAGAAAAGACTTAAATTCTATAGTAACTTTAAGCAAACAGACAATAGAAGAAGATGTTGAACTTGTACGCTTACTTCATCGATATTTTCATGATTTAGATATCGCATTGAACGACTATACGACTTATGATAGAATTTGGAATGTTACCGAGACGTTAAAATAGCTTACTATTATAGTGAAAACTTTTAACAGTAGGGATAAAGGGCTTGCTTATATTGATAAAGTGAATCTAACCATTCTTATTGTAAGGAGAGGGGTTAGAAATCGATTATTTTCGAAAATATTTGTCCGTTTCACTTCTTTTTTTGGTATGATTTTAATAGAGATTGATAACAAAATTATGGTAATCTTATAAAAGGAATAGTTGATGGAAGGAGAAGTTTTTAGATGGTAAAAACATTAATTTTTGGACATAAAAATCCAGATACAGATACAATCTGCTCAAGCATTGCTTATGCAGACTTAAAAACAAAACGAGGTTATGATGTGACACATGTACGTTTAGGCGAGGTAAACAAAGAAACGCAATTTGCTTTAGATCAATTTAATATAAAAGCGCCTGAACTTATAGAACGAGTAGAAGATGGTGCAGAGGTTATATTAGTGGATCATAATGAATTTCAACAAAGTGTAGATAATATAGAGAATGCTACTATTCGTGAAGTCATAGATCATCATCGTATTTCTAACTTTGAAACAAAGGAACCATTATATTTTCGTGCTGAACCAGTTGGCTGTACTGCAACAATCTTGAATAAAATGTACAAAGAAAATGACATTTCTGTAGATAAGAATATTGCTGGAATATTGCTTTCTGCCATTATATCAGACTCATTATTGTTGAAATCTCCAACTTGCACAGATGAAGACGTACAAGCAGCACATGAACTTGCAGAAATCGCAGGTGTAGATCTAGAAAGTTATGGTCTTGATATGCTAAAAGCCGGTGCTGATTTAAGTGATAAAACAGTAAAAGATCTAATCACAATGGATGCAAAAGAATTTGCAATGGGTAATGCTAAAGTTGAAATAGCGCAGGTAAATGCTGTAGATACAAGTGAAATTTATAAACTTCATGATGAATTAGTTGAAGTAATTACCAGTCGAACAAATGATAATGATTTAGATTTATTCTTGTTTGTTGTCACTGATATTCTCAACAATGATTCAGAAGTGTTAGCTATCGGAAATGGAAAAGATAAAGTGAATTCAGCATTTAACGTGGCGCTGGATTCAAACAATCGTGCTTTATTAAAAGGTGTTGTATCTCGTAAAAAGCAAATTGTTACTGTATTAACGGAACAATTTAAATAATAACGTAAAAAATCTCCTTTATAACAAAGGAGATTTTTTACTTTTTGACATGAAAAAAACCATCGATAAGAATCGATGGTTTTTTAAGCAAACTAATTAGTTTTTAACAACGTTAGCTGCTTGTGGTCCACGGTTACCTTCTTCGATATCGAAAGAAACTGATTGACCTTCTTCTAATGTTTTGAAACCTTCGCCTTGGATTGCTGAGAAATGTACGAATACATCGTCTCCACCTTCAACTTCGATGAAACCGAAGCCTTTTTCTGCGTTAAACCATTTTACTGAACCTGTGTTCATATTGAAAACCTCCATGTGCATAATGCACGATATATTACTATTTAGTTCAAGTTTACAATCAAGACAAAAGCTCTTTACATTGAAACATTCTATCCTGTATTTCTACCGAACTTAAATAAGTAATCTTAGTATAACACACATAATAAAAAAATATCCACCCTTTTAGAAAATTGTCTTCGAATATTTGATTGTAAATGCTAAACACTATGTATATAAGAAAAGGAAGGAGGATGCATTTATGTCAAAAAGACCAATGGGTCCAAAACAACAAAAAAGCCCAGATTTACCAAAAAGTCCGGAACAACCATATGATGAACCATTAAGCGGATCAAAAAAAGAGAAAAATGCAAATCATTCTGGTCAAAAACATAATCCACATCATGGCTTATAAAGATGGGCTTGTATAGATCCCTTATTCTTCATGTGACGAGGATGCTTAGCCAAAAAGTATCCGTAAGTGTTTGATGTTATCCATCCGGAAAAGTAGTAAATAGACTGATTCTAAAGTCAAAGTATGTTGAAGAATCTGGAAAAATAATGATAAGACTGGTTTTAAAACCCTAAAACAGTTATTAGAAAAATGTAAGGTATTTTAATCTTTGTAACGTCCGTTATCCCACAACTAGTCTTATTGTATTTTTTTCAAAGTCTAAAGTGGGATATTTCGGACAATTAGTCAACGTTATAAGAATTACATTAATCTCTCTTAATTGAGTTAATTTCATGAATCAATTTAATAATATAAGATTCGATTCATTCGTTTTCAATGGAAGATTGAATTTAATTAATCCAATAACTCTCGTTATATTTCGTACTAATTTTTATATAACTTTTTATTTTGTGAGTACCTTGACGCGAAAAAACCTTAACTTTATTCTGTTAATATACTGAATTAGATAGAGAGGTGAATAAAGGTGTGGAAAGAATTTAAAGAGTTTGCTTTTAAGGGAAATATCATAGATTTAGCTGTAGCAGTTGTCATTGGTGGTGCATTTGGAGCGATTGTAACGTCATTTGTGGAAAATATAATTACACCATTAATGGGTATAGTTGTTGGTGGCATTGATTTCACAAGTTTGAAAGTGACAGTTGGAGAAGCAGAACTATTATATGGAAATTTTATTCAATCATTTGTTGATTTCATTATTATTGCTCTTTCTATCTTTTTAGCTATTAAATTCCTCACAAAGTTTAAACGTCAGAAAGAAGAGGAAGTTGAAGAAGTTGTAGAAGAATTAAGTAAGCAAGAAGTGTTACTTGAAGAAATTAGAGACCTGCTTAAAGAACAATCAAATAATAAGTAATTTTAAAGGTTGTCCTATTAAAAAATAGGACAACCTTTTTAAATTCAGTCTATAGTTGGAGATAATATCCATCATGAGAAACAGGAATGTAATTCTGAACTTTGTTAAGATTGTGTTATTGATGGGAGGAATCGAAATGAAAAAAATTATTGAAGTGAATAATTTAACTAAGGTTTATAAAAAACGAAAAACAAAAGAAGTGATTGAAGCGTTAAAGGGAATTGATTTTGATGTCTTCAAAGGTGAAATCCTTGGATTATTGGGTCCAAATGGTGCAGGGAAGACAACGACGATTAAATTAATCTGCGGATTATTACAACCAGATAATGGATTAGTAAAGATAAATGGAATATCAAATAAGCAACATCGACTAGAATCTTTACAACATATTAGTGCTGTTTTAGAAGGGAATCGTAACTTATATTGGCGATTAAGTGTAAGAGAAAATATGGATTATTTCGCCGGTAATCGTGGGAAATCACCTAAAAAGGTAGCGAAAGAAATTGATGATCTGTTAAATATGTTTAGGTTAAAAGATAAAGAAAATGAACTCGTAAATCGTCTATCTCGAGGTATGCAACAAAAACTAGCAATTGCTGTTGCGATGTTAGCTGATACAGAAGTGTTGTTACTTGATGAGCCAACATTAGGTTTAGATGTAGAGACCAGCCTTGAAGTAAGAGGAATTTTAAAGAAGATAATACATGATTACGGAAGAACAATTATCATTAGTTCCCATGATATGGATGTCATTCAAGATATATGTGATCGAACCGTTATTATTAATAAAGGGAAAGTGATTATCAATGACCGAATAGATCACTTAATGGACTTATTTGAGGTAAGATCATATAAAATATCCATTGGTCAACGATTAACTTTAAAACAAATAGAGTTGCTGAATGAGCAATTTCCACTGTGTGAATATAACGAAGATGGCAACCATGCATCTATTACGATTGACTTAGAAAAAAGTGAACACATGTATCAATTATTTGCGATTCTACAATTAGATCAAACTCAAATTGATTCAATTGATAGAAAAGCAATCCGATTTGATGAGGTATTTATGGAAATCATTAAGGGGGAACATGAATATGAAATGGCTTAATTTATTTCGAGTAAATTTGAAAAAAGAATATATTGAATTAAAGCGATATTTACCAAATACAATTGCAATGATTCTAACGTTTTATTTTATTTTTCTAGGATTATTTGGGGTTATTCATTTCTTTGGAAATCCCTCTACACAAGATGCAAATATTCAATTTGTAATTGTCAATTATGTCTTTTGGTATTTATCACTTATGGTCATTCAACAAATTGGATATGATATCGTCAATGAAGGAATGCGGGGAACATTAGAACAATTATCGATGTCACCGATGGGAATATTAAAAATTCTAATCACACGGTTAATTGCTAATAATATTATATATGGATTTATTATTCTTATCTTATTATATGTGTCTATGTTAACAGCTGGTCAGTGGTTAAATGTAGATATTATATCTATTCTACCATTATTTATTTTTACGGTTATTGGAATGATGGGGCTTGGATTAATTATTGGTGGAATTTCCATTATCTTAAAGCAAGTTCAGGCGATTCTACAGGTTCTGCAATTTCTGTTAGCAGCATTAGCATTTATCCCGCTCGTTGCATCACCGATTATGTATTTTTTACCTTTTGTAATTGGTATTGATCTTGTTCGAGAAATTATGATAAATGGAGCAACTTTAATGGAAATTGGATGGATTAATATTACTTTACTTATCATCAATGCATTGGTTTATTTTGGAATAGGAGTATTTGTTTTTCATAGTTGTGAGCGTTTTGCTATGAGAAGAGGGCTGCTTGGTCAATATTAGTTATGGAGATATTCCCAGGAAATCTGCACAAAATAGGTAACTGTCTCTTACCATTGTAAGCAAAATAACATAGGTTATTAGTGAACCTAAAAAAGAAAGGGGCTTATTTTATGCGCAGACATCATGGGAGACATTGTGGTTGTGAGAAAACAGTTGTACATCCTACAAAACACAACTGTGTAAACACATGTTCAGAAAGTGTTGTAAATCACATTCATCCAAGTCATACTACAGTGATGAATCATCACACAGTAAAGAACAAGCATTTTTATCCGAATTCTACTTCATATCAAAATCAAACGAACAATGTTAATGAATATGGTGGTTCTTTTAATGTACCAAACAATGGCCAAGTAGCAGGAGCCATGTCACCAGGATATGGTAATGGCCAAGTAGCAGGAGCTATGTCACCAGGATATGGTAATGGTCAAGTAGCTGGGGCAATGAACGGACATTGTAATGGAAATCAAGTTGGCGGAGCAATGCATCCAGGACATCATCACTGGAATAAACCAAATAAATGGTGTTAATCTAAAAGAGGTGGCGTATGCTACCTCTTTTCTTTATAAAAAACATGTTTTACTTAGAATATTAATATTATAAGTACTTATCGATGAAAGAATTTGAATGGTGAAAATCGTCTGAAATGGTTATAAGTAAATACATAGGGAAGTTGGTTAAGTATGAAAATTTTAATGGTAACAGGCTATAAACCAATGGAATTAAATATTTTTAAAGAAGATGACTCTCGAATTCAATTTATAAAAGCTTCTCTGGAAAAGCGAATACGTGAATTTTTAGAAGAGGGTTTAGAATGGGTTATTATTTCTGGGCAAATGGGAGTGGAGTTATGGGCTGCGGATGTTGTTATGGACTTAAAAGAAGAGTATCCTGTTCAACTTGGCGTGTTCCCTCCTTTTGAAAATCAAGATAGTCGCTGGCCAGAAATGTTAAAAGAAAAATTTGAAGAATTGTCGATGACAGCTGATTTTTTTAAACCGATTTATAAAGGCGATTATCAAGGTCCTTATCAATTTCGAACAAAAGATATGTGGTTAATTGATAAAAGTGATGCTTGTCTGTTATTAATGGATGAAGAGTTTCCTGGAAGTACTAAATATTTTTATGAAACATTACAAAAAACAGCTAAAGATTACCCTGTTTTTACAATAACTCCCCAAGATATTGATGATATTGTAGAAGATTTACGTATGCAGGATCCGAATTATTGGGATTAATAATGTACCTGTTATATATACCTAGCATAGGATGATATGAAGGAGGGGTGTTATGTATTATCACTATGTACCATCACAGATGCGTCAGTCATTGCCTATGAGACAAACAAATTCTACAATAACAATTACTGGTACAGGATCGGTGTTGGTTGTACCGAGTATCGCACATGTTCGGTTAGCGGTAGTAACAAGAAATGCTTCATTAGAAGAAGCGCAGCAGCAAAATAATGAATCCATGACCAATGTTATCCGTGCAATAGTTAATGAGGGCATACCTAGAGAATCTATTCAAACAACAAGTTTTTCAGCTCGTCCAATTTATGACTACGTAGATGGAAAGCAAATTTTTGAAACTTTTGAAGTTAGAAATGAAATCACCATAACTTTAGAAGATTTAGATCGATTAGGCGAAATTATTGATTTAGCAATTAATCAAGGAGCAAATGAAGTAGTTTCCGTGACGTTTTCTGTTGACGATCCAGAAAATTTTTATGAAGAAGCATTAACATTAGCTTTACAAAATGCAGAGAGCAAAGCTGAAGTTATGGCACAGGAATTAGGAGTTTCACTTAATCCAATACCCACAAAAATTACTGAAGTTGACTCAGGTGGTAATGGAGTGAAATTATTTGCAGCTTCTACACCAGTGGAACCAGGTACACAACGAATAGAAGCTTCAGTTAAAGTTGACTATCAATTGCAAGGATAGAAACCGAATCTAGTAGCAGTGCCTTCTTTATGGCGAAGTAATTATATACTGTATATAATTGAAGTATGTAGTAATAAGGGGGCAAAATTTGTGGAGTCATTTTTAATTATAATATCCTACATTATTCCATTCGCTATTTTATATTTTGTTATTGTAACAGCAGTAAAACGTGGAATTGACCAATCAGAGGCTGGACGGATAATAATTGAAAACAAGGTACGAAATAAAGAGCAAGAAAAGAAGTGAGAACACATCTATATAACTTTTCATGGTAAAGCATCCCTAACTTTAAGGATGCTTTTTTTATATGTTCACAAATATAGAAAAGTAATAGTGATATAATAAAAATATTGAAAATTCACTGCATATTAGATGATGTAACTATATAGGGAGGAGTGAAAAAAGTGGGATTTGTGATTCGACCTATGAAAAGAAAAGATATTACTAGAGTACGAGATATTGCTAAAAAAAGTTGGCATGATACATATAATGGAATAATTCCAATAGAAATACAAAATAGATTTTTAGAAGGTGCTTACAGTGAAAAAAATATGAAATATAGAATGAAGAGGTCTTATATATATATTGCAGAAAAAGAAGGGGAAGCAGTAGGATTTGCTAATTTCTCACCGATATCACAGGAAGGATATGTGGAATTAGGAGCAATATATTTATACCCATCACAGCAAGGAATAGGAATTGGTTCAGCACTTTTACATTATGGAGTTAATCAATTACATCCTCGAGAAATACAGTTGAATGTTGAGCAAAATAATCTAAAAGCATTGAATTTTTATAAGTCAAAGGGATTTGAAATAATTAAAGATTTTCATGAAAACTTTGATGGTCATCTCTTAAATACTTATCGCATGTCATGGAAACTAGATTAATTAATAGTAGAATAAATTAGAATTGGTAGACATACTGATTCTTTTTTTGTTAACTACAACCTAGAAGAAATAGCGGTACTTTTTAATTGGTTAAAATGGCATAGTCAATAGGGGTGATTTTTCTTCATTCGTTTTTAACATTATATTTATATTGAGTTAAACTTCCTTCGTTATGGTTGAAATAGTTAAAAAAGAAGGAGGAATTCTGTGTTTAAAAAAATAAGTTGGATTTCAGTAATAAGTCTATTAATCTTTGCAGGAATTATGGGAGCATCTTTTGGTAATGAAAAAGATGCAACCTCAGCAAAGGGTAAAAATAAAAAAGTAGAGAATGTAATTTACATGATACCAGATGGATTTAGTTCTGATTATGCTTCTAATTACCGTGCGTATAAAGGAGAAGAGGTTGTATGGGATTCTCATTTAAAAGGTCTTTTTACAACACATTCTGCAGATTCGGATGTGACTGATTCAGCAGCTGCTGGAACAGCAATGGCTACTGGTGAGAAAACGAACAATGGTGTCATTGGTAAGGATCCGGATGGGAATAACTTAGAAACTATCTTAGAAAAAACGAAGCAACATCATAAAGCAACTGGATTAGTAGCTACATCTACGATTACACACGCCACTCCAGCTGCATTTGCAACACATGTAGAAGATAGAAATAATGAGACTGAGATTGCACGACAATTAATTGAATCTGAAGTAGATGTTTTACTTGGTGGAGGAATGAGCAATTTTATTGGAGAGGGAGAAGGAGGTAAACAAGAGAACGGTGAGCTTATGCAAAAAGCTCAAGATAAGGGCTATCTTTTAGCTGAAAATAGAGAGGAAATGCTAGAACAAAATATTGATATCAAGAATGATGAAAAATTACTAGGTTTGTTTGCAGAGGAAGCCCTATCTCCAGAACTACATAGAAAAGATACGGAAGAACCAAGCTTAGAGGACATGACTATGCATGCGATTGATCAACTGAATCAAAATAAAAAAGGATTCTTCTTAATGGTAGAAGGTAGTCAAATTGATTGGGCTGGTCATGATAATGATCCTGCCTATGCTATGAGTGAGACAGAAGCGTTTGAAAAAGCGGTTCAAGCTGCAATTGATTTTGCTGAAGAGGATGGAGAGACATTAGTTGTGGTTGCGGCGGATCATGATACAGGAGGAATGACAACTGGCGGATATGACCAGATGGATTTAAATGCAAACATTCTTAATGATGTAACAGCAACCGGAGAATACATGGCTAATCAACTAGATGAAGAGCGTTCTAATGTCCATGAAGTTGTAAATACTTTTACGGGGTTTAAATTAAAGGAAGAAGAAATAGAATTTATTAAAACAGCAGAAGACCCGAAACTTGCTATTAATCATGTCGTTAGTGAACGATCTACTATTGGTTGGACAAGTACTGGTCACACTGCTGCAGATATTCCAATTTATGCGTTTGGTCCAAAATCAGAATCATTCTCTGGAATATTGGATAATACAGATATTCCAAAATTAATAGAAGAGGCTATGAAATTAAAATAATAGTCACTTTCATAACAATGCTGTAAGCAAATCCAATACTGTTCTATTTCATGTTTATTTAAGAGGATCCCTTTCTAGTAGATTTTTGCCTTTTCTTAACTAGTACTAGAAAATCACGCAATGTCACTGTATATTACTATTATTGAATATTTATTTGATTATTTAATTAATCTATTTAGTGATATCCTGATCTATAGTCCGAAATGAGCTCGTTTCGGAAAGCATAGATCAGGATTTTTATTGTTTAATATTGTGATAAAAAACATCTAGACTTGTGGGGGTGCTTTATTCATGCGTATAATATACAACAAGTTATAAGAAGGTGAGTGGTTTGAAGGTGAAGAGTACAATAGAGCAGTTGAAAAATAGAATTGCTGTAGCGAGTAAACGTAAACCAGCTGAACTTGTAATAAAAAATGCAGAAGTTTTAAATGTATTTACTGGAGATTGGAAGAAGACGGATATAGCTATTACAGAAGGCTACATTGCTGGTATTGGTGAATATGAAGGTGAGCAAATCGTTGATGCTACAGGTAAAAAAATCGTACCTGGTCTTATAAATGGTCATGTACATATTGAAAGTACAATGTTGACACCTAGAGAATTTTCAAAAGTGATGTTAAAACATGGTATAACGACGGCAATTACAGATCCTCATGAAATTGCTAATGTCGCAGGGAAAGCTGGTTTGGAATATATGTTGAATGCTTCAGATGCTTTGCCAATGAACATTTTTGTTAATATGCCTTCAAGTGTTCCTGCGACGCAATTTGAACACAATGGTGCGCAACTCGATGCGAAAGATATAACTCCTTATTTTCAAAACTCAAATGTTCTTGGGCTGGCGGAAGTAATGGATTTTCCCTCAGTAGCGAATGCAGAAGAAAAAATGTTAGAAAAGATAGCTAGTACAATTCAACAGGGTGGTATTGTTGATGGTCATGCTGCTGGATTATCTAAAGAAGATTTAAATATTTACATGGCTGCTGGAATTCGAAATGACCATGAATCAGTTTCTGCACAGGAAGGGAAAGATAGACTAGAAGCAGGAATGTATTTGATGATACGGGAAGGAACAGTAGCTAAAGATTTGGAATCTTTATTACCAATTATTAATGAAAAAAACGCAAGACGTTGCGTATTTGTGACCGATGATATGTTACTAGATGATTTAGTAGAGAATGGAGATATCGATCATATTATACGTAAAGCAATTCAATTTGGTTTAGATCCAGTAATGGCTTATCAAATGACTACATTAAATACATCTGAATGTTTCGGATTAAGAGAACTTGGAGCAGTTGCACCAGGATATATAGCAGACTTTTTAATTTTGAATGATGAAAATCAAGTAGACATTCATCAAGTTTATAAAAACGGTAAGTGTGTAGTAGATGAGGGAGAAATTAATCAGTCTTATTTTTCTGCTTCCCTTACTGATGCAAATACATTACCAAAACCTTGTATTCAGCAATTAAAAACAAGTGATTTTTCCATTCAAATTACACAAGATTATTGTAATACCATAGAAATTGTGCCTAATAAAATTATTACAAATCATATTTGTGAGAAAGTAGATATCAAAGAAGGGAAGTTTGTACCGTCTATAGACAAAGACCAATTGCTGATTGCGGTCGTAGAGAGACATAAGGGACTGAGTTATATTGGGAAAGGAATAGTGAAGGGTTTCCAAATGAAAGAAGGTTCCATAGCGACATCTGTGGCGCATGATTCACATAACTTTGTTGTAGTAGGTACCTCTGAAGATGAAATGCTTACAGCAATAAAAAAAGTGGAACAACTTGATGGTGGTTTAGTAGTAACGAAGCAGAATCAGGTAAAAGCTCACTTAGCACTACCAATTGGGGGATTAATGTCAGATAAAGGTTATTTGGATGTTTACGAAGATGTTTTAAAGTTAAATCATGCAGCAGAGGATATTGGTATACCAGCAACATTTAATCCATTTTTAACGTTATCCTTCTTGACTTTACCAGTAATACCGGCTCTTAAAGTAACAGATCAAGGCTTATTTGACTTTAAGACGTTCTCTCATATTGATATAGAGGTAGAAAAAAAATAGAATTCTAGGTTATAGTGTTCAGCATGTAACTTTATATGGAGGAGGATCCTTTTAGATAGCATTACTAAAAGGATCTCATTTAGAATTTCGTTCTCTTAGGAGTATGTTCTCTCATTGTATAAATATTACTATGTTCAAGTCTTTTCTAATTTTTGAGAATTCCATCGTAAGAATTTATATGTGATAATAGAAATTGAAAAGTGTGATTATTATAAAGTTTTAAGAATGGGGAAGGGAAAATGGATATTCAAATAATACGTATGAACCAAAAATATGCAGTTGAAGCACTTTGTTGGAAATATGAAAAGCCGTATGATTTTTATAATCATGTTCTTACCACAGGTGCAATTGCGGAACTTCTGGGAAATCGATATTATGCGATGATTAATGAAGAAAGGGAGCTAATTGGTTTTTTCTGTTTAGGACGTTCTGCACAGGTTCCGGCTGGAGATCGGTTTGGTGTTTATAATGATGATTGTATTGATCTTGGACTTGGAATGAAACCAGAATATACAGGAAAAGGATATGGAACGATATTTCTAAGCCATATCTTGAATCATGTCTATGATACTTGTCCATTGAAAGATATTCGTCTAACTGTGGCAACGTTTAATCACCGTGCTATTCGTTTGTATGAAAATCATGGTTTTATTAAACAACAAAAATTTTTACATAAAGATACAGATTTTATAACGATGATAAAGTACGTTTCATAATAAGGTATGTTGATGTTGTAAAACAAATCCGAATGGTGCTGTTTTGATTTTCATACTGAAAACTACTTTTTAACAGGAATCTTATTTAAAACTAACTCGAAAAGAAGGAGGCAATTTCTAAAGCGTTTTTCAAAATCAACTTATTTTAATCTACCTTTTGAGAAAATATTCTAATTAAGAAACGAGACTTAATTATATTTTATATGAGATAGTTTGACGATTTGTACGTATAAACATTACAATATAATAATGTTGAATTTAGATAGTAATATCTATCCATGTAAAAATAGAAATAAAAAGGTGAATATAATTATGATAGAAAGTGTAAAAATGCCAACCTATGTAAAAGAACTAGAACAGTATCCAAAAGTAAAACTAGATAAATTGCGACGTATTCATGCAATTCCTAATGCTAGTCAGCTTAATAAAGCAAAATTAGCGGAACGATTAGCAACAGAGATTCCAGATAGATTTGAAGTCACCATTATGTATTTTAATAAGTCTATAATCGATTTATTCAATGAATTCCAACGAAATAATGGTGTAATTTCTGTACATATAAAAACGAAAGAAATGCTATTTTTACAAGTGCTTGGATTAATATTTATTAAAGAAGTAAATGAAGAAGAAATAGCGATTATGCCGAAAGAGTTACTTCAAGTGTATGATAATATGCAATCGAATGAGTTGCAGAAGATAGCTGTCCGTAATACGAAATGGCATAAGTTAACGGAAGGTATGTTATATTATTACGGCGTAATGCAGCAGGAAACCTTGATTGCTCAAATCGAAAAAATAACAAATGAAAAAATTGATCCATTTGAATTTCTTCATGTAATGAAGATTGCTGAAACTATGTATCAATCCTTTGAAATACAAATAGATAAGAAAATATATGTAGATTTCCGTGTGGATGATCCTGATTTTATTTTAGTTGAGCAATCGAAAAGAAAAGAAATACCTTACTATCCATTTACAGAACAAGAACTTTTACAAAGTAGTGAAGATGATTTTATCCCATCGACTCAAGGGTTGAAAAAACTTCGTAAATATATACTACGTAATTTCGATATCAAAGAAATTGATGTTTTAAGTATTCTTGAAAAATTAATTATTATATGTAATATTGATCAAAAACCGACAGCGCCACTTCAATATTTAAATGAAGTATTTCAGTTTAATTCAGAACAACAATTTCATGAATTTATACAACTCGTCATGAATGCAACTAACGAAGTTCGTTTATGGATTTTAAAAGGGCATACATCTACTGAAATCTCACAAATGAATAATTCGAATTTTAAAGAGCTGTCAAAAGGTGATTTTGTACTGCAAAATGAAGATACGAGTCATCCTATAAAAAAAGCAAAAATTGGAAGAAATGATCCTTGTCCTTGTGGAAGTGGTAAGAAATACAAAAAATGTTGTATCTAACATTAATTTAACTAGAATAATGATTATTTTCCTTACTTTATTCTACGAAAATGTCCAGTTGCCTACAAATCTCAACTAATTATGATTTTAATTCAATAATTTATATAACCTGTTAAATTATGAAAAATATCATTTTTAATAAGCCGTAATAAGAAAATCTAGTTACTATCCATAGTATAAAGGTACATTTTATATACTGTATGGTCACTAGTTTAAGACATCCTCATTTATTTTCATATAGTGAAGTATGAAATCAGAAAGGGGGATGTACAATGGGAAAATATAAGGGACATCATGGTTGTGGGTGTAATAAATGCAAAAACAACAATAATAACGACAACGTAGAAACTATTACAAGTCCAACTCGACAAGTAGTACGTACCACAACAGATCATAGAACAGTTAGAAATATTCATCCAACTAAAATCAAAAATGTTCATCGTACTATTGTTCGTAATGAAAACTATTATCCAGTAAGCGAATCAGATTTTGAAGAGACAGTAGTAGAAAACTATGACTGTGGAAGCGATGTAAATGATTCAAGTAATTGTCGTAGAGTAGGTAGCGAGAGTAATGGCAATGGAAACAGCAATGGTCATGGCCATGGGTGTCACAAGAAAAGAGACGACGATGATAACGACCGTGGTGGTAGAAGACATGATAAATGTTGTGGACGCCGTAAAAACTGGTTTATCTAATGGATGAAAAAGATGGTTAATTGTTTGAGGTGTATGACCCTCAAACAATAATCATCTTTTTACTTTTTAATATTTATATGATTGTCCACCGTCAATAGGGATGACAGCAGCATTGATAAATCCTGCGTGATCAGATAATAAGAAAGCAACCAAATACCCAACTTCTTCAGGTTTTCCAAATCGTTTCATAGGATTTACACTTACAAATTCTTTTCCTGCTTCTTCCCAATTTTCTCCACCTATTTGTTTTAGAGAACCTTCTACCATAGGCGTCAATATCGCACCAGGAGCAATTGCTTTAATACTCACACCATATTCTCCGTACTCAATACCAGAATTTCTGGTTAAACCTACGACACCATGTTTACTAGCTGCATAACCTGATTGGTTTCCTACTCCACGGATACCTCCTACAGAAGCTGTATTTACAATAGAACCACTACCTTGCTCTTTCATGACTTTTAGGACATGCTTCATACCGTAAAAAACACCATTTAAATTAATGTTGACAACTTTTTCAAATTCTTCAGTATCAAAGTCCTCGGTAAGATTTTGTTTTCCTTCTATACCAGCATTATTAAAGAAACCATCTATTTTTCCAAATTGATTAATAGTTTCTTGTACATAGTTTTTTACTTCTTCTTCGTTTGCAACATTAGCTTTTATTAAAGTAATTTTTGCATTAGGTACAATCTTAAGAATTTCTTTCTTTGTTTCTTCTAAGCCTTGTTCATTTAAATCAACTAGGGAAAGAATTGCTCCTTCCTTTGCTACTTGTAGAGCAGTTGCTTTTCCTAGACCTGAGCCACCACCAGTTATAAGTATAACTTTATCTTGAAAACGTTCCATTTTATTCACTCCTTCAATATATTCATTCTTACTATGTTACTAATTATGGAAACTATACTTATTGCAAATCCATTAATTTAGAGGCTACATCAACAGTTTTAGTGATAGTTTTGTATTGGAAAGGAATAATAATAATATATGTCATTATCTAACCAATAAAAAAGCTTTTAAAAGATTATTAGTTAGAGAAAAAGGTATTAATCAGTACATCGTCTATCATGCAAAAGATGGAACTGTTGGTTTAATTAATGATTGAATTTAAATAAATTTACAATTTACTCTGAATAAAATGACAAATAAACCAATTCGAATTTTGAATCGACTTGTAAAATTATTTGTAGTTCATACATAAATTTATTTACATAGTTGGCATATTAGAGCAATTGTTTCGCTTTAATATGTCTTTTTGAATAGAATTTTATGTATCATTATAGCCTTGACAAACTTGACTTTAAAAATAAAACAACGTATATTATAATTAATTAAATATATTTTAATTAATTATAAATGAAGGGGATAAATTATGAAGAAAACTGCTGGAATCCATCATATTTCTGCCATTGTCGGTCACCCTCAAGAAAATGTAGATTTCTATGCAAGTGTATTAGGATTAAGATTGGTTAAGAAAACGATTAATTTTGATGATCCTGGCACCTATCATCTTTATTTTGGAAATAATATGGGAGAACCAGGAACAATTATTACCTTCTTCCCATGGACAAATGCCTACCAAGGTAGAATAGGTTCTGGTCAAGTAGGTGTTACTAGTTATGCAATTCCTACAGGAACGATGAACTTCTGGGAAGAGCGTCTTGCTAAATTTAACATAACAACAGAGAAAATAACGCGTTTTGGTGATACGTATCTTGCATTTAAAGATATTCATGGCTTGTATTTAGAATTAGTCGAAACAGAGAATGGAAAATCAAATGATTATTCATTTGGTGATATTACACCTGAAATTTCGATAAAAGGATTTGCTGGGGCAATATTACTTTCCTCTCAACCAGGAAAAACAGGAGAGACATTAGTCAATACGTTAGGTTTTGAAAAAGTTGCAGAGGAAGAAGAGTATATTCGATATCGATCTTACGGAGAGATTGGAAATACGATTGATATTAAACAAACTGCTTCTCATAAAGGTCAAATGGGGGTAGGAACAGTTCATCATATAGCTTTTAGGGCAAAAAATAATCAAGACCATTTAGACTGGCAACAGCATGTAGCTAATCACGGATTACCTGTAACAGAAGTTAAAGATCGTAATTATTTTAATGCCATTTATTTTAAAGAGCATGGAGAGATTTTATTTGAGATAGCTACAGATCCGCCTGGATTTGCTTACGATGAATCAGAAAAAACGATGGGTGATACATTAAAATTACCTAGCCAATATGAAGTCTATAGAGGAAGATTAGAGAAAAAACTAATTCCTATTGAGATAAGAGATTTAGATAAATAAATAGAGGTTAAAGTTGAAATAAACTAAGAATAGATAGATAAAATAGCAAGAGACAGAACTAGAAAGTGATAAATTCTAGTTCTGTTTTGCTTTTGTTATAAAACAATACAAAAGCACTTCTAATTGGAAGCTACATTAAAGGTCTTTCCATTACAAGAGGCATTTATTTTATGAAATAGTTATAAATATAGTTGCATGCGATATATTTAATTAGTTGTCTTATAAGCTACCCATATAGTCCAACGATCTTTTTCAGTGATTTCCATATCATTAGGAAGGCGATTTTCTAGCTTTTGAATCCATAATTTTATTTCATCGTCAGTAAGTTCATGTAAAATGGATCTACCTTTTCTTGATTGAATGTCTTTTCGTAATTCTTGAAAGGAAGCATACTGTTTTCGAACTTCCCATAAGTTCATGTATTTTATTTCAGTAAAACCTGCAGTTTTTAATTGGCCTATAGTTTCTGAAATTGTTGGTCTTCTCTGCTTTTCAATTTCTATAAGTTCTGGAAAATCATAATATAAATAACCTCGGAGATGACTCGTAGATCCAGGAATCAGACAATCTTCAATGGTGCGGTCTTGAATAAATATTATTCCTCCATTTCGCAGTATTCGAGCAGCCTCCATAAATGCTGCTTCTGGTTCTGATAAATGATGTAATACCGCACGTTGTAAGTAAAAATCAATTGAACTTGATTTTAGCCCACTGGTATAAGCAGTTCCTTTAAGAAAATGAGTCTGTTTAAGATGATGATAATTATTGGAGGCAGAAGTTAACATTGCATCAGAAAAATCAATTCCGTATATTTCTTTAAATCCTAGGTCAGCTAATACTTTTGTATATAGTCCTCCACCACAACCCATATCTACTGCCACCTTATTTTGTGGGCTTTCGATAAAGGATTGTAATTTCTCTATCCAAGTTAAATCAACGGCTCTATTGCTATAAGAATTGGTATTTTCAAACGAGTGAAAATCAATCATTTTATTACCTCCTTTCCTATATTATATCGATTCATGGTAACAATATATAATATCGTTTCATTATAAAAAGTGATTGGAAATAATTATCTAATCATGTTATAAACAGATTTCTTGAGAAGAATTTATCGATGTGTTTATATTATACTGTTGTATTTTTAAGAATAGAATATTATGGAGGGATTTTTTACAGATGAAAATAGCAGCATTGGTAGGAAGTAACAGGAAAGATTCATACAATAAAAAACTTGTAGAATATATGAAAGAAAAATATGCAGGAAAATTAGATATCGATATTTTACCAATCGATGAACTTCCGTTTTATAACCAGGACAAGGAAATGGATCCACCTGCAATTGTTGAAGACTTAAGAAGAAGAATCAAAAATAGCGATGGAATTCTTTTTGCGACGCCGGAATACAATGCTTCTATTTCTGGAATGTTAAAAAATGCAATCGACTGGTTCTCTCGTGTTGATCTAGTAATGGTAAATAAACCGGCTATGATCGTTGGTGCATCAATGGGAGCAATGGGTACGGTAAAAGCTCAAATGCAATTGCGTCAGATTTTAAATGCACCAGGAGTTGGTACATTAACATTACCAGGGAATGAAGTATTCGTTGGTTCTGTTCAAAATAAAATGGACGAGCAAGGTAATTTAACGGATGAGCAAACAGTGCAATTTATAGATAATGTTGTTGATAATTATGTTCAATGGATTAATCGTGTAGAAGCTTAAGTATTTGATTTAAAGAGGTTGGGACATAACAGAAAGTTTTGGTCAATAGATGAATGATAGCTCGTATAAGCGTAAGAAATATACAAAGATTTCTATGGGGTGTAAGGTGAAGATTAGGCCCGATGCAAAAGCATCCGGGGCTCACCTGCCGCCGTTGGATAAACGGAGTAAATTTCTGAAGCGGGTTGTCAAAAGCCATTAATTTGGATTTATCTTTTGCTAAATACTTTTGTCCCAGTCTCTTTATATTTATCCCGTATGATTTCACTTCAAAACGATAAGACTTTGGTAAAGAAGATTGAGGATATAACGTCCGAAAATGTCTGATCTGGTTTAAGGTCATGGTATTTCATTCGGTGAAAGTTATTTTATATCTACATAACTCTAATAAATAACCATAGAATATATCTTGAATGATATATATTTACATGATATAATTATTTGTTTGCTAAAATTTTATAGGTACAAGAAAGAAGGATTAATATGAGTGAGAGCCATGTAGGTGGGTCTACAGAGAAAATGAGTCGTATACCAATACTAGTGGTGTTATTATCAGGTGCGTTTGTTGCAATCTTGAATCAGACACTACTTGGAACAGCGCTGCCTCATATAATGAGTGATTTAGAGCTAGACGCTAATACTGCACAATGGTTACAGTCTGCGTTTATGCTTGTAAATGGTATTATGATTCCAATTACTGCGTTCCTTATTGGAACATTCACTACTCGTAGTTTATTTCTAGCTGCTATGTCATTTTTCGCAATAGGTACATTAATATGTGGCGTGGCACCTAATTTTGATTTGCTATTAACGGGAAGGATCTTACAAGCTGCAGGAGCAGGTATTATCATGCCGCTAATGCAAACTATTATGATGTTAATCTATCCTAAAGAGCAAAGAGGTAGTGCAATGGGGATGTTTGGACTCGTCATTTCATTTGCACCTGCCATTGGTCCGTCACTATCTGGTTATATCGTAGAACATTTCCCTTGGAGAACATTATTTTTTATGGTTCTACCTATTGCAATCATTAATATTGCTATTGCATATTTTCTACTAAAAAATGTAACCAAACGTACATTTCCAAGATTGGATAAGTTATCCATCGTTTTATCTACGTTAGGATTTGGTGGGTTATTATATGGATTTAGTATTGCTGGTAGTGCTGGATGGTTAAGCAATCAAGTGATTATATCGATGATTGTAGGAATCATTGCCTTGGCTTGGTTCATTTTGAGACAGTTAAATTTAAAAACACCAATTTTAGAGTTTCGTGTATTTCAATACAAAATATTTACGATTACAACTGTACTAGGAATGGTCACTTTCATGACGATGATAGGTGCTGCTGTAATTCTTCCGTTATATATGCAGGATATGTTAGGGTTTTCTGCATTTGAATCAGGGCTTGCTTTACTAGCTGGTGCTATTTTGCAAGGAATAATGAACCCAATTACTGGAAGATTATTTGATAGATATGGTTCACGTTACTTAGCTATTATTGGATTAGGTTTAATCGTAGTAACGACCTTTATGTTTGGTATGTTAACAGCCGAAACAAGCTTCACATATATTGCAACGATACATGCAATACGTATGCTAGGTGTTGCCATGGCTATGATGCCAGTAACTACTGCCGGCCTTAATTCTTTACCGGATGAGTATATAGCTCATGGTACAGCGGTAAATAACACATTAAGACAAGTATCCGGGGCTATAGGAACGGCACTGCCAATTACGATCATGTCGACAGCAGCAATTCCTGGAAAGGGATTAGAAGGGTTAATACATGGAGTGAATGTTTCCTTTATTGTTACGGCAATCATTTCTATTGTAGGACTGATTCTTGCATTTTTCATTCATGACGAAAAAGAAAAGAAAATATCATCACGATAAATATAAAAAGCTTGGACTTCGTGTCCAAGCTTTTCTAAACTAAATAGAAGACATTTCTACTTTTGTACTATCGATACGGTTATAGGCACCATGCATAACTGGCCCTACGTACTCATTTAATTTCCAGCCATTTGCAATTGCAGATGTTACAAATGATTTTGCAGTTTTAACTGCTTCTAATACATTCATACCATGGGCTAAGTTCGCTGTAATTGCAGCTGCAAATGTACAACCTGCTCCATGATTATAGGTAGTGTCAATTTTCTCACTTTCCAATAACTCAAAACGATTTCCATCATAGAAAAGGTCAACTGCCTTATCATGCTCTAAGTCTTTTCCGCCTTTAATCACTACATTTTTTGCCCCTAAATCATGAATTTTTATTGCAGCATCTTTCATTTGCTCCAAAGTTTTAATTGGTGAGGTCTTGGCCAATTGTGCTGCTTCAAAAAGATTTGGTGTAGTAACTAGGGAACGTGGTAATAATTCCTCACGCATTGCATCCGTATTTTCTGGTTGTAGAACTTCATCGTCACCTTTACAAACCATTACAGGATCCAGAACATATTGTTTTATATCAAATTCATCAATTTTTCTTGCACCTAAATTAATGATATCTACAGATCCAAGCATTCCGGATTTCATTGCATCTACACCTACAGATAATATTGTATCTAGTTGTTTCTCAACTACTTCAACGTCGATTGGTGTAACATGATGATTCCATCCTTTTGGGTTCATGGAAACAATAGAAGTCAATGCAGTCATCCCGTATACGTTTAATTCTTGAAATGTTTTTAAATCAGCTGCTATACCTGCACCACCACTAGAATCTGATCCAGCGAGTGTTAATGTTTTTTTCATAGTCATATTCTGTTTCCTCCTTTGTTGCTCCAAATTCGTACTTTAAGGGGTTGTTCAAATAGTCCGGTGAAAATGACACATATCAGGGGGATCTTCTGCTAAGATCGCTCACGTTCTGTGGACAACGCAGAAATCATCACATCCTGTGGAAGCTCATTGGCTTGCTTTTCCGTTCCTCACGTATTAACTGCATACGTTCCGGTAATCAAAGCTACGCCGCCTCGAACTTCTTGGTCCTTTCCATCCTCCTTTTTGAACACTTACTTTAATAATTAATTGATAATTAAAGAATAATCTTTTCTACACTAGTTGTAAAGTCATAGCGGTTATATGTTAGACATTGACAAATTGTTCATCTGTATCCAAAACCCCTTTAATTTTTGTAGCATGGAATGGCTGTCCGTCTAACCATTTTTGGAAATCAAAAATGAGAGGAGGACGATTCGCGCCTAATGCGATCCAAGCTTTCAGGTCTTTTGGTAAATACGCTGCTGTGTGTAGAGTTCCAGCCCAGGCACCGTATTTTTTTGAAAAGATTCCTTTTTCCAGATTATTTAATAATTGATATGCCTCATAAGGATTTTGTACTGATGTCTGTTGGGAAGATATTTTATCTAGACGTTCCATCGATTCGTCAGTCCGGTATCGATTTTCTTCCGTTAGTTCTTCAAAATGATTGGTACACATATTTGCTTCACGAAATCTTACATTTCGAGGTGATACTTCAGCTACTACAGAATATCCATTTTTGTCGAGTAATACATAACTAAATGTATGCCTGTGCGGTAGTTCCTTTATTAAATGCTTTGCTTCCTCTACAGAAGCGCAATTTTCTAATAGTAATCTACCAATCATGTTGCATACAAAACCATCATCTGATTTTACTCTATTTACAAAGTTATAACCCATAGCAAATCCTTTTTCATTTATACCATCAGTTCGACCTGTGATTTGCATTGTTGGTCCGACAGTAGCATAACCTCCGTCAGTAGGGTTATATATCACATATCTTCCTTCGTAGGAACGAGGTGCATTATCATAGTTTCGAACCAATATATCTGCCTCTGTATATATAGAGCAGCCACTACGCCCATACTCATAATAGTAACCACCGAATTCGCGAATAGCATCTTTTATAGGCATTTTCAATGCATCAGCTAGTCCTTCTATTTCCTCCCATAGTGCTGGTGAAAAAGTTTGAAATGCATCTCTAACCTCGTCAATATCAACAAGAAAATTTCGCCAGCGACTTCCTTTTTGTAGGTTGCGATGTATTAGAATAGGTGAATTTCGAAGTAGTTCACCTTGCCTGTATCCAAATTGATAGTGATTTCCTTTAAATTGTATAATATCACTATATACATTAATCATATTCATTTCTCCATTCAATGCAGAGTAATTTGAGTGTAGTTGATTTTTGTTTAGAATGAAAAGAAATTGCTTGGAACTAATTAAGGGGAGATAAAAATGGAGAATCCAAATTATCTTGAAATTTATCATAAACTTTATAAATACTACGGTCCGCAGGCATGGTGGCCAGCAAGTTCGACATTAGAAATGCTTTTAGGATCTATTCTTGTCCAACGAACGAACTGGAGAAATGTAGAAAAAGCTCTAGAGCGACTAGAAGAAAATGTACATGATGCTAATTATTTGTATCAAATAGAAGAGAGAGAGCTTGCTGAAAAAATACGTCCTAGTGGTTTTTATCGTATTAAAGCAGCAAGAATAAAGGCTTTTATTGCTTGGTTTCGCAATTATAACTATGATGTATCATTGGTACAAGGAATCCCGTATAACAAACTGCGAGCAGAATTACTCTCAATAAAAGGCATTGGCGAAGAGACAGCTGATGTAATGCTGTTATACGCCTTTGAAAAACAGGCGTTTATCGCTGATCAGTATGCTTTTAGAATATTTAATCGAATTGGCTTAGAAATACCATCCACCTATCGTAGTCTACAAAAAATAGTGGAAAAAGATATACCAAATGATAACCAGCTTTACCAAGAGTACCACGCATTATTAGTGGAACACGCAAAAGTCCATTGTAAGGTAAAGCCGATATGTAATACTTGTCCAGTGCAATCGATTTGTGAATTTGGATGGAAAAAAGAAGAAAGTTTCAGGGGCTGAGCTAAATAGGGTTATCGCCCCTGATCCTGTTCTAACTGTTCAATTTTTCTTTGCATAAGTTGAATTTGCTGTTGCATTTCTTGAAGCTGATGTTGATTTGTTGAAGATTGTTGAGAAATTCGTTCCGATTTTTTTAGATCTTCTTCATACACTATTGAAGATCCTATAAAGGCGATAATTGCTCCTACAGTTGATACCATACCACCGTAGTAGATTAGTTTATCTCCAAATTTAATGTTCTCATTGGATGTGAAAGGAGAATTAGAGAAGGTATTTGGATTGTTAAGAAAAAATTGACTCACGGTCCTCCACCCCTGAAAAAACGTTATAAAATAGCATATGTTCATTTATAAAAAAATTGCCCCTTACGAACATAAAGGTACAAGTTAACGCTTAATTTTCATCTTGTTGAGGATATGAATTTTTCTTCAAACGCTTTTTGTCCGTATGCTGTTCTTCCGCAAATTCAGTTTGTACAGTCTGCATATTAGATCTTCTTATATTTTTATTAACCTCCCCCTCTAGAATTTTTTCTTTCATATAAATATGAAAGACGGATTCAGTAAGGCTAATTATTATTGCAATATAAATAGAGGCTGTTGTGATTGGAAAAGCTGTTCCTAAAAAGACGTATAGAAGCAACCAAACAGAAGCATAAGAAAAAAATAAGTCACCGATTGTAGCCGCAACATAACCCATCTTAGGCAGAATCCATAAATCTCCAATTACATAAGCAGCTAGTGTTAGTATGGCACTCATCACGATAATCTCGGCCACACTGACGGATTCAAATACACTTACAATAGATAAGAGAATCGTAGCCATAATGATAAATTTAATCCCAATTGCTTTAAGATGTTTCATTTTTACCCATCCTTTTAAATACTTATTTATAATTTAGTTTGTTTCATTTTATAGTTCCTATGTATTTAAAAAGGACAATCATTGAATTGACAGTAAAATCAATCAATTCTATACTTAGTTTAATTTGTAGAATATAGGAGGAATCCCGTTTTTCGAACAAGCAGTAACTTTGGAGATTTTTGTTATGCAAACAATAAAGAAAGGAAGAGTAATATTGATTGACATACGCAATATATCACTTGATTCTTCAAGGAGAGTAATAGTGATATCTGATATACATGCAAGTTTATCTTTGTTCAAGAAATTGTTGAAAAATCTCAATTATTCCGAAGAAGATTATCTGTTTATTAATGGAGACCTCTGCGAAAAAGGTTTAAACAGCCTCGAATTAGTTCATTATGTACAATGGATGGATAAGAACTTACAACGAGTATTTATAACGAAAGGCAATTGCGATGTGGTTTTTCGTCATGTGTTTCGGGGAAATGACATAGGAAGACAATACTTAAACGCAAGACAAAAATCAATAATGCATGAAATGATTGCTTCAACAGGTCAATCTTTCTCAGAGGAAATGCCGTTAAACAAAGCTTCTAGTATTTTTCAAGATAATTTTGAACAAGAAATTGAGTGGTTAGAATCATTGCCAATCGCTTATGAAACGGATGACTTCATTATTGTCCATGCTGCCATTGATGAGTTATGGCCAAATACCGACGAAGTGACTGCTTTATATACCCCTGCGTTCTATGAAAAAGGTCATTCAGTAGACAAGACTGTCATCGTAGGACATTGGCCGGTAATTAACTACCGAACCAAAGAAATATCCACGCATAATCCGATTATAGATCTCGATAACAATATCATCGCAATCGATGGTGGTAATCAGATAAAAGCTAGTGGTCAACTAAATGGACTTATCATCAATCATGGTCAATATTCCTTTACATATGTAGATGAATTGAAAGATCCTATTATAGTAAAACAGACTTATAATGATAGCTTAGGTTGGATTGGTTCTGTTAATTATCCATATTATCAAATTGAACCAATTAAAAAAGAGCAGTATTTTACACTTTGTAAAAATATAAATGCAAATATTCAACAATGGGTAAAAAATGAATTTATCGCAGAGAAGAACGATGGGTATTATTGCAAAGAAGGGGTAAGTACAACAACAGTAAGTGTTGACAAGGGCGAGGAAGTCTACATATTAGATGATAATTGTGAGGGGTATATCCTTATAAAAAAACGTGATGGCATCATTGGTTGGGTTCCAAAGTATTGTTTTTGATTAATATCTTGAAAAAATAACCACAAGGAGAATGAATTATGCTACAACAACTACAGCGACAACATCAGGTACAGATCCTTTGGATGGTTATTTGTTCGACTGGGCTAGGAATAGCTATTATTTGGCAAAGTTATCTAATCGTATCCATTATAGAACAGATATTTTTACAAGGGAAAACAGTAAGTGCAATTGTAAATTTCGTCTTCTTATTATTAGCAATGCTATTATTACGAATGCTATTTTCCTTTATAAATAAGCGTAACGGTACAAAAATGTCTACAAGTGTTAAGCAAAAATTAAGAGAAGATGTATTAAATCATTTCACTAATCAATCCGTGTCCAATGCTGCTAAAGGACAATCAGGAAATAAAACAAGCGTTTTTATGGATACTGTAGATGAGATTGATGCATATTACAGTCAATATTTACCACAAATGATACAGTCATTTGTGGTTCCATTGCTAATTCTTTTAGTTATTTTTTGGACCCATTGGACAACAGGTGTAATTATACTTGTTACTGCTCCATTTATCCCAATATTTATGATGATTATCGGGTTTAAGACAAAAGATAAATCTGAAGAACAACTTTCACAAATGGCAGCTTTTTCAGGAACTTTTTTAGATATATTACAAGGACTACCAACGATTCGGTTGTTTGGTAAATCTAAACAGCAGCGTGAAAAGATCTCAAATAGCAGTGTTCGATTTCGGGATGCCACAATGGAAGTATTAAGAGTAGCTTTTACAAATTCTTTAGCTCTTGAATTTATTTCCATGCTAAGTATTGGTCTCATTGCTTTAGAAGTAGCGATTCGAATGATTATTTTTCAAGATATTTCGTTTTTTACTGGATTTTTAATGCTATTGTTAGCCCCAGAATTTTTCAATCAATTAAAAGCGTTAGGTACTGCATTTCATTCTGGAAGATCCAGTATGGGAGCAGGTAACAAACTAGAAGCAATTTTTGATGAAACAAATAATGAAGTAAAATGGGGAGCAGATGTGCTATCTTCTATTAAACCACCAAGATTAGAATTAAGAGATATGAACTTTACGTATGCTGACAGTAGTTTTCAATTACAGTCAATTAATTTGATCATTAACCCAAAAGAGCAAGTAGCAATCATAGGTTCTACTGGGGCTGGAAAATCAACCATACTTCATATTATTGCTGGTTTATTGCCAATAACAGAAGGAAATTATTACATTGATAAATATAAGCAAGCAGACGTAGAGGAGCATTCGTGGTTTAAACAATTAATCTATATATCACAGAATCCTTATTTATTTTCAGGGACAATTGCTGAGAACATTGCTTTAGGTAGTACGAAAGTACATGACCATAATGAAATAAAACAAGCAGCGATGGAAGCAGGAATTTGGGAATGGATTGAGCAGCTTCCGTCTGGATTAGATACCAATATTGGTGAGGCTGGTAGAGGATTATCAGGGGGTGAAAAACAACGTGTAGTTTTAGCACGTACTTTTCTAAAAAGACCGAATATAATTCTATTTGATGAACCGACGACGGGGTTAGATGTGCACACAGAAGAAGTTTTACAACAATCAATGAATAAGTTACGAGAATATGCAACTGTAATAACTGTCGCACACCGTATTCAAACTATACGTTCAGCAGATAAAATAGTATTGATGGAACAGGGTTCTATTCGCGCGATTGGAACAGATCGAGAGTTACTTCAAGAGGACGAATTATACCAGTCTATGATGAAATTGCAACAAGGAGGAGAGGTTTAATGCAAGAATTAAAACTCATCATGAAAATGACAATGAAAGAAAAGAAAGACGTCCTCCTATCTATCTTGTTCGGTTTTTTAGCTGGAGTTACGGCTGTTTCATTATTTGCATCAAGTGGCTATTTAATATCTAAAGCTGCGCTTACCCCACCTATATATACATTGATGATAATCGTTGCGATGGTAAAAATGTTAGGGATATCTTCGGCACTCAGTCGTTATGGAGAAAGGTATTTTTCTCATCGTGGAACATTTTCGATGCTTCGCAATTTGCGAGTATACGTATATGAAAAAATTGAACCAATTTCGACTACGATATTACAAAAATATAGAAGTGGTGATATTTTAGCGCGCATTGTAGGCGATGTAGAATCTCTGCAGCATTTTTTCTTAAGAGTTTTTTATCCACCAATTGTCTTAATGACCGTTTTTATTGCGACGATTACATTTACTATGGTATTTTCCATACCAATTGCGATGGTAATTTTGATTGGGATGATATTCGTTGTTATTGTTGTCCCTAGCTTATTTTATCTCTATCAAAGAAAGATAGCTAATAACATTCGTTCGTATCGCGGGCAGCTTTCTTCGGAGGTCACAGAGTATTTATATGGTTTTACAGATTTGAAAATATACGGACAAGCAGAGTTAAAAAAAAATAACATTCTAAAAAAAGTTACTTTATATGAACAAGCAACTAAACAAGCGAATAATCAACAAGCTTTTCGTGAGTCTTTATTAACTTTTGTTTCATTTATCGTATCGGTGACTGTATTAGGGTTAGCTGGTTATTTTGTAGCAAATGGTAATTTAGAAGGAATATTATTAGCAATGTTATTTATGATTTCATTGACAGTCTTTGAAGATACATCAAATATGGCATTGTTTCCTGCCTATTTAGAGGAAACGAAACAATCTGCTCGTCGATTAGAGGAAGTGTGGAATGTTAATGAAGATAAAAATGAAGTGAAAAAGCCATTTGTATTGGAAGCCAACTTAGCGCCAACTATTACATTGGAGAACGTGACAAAGAAATATTCAAGTACTCCTCGTCCGATTGCGCAAAATATTTCTCTTCATATCGAATCAGGATCTAAAATAGCTATCGTAGGTGCGAGTGGATCTGGTAAGTCGACTCTCTTACAGCTTATCCTGGGGATGGTTCCCTCAACAGATGGTCTAATAAAGTGGAACGAGAAATCAATTGATTATTTAGAAAAGGAAACTTTATGGAATCATGCGAACGTTTCATTACAATCCAATCATTTTTTCTATGGGACAATTCGCGACAATTTACATTTAGCCAATTCTGAAGCAACAGATGACGAACTTTGTGAGGCTTTGGATAATGTAAAGTTACATCATATTCGTTTGGATGACTTATTACTGGAACAAGGTTCCAATCTTTCAGGAGGAGAAAAACAACGTCTAGCGATAGCCCGACTATTTATTCGAAAGGCCGCCGTATGGGCGTTAGATGAACCAACTTCGTCCTTAGATGTAGTAACTGAAAAACATATTTGGGATAAGATTGACCAACATTCAGAGCGAAGTACAGTAATTGTAGTAACACATCGTTTAACGAGATTACAAAAAATGGATGAAATAATTGTTATGGACCATGGGAAAGTTGTTGAACAAGGAACTTACCAAAACTTAATGCAGTATAACGGATATTTCAAACGTATGAAAGATTTGGAAAATGCAAAACTAAATCTATAGGGGTGTCGTTCCTTGAAATAAATTTAATAGACAATAAAGAACCGAACCGCATCGGATTTTAATATTCGATGCGGTTCGGTCAGTCCAGTCTCTACGTTTCTGTACGGCGCCCATCACTTTTCTTTATGATCCAGTTCTGTGCGCCAAAAACTAGGCGACTTCCCACCATGCTCTACGATAAGTCATCATCGGTTCATACCTCACCGTGATTCCTATATCTCAGTCATGTCAGTCCAGTCTCTACGTTTCTGTACGGCGCCCATCACTTTTCTCTATGATCCAGTTCTGTGCGCCAAAAACTAGGAGACTTCCCACCATGCTCTACGATAAGTCATCATCGGTTTATACCTCACCGTGATTCCTATATCTCAGTCATGTCAGTCCAGTCTCTACGTTTCTGTACGGCGCCCATCACTTTTCTCTTTATGATCCATCTTTTAGTGCTACATAAAATGAAATTCCCATTGCAGCAAACAAAATAAGGAAGGGTGCGATAAAAATTAGAAAATCATTAATCATATTTAATCACTTCTTTCCTTTTTTATAGTTTTCATCAAACAAGAATAGCTTTAACAGCAAATACAGCGATGGTATTAATAATGCCATACCTAGTATGAAGGCAATAATTAAAGATATCGCCATTGCTTGATTGGTAAAACCTTCGGATATAGTAATATAAGGGTATAAAAGATATGGGTAATGAGAAATACCATATCCGAAAAAGGCAAAAGCAAATTGACCAACTAATAACCAGAATGCTTTAATGTAGTTCTTACGTTTCCATATTAACCATACGGTACCAATCCATAATAGAAAAGATATTCCGAACATCCACCATAGATCAATAATATTGTTAAAGTGTTCTTCATTATGGAAACGCAGTTCTATAATAATCCCCGAAGCTGCAAGGATAAGTGGAACGGACCAAACTAGTGCATATTTCCGCATTAAGTTTGTTGCTCCTTCATCTCCGGTCTCATTTGCATACCAGGTTAAGAATACAGAAGAAATATAGAGCACTGCGATAATGCTCAATACTACAATTGACCATGTTAGTGGGCTTGTAAATAAATCAAGATATTCAAGTTGTGGCTCCCCATTACTAATGGTGATAAATCCGCCTTCCGATATTGTCAATACAATAGACAGAGAAGCTGGAAGTAATACTCCAGATGCTCCATACATAAATGCATAACCTTTGTGTCCTTTTTTTCCATATGATTCAAAAGCATAATAAGACCCACGGATTGCCAGTAAGATTAAGGCCAAACTTCCAGGAACAAGGAGAATGGTGCCAAAGTAAAATGCTGTTTCTGGAAAGAATCCAACGATTCCTACGAAGAAAAATACAAAAAATACATTTGTGACTTCCCATACTGGCGAAAGATAACGCTGAATTACCTTAGACACGATATGTTGTTTTCCAGTTAGAATGCTGTATGCATTAAAGAAACCTGCACCGTAATCAATTGAACCAACGATGACATATCCAAATAGGAATAACCAAAGCACAGAAATACCGATAATTTCTAATATCATGATTGGTCACCACCTTGAAAATTCTCGATGTCTTTATCTATCGGATTTCTTTGGAACATTTTTCTTAAAACAACTACAGTTCCTACTCCTAAGATAAGATAAAGTAGTACAAATAAGAAGAACATAATTCCAACATAATCACTGGTTGTTGCTGCTTCGTCAATGGTCATAATTCCTCGTAAAATCCAGGGCTGTCTACCAACTTCAGCCATCCACCAGCCAGCTTCAATAGCTAAGAACGATAATGGACCTCCGAGAACAATGAGCCTACGATACCATTTTGATTCGACAAAGTTCCAGCTTCTTCGAATACCAAGCCAATAAATAAATGATAAACCAAGCATAAATACTCCGATGGTCACCATCGTGTCAAAAAAATAATGAATGACAAGTGGAGGTTGCTCATCTTCAGGGAATTCATTTAGACCAATAACTTCTGCTGTTGGCCAGCTGTGTGCTAATATACTTAGTGCATAAGGGATTTCCAATGCGTATTGCGGTTCATTGTTGTCATCGAGAATCCCCCACATAACTAAAGGCGCTTCAGAAGAAGTCTCAAAATGCCATTCCGCAGCAGCTAGTTTTTCCGGCTGGTATTCTGCTAAGTATTTACCAGAGAGGTCTCCAATTAACGCTGTTGCTAGGGCAAAGACAAAACCTATTTTCATTAGCATGTTAAGTGATTTCTTATGATATTCACGATTTGAACCTTGTAATAGACGAAAGGCTGCAATCGCAGCAAGAACAAAAGCAATCGTCATATAACCAGTAGATAAAACATGCGCAACTTTTGTAGGCATGGAAACTGTGAACATGGCAGCAAGTGGATTAGCATTAACAAGCTCGCCATTAGCAATATCAAATCCGCCTGGAGAATTCATAAACGAGTTAACTACCGTAATAAAGTAAGCAGACATACCGCCACCTACGGCAACAGGTATTAGTAATAAGAGATGTTTTTTTTGATTATCAAAGCGATCCCAAGTATATAGGTAAATACCAAGAAAAATAGCTTCAAAAAAGAATGCAAATACTTCCATAAATAGAGGAAGTGCGATAATATTACCAGCTAGCTCCATGAAACTTGGCCAGAGCAGTGACAGCTGTAACCCAATAGCCGTACCTGTAACTACTCCGACAGCTACTGTTACAATGAATCCTTTGGCCCAACGTCTTGCCATTAGTAAGTAATGCATGTCATTTTTCTTAATTCCTATCCATTGGGCAATCATAATCATTAATGGAACGCCGACGCCAATTGTTGCATAAATAATATGAAAAGAGAGGGTGAGTAAAGTCAGCATTCGGCTGGCATATACCGGATCATCGAATATCATTTGTGGACCTCCTTATAGAACAATCATATTGTATTAATTTACCCGTTGATTAACAAAATTAATCGGATACAATCGAAAAATGGTAATTTATATCTCCTATTGCTTTGCCTTGGTGATACGTACGTTCTATAAAGGTAACATTGCTTTTTTTATCGACTAAAATAATCGTAGATGTTCTTGTTCCATAATTACCCGTATCTATGAACATAGATGATAAATTTCGTTCTAAATGGATTCCTACACCAGTGTCAGGAAGACATTGATCACTAGGCTTATCAGCATTTTTCAAGATATGAAACAACGACTCGCTAGAAATATTTTGGTTTTTTTCTAGGTACGACTGTAATAAATCTTTGGCTTTTAATACTTTTGGCCACGGAGTATTCAGTTTATCATTACTTAATGAGTGAATGCCTGAATCTAATTGTTCGCTACTATTATAAATATTGTTGTAAGTATAGAGCTTTTGGTAATTACCAAATAAAGCATTATATCCCGAATATAAGGATTTGTCTTGTTCTAAATCAGATAAAAAATGTGTTGAATCTATTTCATAATTTAAAAAATCAACAGGTATTTTTCCTCTTGAATATTTGCCTGTTTCAGGAAGTGAAGGGTTTCTGTAATTGGTAATTGCTGCAATTTTTCCTTTTTTTGTTATACCCAACCATGTACCTTTTGATTTTAAATCTCTTCCTGCTAGAATTTCTGGAGCATCATCCCAAAATGTAGCTTTTGCAGTGGGGCGATCATAGAATTCATCACGATTGGCAATCAATATAAATGGATATAGTGAATGTTTTTGGATAGCAAAAGTTATTAAACACATAATCAAACCTCCTATTCATAATTATAAATGGAAAGGATTGATTTTCCTAAAAATCAGATTGATATAAGTAAAGCTGTTGACAATTAATGAGAAACTGATAATAATAAATTACAATACAGTTGAACGTTTAACAGAGGAATAGTATGTAAATATCGAATGAAAGAGATCGGAATTTATTAGCTGAGAGATTCCGTCATTGCTGATTTATCAGAACCTACCTTTGGAGTCTCATGCAAACATGGGCGTTTATCCAGCGTTAATGGAAGAAGTGAGATGCAAGTTCGATCGCATCTAAATTGTGGTGGTACCGCGGAAGAAAACTCTTTCGTCCCTTTTTGTTAAATTGGGATGAAAGGGTTTTTTCTTATATCTGAGAATAGACATCTAGAGAATAATGAGGAGGAGAAGAATATGAATAAAAAGAGGGTAGTTATAAAAATTGGAAGTAGCTCACTGACGAATGAAAAAGGCGAAATTGATCATAAAAAATTAGGAGATCATGTAAATGCGTTAGCTATGTTACATCAACATAATTTCGAAGTGATTTTAGTTTCCTCAGGAGCTGTTGCAGCTGGGTTTCGAAACCTAGGATACTCTTCTAGGCCTGTTACATTAAAAGGAAAACAAGCATCTGCGGCCATCGGTCAAGGTCTATTAATTCATACTTATATGAATAAGTTTATGGAATACAATATTCGATCTGCTCAATTATTATTAACAAGGACTGATTTTTCGATTCAAAAACGGTATAAAAATGCTACTTCTACTATGTTGGAGTTATTAGAACGAGGCGTTATTCCGATTATTAATGAAAATGACACAGTTGCAGTTGATGAATTAACGTTTGGGGATAATGATATGCTTTCTGCTTTAGTTAGTGGAGCTATTCATGCAGCTCAATTAATTATATTAACCGATATTGATGGAATTTATGATAAACACCCTGGTAAATATGTGAGTGCGAAACGCTACGACACAATTGATTTAATTACTGACGAAATGATACAGGAAACAGATGTATCGGGTTCGAAATTAGGTACTGGGGGTATGAAATCGAAACTGATGGCAGCAAAGGTTGCTACTTCTCTCGGAGTCCCTGTTTTTATTGGTAAGGGGGAAGGAATATCTAAATTACTAGAAATAGTTAATGGTAATGGAGAGGGTACTTATGTCAAAAGTGTTCGAAGTAAACAAATTCCCATTCGCAAGCAATGGATTTCTCTTCACTCGACATTAGAAGGAAAACTACTTATTGACGATGGAGCTACCCAAGCGCTTATGTATAACGGAAGTAGTTTGCTGTCAGCTGGTGTGGTAAATATTCAGGGGGATTTTGAAGATGGAGATGTTGTAGAAGTTTATAATCGAAGTAAATTATTAGGAAGAGGACAAGTGAGCTGTTCATCGGAAGAGCTCAAAGCAGCCAAAACATTAAAAAAAGCAAAACAGGTGACGCAACTTTCTGCTATTGAGGTTATTCACAGAGATTCGTGGGTTATGGTTGATCAAATAAAGGAGGAGTTACTATGAATGAAGTGATAGAGAAAGCTAAGAGTGCAAAACAAGCAAGTTATCAAATGGCCCTATCTACAACTGATGACAAAAATGAAGCATTACAATTAATATCTCAAGCAATTCTAGATAAAAAACAAGAAATAATAACAGCAAACGTCCTGGATATAGAAGAGGGAAAGAAAAAAGGTTTATCTGATTCGGTTATCGATAGAATTAAATTAAATGAGGAAAGATTACAAGATATAGCTGAAGCAATTTTACAGGTAACTATATTAACTGATCCTATTGGTGAAACCCTAGAAATAATAGAGAAAGACAATGGTTTATTTATTACGAAGAAGCGGGTCCCAATTGGAGTTATTGGAATGGTTTATGAAGCTAGACCTAATGTCACTGTTGATGCAGCTTCACTTGCAATAAAGACAGGAAACGCAGTAGTATTACGTGGTAGTTCTTCAGCTATACATTCTAACAAAGCACTTATTCATGTAATTCATGATGCATTAACTTCTAGCTCCATACCAAAAGAAGCTGTACAATTAATAGAAGATACTAGAAGAGAAGTAGCGAATCAACTATTTCAATTAAATGAATATCTGGATGTTTTAATACCAAGGGGAGGAAAACAATTAATCGAAACAGTGGTAAAACAATCTACGGTACCTGTTATTGAAACCGGTGCAGGGAACTGCCATGTTTATCTAGATGAATCTGCTAAAGTAGAGATGGCAACGGAAATTGTTTTGAATGCAAAACTACAACGACCATCAGTATGTAATGCAATCGAGTCATTAATTATTCATAAACAGTGGTTTGAAAATCATGGTTTAGAACTATTAAAAAGCATGCAATCTCATGACATAACAATTCACGGGGATGGATTCGTTATGGAGAGATTTCCAACTGCTATAAGAGCAGAGGAAAAAGATTGGGAAACGGAGTATTTAGCAAGTGAAATAAGTGTAAAAATAGTTGGTTCAGTATCAGAAGCGATCGCCCACATCAATCGATATGGTACACGTCATTCGGAAGCTATTATAACTGAAAACAAGATTAATGCTGAACAATTTCAACTTCAAGTTGACGCTGCAGCAGTTTATCACAATGCTTCAACTAGATTTACAGATGGATTTGAATTCGGATATGGTGCAGAAATAGGGATTAGTACACAAAAATTACATGCTCGAGGTCCAATGGGGCTGGAAGCATTAACTTCAACTAAATTTGTGATTTCAGGCTCAGGCCAAATTCGCAATTAATTAAAACTCCAAACTACTTTCAGCTTATATAGGAAGTCTAATAAGTAGTTTGGAGTTATTTATAGATTTTATTAAGCTTATCCCCAAATCTCTTTGGAGAGTTCAACGATATAACGTAATTTATTCCACTGATCTTCTTCTGTTAATTTATTTCCTTGATGTGTTGATGCAAATCCACATTGCGGACTAAGCGAAATTTGATCTAACGGAATATATTGTGAAGCATCTTTGATTTTCTTAATGATCTCTTCTTTGTCCTCTAGCACACCGAATTTAGAAGTGATTGCTCCAATTACGACTTGTGGTCCTCCATTAGGTATATGAGCTAAAGGTTCAAAGCTGCCTGAACGATCATCATCATATTCTAAGAAAAATCCGTCCACTTTTTCATTAGCAAATAAGGTTGGGGCAATATGAGCATAACTGCCTTCGAATGCCCAAGTAGAACGATAGTTTCCTCTACATAAGTGTGTAGTTACGATTAAATCATCTGGTTTATTCTCAAGTACACTATTTACAACATATAAAGATAAATCAATCAACTCTTGACGAGATAAATCTTCTTCAAATGTTATTAACTCATCTACGTTCAAGCCGGCAATGTATACATCATCCAATTGCAGGTATCGACATCCAGCTTCGTAAAATGCTTGGATTGCATCTCGATACGTAGTGATAATGTCTTCTGCATAAGATTGAATATCTGGATAAACTTCTGGGTTGCGTGTTCCTTTGTGAAATAATTGATTTGGACTAGGAATGGTTTGTTTTGCAACAGCACGCTCCCCTACTATCTGTTTAAATTCAATGAAATCTTTGACAAATGAATGGTCTGTTGGAAAACTAATCTTTCCGTTATTACGAATGTTATATCTCTCTGTTTCAATTCCTTTAAATAAGTAACCTTTTTCTGGAATATATCCTTCAATACCATTCAATTCTTCTAAAAAGTCCGTATGCCACCATAAACGACGGAACTCACCATCCGTAACAGCTTGTAGACCTATTTCAATTTGTTTGTCTACGATCCGCTTGATTTCTTCTGTTTGAATGTCTCTCAATTCCTTTTCTGAGATATTTCCATCCGAATAATTTTTTCTAGCCTGATGCAAACGCTCTGGTCGTAGCAAACTACCTACATGGTCTGCTCGAAATGGTGCTTTGATTATTGTTTTTGTCATTTTTCCTTCCTTCTTTCTCCATTAAATTTTGTTTAGTCTCACAGAGTAGGGTCTTGCTCTATGAAACTAACATATGACAGTTCTGTACAGAGAATAGGGGAAAAATAAATACCCCCTTCTACAAGTAAGAAGAGGGTACAGGAAACCGTACGATATACTCTTCTTATCTTCTAGCATTTACGCTACTGGAATTGGCACAGTACTTAAATAAGTCTGTTGCCGAGGCTTCCTTGGGCCAGTCCCTCCACCTCTCTGGATAAGAATTGTCATATTTAATTAATAGAAATTTTATAAGATATCGAATAGGATGTCAATAGTTTTTTAATAAATATTTATCGAGTATGTAAACGACAGTAATTTAACTACCATTCTTTCGAGGAAGAATAGATATCTCAAAATAAAAAGTATCTTTTTATGTTATTTGCTTTTGATGTATTTTTAGTTCCTTTGTCTTGCAATTCCATCTTGGAACGATAAAATAACAATATGCTCATTTATACATTGAATGGTGTTAGAAAGAGGTATTTCATGCTAAAGAAAATGACAGAAGATATATTTCAATTAGTAGTGCGGTTTAAAGGTGCAATGGGGGAAGTGAATTGCTATTTAATAAAAGGAGAAAAAGGATATACTGTCATAGATACCGGTATTTATGCCACGGAAACTAAGGAAACTTGGAAGGCGGTTTTGGATAATTATCAAATTGAAAAGCTGATATTAACGCATACTCATGAGGATCATATAGGATTAGCAAAATGGTTTCAAGAGGAATATGCCATCCCCGTCTTTGTATCTAGACGAGGATATAAAGAAATGCTTAAGGGAAAAGATCGGAAATCACATATGGAAAGAATGAAATCACTAATTAAACGTCATGGTACACCGCCATTACCGTTAAAAATAAAGGATTTTTCTTTTATCTATGATTTTGAACCAGACGGATTTTTTGATGATGGTGATCAAATCATCTTAGGTAATCAGCCTTTTCAAGCAATTTGGACACCTGGACATGCTCCTGATCACTATTGTTTTTATAATAAGCAAGAAGAAATAATGATTATAGGTGATCATGTGTTAGAGCATCTTTCACCAGTGATTGGCTTATGGATGGGAGAAGAGTTGAACCCATTAAAGGACTATTTACCATCTTTATTAGAATTACAGGAATATCCGAGTAGATTAGCATTACCTGGTCATGGAAAAGAGATGGAAAATTTATCAGAACGAATAATGGAAACTTATAATCGACATCTCTTTCGTCTTGAGGAACTCAAACAACTTTTATCGGACAAACCGATGTCTGCTTTTAAAATAACAACTAAAATTTATGGACCTATGAAAGGGACAGCTTTTGTCAGTCAGTTTATGGCGACATTAACTCGGTTAATTTATTTAGCGGAAAATCAGGACATACGAAGTATAGAAAAAAACGGCAAAGTACTTTACAAGGCGAAATAAACGATATAAGTGAATGTTTAATGTTAAGTTTGAACGGTTAAAATGATAGAACGCAAAGATAGGAGAAATAGATATGTATAAAAATTCAGAGCGCTTTATCACAGCATTTAATCGTATTGACAAAGCATTAAAATCACAATTAAACAAAAAAGAAATGGGTTTCTCTAGAGCAGTGCGAGTTCTATCAGACTCTAATGCTACGATAAAACGATACTACGAGGATTTATTGGAATTTGCTGAACTCAGAAATGCAATTATTCATAACCGTATCGATGTTTCCTATGCGATTGCAGAACCTCATGATACAATTGTGGAACGTATCGAAAAAATAGAAGAAGATTTTACAAGTCCAAAACAAGTAAAGAATGCATTCATAAAACAAGTTGTTACATTCCAATTAAACGATTCTATGCAAAAGTTACTTCAAGTAGTAAGAGATAGAGGATTAACGAAGTTACCTATTTATGAGAATCAAGATTTTAAAGGATTAATTACACACAAGGGCATTGCTCGATGGATAGCAAATTCTATGAACGATGGTCAACAAATAACGGATGCAACTGCTAAAGATATTTTAGAATACGAAAAATCAGATAATCATCTTTTTATAAGCGAGGAAATGTCCGTATATGAAGCTGCTGACGTATTTACAGAACAAGTTGAAAAAGGTAATCGACTTGCGGCTTTGCTTATTACAAAAACAGGGAAAGAAGATGAAAAGTTGGTAGGCATTATTACCAATTGGGATATCATGGAGATATAGGGGGAGTTTTGAATGGTTAAGTTTGCAGCAATTGATTTTGAAACAGCAAACGAAAAAAGAAATAGTGCTTGTTCTATAGGTGTGGTAATTATGAATGATACTGAAATTATAGATGAGTTTTACTCACTAATTAATCCATTAGCCCCATTTCGTTCACGCAATATATATGTTCATGGAATCACCGAGGAACAAGTTCAAGAAGCACCGACTTTTGCTGAACTGTGGCCCACATTATCAGCATATTTAGAAGATACGATACTTATTGCACATAATGCAAGTTTTGATATGAGTGTCTTACGTCAATCTTTGTATAAATACGATATGCCATGTCCAAATTATATGTCGCTCTGTACGGTTAAAATCTCCCAATTAATTTGGCCGCAATTAGAAAATCATAAACTACATACAGTTGCAAATTACCACGAGATACCGTTAAATCATCATCATGCGATGGATGATGCCCGAGCATCTGCAAAAATCTTTTTGGCAGCCTTAGCAGAGCAGAAAATAGGCACAACTGAAGAATTCATAGAACGATGGCTCGTTTCCAAAAGAGCAAAAACAGCTAGAAAGCAAAAAGCTACAAAATCAACCAAATTATATTTCTAATTTATATAGGGCCAGGACATAACTAACAGTCTTGATTGTAAGACGGATGATAGCTAGAATAAGCTTCAGAAATATACGGAGACTCCTTGAAAATCAAAAAACGATTTTATGCGTGCTGTCGAGGTCTTCCTTGTCCTCAGGAAAGGAGGCATTGTTGAGACCCGGAGTGCAAAGTATCCGGAGGTTCGCCAGCCGCCTTAGCATAAGCGGAGTATATTTCTGAAGCGGATTTTAAATATCCAATCATTTGGATTTAAGTTTTGCGTAAACTCTTTTTTTGCAATAGGCCTATGTAGATCACAAAATAAAGTGACAACCTCATATATCTGAATTATAATAATAGTTAAATAATTATACAGGGAGTGAGGTCATTGGAATTAAATCAAATCGATACAGAGTTAGATAAACTAATTAACCGAGTACGAAGAAATACATTAGGTGATTTATTAACAAGAACAAGAGAACGTTATCCAGACAAAAATGCAATCGCTTACAAAAACAAAAGACTAACCTATCAAGAGCTTGATAATCTTGTAAATCAAACCGCTAATGGATTTCTGGATATAGGAATTAAAAAGGGTGACAAGTTTATTTTAGTTTCAAAAAATAGCTTAGACTTTGTACTTGTAACGTATGCACTTGCCAGAATTGGCGCAGTGTTAATTCCTGTTAATTACATGCTTACATCCCAAGAAATAAAATATATATTAGAAAATTCAAAGGCAGTAGGTGTAATGGCATCTGATGAATTTAGAGATCTACTATTAGCTGCTGCAGAAGACAAAAAACTTGAACATTATATAGTATTAGAAGTAGATCCAGCAGAGGAGGCAATAGAAGATTCGTGGATTGCAATAAATGAAATTCAATCTCATCAATCTTCTACAATGCCAGAGGTAGAAATTCATGATGATGATTTAGCACATATACTTTATACAAGCGGAACTGAATCAAAACCAAAAGGTGTAATGTTGACTCATAAAAGTATCGTAAGTGAATATGTCAGTACTATTATTGATTGTAAAATGGAAAGTCATGATATTGCTATACATGCATTGCCGCTTTATCATAGTGCACAACTTCATGTGTTTTTAGGTCCGAATATATACATTGGTTCAAGTGGTGTCATTCTTCCTTCTGCGAGTCCAGAATCAATCTTAGAAACAATTGAAAAAGAGCAAGTAACTCAATTATTTTGCCCACCAACGGTATGGATTGGTTTGTTGCGTCATCCTGATTTTAATAAAAGAGATTTGAGTTCCTTGAAAAAGGGTTATTATGGAGCAGCAATTATGCCAATGGAAATTATTAAAGAGTTGACGGAAAGACTTCCACAAATCGAACTCTGGAACTGTTATGGGCAGACAGAAGTAGCTCCGTTAGCAACGGTATTACAACCAAAAGACCAACTACGAAAATTAGGTTCAGCTGGATTACCAAGTTTAAATGTACAGACAAAGATTGTAGACGATGATGGAAATGAAGTTGCTCGCGGAACCGTTGGAGAAATCGTCCATCGAACACCTCACTCGATGACAGGATATTTATATGCAACAGAGAAAACGAAAGAAGCATTTAAGCACGGATGGTTTCATAGTGGAGATTTAGGATTTATGGATGAAGAAGGTTTTATAACGATTGTAGACCGTAAGAAAGATATGATAATAACTGGAGGGGTAAATGTTTCTAGTCGTGAAGTTGAAGAAATCATATATGAGATTGATGGTGTATCAGAAGTAGCTGTGATTAGTGTTCCAGATCCTTATTGGGGCGAAGCGGTTACTGCTATTATTGTATTAAAAGAAGAAAATACAGTCACAAAACAACAAGTGATCGAATATTGTAGTGGTCGATTGTCTAAATTTAAAACTCCAAAATATCTCGACTTTACGGACGTACTTCCGAAAAATCCGAGCGGGAAAGTCTTAAAAAGATCGTTACGTAATCATTATGAAAATGTTGATCTTTCTATTTTGTAAATAAAAAGAAAAGAACTTTAGTCAAGTTGGAATGTATATTAAAATGAATATCCTTGTCTAGAATACGAACAATAAGACAAGGAGGTGGTCGTATTGAATCAAAAAAATCCAAATTGGAGTAAAAAACAAGTAAATTCTAGTCTGAATCCGCAAGGGAAATCAGAAGATGAAGCAAGCCAGTCCCCACAAAGCCAATTAGAACAACGTGCCAAGAAAAAGAATACAAAGTTATAGGGAAAAATTAGTAAATATAGCTTATTGATAAATAGGACAAAAAACGTTATGATATTTCTACAAGCTACATTGTTCGTATTAATATAAGTTTTAACCTCTAATGTTGGAATAGGGAGTTTTACATCGAAATTGGAATGCCGAGCCGCCATTGAAGCGGAAGGCAGGAAGTTTTCTGCGAACACCCACTTTGCGAAGTGGTGGTTTAAAACTTTTTATGACAAGATACGGCAAATGTGGCCTGTATACATAATCTTATGATTAAGCCCGTTCTCACAAGAGAGCGGGCTTTTTAGTATTTTAATCTCCACAGTTTTTGAAAAGACAATCAATTGTAGATGCTTCAAATTCATAATTGCCAATCCTAATTTACGAAGGTGATTACGTCAGAATAGAAAAAATTGAGCTAAAAGACGATAACTGCACTTCTGAGTGAAAATCAATTTTTACAACATGATTTATTAAAGTATTGTTTCTAGCTGTTAGCAATTAGAGTGATGCCAATAGTTTTCATTGTCATTTCTTCATGCTTGGCTACATATAATTCAGCAAATGAAAATTTGATGAAAAGGGATGATACACATGTCAAATAAACCAAAATGGAAGGATCCAGGTATTGTTTTGACGATTATCATGTCGTTATATGCAATGGTTGTCTTTTTTTGGTGGCCGACAGATATTTATTGGTTAGGGGTCTCCCTTATAGGGTGGTTAATGTTTTTTGGATTGTTCATTTGGATGGTTTTAGGGTTTATTTATGTTTTTTGGGTAGAAAAATTAGACAAACAAAAATCATCATAAGGAGGGATAGACTTGAAAATAGCTGAATCATCTATATTACTTATATACTTAGTTATTATGACCGTTATAGGAATTTATTTTTACAAACGAGCACGACAATCGGAAAATGATTATTATACAGCTGGCAATAGCATCAATACATTAGTTGGAGCTTTTGCGATTTTTGCTGCGGTTACTAGCTCGAGTTCATTGATGGGAGCAGTAGGTGGAGGAGTTGTAAATGGACTTCCATACTTCTTAACATACGCTTTTGGTGTTATTGCTATTTTGCCTTTTGTGATGTTTTTAGTTGCTGGACAAATTCGCCGTGCAGGTGTAAAAACAGTTCCTGACTTTTTTAAACAACGTTTTGGTAAATCAGTGCAAATTATTGCGGCTGTTATTGTTGTTGTCTCCATGACCTTTTACATGGTACCACAGCTTACAGCTTCGGGAATAATTGGATCGTATGTGTTAGGTATTGATTATGTAACAGCTGTTATTGTATTGGGAATTGGATTTACACTGTATGCTGCACTTGGCGGTATGTGGGCTATTACTTATACAGACTTAATACAAGGAGCCATTATGTTAGTAGGAATGATTATTTTAGCAATATTTATTTTTGCTGACCTTGGTAGTTTTACAAATTTACTTAATCAAGCATTGGCAGTAGATCCAACATTTGGTGACATACAATTATCTTGGATGTCTTACTTCGGATTATTTATTGCTTTCTTATGGTTCGGAATTATTTCTCCATCCGTGGTAATGCGTAACTTTGCTTCCAGAGATGCAAAAACCGCGCGTCGCTCAGCTATGTGGGGAACGGTATTTTATTTATTATTATTTGTTGCAGGCTTTTTCGTCACGATAGCTGGAGCTCATTTAGGTGTCGTTGACTCACTTACTCAAACTGATATGATTTTTGTATCGGTTATTGAAGAATATTTGCCTCCTGTTTTTGCTGGAATAATGTTAGCTGGTGTGTTAGCGGCGATTATGTCTTCAGCGGATGCCATGTTATTAGCTATTTCTGCAGGAGTAGCCCATGACATTTACAAAGAACATATCAATAAACAAGCTACTGAACGAAGAATTACAGGATTAAGTTTAATAATTATGTTTATAGCTATGTTAGTGGGTATATACTTTGCAATAGATCCACCAGGAATCATCGCAGTTATGGTTGGATGGGTTGGAGGGTTTTTATTATCCTCATTTGGCTTTCCGATTGTGTTAGGATTATGGTGGAAAAGAGCAACAAAAGAAGGTGCGCTGGTAGGAATGCTTAGTGGTGCGTTATTGTTTTTAATTTTAGTATTTTTTGCGGATTTACCTACAAATGCGGAACCAATTATTGCTGCACCTGTCTCCTTAATATTGATGATTATCGTAAGTTTAACCACAAAAGCTCCATCACAAGAAATTCAAGACTTAGTCGATTCCTATCATTTAGATTAAATATTGTTAATAGAGGATGATGGAAATGGTAAAAACTATATCAATTCAACGTATAGGTGAAGATCCAACTATTACTCTAGAGAGATTATATAAATATGTTTTTCGAACACTACCGTTCCGTATGCGGTTGTTCAATAGAGGAGTAGATGAACAATATTTAATAGATAATACGATAGAAAAATATCTTTTCTATCATCCTATGTGGGTAGCAAATACGTTAATTATTGCAGAAAGACCGCCTCTCGCCCCCAAAATATTAAAACAACATATTTTTGTTGATGCAATCTCTGGTTATAGAGGACTTTTATCAAAAACATTACCTTTAAATACGGTTGATGTGAATAGAGAATTATTAGAATCACATCAAATTATTGAAATGGATGAAGTTGAAAAGTTTGTTAAAGATGTACAAGTAAAGCAGATTAACCGTTCGTATTTATTAAAGAAACCGCAACATGAGATTAAAGAACTCAAATTAGTTTATCTACCATTATGGAGAATAAAAGTGAAATCTAAATTCATAGATCAAGTTTTTGTCATCAATGCAAATACAGGTGAATCAGAAAATTATATATATCAAAAAAGGTAAATAAAAAAATTTCTATAAGTAATTAATGAGTTTGGATTTTCTTTAAGAAAGATAACAAAAAGTAATCAATGTATATTCAAAAATAGAATTATTCAATTCTTCCATTTATTGCTATTCTAAGAGTAAGGAGCTAAAGGGGGGGTTAGAATGAACTTTAAAATTAAAAAGATTGATCACATCCAGTTATCAGCACCAAAAGGATCTGAGGATAAAGCGAGAAAGTTTTATATAGATATACTCGGGTTTGATGAAGAAATAAAACCACAAGCATTACAAAAAAATGGAGGTGTGTGGTTTAAAAAAGAAGGGGTTTTCTTGCACATAGGCATTGAAGAACCTTTTCATTCACTAAAAAAAGCACACCCTGCGATCGAAGTGGAAAACATTCCACTCTTCCAAGCTTATCTAGAGGAAAACGGAATATCGACACAATCAGATAATAAACTTCCAGGTGCGATACGTTTTTATGTGCGCGATCCTTTCGGCAATCGTTTAGAGTTTTTAGAGTGGAGAAAAAAGTAACCTTTTATAAGGGTCTTTAGCTCATACCTTTGTGGTACAACATTCAGCGGGGGAAAATCTCGAATGAAGTTTTGTTTTATCGCAATTGTGAGAAAGGTTTTTCTTTTTTATAATGTCTTGTTTTTTTGTATGCAAATGCTATACTGAATACATTCTTCATCTTGAAACCTTATATATAGTTTTTTCATATAATCGCGGGGATAGGGCCTGCAAGTTTCTACCGGTTTACCGTAAATGAACCGACTATGAAAAAGCGGATAATTCGATATTCTATTAATTAAACTTCAAAGACTATCGTTTTTAAATTTTCGACATTCCAAGCTCGGAAATCTGCTTTTTTATAGGCGGATTTTCGAGCTTTTTATATTTTAGGAGGAATGGGAAGCATGGAGTTACTAAAGAATAAAATCATAGAAGAAGGAAAAGTGTTATCGGACACTGTGTTAAAGGTTGATTCTTTCTTGAATCACCAAGTAGATCCTAAATTAATGAAGCAAGTTGGGGAAGAATTTGCAAACAAATTTAAAAGTGCTGGAATTACAAAAATATTAACCATTGAATCTTCGGGGATTGCTCCTGCTACAATGACTGGATTAGAGTTAGATGTACCAGTGGTTTTTGCAAGAAAAAGAAAATCTCTAACACTAACTGATCATCTCTATTCTGCTGAAGTATATTCATTCACAAAAAAGACATCGAATGAAATTTCTGTATCGAAAGACTTTCTTCATGAAGATGATATTGTCTTAGTTATGGATGATTTCTTAGCAAATGGTCAAGCAGCCTTAGGTTTATTAGAAATTGCCAAACAAGCTAAAACGACAGTAATTGGTGTCGGCATTGTAATCGAAAAAGGTTTTCAATTTGGCGGAAAGCAGCTTAGAGATAAAGGTATACGAGTAGAATCTTTAGCCATCGTTGAATCAATGTCGGATGGAAAAGTTACGTTTAAAGAGGAGGCCCGTATATAATGAAAATCGCAGCTTTGGGATTACAACATGTATTAGCGATGTATGCTGGTGCTATTTTAGTACCATTAATTGTTGGTGAAGCACTTGGATTAACTGTTGAACAATTAACATATCTTGTAGCGATTGATATCTTTATGTGTGGGGTTGCTACATTGTTTCAAGTCATGAATAATCGTTTCTTTGGTATTGGGTTGCCAGTAGTATTAGGATGTACATTTACAGCAGTTGCTCCTATGATCGCCATTGGTGGTCAGTATGGAATAACGGCTATCTATGGGGCGATTATTGTTTCAGGTATCTTTGTAGTTTTAATTAGTGGATTCTTCGGCAAGCTTGTTCGATTTTTCCCGCCTGTTGTAACAGGCTCGGTAGTAACCATTATTGGTATTACTTTAATTCCAGTTGCAATTAACAATCTTGGTGGTGGACAAGGCGCAAGTGACTTTGGTTCATTAGCAAATATTTCACTTGGATTTGGCACATTATTATTTATTATTCTTATGTATCGTTTTACAACTGGATTTTTACGTTCTATATCTATTCTAATTGGATTAGCTGGAGGTACAATTGTTGCTAGTTTTATGGGAAGAGTAGATTTTACGGCAGTTGCAGATGCTTCTTATTTCCATATGATTCAACCTTTTTATTTTGGGACTCCGACATTTGAATGGCCAGCGATTATTACAATGATTTTAGTTGCAATGGTATCGTTAGTAGAATCTACTGGAGTGTACTTTGCTTTAGGGGATATAACAGATAAAAAATTAAAGGAAAAAGACTTGACGAAAGGTTACCGTGCAGAGGGATTGGCTATTTTACTAGGCGGTATATTTAATGCATTTCAATATACGGCATTTTCTCAAAACGTGGGCTTAATTCAAATGACCGGTGTGAAAAAACTAAGAGTAATAGTCGTTGCGGGTCTAATGTTAATTGCTTTAGGTTTAATACCGAAAATAGCAGCATTAACTACGATTATTCCAACAGCAGTATTAGGCGGAGCTATGGTAGCAATGTTCGGTATGGTCATTGCTCAAGGAATCAAAATGCTTAGTGCAGTAATTAGCGATTCCCCTGAGAATTCCATGATAATTGCATGTTCTGTTGGTATGGGCTTAGGTGTTACAGTTGTTCCAGAATTATTCGCGCAAATTCCAAATAGTTTACAAATATTAACAAGTAATGGAATTGTAGCAGGCAGTGTAACGGCAATAGTATTAAACATAATATTTCATATGTTACCGAATTTTTCTAAAAAACAGCAAACCAATGATAGCAGAGAGTTAGCGGAGGACATTGTTTAAAAAAATGATTCATTTCAAGTTAGAGGGATATTGTTCATTGTATGAGCATATATCCCTCTTTTCTTATTTTTTATTGTATTATTTATTAGCTAATATAAAATAATACATATAATTACCCTTCCATAAATTTTAAACTACTATTTTTTTTGCTGTATCATAGAATAAGAGAATAGGAGCGTTGTTATGATTGATATTCCAATTTTGCTATTTGTAGTTTATCTATTAGGGATGCTTTTTGTATTATGTATTTCCATTGTAAACTGGATACGAAGAGAGTATGAAATAGTTTCTGTTTTAGGCATTGTACTTTCATTATTACTACCACTGATGACTTTTCTATTTAGTGTATACAGATTAGAAGGAACAAATGAAATTGTTTATATTTGGAATCAACTAAGAGATGCAAATGGATGGGCGATATTTATAGTCATTGGACATTTATTTTTGTTTGTTTGGATGATTATTGGAATGCAGGTGAAGGAATTATATCAATGGATGAAAGGACTTATTAGCCAAATACAAAATAAATGGAAACAACGAAATAACCATAGTCAAAAAGAGGTTAGGGAAAAATAGGTTGTTATAATTTTGGTAATATAATCAGAATTGAAGGTAGGGAAGAATATTGAAAACAGAGAAGCAAAAGATGATTGATGGCGAATTATATAAGCCTGCGGACGCTGAATTATATAAAGCGAGACAATTGGCAAGAAGAACAACTCGTTACTATAATGCGACAACAGAAGAGGATGTTGTCAAGCGTTCAGGTATGTTAAAAGAATTATTCGGAAGTACGGGAAAGAATCTTTATATTGAACCTCATTTCCGGTGCGACTATGGGTTTAATATTCATGTAGGGGAGAATTTCTACGCAAATTTTGATTGTATACTGTTGGATATTTGTGAAATAAGAATTGGTGAAAATTGCATGCTGGCACCAGGAGTTAAAATTTTTACTGCTACTCATCCACTTCATCCAACTGAAAGAAATAGCGGACTTGAGTATGGAAAACCTGTTACGATAGGAGATAATGTGTGGATTGGTGGAGGCGCAATTATTAATCCTGGAGTAACAATCGGAGATAATGCGGTAATAGCTTCTGGTGCGGTTGTTACGAAAAAAGTTCCAGCGAATTCAGTGTACGGAGGAAACCCAGCAAAATTTATAAAAGAAATATTGTTATAAAGAAAGGCTGTTATTTAAATGGATCGATTACAATCATTCACTCCAGTTATTCCGGATGTTCCCAAAGTATTAATAGTAGGATCAATGCCTGGAGTGAAGTCACTTGCAGAACAACAATATTATGGGAATCCAAGAAATCATTTTTGGAGTATAATGTTTACGTTGCTGAAAGAAAAGCGTGTAGAGAATTATCAAGATAAATTAAGTATATTGAAAAGAAATGGTATCGCCCTGTGGGATACCATCGGAACCTGTTACCGAGAAGGGAGTCTTGATGTAAATATTCAAGATGCTGAACCTAATGACATTATTGGTTTGATAAAAGAATACCCCACAATTAAATTAATTGGCTGCAATGGAACAAAAGCTTATGATACATTTAAAAGAAACTTTACTTTAGAGAGTTTTCCAAATGTTGATGTGGTTAAACTACCTTCTACTAGCCCGATACCTGGTAAATATAATAAAAATTTAGAAGAGAAGATAGAAGCTTGGGGAGTTATTTGTCAATATCTATAATAACTTCCTAAGCTTTCTAAGCTAACTATTAAGTAATGATAACATGACGTTGATAATCATCTTTGTATTTTTGATAAAAATCGATCATGGGTTGCAACTGGTCCTTAAAATCAGGGCAGCGAATTGTTGTATTTTCTAAATCTCTAGCTGCCTGTGCACTACTATATGAGCAGTTGTTTTCAAAATAGGCTAATGCTTCTTTTTCCGTTTGTAACCATTTGCGAATAAAAGAAAAAGATAATGGATAACTTGCAAGCGATAAAGAAATAGTTTTATTTGGTGTTACGTTTAGGTATATTTCAGCTATCATTTGATATAACTGTCGCATCGTATACGGTATTGGGTCAGTTAAATGATAGGTTTTATCTTCTCCAATTGGATGAAGTCCTAAATAACTCGTTGCTTTTAGGACATAATCGTAAGGTACAAAATTGCCTTCTACATTTCCTTCACTTATAAAAGGAATTTGTTTCATCAATTTCATACGTTCAAACATATTCAATAAAAAGTATATTCCATCAAATTTTTCAGTGTAACCAGTTTTAGAGTGCCCTTTGACAATCCCTGGTCGTATAATTGTAGTTGGTATAATTTCTTTTAGAGTTTCCACAAGAACTTCAGCTTCGTATTTCGTAGCCTCATAATGATTTTTAAATGTTTGTTTCATATCAAGCTCAGTTTCCAAAATAGTTCCTTGCCTAGTACCAGATACGTATGCAGTACTGAAGTATATGTATCTATTTAAACTGCCTAATGTTTTAAGCCAATTATTGACGTTTTTTGTACCATAAACGTTTACTTTCCATGCAATATCAAATGGTACTGCTAAATCATAAATAGCTGCTAAATGAAATACATGTGTAACCTTCTCTTGCAATTGTCTATTGATATTAGTTTCTATTGCAAGGTTTGTTTTGGTTATATCACCGCTTATAATGGAATATCGATCTCGTGGTATGGAATGATAAGTAGACTGGTTAAGTACTTCTCGAGCTGTTGATAATTCCGCTGGTAAGGTAAGTAGATAAAAATGTTCAATATTGTCTTGATAATCATTAAGTAATTGCTGAACTAAGTTTCTAGCTAAAAATCCTGGAAACCCAGTAATAAAAAAAGTATATTTCATTGTACTCCTCCCAAAAGTCACGTGATATTTTTAGTATAGCGTTTGTTTTTAAAGTTTTCTAACATTTCGTTGATTAAAATGAAATCGGTACGTATAATAAAAATCAATCAAAGTATCGTAAAACGAGATATAACGTATGGAGGCTTGAAAAGTTAATGAAAAACCCCTTAGTATTACAAACAGATTTTGGTTTAAGTGATGGAGCAGTAAACGCTATGTATGGTGTATCGATATCGGTAGACTCGAATTTGAGAATTTACGATTTAACTCATGATATCCCTCCATTTAATATTTGGGATGCTTCTTATCGATTGTCGCAGACCATTGACTACTGGCCAGAAGGTACGATATTTATATCCGTTGTTGACCCTGGAGTAGGAACGGACCGATTGAGTATAGTTGCAAAAACAAAGAGCAATCATTACATAGTAACGCCAAATAATGGAACGTTGACTCATGTAGCAGATCGGATTGGAATTACTGAAGTCAGAAAAATTGATGAAAGAGTAAACCGACTGCCGCGTTCTGGAGAATCTTATACGTTTCATGGGAGAGATGTATATGCGTATACTGGTGCGAGATTAGCTTCAGGAAATATTAATTATGAAGGTGTTGGACCGTCTGTTGATATTTCTGAAATCATTACTTTACCTCTTCCTGGTTCGTCGTCTCAAGATGGGATTATTTCAGGAAATATTGATATATTAGATGTCCGTTTCGGAAATTTATGGACAAATATAGATCGAGAAATGTTTATCCAAGAACGTTATTGTTATGGTGATTGGGTAGAAGTATCGATCGAAAATGAGCGGAAGAAAAAGTATCAGAATCATATTTTGTTTGGACGTTCCTTCGCAGAAACACGACTTGGAGAGCCGTTATTGTTTGTAAATTCATTGGATAAACTAGCAGTAGCTATCAATCAAGGCTCTTTTGCAAACGCATATCAAATTGAAACTGGGTCAGATTGGCGGATATATATTAAAAAATCTCAACAAAAATGATTAAAAGAGGTTACTTATGAAAGTTTTTTGGTTACGACTAGGACTATTTCTAGCTATTTGGTTATTGCTAATTACGATGGAAAGTAGTTTTGTTCCCTATCACATTTTGATTTGTACCGTAGCTTTGTTGTTGTTTTTTTTGCTCACTTTTCAACATAGAGTAATGTTATTATACGTGTTATTATTACTTGTTGTTTTTATAGGAGCAATACAATTCGTAAATGAAATCCTCTTTTCGGTCGTGTTGCTTTGGTTTTTATTGTGGGATTCTCTTCATCGTATATCCATTCGTATGTACTATGGGCTAACAGCAATTTTGTTAGCTGAAATTTTGATGATAATGTGGATCCAGCAAAGCTATCAGATTGAATTGTTGATTAGTACTATTGTAATTGTGATCAGTGGATATTTTGTATTAAAAGAAATATATCAACGAAAGTATTATCGTAAAATTTATCATGAATTACTCAACGAATATCGAAAATTAAAAAGAATGAATATAACTGCAGAAAACAATGCACGATTGGAAGAAAGAACAAAAATTGCACGTGACATGCATGATACAGTTGGACATAGGCTGACGGCATTGATTATGCGGTTGGAATTACTTTCTATTGAACATTCTTCTATTTCATTCGACACATTAAAGGAATTAGCAAAAGAGAGCCTGGAAGACACTAGGCAAGCAGTAAAAACATTGCAGCTAGATGAATCAGAAGGTATTGCTTCTGTTGTTCATCTTATACGTAAGTTAGAAGCAGAAAGTCATATAACTGTACAGTTTACAATGAAAAAAGGGGTTCTTAATGTTCCTCTTTCCAATGATAAAAGTGTAATTCTATATCGGATTATTCAGGAAGCCATAACAAATGCTATGCGACATGCGAATAGTCGTGAAGTAAATGTTATATTAAGTAAATCTGCTGATGGTGCTCTTACATTTGAAATCACAAATGCTATATTTGAGTCAAAGCAATTTGAATTAGGATTTGGGCTTAAGAATATGAAAGTTAGAGTGGCAGAGGTTAACGGCACTTTAAATGTATATCAATTAGAAAATCGTTTTATTGTATCAGGAAGAATCCCTGTTCAGAAGCCTTATTAAAAGATAGGGGGTATTATATTGTATCGAGTACTGTTAGTAGAAGATCAACAAATAGTTCGGCAAGGAATAAAAGTATTATTAGAACAAGATAAGCAGATTAAAGTAATTGGGGAAGCTACCAATGGTGTTGAAGCAATAAAGAAAATGATGGAACATACCGTAGATGTTATTTTAATGGATGTACGTATGCCGGATATGAATGGAATTGAAGCAACACGAAAAATCAAAGTACAGTGGCCAAATGTACGTATCCTTATGTTGACAACGTTTAATGATGATGAATATGCGTTGCAATCTCTAAAAGAAGGGGCTAATGGATTTCTACTAAAAACTGCTGACGGAACAAAACTAATTGATGCAATTTACAGCTGTATGAAAGGTGGACTAGTACTTCATGATGAGGTAGCGGCAAAGGTAATGCCGAAATTATTACATACATCGCAACAGGAATTATCTGTTCAGCTATCAGAACGCGAGCATGCTATTACGGCATTAATTGGGAATGGTTTGACGAATAAGGAAATCGCAGATGAATTATTTTTAACCATTGGAACGGTAAAAAATTATATCACTTCGATTTTGCAAAAAACAGAGCAAAGAGATCGAACGCAACTCGCTATTTTTGCAGTAAGACATGGAATTACTAAAGATTAAATGTCATTGAATTGTTACAACTATACGGCTTGTAAATAGACGTTATGAATTATAATTAAGATATTCTAAGGCTAAAAGTCGTGGTGATTACATGATTGAAATCTTCTTAAATGAATTTCATTTTTCAACACTTTGGAATGCAGGAATATTACTTTTTTGTTTACTGTATATAATAGGTTATTTCTTTATTTTACCTGTTTCTGATTCTGGAGGGATGAAGAAAGGTATTTTAACTATACTCGGTGTTACAACTTTATTTTTAGCAGTTGGTAGCCCGATAAATATTATTGCTCGTTTAACATTTCAAGGACATATGATACAGCTAATGCTTTTAATAGTAATATCATCTCCATTATTAGTAGCAGGTTGGAAGCCGATTAAAATCAATACAATCTCATTTGTACATACATGTGTAGATTGGTTAACGAAACCGTGGTTTTCGATGTTATTGCTTCAAATTTTTTTTTATGGATACCATTTACCGGTTGTGTTTGATTTTGCAAGGATAGAATTATATTGGAATCATTTCTTTTTATTAGGATTATTCAGTACTAGCATATTATTTTGGATTTCGATTCTATATAAGGTAAAAGTGAGTGAGAAACGTTGGCTATATGCCGGAATCCATCACCTTCTCCTTATTCCTTATTTTTTGTTTTTATATACAGCAAATGAAGGAGTTTATCGTGTATATTCAGATATAACATTATTTATGTCGGCAATTGAAGTTTGCCTACCTGTAGAAATTAATTTTCCGGAACAATTTTATGCTTCCTTATTACCTTTCGACCCAGTTGTACATCAGCAAACTGGAGTTGTTTTCTTTTGGATTAGCTCCTGTTTAATATATATAATCGTATTGTTTTGCAAGCAAAGTGTTCATGAAGGCACTGTTCTTAGTCATTCATAATGATGAGGACAGTGTTTTTTTATCTGGGATGTAACAGACTGTAACTTCCTCAGACATAGGGCTCAAGCGAAAGAATATAAACCGAAAATGTTCGATTTTGTTCAAGGGTCTTTAGGTCATGCCTTTATGATTGGGGAAGAAACGAAGTCTCACTGATGAAGTTTTTTTCACTTTATGACTTGAGTCATGTTCAAAAGAGGAAACAAATGACGGTAGACAGTATGTTGGTAAATAATTTATCAATATAGTAAAAGTAAGGAGGGATGACGATGCTCGAATTAGTAGATCTGACTAAAAAATTTAAGACTACGCAGGCAGTTAAGTCTTTAAATATGTTTATTGAACGTGGAGAAATTATTGGGTTACTTGGACCGAATGGTGCTGGTAAATCCACTGCGATTTCCATGTTATCTACACTAATTGAACCAACAAGTGGAGATGTTCGATATGTTAATAATAGTGTATTGAAACAGACATCTTCGCTAAGAAAAGATATTGGTGTGGTTCCACAAGAGATAGCGCTATACACCGATTTAACAGCGGAAGAGAATTTGAAATTCTTTGGTAAGATTTACCGGCTATCAAACAAAGTATTAAAAGAAAGAATCGAAGAAGTTCTAGTACAAATCGGATTAACGGAAAAAAGAAAAGAAATTGTAAAGAATTTTTCTGGGGGAATGAAACGAAGATTAAATATTGGTGTTGCATTGCTTCATCAGCCGAAGATCTTAGTGATGGATGAACCTACAGTAGGAATTGATCCTCAATCAAGAAGTTATATTTTAGAAACAGTGAAGCAAATGAATCAAGAAGAGGGTATGACGGTTATTTATACAAGTCACTATATGGAAGAAGTGGAGTATCTTTGTGACCGTATATATATCATGGATCAAGGTGATCTGATTGCTTCTGGAACCAAAGATGAAATCAAACAAATCTTGTCCGCCGAAAACACTATATCTTTAATTGCTTATCGATGGAACGAGGCTTTTATTGAAAGTCTAAAATCGTTACCTTCTATTAATCATCTGACAATAGAAGGAAAGGAAATTACATTAATTATTCCAAAACAGATCAATCTTTTTCCGGAACTTATCCGTTTAACAGAGGAACATGATGTGGATATTCGTTCACTACATGTTAAAACTCCGACATTAGAAGATGTTTTTCTACATTTAACGGGCAGAGCACTAAGGGATTAGGAGGTAGTGTATGATACTTCAATTAATAAAAAAACAACTGCTTCTTCTGTTGCGTAACCCTATTCAACTATTGATGTTATTGGTGCTGCCAATTATTTTAATTGTTATTCTTAGTACGGCGTTGTCAGGCTTCATGCAAGGGGATAATCCTCAATTAACTTTAAAAATTGCCTGGCTAGAGCAACAAGATGAAACATCACAAGTCGATGAGTTCTTAGAAAATATGAATGAGTTAGATGTTTCATCAGATGCATTTCCTGATAAAGATGCGTTACACATGACAACTACACTTCGTGAAGACGTTTTTTTAAGTGAAGAACTGAGTAGCATGATTGAATTGCAACAAATCGATGAATCTGAAAAAGAAAAAATTATGGAAGATGCTGATTACACAGCAATTATTGAAGTCCCAGAAGATTTTACTCTGGAATTATTACAAGCGATTGCTTTTGAAAACAATTCAGTTCCACAACTTGAATTATTTGTCAACCAAGAACATCAAATAGGTGCTGAAGTAGTTGAATCGATTATTCATAATTTTAATGAAATCTTAGTCATGAATCAATTTATGGAAGAAAGTGAATTACCAATTACATTTGAAGAATTGTATAACAATGAAGTGACAGGAGAAATAAAGCATATAGAACAACGTACACCAATCTCTTCTCAAGCGTATTATACGATTGGAATGGCGGTTATGAATGCTTTGTATGTAGCTTCTACACTAGGCTTCTTTGCATATCGTGAGAAAGAGATACATGTATTTGATCGATTGATTGTTGCAGATATGTCAAGATGGAAATTTTTCTTCAGTGTTCTTATATCTGGGGCAATTGTATCATTCCTACAGTTACTTTTTATTTTTACATTTTCTTGGTTAGTTTTTAAAATAACATGGCCAAGTATAATGTCATTTTTAACTATATCGTTGTTTCTAGCTCTGGCAGTTGGTGGAACAACAGTGTTATTGACGGCGATTAGTTATCGAATTAATTCAGAAGAAATCATTGGTTTTTTCTCGGGAATCATTGTCTCGATTTTTGCCTTCTTAGGTGGAAGCTTTTTTCCCGTCGGTGAATTATCACCTCTTATTCAACAAATTGGAAATTTAACTCCGAACGGGGCGAGTTTAAGTGCATACATTCAATTATTGCAAGGAGCTTCATTAAGAGAGATAGCTTCTTACATCCTAGTACTGATATGTTTTACTTTCTTATCCATTTTATTAGCAGTAATAAGTTATCCAAAAAGGGGGTCTAAGTAATGAAAGGGATCCTTTATTCAAGAGTAAGAGAGTTTATTCGACAACCTTTTACGTTCCTTATATTTACAGCCATGGCTGTAATATTCGCTTTACTCGTTGGCGGATCAGGTCCGGCTGGAACTATCGTTGTGCCTGTATATGGTGATAAAGATATACAAGAAGAAATGAAATCAGAAATACAAAATCAAGAATATTTTACATTTGAGTGGGTTAGTAAAGAAGAACTAGAAACAAGGATAAATGACGGTGATGCAGATGTAGGTATACTCCTTTATGAAGATGATTTTGATTTAATTGTAGGTGTGGAGAGTACACATTTAGGGATGATTCGTCAAACTATCCAGCAAGAGTATGTTGAAAAAGAACAAGAAATGAAAATTCAGGAAGCAGCTATACAAGCAGGTTTAAATGAAGATGAAGTATTGGAAAGCTATTTGGCGAGTAAGGAAGATTCACTGATTGAAATAGAGAAAACAAGCTTTCAAGGTGAACAGGATTGGTTGTATGATGGAAATATCCATCGAATAGCAGGGTTTTCGTTGTTTTTTGCAATCTATACTATTGCCTATAATGTACTTCATATTTTAGTAGAAAAACGTAATGGAATGTGGGACCGAATGATTCTATCCCCACTAAAGAAAACAGAGATGTATATAAGTAACTTAATCTATAGTTTTTTTGAAGGTTATATACAAATCTGTCTTACTTTTGCAATCTTCTATTATGGATTTAATATCGATTTTAATGGACGATTTTTAGAAGTGTTATTATTACTGATACCATATGTTTTAGCAATCGTAGCACTTTCTATTTTAATTACTGCTATTGTAAAAAACTCGGAACAATTTAATGCAGTAATTTCTATTGTTGCTGTATCTTTAGCGATGATCGGTGGTGCATTCTGGCCATTAGAAATTGTAGAAAATAAATTTTTACTATTTTTAGCTGATCTTAATCCATTAAAATATGGATTGGAGATTGTACAAGGGCTTTCTGTATATAACTATCCATTGGCAGAGATGGTTCAGCCAGTAAGTGTACTATTGTTTATGACTGTATTATTTACTGGGATTGGAATTCACTTAATGGAAAGGCGTCATATTTAAGTAGGGTATGTAAATTATAAAAGCGCAACAGATTTGGACTTAATAAAATTTTTAGTCAAAAGACGAATGAAAATTAAAATGAGCGTAAGAAATATACGGAGATTCCTTGGAAATCAAAAATCGATTTTCTGCATGCGATGCAATGCTGTCGAGGTCTTCCTTGTCCTGTGAGAGGAAGGCGTAGTTGAGTCCCATGATGCTAAGCATTCAGAGGCTCAACAGTCACCTTAGGATAAGTGTAGTATATTTCTGTAGCGGATTTTAAAATTATCTTTTTGAGTAACTATTTTTGTCCCAGACTCGTTGTGCTTTTTGTATTTCCAATGTTTCCATAACATGGTTCCTTCACATGTTTGTTCTTTTAGTATAATAGAATTAGTTATGGATATTGGAAAGGAGCATATAAGTGAAGAGAAAAAAGAAGTGGATTTGGATTGTATCAAGTATAGCAATCTTACTTATTATTATAAATTTTGCTGCTGCATATTTCTTTTATCAATTAGCGATTGAAAGAAATGTGAAGGATTTCTTAAGTGGAAATCAGGATTTAGAAGTTTCTGCTGAGACATTGGATGTTTTACTAGATGGTGATTGGAGAAATTGGTCTGACGAACAAAACTATGAAAATTGGAATATTACTTCCCATGATGGATTAAATCTAGAAGGCTATTTTTTAAGGTCAAAGGAACCTTCGAATAAAGTGGTTATTATGGCACATGGATATTTGGGAAAAGGTAAAGATATGGCTCTCTATGGAGAACATTATGTGGAACAACTAGGTTATCATATGTTAACGCCAGATCTTCGAGGTCACGGACAAAGTGATGGCGATTATATTGGATTTGGCTGGCATGACCGACTAGATATGATGGATTGGATAGACAAAGTTATTGAGCGTTTTGGTGATGATGTGGAGATTGTCCTTCAAGGTGTATCGATGGGGGCGTCAACGATGTTGATGACAAGTGGGGAAGAATTACCGAGCAATGTGAAAGCAATTGTAGCTGATTGTCCATATACAAGTGTGGCAGATTTATTTGATTATCAAATTGATCGTATGTATAACTTACCGTCGTTTCCATTTATTCCTTCGACGAGTTTGATAACTCAAATGTTTGCTGGTTATTCATTTAATGAAGCTTCCGCATTAGATCAAGTACAAACAACAGATATTCCTATATTTTACGTTCATGGGAAAGAAGATCAATTTGTTCCTACAGAAATGACAGAGACATTATATGAAAAGACTTCAAGTCCAAAAGAATTATTGTTAGTTGATTCTGCTGGACATGGTGAAGCTTTTGTCACGAAAGAAAATTTGTATATTGAAAAGCTTAATAGTTTTCTAAATAAATATGTAGATGAATAAACGGTAAGACTCCGGAAAGGAGCCTTACCGTTTATTCATTTTTTATACATAAATAAAGCAGTTTTATTGTATTTAAATGCATAAATATTAATTAATTTTTATAAATATACTTGCATAAACATACAATAATATTTATAATATGGATTAATTCCATTTTGAAAAAAGGAGCGGTTCCTCTTGAAAAAGGCAGCGATTATTGGTGGTACTGGTTATAGTGCTATTGAACTTATTAGATTGTTAGATTCACATCCTTACATAGAATTAGCAAAGATCATCTCTCAATCACAACACGGAGAGTTAATCGATGAAACATATCCACATCTTGCAACTTATCTAATACAACCTATGCAAGAGTTACATATTCAACAACTTATTCAAGAGATTGATATCGTTTTTCTAGCAACTCCTGCTGGTGTAGCAAAGGAGATAGCCGCTAGTTTTCTCGATACTTCTGTCCAATGTATTGATTTATCAGGTGATTTACGTTTATCTTCCGATGACTATCAAACGTGGTATCAGAATAAGCCAGCAAGTCCATCTTTACTGGAAGAAGCGGCTTATGGATTAACGGAAGTTTATAAAGAAAAGATTAAACAAACGAATATTATATCAAATCCAGGTTGTTTTCCTACTGCTGTTTTACTAGGCCTTATTCCGCTACTTGAAAATAACATTATTGATTCAAAAGGAATCATGATTGATGGGAAAACGGGTATATCTGGAGCGGGTAAAAATCCTAGTGCAAAAACCCATTTTTCTACTACAAATGAAAACGTCACACCGTATAAAATTGGAACACATCAACATACACCGGAGATTGAAAAATACTTATCTCAAAGTACAGAAGCAACCTCTGTAAAAGTGACTTTAACGACCCATTTAATTCCTATGACGAGAGGATTAATGTGTACGATGTATGCGCCATTACAACAATATATTGACACCGACGATGTGATAAATTTGTATAAGCATTATTATGAACAATCTTCATTTATCCGGATTCGAAAAACAGGAGAATTCCCTTCCACTAAAGACGTTAACGGAAGTAATTACTGTGATATTGGAGCATATGTCGACAAACGAACGAATCAACTAATCATAGCTTCTGCAATTGATAATCTAGTAAAAGGTGCTGCAGGGCAAGCAATTCAAAATATTAATGTGATGAATGGATGGGATGAAAAAACAGGATTATCATTTTTACCAATATATCCATAAGGAGGAGTATCAATGGAAACGACAGCAGTGAAAGAAATATCAATATTGAAAGATGGTCATGTGACGAGTCCAATAGGATTTTATGCTGGTGGGGTTCATTGTGGTCTACGACGAAAAAAACTTGATTTTGGCTGGATCTATTCCGATACTCCTGCAAATGCAGCAGGTGTGTATACACAAAATACATTTCAAGCAGCACCATTGCTGGTAACAAAACATACAATCGAGCATTCAAAGCAACTTCAATCTATTATTGTGAACTCTGCCAATGCAAATTCGTTTACAGGCAAACAGGGATATGAAGATGCACTACTTATGCAGAAACTAGCAGCAAACCAATTAAATATCGAACAACACCATGTTGCTGTTGCTTCTACAGGAATTATTGGTGAACGATTACCGATGGGAAAAATAAGAAATGGTATCAAGCAAATATCTCCTACTCAGGTGGATGCAAAAAGCTTTGAAAAATCAATACTAACAACGGATACAACAACGAAGCATGTAGCTGTGCAACTAGAAATAGATGGCAAGCAAGTTACCATCGGTGGAGCAGCAAAAGGCTCAGGGATGATTCATCCCAATATGGCTACGATGCTCTCTTTTATTACAACGGATGCAAATGTTAATCAAAATAGCTTACAGCAGGCGTTACGTTCTATTACGGATCAATCGTATAATCAGATTACAGTAGATGGAGATTCTAGTACGAACGATATGGTGTTAATACTTGCAAACGGAAGAGCAGAAAACAAAGAGTTAAATGAAAATCATCCGGACTGGTCAGTGTTTAAGGACGCTTGGAACATCGTTGCAATCGAATTAGCAAAAATGATTGCTCGAGATGGGGAAGGTGCAACAAAACTTATTGAAGTAGTAGCAAAAGGAGCATCTACAATACAACAAGCAAGTCAAATTGCCAAAGCGGTCATTTCTTCCAATCTAGTAAAAACAGCTATTTATGGAAATGACGCTAATTGGGGAAGAATTATCGGTGCGATTGGTTACAGTGGTGTACCTGTAGATGCTAGCAAACTTTCGATTGTCATTGGAGGAATTGAAGTAGTGAATAATGGCGAACCGATTGTTTTTGATGAGGAAGATTGCAAACATGCCTTAAATCAGGAAAGAGTAAATATAGTAATAGATTTACAAAATGGTATGCATACAGCAACAGCTTGGGGTTGTGATTTAACGTATGAATACATTAAAATCAATGCTTCTTATCGAACGTGAGGTGAAAAAATGATTACTATTGTGTTTAAAGTGGGAGGCAGTGTTTTAAATCAACTTTCTCCTAAGTTTTATCAAATGTTAGTACGGCTAAAAGAAACAGAAACTTGTAATCCAATTATTGTTCACGGAGGCGGACCTGAAATTAATGAAGCCCTAAGTAAGATGAATATAGAAACCGAGTTTGTTGATGGGTTACGGGTAACTACAGAGGAAGTTCTCAATATTGCTGAAATGGTGATGAGTGGAACAATAAATAAACGTATTGTTGCTAGTATCCAGTCCATTGGTGGAAATGCACTTGGTTTAAGCGGAGTAGATGGAAAACTATTACAAGCTAGACAGATACATAATGGAAAACTTGGTTTGGTTGGTGAAATTATTGAAGTTAATACAGAATGGTTATCGATCATTATGAATAGTGGAGGCATTCCAGTTATTTCTCCAATTGCGATTGGTGAGGATGGCAGGCGTTATAATGTGAACGGTGATATGGCTGCCGGAAAGGTTGCTGAAGCTTTTCAATCCAAGTTAATACTAGTTAGTAATATTCCTGGAGTCATAGAATCGGTTAATGGAGAAGAAATGATTCATCATCATCTAACAAAACAACAAGTAGAAAGCAAAATAGATTCAGGAGTCATTTATGGCGGTATGATCCCAAAAGTTCGTTCTGCCTTAGCAAGTCTTAAAAGTGGTGTCGCTGAATCAGTTATTTTAAATGGATTAAATCCAGATGATATAAAGAATTATTTAGAAGGAAAAGCAGTTGGAACAGTTTTAACAGAAAGAGAGGTAGAACATGTCTAGTAAAACAGAGATTTCATCAGCAGTAATGCAAACGTATAATCGTTTTCCAATAACTGCAACTAAAGGGAAAGATAGCTTTCTATGGGATGAAAGTGGAAAAAAATACTTAGATTATACATCTGGGATAGCAACATGTAATTTAGGGCATGTACCCGATAATGTTCAACAAGCGATATCAGTTCAATTAGAAGAATTATGGCATTGCTCTAATTTATATCATATTCCTAGTCAAGAAAAATTAGCTTCGATGTTGACTGAATATAGCTGCTTAGACCAAGTATTCTTTTGTAACAGTGGAGCGGAAGCGAATGAAGCTGCGATAAAAATAGCAAAGAAGTATGCTAAAGATAAAGGGTATCATGATCGTATTGAAATTGTTACTTTCGAACAGTCCTTTCATGGACGTACCGGATCAACAATGGCAGCTACCGCACAAGAAAAGATACATCAAGGATTTACTCCGTTAACAAAGGGGTTTCGTTATCTGCCATTTAATAATAAAGGGTCATTGTCTGAGATAGATAATGGAAAAACATCTGCAGTGTTATTAGAAGTTATCCAAGGTGAAGGTGGAATTCATATTGCAGATAAAGATTGGTTAAAACAATTATCTGCTATTTGTAAGGATGCTGATATTTTGCTAATCATTGATGAAATACAGACGGGGATAGGGCGTACGGGGAGTTTATTTGCATATGAACCATACGGTATAGAACCAGATGTTATTACGGTAGCGAAAGGTTTGGGATCTGGGTTTCCAATTGGTGCAATGCTAGCGAAACAACATGTAGCGGCATCATTTTCACCTGGTACACATGGAAGTACATTTGGAGGAAATCCAATAGCTGCTACAGCTGGTACTGCAACTTTAAAAGAAATTATAAAGGACGGTTTTTTAAAAAATTGTAACGAAGTTCAAGATGAATTGTTTACTCAATTAAAACTAATAAAAGAAATCTCTCCATTGATTAAAGATATTCGTGGTAAAGGTTATTTAATTGGAATAGAAGTTACGAATCAGGCTAGTACCTGGATTGAAAAACTTCGCGACAAACAAATCCTTGTGCTACCAGCTGGTGAAAAAGTAGTACGTATATTACCTCCATTAACGACAACCAAAGAGGAACTACAAATGTGTATACAAGCGTTGAAAGAAGTAGCATTAGAACTGGAGGAAGTTACAAATGGATAAAGGTTTTTTAGTATTAGAAACCGGAGATGTATTTGAAGGAATTTTAATTGGAGATAAAAAAGCAATCGAAGGTGAACTTGTCTTTAACACTGGTATGACGGGATATCAAGAAATGTTGACAGATCCTTCCTATAAAGGTCAAATTCTTACGTTCTGTTATCCAATTATTGGGAATTATGGGATTAATGATATAGATGATGAGAGTAAAGAAATCGCTGTTTCTGCTGTTATTGCTAGTGATATATGTGATGAACCTAGTCACTATCAATTAACAAAGTCGTTTTCAGATCAATTAGAGCAAGCTGGTATTCCGGGTTTGTTTGAAATTGACACACGTCAACTTGTAATGATTATTCGTGAACACGGTTCTTTGCGAGCAAAAATAGTGAAAGACGAAAGTCAAACGAAAAATGTAACATGGCAAACGCGTAGTTTACTATCATTAGTTAATAGTGTTTCTGTAAAACAATTAGAAAACTATGGTACTGGTGAAATTCATATTGCAATTCTGGATTTCGGATATAAAAAATCAATTCGAAATGCGCTACTTCAACAGGGATGCAAAGTGACGGTTGTTCCTTATCAAACTTCACTTAATCAAATAAAAGAATTAAACCCTGATGGTATTGTTCTTAGTAATGGGCCAGGAGATCCAATGGATTTACAAGCATATTTTCCAGTCATCAAACAATTAACAAAAGACTATCCAACACTTGGGATTTGCCTAGGACACCAATTAATAGCATTGGCTTATGGGGCAATGACCAAAAAAATGCATTTTGGCCATCGAGGCGGTAATCATCCAGTGAAAGATTTATTTACTGGAAAGGTCTGGGTAACAGCTCAAAATCACGGATATGTAGTAGAAGAAAATACCATCGATTATACACAGTTCGATGTATTATTTAAGAATGTAAATGATTGTTCCGTAGAAGGTCTGAAACATTGTCACTATCCAGTTACAAGTGTTCAATTTCACCCGGAGGCACATCCGGGACCAAGTGATACCAATTATATTTTTGAAGATTTCTTAGATGAAGTGAGAGAAAAGAAAGGAGCATTGACGCATGCCAAAGCGTAAAGACATAAACAAGGTACTCGTAATCGGATCGGGTCCAATCATCATCGGGCAGGCGGCGGAGTTCGACTATGCAGGAACACAAGCATGTCTTGCTTTAAAAGAAGAAGGTATCGAAGTTGTTCTTGTTAATAATAACCCAGCTACCATCATGACAGATGAACAAATTGCAGATAACGTATATTTAGAACCTTTAAATAAAGACACGTTAGTAAAAATTATTGAAAAAGAAAAACCAGATGGGTTAATAGGCACTTTAGGAGGGCAAACCGGGCTTAATTTATCTATTGAACTATTTGAAGCAGGTATTTTAGAAAAATATGAAGTGGAATTATTAGGTACCAGTGTTGATTCCATTCAAAAAGGGGAAGATCGAGAAAAGTTTCGAGAATTGATGATTGAAATAAATGAACCAATTTCGGAATCAAAAATTGTTACGAATATTGAAGAAGGAATTCGATTTATTGACCAGATAGGATTTCCCGTCATTCTTCGTCCTGCTTATACGTTAGGTGGAGAAGGAGGAGGCTTTGCCCATAATGAAGCTGAATTTGAAGAGTTATTAAATAGAGGTTTAGGGTTAAGTCCAATTCATCAAGTGTTGGTTGAAAAAAGTATTAAAGGTTGGAAAGAAGTAGAATACGAAGTAATGCGAGATGCAAATGATACATGTATTATCGTTTGTAATATGGAAAATATGGATGCTGTTGGTATACATACAGGTGATTCCATTGTTGTCGCTCCTTCTCAAACCTTAACAGATCATCAATACCAGATGTTACGTTCAGCTTCGGTAAAGGTTATTCGTGCATTAAATGTGGTTGGAGGATGTAATATACAGTTTGCTTTAAATCCGGATTCTAATGAGTATTGTATTATCGAGGTAAACCCAAGAGTTAGTCGTTCTTCAGCTCTTGCATCTAAAGCTACGGGGTATCCAATTGCTTCTATGGCAGCAAAGTGCGCAATTGGATTAAATTTGGATGAAATGAAAAATCCGGTAACTCGTTCAACGTATGCATCATTTGAACCTGCATTGGATTATATTGTCGTTAAGCTACCACGTTTTCCTTTTGATAAATTTTCTGAAGCTGATCGTACACTAGGAACACAAATGAAAGCGACTGGTGAAGTAATGGCAATGGATCGAACATTTGAAGGTGCTCTGAACAAAGCAGTTCGATCGTTAGAATTAAACGTATCCAGTTTAGATTGGCCGAAGATGGATGAACGAGACGATCGGGAATTGTTCAATTTAATTGAAACCCCCAACGATCTCCGTCTTTTTGCGTTAGCAGAAGCTCTGAAAAGAGGGATATCCGCTGAAACGTTGCATCAACAGACATTTATTGATCATTGGTTTTTAGTAAAAATACAACATATTCTTCACACAGAAAAAGAGTTGTCGAATTACACGTTAGCTTCACTTCCTGTTCAGTTGTTCAAAAAAGCGAAAAGATACAATATAAGTGATGTTCAAATTGCAAAATTACTACAAACCACGAGTAAAAAGGTAAGAGATTTTGCTAAAGAAACCGGAGTACATCCTGTATATAAATTGGTTGACACTTGTGCGGGAGAATTTGATGCGATAACTCCATATTATTATTCCACTTGGCATGGGGAGGATGAAGTACAGGTCAATCTTGATACCAAAAAAATATTAGTAGTTGGTTCTGGTCCTATTCGTATTGGCCAAGGAGTCGAGTTTGATTATTGTTCCGTGCACGCAGTACAGGCGCTTCAAAAAGCTGGGTATGAAACGATTATGATAAATAATAATCCGGAGACAGTTAGTACTGATTATTCCATTGCAGATAAGTTGTATTTTGAACCATTGGCATTGGAAGACGTACTTCAGGTTATCGAAAAGGAAAATGTTGATGGTGTTATGTTACAGTTTGGAGGACAAACCGCTATTAATTTGGCAAAAGAATTAGAGGAGGAAGGAATTCCATTATTAGGAACAAAACCTACAGAAATTGATCAGATGGAAGATAGAGAACAATTTTATCAATTTCTAAATCAATTAGGGATTCCACATATTAAAGGAGAAGTAGTACACAACCAAAATGAAGTTATAGCGACAGTAAAAGATTTAGGTTTCCCTGTATTGATTCGTCCTTCTTATGTAATTGGCGGACAATCCATGTACATTTGTTACAATGAGAAAGACTTACTATCCTATGTATCTAAAATTCAAGAAGATACACATGATCGTTGTTGGCCATTATTAATAGATGCCTATTTACCAGGTATGGAATATGATGTAGATGTTATTAGTGACGGTGAAAATATTGTTATTCCAGGAATCGTGGAACATATAGAGAAAGCAGGAGTACATTCAGGAGATAGCATTGGTGTGTTTCCGCCGAGATTACTCACATCTGAACAACAAGGAAGAATGATAGAAATTGCAAAACAAATTGCAGTAGAGTTACCTTTAGTAGGAATAATGAATATCCAATTTGTTATATATCATCAAACAATTTATGTGCTGGAAGTAAATCCAAGAGCTTCTAGAACAGTTCCTGTTATTAGTAAAGTAACAGGGGTTCCAATGATAGAATGGGCGGTTCATTCCCAACTAGGGTATCCATTAACGGATTTTGTCTCAGAAGTAGGATTATTACCAGTCCCTAATTATTATACTGTCAAAGCACCAGTATTTTCTTCGAGTAAGTTGAAAGGTGTCGATCAAATTCTTGGGCCAGAAATGAAGTCAACTGGTGAATTGATCGGAATGAGTACATCTTTTGAAGATGCTATCAAGAAAGCAATCATACCAGTTAACTTTAATGACAAAGGTAAGCTAGATGTATTTCTATCCGTTAGTGATCTTTGGAAAGAAGATAGCATCGCATTTATTAATAAGTATAGTCAGGTTTTCTCCCGCCTTTCAGCAACAGAAGGGACATCTAAATATTTACAGGGAAAAGGTTTTTCAATAAAAGCTATATCAAAAGATATTGGAATAATAGAAGCTTATTTTAATAGATATCAACCAGATGTTGTTATTAATATTCCAAATCAAGGAAGAGATAAGACTCGATTAGGGTATTTATTACGAGAGATTTGTAATAGATATCAAATTCCTTACTTTACTAGTTTTGAGACTGCTCAGACAGTTTTAGGAAGTATGAAGTCAACTGAACAAGAAGTGCGGTCATTACAATCATATACAGCTTCTTTAAAAGAAGTAATGACTTCAAAATAATTAAGAAGTGTGTTCTAGGGTAAGCACGGCTTAACTAACAGGGACAGACGAAAAGTATGTCAATGAAGAATAGAGTTTGTACCCTGGAAGGCAGGTGAGCTCCCGGAATACTTAGTATCCGAAAGCTCACCTGCCTTCCTCCAAATAAAGTCTACTATATTTTTAAAGTATTTCGTTGTTCGAATTTTGGGTACTACTTTTGCTATGTCCTAACCCGATTGGATATCAACTTTTTACAAGTATTGATCAAACCATCTACCAATTTGTTCTAATCTTTTTATACGCATAGATGGATCTCCACTTCTGCTTAACTCATGATTCGCTCCTGGAAAACGAATAAACTCTACTTCTTTCTTCAAGTGTTTCAACGTAATGTATAATTGTTCACCTTGCTCAATTGGACAACGAAAATCTAGCTCACCATGAAGAATAAGTAACGGTGTTTTGACATTCGCTGCATACTTAAGAGGGGATATATCCCAAAGTTTTTCCGGATCATCTAAGAGATTTAATCCATGTTCCCATTTTGTAAAGAAATATCCAATGTCACTAACTCCGTAAAAACTAAGCCAGTTTGAAATGGAACGCTGAGTAACAGCTGCTTTAAATCGATTTGTATGCCCAACAATCCAGTTTGTCATAAACCCACCATAGCTCCCGCCAGTGACTCCAAGTCGATCTTTGTCAATAAAGGAATATTTATCCAGACAATAATCTACTGCTTCCATTAAGTCTTGGAAATCCCCTTGTCCATAATTTTCTCTGACGCCATTAACGAACTGTTGACCATAGCCGTGACTACCCCGAGGATTTGTATAAACAACAACATAACCTTTTGCAGCTAATAATTGTAATTCATGGAAAAATGAATTTCCATACATAGCATGAGGTCCACCATGAACTTCTAATATAAACGGATATTTTTTCCCATCTTCAAAGCTATATGGTCGCAATAACCAACCTTGGATTGCAAGTCCATCCGATGATGTAAAGGAAATTTCCTCTGGTTTTTCTACATGAATTTCTTCTAATAATGATTTATTAACATTTGTTAGTAATGAAAGTTCACGATTACTGTTTAATTCATAAAAATTTCCTGGGTCAATTGGGGAGCTAATTCCTAAAATAAATGATTCTTCATCAGGATGATAGGTGAAACCAAATACATGATTATCTTCTCCGTAAATTTTTTCAAGATTGCCGTCAAGATCTGTCTGATAAAGAGAGGTAGAACCTTGGTCGGATCCTAGGAAATAAATTGATTTACCATCTTTTGACCAGATCGGGCCATTTTCTGACTCTCCTAATCTAGAATCTGTAACCATCGCATCACCTAATTGAATATCCCACTGATTTGTAATTTCCTTCCTTTTTTTTGAAGATAGTTCAAATAAATAGAGTTTCGTTAACGTTGCTCCGGCATAATCAAAATCATGACCAAGTGTTATAATTTGTGAACTATCGCTTGAAAAACGGGAATTATAATAATTGCTATTTCCATCTGTTAATAATGTAAATTCATGTGTATGTAGGTTTAATAAAAATAAATCGGAAATTAATTCTGAATCTGCTTCTTCATTCCAATTACTAGAAAAAACTAGTTTCTTACCATCTGCAGATATATCATGTAAGGAATGGTCAGTTGGTTTTGTGGTCCATTGTTTGAATTTTTTCGTAGGTAGGTGGTATTCAATAATTTGTATATTAGAGTCGTCATGGAACCCTTTTGCATCTGATTTGTATTTTAGACGATTAACAACAAGCGGTTTATTTTGTTTGTCTTTTTTAATTTGTTGCTTTTCTTCACAGGTATGTTCCTTTTGGGTATGGATGTCATCATCGATGTTTAATGGCGCAGAAAAGAAGATAGATGTACCATCTGGAGACCATTTTGGTGAAAATGCTCCTTTTTGAAAAAATGTAATCTGTTTCGGTTCACCGCCATCTAAATCAACTAGCCATAGTTGTGTTGTGCCTGACCTTGTGGATTGAAACACTGCCTGAGTATTATTCGGGTTACTTCGAAAATTGGTATTGGAATGCTTTCCGTATGTCCATTGTTTCGTCTGGTTAGTCGAAATATCTTTACTGTACACATGTGTTTCGTATTCACTATCTTCATTTACCTTTGTTGAAACATATGTAAAGCGGTTGTTCGAAGCAGTGTATGTAGGCCCACTCACAATTTCTAACCGTTTTAAGTCAGTCTCGTTGATTGCACGTTTTGTTAAATTCATGTATATCCTCCTAAATTTTACAAAAAATCAAAAACTTGTTATTATTTTAAACTAATTAGAGGGTCTAATCAATTGAAATATCTTTAATTTGATGAAAAAAATGTCTAAGTTGTTTCGGGTTTTTAAAAATATAAATTTGTTTTTCTTTAACAGAATCTAATTTCTCTAGAATAGTTGGAGATTGAACTTTATTAAACTTTAAAACATAATGTACAAACTCCCAATCTATTTTTTCTTTACAATCTTTTCCCATATCTGGTCGAGTTTGTCCATGATACTGAATCCTTCTCTTTATAATTCTGTATAAGCACCGAGTGGTACTATAATGGAGAAAAATAATCGTGTCAGCATATTTCAAACGTGTATTCATTGTTACGCCGTAATTTCCGTCAATTATCCAGGCAGGCTTTTTCATAATATCTTTTTGTTTTTCTATAAATTTATTTCGTTCAATCGGTTTCCACCCTGGTCCCCAAAAAAAGGAATCTAAATGATATACGGGAAGGTTTTTATGACTACCAAGTTGCGTTGCCAACGTTGACTTCCCAGAGCCAGGACAACCTATTATCATAATTTTTGTCATTTATACTTTCCTTTCTTAATGATAAGAAGATTAAGAAAATTCTACAGGTGAAAAAACGAGGTGAGGTAAAAGTGTTATCTAAAAGAAAAGTTTTAAATGAACTAGAAATAAAGATAAACGATAATCTCCAAGGATTGACGACGAGTTAATTATCAACCTCGAGAAATTGATCCTTTTAGTTAAACTTTAAATTTCCTAACCTCGTTTTTGGATGTTTATATAAGGTTACACAGATAATTTATCTTGTATAGCTGCATCTGATTCATATGCATGTTGTAATTGTTTAGTGATTGTACCTGGCTTACCATCACCAATAGCTTTATCATCCACACGTACAATCGGAGTAACCTCAGAAGTACTACTTGATAAGAATATTTCATCTGCATTAGAGATGTCCTCTAGTTGAAATGCATCTTCAATAAGTTCAATATCTGCATCCTTTAAGAATCTTTCCACTGCCATGCGTACACAACCGTAGAGTATATTGTTTGTCGTTGGGTGAGTATATACTTTCCCGTTTTTAACTAAATACACATTGGATGAGCTGCATTCAGTTACTTTCCCATCTCTGTGGAGAATAGCTTCATAACAACCTTGTTCTTTAGCTGTTTGTTTTGCTAAAACATTAGGGAGTAAGTTTAAACTTTTAATATAGCAATTTTCCCAACGAATATCAGGTTGAGTAATCGTAGACACTCCATGTTGTAAAGCTTCTTTATTTCTTGGCATATCCTGTATATAGGCATACATATTTGGTTCTACAGATTGAGGGAAGATATGATCGCGAGGAGCAGACCCTCTAGTGATTTGCATATATACTTTTCCATCTGTAGTCATTTCATTTTTTGTAATTAATTGAAGCAATAATTCTTTCATTTCTTTTTTACTTTGTGGTATTTCAATTTTAATTGCCTCAGCTGAACGATATAATCGGTCAACGTGTTCTTCGAATAGATAGTATTTTCCCTCATATACACGGATAACTTCATAAATACCATCTCCGAACTGCAAACCACGTTCCTCAAATGGGTAGTTTAAGCTATCCTTATCTCTAAATTCAGATTGAGTTAAAATAATTGGATATACAGACATTAAATAAGCTCCTCTCTTCAAGCATAATTCTAGTTTATAACTTGCTATATCATATGTAAATAACTAATTATCTTATAATTATCTTTATAAATGAATCAATTTAAAAATTGATTTAAACAGAGCAAGCTTCGGCATTTTAGACAAAAATATTATTGAAGTTTATTTATATAACGTAAATTATATATAAATTTTGTAAAAAAATGATGAAATTATGGTTGATTTGTTAAATTAACATTGCTATAATGTAACTTGTCAGCAAAAAAGTTACATTATATTTACTTAATGCGGGTGTAGTTTAATGGTAAAACCTCAGCCTTCCAAGCTGATGACGAGGGTTCGATTCCCTTCACCCGCTCCATACATATGTCATAACGCAGTGTTTCGTACATAGGGTCTACGAAGCGTTGCGTTTTTTAATGTTATAAAGTAGAATCCTTGAAATAATAATAATTTGCATAGTATTCTTGTGTAAAATAACTATGTTGGGGGCGAACTAATGGAACAACTACAAGAGAAATTAACTCAGATAGATCGAAGAGGATATAAAAGTTATAAACAAATACAGGGAATGTATACACATCCATCGTTCAAACTCTATATTGACTATGTCCAAGGAGACCCATTTGCAAGTCCATCAAAAATTAGGTTAATAGTTGATCATAATAAGCGATCGATTGAACCATCATGGTTAGAAACAGAAGAAAGAAAAACTGCAGTAGAAGATACGTTTGCAAGAGTGATCGACCAAGCAATTAGTGAAAATAAGATTTCAATAAAAGGTTCGGGAAAAAGTGGATTGATTGTTTTCGATGGACCTGGACAAGAAATATTAAAACGGTCAGCAGTTTCGCTACAAGAACATTTTATAACTATTTGTTTATCGGTTGGTTTACCTGCGCAGGGCAGGTCTATTAACGGAAGACAAGCAATCAAACTCTTTAGCGAGGTATTACCGAATCTTTTAAATGAATCCGTATTTAAAGTGAAAAATGAACAAATAGAAAAAGCAATTATTTTAGCTGATCAGCAGTCTCATATTTTGAACGTAATGAAAGAAAATAAATGGGTATCTTTTGTTGCTAACGGCTCCATACTGCCACGTAGGAGTGGAGTGAGTAATCTACCACAACAACAAGCCGTACCTTTTCAGAGTCCAAAAGAAAATGAAGTAGAAATCGACTTACCCCATGGGAAAACAATAAAAGGAATGGCAACCCGCCAGGGAGTTACATTAATAACAGGCGGCGGTTATCACGGTAAAAGTACATTGTTACAAGCGATTGAGCGAGGGGTATATCGGCATACCGCTGGAGACGGACGAGAATTTGTATTAACCGATCCCACTGCGGTGAAGATAAGAGCAGAAGATGGAAGAAGAATTTCTGCAGTAGATATATCACCGTTCATTTCAAACTTGCCACATGGTAAAGATACGAGTAATTTCTCCACAGATGATGCGAGTGGAAGTACTTCACAAGCGGCAAATGTAATGGAAGCATTGGAAGTGGGAGCAAAGACGTTATTAATTGATGAAGATACAAGTGCAACGAATTTTATGATTAGGGATATCCGTATGCAAAAGTTAGTTGCTAAAAATAAAGAACCAATAACTCCATTTATTCACCGTATTCGTCAACTAGTCGATGAATTAGGAGTATCCGTGATTTTAGTGACGGGTGGATCAGGTGATTACTTTTCTGTTGCGGACAATGTCATTTTGATGGAAGAGTATATTCCAAGACAAGTAACTCGTGAGGCCAAAAAAATCATAAGTGAAAATCCGATTGAAAATGAGAAAGTTCCCTCAACTGAATATGGAAAACATACAAAACGTAAGTTATTACAGTCTTCATTTCCTAAACAAAGTGATAAGAGATTTAAGATCCAAGCAAAAGGTCAATATCAAATTATGTTAGGGAAATCACCTATTCTATTTTCAAATACGGAACAACTTATTGATTCCTCACAAACAAGAATGATAGCAGAAATTATACAATATTTGTATCGAACGAATGTTATGGAAAGCCGCTCGTTTACAGATGTTTTGGATATTATTGAGAATGAAATGAATAAAGGTTTAGATCAACTTACATTAAATAGAGGAAAACATCCAGGTGATTTGGCAAAACCTCGCCGGTATGAAATTGCGGCTGTATTAAATCGTATGCGTACTGGCAAGTTTGTACTAAATCATATTTAGAAAGGAGGGGGCGTCTTGCAAGTAGCTCAATTAAAAGAAGATATTCAATCTTATGCGAAGGAAATTGGGATTGATAAGATCGGTTTTACGACCGCCGATGTTTTTACAGAATTAAAAGAACGGTTACGCAGACAACAGGAACTACATTACCAATCTGGTTTTGAAAAAGGCTCTATAGAAGAAAGGACCGAGCCTAAAAGGTTATTACCAGAAGCAAAATCAATTATCTCTATAGCAGTAGCGTATCCACAAAAAATGCATGATGCCCCCAGAAGTACCAAAGGAGAGAGACGTGGTATTTTCGCAAGGGCTTCATGGGGGATTGATTATCATGTAGCCTTACGTGAACGTTTAAATAAATTGTCAGAATATATCCAAGCAAAATACCCTGATGCGGTGAACAAAATTATGGTTGATACAGGAGAGCTATCTGATCGAGCAGTTGCAGAACGTGCTGGTATAGGATTTAGTGGGAAAAATACGTCGATTATTACTCCTGAGTTTGGTTCATTTGTTTACTTAGGGGAAATGATTACGAATATTCCATTTATACCTGATAGTCCAGTGGAAGAAAGCTGTGGAGATTGTACTATCTGTATGGATGCCTGTCCAACAGGAGCATTAGTTCAGGGAGGACAATTAAATGCACAAAGATGCATTGCATTTTTAACACAGACCAAAGATTTCTTACCAGATGAGTTCCGTTCAAAAATTGGTAATCGTCTATATGGTTGTGACACTTGTCAACAAGTATGTCCGTATAATAGAGGCATAGATTCTCATTTTCATCAGGAATTAGAACCTGAACCAGAGTCTGCAAAACCAAAGTTAAAACCAATGCTACATTTGTCCAATAAAGAGTTTAAAGAGAAATTTGGTTATATGTCTGGATCTTGGCGCGGTAAAAAACCTTTACAACGAAATGCGCTGATTGCAATTGGCCACTACAAAGATAAAAGTGCAATTGATGATCTGATTAAAGTGATGAATAATGACCCAAGGCCAGTTATACGAGGAACTGCAGCATGGTCATTAGGGAAAATTGGTTCTCAACAAGCATATGACGCGATTGAAACAGCTATGAAAAAAGAAACTGACAGTCAAGTTCTTTTTGAGATGGAGAAAGGTCTATCTTTTCAAAAGCAAACATAAAGTGAAACTTTATTAGCGAGGATTCGTTCTTCGCTTAAGTAAAGAACAAAAACGGGTATTTACGAAATAGGAATTCGATAAGTCTTACAGGTATGAAGTAGTAGATTACTGCCACTTACAAACCGGTTAAATATTTTCTCGTAAAATAGATCCTCTTCACATACATTGTTATGGGAGGGGTGTTTTTTTATGGAAAGTATAAAAGAATATTGGAGTACGTTGTTCTCAGAAAGGCATTCCGATGATGAGTGGTGGCAAAAGAAACTGGATTTGCTAGAAAAAAGAAATGCAACTATTGTAAAAATAACCGGTGATGGAAAGGTGACACGAAAACTTCATTATGATGATCGCTCAAACTATGAATATGTGATGCATTTACAATTTTTAATAAAACAAAATGAACGATTTATGTTGGAAGAACAAGTATTACCTTTTTCGTATAGTCTCCTAGATAAAACAATAGTCAACCACCACAAACGTGATACTGCTGTTGAAAAAATCCCAGATGATTATTCACTATGGAATTCAAGTAATAAGTCACAAAGAATTGACACCAGTCGATTTGAATATAATCGTCTTGAGGCTGTGAAATATGCAGAACGATGGTGGAATAGTTATAATCCGGCTTACAGAACATTTGAAGTAGATTGTACAAACTATATTTCACAATGTTTATATGCTGGTGGGGCACCTACTTGGGGGGAACCTGTACGAGAGCGAGGATGGTGGTACAGCGGGAATTCTTGGAGTTTCAGTTGGTCGGTTGCACATTCAATGCGTTGGTACTTAAGTGGTTCTCAAAAAGGATTAAAAGGGAAAGAAGTCGAGAGTCCTGAAGAATTATTTCCTGGTGATGTCATTTGTTATGATTTTGAAGGTGATAATCGTTGGAATCATACAACTATTGTTGTGACAAAAGATGAATATGGGATGCCATTAGTAAATGCACATACGGATAATAGTCGTCATCGGTATTGGTCGTATGAAGACTCGACGGCATATACACCAGATATTCAGTACAAATTTTTTCGGATTGGTGAAAATTAGTGTATAATATATAAGGTTACTATAGAAGAAGGAGAAATGAGTTTTGAGTGTGCATGTTGTTTTATTTGAACCAGAAATCCCAGCTAATACGGGAAATATAGGAAGAACATGTCTTGCAACAGGGGTTACACTCCACTTGATCCACCCACTTGGCTTCTCTACAGATAGTAAAATGGTACGAAGAGCTGGATTGGATTATTGGGAGCATGTAGATGTTCAAGAATATCAATCAATAGAAGAACTTTATGAAACATATCCAGATGCAAAATTTTACTATATTGAGAACTTTGGAACCAAACATTATACTGACTTTGATTTTAGTGATTCGAACATAGATCAATTCTTTGTTTTTGGAAAAGAGTCTACAGGTATACCAAAAGAATTGCTAGTCGGGAAAGAAGATCAATGTCTGCGTATTCATATGAATAATAAAGTTCGTTCCCTTAATTTATCAAATACCTCTGCTATTATTATTTATGAAGTATTAAGACAACAAGGATTTCCAAATTTATATTAATAAAATAAACCCTGCTTCGTAATGAAGAGGGTTTTTTGTTCGTAATGAAAGAGGTTGGAACAATAGTATTTACTCAAAAATCACTCCGAATGACCGCTTCTTCACTTATCCAGCGGTACTGGTGATCCTAAGGCTGCTTATGCAGCTTGAGTCCCGCCTAGGCCACCTCTCGCGGGAAGCTGAGTAAATTTATTGCACTTCTTCCAGCTGTCATCCGCCTTTTGACTAAAATTTTGTTATTTCCAACCTCGAATAGCATTAATATTGATCTTCTTTTGGTACCCCTGATTTTGCTTCGTATCCTGAAGTGAACATAGAAACAACGAATGTTACAATAACTCCCATTAATAGAGCAAGTTTCATTATTATTTCCTCCCTTGTAGACGTACTTTCTAGGCATATTTCTCACTAGTATGCTCTTATTATAACGAAAAAAATCAAGATTGTGAACTGGGCACTTTGAATGAATGTCGTTATTTCAGAAAAAATAATGTCGATAAATTGTTCAAAAGATTTCCTGAATTGTTGTATCCTCCGTAAAAATCATGTATATTAGTTGATGAATAGAGAAACGAACTCTATAATGGTTTTGAACCGTTTTCATAACGGATAAGTTAACTTCTAATGGGGGTATCAGTCGTGGCAGAAAATGCAGAATCTGCAGAAAGATTTTGGGGGCAGTTTCACGGACAAAACACGGGGTATTTGGAACAACAATTTGAGTTGTATAAAGAAGATCCGGAATTAGTTGAATCTTCTATCAGAACAATATTTGATACACATGGCGCTCCATCTTGGCTTACTTCTACCGAGAATGTAAAATCTGTATCCAATACATCTGATTTTGATGTAACCAACTTAACCTCAGCAATCAGACTTGTTGAGGCTATTCGTCGTTATGGACACACAGATGCAGATATATATCCAGTTGGTGGATATAAGGGTGATCGTTCTAAGATGCTGGATTTATCAACATATAATTTAACAGAACAAGATCTAGAGAAAATTCCTGCATCTTGGATTTGGGAGAATCAAGCTCCTGGAGTAGAGACAGCTTTGGATGTAGTAAACCAGTTAAGAAAGTATTATACTGGGACGATTACATTTGAATATGACCATGTTAATAATGATGAAGAACGTAAATGGTTATTTGATTTAATTGAAGAAGGAAATGCAAGACTAGATCCAAATGATGATGAAAGAAAAGAGATCCTTCAACGTTTAGCTGATGTGGAAGGGTTTGAAAAGTTTCTTCATAAAACCTTTGTCGGTCAAAAGCGATTTTCCATTGAGGGATTAGAATCAATGGTGCCAATGATCGATCATATCGTTCAATACGCAAATCAAGATAGCATTGAACATGTCATGATGGGAATGGCACATCGTGGAAGATTATCTGTATTAGCAAATGTTTTGGGTAAACCGTATGATAAGATTTTTTCTGAGTTTAATTACACGAAAGACAAAGAATTAATGCCATCAGAAGGCTCCAGAGCAATCAATTATGGATGGACTGGAGATGTTAAATATCATTATGGTGCAGAAAAAGCAGTTGAATATGGTAATAAAGGCCAAACAAGAATTACTTTAGCACATAATCCATCGCATCTTGAGTTTGTTAATCCCGTAGTAGAAGGATTTACTCGTGCTGCTCAAGATGATAGAAGTAAAAAAGGATATCCGAAGAAAGATTCCAATAAGGCTGTTGCTGTATTAATTCATGGAGATGCAGCATTTATTGGTGAGGGCGTCGTTGCAGAAACGCTGAACTTAAGTGGATTACCTGGATATTCTACTGGAGGAACTTTGCATATTATTGCAAATAACTTACTTGGGTATACGACAGACCGTGAAGATGGTAGATCAACAAGATATGCAAGTGATTTGGCGAAAGGATTTGAAATTCCTGTTATCCGAGTTAATGCGGATGATCCTATCTCTTGTATCTCAGCTATCAAAATAGCATATGAGTACCGTCAAAAGTTCAATAAAGATTTTCTAATAGACTTAGTTGGCTATCGTCGCTACGGACATAATGAAATGGATGAACCTCGTACAACGCAGCCAAGTCTTTATCAGCAGATTGATGACCACCCATCTGTTGCTACGTTGTTTGGAAAAGCAATGGAAGAAAAAGGTATTCTTCAAGAGGGTGGATTTGAAGAAGTAAAAAGTGCTGTTGAGAAAAAACTGACTGACATTTATAAAGGGATGACAGAAAGTGAAATTGGAGAACCAGAAGCGAAGCTAATGCCACAAGTATTAACCAATGGCCTAGACCAATTTACGACAGCTATTGATTTAGCTACTTTAAAATCGATTAATGAAGAATTACTTGAACGTCCGGAAGGCTTTAAAGGCTTCAAGAAGACAGAGCGAATCCTACAGCGCAGAAAAGATTCGTTGGAAGAAGGTAATAAAGCGGATTGGGGTACAGGTGAAGCTTTAGCTTTTGCGTCCATTTTAAAAGATGGAACACCAATTCGTTTAACAGGCCAGGATACCGAGCGTGGTACATTTGCACATCGTCATATAGTATTACATGATGTAGAAACTGGGGAGAAATACAGTCCCTTACATGGATTATCGGATGTTCATGCATCTTTTGATGTACGTAACAGTCCTTTATCTGAAGCTGGAGTCTTAGGTTTTGAATATGGGTATAGCGTACAATCACCAAACACACTTGTTATTTGGGAAGCTCAATTTGGTGATTTCGCGAATGCAGGGCAGGTTATTTTTGACCAATTTATTTCTTCTGCTCGTGCAAAATGGGGCGAGAAATCAAATATGGTTTTACTTCTACCTCATGGTTATGAAGGGCAAGGTCCCGAACACTCTAGTGCAAGATTAGAACGTTTCTTACAAATGGCAGCTGAAAATAACTGGATAGTAGCAAATGTGACTTCATCTGCACAACTATTTCATATTCTTAGACGCCAAGCAGCAATGCGAGATCGTGATGAAGCTAGACCATTAGTATTAATGACACCTAAAAGTAGTCTCATTCGTCATCCGCGTATGGCGGCAACTGCCGAGGAATTTACAGATAGTGGGTTCCTGCCATTGCGTGATCAACCGGGATTTGAAGTGGATCGAGATAAAGTAACGCGTCTTGTCGTTGGTAGTGGAAAAATGATGATCGATATAGAAGAAGCGATGGATGATTCAGATGAAACATATGATTGGTTACAAATAAAAAGAGTGGAACAAATTTATCCATTCCCAAAAAAAGCATTGGAAGAGGAAATAAAGCAGCTTCCAAACTTAAAAGAGATTGTGTGGGTACAAGAGGAGCCGAAAAACATGGGTGCATGGAATTTTGTTGATGATTATCTGCGAGAATTATTGAACGGAGATCAGAAACTTAAAGTCATAAGTAGACCAGACCGTTCCGCTCCAGCTGGAGGTATTCCGACTGTACACAAAACGGCTCAAAATAAAATTATTAAACAAGCATTGAATCAATCTGAAGGAGGAAAGTCCAGTGCAGGAAATTAAAATCCCAGAATTAGCAGAATCCATTACAGAAGGTACGATAGCAGAATGGCTTGTCAAAAAAGGTGACAAAGTTGAAAAAGGTGACCCAGTAGTAGAATTAGAAACGGATAAAGTAAATGTAGAAGTAAATGCAGAATTTTCCGGAGTTATCACTGAAATCATTAGTGAAGAAGGTGATGATGTAACTGTTGGAGACACCATAGCTAAACTAGATGAAAATGGTGAAGCTGGTTCAAGTTCAGATGAATCAGAATCAACGCCTAAAGAAGAGCCTAAACAGGAAGAAAAACAAGAAGATAAACAGAAAGCAACTGAAACAGAATCTTCTAAGGAAGTGGAAACTACATCTGATAATAATGGAGAAGTGATTGCATCTCCTGCAGCTAGAAAACGAGCTCGTGAATTAAATATTGATTTAAGTAGTGTTCAATCACGAGATCCATTAGGACGTGTACGCACAGAAGATGTAGAAGCGCAAGCACAAGCGAATAAACGATCAACGGATAAGAAGCAAGAGAAAAAAGAAGCTCCAAAATCGGAGAAAACTGAATTTGATAAACCGGTAGAACGTGTAAAAATGACTCGTCGCCGTCAAACAATCGCAAAAAATCTTGTAGAAGTACAGCATAATACGGCAATGCTTACTACTTTTAACGAAGTAGATATGACAGCGGTTATGGAATTACGAAAACAACGTAAAGATAAATTCTTAGACAAAAATGGCGTTAAGTTAGGATTCATGTCCTTCTTTACAAAAGCGGTTGTAGGGGCTTTAAAGGAATTCCCATTATTAAATGCTGAAATTCAGGGAAATGAATTAGTCATTAAGAAATTCTATGACATCGGTATTGCTGTCTCCACGGATGATGGACTTGTAGTGCCAGTAGTCAGAGATGCAGACCGTAAAGATTTTGCTGGGATTGAGCAAGATATTAACGATTTAGGCACAAAAGCACGAGATAATAAATTGGCGTTAAAAGACTTGCAAGGTGGATCCTTTACAATTACAAATGGTGGGACATTTGGTTCAATGATGTCTACACCAATTTTAAATGCCCCTCAAGTAGGTATTTTAGGAATGCACAATATAGTAAAACGTGCAATGGTAATGCCAGATGATTCTATTGAAGTTCGTCCAATGATGTATTTAGCTCTATCTTATGATCACCGTATTGTTGATGGTAAGGAAGCTGTGCAATTTCTTGTTCGAATTAAGCAAATGTTAGAAGACCCGTATGATCTTTTACTTGAAGGCTAAAAATAGATACTAGTTAAATAGAAAAACAGGGTTTTAGATATGACCCTGTTTTTTTTTTTTTTTTTTGCATACTAGACTGTCATACTTTTGATAAATTTTATTATTAAATTCATTAATATTTGTTGAAATTAGTCGGCAGAACGAATATTATAGTACTTGCTGGGTACATTATTGACATGATATGAATAAATTCTTTTTAATAAAAGATTATAAAAACGTTATCATTTTTGAAAATTAAGAACTTAAAAATGGTAATATATTTTTTAAATGTTTAACTTGTCATACGTCATACATGTTGATAGATAGTTATAATGGTATTTATACCTAAAAATGAATAAAGGAGGCTAACCGTGAGTATACTTCTCGGTATATTAGCAATTATTATTACATTGGGACTTGCCTACCTCATGTCGAATAAGAAGAAAAAGGTAAACTTTAAAGGCATAGGAATAATGTTGGTTCTTCAGTTACTAATTACGTGGTTTATGTTTTCAACCACCATTGGTGCTTCTATAATAAATAGTATATCAGCTGTATTTAATAAGTTGATTGAATTTGGTACAGAAGGGGTGAATTTTGTACTTGGAGGATTCGAAGTTGCGGAAGGTGGAGTATTCTTCTTCAACGTATTATTACTTATTATATTCTTTGCAACATTACTGTCTGTGTTAACGTATTTAAAAATACTACCGGCTATTATTAAGTATGTTGGAGCAGCAATCTCAAAAGTTACTGGATTACCACGAATTGAATCATTTAATGGCGTAAATAGTATATTTTTTGGGCAATCGGAAGCACTAATCGCAATTCGATCTCAATTCCATCATTTAAATGAAAATCGTCTTTATATTGTCAGTGCTTCAGCGATGGGGTCAGTATCTGCTTCCATTGTAGGTGCATATATTCAAATATTACCACCTGAATATATATTAGTCGCATTGCCTTTAAACATGTTTAGTGCGTTAATGATTGCATCAATTATTGCTCCTGTCGAAGTTCCAAAAGAAGAAGACAAAGTTGATATTACCGACGTAAGTCAGGATAAGAGTATTTTTGAAGCAATGGGAAATGGAGCTTTAGAAGGTGGAAAAATTGCATTAATCGTAGCTGCGATGTTAATTGCGTTTATTGCATCTCTAGAGCTTGTAAACTGGTTAATTCAGTTTGTTTTTGCTGGCGTCACTCTACAACAAATCTTAGGATATATTCTTGCTCCGATTGGAATTTTAATGGGGATAGCACCTAATGAAGTAATTGAGGCAGGATCTATTATGGGGACGAAGATTGTTACGAATGAATTTGTAGCAATGACACAATTCCAACCGTTATTAGATGGAATGTCCGAAAAAACAATTGGTATTGTTACCGTATTCCTAACAAGTTTTGCTAACTTCTCTTCCATTGGTATCATTGCTGGAACGGTTAAAGGAATTGATAGTAAAAAAGCTGTATCTGTATCTCAATTTGGAATGAAGCTTTTATTAGGATCAATACTAGCTTCCATCTTGTCAGCAACTGTTGTGGGATTGTTCTTGTAAAAAATCATTTTTATCTTAATACCTTATGATTAAATTAAGAGGTTAGGACAAAATTATTTAGTCAAAAGAAAACCCGAATGAATAGGATTTGAAAACCCGCTTCAGAAATATACTCCGCATTCCGTAGGCGGCTGGTGAGCCTCTGGATGCTCCGCATTCCGGGGTCTCACCGATGCCTCAATCCCACAGGACAAGGAAGACCTCGACAGCATTGCATCGCGCGCAGAAAATCGATTTTTGATTTTCAAGGAGTCTACGTATATTTCTTACACTTATTTAACTATCATTCGCCTTTTAACTAAAACTTTTATTATGTCCCAACCTCTTTGCATTTTTTAATATCTATACCGATCTTTTCTGAATAAATAACAGTCTGGCTAATAATGCAATAGCTCCTGCGCTCAGCCCAACAATAATACCAACCCAGTAACCAAAAGGTTCTAATGCAGTATAATTTGCTAATACATACCCTATTGGTAGCCCGATTATCCAGTAAGAGATTAAAGCGATAACTAATGTCATATTCACATCTTTATACCCGCGTAAAGCCCCTTGAATAGGTGCTCCTATAGCATCTGCTAACTGATAAAAGATAGCAAAAATAATAAACTGCTTCGTAAGTTCAATTACTTGTGGATCAGAATTATATAATTTGGCAACAATATCATCAAATGTATATAAAATTATACCTGCAAATATAGCAATTAATAATCCTCCAACAATCCCCATATACGTGTAACTTTTAGCATCTTGTAATCGTTTAGCACCAACTTCAAATCCGACTGCAATGGTCAATGCCATACCAACACTTAATGGCAACATATATAATAAACCAGCAAAGTTCATAGCAGCTTGGTGAGCGGCAATGGTATTTGTGTTATATTCACTCATCAACAGCGTAACAGCTGAGAAAATACTTGTCTCAAAGAATATGGCTAATCCAATTGGTAGCCCGATTTTTAGTTGGTCCCACCAGTAAGAAAGTGTAGGGGGTAATACTTTTTGAAATATTTTATAACTACGAAATGGGTAGACACGATGAATCATAAATATCGAAATCCCACTTATAATCCAATAAGTTAGGCTTGTTGCTATACCTGCACCAACTCCACCGAATGCTGGAATACCAAATTTACCAAATATTAATATATAATTTAAAATTACATTGATTGGTAATGATATAAGGATAATGATCATAGAAGAACGTGTTTGTCCTAGTCCATCCATAAAACTACGAATAGTATGAAATAAAAATAAAGGTACTATCCCAGACCCTAAAGTAATCAAGTAGTATTTAGCTATATGTTGTACTTCTTTTTCTAAACTCATCGCTTGTAAAATTGGATCTAATGCCAATCCACCAATTAATATAATAATTACGGATAATGCAATAGATAAATACATACCTTGTTGAATTACGTGTGGAATATCTTGCTTGTTTTTAGCTCCAATCAAATGTGCAATAATAGGGGTTATCGATAAGACAATTCCATTGATCCCAGTTAAGATTGGTACCCATAGGCTTGAACCAATTGCAACGCCCGCCAGGTCGCTGGCACTAAATTGTCCAGACATCATTGTGTCAAAGAAACTCATTAGATTTATACTTACTTGTGTGATTAATATTGGCAGTAAAATAATAATAAAAAGCTTGATTTTATCTCTTAATGTTGTTGTTTGGTACATATGCAATTCTTCTTCCTTTTTAATTTCCTTATTATTATAACGTAATTATATAGTGCATTGACTATTATACGCTGATATAATGTGTTGGGAAAGGAATGAGTTCCATGAAAAATTATAAACGAATTTTATTTACAGGTGGCGGCACAGCAGGACATGTTATCGTTAATTTAGCACTTATACCTTACTATCAAGATCGAGGTTGGGAAATTGATTACATTGGCTCTTACAACGGAATAGAACGAGATTTAATTTCTCCATTAGATGGGGTGACTTATTACCCAATATCTACAGGGAAATTACGAAGATATATGTCCAAAGAAAATTTCAAGGACCCGTTTAAAGTACTTAAAGGTACTATGCAAGCATATCGAATAATTGGTAAGCGTAAACCATCGATTGTATTTTCAAAGGGTGGGTTTGTGTCTGTACCCGTAGTTGCAGCTGCAAAACTTAGAGGTGTACCATCGATTATTCATGAATCAGATTATACTCCAGGTTTAGCTAATAAATTATCAATTCCTTTTACTAAAAGAGTATTGGCTACTTTTCAAGAAACCATGCAATTTTTGCCGGAAAATAAAGCTTCTTATGTAGGAGCAGTTATTCGAGATGAATTATTTACAGGAAATCGTGAAATTGGATTAAAGATTAGTAGTCTAAAAGGGAGTAAACCAGTTTTACTCGTTATGGGAGGAAGTGGTGGATCTGAAAAAATTAATCAGACTATTCGCCAGTCCTTAACTAAACTATTAGATGAATTCGAAATTATTCATATATGTGGTAAAGGGAAGGTTGATCATTCCTTACAAATGGATGGCTATGTTCAGTTTGAATATATTAATGATCAATTGAAAGATATATTTGCTGCAACCGATCTAGTCGTCTCTCGAGCGGGTTCTAATGCTATTTTTGAGTTTTTAGCATTACGTTTGCCGATGTTACTTATTCCTTTATCGAAAGAGGCTAGTCGAGGAGATCAAATTATAAATGCGAATTCTTTTAAAGAAAAGAACTATGCTAGAGTATTGCAGGAAGAAGAACTTACTGAACAAACATTAGTAGAACATCTTTTAGAACTGAGTAAAGCTGCACCTGTTATTCGAGATGAAATGAAAAAATATAAAAGTGAGCAATCGCTCCTATCAGTAACTGAAATTATCGATGATGTCATGAAATAAAAGGATTTAGGTTTTTTTCATGCTTAAAATTAGATGCTGTTAAAATCCCTCCTTCTAGGAGGGATTTTTAAGGTGTGCTTTTCTTATTCTAGAATTTATAACTTTCCTCGTACATGCTACTCTAAGTTACATAATTGTACCGTAGTTTTCGATATCAATATCAATATTAAAATCCACCTGAATGTCAGGCAAAATCTCTTTCCATTCTTCATCAGTAAGAAGTCCACTTGGTTTATTTATTCTATAGTAACGGCCGAAGCCAATAGGATCGATTAAATGTTCTTTTGATTTATCTAATATACCGTTTAATAGGGACACAAGCTTTTTTTCTATTTCAGCTTCTAGACGATGGATAGTTTTCTCTTCACTAAATGCCATTATTATTGAAGTTTCATTGATGTCTGCTCGAATTTTCGTGTTCACCTCAAAAAGAGGCTGGTTTATATCAAGTAGCTTGATATTACTTTTCCCTTTAACTACTGTTAATTCTACAGTAAGTTCACTTTTATCTGAACCATCTGGGTGATAGATTGAATCAACAAAAGGTTCAATAGGGACAGTAATTTCGAGTGGGGTATTCTTAATGGTTGTCTTCAATGTATTTAATATAGTTGCTTCTGTCATATCTCCCGAAGCCACAATTCTGTCTTTTTGAAAATATCCAATTCCAATTAGATTTGGGCGTCCGTCCATCGTATCAAGTAATGGTAATACCGGATCATGTCCTGGTGTTCCATAAGTACTGGAAAAAGTATATAATGAAGCACTAGGTAATGTTCCTTCGTCGACTTCTTTATTAATGAGGCTTTCGAGAAAGTTTCCAATATCAATATTTGTCTTATTTTCTTCAGTGAGAATATTTTTTGCGCTTTCTGTGCTAATAGCAATATTCATTGTATCTGATACCCTTGAATCACGAACAAGTCCATTCATGAAATGAAGTATCCCTCTTTCAGCTGTTTCATATCCATATATTTCTGTGTTTATCTGTCCTGGACTGGCTCTAAAGTTGATATTATTTGCTGCTGTTTCTCTAGCTCCCTTTAATGTTCTACCTACTCCAGATACAGTAGTGAAATTCTGTGGAGTCTGTTGGTCAAAACGATATACTAATAAAGTGGTTTCAATATCACCATTATCTAATCGGTCAACTCCACGTGCATTGATAACAGCTAGACTTTCTAATTCTTGTGTTGGAGGAATACAGGAAGCTAAAAAAATAACACAGGTTGGTAAAAGAAACAGTATTTTTTTCATGCTTTTATCCTCCTGTTTTTCTTTCTCAAATGTGATTTTATAAGAACGATAGGTAGTAATACCAATGGATAAACAAATATTAGCCAAAACCCTAATTGAGAGGAGAAATTAATAACCCGTTGAATAGAGTAATGGTCTGTTACCATAATTGAACCAATCAGAATAAGGATAGAACTAATATAGAGCGTCGCTTTTTGCGGTATACGGTACAATCGCTTTAATCCAAATGTGATTGCCCACATCAGTAACATCATATTTGGAACAAGTACCATAATCCATTCTGCCACGACAATAAAATCAAAACGTTCTATAAAGGTAAAGTTTGCAATTTTGAATAATGCCAGTAAAGACCAATCTCTGCGTAATAGTTGTTCAGCACTAAAAAATCCTATTGCAATCATTGTGGTGATCAATAAAACCATAGTCGTCCAAACTGCAGAGATAAGACTTGTTTTTAATACGGTTTTCTTGTTTTCCAAAAAAGGAAAGATTAACAACAAAATTTCAAATCCAATATATGAATAGGTAGTAGCTCTTGCTCCTTCTAATAGTTCAGGCAACGATGCTTGAAATAAAGGTAAATAATGTGTGTAATCGAGATGAACGGTTGCAGGTATTAATAGGAGCAATAACCAAATTGAACTGAAGAAAAATACAAATGTGACTCCGACAATTACTTTAAGTCCCCCTAGTACACCGGTAATCATTAAAACTGCTAATAGTAATCCAGTTACAAAAGGATGTAAAGTTGGAAACATAAACACACGTATAATTTGAGCATACGTAATTACGATGGTGAAAAGTGCAATAGCAAAATGGATAATAAAAATAGTACCTAAAAACTTACCAATCCATTTTCCAAATATATCGACTTGTATTCCCAAAATATCAGCATTTGAGTATTGTCTTAAAATAATCACCATAACGTACATAATAATGAATAGATATACAAGCCCTATTAGTAGAGAAATCCAAGCATCCTGTCTAGCGTGCTCATACAAAATTTGCGGAAGACCTAATAACCCTACGCCAATCTGGATAAAGGTAATAATAAAGAACAAGTAGTATGTATTTATTTTTAAATTTGGTTTAACTCTTACGTTAATATCCACTTTATCACCTACTCGTCTATATCTTTCTTTAATCCTTTTTTAATTTTTTTAAAACGATATTTGTCCTTTGGTCGATAAGAAATAAATCTTTCTTGTTGCATGTCTGGTTTACTGCGAAATAGTGATTTATTAAAATCTTTCCATCGAAATGGATAAACAGGGGAGAAATAAGGTCTACCTAATGATGTTAGCTTTATTAAATGTATGAGTAGGATACTAGTACAAAACACGATTCCAATTAATCCAAGTAATCCTGCGAAAATAATCATTGGAAAGCGGATGATTCGTGCAGTAGTACCCATAATATAGTTAGGTGTGGTAAATGAAGCCAGAGCACTTAATGCAACAATAATAACTAGTACATTACTTGTGATTCCTGCTTCTACAGCAGCTGTTCCAATTACTACACCACCTACGATACCGATAGTTTGACCAACTTTAGTTGGAAGCCGGGCACCGGCCTCTCTCAATAGTTCAATCATTAATTCTAAGAATAAAGCCTCAAATATAGGTGGAAAAGGTACTGCAGCACGTGATTCTCCCAAAGTAATTAGTACTGGTGTTGGCACAATTTCATAATGAAATGTAACTGCGGCAACGTATAAAGGTGTAAGCAGTGTCGATATGAAGAAGGATATAAACCTTAAGATACGAATGAAGGAGGCGCTGTTCCAACGCATATAGATATCTTCTGTTGACTCAAAAAAACTAAAAAATGTAGAGGGAGCAATAATCGCATTTGGACTATTTTCAGATAATACACCAATTTTTCCACGAGACAAGTTATAAATTAATCGGTCTGGTAATTCTGTAATTAGAAATTGTGGAAATACAGTTGTAGAATTATCCTCTAAATATTGAGTAAGTACGGATGTATCATCTATGAAATCTACTTCTAATGCTTTAATTCGTTGTCTAAACGTATTGATATCTGTATCATTGGCAATCGATCGTACATAAATAAGCCGAACTTCACGTGGATCTCTTCTTCCAATAATATGCTTTTCCATTACTAAGTCTTTTGATTTTAATCCGTAACGAATAATATTAATATTCGTGGAAAGTGATTCTGTAAAAGCGACCTTTGGACCTAATACGAGAGATTCTGTCTCAGTTGTTTCAAGGTTACGAATAATTTTATTCGGTATAGAATACCCAAGTACACTGTTTTCAGTTTCAAAATATACAAATACATGTCCTTGAATCAAATAATCTAGTATGCTTTCAAAATTGTTGTATTCTCCTCCATCGCTTAGAGGTACTCGCTTTAAAGCTAATTGGTTCGTTAATTGTTCTTCTGTATTTAATAGTGTTTCCAATAAGTAATTTTCCAGTTTCATTTCATCTACTGAAAATTGTATATAGAATACGGCAATTTTCTGCTCTTCATGCTCATAAACGGTAAAGCTAAGATCAGAAGAATATGCATATTGTTTATTTAATATTTTTTTTAGTTCTTCTATCGTTAGTGGAAAAGGATTATTTTTTTTTGACCCAACTTTTTTCATGAAATACCCCCTCCAACACGTACTATGACTGTTAGAGTGTACAAAAAAGATTCATTTATACATTAAAGGTGAGCCTTATTTTAATTATCAAGTTAATAATTGAATATAAAAAACTCAAAGTAGCAGTTTAAGCACTGCGTACTTTGAGTGAAATGAAACAAAACACTTTATTTATACTATTTTATGTTACATAAACTTATTTTCGTTCATCTCTTGTTACAACATCAACTTTCCCAGTATCTGGATGAATGACAAGTCCATGCACCTTTATTTCTTCTGGGAGAAGGGGATGATTACGAACAAGGTTCACACTTTGTGAAACAGATTCTTCCACTGTTTCAAATCCATTAAATTCTTCATCAAAATCAACGCCACCATTCGCTAATACGTCAATGATTTCTTCTTTTATTCCGCGTTCTACCATTTCATGTTTTAATTCATGTGTATCTACCTGTGACATGCCGCAATCATGATGTCCTATTACAACAACTTCATCCGCTTTTAGTTTATAAATGGCAACTAATAAGCTTTTCATTGCACTATCAAACGGGTTGCGAATAATTGCACCTGCGTTTCTTACCATTTTTACGTCTCCGTTTTTCATATCTAGTGCTTTCGGTAATAATTCAAGTAGCCGTGAATCCATACAAGTAAACACAACCATACGTTTATTAGGGTAAGTATCCGTAGAGTATGGCTCATAAGATTTGTTTTCTACAAAATTTTTATTGAATTCTAGCATGTGATCTAAGTGCATTTTATCAACTCCTTATTGAATATATTAGCATTTTTTAAATAGATACGAAATAACGACATGCATAATAGATGAGTCACAAGAATTATTTTTGGATAATTCATTGAATTATGTAAAAATATGGTATAAGATGAAAAAAATAAAAAAATTGGGGTGAGGCAATGAGTGATTTTATTCGTAACTGCCAATTATGTGAGGCACCAATGGAAAGTAGCCCATTTTTATTATGCCCTGAGTGTTTACAAGAAAAAGAACAGGTGAGGGTGTTTTTAAAGAATCACCCACGTGTTCCGTTACATGAATTAGTAGAGTCGACCCAAATTCCAATATCTCACGTAAAAAAGATCTTAGGAATTGATTAGATAAATAAGCTAGTTAATTTTATCTCGCATGTAAACAGGGGAGCAACCATCCCGAAATGAATGAAGTTATAATTGCTAGGCTTAATTTAATAACGAATAAATTACTATTTTAATGATCTAGGTAAAAAGTATTTTATTCTTCTTAGGATTTTTCTGAAATATAAATTTTAGAAAAATAAAAAAAGTAATTGACTTTCTGTTAGTATCAAATATATAATGATGTAGTGTTAATTTTTAAAAAATTAAAAAAGGAGGTCACGATGATGATGAAACAACTGCAACTACAACAAAAAATGCAACATATCCAATTAAATATAGATAATAGTGGCCTTCACGTACAGGGAATCTGTCATCAAATTTAACATTTATTGAACGTATTTGTTTACGATGGCCACAGGAAACCTCCGTGGCTATTTGAAACGACACATTCTAGGGAGAAGTGTCTAAATAAGAAAAGCGCGCGCCAAGAGGTGTGTGCTTTTCTTTTTTATTGCATTGAGAATTATCAAATTTGTGTGCTGTGGTTAACTAAATAACTTAGCCAGCCACGTCCGGCGCAAGTGCCCAGCAACCTTCACTACGGTAAGTCAACATCGGTCTCTTACCGTGTTTCCTTTATCTCAATGCGGATTGCTCCATTTTGAACGTTGTTAAACGGGCGCTTGCGCCTTTGTTATGGAAAGAAGGTGGGAAGATGTTTCAGATTTTTATAAAATTAAATTGGTTTTTTAAACATTATTGGAAAAGATATTTATTTGCTATTATTTCATTGATTATCGCTAGTGCAATTGGATTAATTCCTCCTAAATTAGTTGGAACTATTATTGATCATATTCAATTTGAAACGTTAACTATGCAGCTTCTCGTTGCGGTTATTATTGGGTATTTTGTTCTGTTGGTTATTCATTACATTATAAGTTTTTTATGGGACTATACGTTATTTGGTGGTGCGGTCATCCTGGAACGATGGATGAGATCAAAATTAATGAATCATTTTTTAAAGATGACACCAACTTTCTTTAGTAAATATCGAACGGGAGACTTAATGGCTCGATCGACAAACGATTTAAAGGCAATTAGTCAGACAGCAGGGTTTGGAGTCTTAACACTTGTAGATTCGAGCATATTTATGTTGATGATTATTGCGGTAATGGGCTTTACGATAAGTTGGCCACTAACTATCGCAGCATTAATGCCTTTACCGGTAATGGCAATTGTAATGAATATTTATGGTAGTGCAATCCATACACGGTTTACAAAAGCGCAAGCAGCTTTTGGAAATATGAATAATGAGGTATTAGAATCCATACGTGGTATTAGGGTGACACGTGCATTTGTGCAAGAACAACAAGAAGTAAATCATTTTGAAGAAATGACAGAAAAAGTGTATCAAAAGAATCTTGAAGTTGCCAAGATTGATGCATTATTTGAACCGACAATGAAAATCTTAGTTGGTTTATCGTATACGATTGGTATTGGATATGGCGCATTTTTTGTATTTGATAATAAATTAACACTTGGTGATTTAGTCACATTTAATGTTTATTTAGGTATGTTGATTTGGCCAATGTTTGCAGTTGGGGAACTAATCAATATTTTACAAAGAGGTAATGCTTCTTTAGACCGGGTGAATCATACACTAGCGTACGAAGCTGATGTCTCAGATCCTCAAGATCCTAAAAAGATTGACCGTGTTCAAACAATTGAAATGAACCAGGTTAGTTTTCAATATCCAGAAACAAGTAGTTTACAGTTACGTGATGTAAATTTAAGTGTTAAGGCTGGTCAAACGATTGGTATTGTTGGAAAAACAGGTGCTGGTAAGACAACACTCTTCAAATTATTACTCCGACAATACCCGGATGTTCAAGGCAAGATATTAATATCCGGTGAAGATATTGAAGATATTGCGTTAGGTAAGATTAGAGATTGGATTGGGTATGTTCCGCAGGATCAGATGATGTTTTCCAAAACGATAAGAGAAAACATTCAATTTGGCAATGCAGAAGCTACAGATAAAGAAATAATGAGAGTACTAGATTTAGCTCATTTTGCAATGGATATAGATGTGCTTCCAAAAGGGTTGGATACCCAAGTTGGAGAAAGCGGAATAACTTTATCTGGTGGTCAAAAGCAACGTGTGGCCTTAGCGCGAGCTTTTATTAAAGATCCTGAAATTTTAATCTTAGATGATTCGTTATCTGCTGTAGATGGAAAAACAGAGGCAACAATTCTATCACATTTAAAAACTGAAAGAAGAAATAAAACAACCTTTATTGCTGCTCATCGACTATCCGCTGTTTCACATGCAGACCATATTATCGTTTTAGATCATGGTCGTGTTGTTGAAGAAGGTACACATCAACAATTAATGAGTCAAAAAGGCTGGTATCAAGGACAATATCAACAACAACAGATGGAAAACAAGGAGGTGTAGAGTGTGAAGGGAAGTACAGAAAAAAGATTATTAAAATATGCCTTATTATATAAAAAAGGAATTACCATTGGTCTAGTATGCTTGATCATAGCTGTTGCTTTAGAATTAGCAGGTCCATTAATTGCTAAACGAGTCATAGATGAACATATACTTGGAGTAGAAGGTTATTGGATGGAAGTATCTGATCAAGGAACAGAAACGGTAGAATATAATAATCAATTTTTAAAACGGGCGGATCGGGTAGAAGATAATGATCTATCTAGTGGTGAGACGATTACACTTTTACAAGTAGGCTTATCTTATTATGTTTTTGATGAAGAGTTACCTTTAACAGGAAAACGCTCGGTAGATGATAATGAAATAATTATTGAATCAGGAGAAGAAAAAATTACAGCAATTGGAGAGAAATTGTCAGCTTCAGAAGCTTATCCATTTTTTGAACCTGAAAAACGCCCAATTATTATGTTGCTCGTACTTTATATGGTTTTACTAGTTATCGCTGGAGTGTTTCAATTCTTTCAAACATTCTTATTGCAAAAGTCAGCAAATCAAGTTGTAAAACAAATGCGTACAGATCTATTTCAACACACGCAAAGAATTCCAATTCGCTACTATATAGATCAACCTGCTGGCTCTGTTGTAGCCCGTATAACCAATGATACAGAGGCTATACGAGATTTATATGAAAGGGTATTATCGATTGTTGTAACAAGTCTGATCTATATGGGTGGTATTTTTGTAGCATTATTTATTTTAGATCCTACATTAGCTGCTATGTGTTTATTTATTATCCCGCTATTATATATTTGGATGAAAGTCTACAAGTATTATGGAACTAAATACAATAAAGTAGTCCGGAAAACCATAAGTGAAATAAATGGAAATATTAGTGAAGCTATTCAAGGAATGCCAATCATTCAAGCATTTAACCGTCAGAAGAAGACGAAAGAAGAATTTGAAGTGTTAAATAATCGTAATTATACGTATCAGAAAAAATTAATTAAATTAAGTGCTTTAACTTCCTATAATCTTGTGACAGTAATTAAAAACCTAACGTTAGTGGGATTTATATGGTATTTCGGGTCAGCTTCTTTTGATATAACGAGTGTCATTTCTATTGGGATGCTCTATGCATTTGTAGATTATATAAATAGGTTGTTTGAACCTGCTTCAGATATAGTCAATCAATTACCGTTATTAGAACAGGCAAGAGTAGCTGGAACTCGGGTATTTGAATTGCTAGATCAAGATGGGGAGCAAGTAGAAGTTCAACCGATTCCTCGCTATAAAGGGAATATAGAATTTGATCAAGTTACCTTTTCGTACAAAGAGAATGAGAGTGTATTACACAATCTTTCATTTTCAATCCACTCTGGTCAAACAGTTGCATTTGTTGGTCACACTGGATCTGGAAAAAGTTCGATTATGAACTTATTATTCCGTTTTTATGATCCTCAAAAAGGAACGATTCGAATAGATGGAATGAATACCAAAGATTTATCTCGGCAACAAGTGCGTAGTCATATGGGAATAGTATTACAAGATCCATTTCTTTTTACAGGCACCATAGTGTCAAATGTAACGATGAATGATCCTAATGTATCAAGAGATGACGCCATTAAAGCTTTACAAGCTGTTGGTGCATCTTCCTTTATTGAGAGATTACCAAAAGGGTATGATGAGCCAGTGAATGAAAGTGGCACTACTTATTCATTAGGAGAGAGACAACTGATTTCTTTTGCTAGAGCATTAGCATTTAACCCTGCTATTCTTATTTTAGATGAAGCAACTGCAAATATAGATACCGAGACAGAACAAGTCATTCAGCGAGCTTTAGAAGTTCTAAAAAAAGGTCGAACAACGCTTGTTATCGCCCATCGTTTATCCACAATTCAGCAGGCCGATCAAATAATTGTGTTGGATCATGGAACTATTAAAGAGCAGGGGAATCATGATACACTGATTAAAGAAAAAGGTTATTATTATGAAATGTATCAAATGCAGCAAGGATCAATTAGAGCGAACGTTTCTTAAAAAAGTTTGATGAGGTGCCTCGTGAAATCAAAAAATAATAAGAATCATGATATTATTGATGATGATCTATATGAAGAAATAGAGGAAGAAGAACTTCATGAATTGGTAAAAGAAGAGCAAAGAAAAGCAATCGAACGTTCAAAAAATAAAGAACAATCCACAAAGCGTCCATTTCCAAAATGGATGTTTTGGGTGATTGCTGTAGCGATGACTTTTAATATTCTGGCTTTTTTTCCTCAAATTATATCTATTCCCGCAATTGATTTTTTACAGACTTCATCAACATTATCACAAAATAAAGATATCCAGACATATAAGGAAGCTGTAGTTGTAGTTGAAACGGATGATGGGAGAGGAACAGGATTTTCCATTACTCAACAAGGCAAAATTCTTACGAATGAACATGTTGTAGAAGGATATGACTCTGTGGTTATTTCTTTTCCAGAGCTAGGTTTATATGAAGCAGAAGTAATAGAAAGCTATCCGGAAATTGATATGGCTGTATTACAGACTAAAAATGAAGAGGATGTTCCTTATCTAACTATTGATGATCAGTATCAAGTATCTCAAGACGAAGGCATTCGTTTTATAGGTAATCCTCTATTCTTTAATGGAATTGCTAATGAAGGGAATATTGCTGGTACCGTATTGTTAGATAACTGGGATAAAGAAGTGGTGATGATTCAAGCACCTGTATACAGAGGGAATAGTGGAAGCCCAATAATTAATCAAGCTGGTGATGTAGTTGGAGTGATATTTGCTACATTAGATCATGAATCGAAGGGCAAAGTAGGTTTATATGTACCTATTTCCTATTTTACAGAATTGTAACAAACTAAAAATGGTTGTTTAGCACGTTCAGAGAAGGGTATTTACATACTATAACCTTTCTGGAGGTGCTTTTATGTTATATAGTTCAAAAATGAAAGAAATGAATATCCGTGCGACGGATGGTGATATTGGAAAAATAAAAGATATTTACTTTAATGACAATTGGAATGTGAAATTTGCTGTAGTCGATACAAGAAAATGGTTACCTGGACGAAAAGTACTTCTTCCTTTGCATATTTTTCATCCCATTCATAAAGATAGTGAATATGTAGAAGTGGATTATGATAAAGATCAAATTCGAAATAGTCCACCTGTCCCGGAGGATGAACATTTTACACCAGATGATCAAGGGAATGTACTAGATTATTTTGGATGGAATATGTATAAAGATAACGCTGTATCCACTCCTAGTCATAGTCCACTCGTTACATTTGATCAACCAGGTGTAGATCGAAGCGTGCCAGAGGAACCACATTTAAATCGTAATGAAATATTGTCGAATGACACGCTAAGAAGTGAGGAAGAAACGCTTGATTTCAAGGTACATGCTAAAGACGGGAAAATTGGTAACATTGTGGATCTTATCTGTGATGAAAACAATAATTGGAAAATCACATACCTTGTCGTACAAAATAGTGAAAATATGACGAAAAATGAATTCTATATTTATCGTATAGAACAAATTCAGACCGTTGATTGGTTTGAAAGAGATCTTTATATCAATGATTCTGTAAAAGGACTAGAAGGAACTACACCTTTTACAGACAAAAATGAAATCTTATCTAGCTTGTCTTAAAGCTATATTGGATTATGAATTCGGTGCAAGTGAATGAAATGAAAATCCAAGTAATCCGGATTGCAGATTAGATTCGGATTAGTTGGGTTTTTATTTGTAATACTTTAATGTTGTTAATCAAGATTAAAACTTTCTAATTTGTTATAAATTGAAAGAGGTTACTGGTTACCGTTACGGTTTTTTAAATAAAATGTAAACCAATTGAGATAGTATCCATTATTGGTTTGCGTTACCATTGACATACTCATTGATTCTAATGAGGTTAGACTATAAAATGATAAATGGTGGGAACATCATATGATATATATAAAACAAATAATAATGAAACGTACATATAAAATTAAAAATAATACACCCGAAAAGGTAAAGAAAAATACGAATGATATGATGGTTGGGAGGGTCCTAATGTGATGATGAGTCAACTAAAGGAAACTCCTATAGAAGATAAAGTATATGCAATTCAACAAGGGGACAAGTATCTGCAAAATGAATTATTAAGAACTTATCAACCTTTTATAGCCAAGTGCGTATCGGAAGTATGTAAAAGATATATTGATCCAAAAAGGGATGATGAATTTAGTATCGGTTTGTCTGCTTTTAACGAAGCTATATTTTCTTATGTTCCAAATAAAGGAAGTTCTTTTTTATCGTTTGCAAAATTAGTTATTAAACGGAAAGTTATTGATTATATCCGTTATCAGCAAAAGAGGTCCGCATCTTTATCATTGGATGAAACGTATGATGAAGAACAAATGGAAAACTCATTAGAAATTGCGGCAGTTCAAGAAAAATACCAAATGGAAATTGATGCGCAAAATAGGAAAGAAGAAATTCTTGAATTTAAAGAGAAATTAAAGTTATATAAATTATCTTTAGTTGAATTAACCGAGGTATCGCCAAAACATCGTGATGCCCGTGAATCCGCAGTTAAAACTGCACGAATACTTTATAACGATCCAACTCTCAGGGACTATGTATACAGAAAGAAAAAGCTCCCTATTAAAGATTTGGTAAAGAAAGTCGATGTTAGTAAAAAAACATTAGAAAGAAATAGAAAATTTATACTTGCAATGTTTATTGTACTTAGTGAAGACTATATCTATCTTAAGGAATATCTTAAGGGAGTGGGGCAATGAAAAAAGGAATTGTGATGGAAAGGCATCGCAAATACACCATTTTAATGACTAAAGATGGTTCCTTTGTAAAAGGAAGAGTACTTTCGAATCAATCTGAGATTGGTGAAGAAGTTGTCTTTCGACCAATAGGAAATCGCCAAGTTATGTTGCGAAAACAACGTGGCATACCTTGGAAGGTGTCTTTATTAGCTGCTGCAATATTATTAGTTGTTTTACCGATGTATTTTTTATCTAATGGAGAGAAAACTTTTGCATATGTGACCGTAGATATCAATCCAAGTATTGAAATGCAAGTCGATGACCAATTTGAAGTGCAAAGGATAGAGGCAATCAATGATGACGGTGAAGAAATTATAAAAGCTTTGAATGAATATGAACACCATTCTATTGAAGAGGTCATTAGAGAAATTATTATTGAAAGTGAAGATCATGGATTTGCATCTGAGAAAAATATGGTTGTTGGTATAAGTTACTTAGGTGAAGATATTTCTAATTCGGTTCCAAACCATTTGCAAGACTATTTATCCACATTACAGGAATGGCGTGTAGCAACATTAATTATTCCTGAAAAGATTCGTGAATTAGCACAGGAAGAAAAAACTTCAATGAATGAAATGATGGCGACTCATATGAACGACGATGAAATGATAGAAGGGGAAGCGCTAGATTCTAATGATAAAGCAATTATAAATTCTTTTTTTAATGAGATAGAAGAAGCGAACCCTGACTCATCACAACATGAGTCTGAAAAAGGTGAGGATAAAAATAAAGAGGTTATCATTGAGGAAGACAATAATGATGATGTTACAGACCAAAGTGTTGCTAATTCAGAACGAGAAAAAGCAGTAGCCGATACAGATGAAGAGGATAAAGAAGTGAACCTTCTCGAAAAAGAAGTTAAGCCAACAGAAGAAATAAAGGATAGAAATCCTGGAAATCAGTGGGAACATAGACGATTTCCGTCTGAGAAAGAGGATAAAAAAGAACAACATGACGAATTAAACTATTACAATAAACACAAAAAAGAAATACAAGATAAAAATGATGAACATAAAAATGATATAGATAAATACGATGAACACCATAGAACAAATTCGAAACATCATAAACATAGTGAGTTACCAAAGAAAGAAGATAAGAATAATTGGCCACCAAAGAAAAAAGAAAAGGATAATAAAGAATTTAAATGATGGGAAAACTCTCCCATCATTTAAGTGTGTTTACATTTCTATTTTCTCAGGATTAAGAGGTGTTGTTAACTTCATTGCATGCTCTAAATAATACAATAAAGTATCATGTGAATGTAGTACTTGCTGATGATCCATAGAGAAATGGTAATCGTTTAAAAAACGTTCAATTTTCTTAGATAAGATATCATCTTTTGTACGTACCATAAGCACTAATAAATCATCCCATTGACCCCAAAGTGTATAATACAATGCTTTATCGTAATCCGGAATAACCATCCGTATTCCCTCCTTACCCGAAAAGGATATTTCTTATTTTGCCCGGTTTCTATATATAATGTCTTTTACATTAATGGTGTGTCTGCCAAAAAAAGGTGATATAAATCTGTATAAAAAGTAAATATCTATACAAAATAAGTGCAAATAAGGTAAGGAGGAAAAAGATATGAAATTGCGTATATTTGCGGTTATGGCTTTACTTTTTGTGCTTGTTGCTTGTCAAAATGCAGAAGAAAATTCAATGGATAATAATATGGACGAAGGTAATGTGGAGCCGACCCGTTATGACAACAATTCTAATTTAGGTCAAGAAATGGTTGATAAAAACAATTCGATGCAACGTGATGCAGATCAAAATCAAAACACAAAATATGATGTTTCAGAGGAAGCTGCAGAAAAAATTTCTAACCAAGTAGAAGGAATTGAAGATGCATATGTATTAACTACTGATAATAATGCATATGTTGGAGCACATTTAAATCAAGACAATAACAACGAAAACAATGGTCAATCTGAACAAGCAGGAGACAATGTATCGGATGAAACAAAGCAACAAATTGCTGATATTGTTCGTTCTGTTGATAACTCCATTGAAAATGTTTATGTTACAACAAATCCAGATTTTATGGATTTAACTGATCGCTATATCAATGATCTAGATGAAGGCCGTCCGATAGAAGGATTTTTTGATCAATTTGGAAATATGATTGAGCGTATTTTCCCGAATAACCGATAAATTTTATAGTTTGTTATGTAACTGTCGAGAGGAAGACCAAACGGTCAAACTCTCGACAGTTTTTTATTTACAGGAAAATTAAATTTCCTTTTCTTTCATGATACACATATGATATAGTGTAGACATATAATTCTTAGTATCCAAAGTATATTACTTGGAATTAATATAAATGGAGAGGAAACCATCAATGGGTAGAGAATTTATTGATATTTTTGAGGATTGGGCACCTTTATATGACGACAGTGTAACCGGAAAAGATGCACAATATGAAAAGGTATTTGAGCATTATGATCAAATTCTTTCAGAAGTAGTAGAAAAAAGCCTAGATAAGGTACTGGAGTTCGGTGTAGGCACGGGGAATTTAACAAACCAATTACTCAAAGAGGGAAAGAGTGTAATTGGAATTGAACCATCTAGTGCAATGAGGAAAATTGCTCAAAAGAAACTTCCAAATATTACAATCTTGGATGGAGATTTTATTAATTTCCCAAAATTGACAATGCCAATAAATAGTATTGTTAGCACATATGCATTTCACCATTTGACAGATGAGGAAAAAAAACAAGCAATTAAACAATTTCATGAAGTACTACAACCAAAAGGTATGGTTGTATTTGGAGATACGATGTTTGAAACAATAGAAGCGAAACAAAAACAAATTGATATAGCAAGAAAAAAAGGTTTTAAAGCGTTAGCTGAGGATTTAGAGCGGGAATATTATCCAATTATTGAAACAGTCCGGAATGCTTTTGAAAAGTACAATTTTCATGTATCATTTAAACAGATGAATGATTTTGTGTGGATAATTAGCGCAATAAAAATAGCATGAAGGAGAGATATATCAATGTCTAAAAAAATGAATGTAGAAAGTTTTAATCTTGATCATACAAAAGTAAAGGCGCCCTATGTAAGATTAGTTGGAGTTACTGAAGGTGCAAATGGTGACAAAGTGCACAAGTATGATATTCGTTTTAAACAACCAAATAAAGAACACATGGAAATGCCAGGTCTCCATTCTTTAGAACATCTAATGGCAGAAAATATTCGTAATCATTCTGATGCAGTTCTTGATATTGGACCAATGGGATGTCAGACAGGATTTTATCTATCATTACTCAATCACGAGGATTATGAAGATGTTCTTGCAATGATTGAGAAAACTCTAGAAGACGTTTTACAGGCAACTGAAGTACCAGCATGTAACGAAGTTCAGTGCGGATGGGCAGCAAACCATAGCCTTGAAGGTGCTCAGCAAATTGCAAAAGAAATGTTAAACGAAAAAACAGGTTGGTCAGAAGTATTTTAATGAAATAAAATCCTCATTGTACTCTTTCTCTCCAAGGTAGGAGTGACAATTCATTGGCAATATATGAATCGATTCAACAATTGATTGGCAATACACCTTTATTAAAAATTAATGAGATGGACATTCCAAATAATGTTCATCTCTATGCAAAATTAGAGTTTTTAAATCCTGGCGGTAGTGTGAAAGATCGATTAGGACAATATTTAATTGATAAAGCTTGGGAAAAAGGCTTCCTTAAGGAAGGAAGTACAATAATCGAACCAACAGCTGGAAATACTGGTATCGGTTTAGCTTTAGCTGCTAGAAAGAAACAATTATCAATTATTTTTTGTGTGCCTGAGCAATTTAGTGTCGAAAAGCAACAAATCATGAAAGCATTAGGGGCAACCATAGTCCATACTCCAAAAGAAAAAGGGATGATAGGTGCCATAGAAAAAGCGGAGCAATTAGTAGATGAAATACCAAATAGTTATTCTCCCCAACAGTTTTCCAATAAATTTAATCCAATGACTTATTATGAGACCATGGCGCCGGAAATTTGGAATGATTTACAAGGTAATATTGATATTTTTGTAGCGGGTGCAGGATCTGGAGGTACATTTACAGGGGTTGCGAGATATTTTAAAGAAAGAAAGAATTCGATTCATAATGTTATCGTTGAGCCTTTTGGATCGATTTTAGGTGGAGCAAAAGCTGGTCCACATTTGACTGAAGGAATTGGAATGGAATTTATTCCTGAGTACATGAATCAAACTTTAATGGATGAAGTACAAACTATTCCCGATAAAGAAGCTTTCTTGATGGTTGAAGAACTTGCTAGAAAAGAAGGATTATTAGTGGGTAGTTCTTCTGGATCCGCAATGGTAGCTGCTTTAAACAAAGCAAAAGAAGCAACATCAGGAACGACAATTGTTACCATTCTTCCTGATGGAAGTGATCGTTATTTAAGTAAACAGATTTATAATGTGTCAAAGCAATTATAAAGGAGTTTAGAGAAATGAGAGATAAGACGAAAATGATACATGGTGGAGTTACTTCAGATGAACGAACTGGAGCAGTAAGTGTCCCAATTTATCAAGTAAGCACATATAAACAAGATGGTCCAGGCGAACACCGTGGTTATGAGTATTCCCGTACAGGCAATCCTACCAGATATGCACTTGAAACAGTAATTGCTGAATTAGAAGAAGGAAATGCAGGCTTTGCATTTGGTTCAGGAATGGCTGCAATTACTTCTATTATGATGTTGTTGGAATCTGGAGATCATGTCATAATGACAGATGATGTCTATGGCGGATCTTACCGATTAATGACGAAGGTATTAAATCAGTATAATATAGAGCATACTTTTATTGATACGAGTTCTGATGAATCTGTTATCAACGCAATTAAACCAAATACAAAAGCGATTTATATAGAAACTCCAACAAATCCATTGTTGAAAATTACAGATATTAAAGAAATGTCAACGATTGCACAAAAACATAATCTTCTACTAATTGTAGATAACACCTTCGCAACTCCATATTGGCAAAAACCATTAACATTAGGTGCGGATATCGTATTGCATAGTGCTACAAAGTATATTGGTGGGCATAGTGATGTTGTTGCAGGATTAGTTGCAGTAAACTCTAAAGACTTAGCGGAGCGTATCCATTTTATACAAAACTCAGTTGGAGCAGTACTTGGTCCACAAGATTCATGGCTCTTACTACGTGGGATTAAAACATTAGCAATTCGTATGGAAGCTATTGAGCGAAATACAAAAAAACTTATTGCATATTTAGAACAGAATCCAAAAGTAGAAAAAATATATTATCCTGGATTAGAAAATCATCCGGGACATCAAATTGCTAAACAACAAGCAGCAGGGTTTGGTGGAATGGTTTCAGTCGATGTAGGAAGTGGAGAACTTGCAGATAAAATTTTAAGTAAAGTAGAATTTTTTACACTTGCAGAAAGTCTTGGTGCAATTGAAAGTTTAATATCCATACCTGCAAAAATGACACATGCCTCTATTCCTTCTGATCGTAGAAAAGAATTAGGTATCACAGATGGGCTTATTCGTTTATCGATTGGTATTGAAGATATAGATGACCTTATTGAAGATTTAGAAAATGCGATGCAATAAGTAAATTACAGGACTATTTCCGTTTAGGGAATAGTCTTTTTTTGTAAATAAAATAAGATATGAAATTTTGGAGGGAGGTCTAAGCTTGCCCCCCAATGCATAAGCATCCAGAGGCAACCAGTAGCCATAGGATAAGAGCATGTTTGTGAAGCGTTTTTTCAACACCTATTTATTCGGATTTATACTTTTGCCCACCTTAAAAAACAGGAGCGTACTGACTATTTTTCATTAAACATACTTGGGTTTCGTTCTTTTTAGGTCAAGTGATGCTAGAAACAATTCATTGGTTGTACTATAATCATTGTAATACGAAGTTTGTTTTATTATGTAGATAATTGAGGAGGTAATAGTATGAGTGAAAAAGCATTAACCTATTTACAAGAACATCGAGAGGATATGTTAAGCAAGTTATATCGCTTTTTGTCTATACCAAGCGTAAGTACAGACTCGAAACATAAACAGGATATTAACAAAGCAGCTGATTTTCTAATTACATACTTAGAAGAACTATCATTTACAAATATTGAAAAAGTAGAAACAGATGGACACCCTCTCATATATGGTGAATATGTGGGAGCAGGAGAAGATGCACCAACTGTATTATTATATGGGCATTATGATGTTCAACCTGTTGATCCAATCGAATTATGGGATAGTGAACCTTTTAATCCAGAAGTGAGAGATGGACGTATTTATGCTCGAGGATCTAGTGATGATAAAGGCCAGGTGTTTATGCATCTCGCTGTATTTGAAGCGTTTTTAAAGACAGAAGGAAAACTTCCGGTTAATGTCAAAGTTTGTATTGAAGGAGAAGAGGAGATCGGTAGTGAAAATTTATATGATCTTCTGCAAGAAAATAAAGAGAAGTTTAAGTCGGATTTTGCAGTTATCTCTGATTCCGGAATGGCAGAAAAAAATCAACCAACCATTTTGTATGGTTTAAAAGGCTTTACTGGTATTGAAATTAAAGTAACTGGACCAGATCATGATTTACATTCTGGAATGTACGGTGGAGCTGTTAGAAATCCGATTATGGCTTTAAGTCATATCTTATCGTCTTTAAAAGATAAAGACGAGGTGATAACAGTAGATGGTTTTTATGATGATGTTGAAGGACTTTCAGATGAAGAACGTAAATTAATGGAAAAGGCACCAGGAGAAGACTTTATTCAAGCAACAGGTATACCTGAAATTGCATCAGAAAAGGGATATACAGCTAAGGAACATACAATGGGTAGACCGACCTTAGAAGTGAATGGTATTTATGGAGGCTATCAAGGAGAAGGTACCAAGACTATTATTCCATCAACTGCCACTGCAAAAATTACTTGTAGATTAGTTCCAGGGCAAGATCCTGTAGATATACAGGAAAAATTAGTCAACCATGTAAATAAATATTCTCCTTCAGGTGTTACCGTAGAAGTAAAGAAAGAAAAACTTTCTGCTAAAGCCTATAAGGTGGAGCCGACACATCCATTGATACAAAAAGCAGCCAAAAGTTATGCAAAAGCATTTAATAAAGATACGGTATTCTTACGCATGGGTGGATCAATTCCTGTAGTAGAATGGCTTGAATCTATTTATCAATTTCCTATCGTATTATTAGGTTTCGGTACACCTGAAGATCGTTTGCACTCACCAAACGAAAGTTTTCCATTGGATAGTTTTGATAAAGGTATGGAGACGCTTGTATATTATTGGAGTGAAATGTAATTAAAAAAAGGATAGATTACAAAACGAAAAATATAAAGTTTACTTAAGGAGGGGTCACGTATGAAAACAGCAATAGTTACAGGAGTTTCAAAAGGATTAGGAGAATCAATTGCGAAGCTGTATTTAGAATCAGGTGTAATGGTTATTGGTGTATCTCGAACAGATAACAAGGCCTTATATTCAATAGCTGAAAATAATAATACAGAATTTCATCACGTAGCTTGTGATTTATCGGATATAAGTGAATATGATTCAACCTTTAACAAGATGGATGAAATTCTTTTTCAAGATGATGTAGACACGATATATTTAGTGAATAATGCAGGTATTGTTGATCCAATAGAACAAGCGAAAAACATTAAAAATGTTGCATTACAAAAGCATTTACAGGTGAATTCATTCGCTCCAATGGCCTTCACAAATTATTATTTAAAAAAAGCAGAGGAGCATGAAGTAACGCTAATTACTGCAATCGTAACTTCTGGAGCGGCACAAAAGCCCAAATTTGGATGGAGTGCTTACTGTTCTTCTAAGGCAAGTATGAACATGTATACAGAAACGGTCGCTCTAGAACAAGATGAAGAGCAGACTGGGCATAAAATTATTGCTTTTAGTCCTGGAGTAATGGATACGAATATGCAAGAAACAATACGTTCTAGCTCAAAAGAGGCTTTTAAAGATGTGGAAGATTTCAAAGGATTAAAGGATAATAATTTATTGAAGGACACAGATTTAATTGCAGGTGTGCTCATCGATATTATGACAGATGAGAAAATAAAAAATGGAAAAATCTATGATGTAAAAGATTACATCTAAGAAAAAATTTATCTATGGAAAATAAAAAAATAGTTATTCGCCCTCCCAAAATTGATGAATTCGCATAAAGTAAATTAGATTCATATAGAGGAGGTAACAAACATGGGTAAAGAACATGGTGAAAACTTTGGCTCCGCTGGCTTTGCTTTGCTAGTAGTGCTATTTATCTTACTTGTCATCATAGGAACTGCGTACTCTAATGGAGGCAATGGCGGTGGCTATTGTGGTGGCGGCTACGGCTGGTAGTCAATAATTTTTAAAAACTTTAAAAACGACGAAATCTAAAAAAGCTTGTAGCAAACGCTACAAGCTTTTTATTAGAAATTAATTTCTTGAAATACATTTTGATTGATTCTTTTATACATATACCGATGAGCTAAAAATATTCCTATTGATATGACAGCGAAAAGAATAACGGCTAGGAGATAAACATTTGATACTTCGATATTCCATAGTATTATGATAATCAAACCAAAAATAACAACTTGCATAAGAAATCCAAAAAACGGAACAAATCGATTTTTAAATAATTCTTGTTCATCTGTCCAATTTAATTTTGGTTGGTTCATATCGAGTATGAGTCCAATACAACTAGAAAACCAATTAATTGCAAGGAATAATCCCCCCCATAAGATAAGTACCGTTATTGGGAGTCCTATAACAATACCAATAATGAATAGTAATATCATTGGTAATAGACCTATTATCCAAGAGACAATCAATTTACTATGAATAACTTGTTTGTGATTAAGTGGAAGAAATAAATTAGCTTTCCACGTTTTTCCTTCTCTAGAAATAGCTGTTGCAGCAGTCATATTGATGCTTACCATAAAAACGGTAACGATAAACAGTAATAACAGTACATTTTTTTCTAGTACTGAACCTGTAATTTCTCCTGCTATACCACTTCCAAAATCCAAAAAGAAAATCACCAATAAAAATACTGGCATGAATAAAGATTGGACGACACATTGGGTAAGGAAAGTCGGTGTTCGTAAGAGAATACGTAAATCCTTTTTAATATAGGATTGCCAAATCGGTTGAGAAGCAATGGATCTATCTAATGCTTTATCAGACATTTTTCCACTACTACCTCCACTCATCCCAAGGACACCTTTTAAATATAATTTTTGACCCAGAAATGCAAATAGCATGATTGCTAATCCACTTAGTATTATCATTAACAATATGAAAAGAAAACCATTTATTGATTCTGCTTGATGTAAGCTATTCGCTGAAAACCATGCTGGTGGATAGAAATATGTAATCCATTGTAATAAGCCTTCTTGTTCTTGCATTGTTTGGCTAATGGACTCCATTAATTTAGATTCATCAGTATTGAGTCGTACTACCACATTTATTAAAATAATAGCAGTAAGTGAGAATACACCTGCAAATATTTTTGAGCGGTCCTTATTTTTAGCGATATTTACATAACGCATGACAAACATTAAAATCACAGAAGCAATTACAAAAGGAATTACTGGCAATAGAATGAATAAAAGGATTCCATAAATATAATAAAGTATTGAGCCATTACTAATATTCCCGTAAATAATCATCATGGGTAAGTAGGTAATCCCTGATAATAAGTATGAGTAAATAAAAGGACTTGCTGCTTTTCCTAATAAAATTTGATATGGATGTAAAGGAAAAGGAATGTACGCTTCTACATCATCTGCAAAATAAAAAGCGGTTAATACAGAAACAATACAAGTAATAAATAGGACAATACTCATGCCGATGAACAGTAAACCTAGTATCATTGATTGCTGTTGTAAAGGCGCAAACACGTTATAAATGGCACTAATTAAATTATTATATAGTGTGAAAATTATTCCGAGAAATGGAATGAAAAATAATCCGGCTACGATATATAGCCATGCATAGTTATTTTTGCCCGTGGAAGTGTATTGCATCTTTAGCATAATACGTATGACTTTCCATGTCTTACTCATCATTGGTCAACTCCAAGAATACATTTTCAAGCGATTGATCTGTTGCATATTCTTTTTGAAGTTGTTCCATCGTCCCATAAAAAATAAGTTTACCTTTATTAATAATTGCAACTTCATCACATAATTGTTCAACTACTTCAAGTCCGTGGCTAGAAAAAAAGACTGTATTGCCTTTATCAGCGTGTTCTCGCATCATAAGTTTTAAAGAATGAGAAGATTTAGGATCTAATCCGGTTAAAGGCTCATCAAGAATCCAAATATCTGGATCATGTAATAGTACACCCGTTACCATTATTTTTTGACGCATACCATGAGAATAGCTTTGTATGTAATTTCCTAACGCATCGTGAATAGAAAATTGTTTGGTAAAGTATTCAATTCTCTCTTTTCTTATATCAGCCGGTATTTCATAAATATCTGCTATAAAATTTAAATATTCCATTCCTTTTAATCTAAGGAACATATCAGAACGATCTGGAACTAACCCGAATATTTTTTTTGCTTCTAGTGGTCGTTTTTCAATATCAAGTCCATTTAAAGTAATGGAGCCAGAATCAATTGGTAAAATCCCTGTCATCATATTAATGGTGGTGGATTTTCCAGCGCCATTTGGTCCTAAGAAACCAATGATTTTACCATTAGGAATTGTCAAATTTAAATTTTGGATGGCTGTCTTACCCTCAAATTCTTTTGTAACATGGTTTATTTCTATCAATGTGTTCCCTCGCTTTCCATAAGTCTGTATTACTGTTCGAAAAAAAATACATATGTTAAAATTTACATTGGAATAACCAACGAATGAACTATGCATAGTATTAGTATAACGTACTTAAAGATAGAATTGGAGAGGGAGAGATTAATGATTTCAAGAAAAAGTAAACGAGAAGTAGAGCAAATGCAAGCTGCTGCAGATGTTCTCGTTGCCTGTCATAGAGAAATTGCAAAAATAATTAAACCAGGTATTTCAACGATTGAAATAGATAACTTTGTAGAAGGTTTCTTAGAAAAACATGGAGCTACTCCTGAGCAAAAAGGCTATAATGGTTATCCTTATGCAATTTGTGCATCATTAAATGATGAAATTTGCCATGGATTTCCTTCTGAAAAACCATTGGAGGATGGAGACATTGTAACAATTGATATGGTGGTAAATTTAAATGGTGGTCTAGCTGATTCAGCTTGGACATATGCTGTCGGAAATGTAGATGAAAAAGGGAAACGGTTAATCAATGTAACCAAAGAAGCTCTTTATAAGGGTATTGAACAGGCAAAGCCAGGTAATCGAATAGGTGATATCGGTCATGCAATTCAAACATATGCTGAAGCGGAAGGATTTTCGGTAGTACGTGATTTTACAGGACATGGAATTGGACCGACTATTCATGAGGATCCACATATTCCTCACTATGGATTGCCAAACAAAGGACTTCGTTTAAAAGAAGGCATGGTAATTACAATCGAACCTATGATCAACGAAGGGGCTTGGCAAAGCAAAATGGATGATAATGGGTGGACTGCAAGAACAATCGATAAAGGACGTTCAGCTCAGTTTGAACATCAGATTGTCATTACAGAAAATGGACCACATATTTTTACAGAACAAGATAAATAACAAGCAAAGACCCCAACTGTATTAAAAAATGCAGTTGGGGTCTTTTATCTCGCTTGTAAAGGAAAGTAATTTCTCACTTTCAAGCGGGTAAGGCATATTCAAAAAAGGGGAAGTTAGAAAAAAATCAAACATCATTCTATTTGTATTTTATTTTTTTGCTGTTTTAGCTCCAAACAAAATTGTAATGATTGGACTAAGCAAGCAGAAGAATGCAAATGGTAAATAGGTAAGTACCGGTACACCAAGTACATCTGCTATAAATACTCCACATACACTCCAAGGAACTAATGGGTTAATTACTGTACCTGCATCTTCCAGTGTGCGCGATAGTGAGCGCTTTGTTAACCCAGCTTTTTCATATATAGGTTTAAACGTTTCTCCAGTTAATAATATAGATAAATACTGTTCACCGATAAGTACGTTAACTCCAATAGCAGTACCTGCGGTTGATGCAATGATAGATCTTGCACGTTGTAATTTCTCTTGGAAACTGTTTAATAAGCTCGGAATAATGCCTGTAACAAACAGCAATCCTCCAAAACTTAAGGCTAATATTACTAATGAAATAGTAAATAACATTCCATTTATTCCGCCTCGAGTTAATAGTTCATTTACAGGTTCAAAGTTCGTTGTCCCAGTAAATCCATTAAACCAAGCGTTCGTAATTTCTTTCCACGTAAAACCGTTTGTAATTTTTCCAATGATTACTGCGATCAAACTACTTAATGATAAAGCCAGAAATGCTGACATTCGAAATATAGTACATATAATTAATATAATTAAAGGAATCCAAGAAGCCCAATGTAGGAGACCGCTGCCTAATAAAGCTTCTCGGTAAGCTTCTACATTGCTAATGGATGTATCTTGACTAGGAGATAGGAATGCAAACACAATAAATGAAATAATGAATGCTGGTATAGTAGTTAAACTAATATGTTTAATATGGTCAAATAAATCTACTCCGATTATAGAAGAAGAAAGATTCGTTGTATCTGATAATGGTGACATCTTATCTCCAAAAAAAGCACCTGAAACGATAGCACCCGCTGTAATAGCAAGTGATGCATCCATAGCTCCTGCCATTCCGATAAAAGCTACTCCAATTGTTGCTGTAGTTGTAAGGGAACTTCCTAGGGAAATCCCGATTATTGAAGTAACTGCAAAGACAATCGCGTAAAACCACATAGTGCCAATTAATGAGAAACCCGTATTTATTAAAGTAGGTATAGTACCACTAATCATCCAACTACTAATTAATACCCCGATGATGAAGAAAAGAAAAATTGCCCCCATCCCGGAAGAAGCTCCAGTTGCCATTGCATCTTGGAGTGAAGAGAAGTTAATCTTTTTTAATAATCCATAACAAATTAATAATAACATTCCAATTAAAATGGGAATATGCGGTGTTGTTTCTAATCCGATTATAAAGTAGCTAATAAATATAATTATAAATATAAAAAATAACAATGCTTCCCAAAAAGCTGGTTTGTGTTTAGCCGAAATTGGTTTCATAATCTTTCCTCCTAAATATAAAAAGCCTCGTCCCTTCAATAAGGGACGAAGCTATGTACTCCGCGTTACCACCCTGGTTGATGGAAAAAATTCCACCCACTCACATGCTTACAATCCTAATAACTGAAATTTGTAATTCGATATGAATCAGCCAGAGTTTTCAGCAACCACTCTGTCTCTTGTACTGCTAAATTCAAAATCTACTTCGAATCTCTAATTGCCGGTAGTATTAAATTGTTAATACTGACTATACAACCATCTAGCTAGTATTGTCAATAACCAAATTTTCCTTTTTAAATATTGGTAATTTAGTTATAATTAAATCAAAATTTTATTAGGAGATAGCAATGTCGTTAATGATGAGTAACACATATCAGAATATTAATACTATTTTTTTCTGAAATTAGGGAGTGCAGTAAACTGCTCATCGTGAAAAAAGAAATTTTAATTTGGAGAGAAACCATAATGCAGATGCCATCAACAATGAAAGTAGAATCACCACTAACAATTATGAAAAGAGGATTAAAAGCTGGCTTTCCAATTATGCTTGGATATTTACCAATTGCAATTACATATGGTGTGCTAGCTAGCCAAGTAGGTTTATCTTTATTTGAATTAACTTGGATGAGCGCAGCGGTTTTTGCTGGAGCTAGTCAGTTTATGGCAGTAAATATGATTGCTGTTGGAACTGGTATTATTGAAATTATTATTGCAACATTTGTTTTGAATTTCAGACATTTTATTATGAACTTATCGATGATGAATGTATTAAAAGCAATTCCACTCCATAAAAAATTGCCATTATCGCTTGGTGTAACGGATGAAACCTTTGCGGTGTCTTCCATGTATCCTGAAGAAGGAAAAAAAGCACAAGGAATTTGGTTTTATGGAACAATTATCGGATTTGCGTATATTTCCTGGGTAATAGGATCATTATTTGGTGGATTATTAGGTGAAATAATTCCTCCTGCTCTAAGTCAAAGTATGGGGATTGCACTTTATGCAATGTTTATTGGGCTATTAATACCATCTGCAAAAAAAGATATCAAAGTAGCTTACATTGCGGTAGTAGCAATGTTTATTCATTGGGGTTGTCTTCAATTAGGAATTAGTACAGGATGGGCAATTGTATATGGAACTATTTTTGGTGGAATGGTTGGAATTCCTTTGTTGAAGGAGGATGAAGCATGATTATCGCAATGATTCTTGGTATGTTTATTGTTACAATGCTACCACGTTTAATTCCTGTATTTATAGTTGAGAAGGTGCAATTCCGACCGTGGGTTAATCGTTGGTTACTGGCAATACCATATGCTGCACTAGGTGCTTTAATTTTTCCAGGTGTATTATCAGTAGTACCTGATCGACCTTTTGTAGGATTACTAGGTGGACTAATAGCAATTTTGCTATCACTGTTTGGGTTAAATGTTGTTTTTGTTGTTATTGGTTCTATATTATCAATATATATCATGATAAATTTATAGTTTTCAAAGGCTGAAAATATTATAATATATAAAGTAAAGGAAACTTGACGTCAAGTTTCCTTTACTTTATGATTTGAACTAGAAGGGAAGAAGCATATTTGAAGAATAGAATGAAAGAATTTCGTGAAATTCATCACATATCTCAAGCTCAAATGGCAGAAATGCTTAATGTTTCAAGACAAACCATTATTTCAATAGAAAAAGAAAGATATAATCCTTCATTACCTCTAGCCATTCAAATTGCTAGATGTTTTAAAACTAGTGTAGAAGAAGTTTTTATATTAGAGGAAGAATAAGGAAAGGGGAAGGTTATAATTTATTTGAACAGTAAAGCCGGTAGACGTTTTTTTACATTTATGGGGTGTTTGTTTTTGTTATATACTGGTATTCTTTCATCAGCATCCATATATTCACTAGGATTTTTACAGGGCCATGAACTAATCCAGTTATCACTATCCATCATGTGTTTCTGTTTAGCTTATTTATATCCGCAGTTCAAAAAAAACGATGAACGTACAAAAGCGATAAAGGAGAGAGGGATGTTTTTCAGTTACTCTTTCTTTGTAGCATATAGTTTAATATTAATGTTAATGTTTCAATTTGAAGTGTTGAGTTTGTCTGGATACCAGACGGTAACTTTGATGGCTTCATTGATGATCATCACTGTATTTTCTTCCTTTGTTATTTTATCTAAGCGATACTAAATTATTTTTAAACTATAATTATAAAAATGATAAATCCCCCTAAGGCTAAAATGAAAAAGTCTTAGGGGATTTAATGATAAAAAGTCTATTTTTCTTCGAATGGCTCAATATGAATGAGCGCATGAGAAATTCGATGCTTATCGTATAAATATTCTTCAATACGATCAGTGATTTCATGACCTTCAGCAACTGTCAAATTAGGATCTACATGAATCGTTATATCAAGAAGTTCTTGGTTTCCATGGATCCTGCCTTTAATATCATCAACGCGTAGTACTGAAGGGTCTTTATCTATTGTTTCTTTTATTTCTGTTAATTTTTCATCATCAAAGCCATCGGTCAATGTAATCGTGGAATCTTTAAAAATATCCCAAGCAGTTTTACAAATAATGATACCTACAACTCCAGCAGTTAGTGGATCTAGCCAAAATAAACCGAATTGAGCGCCGATAATACCAATAAATACTCCGATACTGACTAAAGCATCTGCCTTATTATCCATAGCTGCCGCATATAAAGATCCACTCTCAATTTTTTTTGATAATCGTAAGTTAAATCGATACACAAACAACATAATTACCGCAGCAAAAATGGCAGTCCAAGCTGTTAACATATCAGGTTGTGTGTAAGATGAATTGATTAGTTTTTGTCCAGCTTCGATGATGACTTGGAGCCCGATAAACATCATGATGAATGCTGCGAATAAGGAAGCAATTGTTTCTGCACGATAGTGACCGTAACGATGGATATCATCAGGCGGTTTGCGGGCAATTTTAAGTCCGATTAGTACAGCAACAGAAGTGACAATATCGGTTAGATTATTTAATCCATCTGCTCGTAATCCATCCGAGTTTCCGATGGAAGCAATATATAGTTTTGATGAAGCAAGTATAAGGTAAGCAATGATACTTAGCCATGCACCTTTTTCACCTTGTTTTAAATGATCTGAACGATTCATTTTCTCTTATCCTCCAGCGTGTAATAAATACACTTTATTTATAGCTTATATAGTCTACCAAACCTTCTACTGGTGGGTCTAGAGAAACAAACAAGCATATAGCCATAGGTCTTGAAAGTTCTAAAGGAAGTTTCCTTGATACAACATATCATTAGTAAAAATACAAATTTTATTAATAGAACCAATTTCATAATACGATATTTTGTGTGTTATCCGAATGTTACCTGCTTTAAATTTCATTACAAACGGATGCTTTTTAGCTAAATTGAAAAAGATGAACACTTTTTAATTAATATATTAAAAATTAAATAAGAAGGTTGCAATTTATTAGAAAATTAAGGATAATGGTTAAAAGGAACAAAGGGGGCCTATTCCATGAGGAAGGCTAAAACAGTATATCGTATATTTCGCTATGCAGGAGAACCATTACAGGCTAAACGCGAGATTTCATTTGAAACAAGCTTGTTCTCAAGATTGATGTTAGATGAGCTATGCTTCAATTGGAATAAGACGAAATTGGAAGAAGCCTTAAATAGCTCCATCGATCAAAATAATATACAATTGTTCCGGAAGTTAAGCCAAGAGTACAAGCAGTTTGTTTGGGAATAAAATATTGATTATGCCTTGCCTCAACAGGTAAGGCTTTTTTTGAATTTAATTTGGAGGTGAATTATTTTGCTGGTAGAAAAATAAATTAAATGGAATATGAAAAAATGGAGGAAAAAAGATGAATAATAAAAATTCTATAGTAAAGAAACAGTATACAATTATTTTTTACATACTATTATTTTCAATTTTACTAGGAGTAGGGGCAGAACTAGTTGTGGGCGCTCCGATTGCTAATATTTTAGCAATTTTTATAGGGGGGGTAATTGGTCTTATCATAATTTGGGTATTAAATCGAAGTGAACGAAATACTCACTTTATTCCTTATATAGTTATTGTTGCTATTACCGGAGTAGCATTAATCGTAATGATGAGTTCAGCGTATGTAACAAATATGTTATTTATGTTTTATCTGTTGGCGGTTTCTGCTTTATCACTTTCTATCCCAGCTTTAATTACTGGTGGAGTGGTTGGGTTGCTACTACTTAGCTATTTCGTGTTAGAAAAGGGTGCTGCTATTGGATTTGATTCACGTTCTATGGCTATCACACTTGTTTTTATACACTAGTATTTATTGTTTTATTTATTCAGGTGAAAATCACTCAAATGCTACTGATAAATGCAGAGAAGTTGTTAGAAGAAAGTAAAAAGCTTACAGATAGTCAAATGGAACAGTCTAAGTTAGTAAAGAGCGGTGTATCTCAAGTTCATCAGAAAATGCAAGTAATTGAAAAGGAAAGTCATTGGAACTTTCAATCCATGATGGAAATGCGAGATGCCTTTAAAGAAATGAATGAAGCAACACAAATTCAGTCACAAGCCGCTACGACAATTTCAGAGACTACAGAAATGACGAATCAGCAAATTAAACATATGATTGATTTATTTACAAAACTAAAAAATGACGGTCATAATTTGGAAGCGTTATCAAAGTCTGGATCTCAATCTATCGGTGAATTGAATGAAATGATGGATGGATTTCAACAATCTTTTAACGATTTATCAACAAATATGAAACAATTAGAGCGTACAATTAAAGAGAGTACCGAATTTATTACGGAAATACAAAGTATTGCTTCACAAACAAATTTACTAGCATTGAATGCAAGCATTGAAGCGGCACGAGCTGGTGAGGCAGGAAAAGGGTTTGCGGTTGTAGCTGAAGAGATTCGTAAACTTGCAGAAACATCAAAGTCTACAGCAGAAAAGATTGAGATTAATATGGAAGGGATACAACAAGGTGCTATTCACACACAACAAGAAGTGTATCAAAATGGAGAGAAGTTGGAACGGAGCGTCAAGCGAGTAAACAAAGCAAGCGACAACTTTTCAATTATCTCAAAAGAAATTTTACGATTTTTAAATTACACTGCTGATTTACGCCACCGTGGTCATAACATTCAAACATCTTCCATAGAAATAGATCAATCACTAGACCGGCTTGTTTCAATAATAGAAGAGAATACTGCTACTATGGAACAGATGGAAGCTACAGTTGAACAACAAGCTAGTCGAATGGGCGTTTTAACAGAAGCAATTGAGGCGACGAATGAAGCTGCTGCGTCACTAGAAATGAAAAAAGTCTAGTATTGGGGGAGAATAGATGGATTTAAAGAGTAGAAAAAAGATACAACGTAGCTGGATGATGTATGACTTTGGAAATTCAGCATTTGCAACAACCATCATGGCGGCAGTCTTACCTGTATATTATTCAACTGTTGCCGCATCTGGATTAGATGACAATTTGGCCACTAGCTATTGGGGGTATTCACAATCAATATCTGTGCTAATCGTTGCTATTCTTGCCCCAATTCTTGGTGCAATTAGTGATTTTTCTGCAGCAAAGAAGAAGTTCCTACGTTTCTTTGCTTTTATGGGAATTATAGCTAGTTTATTAATGATGTTTATAGGAGAAGGAGATTATATATTTGCATCACTACTATTCATCATTGGTTCTATCGGTTTTTCTGGTGCAAATGTTTTTTATGATGGATTCTTACCTGAAATTGCTGATAAAGACGAGATGGATAAGGTCTCCTCTGGGGGATTTGCTTTTGGTTACATCGGAGGAGGAATCTTACTTGCAATCAATGTTGTTATGATTTTAAGCCCAGACGTATTCGGTCTACCTAATACCGAGTGGGCTACAAGGCTAGCTCTAGCTTCTGTAGGGATTTGGTGGTTTATATTTGCTATACCATTATTGAAAAATATTAAAGAGGAAAAAAAGCAACAAGTTACGAGAACTAAATCGTATGTTGCGATTGGATTCAATAGAGTAGGAAATACTTTTCGTGAAATAAAACAATATAAACAACTAGTTATATTTCTAATTGCGTTCTGGTTATACAATGATGGTATTTCAACCATAATACGAATGGCGACAGTATATGGAAGTGAAATAGGAATTGCTCAAAATGATTTAATTATAGCGTTATTAATTACACAATTTGTTGGTATACCATTTACTTTTTTCTTTGGTTGGTTAGCAACGAAAATAAATCCAAAAAATGCTCTATATATTACCTTATTTACCTATCTTGGAATTGTTATTATCGGTTATTTTATGAATTCTGCACTTCATTTTTACTTATTGGCAATTATTGTGGGTATGGTACAAGGTGGTGCCCAATCGCTAAGTAGGTCTATCTTCGGAAGAATGATTCCAGCTGGAAAACATGCAGAGTTTTTTGGTTTTTATGGAATTTCGTCAAAATTTGCCGCAGTAGTTGGACCATTTATGTTCGCAACCATTGGACATTTAACTGGTAATAGTAGACTCGGCATATTATCGTTGATTTTCTTTTTTGTAGCAGGTATCATTTTATTACGATTTGTTGATATTAATAAAGGTATTTTGGAAGCAAAAGAAGCATCTAATCCAAAAGATGATGTGATTGTTAAAACAAAGTAATAGTAGAATGTAAGTAAACCCCCTACTGTAGATGGTACTAATCCAAAAGTAGGGGGTTTTTATCCTTATTTAAAGGTGGTGTCAATTGAAATTAATCGTTGGGTTATTCCAAGCTATTCGTTTTTCATCAGAATCATTTTTATTATACGATACGGTCGTAAAGTAAATGATTGTGGCTTTTTCACTTCCTAAAACTCGGTATCCATAAGCAACACCCTTTGGTATTAATCATAGGATTGGATTTTGTTTTTCCCTTTACATCAGTTCTGCCAGATACTCATAAGAGGGACATATTTTAACTGCTTATTTTCTGACTTGATTTTAAAATGAAACGAGTGTGATAAACTAAATAATCGAAATTCTCGAATTGGTCATGCCTCTGGTCCTTATATTACGTTTCTATATGATTGGATTTGAATATATGTTTTCTAGCTCAAGTGAAAGAGGCATGCCTGTATCATAGGAAATATTGCCGATAATGTCGTTTATCAGATTATTATCATTATAATTATGATTTACCCAGTACTGGTGTATGAGTGGCAGTAATTTACATATTTCTTCATGTGCATCCTCATAATGTTCTAAAAAGCTTCTTGTTGAAGGAACATATGTTGCAGGATGATGCCATATGTTATGACCCTCATTAAGGTAATCGATACTTGATCGAATCGGCTGATGCGAGTAAGAAGATATAACATTACTAAGTAATTTATTTTTCCATAAATAAGGATCGGCAAGTATCTTATGTGCCAATTTCATATCATGATAAGGTTTTTTAATATAATCATCAGGTGGAGTTAGATCCGGATAGATATTTCTGATCGATTGCTCTAGTATTTGGTGTATATCTAATGGTAGAGAATCTCCTACATCAATGTCTAGATAAACGGGAAATTTCCATGCTTCTTTTTTTCTTAATTTTTGCATCATGATTGTATCAATAATTACTTCCAATTTTTGATGATTACTGCCTTCATAACCCGCATGATAATGAATAAATGGATGTGTATGACGGTCTAGTATGTGATGCGTAATAAAACCTAGTACATAAGCTTGGACTTGAATATTACACTTTTTTGCCCTCTGTATTAATTGTTGCAAAAATTCTCCGCATTGTTTTGTATGTAAAGTTGTTCCTAACTGTTGTACTGGCCCTTCTTTTACCCAGGGCCAAAATTGATAATAGAAAAAAGGGTCTGGTCCTTGTGCCCCAAGATTTAAAGCAGGTCCAGTATATATAGATAGATCCACAGAGTTGCATGCATCTTCAGCAAATAAGATATGCGTCCATATATTCGGCATGAAAAAATCCTCCCATAATATACAATTTTCAGTTATTTATGATATATTTTACCATGGACGGAAAGAAATCGAAAAATATTAAAAAATTTGATACACTATCATTGAGGATTTAACAAAGGGAGGAAATAAAATGGATTATCGTATTGAAAAAGATACAATTGGGGAGATTCAAGTTCCTGCTGATAAATATTGGGGGGCACAAACGCAACGTAGTAAGCAAAATTTTCCAATTGGAAATGAAAAAATGCCAGTCGAAATTATTAAAGCGTTTGCAATATTAAAACGTAGCACTGCAGAAGCTAATTTCAAATTAGGCTTAATGGAACAAGATAAAATGAAAGCTATTCAATATGCTGCTGATCAAGTATTAAACGATTCACTTACAGATCATTTTCCATTAGTCGTATGGCAAACGGGAAGTGGAACACAAAGTAATATGAATGTAAACGAAGTATTAGCTTTTGTAGGTAATAAATGGTTACAAGAACAAGGAAGTGATTTGAAATTACATCCAAATGATGATGTAAATAAATCTCAAAGTTCTAACGATACATATCCAACAGCAATGCATATTGCTGCTGTATTGAAATTAGAAGATACAGTATTACCAGCATTAAACCAGTTGAAAAATACGTTTTCAGAAAAACAAGTTGCTTTTGAAGATATTGTTAAAATTGGTCGTACACATTTACAGGATGCGACTCCGTTAACATTAGGCCAGGAGATTAGTGGTTGGCATCGTATGTTAGAGAAATCAGAAACAATGATTTCAGAGAGTTTAGAGCATCTTCGTGAGTTAGCAATAGGTGGAACAGCAGTAGGTACTGGTCTAAATGCACATCCTGATTTTTCAGAGAAAGTTTGCCAGGCAATTAGTGTATTTACAGATAAGAAATTTGTATCCGCAAAAAACAAATTCCATTCATTAACAAGTCATGATGAAACCGTTTATGCACATGGTGCACTAAAAGGATTAGCAGCAGATTTAATGAAAATTGCCAACGATGTCCGTTGGTTAGCTAGTGGCCCTCGTTGTGGAATTGGTGAAATAACAATACCTGCAAATGAACCAGGAAGTTCAATTATGCCGGGTAAAGTTAACCCAACACAAAGTGAAGCTGTTACAATGGTAGCAACACAAGTAATGGGAAATGATGCTGCAATTGGTTTTGCCGCTAGTCAGGGGAACTTTGAATTAAATGTTTTTAAACCAGTAATAGCATACAACTTCTTACAATCAAGTCAATTATTAGCAGATAGCATTATATCTTTCGATGAGCGTTGTGCTGTTGGAATCGAACCAAATCATGAGCAAATTGAAAAGAATCTAAATGATTCATTAATGTTAGTTACTGCTTTAAATCCACATATTGGGTATGAAAATGCAGCGAAAATAGCAAAAAAAGCATTTGCGGATAATTCAACATTAAAAGAGACTGCTGTAGAATTAGGATTATTAACGGAAGAGCAGTTTGATGAGTATGTTAATCCAGAAGAAATGACATATCCTAAATAAAGTAATGATTAAAAAGTATCCATTTATCAAAGGTAAATGGATACTTTTTTACATAAATACAAGGCTTAAATTACATATTTAACAAGCTTGTATCGCCATAATTACATTTCTCCTACAAATTACCAATGTTTATTTGTGATAAGTTTTGAGGATGTGCAGACAATAGTCTTACAGGAGGTGATATTAATGGCTAACAACAATTCAAACCAATTAGTAGTTCCTGGAGTACAACAAGCTCTAGATCAAATGAAATATGAGATCGCTCAAGAATTTGGTGTGTCTTTAGGTGCTGATACAACTTCTCGTGCAAACGGTTCTGTAGGTGGAGAGATTACTAAACGTCTTGTTCAAACTGCTCAACAACAATTGCATGGCTAAATCTAAAATAATAAAATAAATGGCTGAAAGGGAAGTCTAACTGGGCTTCCCTTTCTATTTTTGAAAAGAAGATTTTTTATCGATAAAAACTGTTGTCCCGGATATGCTAGGAATTATTTAATGCGTTGTTCACTATCTTTATCAAAGAAATGTGCTTTGTTTAAATCAAATCCAAGATCAATACTTTCTCCGCCTTTAACATCTGTACGTGAATCAACACGAGCTACAAATTCTTGCCCATCAACACTAGAATAAAGAATAGATTCTGCGCCCATTAATTCTGCAACTTCAATATTAGCAGTTACTTTAGTACCTGGAGAAGAATCGATAAATATTAATTCATCATGAATATCTTCTGGACGGACACCTAGTACCAATTCTTTTCCTTCGTACCCTTGTTCACGAAGTACTTTCAGTTTACCTTCAGGTACAGTGAATTTAGATTCACCAGTAATAAAGTTTCCTCCATCTAATTTCCCAGTGAAGAAGTTCATAGAAGGTGAACCAATAAATCCGCCAACAAAAATGTTTTCAGGATAATCGTACACTTCTTTTGGAGCACCCACTTGCTGAATAACTCCATCTTTCATAACAACTAAGCGAGTAGCCATCGTCATTGCTTCTGTTTGATCATGTGTTACATAAATCGTCGTTGTTTGTAAGCGTTGGTGTAGTTTTTGAATTTCTGCTCGCATTTGCACACGAAGTTTAGCATCTAAGTTAGATAATGGTTCATCCATTAGGAATACCTTTGCATCACGGACAATTGCACGACCTAATGCAACACGTTGCCGCTGACCACCAGAAAGTGCTTTTGGTTTACGGTCAAGGTATGCTTCTAAACCAAGAATTTTGGCTGCATTATCCACACGTTCCTTAATTTCTTCTTTTTTAAATTTACGAAGCTTCAATCCGAATGCCATATTATCGAACACGTTCATATGTGGGTAGAGGGCATAGTTTTGGAAAACCATGGCAATATCACGGTCTTTAGGAGCAACATCGTTCATTTTTTTCTCATCGATGTAAAATTCTCCATCGGTAATTTCTTCTAGTCCAGCAATCATTCTTAAAGTAGTTGATTTACCACAACCAGAAGGACCTACAAAGACGATAAACTCCTTATCTTGAATATGTAGGTTAAAATCATTTACTGCAAGTACTTCCTTATCATATTTCTTTTGAATATGTTCTAAGCGTAATTCAGCCATTTCTTATTCCCCCTATTTTTTATGTTAACGATTACATTTATTGTACAAGAGCCGATGAAATGTTGATATGGTAAATATGCACAAAGATGTTATTCTGTTTTGTGCATATTAGCTAAAATAGCTAAATATACGGTGATGGCTTGTTCAAATTGTTTTACATCAATTCCTGTGCTTTCATGAAATTTATCAAGACGATACTGAATGCTATTTCGGTGCATATACAGTTTTTTTGAAGCTTCTGTAAGATTTAAATTACTTTCAATAAATATTTGTATTGTTTGCAATGCTTCTTTATCCTCTGTAAACTCTTTTAAAATCCAGCTACTTAATTGGATTTTCTTTTGTTTATTTAGATTCTTAATAAGACGAAATGGATAATCTTCTATAAAAGTGACAACGGGTGAATCATGAGATTGAAAACTCGAAGGCGCTTGCTCAGATAATATATTTGAATACGTGACAATATCCTTTAAACTATTAAGGAATGGTCCTATATAAAAAGCAGTTTTAATGTATAATTCACTCATTAATGTATCTGATATTTGCGCATAACTTAACGATTCTTCCAGTTGTGAAATTTCCTCTTCAACTAAAATTCCTGCATATTCATTATGCCAAAGGATAGATATAGGCCCAGTGAAAAACTCTTGGATAGTCGTTTTAAATATATCTGGTTCGACATGGCCTTGGCGAATTTGAAAATAAACAAATCGAAAAGGAGAGTTAATTTCCTCTAATCGTTCTTTATCATCTTCACCTAATCTTTTTCTCCATAATTTCTCACGTTCCGTTTGTAAGGGTAAGTTAACATGGTATTTAGTTAAAAAAGCCGATAATAAAGCTTGATCTTTCTCTGTTAATTCATTTTGGTGGATGCCAACTACTTCTCCTTGTTCCGTTTGAAACCAGGTATAATCTAACGGAAGATTTGAAGTATTGGAAGGTAGTGTGCGAACACTGGGATAAAATTTTTTTAGCATTTGAATCATGTATCAGTACTCCTTTTTAATTATCATAATATTATTATAACAAGTTAATTCTATCCTACCTTTAAAAATCGCATAGGTATTGGTATACATCAGAGGTCACCTTTGTTATAGTAGCATGGAGACAAATCAAGGAGGATGAATAAGGATGGCAAATACACTAGATGTAGCAAATAATTTAGAACAAGCTTTACGTGAAAGTGATGAGTTTAAAAGCTTAAAAGAAGCATATGAAGAAGTTATGGGAGAACCAACTGCGAAACAAATGTTTGAAGATTTCCGTGACACTCAACTAAGCCTTCAAGAAAAACAAATGCAAGGTATCGAAATTACAGAAGAAGAAGTGGAAAAAGCAAGACAAGTTGTAGAAACAGTACAACAACATGAGGGCATCTCTAAATTAATGGAAGAAGAACAACGCTTAAACAATTTAATTAATGAGATTAGCCAAATCATTACAAAACCATTAGAAGAATTATACGGAACAGCTGAACAAAATTAATTAATAAGAGTGCTATTACCAAACTTGGTGGATAGCACCCTTTTTTTGAGTGGCCGTAATCTAACGATGGAATAGCACTAATTTTGCATCTGGACTTACACAGCGATGTGTATGTTCCATATATCCTTCTTCTTCAAGCTGAGTTTGTCCGATTTCTTTTGCAGATTCATCATTTTCTGCAGTGAATGATGTGTCCAATAACTTTTCCCCATTTTTTGAAAATACCGTTAATGCATAGGTTCTCATCCCAATCCCCCTTTAATTATTTATATATTATTATAAATCATATCAGTATTTTCTGGCAATTCATCCTGCGTGTTACAGTAATATCCCCACGGAGTAAAGTTTATTTTATTGTCTGAAAAAGTATTGTAATTAAATAGGACATTATATACACTTTAATGGGGACATAGGTAGTTTATATAATAGAGAGAAGGAGGTAAATCAACGATGACGTTACAATTAAATAACGTAACAAAACGATTTGACAACCATACTGCTGTAACTAATCTTTCTTTGGAGATTCCTGAGAAGGAGATGTTTGGTTTTCTTGGAGGGAATGGAGCGGGTAAAACGACTACATTTCGGATGATTCTTGGTTTATTAGACATTACCGAGGGAGAGATTACATGGAAAGGCGAATCGATTTCTTATGAAAAAAGCCATCTAATTGGTTATTTGCCAGAAGAAAGAGGTCTATATCCGAAGTTAACAGTGAAAGAGCAAATCATTTATCTCGGCAGATTAAGAGGAATGAAAAAGCCCCAAATTGAAAAAGAATTAATAAAGTGGTTAGATCGATTCCGTGTACCAGAATACTTGAATAAAAAAGTAGAAGAATTATCTAAAGGGAATCAACAGAAAATTCAATTTATATCTGCGGTGATTCATCAACCACAGCTATTGATTCTGGATGAACCATTCTCAGGCCTTGATCCTGTAAATGTAGAAATGCTAAAGGAAGCGGTTATTGAGTTAAAAGAACAAGGGACATCAATTGTATTTTCTTCGCATCGGATGGAACATGTAGAAGAACTATGTCAGCATGTATGTATTTTACAAAAAGGAACTCCCATTGTTCATGGATCGTTACAAGAAATAAAAAAAGGATATGGAAAGAAGAATCTGCATATTCGCGGAGATGTCTCGTTTGAATTCTTACGGACCCATTCAGGAGTTTCCTCTTACAAAGCTCTACAGGATGGATGTAAGCTTCAAATTGACAGTGAAGAAGTGGCACAACAAATATTTGAAGCTCTGCAAGGCAAAGGATTTATACGTAAATTTGAACTTGAAGAACCTTCGTTAAATGATATCTTTATTGCAAAGGTAGGTGCTTCATATGAATAAGTTTTGGGTTGTTTTATCTCATACATACCTATCAAAAGTGAAATCAAAATCATTCATCATTAGTACTGCCATTACGTTATTAGTAATTATAGGTTTGGCTAATTTACCAACAATTATTGATACTTTTGCTGGTGATGGAGAAGAGAGTTCGGAGCAGATTGCTGTAATTGATGAATCTGGAAATTATTTTGACCTATTAGACGAAAGCCTAGCTGCTGCGAATGACCAAGAATTAGAGATTGTATCTGTAAATGAATCAGAGGATGATGTGAAACAAGCTGTTCAGGAAGAGGAGTACGATGGACTTCTTGTAATTGAAACAGATGAGAATAATTTACCTATTGGTACTTATTATGCGAATCGGATTTCGGATAGCGGAGAGCAGTTATTTTTACAAAATCAACTTCAACAACTAAAAATAGCGATTGGTACTCAACAGTCAGGAATAGATCAAGAAACATTAGAAATGATTTACGCTCCAGTACCATTTGAAGCAACACAATTAGATGAAACGGCAAGAACTTCTGAAGAAATGAGTCAAGCACGAGGTATTGTATATGTGATGTTGTTTGTACTGTATATGGCTGTTATTGTTTATGGCCAAATGATAGCAACGGATGTAGCAATTGAAAAATCTTCAAGGGTGATGGAAATATTAGTATCAAGTGCTTCTCCTATTACACATATGTTTGCTAAAATTATCGGTGTTGCATTGCTCGGTTTAACGCAAATACTTCTGTTCTTAGGAGTAGGGTATTTTATGATTAGTTCCCAAATGGATGACATTGGTGGAGAATTTTTCGAGTATATGGGCTTAACGAACAATGACATTTCTATTTATATTTATGCAGTTGTGTTTTTCCTTCTGGGGTATTTTCTCTACGCTACCCTAGCTGCAATGTTAGGTTCTTTAGTTAGTCGTATTGAGGATGTAAATCAGCTCGTTATGCCAATGATCATGCTAATAATGATTGCATTCTTTATTGCAATTTTTGGGCTGGAAATGCCTGAATCAACTTTAATAACAGTAACCTCATTTATACCATTTTTTGCACCAATGATAATGTTCTTAAGAGTAGGTATGCTTAATGTTCCGATATGGGAAATTGTATTATCATTCGGATTATTAATTGGAACGATAGCTTTATTAGCTTATGTAGGAGCAAAAGTATACAGTGGCGGGGTATTGATGTATGGGAAATCGGGCTCGTTGAAAGACTTTAAAAAGGCAATGAAGCTTTCTAAAAAAGAAAAGTAAATTATCCACTGAATAAGTAATATTCAATGAGATTAATATCTAAAGGGGAAAGTCATCACAGGTTGACTTTCCCCTATTTCGTTATACACACTTATAGATAATAGGCGACGATTTTTATGGTAACAGTACGATCTGAGTTGTTCTCATGTTAAAAAAAGTTCAACTATAGGGAAAATTGAATGATGAGTAATAACCCCTGACGAGTTTGCTTATGATTCATTTGAATTTGGTTCAAGTTCTTCCTCGGTCACCCATTTATGATTTTTAACTTCTTCACCAGATTCGGTTACATAATCAATCATATATACGGTTGTTTCGATACCGTCTTCAATAGTTGCTGTTGCGCCATTCATACCTTCCATATGTTCAGCATTAATAGTTACTTCATCTCCAACTTGATAAGGGTTTTTATTTGGATTGTTAATTTCTTCTTGGATTATCCATTTGTGATTTTCAACCATTTCACCGCCATCTGTTGGTTGATAACTAATCATGTAAGCGGTGGTATCGTATGCCCCAACAATTTTTCCTGAAGCTCCTTCCATACCTGGCATATGTGAAGCGGTGATTGTTACTTCATCACCTGCAGTATAGGTAGACTCCTCTGCTTCTTTTAAATCTTTAGGGATTTTACCACTCTCATCATGATCCGAATGTTCCTGCTCACTTTGATTATCTTCTTCGAGATCTCCTTCAGGTACTTGTTCATTATCAGGAAGCATGTTTCTTTCTTCATTTTCATCAATATCACTTTCGTTATTGCAAGCATACAATCCCATCAGTAGCACAAATACCCCAACGAAGTATCCCAATTTTTTTATCATAGCAATAAGCTCCTTTCACATGTTGTACAAGTATTATTCACGCAAACGATATGTTATAAACGCAAAAACTGGAAAATAATAGATAATGACTAAGCGCTTATATTGACATATATACATTAGGGGGGTATAGTATTGTTAGAACAATGAAGGAGTGATCAAATTGGATTCATTACAAGAACATACAAATCATCCAAGATCGAATACAGAAAAACAAGCGGTAACAAACCGTTTGAAACGTATAGAAGGACAAGTGAGAGGAATACAAAAGATGGTGGAAGAGGATCGTTATTGTGTAGATATACTCGTTCAGATTAGTGCCATTCAAGCTGCATTAAAAAAAGTAGGATTTGAAATTACGGAGCGGCATATGAAACATTGTGTCAGTGATGCAGTAAAGTCCGGTAAAGGTGATGAAGCAATTGATGAAGTAATGAGTGTATTAAAACAGTTTACGAAGTAAGGAGAGGGTCTTATGGCTAATAAGCAGTCAACATATCATATTACAGGGATGACATGTGCCGCCTGTTCCAATCGAATAGAAAAAGTATTAAATCGTATGGATGGAGTAGAAGCTAATGTGAATTTAACTACCGAGAAAGCATCAATTCAATACGATGAGACGAAAATTAAGAATGGTGATATAACCGATAAAATAGAAAAAATGGGATATGGAGTACAAATAGAAAAGGTTGATTTGGATATAAGCGGGATGACATGTGCCGCCTGTTCTAATCGAATAGAAAAAGTATTAAACAAAATGGATGGTGTTAGAGAAGCAAATGTAAATCTTACTACTGAAACTGGCACGGTTTATTATTATTCAGATGTAGTTCAAGAGTCACAACTCATTAATAAAATAGAAAAAATTGGATATAACGCTGTTTTAAAAAATGAGAATCAAAATAAATCATCACAGAAAGAAAAAAAGTTAGTAAAAGCAAAAAAGAAATTGATTGTGTCTGCGCTATTATCTTTACCGTTATTAGTGACTATGCTTGTACATCTGTTTAATATCGAAATTCCCACTTTCTTCATGAACCCATGGTTCCAATTCGTGTTAGCCACCCCGATTCAATTTTGGATTGGATGGCAATTCTATGTGGGAGCGTATAAAAATTTGCGTAATAAAACTGCAAATATGGACGTGTTAGTTGCAGTTGGTACTAGTGCAGCGTACTTTTATAGTTTGTATGAAGGATTATTAACGATTAATAATCCTGCTTATCACCCACATCTTTATTATGAGACAAGTGCAATTATTATAACGCTTGTATTGTTGGGTAAGTACTTGGAAGCAAGTGCGAAAGGGCAAACAACAACTGCGATTACAAAGTTATTAAATTTACAAGCTAAAGAAGCTAGAGTATTACGTGATGGAACGGAATTTATGATTCCTTTAGAAGAAGTGGTAGTTGGGGATCGATTAATTGTAAAACCAGGAGAAAAAATACCAGTTGATGGTATCGTGAAACAAGGAAAAACATCCGTTGATGAGTCAATGATTACTGGAGAGTCTATACCTGTAGAAAAAGGTAGGGACACAGAAGTGATTGGTTCAACAATGAATAAAAACGGTTCAATAGAAATAGAAGCAACCAAAGTAGGTAATGATACCGCATTATCATCTATTGTCAAAGCTGTGGAAGATGCCCAGGGTTCGAAAGCACCAATACAACGATTAGCAGATGTTATTTCAGGATTCTTCGTTCCAGTTGTTGTCATGATTGCAATTTTAACGTTCATTGTGTGGTATCTCTTCGTACAACCAAGTCAAGTGGAACCTGCTTTAGTAGCATTAATTGCTGTATTAGTAATTGCTTGTCCTTGTGCATTAGGGTTAGCAACTCCAACTTCTATTATGGTAGGAACTGGCCGCGCTGCTGAGAATGGAATTCTTTTCAAAGGTGGAGAACATTTAGAGCAAGCGTATAAAATTCAATCCGTTGTATTTGATAAAACAGGAACTATTACTAATGGTAAACCAGTTGTCACTGATTTTAATGGAGATGATGAGACGCTTTTATTATTAGCAAGTGCAGAAAAAGGTTCAGAACATCCTCTTGCCGAAGCAATTACACAGTATGCTGAGGAAAAACAAATGGCTCTAGTACCAACAACTGATTTTGAAGCCATTCCAGGTCGTGGTATAACTGCAATTGTAGACAGTAAGCATATTATTGTCGGAAATCGTCAATTAATGAAAGAATATAAGGTAGATAGTAGAAAAGAAGATGAATATTTATTCGAACTAGAAAATGAAGGAAAAACTGCTATGCTAATTGCAATTGACGGAAAAATCCGTGGTACTGTAGCTGTTGCCGATACGATTAAAGAAAATGCGAAAGAAGCTATAAACCAATTAAAAGATATGAATATACAAGTAGTTATGTTAACAGGTGATAATGAACGAACTGCGAAAGCTATTGGACGATTAGCTGGAATAAATCATATTATTGCTGAAGTATTACCAGAAGAGAAAGCCGAAAATATAAAAAGGTTGCAAAAAGATGGAACTGCAGTCGCAATGGTTGGAGATGGAATTAATGATGCTCCTGCTCTTGCAATAGCAGATATAGGAATTGCGATCGGAACAGGCACCGAAATTGCAATTGAAGCAGCTGATATTACGATTTTAGGAGGAGATCTTCTTCTTGTATCAAAAGCTATTAAGATTAGTCAAGCAACGATTAAAAATATAAAGCAAAATCTATTCTGGGCTTTTGGTTATAATACTGCGGGAATACCAATCGCAGCGATTGGGTTATTAGCTCCTTGGATAGCTGGTGCAGCGATGGCTTTAAGTTCAGTGAGTGTTGTTACAAACTCATTAAGGCTTAAAAAAGTGAAAATTTAACATTGAAAGGGCAGATAATTTATGAAAAAAACAATGCAAGTACAAGGAATGTCATGTGGACATTGTAAACAATCGGTAGAAGGTGCTATCAATGGTATAGATGGTGTGTCAGAAGCAAAGGTTAATCTTTCTACAGGGGAAGTTGAAATTTATTTTGATGATAGTAAAGTTACAACTAAGCAGTTAAAAGCTACAGTTGAAGAGCAAGGTTATGATGTAGTAGCTCCATAATACAGTTGTTATCTATCCCCTTGAACTATAAAATTGTTCAGGGGGATATTTTTTACGAATCAAACAGAACGTGCATTCTGTTTTGCTGTTTGGTAGAATAATAAGAAGAAGTAAAGGAAGGAGTGGAGCGAAATGAAAGAGTCGATATCATTTATTCATGCAGCAGACTTACATTTAGATAGTCCTTTTCGAGGATTGCAAAATATACCTGAAGAAATTTTTCAAGAAATTCAAGAAAGTACATTTACAACATTAGATAATTTAATAGAACAGGCGATTAAACATAAAGTAGATTTTTTATTATTAGTAGGGGATCTATATGATACCGATAATCAAAGCTTAAAAGCACAAGTCCGACTTAGAAATGTTTTCCAAAAGCTTGAGGAATATAACATTCAAGTATTCCTTTCTTATGGAAATCATGATTATTTGAATGAACACTCCTTATCTGTACAATTCCCTAATAATGTTCATATGTTTACAAGTGAAACCGTGTCTTACTTGCCATATAATAGAACAGAAGAGACAATAGCACATATCTATGGGTTTAGTTATGAAAATAGAGCGGTATACGATTCTAAGGTTCCACACTATCAACGGATAAATGAACAAGTACCTTATCATATTGGATTATTGCATGGAAGTATAACTACGAATACCGAGCATGATATGTATGCACCGTTTCATTTAGAAGAATTGAAGAATGCTCACATGGATTATTGGGCACTTGGCCATATTCATAAAAGAGAAGTGCTATCTGATGCTCCACCTATTATCTATCCAGGAAATATACAAGGTCGTCATCGGAAAGAAATAGGTAAAAAAGGATGCTATTTCGTTGAAATGAACGAGTTTGAAGTTCAAAAACAATTTATATCTTTAGAATCAATTCGATTCGAACAACTAGAATTAGATTTATCTGGAGTTGAATTTTTACATAATATCGAACCGCTTGTTCTACAGTCACTTCCTCAATTAGATAATCCCGGATTAATCGAATTAATAATAAAGATGAATGAGCAACAATACGAAAGTTGGAAACAGACACGCATTGATGAGTGGATAGATATAATAAATGAGTTAACTATCACTCAATCTCCATGGATATATATATATCGTACGTCGATTCAAGTTCCAAAAAGTCATGAATTTGGGGAAAATAGTCCATTCTTTACTATGATAAAAAAACAGATAGATGAGGTACCTATTCAACCAATAGTAGATGAATTATATCAAAATAGACAAGCTAGAAAGTATATCAATGCATTATCAGAATCAGAGATAGAAGCAATAAAACAAGAAGCAGACCAATTTTTACAAGATGCATTTCGGAGAGGGTGAAATTATGCGAATTACAGATATAACTATCTACGGGTTTGGACAATGGGTTGATCAACAATTCACTTTCTCATCCTCTGAAATCACAACAATTTATGGAAAAAATGAGTCTGGAAAATCTACGTTACAACAATTTATTTTATTTATGCTTTTTGGCATGCCCCCAAAACAAAGGAAATTCTATCAACCGAAGAATAGTAGTAAAATGGGTGGCCGAATGATTATAATGACTCCAGACCATGAACGTATCATAATTGAACGTATAGATGATGAGAGTAGGGGGAAAGCAAGCTGCATTTTAGAAGATGGATCGGTAAAGGATGAACAATGGTTAAGCAAAATTCTAAACGGAATTGGGCTTGATACATATCAATCTATTTTTTCTTTTTCAGATACCGATCTTGCTCATATACGAACAATGCAAGAGGAAGAACTTAATGAAATATTGTTAAGTATAGGATTAACGGGATCTTCTATTATATATGACGTAGAGAAGCGCTTGGATCAGGAAATAGGAAATTTATATAAACCTTCTGGTAGAAAGCCAGAGATAAACGAACAATTAACATCATTACAACAGCAATCTAAACATCTAGATGAATTAAAAAAGAACGAAGGTACATATCACAATAAAGTGGAAAAAAAGCACTATTTACAAGAACGTTATCAGTCAGTACAAGAAGAAATTGTGAAGCTCCATCAAGAACGTAAGAAGCTTGATACGTTGATACAAGCTTTACCTTTATTGAGAGAGGCAAAAAGAATCGAAAATCAACTTAATAATTCGAATCATGTAGATGCCTTTCCTGAACATGGCGTAGAGAGAATGGACCAATATAGAAAGCTTATTCTTCCTCTTCGAAGTGAAAGAAGTACACGAAAAAATAATATTGAAAAATATCATGAAAAAATGTTAGAAGTAAACGAACGTTTATTGCCTAATTCAACCCAAGAACCATTATATGAGTTGCTGAACGAGTTAAGTGAGGTTCAATTTGCTATTGAAGAGAAAAAGAGATTAGTTAAACTTATTTCAAAACAGAAAGCAAGATTAGATGAGGAGATTCAACAATTACATGTGAACTTGTCTAAATCCGAACTAGATCAATTAGCATTGCCTTTTTATATAGAAAAACAATGGGGGAAAATAAGAGCAAATGCTGAGCAGTTATACTATGAAAAACAGCAATTGGAACAACAAAAAAGTCAGCTGAATGAAGAAAAAGAATTTCTAAATGGGCAATATAAGCAATTGAAGAATCAATTATTACATGATGCGCATGTAGATGAATTACGACAAAGAATTGATGCTTACCAAACTAGTCAGGTTTTACAAGCTGAAAATCAAAAAGTACATCAAGAATGGCAAAAGACAAGACTACAAAAAAAGAATCTTAACAAACGTATATTATACAGTACAATTGTTATAGCAAGTATCCTTATGGTAACTTCATTTGTTTTTACAGAGTTTTGGTTAACTATAGTATCCATAATCGTAATTGGTTTTGGCTTAAGTATACTACGTATAAATAAACAAACAATTGATATGATACAAGGAATGTCAGATATTAATGATCCTAGCTTGGTTGCTTTCGTTGATGTAACCATAGAAGAATATTATGAGGCAAGAAATATATTAGAAGAGCAAGAGGCTATACAAAGCGAAATCGAACAATTAAATAAAAAGATACAAGATAATGAGTTAGCGTGGATAGAGTGGAAAAGAAAACAGACAAATATTTATGAAAGATTTGAACATCTAGATCAACAGAAGCAGGAACAAGTTACCCAGTATCCTTTTTTAGTTTCAATTGAAGTTGATTATTGGCCAGATTTATATCATCATTTGCAGCGCCTACTTCAACTATATGAACAATTGAAAGAAAATGAACAACTTTATTTACAAGAATCAACAAAGGTAGATAATTATATTAAACAATGTGAACAATGGGCTATAAATAATAATAATCAATTAGATTTAGATGATCCGGAAAGTGTCCTCGTACAACTACAAGCCATAAATGAGCAGCATAACCGGACACTCCAAGATTATCGACATTATAGAGCACTTTGGCAAGAAGAAAGAAATCTTGAACAACAACTTCAAAAATCTATCTCGATTTATCAAGAATCAATAGATAAATTGTTAATACAAGCCAATGTGACAGACGAAGAATCATTCTATCAAAATGCTGCTCTGTATAAAGAGCGAACATCATTAAAAGAGAGAAACAAAGAATTACAAAATCAGTTAATCAATATTTTTCCAGATGGATTTGAATCTTACTTTGAGCGATTAGAATTAAATGAGTATTATGTGAAAAAGCAAGAAGAGCAAAACGCTAGCTTAAAAAAATTAGAAGAAGATTTAGAGGATATTCGAAATAATCTAGCAGAAGTTCAAGCTGCCATTAATTCATTAGAAGGATCAAATGAACTGTCGAAAAAGACACATCAGGTTGAATTAGAAAAAGAAAAGCTAAATACTTTGTTTCGACAATGGGCAATTCGAAAAGTTGCGAAGTCTTATCTAGTAGAAGCAAAGAAAAATTATCGAGATCAATATTTGACAAGCGTTATTCAAGAAGCAATTGTGTATTTTAGTGATTTAACCGATAAACGATATGTTAAAATTTATCCACCAACAAAAAATCAAGGATTTATAGTCGAAACAAGAGAACAAAGAAGATTTCATGTAAACGAGTTATCACAAGGAACTATTGATCAGCTGTATATTTCATTACGATTTGCGATTAGTAAGATCATGAGCCAACAATATTTACTGCCATTCCTAATCGATGATGCTTTGGTACATTTTGATACGAAGCGAATGGAACGTGTTATAAATATTCTGCGTCGTACTGCAAAAAATCAACAAGTGATTTTATTTACATGTAAAGAAGAAATTATGCAACTAGTAGAGGGAGAAGTATTGCAATTATAGTAGCGTAAAAGGGGGAGAAAATTATATGAAAAATGGTATCGCATTTCGCACGATTGGAGAAGAATTTGATGGATTTCTATTAATTAAAGAATCTACAAGGGGTACTACTAGTAATGGAAAACCATTTCTAACCTTAATACTTCGTGATGCTAGCGGCGAAATAGAAGCAAAACTTTGGGATGCAACTAAAGATGATGAAGAAACACTGATTCCAGAACAAATTATTCAAGTTTCAGGTGAAATTAACCAATTTCGAGGTAAGCACCAATTAAAAATATTATCTATCCGTTTAGCTCAACCAATGGATAATGTTCAAGTAACAGACTTTTTAGGTAAAGCACCCATGGAAAAGGAAGAATTGGCAGAAAAATTAACTGAGGCAATTTTTGAGATGGAGAACCCTAAAATTCAACGTCTAGTTCGTGCATTTATTAAGAAATATCAGGAAGAGTTACTAACCTATCCTGCAGCAACCAAAAATCATCATGAGTTTGCATCTGGACTAGCATATCATGTCGTTAGTATGTTGGCTATTGGAAAAGAATTGCACAAGCTCTACCCCGAAATTAATAAAGACTTATTATATGCTGGAATTATACTGCATGATATTGGTAAGATTAAAGAACTTTCTGGTGTTGTTTCTACTACTTATACATTGGAAGGGAAAATGCTTGGACATATACCGATGATGGTTGAAGAAATTGGATTAATGGCTAATGAGTTGAAAATTGAAGGAGAAGAGGTGCTCATTTTAAAACATCTCGTTCTAAGTCACCACGGTAAAGCAGAATGGGGAAGTCCTACCCCGCCATTAGTTCGTGAAGCTGAACTACTACATTTAATCGATTTAATAGATGCAAAAATGAATATGTTAGGTCGAGCGTTGGAAAAAGTTCAACCAGGAGAGTTCACGGAAAGACTTTTTGCTATGGATAATCGTGCTTTTTACAAACCGAATTTTGAAGAAAATGAAGGATAGGTTATTTTTTCTTTCTTTGTTCATATATATAGTATTAAGGCTTGGACAAGGAGGAAAAGAAGATGGAATCAATTCCTATTTGGGTTATAGCAGTCATCTTATTAATTTTCTTCAGCGGATATATGGCATTACGTGCTATGCTGGCAGAACGAAAATTGGATCAACAATTTATTGAAAGAGAAGGAAAAATATACATGGAACGCATTCGTGAGGAACGATTGAAGCGTCAGAGGGATCATAATAGTGAGATTCATGATAACAATTGAATTTAGTGAGAAAGGCGCAAGCGCTTGTTTAGAAACGTAGCGAATGCGCCCCTGTTTTAGGGAGTGGTACGACAGTGACCGAACTTCCTTTTTCTTTGAGATTAAGGAATCACGGTGAGATGATGACTTTCACCGCAAGAGTATAAGTGCGACTAAGCCTCATGACATGAGTAATTTCGGTAAGTTCTTCTGGACATGGATGCTCAGTTATTTAGTTATACACAGCATACAAGTTTTATAATTTCCTATATAGCAAGAAAAACGCCCATTTCATTTAAATGGGCGCTTTTCTAAGGCTTAACCTTGTGCGTCTTCTTCAGTTGTATTTTCTTCGGTTTCTTCTTGCTCGAATAAATCTTCCATGCCTTCTACATTAATTTTTACATCAGATTCTTGGATTAAATTATTAATTTTTTCTTGGATTTGTGTTTGATCTACGCGACTTAGTAAAATCTCACGCTCAAGTTCTTTTTTAACATCTTCGAATTCACCTATTGATTCTTCTTTCTCACGTACATCATTTACTTTAATAATATGTGTCCCGTGACTACTTTGCACTGGATCGCTAATTTCTCCTGCTTCTAAAGAATATGCAGCTTCTTCAAATTCAGGTACCATGCTTCCCGCACTAAAGTAACCAAGGTCTCCACCATTTTCTGCACTTCCAGTGTCAGCAGAGTATTCTTTCGCTAGTTCACCGAAATCTTCTCCGTCTTCAATTTTTTGTTGTACTTCAGCAACATCTTCTTCATTTTCTAACAGAATATGTTGTGCTTGTACTTCTGTATTTTTACGTTCATATAACTCTTTTAAATCTTCCTCGGTAATTTCAATATCTTCAGCAGCAGCTTTTTCCTGTAACATACTAACATACATTATTTCGCGAAGTTGTTCCTCGCCGCCAAATTGCTGCTCTACAGTCGTATTAAAATCTTCTTCGCTAGGAAATCCTTCTTTCATGGTTGCGATTTCTTCTTCTAACTCTTCATCAGTTACTTCATAATTATCTTCTAAGACTTTTACAGTAACTAGTTGTTGTAACATGGATTCACCATTAACATCTTTTAATTCTTCATAAAATTCTTCTTTTGTAATATTTCCTGCTGCTGTTTCAGCAACAATTTCATCGTCTGAATTACATGCAGATAATGCGAGTACCCCGATTGAAAGTGAGGCTGCTATTGTCCATTTCTTCATACTTTAAAACACTCCTACTCTGTACTAGTTTGCGATTAGTTTTTACAATCATTAATATATCATACTTTATAAGGAAAAAAATAGAATTTGTAAAAATACCTATAAAATCCCATTAAACTGTCACATTCAATACTCGTAAGTAGGAGCATACAAGTAGAGCTACCATAATCATGTTTATAACTCGATAGACTTTAAGCTGTTTTTTTTGTGATAGCTCCATCTTGATACAAAATGCATTGGTTAAAGTATTAAAAATTAGTAGTACGATAAAAGCAAATACCATATAAAATATAACCATTGCTTTTGACTCTCCTTTCTTCCCCCGTCTCAAAAAGGTTATGCACTCTTTACTCTACCAAAAACAAAGCGTGTTGAACAGGGGGGACAAGAATAATATGATTAATATTATTCTTGTTTTAAAAGTAATTCAAAGCCCTCTGATAAATGTTGAATATAAACCTTTTTAGGTGATTTGAGTATATAATAAAGATATATAAAATTAGTAACGGTCATACCTAAATGAATGCTCGACCATAGAAGCGTATAAAGATAATAATCAGCAAGTTGGCTACTTATTAAAAATCCAGGTAAAGTTAATATTATAGTGGGCATAATACCAGTTACAAATGCTTCTACTTTGGTTAATTGTACGCCCTTAAAACAGAACCATGCAGGAAATTTTAATCCAGTAAATTTAAAAGGTATTTTCGTTGTTTTCTTTAGAATACTAAGGCTTAAGACCATTACTAGTGAATGAAGAATTGGCATACTAATTATTGCAATTATAAAAGGAAAAATTGCTTTCTCACTATTTTGGTAAGCTCCATGTACAAAAGATAATGGTACATATGAAATTATAAATACAAGTAGACTAATAAATAATGCTATAATTTGTAATCGTACTTTTCCAAACTCTCTTGTTAAATAAATTGTTTTTAAGCAATTCATTTTATCACCTACAAATCTTAAAAACTTGAAATAACACTGAGAGAATCATAGTACGATTATGTTGAAAAATCAATAGTTATTTTAAATAAAAATGAAGAAAAAAGCTTTTGATCCCTTTTGTCATATTTTAGCTGACAAGAGCATCAAAAGCTTTCATTTTTTAAGTCATTAGTTAGAACTGTTTAATTTTGATTCCAATTCCTTAATACTTGATTCGATTTGTTCTAAAGATTGGTGGATATTTTCCTGATGAGGTTCTACAGTATCTCTCCAATCCTCTACTGATTTTCTCATTTCCTCTGTAAGTTCACGAACAAGGACTGCTCCCTCTTTAGAGGTACGTAATAATTGATTTTTTAGTTTTATACTGTCTTCTTTTAAGCTATAAAGTAGGTTTCCAAGTTCCATACTTTGATCTTTTACACGATTTCTTAACTGACGTCCTGACTCTGGGGTGCTAAGTAATGTTACCCCAGCAGTAACTGAAGCACCTACAAGGAAGCCTAATACTATTGATTTTCCTTTTGACATGGAAAACGCACTCCTTTCCTTTCTCTAGTATACCATTTCCTCTTTTTACATATGTGTCAAACATGGTTAAATAGAAAAAATTATACTACTCATTTTCTATTATAAAGAAGGAAGAGAATTTCTGCCATAAATAAGAAAAAAGTCCTCCTCTAAAAGTGAGAAGACAAAATTTAATTGAACTTATAGTCCGCATGAAGTGTGCTAGGGGAGACTTTTACCCTTAGAACAAACCACTTCCTAACTGCTTATGGAGTATTGCTTATGTGAATGATACATTTACAGAACGTTTTAAAATGGTTTGCACAATTGGATAAATAATGATCATTATTACAGTGTTAATTATAGTTGCCGGTAAAACAATGGACGCAAATAATGCAAAAAATCCACCTTCCATTAATCCAATAATAAATAATGTAACACTTAAAAATATAGTACCGCTAATAATTGTACCTACTGCAGTTAATATTGGTGCAACGATTGTGGTTCGGATTTTATTTTTTAGTAATAAAAATAAGCATAGAAAGATAAGTGCTGTTATAGGCTTATCAATGATATTTGCAATTTGACCACCTGGTGCTGCTGTCGTTAAAGCGGATATAAACCCAGTAGCTAATGATAATATCAATATATATTTGATTCTAGGGAATAAAACAATTCCTAAAAACATCATCGCGAGTAACATGTCTGGTTTTACTCCGAATAACATTGGTGGGACTACAGTGTGCAGTACTGCTCCAATACTTACTAATAATGCTAGTACCACTAATATTCTCGTATTCATTTTTCAATCTCTCCTCATCTCGTCTATTCTTTACTAATATCTTCCAACAGTACGCTCATCGTCAGTTGCGAAGAATTAATGATAGTGTAACAAAGAAGTTGTGATATAACAAAAAGTTTTAATCAAAAAACGGATGATAATAAAAATAAGCGTAAGAAATATACTTAGACTCTTGTGGGAGTGAGACCCCGGAATGCGAAGCATCCGGAGGCTCGTCAGCAGCCGCTGGATAAGCGGAGTATATTTTTCAAGCAAGTTGTCAAAGCTATTCATTTGAATTTAACTTTGAGTAAATACTTTGTCCCAACATCTTAATTTAGTTAATATTTTCGTAAATAGTTCTAGCTATTTCTTGTAATTCATCTGAATTATATTCATCGGTGTGTACAGTCCAATTAGGAGAATATCCATCTCCTTCTCCATATCGAGGAATGAGATGTAAATGCAAATGAAATACAGATTGTTCTGCAGCTGATTCGTTATTATTTAGTACATTCATACCTAACGGGTTATAAGATTTCTTAATGGCATTAGCAATAAATGGAATACGTGCAAACAATTCTTTTGCAACCTCTGGAGATGTTTCATAAATATTCTTCGTATGTTCTTTTGGAATGACCAATGTATGCCCTTTGGTTACTTGGCTGATATCTAAAAAAGCATATACATTATCATCTTCATAGACCTTTGCAGAAGGAATATCTCCTTGAATAATTTTACAAAAAATGCAATCTTCATGTGACATATGAATAACAACCTCCTTTTTCTTTATTGTATAGAGGCTTGTATATAAAAGTAAAGTATTACCATATTAGTCAATTCCATAATTGCTAAGATTCATTTAAAAAAATAATGTTTTATCGATAGTTATATCATACTGTTCGGATTATAGGCGAACTGGATTTTGATTGTAGTGGAAGACGGGGATTCCTCCTTAGAAGAGAGTGCTTGAAATTCCACTAAGAAAATATGGCTTCTTTTCCTAGTTAGTTGAAGCTGTACCTGTGAAAAGCAGCTGTCTGCAATGGGAATCAAACAGTGCAACATTCGGATTTTATGCCGAGATTGATTTTAAATAAAAGTAGACTATTTGCCACATAATTCAATGTGACAAATAGTCGTAATGAAGAAATAAGAAACTCATTTTCAATTCATTTCTGTATACCAAGGTTGGTCGTAAATTATATACATAACTTACATTCTCCTTACCGAGTACATGCAGATGAAGTAATTCGTGTAAGGATTATCATTTGTCCAACAGAAACACCATCCTAACCGAAATTTAGAGCAATTATCGATTACTAACAATTGTCATGTGCAAATACATAACTAAATTAGGTTTTCGATCGTTGACACCTCATTTACGTTTTTAGGTTATTGGAAGTAAGTTTCTTATTTTCTTCTTTTGTATTTTGAGCTTTTTCTACGATATTATACATAAATATTTAATTAAATTAGGATAATTGTAGAACGATTGGCTTTGGCATTGGCATACAATAATGATAAAATCGTGTTAAGTATAGAGGAGGGAAAAGGGTGAGCACCTTATTACATATTGAAAATTTATTTGGTGGATATACACATAAAAATGTATTACATGGCGTTTCCTTTAAAGTGAATAGTGGTGAGATTGTTGGATTAATCGGTTTAAATGGAGCTGGTAAAAGTACAACTATTAAACATATTATTGGCTTAATGCAGCCGAAAAAAGGTGACGTTTTTATACAAGGAAAAACATTTCAGGAAAACCCTGAAGGATATCGTAATCAACTAGCATACATTCCAGAAATGCCTATTTTATACGATGAAATGACTTTATATGAACATTTGCGTTTAACTGCAATGGCTTACAATATTGATGAACAGCTGTTTGAAGAAAGATTAGAGCCATTATTAAAAGAATTTCGTATGGAGAAAAAACTTCATTGGTTTCCGGTACATTTTTCAAAAGGTATGCGTCAAAAAGTGATGATAATGTGTGCATTTTTAATTGAACCGCCACTTTATATTGTGGACGAGCCTTTTGTTGGTCTTGATCCACTAGGCATCCAATCATATTTGAAAATGATGGAGCAAATGAAGGAACAAGGAGCTGGAGTATTGATGTCCACTCATATATTAGCAACAGCAGAAAGGTATTGTGATCGATTTGTAATTTTGCATGATGGTAAGTTACGTGCCCAAGGAACGTTGGATGAGTTACGTTCGAGTTTTAGTATGCCAACAGCTTCTTTAGATGACTTATATGTGCAATTAACAAAGGAAGATAACCATGTTTGACTCTCATCTGTTTTATAAAAATCGATTATCTTCTCACATAAAAAATTTAAGTCGTTACTTACGATATATATTTAATGGACATATTGCTTTTGCGATGTTTTTCTTTATATCTGCATCTGCATATTATTATCAACAATGGTTAGCAAACTTACCAGAGAACTTTCCAACAGCAATTATAATTGGGATTGTTTTTGGATTACTTGTTAGTTATAGTCCGATTAGAACATTACTTCAAGAGCCTGACTTAGTATTTTTAATACCAGCTGAAAAACAAATGAAAAATTATTTTCGTAATAGTTTAATTTATAGCTTTGTTATTCAATTATATTTAGTTCTGTTGTTTGCTGCTGCACTTGCACCACTTTATTTTGCAACTTTTCCAGAGAGAGAAGGGAGCATGTATTTTACTTCGCTTGCAATTCTTCTATTGTGGAAAGTTGCCAATTTATTTGCTAATTGGTGGATGCTAAAAGTTCGAGAACCAAGTATACGACGTATTGATTTATTAACAAGAACAATTCTAAACGTAGTTGTTTTCTATTTTATGGTAGCTGGCAATATGCTTATGACTGTCATTACAGTGAGTTTGTTCATCGTAGTTTTGATTTATGATTTTTGGTATTCCAGTAAGCAGGCAGGGATATTATGGGATTTGCTTATTGAGAAAGATAATAATCGCATGCAGTCCTTTTATCGAATAGCTAATATGTTTGCTGAGGTTCCTCATTTGAAAAATAGAGTAAAGCGGAGAAATTGGTTAGTTTCTCTAATTGTGAAGGGTATTCCTTTTTCTAAAGAAGCTACATACTCATATTTATATCGTATTTCTTTTGTTAGAAGTGGCGATTATGTAGGTATGTATATAAGACTCATTATCATAGGTGGTATTTTTATTTGGATTATGCCTAATAGTTGGATAAAAATACTATTTGGTTTATTATTTTTATATTTAAGTACATTCCAAATGATGTCCCTATATCAACATCATCGTACAAATATATGGTTAGATATTTATCCTGTTCCACAGCATTTGAAAAGAGACGCAGTACTCTCTATTATTAGACAACTGGGAATAATACAAGCCATTTTATTTTCTTTTTTATTTTTATTTTTAGGAGATTGGCTTGGTTTTGTAATTATGATGATAGTTGGGGTGATTTTTACAATTACTTTTACGCAAGGGTATATTCGGAGTAAATTTCAACAAACTTCTAATATTTAATTTAAAAGAAACCAAAGGATGCAATTAATCATTTACCATCCTTTGGTTTTTATGTAAAAAATTTATCCATGAGTTATTTCCATGTGTGTAAAAAGTAGAAATCGGTTTAAATTATTGACCAAGTCATTAGAATAATTCGTAATTTTAAAATGTATTTGCTTCCTGTTCTTCTTGATATTGCATAAATACGCTGATTAATGTTTTTGCAGCAGTTGCCATTGCTTTTTCATTGATATCGAATTTTGGATGATGGTGAGGATATGGATTCCCATCTAAATTTGCCCCAGTAAAAAAATAAGCCCCTGGTTTATTATGAAGATAATAAGCAAAATCTTCACCACCCATAACTGGAGGTGCTTCTTCAGCGGTGTGTATTTCTTTTACTTTTTCACTAGCTTTAAGTATAGTTTCTGCCTGTTCTTTATGATTAATTAATGGTGGATAACCTTTTATATAATTAAATTCATAGCTTGCCTCATTAGCATCACATTCTCCTTTAAGAATGCGTTCCATCTCTTGAATTATTTTCTCCTGAACACTACTATCAAAATGTCGAACAGTTCCTACAAGCTTAGCTTGGTCAGCAATAATGTTGAAGGCGCTCCCAGCTTCAAAAATACCAGTAGTGACTACTGCCGTACTGAGAGGATCTAATCTTCTACTTACAATCTGTTGAAATTTTGTAATGATATCTGCCCCCAATACTATTGCGTCTTTCGTTTCATGTGGATATGCACCATGACCGCCTTTACCTTGAATAATGATTTCGTACCGGTCTGCACCCGCCATCATAGCACTTGTCGAGGTATGTAGTACTCCTAAAGGAATGGTAGCCCATAAATGAGTACCAAAAACAGCATCAACATGATCAATTGCCCCTGATTCGATGATCGGCTTTGCCCCTCCAGGAGCATATTCTTCAGCATGCTGATGTAAGAAAATTATGGTCCCTTTTAGTTCTTCTTGATGCTGCTGCATTACTTTGGCCAATACTAGGAGAGTTGCTGTATGACCATCATGCCCACACGCATGCATAACACCAGGAACTTTTGATTTATATGGAACATTCTTTTCATCTTGGATTGGCAGTCCATCAAAATCCGCTCGTAATGCAACTATTTTACCTGGTTTTTTTCCTTTTAATGTAGCGATTACCCCATTTCCACCAATGTTTGTTTCATAAGGTATGCCTAATTCTTCATAATAATTTGCAATATAAGCTGCAGTTTTTGTTTCTTCAAAGGATAGTTCAGGATATTGATGTAAATATCTTCTTATTTCTACCATTTCATCAAAATGAATATCAATTGTATCAAAAATTTTTGTTAACATTGATGTCAGCTCCTTTTTGTGTTAGTTAACTATGTATTATAACATTATTCTTATTATTTGTTTAAGTGAGTCAATTTCATAATAGGATATTTTGTATGAAATCCGAATATTCGCTATTATAATTTCCATTACATACGGACGCTTTTTAGCAAGCACGGCTTCAGCATTTGGTTTTTTAAGTGAAACTTAGCAATTATGAAATTGACTCAAGTATTATTTTTGAGAATTTTTCAAGCGTTGGATTGCTATGCATTGGGTTTCTTTAGACAAAAAAATAGTGTAGAAATTATTTCTACACTATTTGGATAGCTAATACATCCAACATATATATTGAAGGGAGGTTACAACATTTAGGAAATTCTAGGGTCTTCTAAAAGTCGTTCAATTTCTTCCTTATGATGTGTTTCATCAGAAATAAGGTCATCTAATTTAACCACAAGCTCAGTAAATTTTAATTTCTCTGCTTGTAGCTTACGTTTTTCGTAACGTTTAATGGTATCTGATTCTGATTGAAGAGCTGCTTTTAATAAATCTGCTACTTCAGTGGGTTGTGGTATGGATGCAGCGGTTGTGGTTGGTGTCCCACCTAAAGTTTTTATTTTTTCAGAGAGATATAGAGCATGACCGAGTTCATCGTTAATTTCTGATTCAAAAAAAGGCTTTAAGGCTGATCGATATAAACCTGTAACTACAGAAGCACTATACGTATACTGAATTGCTGCAGCGTATTCATTTGCTAAATCTTCATTTAAACCATCAATAAGTTCTTGAACTTCTTTATCCATTATCAAGTCTCCTATCTATTTAAAAGTATGATTATGTATAAATAAAATTCCCTATTATATTTTTTTAAAACCCTTTATTAAGGTATGATATAAATAGAAGGAGTGAAAGAATGCGAAACAAAAAGATAGGGATTATTTTTTTAACTATATTACTTGTGATTATTGGTATTTGGTCGATACAAGTAACAATAGGTATTGTTCCTTTAACAGATCGTCCAACAAGAGAATTTGTAGATAAGTTAAGTAATACTACTATTTCTGATTTGTTTAGAAATATTACCGAATTAGGTTCTAGTACTTTTCTAATTCCATTTGTGATTGTCATCGCAATCGTTTTATTACTTCTATATAAACATTGGTTTCCAGCACTACTCTTCGTAAGTAGCATAGTATTAACACATGTTTTAAATGTTGCGATTAAAATGGCTACGACAAGAGAAAGACCAAGCATCTCGGTGGAAGCACATGCGGAAGGGTATAGCTTTCCGTCTGGTCATTCGATGATTCCAATGGTTTGCTATGGGTTAGTCGCTTACTTTATTGGAAAAAAATTACCATCAAGTACTGCGAAAATTGCCTTTCAAAGTGCTTGTGGATTACTTGTATTACTCATAGGTATAAGTCGATATGTAATTAATGTTCATTACCTAACCGATGTTATAGCTGGGTTTACGTTAGGCTTCATATTATTAATGGGAAGTGTTTATATCCATAAGAAATTTGAACATTCTCCTACTAGAGACGTAGAAAAAAGCAATCCTTAGATGGTTCATGTAATATGCGATACAAATTATACTTAGAATCAATCAAACGTAGTTTTCTATTAGGAAAGGGGAACAAGGGATGCGATTTTTAAAATATCTATTTGCAATGATTCTAATCGCGTTTGGAATGTTGCTTGTATTGAACAATATAGGAGTATATGATTTTCAACTTGGTAGTTCTTGGGGATATATTTATCCTAGTTTCTTTATTGTCTACGGTCTATTTAGTTTATGGAATTACTTAAGAAAAAAAGGTGGAGGCTGGATGTTTTCATCTTTCCTGATTATTTTCGGAACATTGCTTTTACTTGATAGATTTCAATATATTTCGTTTGGTTTTTGGGATGTTTTCCAATTATGGCCATTGTTCATCGTCTATATCGGAGTATCCATTATAAATTCGAAACAAGAAGGATGGAGACAGTATTCAAAGGGTACAACGTATTCTAAAGGTAATTCTCACTTTTCCATAGGAGATTATCAGCAAAAACAGGAGTGGAATTTGGAACCTTTAAACCTAAGAAATTTAGCTGGCGATTTTTATTTGGACCTGACGAAAGCATATATTCCTGATAAAACAACACCAATCTCTATTCGTTCTTTAGCAGGAGATGTAACCGTATTGCTACCAGAGCATATCGATTTTCGAATAGATGCGGCTATAAATGCTGGAGAAATTATCGTGTTGAATGATATAGCTGATGGAATTAATCGAAATATAAATTATGAATCAGAAAATTATCCAAACGCGAGTAAGAAAGTTGATTTGTTTATACGCCTAAAAGCAGGTTCCATTCGAGTGGAAAGAATTTAAGGGGGGATTAGAATGCATCAACGTTTAAAAGGAATTCGATTTATATTCATTCGTTCTCATATATTTGTTCTATTCCTCTCTTCATTTATTTTACTTTCCATATTATTGTCGGTTTATGTTTTATTTGAACCGGAATGGTTAACAACAAAGAGTGTCTTTCTTTTCATTATTTCACATCTACTTATCGGTTTCCCATTAGCTTTTTACGCTGGGTTTAACGGTAATGGCAATTATTTAAAGACTAGTTTTGATGCTATTACATTATTAATCAAGCAATATGCAAACGGAAATTATCAGTCATCTATTCAACTATTAGATAATGGAGATGATGAAATTCACAGGGCGGCTAATTCTTTAAATGAATTAGGAAAGAAATTACAAAATCAAGTGAAATCACTGCAAAAAATGGCGGATGAAAAATCAGAATTAGCGAAATCAGCACATAAAACAGCAGTGATTGAAGAAAGGCAGCGAATCGCAAGAGATTTACATGATGCAGTGAGTCAAGAATTATTTGCACTCGCAATGTTATCTGAAGCGGCTATAAAACAATTAGATTTAAAACCCGAATTGGCAAAAACGCAAATGCTTGAAGTCTCTCAATCTGCTCATCAAGCACAAACAGAAATGAGAGCGTTATTACTTCATTTACGGCCAGTATATTTAAGTGGTGAATCTTTGGTTGAAGGTTTACATAAATTAATTAATGAATTAAAACAAAAAAGTAACTTACAGTTTAAGCTCAAATTAGATGATCAACTTGAAATGAAAGAAACGATTGAAGAACATATTTTTCGAATTGTACAAGAATCTTTATCTAATATATTAAGGCATGCAAACGCAACCGAGGTGTATGTAGAGATTTCGAAAAAATCAGAAGAAATCTTTATTTTAATCGAAGATAACGGTGAAGGATTTGATATGGCAGAGACTGATGGGAAAAAGACTTCTTATGGATTAAAAACAATGAAAGAGCGTAGTGAAGAAATTGGCGGTACATTTACTGTCCGATCTAATATAGATGAAGGTACTTATATACAAATTAGAATACCATATGAAGAGGAACGGAGGAGAAGAATGTGATTCGTGTCGTAGTTATTGATGACCATGATGTTGTTCGAAAAGGAATTGTTGCTTATTTACAGACAGAAGAAGATATAGAAATTGTTGGGCAGGCATCAAGTGGTTTTGAAGGAGTTGAAATTGTTCTAAAAGAAAAACCAGATGTGGTATTAATGGATTTAATTATGGAAAATGGAACTGGTATTGAAGCAACAGAAAAGATAATTAAAGACTATCCAGATTGTAAAGTAATCATCTTAACAAGTTTTTATGATGACGAGAAGGTCTTTCCAGCTATTGAAGCAGGGGCGTTCAGTTATATTTTAAAGACTTCAACAGCAACAGAAATCGCGTCCGCTATCAAAAAGGCTACAATAGGAGAGAATGTAATTGAACAAAAAGTGGCGAGTAAAATGATGGCAAATTTCCAATCAAAGAAGAGAAAATTACATGATGATTTAACAGAAAGGGAAAGAGAAGTGCTTCTATGTATTGGAGAAGGACTAACGAATCAAGAAATAAGTGAAAAATTGTATATTGGTGTGAAAACAGTAAAAACCCACGTTAGCAATATCCTTTCGAAATTAGATGTACATGATAGAACACAGGCAGCTGTCTATGTTCACCGAAACAAATTACTACAGTAATTTGTTTCGACTTTTTGTCAAATAAGTCTAACTAATTGTATTTATGTGTTCGCTTTCTGTATAATACAACTGTACTTCAAAAGAGAGGACAGGCATTTATGAAGAAACTAACAAAAAAAGCAGAGAATTTATTACTGCTTATATGGGTACAAGCCTTTTTAGCGTTGGCTGGGAGTTTATTTTATTCTGAAGTAATGAACTATGTCCCATGTGAATTATGTTGGTATCAACGGATCTTAATGTATCCACTGGTATTGATTTATGGGGTAGCAGCGATTAAAAAAGATATATCAATTGCTTTACCGGGCTTATTCATGAGCGGAATCGGAATTCTTGTATCTACATATCATTATTTAGTCCAGCATGTCTCCATCTTTCAAGAAGTTGGAGGAGCATGTAGTGGGAGTGTACCGTGTAACGTAATTTATGTGAATTACTTTGGTTTTATTAGTATTCCTTTTATGGCAGGAATCGCATTTCTAATCATATTTGTATTACATCTTTTGATCTTAAGAGAACAAGGGAGGAAAGCGTAAATGGGTAAAAAGATGATTATAATCATTAGTGTCATAGTGTTATTATTTGTTGCACTAATATTCGTAGTGAATTATAAAAATGATCAAGCTACACAAGATAGCCCTTATGGTGATAAAGATTTAGAACAAGAAACTATTGATCAATTAGATAATCCACTTTATCAAAATCAAATAATGCCGGATAATCTAAGTCAACAAATAGAGGACGGTGAATCAGTAACAGTTTATTTCTACAGTCCAGTTTGTGTTTATTGTCAAAACACAACTCCGTACTTAGTGCCATTAGCAGAAGATATGAATGTGGATATGAAGAAATTAAACTTGTATGAATTTGAAGCAGCTTGGGGAACTTTTTCTGTAGATTCCACTCCAACATTAGTACATTATGAGGATGGGGAAGAAGTTGCAAGGCTTATCGGACAAAAACCAGAAGAAGAATATAGAGCATTTTTCGAAGAATATGTAAATTAAAAACATACTAAGTGACAAGCGGGAAAGTCCAGTGCTAAATGATCTTTCCCGCTAAATCGTAGTATGTTTTTTAATGTGAGACAATCTCATAATTGCTAAGTTTTATTAAAAAGGAACGATTAGTAATAATATAGTTATTAATGTTCGAATTACAGGATTTTCTCGGCTTTGATTGTAATGGAAGACGGCGACTCCTACAGGAAGAGCACGAGCTGAAAATCCACTAGGAAAAGTGGTCTTTTTTTCCTAGTTAGTTGAAGCCGTGCCTGCGGAAAGCGTCGTCTGCAATGGAAATCAAACAACACAACATTCGGATTTTATACCAAATATATTGATTCATATATAAGAAATTATAAATCTTGTGTACTGACGCACGCGCTACGTTGATTAACGTAGATTGCGCCCTTTGTTATTGATTTAATTATCTTCTTCATACATTGTGCCTGTGATAATAAATGGTCGTTCCATAATATATCCGGGTTTTTTAGCTTGTTGCTCTTTATGTGCTTGTTTAAAATGATCGGATTGTGTCCAATTATTAAAGTCATCCTTTGATGCCCATTGGGTAAAAACAACAAACATATTACTATCCGTTTGTTTCAATAGTCGCATTGCTTGGAATCCAGACATAGTTTCGATTCCACTGCTACTATGTTTCATACGATATTCAAACGTTGCATGGCTATCTTCTGATACAGGGATATGGTTCATAATGACATAACCATGCTCTTGTATATTACCTACTGATTTTAAAACATCGAATTCTCTTCCAGAAGCAAATACTTTCTCACTAGTACCTTCATAAAATGCGATTGCACCTTCACTACTAATAATAAAAAAGAAATCAATTGCTTTATACTTCTCCTCCATCTTAAGTAAGTAATCTATTGTTCCGCTAGTCATATAGGCTTTCATATGAAATTCCCCCTTATTCGTAGTATATTACATATTACCCTGTAAAATTCAATTTTACACATATTAATTAAAATGATTATTAATTAATAGAGACTATATTCTTTAATATTGACGAATGATGACGTATAATGTAAATGTACACAGCTAGAGGTGAAGTTATGAGAATGGAAAAACGTAAGCAAAATAAGTTAGCTTACAAGAAGAGAACTCAATGGTTTTTCATTGCAATTGCCTCTCTTTTTATATTACTACTTCTTGGGTATGGTGTCGTTTTATTAGGTGGAAAAATTATAGCAAATGATGAAGACTTGATTCTCGACTTGAAAACGACAATACGAACCGAAGAAGGAGATGTAATCGGAACGCTATATAAAGAAAATAGGGAATTTATAGATGTAGACAGTCTACCCGAACATGTAAAAGAAGCCTTTATAGCAATTGAAGATAGGCGTTTTTATGAACATCAAGGGATTGATCTTAAATCAATTACTAGAGCAGTTTATCGGGATATTATTGCGATGAGCAAAGTTGAAGGTGGAAGTACTATTACACAACAACTTGCTAAAAACTTATTTTTGAGTAATGACAAAACATGGTCGAGGAAAATAAAAGAGACGATGGCTGCCTTATACTTGGAAAGGGAATTATCGAAGGATGAAATTCTCGAACTATATGTGAATGAAGTTTACTTCGGTCAAGGTATTTATGGTATTCAAACCGCCTCAAAGTATTTCTTTTCCAAACCAGCTGATGAATTAACAGTAGCTGAAGGAGCAATGCTTGCTGGATTAATGAAAGGTCCAAATGGATATTCTCCTATTAATCATCCAGATCGTGCTCTAGAACGTAGGAATGTTGTTTTGCGATCGATGGAAGATGCAGGATTTATTAGTACTGAACAACGAGTCACGGAAGAAGAAAAAACATTAGGACTTGATGTGGAAGAACCGAAAGCTTCCAATCCATGGGTGGACAGTTATATTGATCTTGTAATGAAAGAGGCTTCAGAAAAACATCAACTTTCTTTAGAGGCACTACAAACGGGTGGGTATGATATTACCGTTTATATGGATCCTGAAATTCAGCAGATTGCATATTCGGAAATGCGAAACGATGCATATTTCCCTGGAAATACGGAAGGGGTTGAAGGAGCGTTTGTAATGTTAGATGCTAATAACGCTCGTATAGTTTCTGTAATTGGTGGAAGAGATTATCAAATTGGAGATTTAAATCGAACAGTAGTTGATCGTCAACCTGGTTCCACTTTTAAGCCTATAGCTGTATATGGACCTGCATTAATGCAGGAAGATGTATATACTCCTTTCACATTGATTCCAGATAAAAAATCAGAAGAATATAATGTTGTCAATGCAAATGGTGAGTATAAAGATGAAATTACAATTTACCAAGCCATTATGGAGTCGACCAATACTTCTGCTGTTTGGTTATTGGATGAAATTGGGATTGACTATTCAAAAGGATATTTGGAAAAACTAGGAATTACGTTCGAAGACGATGGTTTATCTATTGCATTAGGTGGACTTACCTATGGAGTCACTCCTTTAAAAATGGCACAGAGTTATCAGGCTTTTGCCTCCGGTGGTGATATAACTTCTGCAACGTCGATTTCTAGTATTGAAAATCGAAATGAAGAAGTGATATATGAATCAAAGATAGAAACTGAGAATGTATTTACAAGTCAAGTGGCTTGGAATATGACTGAGATGTTATCTGGAACGGTACAATCTGGGACGGCTTCATCCGGTGATTTCAATAAAGCACTCGCAGGAAAGACAGGTTCTACACAGCATACAACAGTGGATGGTGCCACGAAAGATGCTTGGTTTGTTGGTTATACTCCAGAATACGTAACTGCTATGTGGATGGGCTATGATACCACAGATAAAGATCATTATTTAACTGGTGGCAGTTCCTATCCTACATCATTAACAAAGAAGATTTTGACGGAAATTGATAGGCAGACAGAACGAGAAATGTCGAGTGATTTTGAAATACCAGAGAATGTTGAACCACTTCCAGAACCAATTGAATTACCGACAATATCCGATATTTCCGCAAACTATGAATTTGGAGGATTCTCGATAATTAGAGGGAATCTTAACTGGAATGGTTCAACTGATGAGCGGGTTGTTTATCGTATTTATCAAGAAACAGACGGTGAAGATAAACTTATCGATGAAGTTAAAGGAGTAACACAATATACAATTGATAATGTTTGGTTCGAAAACAATAAATATTATGTTGTTCCTTATGATCCGAACACAAGAATGGAAGGAATGAAGTCTGATTCTGTGACATTTAGTTGGTAAAAATGAGGCAAATTGATGACAAACAACTTCCTTCCCTATACACTCAAGTATTAAATAGCTATAGTAGACTATGGAGATATATGAATATAAAAGGATGAATGAAATGTCTATAATTAAAAACGATACAATTATTAAAGCTTATCAAGGGGAAGAAACAGACTATACTCCTGCTTGGTTTATGCGACAAGCTGGAAGGTCCCAACCAGAATATCGTGCTTTGAAAGAAAAATATTCGCTTTTTGAAATTACACATCAACCAGAATTATGTGCTTATGTTACTCGCTTACCAGTAGAAAATTATGGAACGGATGCTGCTATTCTATATAAAGACATTATGTCCCCATTACCTTATATAGGTGTGGATGTAGAAATTAAAAGTGGAATTGGTCCTGTAATTCATAATCCAATACGAAATCTACAAGACGTAGAAAAACTCGGAGAAATTAATCCAGTCTCGGATGTCTCTTACGTACTAGATACGATTCGGTTATTGACAGAAGAGCAGTTGGAAGTTCCTTTGATTGGTTTTAGTGGTGCACCTTTTACATTAGCGAGCTATATGATAGAAGGTGGTCCATCAAAAAACTATTCTAGGACAAAAGCATTGATGTATCGTGAGCCAGAAACTTGGTTTGCATTAATGGATAAGTTAAGTGACATGATTATTAGTTATGTAGATGCTCAAGTAGAGGCAGGAGCTAAAGCGATACAAATATTTGATTCTTGGGTTGGATCGTTAAATGCAGAGGATTATCGTTTATTTATTAAACCAGTAATGACGAGGATTTTTTCTGAGTTAAGACGACATGAAGTACCACTAATTACATTTGGAGTAGGTGCAAGGCATTTGCTTATGGAATGGAATGATTTGCCTGTGGATGTAATTGGCTTAGATTGGAGAACCTCTATTACTGAGGCACGTGAGATGGGAATAACCAAAGTTGTTCAAGGGAATTTGGATCCAGCTATTTTATTAGCAGATTGGCAAACAATTGAGCAGCGTACGAAGCAAATTTTAGATCAAGGTATGGATTCAGGTAAATATGTGTTCAATCTTGGTCACGGAGTCACTCCAGATATTGAACCAGCTACACTAAAAAAATTAACTGAGTTGGTTCATAACTATAGTAAAGAGAAGTAAATTATTAAAGAGGTGTATGTAAGATGGAAAAGAAAAAAGTTGGATTATTAGTAATGGCATATGGAACTCCATACAAAGAGGAGGATATTGAACCGTACTATACACATATCCGTCATGGTCGAAAACCAGATCCAGAAGCCTTACAAGATTTAAAAGAACGCTATGAAGCAATTGGTGGCATTTCACCATTAGCAAAAATTACAGAAGAACAAACGAAAGCATTGGAGAAGAAACTAAATGAGAATCAGGGTGAGTATGAATTTAAAGCATACATTGGATTAAAACATATCCATCCATTTATCGAGGATACTGTTGAAGAAATGGCAAAGGATGGAATAAAAGAAGCCATTTCACTTGTATTAGCTCCACATTATTCTACGTTTAGTGTGAAATCATATAATAAGCGTGCAAATGAAACGGCTGAAAAGTATGGTATTCAGTTAGACTCTGTAGAAGATTGGTATACGGAGCCTGGATTTATTAAATTCTGGGCAGATGGAATTAAAGCAAGTTATGCAGAAATGACAGATGATGAGCGAAATAATTCTGTATTAATTGTATCTGCGCATAGTCTTCCTGAAAAAATTCTTAAAGATGGTGATCCATATAAGGATCAATTAGAAGAAACTGCAAAATTGATCGCTGAAGAAGCGGATGTAAAAAATTATGCAGTAGGGTGGCAAAGTGAAGGTAACACACCAGATCCTTGGCTAGGTCCAGATGTGCAAGATTTAACAAGAGAATTGTATGAAAGCGAAGGATATAAAGCATTTATTTATACTCCAGTAGGATTCGTAGCGGATCATTTAGAAGTTCTTTATGATAATGATTATGAGTGTAAAGTCGTATGTGATGAAATTGGTGCAAACTATTATCGCCCAGAAATGCCAAATGTTCATCCTGAGTTCATTGAGACATTAACAAATGTTGTAATGAAAAAAGCAAAGAGTGAAGTGAAATGACCCCTAACAAGAAGGTTGTCATTGTTGGCGGCGGGATTACAGGATTATCCGCTGCCTACTATCTTCACAAAGAAAAACAAGAGCAAGAAATACCAATCGATATCACTTTAGTAGAAGCATCAGACCGAGTTGGTGGCAGAATTCATACAGTAAAACGTGATGGATTTACGATTGAAAAGGGACCAGATTCATTATTATCTCGAAAGCCTGCCGCAATGGAATTGGTAGAGTCATTGAACATTAAAGGTAAAGTTGTAAGAAATTCTACCGGACAGTCGTATATATTAGTAAAAAATAAATTACATAAAATGCCAAAAGGAGCTTACATGGGGGTTCCAAAAGAAATAAAACCTTTACTAAATTCAAAAGTGATAACGACGCGTGGAAAGTTACGAGCATTAATGGATTTGGTGATGCCGAAATCAAAAGACACTGAAGATCAGTCTTTAGGTAGTTTTATGCGACGTAGATTTGGAGATGAGCTAGTTGACAACCAAATCGATCCGTTATTATCAGGAATTCATTCCGGTGATATTGATCAAATGAGTTTAAAAGCAATTTATCCAATTTTTGAAAAGATGGAACAAGAGTATGGTAGTGTTATGAGAGGCTTGCAGCAAACCATGCCAGTTTCAAAAAAGAAAAAAACTTCTAAACAGCCATCTGTTGGCATGTTTTACTCATTTGAGGATGGTTTACAAACACTTGTGGAAGCATTAAGCAATCATTTAAATGATATTATTAAATGTAATCGAGCTGTAGATCATATTGAAAAAAAGGAAGATGGATATCACTTATTACTAAACAACGGAGAGGTTCTTTTCGCTGATGTGGTTATTATGACTGCCCCTCATACAAATGTTCCGGAGATGTTAAGTAAGCACGAGCCAATGAAACAGCTGAACAAAATACCTGCTACATCAACAGCTAATGTTATATTAGCATTTGATGCAAAACAAATTAAACGTGATTTAGATGGAACGGGATTTTTAGTAACAAGGAATAGTGATTATCGCATAACCGCATGCACATGGACACATCGGAAGTGGGCGAATACGACACCAGACGGAAAAGCTCTATTACGTTGCTATGTAGGTAAGCCAGACGATCAGAACATTGTAGATCTAACGGATGAGGAGATTACAGCCATTGTTTTAAAAGATTTAAATAAAGTTATGAAAATAAAGGGAGAACCTTTGTTTCATGAAGTTACAAGGTTCAAAAATGCTCGCCCACAATATCATGTAGGGCATCTTGAAATAGTTCATGAAGTCCGTCACTATGTAGATCATTATTTACCTGGATTCATTTTAACTGGAAGTTCTTATGATGGAACAGGTATTCCAGATTGTATTGAACATGGAAAATATAGTGCGCATCAAGCATCGAATCTAATCAAGTAATTGGAAGTAACTGGAAAATAAAACTGTTTAATCCGACTAACATTTTTAACTTTAGTTAGTATGCCCTTTTTTGATTAAATCGTTTTTGACCAGTGTCTTTTTATATGTAAAGGTAGGTTAGAACTAGTGTATTATGATGTAGTAAATGGGGGGATGAGTTGTTCTATTTAAAAATTAGTAAAAACATATGTTTATCTATCTTTGAAAGAAAACATGCAACTGATTTATACTTATTAATAGATAGAAACCGAGAGCATTTAAGTAAATGGTTGTCGTTTCCTGTGTACACAAATAAGATTGAGGATACGATAGCGTTTATTGATAAGTCACAGAAAAGATACATTGACAATAATGGTTTCTGGGCGGGAATTTGGTATAAACAACAATTAGTCGGTGCGATTGGGTATTTATATATTGATTGGAAAGCCAAAAAAACAGAGATAGGTTATTGGCTAGGGGAAGAATTTCAAGGCAAAGGTTGTATTACAATTGCTACACAACAATTGTTAAACTATGCTTTTAAAACGTTAAAGTTAAATAAAGTGGAAATTAACGTGGCTAAGAAGAATTTAAAAAGCTTACAAATACCAAAACGATTAGGCTTTGTAGAAGAAGGGATTATTCGTGATTATGAATATTTACAGGGCAGGTATCATGATCGAATAGTTCATGGGTTACTGCGAACAGAGTGGGTAAACCAAAAATAAGTATACTTCAAAAAAATCGATCTATTATTCCGTAAATATTTTTACGTTATGATAGATCGATTTTGATTAATTATTTATTTTTTTATTCATAGCTGTCAATAAGTTGGTCAATAAGTGATCCAACATAATCAACTGCAATTTGAATATTTTCAGGTTTTGACATATCAATCCCAGCATCTTTAATTAAGTCGAGAGGCTTTTTCGTACCACCAGATTTTAATACATTCAACCAACTTTCTACAGCTGGCTGACCATCTTCTTTAATCCGTTTTGCAACTGCTGTAGAAACCGTCAGACCCGCAGAATACGTATATGGATATAATCCCATATAGTAATGAGGCTGACGCATCCAGGTAAGACCAGCACCTTCATCAAATACTACGGTATCTCCCCAGAAATTTTCAAGTGATTCTTGTTTTTCTTTACATAGCCTATCCGCAGTTAATGGTACGCCTTCTTCTGCTAGTTGATAAACTCTTCGTTGGAATTCCCCTTCTAATAAATGGGTGATGAAGTTATGATAATAAGTTCCTAGTAGTTGCGTAATAATCCAACGTTTCATACGAGGATCATCCTGATGTTGATTCATTAAATGTTCTGCTAATAATAATTCATTTAATGTTGAAGGTGCTTCTACAAAATAAGTAGAAGGACGTGTATTCAACAATGTCTGATGTTTTCCTGCTAAATAGAAATGTCCTGCATGACCTAATTCATGCGCGAGAATAAATGTACTTCTCATATTATCGGACCAAGTCACCATAATATAAGGATGAGCCCCATATGGACTAGAACAGAATGCGCCATTCGCTTTTCCTACGTTTTCTGAACGATCAATCCATCGGTTATTTATTCCTTGTTTTATAATTTCAATGTACTCTGGCCCCATGACTTCTAGTGCTTCTAAAATCGTATCTGTTCCTTCTTTATACGTTGTTTTAGGGTTGAAGTCCGGATCTAGCGGTGCTTTTAAGTCACAATATCGTAATTCATCAACATCTAGTTTTTCTTTCAATAACTTCGCATAGCGCCGCATATGTGGAGCTAACCCTTTTTGAATCACATTAAGTTGATTTTCATACATTTTTTCGGATACATCCTGCGAGGAAAGTAGCATATCTGTAACTGAGTTATAATTTCTTAACTTAGCAGTTTTTACTTGTTTTGTGACTTCTGTTGCATAGGTAGTCGCATAAGTGTTCTTATATTGCTGAAAAGTTTTCTTAAATGATTCATAAGCATTTCTACGTGCGACTGTGTCTTCACTATATTCATAGTTCTCTTCGTATAATGCCTCTGACATCGGTATTTCTTCGCCATCTTTGTTAAAAATTGATTCAAATTGCATATCTGATGCTTTACTAATACTAAAAATATTTCTAGGTGCTTCGAATAATTCACCAAATACAGCTAGTGCTTCCTCCACTTCTGGAGAAAGTTTATGTGGTTTTTCTTCTAAAATATCATTTAACCATTTACGGTAATTTTCTAATTCTGGTTGTTCAGCGATATAGTCGTTAATGTCTTTATTAGTAAGATGAAGTATTTCGGACTCTATAAAAGCAAGTTTTGATTCAATATTAGCTAATGCAGAAGATGCTTTCGAGTAAGCACTTTGATTAACTGGATCAGTTCCATCTGCACTTGTTAATAACGAGGTATAAACAATGACATGAAAGACACGTTGTTGGTAGGCCTCGAGCTCATGAATTGCTTGTAATAGTGTTTGGGCATCTTTTGTTAATTTACCTTTGAAATTAGTAACCAAATCAATATCTTCTTGAATAGATTGAAGTTCTTTCTCCCAATCAGAAAACGTAGGGAATAAGTCGCTTAAATTCCATGTTTCTTCTTTAGGTACTTCTGTACGTAATAAACGCGAAGTGCTGGTTGTTGTCATGAATATCCCTCTTTCCATTAAATTATTTCGTAACTCAAAATAATTATAATATAAATAAAATAATAATAATAGATTTTAAACAGAAAAAAGGCAACTATAATATAATAGTTGCCGGGAAGAATTCCAATTACATTGCGAATAAAACATTTGGTATACTATTTACCGAGCAGGATGATCACATTCATCACAGATATTTCCGTAACAATCTGCTTTTTCAATGATCATATCCTGACCACACTGAACACATTTTTTCTTCGGTAGGTTTCTAAAGAATTCGACAATTCCAATCATAGTGAAGCCTCCTTAAATTGAATGTTCATTTCTTATAAAATATTGTATTATAACAGTATTCAAAAGTCAATGCTGTGTTACAACAAATTATAAAAATTTTTGAAAGGATGTAACAGAATGAAATTAACAGTTATTGGATGTTGGGGTGGATATCCCGCTGAAAATGGATCGACCTCGTCTTATTTACTTCAATCTGGAGATTTTCGTATGTTAATTGATTTAGGTAGTGGTGCCTTATCAAAACTACAAAATTATACTGATATAGAACAGATTGATGCTATTGTACTCTCCCATTATCATCATGATCATGTGGCTGATATTGGCGTTTTCCAATATGCAAAACTAATTAATTATTATGTAAATGGTAATGAAAATGTTGTACCTATATATGGTCATACAGAAGATGAAGAAGGATTTGCAAAATTAACTCATACGTATACAAAAGGAATAGAATACAATCCAGATAATAAGTTGATAATTGGTCCTTTTGAAATTGAATTTATTCAAACAAATCATCCAGTACCTTGTTATGGTATGCAAATAACAGATGGAAAAGAATCAATCGTATATACTGCCGATAGTGGTTTTATGAAAGAATGGACGAAATTTGCGGACAGATGTGACTTATTTATAACAGATTGTAACTACTATGCTGGACAAGATGGTTCCAAACCTGGACATATGAATAGCGAGCAAGTTGGAATGATAGCAAGAGATGCTAATGTAAACAAACTGCTTCTAAGTCATTTACCTCAGTTTGGAGATTTACAACAATTAAAAAAGGAAGCAGAAAGTTTTTATCAAGGACCAATAGAAATTGCAAGAGAAGGTTGGACATGGTCTGGGAATTAAGGTCTATTTCTTTTGATTACATGAAGAGATTGTTTTACAATAAAAGATAGCATATAAATAAATATGTGAATTATGGGAGGATGTACAATGAAATTTATTGATAATAAAGGCATTATTGATCCACGAATTAACTTAGCCATTGAAGAATACATCTTAGAAAACTTTGGTGAAAAAGATACATATCTTCTATTTTATGTGAATAGTCCGTCCATTATTATTGGACGTAATCAGAATACAATTGAAGAAATAAATACGGATTATGTAGATGAAAAAGGTATAAAGGTTGTTCGCCGCTTATCAGGTGGAGGAGCAGTATACCATGATGAACAAAATCTTAACTTTAGTTTTATTACAAAGGATGATGGCAATAGCTTTCAGAACTTCGCGAAGTTTACCCAGCCTGTTGTAGATGCGTTAAATAAAGTTGGTGTGCCAGCGGAATTACAAGGAAGAAATGATTTAGCAGCAGATGGACGTAAAATATCTGGTAATGCGATGTTCTCTACAAGAGGGCGTATGTTTAGTCACGGAACATTAATGTTAGATTCTGAACTAGAAGAATTAACAAAAGCATTAAAGGTGAAGAAAATTAAAATTGAATCAAAAGGTATTAAATCCATTCGTAGTCGTGTAGCTAATATTGCAGAATTCCTCGATGAAAAAATAACAATGGAGCAATTTAAAGAATTAATTTTAACTCATGTGTTTGACGTAGAAGATGTAAACGATGTACCACAATATGTATTAACAGATGAAGACTGGGAGAAAATCCATGAAATATCAGAAAGCCGTTATCAAAAATGGGAATGGAACTATGGGAAATCTCCTTCGTTTAATTACCAAGAATCACAAAAATTTCAAGGTGGGCTTGTTGATGTTCGCTTAGACGTTAAAAAAGGTATAATTGAAAACTGTAAGATATATGGTGACTTCTTTGGAATAGGTTTAATCAATGAATTAGAAGATCAATTAATTGGTATACGTCATAATCGACAAGCGATTGAAGAAGCTCTACATGATGTTGATGTGTCTTACTATCTAGGAAGGATTACAAAAGAAGAATTTATTTCTCTGCTTTATTAATAAAGACAACTTCTGTATGTTAATTTTAATAAATAAAATAGAAATCCGAGTTATATAACTGATACAAGGTTATGACTCGGTTTTTTTATCCAGCACTTCAAAGCTGTGAGGTTAAGTCGAGGATAGGTTGACGAATAACATACGTAGGGTAAAGGACAAAAGGCTCATTGAATGAAGTATCGCTTTATTAAAGATAAATTATGTTTAAGGAAGGAAATAGCTATGAAGTTTAATAAGATTTTAAATTTCCATTATGGTATAAATCCAATAAAAATAGATGCTATAAAAGGTGGATGGGCAGCATTAGCTTTCAAAATATCAGATGGTAATAATGTTTATTTTTTAAAAGTGTATGACAAGTCTAGACCTTCAACTTCAAAACTTATTGCTTTCATTAATCAATATGCTTCAATTTTGGTGTGGTTAGATAATCATACAAAATTGAAAGGAAAAACTCCTATACCAATATCTACGTTTGAAGGGGAATATAAATGTGAAGATGATAGTAATGTGTACTTACTTTATGCATATATTGATGGAGATACAGTTGGAAATAAAAACATGTCTGACAAGCAAATTAAAGAATTAGCTGAAATTATATCTACACTTCATTCTTATGGAAGTCATCAAATTCCATTTTCAACTAACTTGATGGTAGAGGACTTTGAATTACCATATTTAAATGACTTTGAAATAATTTTACAGAAAAAAATAGAAGAATTACCACAGATTATCAAAGAAACTATTACCAAGTATAGACAAACATTAGTTAATCGTATAGGAGATATTAAAAATTTATCAAATCAATTAAAGTCCAGTAATCTAGATTTTTCCCTTTGTCATACTGACATACACAATTGGAATTTAATGCAAACAGATAGACTCATATTAATTGATTGGGAAGGATTAAAGTTAGCACCAGTAGAAGCTGATATCATGTTTTTAATAGATAAGCCATATTTTGATAAATTCATAAGTATTTATCAAAAGACCCACAGAAGATATGTTATTAATGAAGATGCCATAAAATATTACCGTTGTCAGCGAAATTTAGAAGATATTTGGGAGTTTATAGAACAGTTGTTATATGAGGATGTAAATAACGAGAAACAAGTAGAGACATTAAATTATATAAATGAATTAGTGACAGAATTTGAGCTGTAATAGTTGTATAGAGATATATGAACGACTTTTACTAAAATGTTAGCGCTTTCTATTGAAAATTAAATTCGTATAATTTATAATTATTTTAAAATAACCAAAAAAAAAGAACTTACGATAGCGTAATTCTATTTTTTCACCCATAAATGAATGAATATTCATTCATAATAGGAAGGAGAGATAAGATTGAATATTACAGATAAGTTGGCACTAACTGCTAGGGAAAATCCAACAAAAACTGCATATATTTTTGCAGATAAGAAAACAACCTATGGTGAGTTAGAGGGCATGGTTCAAAAGTTTGCAGATGGTCTCCAAAAATTAGGATTCAGACAAGGCGATCATATCGCATTAGTATTAGGGAATAGTCCATATTACGTCATAGGATTGCATGGGGCATTGAGATTAGGATTAACTGTAATTCCAATGAATCCTTTATATACACCTAGTGAAATGGCTTATATGTTAAAAGATGGTGATGTAAAAGGAATTATTACAATGGATATTCTTATGGATAAATTTATTCCAATTGTTGATGATCTATCTACTCTAGAATATTTTGTTAATTGTGAAAGTGGAAAAGAAGTTCCAGGATCTATTAAAAAAGAACAATTATCAACAAGTATATTACGTTTTCAAGAAGTAATTGCTAATGGTCAATTGCCTTTCACTGGTCCAAAATTAGTTGAAGAAGATTTAGCTGTTATCTTGTATACCTCAGGTACAACCGGAAAACCAAAAGGGGCAATGCTTACGCATAAAAACCTATACTCTAACGCACAAGATGTCGCTAATTATTTACATATTAGTCAAGATGACCGGGTAATTGCTGCCTTGCCAATGTTTCATGTTTTTTGCTTGACTGTATCATTAAATGCACCGCTGTTAAATGGAGGGACAATCATTATTTTACCTCAGTTCTCGCCAACAGAAGTATTCCGTGTAGCTAGTGACTATCAAGCAACAGTATTTGCAGGCGTTCCAACGATGTATAATTATTTACTACAAAGTGCAAAAGATAATGTGGATAGTTTTTCCTCTTTACGTTTATGTATTTCTGGAGGTGCAGCTATGCCGGTATCTTTACTAGAATCATTTGAGCAAGCTTTTAATGTAAAGGTTTCTGAAGGCTATGGGTTATCTGAAGCTGCTCCTGTAACGTCTTTTAATCCTTTAGATCGTCCGAGAAAAGCAGGTTCAATCGGCCAAAATATTGTAAATGTTATAAATAAAGTGGTTGATGAAACGGGTAATGAATTACCACCAGGTGAAGTAGGTGAATTAGTAGTTCAAGGGCCAAATGTGATGAAAGGTTATTATAAAATGGTAGACGAAACAGCTGCAACAATACGTGATGGTTGGCTCTATACAGGAGATATGGCAAGAATGGATGAAGACGGATATTTTTATATTGTTGATCGTAAAAAAGATATGATTTTAGTTGGTGGTTATAATGTTTATCCTAGGGAAGTAGAAGAAGTCTTTTATTCTAATCCTTCTGTTGTGGAAGTTGCTGTCATTGGAGTTCCAGACCCTCAAACAGGTGAGGCAGTTATTGCGTATGTTGTTGTTGATAATCCGGATGTGAAAGAAATAGATTTAATTGAGTTTAGTAAACAACATTTAGCCAAATATAAAGTTCCTCAATCGATTTATTTTCTTGATGAGCTTCCGAAAAATACGACAGGGAAAATTTTACGAAAGAGTCTTAAAGAACAAGTTACAAATTCATAGTATGGTTCCTAACGAAGTTGAAATTGTCGTTTATTATCAACTTCGTTTCTTTTTTAACTATTTATTCAAAAAATTATGTAAAAATATATCATTTTAACTAATAATATGTTATATTAGGTATTAAGTCACACTAATTGGTAAAGGAGGTAAACAATGAAAAAGGAATTTTTAGAAATAACGCCATTTACGTTGGCGATTGTATCAGAGCAAGATGAAAATGGAAGGTACATTGCGAAAGTATTGGAAGAGGAAATGGAATATGTTTTGGAAGCGAAACCTACCAATGTCATTGATTATGCTTGCAAGTATTTTGGTGCTAGTTTGAAAGGACGTCAGGAGGGGACTAGAGAAATTAGCGGAATAACACATAAAGCACCAATTACAATTGATCCAGCAAGTGGAATGTATTTCTTTCCAACTAAGTCTCCTAGTAATGCGAACTGTTCTTGGATTGCACATAGTCATATTAAAGAAGTACGTAGAGGAGATGAAGGGACTACCAGTGTATTGTTTAAAAATGGCTCAAAAATTTCACTTGATATCTCCCATGGTTCTTTAATCAATCAACTACAACGTACTGCTCAAATAAGATTTCTTTTAGACGATCGAATTAAACGTTGGAGGAAGCCTCTTCGTTCTGAAGACGATAAAGACTCTTAAACATCAACTCCTTTAGCACTTTTTCAACTTTTTTACGAATAGCTGGGTTGAAATAACTTTTCTTTTCTTCTTTTCCTTGGCATATAAATAAAAAGTTTGAAAAAGAATCATCTTTTGTTAGTGGAATAACCGATAATTGATTTATTCTCATTCTGCGAATGATCTGTTTACGTTCTCGGACAGCTTCCCTCTCCATTTCTGATAACATCTGAAGATATATCTCCTTGATTTTATATGGTCCTTCATCATGATATTTTATATCTTGACGAATTATAATAATCGCCATGGATATAAATAAATACCTTGAAGCTATTTTAGTATTTTCCTCATTGATATAACGCATGCACTCACACCTCTTATACAGATCGTATGTTCGTATATTTTATTATATGTTATAGATGAAAAAATATCTACCAATTAGAGTGACGATTCATTATTGGAATTAATTAGCTTTTTCTTTTAAAATACAATCTAATACCATATAATAATTTTAAAAGAATGTTGTCTAATGATAGGAGCTTACGTGGATGTATGTCATGAGTGTTTCTCTATCGAATTGGAGAAGTTTTATTAGAGAAGAAGGTTGGGAAGAATTTATTTCCCAGCTCTTAAATCAGTATGAAGGACTAGGACCGTTACCAGGGATTTTATTACCGTTCCTAGAAGCTTTCTTACCTTTTTTACCGTTAATCGTATTTGTTCTTGGTAATGCTGCTGCTTATGGATTATTTCAAGGCTTTCTGTATTCATGGATTGGCGCAACTGTTGGAGCAGTTGTTGTATTTTTACTTATAAGAAAGCTCTCTAATACACGTTTACTACAAAAAATTAGAAAGAATAATCAAGTGAAAAAAATTACTCAATGGGTAGATAGACATGGATTTGGTCCGCTATTTATATTGCTGTGTTTCCCTTTTTCTCCTTCGTCCATAATTAATGTTGTGGCAGGATTGTCGAAGATTAACATATATCAATTTATATTAGCTGTCTGCTTAGGTAAAACGGTAATGATATTCTCCATTTCATATGTCGGCTCGAGTATAATGGAATTTGCTCAAAATCCAGTAAGAACAATAATTGTAGGTATAGGCATAGTGATTTTTTGGATGTTTGGTAAATACTTAGAAAAACGATTGCAAAAAAAATCAGCTAAAAATAATATGTGAATCACGAAAAGGGTTAAAAACTTCCTTCAAGGGTATTATGTATAATAATTACTCGATGAAGGATGAAACAACGTGAAAAAATTCAATATTCGAAGAGTATTGTTACTTTTACTTCTCTTGGTTGGGATTGCAGTTATTTTAAGAACAACTCTATTTGCCAATTATGTTGTAGATGGGAAGTCGATGGAACCTACACTATTTGACGGAAATTTATTGATGGTGAATAAATTTGTATATGAATTATCGGATGTAAATCGATTTGATGTTATTGTTTTTCGGGCTTCTAAAGAGGAAGACTATGTTAAACGTGTTATTGGAATACCTGGAGATAGGGTGGAGTATAAACATGATAAGCTTTATATTAATGGAGAATTTATTGAAGAAAGATTTTTAGAATCTTATAAGGAAGCAAGTTCGGTTGAAAAATTTACTAATGATTTTACGCTCCAACAAATTACTGGAGAAATTGAAGTTCCTAAGGGGAATTTATTTGTACTAGGAGACAATCGACAAGATAGCCTAGATAGTCGATCGTTCGGATTTATATCCAATGATCAAATTGTAGGAAAGGTTGATATAACGTATTGGCCATTGACAGAGAAAGTAAATAAATAATAAAAAGTTTTTCGATTAGGACCGAGCTTCTATCTTTGATAAAATAGATAGGAGCTCTATTTTAGTTATGGAAATTTAGGAGGGTTAATATATGGGAATGCGGTTCATACTAGGACGTTCTGGGACAAATAAAAGTGAGGTAATTTTAAAGGAAATAAAACAAAAAATTTCTACCAAACCCATAGGACCTTCTATATTTTACATTGTTCCAGATCAAATGACATTTCAACAAGAAGTTGCTCTATTTAGTGATTCTGAAACAAACGGTAGTATTCGAGCACAAGTTGTTAGTTTTTCACGCTTAGCCTGGAGAGTATTACAGGAAACCGGCGGAGGTACAAAACAGTTTATAAGCTCCGTGGGTATTCAAATGATGCTAAGGAAGATTATTGAAGAGAAGCAAGGGGACTGGAATGCTTTTCAAAAAGCTCTAAAAAAACAGGGATTTCTTGGTCAACTAGAGACGATGTTAACTGAATTAAAACGCTATGAAATAACACCAGATGATCTACGGATGCAACAATCTCATTTCACACAGTTTGTGCATCAGTCACCATCTGAGCAGGGTCTCACGCGTAAACTTAGTGATTTAATTTATATTTATGAAACGTTTATATATTCCTTACAGGGCACATATGTAGATAGTGAAGATCAACTACAGTTGTTAATTCAACAAATTAAACAATCTTCTATATTAAATAATGCGGATATTTACATAGATGGTTTTCATAGTTTCACACCTCAGGAACAATCAGTACTTACAGAGTTAATGAAAACGAGCAATTCTATCACAGTTGCTTTAACATTAGATGATCGGGAGAAAGAGGATACAACTGAGCTAGATTTATTTTACCAACCAAGCCAAACGTATCATGTATTGAAACAATTAGCATGGGATACAGGGATTCCGGTAGAAGATCCGATCATATTAGATTCTTTGAAAGGGAATTTTCAAAATCGACCTTACTTTGCTCATATGGAAAAATATTTTGATTCTAGACCAGCACCAGCGTATGAAGGCGAAGTCCCGATTGAAATATTTGAAGCTGTCCATCCACGCGCAGAAGTAGAAGGGGTAGCCCAGCAAGTACTGGAATTAATTAGAGATAAAGGATACCGCTATAGAGACATTGCATTGTTAATACGACAACCAGAAGTTTATCATAATTTAATTGAAACTATTTTCAATGATTATGAACTTCCTGTATTTATTGACGAGAAACGTCCAATGCTTCATCATCCATTAATCGAATTAATTCGTTCCATATTAGAGGTTGTACAAGGAAATTGGAGAAATGATGCCATTTTTCGGGTTTTAAAAACAGGACTTATACCAGCTACAGATGAAGAATTTCCTCTAACTATGGACAGTATCGATCAATTAGAGAATTATGTTATTGAGTTTGGGATTCGATCTAGACATCAGTGGATTGGTGAAAAAATATGGAAATACCAGCGTTTTCGAGGATTTGATAGTTCTGCTCAGACAGATAGAGAAAGAGAATTACAAGAAAGTATGAATCGATATCGAGATCAAGTTATATCTGCTATTGCAACAGTTGATGAACAATTAAGGGCAGCAACCACTGTTAAAGATCTTTGTATAGCCGTGTATCAGTGGTTAGAAGAACTGAAAATTCCTGATCAACTAGAAGTAACCAGAAATTATTATGATGATCAAGGGTTACCTGAAAAAGGTAGGGAACAAGAACAAGTATGGGACGCTGTTATTCAACTATTAGATGAAATGGTAGAAATTGCAGGTGAAGAGAAGATGGACTTATCTGTTTTCCAAGTTGCTTTGGATGCAGGTATTGAAACGCTGCAATTTTCCCACGTACCCCCGAGTATGGATCATATTATTGTAGGGACAATCGATCGATCCCGAATGAGTAATATTCGTTGTGCTTTTCTATTAGGAGTAAATGAGGGTGTTTGGCCAATGAAACCAACATCTGATGGAATGATTGATGAAGCAGAGCGTTTATTACTTGAACAAAATGGATTGAAGTTAGCTGATACAAGTGAACGCCAATTATTAGATGATTGGTTTTATATGTACTTAGCTTTTACTGTTGCGAAAGACAGACTGAAAATTAGTTATTTACTAAGTGATGAAGAAGGGAAAGCAAAAATGCCTTCTCAATTGATTCATCGAATAGAAGAGCTATTCCCTGCAACCAAAAATCATATATTATTACAGGATCCAGAAGATGAATCGAATACAAGAAGGTTTGTATCCACTGAGTTGAAATCAAGGTCAGCATTAACCGCACAGTTAGCGAAGTTTCGAAAAGGATATCCGATTGATCCAATTTGGTGGGAAGTATATCAATGGTATGTAGAACATCATCCAAAAGGTGGAACAACACATCGAGTATTACAAGGACTCTACTATGAAAATAAACCTGAATCACTACAACGAGATACAGTTGAACAACTATATCCGAAGCGTATTCAAGCGAGTGTAAGTAGAATAGAAACATATTACAGATGCTCTTATCAACATTTTGCTAAATATAGCTTGAATTTAGAGGAGAGAAGGACGTACAAATTAGATGCTCCAGATATTGGACAACTGTTTCATGAGGCACTTAAGAAAATAACAGAATGGATTCATGCTGAGGGAAATGATTTTGCTACATTGACAAAAAGTCAATCGTCTAAATATGCAAACCGTGCTGTAACTGAGTTATCTCCTGTGCTCCAACATCAAATATTGCATAGTTCCAATCGCTATGCGTATATTCAGAAGAAACTAGAAGAAGTCATTGCTCGAGCAGCATTTGTATTAGGTGAGCAAGCAAGATTAAGCCATTTTTCTCCAGTTGGATTGGAATTAGGATTTGGTGATGGCAATAATCAAATTCCTTCACTATCTATGCAATTAGAGAATGGTTATGAACTTGTATTACGAGGGAGAATTGATCGGGTAGACAAAGCCGAACTCGAAAACAATTTATATTTACGGATTATTGATTATAAATCAAGCTCTAAAGGATTGGACTTAACGGAAGTATACTACGGTATTGCATTACAAATGCTCGCTTACTTAGATGTTGTATTAACTCATTCGGAGAAATGGTTAGGCCAACAGGCAGACCCAGCTGGAGTATTATATTTCCATGTTCACAATCCAATGATCTCTGCTAAAGGTAGTATGACAGAAGCTGATATTGAAGAAGAATTATTTAAACAATATAAAATGCAAGGCTTACTTTTATCCAATGAAGAGATAGTGAAGATGATGGATTCATCGTTAGAAACAGGTTCCAGTCAAATTATCCCGGCAGCATTAAAGAAAAATGGAGGATTCTATAGTTACTCTAAGATTGCAGATCAATCCACTTTTGAGACATTGCAAAAACACATTCATCAGTTGTTGAAATCGGCTGGAATCGATTTAACCAATGGTTATGTTGATGTAAATCCTTATCAACATAAGCAACAGAAGGCATGCACCTATTGTCCATTTCATTCTGTGTGCCAATTTGATCCAGTATTAGAAGAAAATGATTATCGTAAGTTTGCGGATATAAAAGAGAATGATTTACTGCAATTGTTTGAGAGAGAGGGTGAAAATAATGGTTAATTGGACTAAAGAACAAGAAGAAGCAATATATACAAGTGGTTCGGATATACTAGTTGCTGCTGCAGCTGGATCTGGTAAGACAGCTGTATTGGTAGAACGAATTATACAAAAATTGTTAGCAGAGCATAATCCTACAAATATCGATTCATTATTAGTAGTTACCTTTACCAACGCTGCAGCTCAAGAAATGAGAAACCGAGTTGGAGCAGCTTTAGAACAAGCCTTGGCTGCAAACCCAAGCTCTATTCACTTGAAAAAGCAGTTGTCTTTACTGCAACGAGCATCTATTTCGACGCTTCATTCTTTCTGTCTGGATATTGTAAAGAAGAATGCATATATACTTGATATTGACCCTTCATTTAGAATTGCAGATGATATGGAAATGGATTTATTGAAACAAGAAGTGCTCGATGATTTATTAGAGGGGTGGTATGGAGATTCTAATCCAAATCAAGACGGTTTCTTTGAGGTTGTCAATCGATTTACTAGTGATCGTTCTGATCTAGAGATGGAAGAATTAATTCGAAGTTTGCATACATTTGCAATGCAAAGTCCATGGCCAAACCAATGGTTAGATAGGCTTGTACAAACTTATAATATACCAGAAGAATGGAAAGATGAAGAGTTACCATGGATGAATGTATTAAGAGAAGAAGTGTCACGACAATTGGATGCCGTTAGTCAAGAAATTGATATCGCTTATTCCATAACCCAAGAAGCAGATGGACCTTATCATTATGCTAAAACAATTGAAGAGGAGAAGGCTATCATCCAAGATGCATTGAAAAATATTGAATCCTGGAAGTATCTTCAACAATCTATGTTACAAGTAAAATTCGGTAAATTGTCCGGGAAAAAAATAGACTGTGATGAAGAGAAGAAAACAAAAGTAAAAAAATTACGTGATAGTTATAAGAAGCGATTCCAAAAAATGCAAGAAGTATGGTTTGCTAGAAATTTAGATGCACATGTAAATGATATGAGAGAGCTTGCACCGGTGATTAAGCATCTTGTCGAATTAGTAAAACATTTTCAGGATTCCTTTGCAAAAGTCAAGAAAGAAAAAGCAGTTGTTGATTTTTCAGATTTAGAACATTATTGTTTACAAATATTAATCGATGAATCATCAACCGAGGCCAAAGTGATTCCTTCAACTGTTGCGATGCAGTTACAGATGCAATTCACAGAAATACTTGTTGATGAATATCAAGATACAAATATGGTACAAGAAACAATACTACAATTAATTAGTGATCGTCAGGATAAAGGGAATATGTTTATGGTTGGCGATGTGAAACAAAGCATCTATCGTTTCCGTCATGCAGAACCATCATTATTTATAGATAAGTACAAACGTTTTTCTAAATCGGATGATCCATCGATTCGAATAGATTTAGCGAGAAATTTTCGTAGTAGAGAAAATGTACTCTTAGGTGCTAATTATATCTTTCGTCAATTATTTGATGAAGATCTTGGAGAAATTAGCTATGATGATGCAGCTGAACTTATATACGGAAATAAAATGTATGACGACTATCCATTAGAAGCAAAACCTGAACTACTACTTATTGATAGCAATAGTGAAGAGATGGAACAATCCAACAATGAAGAGGCGGTAGAAGATTTAGAGAAAGCTCAAATTGAAGCCCGTGCTTATGCAAAACAGATTAAAAATTGGATAGGTACATCTGAAGATGAATCGCCAATGCAAGTAGTAGATAAAGCAACAGGGAAACAAAGGGATTTACAATATAAGGATATCGTTATATTAATGCGATCCATGACATGGGCATCAACAATTGTTGATGAGTTGCAACAGCAGGGAATACCAACATATGCAGATATATCCACGGGTTACTTTGAAGCGATTGAAATCAAAGTAATGTTAAGTTTTCTAAAAGTTATAGATAACCCAAGACAAGATATTCCATTAGCTTCTATACTTCGTTCACCAATTATTGGGCTAGAAGAAGATCAACTTGCTTCCATTCGGCTAGCAGATCGAAAAGCAAGTTTTTATGAAGCTGTTCAACGCTATATGCAAAATGAAGAAGAGAATAATGACACTGTGAAGTCATTAACTCGTTTTATGGAAATGTTAAACGATTTTCGTCAGTCTGCCCGACAAGGTTCATTATCAGAATTAATTTGGGATATTTACCGGAAGACCGGTTATTATGATTTTGTTGGTGCTATTCCGGGTGGAAAACAACGCCAAGCCAACTTACGAGCTTTATATGATCGAGCTCGAGGTTACGAAGCAACATCTTTCCGTGGTTTATATCGCTTTTTACGGTTCATAGAACGAATGGAAGAAAGAGGGAAGGACTTAGGAGCTGCTCGTGCCTTAAGTGAGCAGGAAGATGTTGTACGGATTATGACCATTCATAAAAGTAAAGGATTGGAATTTCCAATAGTTATTCTCGGAGGAATGAATAAGGAATTTAATCAACGGGATTTGTCAGAGAAATATCTTCTTCATAAAGATTTAGGATTTGCCAGTAAATACATTGATCCTGTTAAACGAATTCAATATCCTACCTTGTATTATCATGCCGTTAGACAAGCTAAATTTCGTGATTTGTTATCTGAAGAAATACGTGTATTATATGTTGCATTAACACGTGCAAAAGAAAAACTATTGATGGTAGGAACGGTTCCTTCTCTAGACAAAAAACTTGAAAAATGGCAAAGGATTGCTGATCATCCAAGTTGGGTGTTACCAGCATATTTTCGTATGGAATCGAAAACGTATCTTGACTGGGTAGGACCTGCATTATTAAGGCATGTTGGATCTGAAAAACTTCGGACTGAAAATATAGGAAATCAAGTATTGGAATCAATTAATCAGGATCCATCGGATTGGCAAATTACAACAAATCATGCATTAGATTATATTGACATGAAAGAGTCTTCTGTGGATGACGAGGACAATTTGAAAGAAAAAGTATTTAATTGGGAAAGTTTAGATACGGAACAAGAAAATTTAAAGGACGATGTAGAAGGTCGTTTGTCATATGAATATGCTTATAAACAAGCAACAGTATTTCGTGCGAAACAATCAGTGACTGAATTAAAAAGGCAACAAGAGGTAAAGGATGACTATAGTGATCAACAAATTTTACCTCCATCGCAAGGGCCAATCGGAAAAAGACCTAATTTCTTACAAAAGAAAATGAAACTATCTCCAGCTGAAAAAGGTACAGCATTGCATACAGTTATGCAACATTTACCAATGACACAAGTATTGTCAGAAATGGAGATAGAAGAAAACATAGAGAAAATGGTGCAAGAGGAAAAGCTAACTCGAATGGAAGCGGATAGTGTTAATATTCGAGCAATTGAGCGTTTCTATCACACAGAAATTGCGTCAAAGATTATGGATGGAAATGATATGCATAGGGAAGTTCCATTTAGTATCATGCTTCCAGCAAATGAAGTCTATGCTAACTGGAAAGATCAATCGAATGAAAAAGTACTTATACAGGGAGTAATCGATTGTTTACTTCCAACAGATACAGGCTGGATTATCTTAGACTACAAAACGGACTTTATTGAAGATAATCCTACTCCTCAGAAAGTACAGGAATTAACACATCGTTATCAAACACAAATGACGTTATATCGACAAGCGATTGAGCAAATTTGGAAACAGCCTGTAGAGCAAACTTACCTTTACTTCTTTTCACAACAGTTATTGATAGAAGTACCGTACAGAGATTGATAGGAGGAGCGCCATGTCTACTTATCCAATTAAAGATAGTCAACGTTTAAATTGGATTGATGCAGCACGAGGTTTTGCTATATTTGGCATCTTTATTGTTAATATTGGTGCCTTCTCTGCCCCATATTTCTTATATGGTGGAGATACAGAGGTTTGGACCTCAAAAATGGATACGTTGATTTTATTTATCATTGACGTGTTTTTCCAAGCGAGTTTTTATACGTTATTTTCAATTCTTTTTGGTTTTGGTATACAGCTTCAAAAAGATCGGCTAGTAGAAAAAGGAATTTCCGTTAATCGGTTTTTTATTCGACGATTAGCTTTCTTAACAATCATAGGTCTAATTCATGCAATAGGAATATGGCACGGGGATATTTTATTTACTTATGGTGTGGTTGGGTTTTTATTGTTAATCTACTTTAATGTAAAAGACCGAACCATAAAGGTGAATATCATTAGTCTATTGGGAGTATTTGTTGGGTTATTCACGCTATTGATGTATCAGGTTAGAGATTATTTAGATACACCAAATCAGGGATTTATTATACAAGCTATTAACAACTATTCTAGTGCCTCATTTTCTCGAATTTGGGAACAAAATCTACATGATTGGCAATTATCAAATGGTGGGATAAATATTCTTTTCTTAGCAGGTGTCATACTTCCGATGTTTCTTATCGGTATGTATGCTGCTCGAAAAAAATGGTTCCATCAACCAGAGAAATATCAACAAAAATTAACAATGATTTGGATTAGTTCTTTCATCGGTTTTATTATATTAAAGTTAGGTCCATACCTATTTGGTAATCCTTCTTGGTTTTCATATGTACAAGACAATATTGGTGGCGCTGCTTCTGCAATATTTTATGTAACCAGTATTACGCTGTTATGGAAGCAAGGATGGTTTCGCCAGTTAATGGTTCCGTTACAAGCAGTAGGGAAAATGGCAATGACCAATTACTTATGTCAGTCTATTATAAGTTTTTGGCTCTTTTATGGTGTTGGGTTTGGTTTATACGGCAAAGTAGATCCTCTGATACAATTGATTCTTGTATTAGTTATATTTATTTTACAGATGATAGGTAGTATGTGGTGGATGAAAAACTTCCGTTTTGGGCCTTTTGAATGGTTATGGCGTACACTTACTTATGGAAAAAGACAACCATTCCGACGAGAAACTTGACGATTTATTGAAAAGAAGGGTTGTTCCATGTATTATTTTTCCATAAATGGTATGATACCCTTAGAACAAATAGGTTCGATTATTAAAAGGAGGAAGTTTTTATGACACATATGCATATTACATCATGGGCATTAGGGCTAATTTTGTTTATTATTGCACTTGTTATGTACAAAAAGGGAAACCAAAAACCAGCAAAAATTATTCATATGATTTTACGACTTATGTTTATTCTCATCATTATAACAGGTGGAATATTAACATGGGATTACATTCAAGGTCCTTTTGGTATGCCTATCCTTGGTGAAGTTATTGTTAAAGCACTGGCCGGATTATGGATAGTAGCGATGATGGAAATGATTCTTACTGGAAAAGCAAAAGGAAAACCAACTACAGCGAAGTGGGTGCAATTTTGGATAGCATTAGTTCTAGTAATTGTATTAGGTTTCTTCCGCTTACCAATGGGCTTTCTATTTATTTAATTTAGAATAATATTCATAAAAAACCAACGGAGAAGTAACCGTTGGTTTTTTGTATAAGTCAATCTCATAATTGCTAAGTTTTATTAAAAAACGAATAATTAGTGGGAAAATTAAATCTTAATGTTCGGATTATAGAAAAACTTGATTTTGATTGTAGTTGAAGCCGTGCCTGCTAAAAGCATCCGGCTGCAATGGAAATCAAACAGCACAACTTTTGGATTTTATATCTAATATCTTAATTATGAAATTGTTCCTTATAGAAAAAATTTGAAGTCTTTTCAACAAATGTCAACGTGTAGTTGACTATTTTTTTTATTAAGGAATAATAGAAGGGGAGTCAATGGGATTATTTACAGATGGGGGCTATACATCATGCTAAAAGAAAATAAATTGCTTATATTGGTTACAGTGATTTTTGTCTTATTGCCTGTAACCAATGTAAACGCAGAAGAACCAAACAGTATACATAATGAAGTTATTTATGATATTTTAGTTGATCGTTTTAATAACGGAAATCCTGAGGAAACGATAGAAATTGACGTAGATGACCCGAATGCATATCACGGCGGAGATATTCAAGGTATAATCGATCAACTAGATCGACTAAAAGAAACGGGGATTACTACAATTTCATTATCGCCCTTAATGAATAATCAACAAAATGGTTATCACGGTTATTGGATCGTTGATTATTTTGAAATAGACGAGCAATTAGGAACAATGGAAGATCTTAATCAATTGATTGAAGAAGCACATCATCGTGATATGAAAGTAGTTATGGACATGGTAATCAATTATGCTGCAGAATCACATGAAGTGACAGAAGACAGTAGTAAAGCTAAATGGTGGGGTGAACCATCATACACAGCTGCCACTTGGTCTAATAATGCAATTCAGTGGAATTTAAACCAACCTGAAGTTGCGGAGACTATGATAGGTGTCGCAGATTACTGGATGGAAGAGACGGATATAGATGGATTCACATTACATGCTGTGGACCAAGCACCGATTGATTTTCTACAAGAATATACACAACATATAAAAGAAAAAGATGAAGACTTTTATTTAATAGGGGATATTTTAGATTCAGAAGCTGCTAACATACAAGAATTAGAAGAAACATCTTTGGATATTGTAGCTAACCCTATGCTACATGAAAGTTTAAAACAAGTATTCTCTAATGTGGATAATCCAGTTTCTGAGGTATACAATCAATGGGAGAATTTAGAGACAGATTCTCCGTTAATTACAATCGATGGTTTTACAGAAGAACGTTTTACAAATGCATATTCAAAAAATCAACGAAATTCACTTACAGCATGGACGTTGGCGTTGACATATATGTATACAACACCAGGTACACCACAAATTGTTCAAGGTACCGAGTTGCCAATGTATGGGGGAGATGAAGAGGAGTCTCAGCGACTTGTACCGTTTAATAGTGGCGATCCGGAATTGAAAGAGTTTCATACTAGAATAGCTTCTTTACGGAATGAATTTCCTGCACTACGTCAAGGTGATATTGAATTAGTCGATGCAGTTGATTCAATGGTAGTGTTTAAAAGAAGTTATCAAGACCAAACGATGTATGTTGCCATTAATAATGGAAGTGAGTCTGCTTATGTAGACGTAACTGATATTGATGGAGATAAACAATTACGTGGTTACTTGCAAGATAATTTGGTCCGTGAAAATCAGGAAGGAAATCATCGAATCGGAATACCACGTGAATCTGTAGAAGTTTATGAAGTAGAAGATGATGAAGGGCTTAACTGGTGGTTTATTGGATTTATTGTTATTGTTATTTTGGCATTTATTGCTGGAGTAATTTATTTAACATTAAAACAAAGAAAAAGAGAACGTAATAAATAGAGAAGAGAAGAGAAGGTTGAGACAGAAAGATTAAAAGGACATATGAACGTGTAAAATATCTTTCTTCCTTTCCGTACTTTCATTATGTCTCAACCCCTGAATTGAACTAGCCATTTACAACTTTACCGCCATTTATATGAAGGGTTTGTCCGGACATATAGCTAGCGTCTTCACTAGCAAGATACACATATGCAGGCCCTAATTCACTAGGTTGTCCAGGGCGTTTCATTGGTGTATTGCCGCCAAATTCATCAACTTGCTGTTTATTAAAGGAAGCAGGGATAAGCGGTGTCCAAATTGGGCCAGGAGCAACTGCGTTGACTCTTATGCCTTTTTCTGCAAGTTCATTTGATAATGCACGAGTAAAGGACACAATAGCACCTTTGGTTGATGAATAATCGATAAGTACAGGGTTACCTTCATAGGCTGTTACTGAAGTTGTATTAATAATGGCACTACCTTTTTTTAAATTAGGTAGAATTGCTTTCGTCAGATAAAACATACTGAAGACATTGGTTTGAAATGTTTTTTCTAACTGTTCACTGGAAATATCCAATAATGTTTGTTGAGGATGCTGCTCAGCTGCGTTATTAACAAGAATATCTATTTTTCCAAAGTTATCTAACACTTCCGTGGCAGCTGCTTCGCAAAATGATTGATTACCAATATCACCATTGATAAGTAAGCATTTACGACCTTCTTGTTCAACTAATCGTTTTGTTTCCTCTGCATCTTCATGTTCATCCAAGTATATAATCGCAACATCTGCACCTTCTTTTGCGAAATGGACGCTAACAGATTTACCTATGCCACTATCTCCGCCGGTGATAACAGCTACTTTTCCTTTTAACTTATTACTACCTTCATAAGATTCGTGAATGAATTGAGGCGTTGGAGTCATCTTCGACTCTACACCAGGCTGCTTACTTTGAGATTGTGCAGGGGGAGTAATCTTCCCATTCTTTTTCTCCATTTTCATATGAACTGCCTCCTTAATATAAACTTATTATACTTTTACCCTATTTTTATAGAATCAATCCAAATAAATTTCTTTCTTTTATAAAAAACACCTCTTAAAAGTCGTTAAATAACCGACTTAAGAGGTGTTTTCATCTTCTTGATTATGTTCTTCTTAAAATAGCTGGATTGTTTTTATCTTTCATGTAACGGACAGTAATCCCTCTACTGCAACGAAGTAAAATTTTATGAATATAGATATTCGTGAGATGATACAGCACCTTGTTGATGTAAGCACTGATATATTTCATAGTAACGTCTAATATCAATTTTACCTTGAATGTATTTCTTTTGATAAAAATCCAATAAATGATCTAACGTGAGTGGTGCATATTTATGTTCTGTTTCGAAAGTATCTAATAATTTATTAAGCATGATTTAACCTCCATTGATAACTTATTGTTACACTATATGATTAGGCTTAGGCATTCATACACATAAATCATTTATTAAATTCAATATAGAACAAGTTTAAATGGTAAAAATAAACCCCCTATAGTAATAGAACGTTTAATTGTCTATATAAAAGGGGATAATTCCTCGTAAGAATGATTTCTATTTATTTTTTGTATTTAAGAAAAATAATGCCAGTGTACCTGGACCTGAATGAGAACCAATTGCAGATCCTACCATTTCAATTACAATATTTTCTTTTGTTACGTTAAATTTTTCTTGTATCATCTCTGATAATTGTTCAGCACGAGAAAGATCATCACCGTGGCTAATTCCAATTGTTTGATTTTCAAAATCTTGACCGCGGGATTCCATTACGTCAATCATGCGTTGAAGAACTTTTTTCGAGCCGCGAATTTTTTCTAAAGGTATAAGTTTTCCATCTTCAACATGAAGAAGTGGCTTTATTTTTAATAAACCTCCAACAAATGCTGCGGTTTTACTTACACGGCCACCGCGGTGTAAGTATTCCAAATCGTCAACGGTAAATATGTGTTCCATATGCTTGGCATGATGATTAGCTTTTTCAATGATCTCATTTACAGAAGCATCGTTGTTAGCTAACTTTGCAGCCTCTAGGACCACTAATCCATGACCGATTGATGCACATTTTGAATCGATTACATAGATATCCGCATCTGGATAGGTCTCTTTAACTTCTAGTTCCATCATTTTGGCAGCTTGATATGTTCCTGAAAGTTCTGAGGAAAACGCAATATAAACTAACGTTTTATTCTCTTCAGCATGTTTTGTAAATATTTTTTTAAAATCTTGTGCAGAAGCTTGTGATGTTTTTGGTGATTTGCCATTTCGCATCGCTTCATAAACCGTTTCTGGATTGATGGTAAGGCCATCTTCATACTCTTCGTTGTCTAGATGAACAGTTAATGGTATCATTTCAATGTTGTTTTCGTTATAATAATTCTTTGACAAGTCACAAGCACTATCAGCCAGTATTGTTATCGCCATCTTATTTCACCTACATTTCATATTTTTGACTTTATTTTAGTTTAAATGTATTTAAAATTTTAGTCAAAAAGTTATTATTTCTACACATAGTTAAAGGGGGGGTACTCCATGTTTTTAATGGAAGCAAAAAGAATTGCTATAGTTATAATTGGTGCCTTATTAAATGCTGTATCATTAAATTTCTTTCTCATTGAAGCTAATGTATATGCAAGTGGATTTACTGGTGCTGCGCAGCTTTTGTCTAGTATATTTAATGATTTTCTAGGTGTTGGTTTATCTACAGGTATACTACTAGCTATCTTAAATATTCCAGTTTTAATAATGGGTTGGTATAAAGTTGGAAAAGGCTTTACAATATATAGCTTAATCTCTGTTTTTTTCTCTACTCTATTTCTTGAAATTATCCCATTAGTCGAGATATCCAGTGACATTATCTTAAATGCAGTATTTGGAGGTGTGATAGCAGGGATTGGTGTAGGTATTACACTTAAAATTGGTGCATCCACTGGTGGGATGGATATTGTAGCTATGATCCTATCGCGATTAAAAGATAAACCAATCGGAAATTATTTCTTAATTATGAATTCGATTATTATTGCAATTGCAGGTATCATGTATTTGCCAGAAAATGCGTTATACACTATGCTGACGCTGTATGTTACTACTCGCGTAATTGATGCAATCCATACTCGCTATGAGAAAGTTACAGCAATGATTGTTACGAAGAAAACAGATGAACTACAAGAGGCCATTCATAAAACGATGGTTCGTGGAATTACCATTCTTCCTGCAAAAGGAGCTTATACGAAAGCAGATAAAAGTTTAATGTATCTAGTTGTTACACGCTATGAATTATATGATCTAGAAAGAATTATCAATGAAGTAGATCCGAATGCATTTACAAATATAGTGGAAACTGCAGGAGTATACGGCTTCTTTAGAAGAGATTAAAAAAGGGTGTTCGTGTAATGAAAAAAATTGGAATCGTAATGTTGGTATTATTATTTTTGACAGCTTGTGGTAATAGAGATGAAGATGTCATCGAACCTATGGAGTCAGAATCAGAACTAGATCAACAAGCAACTTCTGTTCAATTTCGCAATGTGGATGTCAATATAGAAAGTGAACAGTTCCATATTATTGGTGAGGTTAATAGCTCTGGAGGTCTGTTCTATTATAAGGTTGAATTAAATGGTGAAATAATTCAGGAAGAAGCATATGAACAAGTTGAAAATTCAACTAATGAGTGGAGTGAATTTGAAATAGTCGAAACACTACCACGTGAAGTTTTAGAAGGTAATGATCCTCCGGTTGTCGTACTATATGGTAAAAACCAATCTGGAGAGCCAATTAATGAAAATTATGTCCCAATTGATACTCAAAATTAGCACTCAAAAATGATTAATACTCTGTGACCGCGAACAGCGGAAGCAGGGTATTTTTTATTGCATAGAAAATCATAAAATTTGTGTACTGAGATCTCTCACATCTCCAAAAGCCGAACTTTGACAAAAAAGTATATAATTGTTATATTTGACTTACGACCGTTAGGGAGGGTATTTTAAATGAAAAAAGAAATTTTTAATGCTGCTTTATCTGCATTTGCTAATAATGGGTATGAGGGTACATCATTGGCGCAAATAGCAGATAAAGTTGGAATAAAAAAACCTTCTATTTATGCACATTATAAAAGTAAACAGGATTTATTTCTTACCGTTATACGCCAATCGTTGGAAAGAGAAAAACAGCATATTGTTAGTTATTTTATAGAAGTGAAGAACAAACCGTTAGAATTTCAATTGCGTACATTTTTTGATTGGTTATGTTTAAAAATAAAAAAAGATAGCCATGTCGCATTTATTTTTCGAATGACTTATTTTCCTCCTGCACAATTAGAAAAAGAGGTCGCAATTTTAGTTGCACCGTTCTTAAAGGATATGGAGAAATTGTTGAATAGATTATTACGTAATCATCCATATTTTAAAACTGTCTCATTTAAGGGAGAGATAGAAACAATTTCAATTGCTTATATTACTATTGTCGATGGATGCGTACTGGAATTATTTTTTACTGGAGAGAAAGAATTTCAAAGACGTGTTAATGCGATATGGCCAATTTTTTGGCGAGGTTTTAGAGGAGGAAATCAACATGAGTAAACAGTGGATGTATGTTTTATTAGCTGGAATAGTGGAAATCATATGGGTTACTGGGTTGAATTATTCAACCACAATAATGGAATATACGGCTACAATTGTCGCTATTATGTTTAGCTTTATTCTTTTAATTAAAGCAACTCAGTATTTACCTGTCGGCACAGTATATGCTGTTTTTGCTGGAATAGGAGCTGCAGGTACGGTAATTGTTGAAACAGTATTTTTTGGGGTACCCTTTAATTCTTTAAAGATTATTTTTATAGCGATTTTATTGCTTGGTGTAATCGGATTAAAACTGTTAAGTGATCAGCAAAATAGGAGTGAAGCCTAATGCATTGGGGAGCATTAATCATAGCGGGAGTATTTGAAGTATTTGGTGTGATGAGTTTGAAAAAAGTGGCCATGAAACAGTGGAGTGCATTATTACTGTTAGTGTTGTTCTTCGGCATAAGTTTTAGTTTATTAGGATATGCAATGGAAGGTATTACGATGGGAACAGCTTATGCAATTTGGACAGGAATTGGTACGGTAGGTTCAACCGTTGTGGGAATGTTTGTTTATGGTGAATCTAAAGAATGGAAGAGAATTCTTTGTATTGCTTTCATTATTTCTGGAGCAATAGGATTAAAACTTATTGGATAGAGGAGCTAGGTTAAATTCAAATAGAAGATTGAGGTTGGGACAAAAATATTTACTCAAAAGGTAAATGCGAATGCTTCAGAAACTACTGTGCTTATCCAACGGCGGCTGGTGAGACCCAGAATGCTCCGCATTCTGGGTCTCGCCTATACCTTATTTCCATAGGATAAGGAAGAACCTCGACAGCATTACATCGCACGCAAAAAATCAATTTTTAATTTTCAAGGAGTCTCCGTATATTTTTTATGCTCAATCTAATCATCATCCGCCTTTTGGCATAATTTTGCTATGTCCCATCCTCTTTTACCAAGTAGTCTTGTTTAATAGCCGTATTTTACGAAAATCTCTTCCACTTTTGGATTAAGACTTTCCCAATCAGCATCAAACTGCTTATTCACTGTAATAAAATTTTGGTAACCAAAAACATTATCAACTTCTTCTAATTTCATAAGCTCATTTAAGATTTCATACTCACTCGTATTTCCTGGCATAACTGAAATACTATTAGTGCCTTCAAAAATTACTTTATCCGTTGTATATTTCATGGCATTTGGATTCGGTGTTGCTGAGATATGTACTCCCATTATAATTTCCTCCTAATATTACATATATATTTTATTTATATACTAACAGAAAAGAAATCAATACTAAAGCATAAAGAGCATCTAAACAATTCATTGTTTAAATGCTCTTTATATGCTCTGCTTAAGAGTTATTTTAATTGATTATGCTGTTGTAATTGCTGTTCAAGTTGTTGAAGTTGTTGTCTTTCTTCAGGAGAAGCTTCTTGATAGGCTGCTTCAATAGCTTGTTTTGCAGCTTGTTGCTGCTCAGCAGAAGCCCCTTGATTACTTATCATATTAGTGACAGCATTTTTTGCCTTTTGGTAAAGGTTATTTTCCAATTAAAACCCTCCTAGAGATTGGTCATCAGCATCTTGGTGCTTTCCCTTGGCCTGTGCCAATGTTGAACGATAGGTGAAAATCTCATCGTGTTTTTTAACTGCAGTAGCACCTTGATGGCTGAAACGTTTAGATTTACTTCGCTTGCTCAAAGTGAATACCCCCTTGAAGAGATACTTGCTTTAACCATATAGAAGTAAAAAGTGAACGTGTTATAACGCTCACTTCTAGTATGAAACGTATGAAGGATTTTATAGCAGGAAACAAATGGATTTATGATTGAATTACATTTTTAGATAATTGCAAGTACTCTTCAAGAAAAATACTTATCCCGTCTTCTTCATTGGAGACAGTTTGATGCTTTGATATAGATACAAGGGAGTCAATAGCATTGCCCATGGATACCCCAACACCTGCATAGTCAATCATTTCTAAATCATTGTCTTCATCACCAAAAGCGATGATACGTTCTTTCGGTATGTCATAATACTTAGCGATATTTTGTAATCCTACAGCTTTATTCATACCCTTACGAATAATTTCAATGATATTCCAAGGAGCTCCCCATTTACGATGTTCAATGATTTCGGCATGATAATCATCTAAATGGGATCTTAATTCTTTAATATGATTTTCTTTAGGATGAATGAGTACGGAGGTCGGATCTTCACTTAACTTGCTTTTTATATCTCCGATTATATAGCGTTCTTCATTATCTTGAAAAACTTCTAAAATTTCTTCATTATACACATCCATGTATACTTCATCTTGAACTTCAGCCAAAATATTTTTTACTTGTAATTCGTAGGAAGCATCGATTATTCTGTGGGCTGTTTTAATAGGCATAGGAGTGTGAAGTGTTTTCCATGATGCATCTAATGGGTGATGCACCAATGCTCCATTAAAATTAACCATCGGTGTTTTTAAACCGAGCTCATGATAATAGTTAATGCTTGCTCTGTGTGGACGGCCCGTTGCTATAACAACGATATGTCCATCATTCATTGCTTGATGTAAAGTATTTTTATTGCGAGAACTAATGGTTTTATTATCTTTTAATAACGTTCCATCTAAATCAACCGCAATTAAATGCTTTTGCTTTTTTGTCATTCTATCACCTCATCTGAACTAATCTTATCATTATTCAGTTAGATGTAAAGTGAAAAAGAGTTTACATTATTTGCATGAGTCGTTAAAGAAACCTTACAATAGAAGATAGGTGAATGATGAAAGGGAGTAGACATGATGATAGGGATATATGAGGAACAAATAAATCAAATTCCATACTTACATATTGTTAAAAGTGAAAACTATAATTTTGAATTACCGACAATTATTTATTTTCATGGTTTTACTAGCGCGAAAGAGCAAAATTTACCGATTGCATATATGTTAGCATCGAAAGGGTTTAGAGTACTTTTACCAGAGAGTCTTCATCATGGTGAAAGAAGTAAAGGTCTGACCGATAAGCAGATGCAAATTTCATTTTGGAATATTGTTATTCAAAATGTTCAAGAGTTAGAAGAATTAAGAAGTGTTTTATTAAAGAATCATTGGCTATTAGAAGGTAGACTAGGAATTGCAGGTACTAGCATGGGCGGTATTACAACAAGTGCAGCATTAGTAAAGTATGATTGGATTCAAGCAGCTGCTATTATGATGGGATCACCAAAGATCACAGATTATGCAAATGCCCTTATTGGTAATTTTAAAAAGTATGGAGAACTTCCAATATCAAATAATCAATTGCAACAGTTATTAAGGCAAATAGAAGCAATGGACTTATCTCATCATGTGGATACATTAGATCAACGTCCAGTAATGTTCTGGCATGGAGATAAAGATCCTGTCGTTCCTTTTGAGCATTCTTATCTTTTTTATCAAGAAGCGAAAGATACTTATATTGACGAACAGAATATTAAATTTATCAAAGAACCTGGGGTAGGACATAAGGTGAGCCGCAATGGTTACTTAGAAGCAACAGAGTGGTTTGCAAAACATCTATTGTAAATTAATTTTCTAAAATGATATAGTATGTTTAAATGGTATATAAGGGGAAGGAGGGAAATATTGTGGATGAAGCACTAAAAGAAAACTTAATGGGTGCATTAGAAAATGTAATTGACCCAGAATTAGGTATAGATATTGTAAATCTTGGTTTAATTTATGACGTAGATATGGAAGACGATGGATTATGTGTGGTGACAATGACATTAACAGCAATGGGATGTCCTTTATCTGCACATATTGAAGCAGATATCAAACATGCACTTTCCGATATACCTGAAGTAAAAGAAACAAAGGTAAGTATTGTATGGGATCCACCTTGGGGTAAAGACAAGATGTCACGCTATGCCAAAATTGCATTAGGTATTCCCGATTGATTAAAAAACACTGCTAAATTTTTAAATTTAGCAGTGTTTTTTTAATGTGTTGACTTATTGTTCATTGTGCGTTTGCATATTTTTCTTCTTTTTTGGAAGATCTTCTATAGTAAAATTCGAAAAGGAACAGAGCTACGACCACCATTGCTGCGGCAACTAAGTATACATTTGAAAAGCCAATTCCTGAAACAATTAACCCCCATACAAAAGATCCAATAGCTATGCCTAAATCATAAAGAATAAAAAAGGTTGATGTTGCATGAGAGCTTCGACTGTCGGGAGAAATTTGTATTGCGATGGTTTGGAAACCAGGTAGGATAGAACCATATCCTAACCCAATTAATCCTGCCGCAAATAGCAACATCCAGGAGCTATTCGTTACACTTAATGTAATTAAACCAATTGCAAAGAAAGTTAAACAAGGTAAAAGTACAAATCTAGGTCCTTTAAGGTCAAAACTTCTACCTATATAAGGTCTAGTTATCAGCATTACTGCTGCAAAAACTAAGAAAAAGAAACTTGCCGTTGATGCAAGACCTATAGAAGTAGCATATACAGATATAAATGACATTACACTGGCATAGGATAATGATGCTAAACTCGCAATTATAGCAATTGGCAATGCACGTATCTCAATAAAATCGTGAATAGATAGGCGTTTTTTATCATTATCTTTTAGTACAATTTTTTCTTCAACCTGAACCATCATGGAGTTAATTAGTGCAACTATCATTAAAACGCCTAAAATAAGGAATAATGTTTGAAAGCTTACATATTGAATCAACGTGAGACCGAGAAATGGTCCTAATACAACTGCTACATTCATTGCCATAGCAAAATAGCCTAACCCTGCACCTTTACGAGAAGCTGGAATGATATCAGCGGCAATCGCTCCTGTAGCAGTAGTGATAATTCCAAATGAGAAGCCATGGAAAAAACGTAAAGCTAATAGAGAAGTATAGGATTCAGTAAATAGGTATAAAAAAGAGGTAATCATAAATACAGCAACACTTATGACTAGTCCTCGTTTTTTCCCGATTTTGTCTAATAATTTTGCCGAAAAGAATCGAACAATGATAGCAGCGAGCAACATTGCTGTTACGATTAAACCACCTTCAGCCTCGTTACCTCCAAATTGATCAATTACATAAATAGGAAGAGTGGTTAATAACGCATAGAAAGATAAAAATATTAAAAGTTGTACGAGAGATATACTGATAAAACTTTTAGTCCAAATTTTTTCGAGATTCATTTTATTACACCTCTGATGTTAATTTACTAAGTAGTTGATATAATAATTTCCGCTCACCTTGATCTAAACGATGAAGCATATCATCATCAAATTGTTTCATTGTTCTTTTTATTTTTGGTAATTCTGTCTTGGCTTCTTCGGTTAAATAAATCATTTTTTCTCGTTTATCTTGACCAGGTAGTCGCTCCACCCATCCATTTTTTTCAAGTCTAGATAAAGTTCGAGTTACAGTAGGAGCTTCTATATTTAGATATTTCCATATATCTGTCTGAGTTATTGGTCCCGACTGATCAAGACAATACAAGATTGTCCATTGCGAGGCATACAAATCATATTTTCGAAGGCGCTGATTCATCTCTTTTTGGAAATAACGATATTTTTGATTATATAAGTGTAGAATATCTTTGCTCTCTATATTTCCCATGCTATCCCCCTAATTAATTACCTAGGTAAATAAAATCACTTGAACTATTCTATACCTCTTGCTATGTAATGTAAATAGCTTTTGTAAATAATTTATAAATACAAGTTTTTGCAAACGATAAAAATTTGCACCTTTTAGTTCCATAAAAAGACCTCAAAACAAGTATCATAAACTTGTTTTGAGGTCTTAAAGTATTTTATAGGAATATTAATACTAATAAACCGACAATCACACAGTAGTATGCGAAATACTTAAGGTTTCCATGTCGCATTATGTTCATAAACCATTTTAAGGCAAAATAAGATGCGATAAACGCAGTAATAAAAGCAATTAAATATGGTATCCATAATTCTTGGACATGAGGGTCTCGTACAATATTTGGAATCTCTAATACAGAAGATCCTAAACTAACAGGGATATATAATAGGAATGAAAACCGTAATGCTGTATCTTGTTTCATACCCATTAACATAGATGCTACTAATGTAGCTCCTGATCTACTTATACCAGGTGTAACTGCAACAGCTTGTGCTAGTCCTACTATAACAGCATCTTTTGTAGATAAATCTCCTTCTATCTTTCTTCCGCGTAAATTACGAATCATCCATATTGCGGCAGCGGTTATTAGCAATGTTATTCCAACCACAGTTGTACCATCTTCGCCAATAAATGCTCCAATTTCATCTCCAAATAGTACACCAACAATTCCAACTGGAATTGTTGCAATCACAAGATAAACTACAAACATAAAATCACTTTTTGATTCTTTTTCTTGCTTGAATATGAAGTTCCAACTATTTACTGCTAATCGAACAATGTCTTTACGATAAATGATTAATACGGCAAGTAGTGAGGCTAAGTTTACAAATATCTCAAACGATAAGCCTCGTGCTTCAATTCCAAATAACTCTCGAAAGATGATTATATGTCCACTAGAAGAGATTGGAATTGGCTCCGTGATACCTTGAACAAGACCAAGTATAAAATAATGCACGATTGTCCAAAAATTTTCAAACACATTCATGATTCTAACTCCTTCATTCAATTTTCTTGATTCTTTTCACCACTCCACATGAAAATGCATAGGCTATCATGGAGGAGGATAAAAAATGACTAATAAAACAATGTATGACCAATGTAACGAGCATATTCACTTATATGTATTAATACAAATGAATGATGGTTCTCAGATAGATGGTATTGTTACAGGTGTGGATAAAGAAAATGTCCACCTTGCAGTTCCAATTGATTACTCGCAAGAAAATAATTCGTATGACCATCGTGTTTTTTGGCCAGGATATGGTGGATTTGGGTATCCCGGTTTTGGATATCCTGGGTATGGAAGGAGAAGGTTTAATCGTTTGATTTTACCTCTCGCTGCATTGACGGCAATCAGTGTACTTCCTTGGTATTAATAAGGAAAACCCTTGCCAACTTTGCTGGAAGGCAAGGGTCTCTCCAATTTTATTCAGCTTTTTCTTTTAAAATGCCATCCCCAAGTACAAATACAACGATAGAAAAAATTGCTGTGAGTATGATCGCATTTTGAATCAAGAAAGGTTCTCCACCCATACTTGAAAGTACATAAGAAACAGCAGCGGCAATTAGAAATGACCAAAAGATTGTCATTATGTAGCGCATTATTAAACACCTCACTCAACTATAATCAAACTAGCTATAAACACATACACTTCATTAACAGTTATATTTTAACACGTATTCTATTATTTTGCTTATGAATTATTCAATAAATCTATAAATATTTGTGTTATATAGGAAGGAGAGGTAGTAATGAGATTATTGATTGTAAACTGTAATAGTTGGGTAGGATATCATATAGTAGATGCACTACTGATGGAAGGATTCCTGGTTGATGGCGTTATTGATCATGATGAACCAGGTGATTTAGAAATGTATTTTGGGAGAAATAGTTTATATGAGGAAGTTACCTTACAAACCAAGAAAGAGTACGAGATCGGTATCATCATAGATGATTTTATTACTGAATTGCCAAAAGGTGTGAAGCATTGGATAACTATATCAACAAACAATGACAAAAGAATTGAATCTGCCACGCAGACAATGACCTGCATCTATCCATCCTTATTGGTGGGTGAATGGATGAACATGAATGAACAAGGAGTTTACAGAAATGATGAGTTTATTCGATTTGATTCCAAATATTTTAAAGAACAAGCAATTTATATTGTTGATTTCGTAAATGCTTTATTACATTGGATACAAATGGATAATTTACCTATTTGTTTTCAAGTTTTTCCTAAACAGGAAAACATTTCGAACAAGAAAGTTGAAAAAAAGATATTTCTCCGTAAAAATAGAAGTATAGACACAGTTATACAGTCATTAAAGAATCATTATGAGCAGTTTCAAAAATAGTTTAGAAATTATAGTAAATTGGAATGGAATGGAGTGTGTTATTTGAAGAAATTATTCATAGCAATTTTATTTGTTTTTGTATGCACTCTTTCCGCTTGTTCTTATTTTGAATCTGGAAAAATACAAAATGTAGGTTTTCTTGTAGAGACGGATATTGATGCAAATCCTTGGACAAAAACTGGATATGAAGGCATGCAAGATATTGAAGATCAATATCAAATAGATGTTTTTTACAAAGAAAATATTCAATCAATGCAAGATGTTAGAGTTGCTGTAGATGAACTTGTCCAAGACGGTGTCAATCTTATTTTTGGACATAGTAACATGTATGGAGAGTATTTCATGGAATTGTCAGATAGTTACCCGGATGTTCATTTTGTTTATATGAATGGCGGGGAGGTAAAAAGTAATGTTACCTCCTTAAATTTTGATGGACATGCTATGGGGTTCTTCGCAGGTATGGTTGCTGGACAAATGTCTACAAATAATGAAGTTGGAATCATTGCTGCGCATTCTTGGCAGCCTGAAATAGAAGGATTTTACGAAGGAGTAAAACATGTTAATCCTATGACAGAGATTGAGTTAAGTTATCTTAATGACTGGAATAATACTGAACTCGCTTTAGAAGTCTATGGGGAAATGAAAGAAGCAGGTGTTGATGTTTTTTATCCGATCGGAGATTCGTTTAGTGAACCAATTATTAAGAAAGCAGAAGAAGATAGATTATTTGCAATTGGGTATCTGACCAACCAAATGAAACTTGCTCCTAATACTGTTCTTACAAGCACTTTGCAGCATATAGATCGGTTATATTTACATGTTACTGACCTTTTTGATAAATCTGAATTACAAGGTAAGATTTATAATTTTGATTTTCAGGACGAGTTTGTGGAGCTCGGGGAATTGAATGATTCAATACCAGAAGAATTCCAAGAGAAGATAAAAAATGATATTGAGCGATTTAAGGATACGGGAAATCTCCCTAATGAAGATAATTAAATGAAACGATTAATCACTAAATTTCAAAAAAGCTTACTAGCTGAGCTTTTTTGAGTTTTTAATTGATAACTATTGTATGACAAGCTATCCACTTGATTTTTTGTATTTTATACATTAAAATTAGTACCAAGTCATAATAATTGATAGTAATTATGAGTGTAAAGGGGAGAGCTGTCAAATGAATATCGGTATTCTAGGAACCGGACATTACTTGCCAACAAATGTTGTTACAAATAATGATTTAGAAAAAATCGTAGATACGAATGATGAATGGATTCGTACTCGAACTGGTATAAAAGAAAGAAGATTAGCAACAGATGAAGTGGACACTTCTGATATGGCTTTTCACGCAGCTCTTGGTGCATTAGAAGAAGCGAATTTAAAAGCAGAAGATATTGATTTAATATTAGTAGCGACGGTTACACCAAATACATCGTTTCCATCTGTTGCCTGTATCATCCAAGATCAACTTGGAGCGAAGAATGCTGCGGCTATGGATGTTAGTGCTGCATGTGCTGGTTTTATGTATGGATTGATTACTGCTAAACAGTTTATCGATACAGGTGCGTACAAACATGTACTAGTAGTCGGTGCAGATAAACTCTCTAAAATTACTGACTGGTCCGATCGCACAACATGTGTACTATTTGGAGATGGTGCAGGTGCAGCTGTAGTCGGTGAAGTAAGTGATGGAAAAGGTATTCTGTCATTTGAATTAGGGGCCAATGGTGCTGGTGGAAAAGAACTTTACCTGAATCATGATGATCATATCATCATGAATGGTAGAGAAGTATATAAGTTTGCAGTCCGTCAAATGCCAGATTCTACAATAAAAGTTATTGAACAGTTAGGCTTATCACGTGACGATGTGGACTATCTAGTACCTCATCAAGCAAATATTCGTATAATGGAAGCTGCTAGAGAAAGGTTAGGTATATCAGAAGATAAAATGGCCAAATCCATAGAAAAGTTTGGAAACAATTCTTCTGCATCTATACCTATGGCTTTATCTGAGGCGGTGAAAGAGGGTAAAATAAAAGATAATGATTTAATAGTATTAGTAGGATTTGGTGGAGGCTTAACCTGGGGAGCAGTTGCGCTTCGATGGGGGAAGTAACCAGTTATTTTGGAAGGAGGATATAAAACATTGAATAATCGAGTTGTTATTACGGGATTAGGAGCATTAACCCCTGTAGGCAATACTGTAGATGAAATGTGGGAAAGTGTTACGACAGGAAAATCAGGAATAGATTTTGTGACGAAGGTAAATAAAGATTTATTTCCAGCGAAAGTAGCGGCAGAAGTTAAAAACTTTGATCCAACGAAGTACATGGATAAAAAGGATTCGCGTAAGATGGATCCATTTACACAATATGCAGTTGCTGCTGCTAAAATGGCTGTTGAAGATGCTAATTTAACAATTAATGAAGAGAATGCAGAACGAGTGGGTGTATGGATTGGTTCTGGAATTGGTGGAATGAAAACTTGGGAAGATCAACATACTAAGTTCATGGAGAAAGGAGCAAAACGTGTAAGTCCTTTCTTTGTACCAATGATGATTCCAGATATGGCTGCAGGCCAAGTTTCGATTCAATTAGGAGCAAAAGGAATTAATTCCTGCTCTGTCACAGCTTGTGCTTCAGGTGCCAATTCGATCGGAGATGCATTTAAAGCCATTCAGCGTGGAGATGCAGATATAATGATATCTGGTGGTACAGAGGCTCCAATATCAGATATGGCATTTGCTGGATTTTCTTCTTCAAAAGCATTATCCACAAATGAGGATCCACAAAAAGCAAGTCGTCCATTTGATAAGAATCGTAATGGATTCGTTATGGGAGAAGGGGCAGGTATTCTGATACTAGAGTCTTTAGAATCTGCCCTGAAAAGAGACGCAACTATATATGGAGAGATAGTCGGATATGGCGCGACTGGAGATGCTTATCATATTACTGCACCTGCTGAGAATGGAGAAGGGGCAACTCGAGCAATGCAAATAGCATTAAAAGATGCCAATTTAGAACCTTCAGAAGTACAGTATGTGAATGCTCATGGAACGAGCACAGATCTAAATGACAAGTATGAAACTCAAGCTATTAAATCTGTATTTGGAGATCATGCAAATAGTTTAGCAATATCATCTACTAAGTCGATGACCGGTCACTTATTAGGAGCTGCAGGTGGGATAGAAGCCGTGATATCTATTAAAGCAATTCAAGATAGTATTATTCCGCCAACAATTAATTATGAAACACCAGATCCAGAATGTGATTTGGATTATGTTCCAAATGAAGCAAGAAAACAATCAGTAGATGCAGTAGTAAGTAATTCATTAGGATTTGGCGGACATAACGTAGCTTTGGTATTTAAAAAATTTGTGAAATAATCGTTCGTTATATTATTTTAAAAGGAGATTAGGGTATAAATTACCCCGATCTCCTTTTTATTTTTGGGAAAATCTAGCATTCTTTTCTGTTTTCATTCATAGAATAAACTATATTTTGGACAAGCAGATGAGAGGCGATTAGATGGGGTATGTGTTCCTGTTCTTAGTAGGTTTTGGTATGGCGGTAACGGGCGGAGTTACGATGATTGCATATATGAATTTCTTGCCTGCTGGTTTATCGTGGGTAGATTATTTTGTTTTTGTCGCTGGTAGAGTTGAATGTTATTTTTTGCCTGTTGGTGTAAGTCTGATGTTAATTACTCTTCAACGTTATCCAAAATAAAATACATGCAGTTCTCGAATAAAATCTTACTCTGATGGTCATAATGTATCTTAAAACGGTATAAAAGTGAGGGCTGAGATATGTTGTACTTACATGATGTTTGGGTGAATTGGTTTGAGGGTGAAGAAAACGGATATAATGTTTGTCATTTCCATGAATGGAGAAAAGAAGATACGATTGAATTACTTGATCAGGTGCCATTGCTGTACATAAGTAAAGAGTTATTACACTACATTGAGAACGATATGCATGACCTGCCAAAGTCTTTATTAGATACGATTTATAAGCGAGGCTATACGAGAAAAGGGCAAAAGAGGACAGTTGTTGAATATGCTGCTGTTGTAACAGACGGTGATAATATTCTTGCATTTGACACAGTAGGTTACTATATCCCAATCCGTAAAAGTCGCTTAATTCCTCGTCAAGAACAATTGGTTTATGACATGATAGAAAATAACAAACCAGAAAACTTTGAATTCGATAATAAGATGCATGACAAAGAATACCATATGCTTTCGATGCCTCCGGAATATATTTTTGGTTTGACTAGAAAAGAAAGACAACTAAAGCAGTTATTGATGATTGGATTAGATCAATTAAGAACTACTAATAATAAAGAAGAATTACGTTATTGGTTAACAGAGTGGGATCCAAAGCAATATCCGTCTATACGATATATGGATGAAGAACAAGTATGGAATGCCTTATATGATGGAGTGAAGATTGGTTGGAGTAGTGCCCATGAAGATTTATGCAGTAAACTTATTCGTGGACAGGCATTTTTAGAAAGAATGTGGGAAGCGGAAATGGGTAATGAACAACATACTTCAAATCAAAAGTAAAAAACGGGTTTCCTCGTTCATGATTGTGTGAACGAAGAAACCCGTTTTGTTTATACCAAAACTTCGGCAGAATGAAGTTGCACTTTATTTTCGGCCTAACCCCATTGCCTTTTTAGCTTTTTTAATTGTTTTTCCAGCCGATAAGGATGCCTTATCTCTACCTTGATCAAGGATCGCGTCTAATTCATCTGATTGAATTAATTGTTCGTATTTCTCTTGAATAGGGCGGAGTGTGTCAATTACAGCATTCGCTACGCCTTGTTTGAAATCACCATAGCCTTTTCCTTCATATTTTTTTTCTAAATCAGCAATCGATTCACCAGTACAACTGGAATAAATCGTCAGTAGGTTAGATACTCCTGGTTTATTTTTCTTATCGAACTTTACAATTCCTTCTGAATCGGTTACAGCGCTTTTGATTTTCTTTTCTATTCGTTTGGGTTCATCTAGCATAGAGATAAATCCTTTTTGATTTGTATCCGATTTACTCATTTTTTTGCTAGGTTCTTGAAGAGACATAATCCGTGCACCGACTTTTGGAATTCGAACTTCTGGTACAGTAAAGATATCATTGAATCGATTGTTAAAACGTTGGGCAAGATTTCTAGTTAGCTCTAAGTGCTGTTTTTGATCATCACCAACTGGGACAACATCAGTATTATAGAGTAAGATATCAGCTGCCATAAGCGAAGGATAAGTTAAGAGAGCTGAAGAAATTGCTTCTTGACCTTGTGATTTATCTTTATACTGGGTCATTCTTTCCAATTCACCAACATAACTTATTGATTGTAACATCCAACCTAACTGGGTATGTTCTGGTACTTCAGATTGAATAAATAGCGTAGAAGAATCTGGGTCAATTCCCGATGCAATGTATAAAGCCGCTAATGATTTTATATTTTTACGTAACTCAAGTCGATCTTGTGGTACCGTTATAGCGTGTTCATCCACAATACAGAAATAGCAATTATAATTGTTTTGTAATTCCACAAATTGTTGGATTGCTCCTAAATAGTTTCCAATAGTTAATGTACCACTTGGTTGAATGCCGGAAAAAATTGTTTTCATTTTATTCACCTCAATAAATTTATTCATTAAAAAAAGCCCATTCTCCCCAAATCTAGGGACGAATGAACCGCGTTGCCACCCTTATTATCTTGAATTTACAAGATCACTTCATTAAATAAGCTCCGAAGCCCAATTCCTATTCACCTTGATGCTTGTTTTCACCAGACACAAGCTCTCTATTAATCAGTGGGCAAAGAGTACTACATCTTCTTCATCGCTTGAAATATTAATTTTTTACTATTATATCCATAGTTAAAAGAAAAAGCAAGAAGCAATCAAGTTTTAAAGTTCATATTTATAGAATCGATTTCTTAATTGTACATTTTTAAATCATTAGGTATTTATTCATGATCGGTTTTACATATGACCTTAGTATAAGAAAGTATTATAGAATTTTTAATGCTTAGGAGTTTTCGATAATCATAATAAGGGTATAGAAGGAAAAGCTAAGCAGAGTATATATACTAAAAGCTAACTAGGGAAAAATTTTAACGGATGTCACTTTTTTCATTTAAATGTAGTTTTTTTTCCTATATACTAAAATTATCATACATACAGGAGATTGATTTATATGCGGAATTGGCAAAAGAAATTTTTTGGGGTGTTCGTAGTAACATTATTTATTAGCATGATATTTGGAAATTCGACAAAAGCAGAAGAAGAAATTAATGTTGAAGCAAGTTTACATAAAGAACGATCGACCAACTTACAAATAATAGATACATCGCAAAAAATAGAGCGTTTTACTTTTGATTCCGGGTATAATTTCGAATATCCTGACGCAGTACGAGGAATTTATGTAACGGGTAATTCTGCTGGAGGCGAGAAGTTTAATTCATTAATTGATTTTGTGAATTCAACCGACTTAAATACAATGGTTATTGATGTAAAAGAAGATCATGGGAATTTAACTTTTATACCTGAAGAAGGATCTCCATATGAAGATATGGCTACTAATGTTATTTCTAACCCTGAACAAATGATGGAACGATTAGAAGAAGAGGAAATATATCCGATAGCTCGTGTAGTTGTATTTAAAGATAATGTACTAGCTAATAAACGTCCGGATCTGTCCTTTACTCAAAATGGAGAAGTATGGGAGAACGGAAAAGGTGAGTCTTTTGTAAATCCTTTTGAGCAAGAAGTGTGGGAATATAATATAGAAGTTGCAAAAATGGCAGCTGAGATGGGCTTTAAAGAGATTCAATTTGATTATGTACGTTTCCCTGAAGGATTTGAAAACAAAGATGAGGAATTAAGTTACTCTCTTGGTGATTATAAAGACTTGGATATGAATAACATAAAGAAACGTGTAGAAGCAGTATCGGATTTCGTGGCTTATGCAAAAGAAGAACTAAGTGATTATGATGTAGATGTTTCTGTAGATATATTTGGGTATGCTACAACGATAGAAGAGGCACCAGGAATTGGACAAAACTTCTCTCGTATTTCTGAAAATGTCGATATTATTTCTTCTATGATTTACCCGAGTCATTGGTCATCATACTTCGGAATAGAAAAACCAGATACTGAACCATATAATCTTATTAATGAGTATTCAAAAGTGGAGAATCAGGTCTTAGGAGCATTAGAAAACCCTCCGTTATCTCGACCGTGGTTGCAAGATTTTGAAGCACCGTGGTTATATAGTGGTTCTACATTCCAATATGGCAAAGATGAAGTAGAAGCGCAGATACAAGCACTGTATGACAATGGTATTAATGAATTTTTACTATGGAACTCAGGTAACACATACACGGAAGGTGTAGACTACATGATTGGGAAAGATGAATAAATAAAATAAAACTCTCCTCTGATACCAAAACAGAGGGGAGATTTTGATTTTAGCAAGCGGGTATATATTAATAGATAAGGTGTAAATAAATAATTGGATATAGTATATAAGAAACTGGGTATCATTTAACATCTTGAATGAACTTAGCTATAATGAGAGATAATAATCAAAAAAGGGGTAAATTAATGAATTGGTATGAGAAATTAAACGATTATTTTCCAGTTGAAGAAATGAAATCAAAAAAGCATATGGAATTATTACTTGAGGAAAAGGGCGACGTATATTTTAAAGATGAAAGTCCGCAGCATGTGATGATGTATGCGGAGTTCAATACATTTATTTTTATTGACTATGTATGGGTATCTGCTCAGACAAGAGGTCAGGGAGTAGGGCATAAGTTAATAGATAAGCTAAAGAACAAACGAAAACCAATTATACTTGAAGTAGAGCCGGTCGATTATGAGGATTCCGATTCAGAAAAACGACTTCATTTTTATCATCGCGAAGGATTTAAGCATGCGCAGTCAATTGGTTATAATCGACGTTCCTTAGCAACAAACGAAGAAACTCCAATGGAAATTTTATATTGGTCTCCAAATGATGATTCTGAAGAAGTGATTTATGGGCAGATGAAGCAAATGTATGAAGACATTCATACATACAAAGATAAGGAAATTTACGGGAAAGAATACCAATCATCTGAAGAAGTGTTGAGTTATGATGAGAATCGTGAAGCAGTTAATCTATTAGATGAACTAACGAAGAGGTCTTCACAATAATATAAATAAAAATCCGAGCTATCATCCTGATTTCTAGGAAATAACTCGGATTTTTTAATAACGACATTAAGAACTTTGGTTACTTGTTTCTCCAATCGGAATATTATTATTTAAACGTTCAGCTAGGCCGCTTGAAGAATTATTATCCGTTCCTTCTAATAAACTTTCTTTAAAGTTATATGCACTAGAACCGTGTTCTGCAAAATCAAGTCCAGAAATTTCTTCTTCCTCTGAAACGCGAATTGGAGAAAATTTATTCATTACATATGCGAATCCACCGGTTGTAATTGCTACCCAAGCAATTACTGCAAGCACTCCAATGGCTTGGATACCTAATTGTGAAATACCATTTCCGTAGAAAAGTCCGGTATTAACAGAAAATAAACCAATTGCCAACGTACCCCATATACCACAGATTCCATGTACCGCAATAGCTCCAACTGGATCATCTATACGTAATTTTGTATCTAAGAAACGAATCCCTTCTACAAGTACTACACCAGAAATTAGTCCGACAATAATTGATCCCCCAAGAGAAATTTCTGCAGCACCTGCAGTAATACCTACTAATCCACCAAGTACACCATTCATTGATAATGATGCATCTACCTTCTTAAATCGGATTTTTGTATATAAAGAAGATGACACTAATGCGGCAGAAGTAGATAATAAAGTTGTTCCTATTACATACGGTACAAGTGATGGATCTGCTGCTAATGTACTACCTCCATTAAAACCGAACCAACCTAACCAAAGGATGAAAACTCCTAGAGCACCTAAAGGTAAATTATGCCCTTGGATAACATTGACTTTCTTTCCTTTGTACTTTCCGATACGTGGTCCAAGTATAAGTACTACTACAAACGCTCCTACAGCTCCAGTTAAGTGAACAACAGTAGAACCAGCGAAGTCACTAAATCCTATCGCAGTTAACCATCCATCTCCTTGCCAAACCCAATGTCCAACAACTGGATAAATGATTGTTGTCATTGCTGCTACAATCAGGATATAACTGCCTAGTTTAATTCTTTCCGCAACTGCTCCGGAAATAATCGTTGCACAAGTAGCAACAAACATAGCTTGGAATACGAAAAAGTCTATTTCGCTAACTCCGCTAAGTAAGAATCCATCGCTACCTATAATAGAGCCGGAAGAAGAACCAAACATAATGCCATAACCAACTAAGAAAAATAAGATAGCAGCGACACTTATCGTTAAGAAATTCTTCATAAGGATATTTAATGTATTCTTCGATCTCGTAAATCCAGATTCTACCATAGCAAATCCTGCATGCATAAAAAATACTAAGAATGCACCTAACATTACCCAAATTAAGTTAACGGATAATTCTAATGATTCGGGAGTGGGTGTTGCAGCATATACAGGAGTAGATAAAAGTAAGAGTATTATAAATAAAAGTGAAATTTTCTTTATCATGTTTTTGTGATCCCCCTTCATAATTTATATAACAGCTTCTACACCACGTTCACCTGTACGAATTCGAATGACTTCTTCCACTGGTGAAACAAAAATTTTTCCGTCGCCTATATTACCTGTCTTACAACTTTTAATAATAATATCAACAATTTCGTCTAATTGGCTTTCTTCGACCACCATCTCTACTTTTAATTTGGATAGCAATTGAATTTGAAATTCTGTTGACCGATAAACTCCTGTCTGGCCCTTTTGCTTTCCTGTACCTGCTACTTCAGTAACAGTTAATCCACCAATTCCTATTGAAGATAACTCATCGCGTAGAGACTGGAATTTTTCTGGACGTATAATTGCTTCCAATTTTTTCATTACTCCACCCCTTTAATATTAATGTTAGATTTCCTAACATGTTTAGTTATGTAAATTATCATAAATGTTTTATATTTGTTTTGCAAGTGTTTTTTACTGTTTTTTTAGAAAATTTAGAAGAAAACGTTTTCAACATTTTTGTTAAATTAATTGGAAAAAAGGTTTAATTTTAACATGCATCGGGAATGTTACTTGTAAGTGAAAAGAATCATAAACAAATAAATGAATTTTTGTTGTACCCCCCTACCTTTTGGTAGCTAATTGTAGTATAATAACTACATATGAGTTATTTAGACTTATTTTAATTTAATAAGTTGATTAAAAAGCTCGAAAATATATATTAGATTGAGGAGTGAAGTTACATGGTAACACTTTATACCTCACCAAGCTGTACTTCCTGCAGGAAAGCAAGAGCGTGGCTGGAAGAACACAACATACCTTTTACAGAACGTAATATTTTTTCTGAGCCATTAAGTCTCGATGAAATAAAAGAAATATTGCGGATGACAGAGGATGGCACGGATGAGATTATTTCCACAAGATCAAAAGTCTTCCAAAAGTTGGATGTAAATATTGATCAACTGCCAATGAAAAACTTATTCAATCTAATCCAGAAAAATCCTGGGTTGTTGCGTAGGCCGATTATATTAGATGAAAAGCGACTTCAAGTTGGTTATAATGAAGATGAGATTCGTCGGTTTTTACCAAGAACAGTTCGCACATTCCAATTGCGTGAAGCACAACGTATGGTTAATTAAATATAAATTAATAAAACTAGAAAAGATGCGGAGTATTCCTGCGTCTTTTCTTTTTTTAACAGTTATACAAATTTATAATAGCGCAACTTCAAGATTTAACTTGGTAAAAATAACCAGCGGAGACTTGATAGCAGCTAAAGCTCCATATGAATAAGCTTTTCTTTCTGTGAAAATAAAGCCTTGTCTGATAAAAAATGCCCGTAAGTAATGAAAATCGAATAAGTAGCCGTATTGGCAATCTTTATTATTGATGAAATTGATTCAGTTAGATAAAATGACAAACAAGCCGAAATACGTTAGAATAACTAACTAGCAATTAATTCTAAAATAGCATTTATCTGTATCATTAAAGCAAATATTTATCGATAATGTGAAACTGTATTTATTATGGATAGATTGGTTATCCTTCACTATATGTTAATATCAGCACAAGGGTATGATTTAAAGCCCTTGAATTAAATTGAGAATTTACGGATACTTGACTACCCTTTAGTTAAGCGTCATCGCTAGAAGTGGGCATCACTCTATCCGTTGCATGCGGGTTAGAAAAATGGAAAATAAAAATCAAAAAAGATAGGCATATTAATTTCCAACGTTCCGTACACTATCATACAATAGAGGTATGAGATCAACTAAAGATTAAAATATATAGTTAACGGGTACATGCATTATAGGATAGGAAGTATGGAGGATATTATTATTTACTTTAAAGCACGCTTGATGCACATGTGGGAAGGTAGGTAGCGGATGCTTCTATAATCAAGAAGGGAGAGCGTGAATATGGAGATAGAAAGAATAAACGAAAATACAATTAAGTTTTACATTTCGTATTTAGATATAGAAGAGCTTGGCTTTGAAAGAGAAGAAATTTGGTACAATCGCGAGAGAAGTGAACAGCTTTTTTGGCAAATGATGGATGAGGTAAATTATCGAGAAGACTTTAATCCTGAAGGACCACTTTGGATTCAGGTGCAAGCGATGGAAAAAGGTTTAGAAATCATCGTTACAAAAGCGAAAGTATCTAAGAATGGTGAACATCTTGAATTAGATACGGAAGATGGCAGTGTAGATATTCCTGTCGATGAAAAAATAGAAAGTATTCTTGGTGAAAAATTCGGTAAAAACCCTAGTGAATCTGAAGAATCTGATAGTGAAGATGATGACTTAACGGAAGATAATTTATGGATTATTGTTGAGTTTGATGATTTTGAAGATTTAATTCAATTAAGTCATCAATTCGTAGATATATCGAATTTTGGAGAAGAGACGTTATATTTCTATAACGGTAAATATTACTTGTATATGGAATTCTCCTATGATGTATTAGATGATAATCGACAAGAAGATGTCATCAGTCAAGTGCTTGAGTATGCGTCCGATTCATCTGTTTCTATTCATGTTTTAGAAGAATACGGAAAGAAAGTAATGGAAAACGATACCTTCAGTAGTATTAGGGAACATTTTCCATTACATTTGAAATAAACATTCTCTATTAAAAGAGGATGTTTATTTTTTTGGAAGGATTTTTTTTATAACTGTCGAAATAGGTCTATAGACGGGAGGTGAATTAATTTAGTGCAAAAAGCAATGAATAAACATGGTAATTTCATTATACTGTTTCAAGAATCAGAAAGAAATATCATACAATGGAAACAGAATAAAGAACCTTTTTATTGTCCAACCTGTAATTCTAAAGTAATTATTCGATCAGGTCGAAAAGTAATTGCTCATTTTTCACACTTACCACATTCATTTTGTAGATATGGTAACGGAGAGGGAATGTATCATGAAATGGGCAAATATTTGCTTTATCAATGGTTAACTGACCAAAATATTGAAGTTGATTTAGAAGTATATTTTCCACAAATCAATCGAAGAGCTGATTTGGTAATAAAAGTATTAAATAAGATAATTATTATTGAATTTCAATGCGCGAAAATATCTGCAGAAGAAATTGCGGAAAGAACAAGTGCTTACAATCAAATTAATCTGCATGTTATCTGGATTGTTGGGATGAATCAATTTCGAAGGTTGAGTAATAATCAATTTAAATTAAGTTCTTTTCTTCAATCTTGTATTCACTTATTTCCACAACAAAAAGTTCCTGTTCTATATTTCTTCGATCCAACTACTCGGTATTTTGCCTCACTATCACATATTTACCCATATCAATTTACTAAAGCTTTTGCTACGATTAATATAGCCCCAATACAAACTATCCCATTCCAAAGAATCTTTAAAGATATACCTATTTCTTTAAGATTTCCTCAAGTTTGGATTGAACAACTTCAACAAATACGTAATAAACCGATTATTCATCCAGGTAAGGAAATGAACTGGAGAAGGAAATTATATGAGCAAGGCATAATTTTTCATCATTTACCCAGTATTTGCTTTTTGCCAAATAAATGGCAAATCCATATGAATACTCCTTTTTGGATGTGGCAAACCGAAATAATTATAAATCTAATACAAGATCTTTCCATATCTGCTACATTAACCATTTCAAGATGTGCAAAGATATTAGATGAAAATATTATAAAACAATTGCCAAATATTCATCAGAAATACTCTGCAATACATTCTTTTTTAACAAATCTTGAAATCCTCGGTTATTTAAAAAAGACCTCAAATTCTACGTATGTTAAATTAAAGAATGTAGAAATGTATGTTCATCTAGAAGATGCGCTTAAAGGAGATGAAAAAATAATAACTCAATTATTTTTGGAAAAAAAGGGCAAAATGTGAGCATGATTCTATATTATTTCGTTATACTAAGTAATATACTATGTTGAGAGAAGATAAGGAGGAGTGCACATGAGTAAAGAATTACCTAAAAGAGATGAAATACCGACAGATCTTACTTGGAAATTAGAGGATATTTTCCCTAGTGATGATGCTTGGAAAGAGGAGCTTAAATCATTAAGAGCATCGTTCCCTGAAATAACTGAATTTAAAGGAAGATTACATGAGTCTGCAGATACATTATTTTCTTTATTTAAAAAGCAAGATGAGCTTTCTCAACGTTTAGGCATGCTATACACGTATGCACATATGCGTTATGATCAGGATACGACAAACTCTTTTTATCAAGGGTTAAATGCGCAAGCTGAGAATTTAATAACTATTGCCTCCAGTAATTTAAGTTATATTGTACCTGAGATTCTTACCATTGAAGAAAATAAGTTACAACAATTTTTAGAGGAACATGAAGGATTGCAAGAATATAAGAAGGTACTTGAAGATATTAATCGACAACGCCCACACGTATTAAGTGAAAAAGAAGAGGCGTTACTAGCAGAAGCATCTGAACCAATGTCTACAGGATCACAAACTTTTGGTATGCTAAATAACGCAGATTTAACATTCCCATCAATCACCAATGAAGATGGGGAAGAGGTAGCAGTAACGCACGGAAGATATTCTACATTTTTAGAATCAAAGGATAGAGACGTTAGAAAAAGCGCGTTTGATGCTGTGTACCAAACATATGAAAACTTTAAAAATACATTCGCTTCAACGTTAAGTGGTACAGTAAAGTCTCATAACTTCAGCGCAAAAGTACGTAATTATGATAGTGCTAGACAATCTGCGCTAGATGATAATAACATTCCAGAAAAGGTTTACGATAACTTAGTAGAAGCAGTAAATGAACGATTACCATTATTGCATCGTTATACAAAGTTGCGTAAAAAAGTATTGGACCTAGATGAATTGCATATGTATGATCTTTATACTCCGTTGGTGAAAGATGTGAAAATGAAGGTAACATATGAAGAAGCAAAAGAATATGTAATAAAAGGTCTGAAACCACTCGGTGATGACTATAAAAAAGTATTAGAATCTGCCTTTGAGAATCGTTGGATTGATGTTGAAGAGAATAAAGGGAAGCGAAGTGGTGCTTATTCATCCGGTGCTTATGGAACAAATCCATATATCTTGATGAATTGGCAGGATGACATTAATAATACATTCACGCTAGCACATGAATTAGGTCACTCCGTGCATAGTTATTACTCAAGAAAGCATCAACCATTCAGGTATGGTAATTATTCTATCTTTGTTGCAGAAGTTGCTTCTACGACAAACGAAGCATTGTTAAATGATTATTTATTAAATCATTTAGAAGATGAAAAAGAAAAATTATATATTTTAAACCATTTCTTAGAAGGGTTTAGAGGTACCGTGTTCCGTCAAACGATGTTTGCTGAATTTGAACATGAAATTCACAAACAAGATCAAGAGGGAGAGGCATTAACAGCTGAAAAATTCACTCAAATCTACTATGAACTAAATAAAAAATATTTTGGTGAAGATGTGGTTTCCGATGAATATATCGGATTAGAGTGGGCCAGAATACCTCACTTCTATTACAATTATTATGTGTACCAATATGCCACAGGTTACTCTGCTGCTACTGCGCTTGCACATAATATATTAGAAGGAAAAGAAGGTGCCAATGATCGCTATTTACAATTCTTGCAATCAGGAAGTAGTGAAGATCCAATCGATGTATTGAAAAAAGCTGGTGTTGATATGACATCTAAACAACCCATTTTAGATGCATTGGATGTCTTTGAAGAAAAATTAGCAGAGATGGAACAATTATTGGGCTAATAAAAAAGAGTTCGAGTTTCTACTCGAACTCTTTTTTTCTTCCCGTTACATGTGGGATATAAAAAAAGATATCCTTTTTATCGATATGAGGTATTCATTTTACTGATAGATTGTAATGTTAAATAGATACAAATGATAAAAAGGGGAGCTGTAAAATATATCGGCATCATTTCTAACATGGCAAGTAAATTTAAGAAGAAGGCTAACACGGTAAGTATAAAAAATAGAAATGGGAAATAGTTTTTGCGCCTACGCATCTTTGCCAACTTCCTCCTTTCATGAAATGTAATGAACTAGCTATTTGAGTCTATGTATTTCATAAATAAATTAGAAGTGAACTTTTTGTGAAAACATGAACATAAGTGTTGCATCTATAGAAATGAATTGTTAATATTAAAATGTAAGTTGAATACAAACAAATACCCCTTTTGTTTGATCATGAAACTTTCTCCCATCCCCCTTTGTAGATATACAAAGACGGAAATAGGATATACGCTGCCCCGTATATCCTATATTTTTGTTCAAAAAAGCTAAGACTTAAATTTGTCTTAGCTTTTTTTAGTGTCTATATATTTCCAGAATGAACCGTACTTTGCTGGAATTCGTTCCACAATTTGTTGAAACTGGAGTTTTTTCATTTCTTTTTCTGTTTTATCTAAAGACCAATCATATACGACGGAAATTTCTTTTGTACCCAAAACTTGATAATGTTTTAAAAAATCAATTAAAGGTGGTGTGGATGATGGAATTGGTGTCTTCTGCAATATTTCTTTTAGTACGAGTTCGTAAATTTCGTACGGATATAGTCCAGAAATTTTCACACCTTCATCCTCTACAGATTGATTAAAAAAAACGATTGTTGGAATATAATCAACTTCCATTTCTCTCGTTAGTTTTAAATCACACTGCAATGCTTTCTTTGCACTGGAAGAAAATAAATCACGTTCAAATTCTTCAATATCCAATTTCGCTTCGGTGGCACATTTTAACAATATTTTTTCATCAGAAATATTCTCTTTATTAATAAATAAGTTCTCTTGAAGCTTACGTACAAACATTTTTCCAGCTTTTTTACCTTGTAGTTCTGCAGCTTTTATTGCTAGGGACGGTACATAAGGATAATCAATTGGATTTTCATCCCATATATTACCATCACAACTCATTCCTGTTCGTTTTGCAGTCCGTTCCCAAATATCTTTTAATTTTTTTGGTTTTTCAAATACATCAACATTAAGATTAGATAATTGTCCACTTACAATTTGCCTAATGGTAAAAAAACGTCCATATTCAACAGAAAGTTTTTTAATATATGGTTCTAATGACCAGCATTCTGCACATAAAGGATCAATAAAAACATACATTTCTATTGGCTTCTGAACATAATCAATATAGTTATAATTGGGCGATGTGTTTGTATGATTGGAGCTGGTAAGCTCTTGTTGATTCCAACTCACATCGGATTCTCCTTTCTCTCATTCAGGCGTATTCATCATGTGATTAGCAGTTAGTGTTAATCGTTCCATCATAGCTGTACGATAAGGTTCTTTAATTTCAGCTTCTTCTAAAGCTGCTGCCATACATGTTAACCAAGCATCTCTTCGTGTTGGTGTAATGGGAAAGGGAAGGTGTCTCCTACGTAACATTGGATGGCCTCTTTCTTCTTCATATAGTCTAGGGCCACCGAAAAATTGCGTGAGAAACAGCATTTGTCTCCTGATCGTTTCTGTTAAGTCATCTGGAAATATTGGTTTTAAATCTGGATGATCATTAACTCTTGTATAAAATGCATGAACAATATTATTCATTGTTTTATAGCCACCAATGGCTTCATAGATAGTACGATGTTCAATCTGTTCCATAACAATTCTCCTTGTGTAACTATTGTAGCAACCCAGTTATGGTTGTTCAACCAATCTGATCGAGGAATATTTCTCCATAATTTTTGTCAACGTTACATTTGATGGAAAAAACGCTCTATTTTAGAAGGAGTTTGTCGAATAGGTATATGATATTTATTTAATAATCCATGAAATACTTTTTCCCCATGTTCTTTTGTCGCAGATTCTAATTCTAATTCGAAATCCTCTATACCTAAATAGTTACTATGATCTAAGACCAATTGAGTGCCATTAAATTCAATTTCCATTCGATTTGTAGTAAGATATCCAGCATAATTAAGACTTGTAGGTGAGATATTCATTTCACTTAATTGTTTTGTTGTATGTGGCTTTTGTATTATTTCACCGTGTATCCATTTTTGGAATTCTTGTTCCGTTAAATCATCATGAGTTTCTAATAATCCATCTTCATGTGGTTGTTTTAAGGTTAATTGATACTGCCCTTGCTTCTTTCTAATTCGTAAAGCTGATCCATGTTTCTTTAAATCAAAATTTTTTGTTTCAAAATAATAGTTCGTTTGTTTAACAGATGAGGTTGGGAACGATAAATCCTGCTGCAACTGGATAAATTCATCCTTGGTTAATAAGTTTTTATATTCAATTTCGATTTCTTGTGACATCTTCATTGTTCTCCTATTCGTAGAAAGCTTATATCTATTATGGCTAATAACAGTTTTCAATGCAAAAAATAACTATCATCGTTATTAAATAGCAGGGGATAGTACTTGTTGATTATTTTGATTATGATAAAATAGGATTGGCAATTATTAGAATACGTTTAGGGTGATAACCATGAATTGGGAATCAACACTTGCTCCATATAAGCAAGTAGTCGAGGAATTAAAAGTAAAGTTAAAAGGGATGCGTTCCCAGTATGAAAAAGAGTCAAGTCATTCACCAATTGAATTTGTAACAGCGAGAGTGAAGCCAGTACCAAGTATCATAGAAAAAGCACAAAGCAGAGGTATTGCTATAGAGAATGTGGAAAGAGAAATGCAAGATATTGCTGGTGTAAGGGTTGTTTGTCAATTCGTTGATGATATTTATACGATTGTAGATATGCTACAACATAGAAATGACTTTGAAATTGTTGAAGAGAAAGACTATGTATCCCATAAAAAAGATAGTGGTTACCGGTCATATCATATGATTATTAAGTATCCAGTAGAAACGATACATGGTGAAATGATTGTATTGGCTGAGATACAAATTCGAACGTTAGCAATGAATTTTTGGGCAACGAATGAGCACTCATTAAACTATAAATATGATGGAAAGCTGCCATCTAAGGTTAGATTGCGATTACAAAAGGCGGCTGAAGCAGCCTTTAAATTAGATGAAGAAATGTCTAAAATAAGAAGTGAAATTCATGAGGCACAAAGAGTGTTTCATCGTAAATAATAGTCGAAGGAGAAATAATAAATGAACTTTAAAATTGTCTCAAAAGGTGATGATCGTTCAGAAAAAATAAAAGCAATGATGCGTCAATATTTATCCGATTTTGGATTAGTTTATGATAAGGAAGCCCCCGACTTAGTAATTTCTGTTGGAGGAGACGGTACATTCCTGGAAGCATTTCATCGCTATGTTCATCGATTAGAAGATACAGCTTTTATAGGGATACATACTGGGCATTTAGGTTTTTATACAGATTGGACTCCAAACGATGTGGAAAGACTGATCATAGAGATTGCAAAAACTCCTTTCCAAACAGTGGAGTACCCTTTATTGGAAGTAATTATTAGAGGAAAGTCAGGCGGGAAAGAAGATCGCATTCTTGCTTTAAATGAAGCAATGATTAAAACAGCGGATGGTTCGTCTGTGGTCTTTGATGTGGAGATAAAAGGTGAGCATTTTGAAACATTTCGTGGAGATGGAATCTGTATTTCTACACCCTCTGGAAGCACTGCATACAATAAAGCACTTGGAGGTGCAATTCTGCATCCATCGTTAGAAGCAATCCAAATAACAGAGAATGCATCCATTAATAATCGAGTTTTTCGTACTATCGGTTCACCTCTTATACTGCCAAAACATCATACTTGCTTCTTAAAACCAATGGTAGATAGCAGCTTTCTAATTCAAATTGATCACTTTACAAAGAATTATCAAAATGTAAAATCGATACAATGTAGAGTAGCAAAAGAGAAGGTACGGTTTGCTCGCTTTAAGCAGTTCCCGTTTTGGAATCGGGTTCGAGATTCCTTTGTATCGGAGGAAGATTAACTTGATTTTACGGTGGAAAATCAAGAAGAATGAAGAGGGGATGTTGATTAAAACATATTTACAACAAATCCATCATTTTTCTAGAAGGTTACTTGTTTCTTTGAAGAAGGAACCAGGCAGCATACAAGTAAACGGAACTTCACAATGGGTAACTTATAAATTGCAGAGCGAAGACATTCTAAAAATAGTATTTCCTAATGAAAGACATAGTGATGTGATCACACCGGAAAAATTACCTTTAGACATTATTTATGAGGATGCGTACTGCCTTGTAGTAAATAAACCTGCAGGACAAGCATGTCTACCATCTATGAACCATCATAACAATACGCTAGCAAATGGATTAACTTATCATTATCTAGAAAATTCGATACCTTCTACTGTTCATATTGTTACCAGGCTAGATGTGCAAACGTCTGGCCTGGTTTTAGTAGCAAAGAATCAATATATTCATTCTTTGTTTTCACAAATGCAAAAAGAAGGAAAAATTCAACGTGTATATGAAGCGATTGTTCATGGAGAAATAATCCAAAAGTCAGGCATCATCGATGCTCCTATTGGTAGGAAAGAAGGATCGATTATTGAGCGTACGATTGACGTAATCAATGGCAAACATGCTATAACAAACTATACTGTGGTACGCTCTGATTATAGAGCTTCACGATTAGAAATTAAATTAGAGACAGGGAGAACACACCAAATAAGGGTACATTTTCAATACCTTGGCCATTCTTTATACGGTGATGATATGTATGGAGGAGAAAGAGACATTATACAGCGCCAAGCTTTACATTGTAAGCAAATTACAATGTTGCATCCAATAACAAATGAAAAAATACAGCTTGACGCAAATATTCCACAAGATATGGGAATCTTATTGAAACGATTAAGGTTAGGTTGATTCGCCAAAATGAGTAAATTTGTCACTGATAAACGGTTGTTTAGAGGGGATGGAGACAAATTCATCTTCTGGAAATTGATAAGCCGTCAACTTATTTCCGAATACACAACCAGTATCAATATTTATTGTATGATTTATAATACGTGGTTCAAGTACAGGAGTATGTCCATATACAATCCATATATCACCGTGATAATGTTTGGCCCAATCGCGGCGAATTGGTTTTCCCTTTTGATCGAATTCTCCTGTAATATCCCCGTATAACACAAATGTTTTTGTTTGCTTATCTTCTTTTCCGATTAGATGCTCCGGTATACCTGCGTGTGCGATTATTACATTTATATTTTTAAAGTGAAGGTAAAGGGGAGCATTCTCATAGAGCTCCATAAATTTGATTTTTATGTTGTGTTGTTTTTCTGCTGATAAGCTACGAAATTCTGCTGTTGTTGTCTCCAATCCATGTTTTTCCATTACTTTATTTCCTAGAAAGAAACGGTAGAGCTTGTTGCAATGATTGCCTGGGATGTAATAGGCAAGTTTTTCTTTTACAAGTTGATAAACTAATTCTATTACTTTTATTGAATCTGGACCCCGGTCTGTAATATCTCCTACAAAGGCTATAAGACGATTATCAGCATGCTGATATGTACCATTTTTCTTTCGATATCCTAATTTGTACAGTAATGCTTCTAGTTCTTCTAAACAACCATGTACATCACCAATAATATCAATTTTCATATCACTAATCTCCCTATAAAAAATTTGACGGTAAACGTTACTGTGTTTTAATCTATAAAAGTTGGTATTAATTTCATAATAGCTATTTTTATATTTGAATCAATTTTATAATTAATACATTTGGTATAAAATCCGAATGTTGCGTTGTTTGATTTTCGTTACAGAACATTATTATATAACCATTACAAAATGTTCGTATTTAATAAAACTTAGCGATTATGAAATTGATTCACTTAACTGTTTAAAATTGGTTTATACTATATATTCTTATATTAGCATCGTCAAACTTCTATGTCTTATGCTACTTTCTGTTTGATTTTTAATCAACGGGGAAAAATACACTTATGCAGTGTGAAGGAAACTGGGGGGATAACAATGAAACAAGAGCGTTATGACACTCAATATGAAGAACAATTTCAAGAGCATATTGAAAAAGTGAAAACAGCCCTTCAACAAGGGCAAATTGAAGTTTTTCGTGAAGAATTTTTAGACATTCATCCTTATGATCAAGCAATGTTTTTTAATCAACAGGATGAAGAGGCAAGAGGGCAGATATATACGTATTTATCTCCTGAAGAAATGTCAGAAATACTCATAAATATTGATCTTGAAGATGTAACGGCATTTTTTGAGGAGATGGATCCGAGGTATGCTGCGATGATTTTTGCGGAGATGCCAGCCGATGATGCGGTGGACATTTTAAATGAATTGGATAAAGAAAAAGTAGCGAGTTATCTAACAATTATGGATCAAGAGAGTGCGAATGAGATTAAACAATTACTGCACTATGAGGAAAAAACCGCTGGTAGTATTATGACCACAGAATATGTTTCCATTTACAACGATATGACCGTAGCGGAAACCATGCGTTTATTGAAAACAGAAGCACCAGATGCAGAGACTATTTATTATCTGTTTGTTTTGGATGGAAATAAACGCTTAGTAGGTGTACTTTCCATTCGGGATTTAATTATTGCTGATGATGAAACTAAAATTGAAGAATTAATGAGTACAAAAGTGGTTGCAGTATCTGTTGCTAAAGACCAAGAGGACGTAGCGCAAATGTTTCGTGATTATGACTTTCTTGCACTACCTGTTGTAGATTTTCAAGACCACTTGCTCGGGATAATCACAGTTGATGATATTTTAGATGTTATGGAAGAAGAAGCAAGTGAGGACTACTCGATGCTTGCTGCGATGTCTAATACAGATATAAAAGATGACAATGCATTTCGTTCAGCTAGGAAACGATTACCTTGGTTAGTAATCCTACTGTTTTTAGGAATGCTTACAGCCAGTTTGATTGGAAGGTTTGAAGATACATTAAACCAGGTCGCTGTATTAGCCGTGTTTATTCCATTAATCGCTGGAATGGCTGGTAATTCTGGTACGCAAGCTTTGGCAGTTGCGGTACGCGGTATGGCTACGGGAGATTATGATAGTTCTGTTAAATGGAAGTTGGTAGGTAGAGAAGCAATTACCGGATTAATTACTGGAACAGTGTGTGGAAGTATTTTAGTATTAATTATTTATTTATGGCAAGGGAACTTGTATTTAGGATTTCTAGTGGGATTCTCGATTATGGCATCCTTAGTTGTTGCAACGTTGGCGGGAACGTTAATTCCAATGTTTATGAACCGACTCAATATTGATCCGGCTGTTGCATCAGGACCTTTTATTACGACGATTAATGACTTAATTTCCATTTTGATTTATTTTGGAATGGCAACGACATTTATGAGTTATTTAGTATAATGTTTTTTAAAAAAAAGACGAGCACTTCCTTTCCATAAGGGAGTGCTTTTTATAAAGATTGCATATTTAAGGATATTCTCATAATTACATTAAACAGCTCTTGTTTATGTACTATTGGGTATGTGCACACAAATCATTTCTAGGTACATATACTAATTAGAGGATGAATGAAGGGAGTATAAAATAATGTCAAAAAAAGAATATGCAAAAGAGCCGTTGCTTTATATTCATCAGCCAGAATTAAATCAGCCAAAAGCCTCGATGCAACATCATTTTATAGGGAATCGTAGAGAAAGTGTGCAGCCTGCAAATGAGACGAAAGAATCCATCACTCCTAGAAAAACAAGGGGTGGAAGACAAGTAAATGCATCGGCAAATAACGAAAATTTTAATCAAAAAAACCATGAACTGAATAGTGAAAAAAAACAATTTAAAGAAATGTCTATCAGCGAAAAGATTGATTATTTCGTTGGCCGTTCGGAGTACGCACCTCCAATTAATTGTTTGGTAATTACTGATCGAAAAAAATATCGAGGGGTAATTTTAGAAATGACAAATGAAGAAGTGAAATTTCGTCTATCTAATCGAAAAAGTAGCATAAAAATCAATTATGAGGATATAAAGGATATTCAATTAGTAGGATTCTAAAAAAACACCATTCAGATGTTTTCTGAATGGTGTTTTTGCTTCTTATTAACGAAATGCATTGATTGCTGGTAAGCAAGTTACATGACAGAAACAATCTAAATCTACAGTAATACAAATGCCTGTAGCTTCTAAATCATGTGTGCTTTGTTCAGTTGGATCTTTTAAGTGATCATATCCACAGCTTTCTCCGTCACTGAGTAGCAATTCAAGAACTGCGCAATTATCTTTATCTACTTTTTTGACACGGAAGATGAAGCTAGAAAGGATATCGCCAATTTTGCTTCTGTGTTCACGAACAGCACCAAATCCTTTGAATGGTTTACAATCCTTGCAATATAGGATAACTGGAACTGTATCTAAACCGTTAGAGGTATCGTTCTCACCTAGCAAGTCGTTGATGGATTGATCACAGCTCGTATCACAGCAATTTTCTACAATGTCATTTTGAGCGTCAACAATATCTTTTAAAATATCTGCTACGCAACTTCCCGTATCGTAATTTTTTCCACAACCCATGAAAAATATCTCCTTTCGCAATTTGAATTTACTTTCCTTATAGGATATGTGTCATAGCATGGATGGTGTGGGCATATATAAGAAAAACTGTGAGTATGACTAGAAATATAAAAATAAAAAATGGATTGGAGTTTGTTTTTTCAGAAAAGAGGGTATATTTTTTATACAACAGTCAATTATTAATGAGTCTAAACGTATAATATATATAATTATGCTGAGAAAGGGGACTTGATATGGCTTATATTCTTCCAATCGAACATTACCAATATCAAGATTATCAGCAACGAGTGTCACAGGTGAAAACGAATAGAAATTATATTGAAGGTCCGTTTAAAGTTTTGTTAGATCAAAAACATCAAGAAGTTGCTGCCAGGCATGAAGGATTACACCCCTCTGTTGATGATAAACACAAAGTATCACCGTATATTTCCAGTGAAGAAATAAGTTTATATACAGGAAAAGGAAGAAAATTTAACGATTATGTATAGCTATTGATAAATAAAAAAGTACCTTATTCTACTATGAAGATAGAATAAGGTACTTTTATTGGGGTTAGTCCGCATCCCATTTTTGATGATTACGATTTAAATAGGGAAGAAGGAAAAGAGGTTTGTCCTTGATATACTCTGCATAAAATACATCCTCTATCCGTTCATAACCTTCTTTTTTAATCTGTTCCGATAACCATTCTATACTGAGATTTTTTTCCTTTAAATTATCCATTATTACTTCACCATCATTAATCAATGTTGTTGATAAATCGACTTCTGTTGCACTCAATTTTAAATCTTTTCGAGTAGGCATTTGATAGTCCGATTTTTTTAAAATCGATAATGTGCCATTCGCTTCTAAAACGGCAAATTCAACTTCTTGAATAGAAAATGTATCCTTTGTACGAAGTAAATGCTGTAACTGATTAATATCTAGTTTGTTTTTCTTCATAGTGTCTCGAATTAACTTCCCGTTATAAATTACAATGGAAGGAAAACCCTCTAACATGTGGCGAGTGTGCTTGTATTTTTGTGAGATAATTTCTGAGGTATACATAATTACTGCATAAATGGTAATAACGAATAATATATCAATGATTCCAGCATTTTGATCAAATAGAGCATTTCCTACTAATTCTCCAAGTAATAATGCTGCAATAAAGTCAAAGGGAGTTATTTGTGATATCTGCGTTTTCCCAAGAATTTTAGTAACAAGAAAAAGTGCAACAAAACCAATCACCATCTCAAAAAACATGCTGAAATAACCACTCATAATGAAATCTCCCTTCACATATGCATTCAATGCTTAGTGTTACCGAAAAAGTAATAATCATGTAAGGAAGAATAAAAAAAACAGGGAACCAGTTAAATCACTGATTCCCTGCATTATTATAAGTTTTTTAGCATCGTTACATGCGGAATTCCTGCATCCATAAATTCTTCTGATATCACACGGTAGCCTAATTTCTTATAGAAATTTAGTGCGTGAGTTTGCGCATTTAATTTTGCCTTATGATAATTTTGATGTTTTATTTCTTCTTCCATCGCGTTTATCAATTGTTGGCCAACAGATTTTCCACGATGATCTTTTAAAACACAAATTCTTTCTAATTTGCCATAACCATCATCTGTATACCTTAAGCGACTTGCTGCAATAGCAGTATCATTCTCAAAGGCTAAAAAATGAGTAGCAGTAGCATCATGCTCATCTAACTCTTCTTCAGCTGGTACTTCCTGTTCTTCTACAAATACAACCATTCGAATATGATATGCTTGTTCCAATTCTTCTCTTGATTCTGCAATTTTAACTCTCATGCTGAAAATTAATCCTTTCCTAAAACGAATGTTTGGTACACTGTCCAAGATTCGTTGTCCAATTGATACAGTAGTTGAAAACGGTCAACGTAATCTTCCAAATTAAAACCTTCCATTTGTAATCTTCCTAAGATATCGGAAAACTCATCGTGCTCCAATTCTTGAGCAATTGTGATATGCGGTACAAATGGATGCGTCTGATTATCATCAAATTTACCTTCATGTAATTTTGAATGCAAGTCATTAAGCTCTTGAATTGGTTCTACTTTGAAATAAATGGTATTTGTTACTGGCTCAAATGTACTTACTTTATTAATTTGAATATGAAAAGGCTCTGTTTCTTTTGCAATCTTACGAAGTTCCTCAACTGTTTCATTTAATGTTTCTTCGTCAGCTTCAAAAGATTCTTTTAATGTTAAGTGAGGTGGTATTAATGAATAACGTGGATCATATCGTTTTCTTAAAGCGTTAGCTTGATCTTGGATTGATTTAGATGGAAATATTGCAATACCGTATTTCATAATGTAACCTCCTATAGCAATTCGTTCTTTAATTAATAATCAGAAATTGTTTTTTATAGTATAGCAAAAATATACGATAAATAGAAACTTATTCAAATAAACTCGTTAATAATCGTTTCATGTCTTTTTGCCAATACTTCCAGGTGTGTTCACCTTCATCTAGTTCATGGTAGAGGTAAGTAGCACCTTTTTCTTGCAAAATGTCATGAAGTCTGCGGTTTGGTGTTAAGAAATCAGCCCGGTTTCCATCTGTCATAGAAACATCTGTTTCAGCTGTACCAATAGTATGATATATATCGATAGTTGAAAGATTATCAATTTTATCAACTGCTTCCAGTACTGTATCATCTACATATGGAGACTGCATAGCGATTTTTCCAAACGTATTTGGGTACTGAATAGCAGTCATCAGTGCTAATGTGCCAGCTAGAGAGTCTCCAATTAGACTACGTGATCTACCCATATGATAAGTAGGAATTATTGAATCTAATAAAGGTACTACTTCATGGACAAGAAACTTTATATAAGCTTTATTCTGTTCACCAGAAGGATGATATTTTTTTCTTCGATCATATTTATCCTTGTAATGAATACCAACAAATACTGTATTATTTATTTCTTTTGATTCATGTAATCGATCACTTAAAGTCGCTACTCTGCCCATTTGGAAATAATCATTCCCGTCTTGCATGATACAAATATCATATTTGTATAAGTCAGAAAATGATTCTGGCTGATAAATTTGTATAGACATCGATTCATGTAGATAATCGCTATCCATTCTTTTTTCAATCATTTTCCCTTTTCTTCCCACAATTTCCACCTCTGCCTCAAGATTTTGTTTAGTATATCGATAGTCTATCACCGATGACAAATACTGTCACTTAGAATAAGGTAGAAGGTATTAGCTATGTAGCTCATAGTAATACCCCTTTTGTTTCATTAGACTATTGTGATTTCCTTTTTCAATGATTTTCCCATTCTTCATCATCATGATTATATCTGCTTCGCGGATGGTATTTAAACGATGCGCCACAACAAAACTTGTTCTACCTTCCATAAGTCTTTTTAGAGCTTCTTGAATTTTAATCTCTGTGATTGTATCAATATTACTGGTTGCCTCATCCAAGATCAGAATCTTTGGCTCCGCCAGTAATGCTCTAGCTATAGTAAGTAATTGTTTCTGCCCTTGGCTTATGCCACTTCCATCCTGATCAAGAATCGTATCAAATCCTTTTGGTAAATGAGAAATAAATTCGTAAGCATTGGCGTTTTTTGCTGCTTTTTCTACTTCGTGGTCACTAGCAGTTAACTTTCCATATCGAATATTTTCTCTAATGGTTCCATGGAATAAGAATGCATCCTGTAATACAAAAGCCATATGACTTCGAAGGCTGGAACGCTTAATTTTCTTAATGTCCAAACCATCTAAAGTAATCAATCCACTATCATAATTATAGAAGCGGGAGATAAGGTTTATAATTGTTGTCTTTCCTGCGCCAGTGTGTCCCACTAGAGCGATTGTTTCTCCTGGACTAGCTTCAAATGAAATGTTGTCTAATGTTTTAGTGTTTTCGTATCCGAATGAAACATTGCTAAACACGACATGACCATTGGTGTCATTTATAGTAATGGCATCTTTTTCATCTAATTCTTCTTGTGTTTCATCCATAACATTAAATACACGCTCTGCACCAGCAATGGCTGATAACAACATATTAAATTGATTTGATAATTCATTAAGCGGACGAGTAAATTGTCTAGCATATTCTGTAAATATTACGATAGTACCAACGGTTACTAAGGAAGTATCTGAAACAATTACCAATATACCGCCTACTAAAGCAATTAAACCAAAGCTTAAGAAGTTTAACATATTCATTACTTTTGGAATAAAACCAGAAATAGTTAGAGCCCAGAAACCAGTATTTTTTAAATCGTTATTTCTTTTTTCGAATTGGTTAGTAACGTAATTTTCTTGAGAATAGGTCTTCACCACGTGTTGTCCTGAAACAATTTCTTCTACATAACCATTTACTTCACCAAGGTGCCTTTGTTGCAACTTATACAATGGACCTGTTCTCCTAGTTATCCAGCGCATCGCAAAATACATTACCGGAATGATTGACATTGCTACTACTGTAAGAATAGGGCTCAAATATAGCATGACAACCAATGTACCTATGAGAGTTAGGACGCTTGAGAAAATCTGAATAACGGATTGGTTTAAGGTATTGTTAATGTTATCTATATCATTTGTTAAGCGACTCATCAATTCTCCGTGTTGGCGTTTATCAAAATAGGAAATTGGTAAGCGATGAAATTGTTCAAACAAATTTTTTCGTAATGTATAAACTGTATTTTGAGCAATTCCAACCATCCAAAAATTTTGTAGAAACAAGGATACAGAATGAATGATATAAACGGCAATTAGAGCAAGTAATAAATACCCGAGTCCGTTAGCTTCTTGTGTAATAATGAAGTTATCAATTGCTCTTCCTACTAAGAAAGGGCCAAGTAACGCAAATATTGAGCTAATTAGGACCATTAGTATAACGAGCGTAAGCATGCCTTTTTCTATTGCTATATATTGCCAAATTCGTTTAAGCGTCGCGCCCATATTTTTGGCTTTTTTTTGTTGATCTGCATTTACACTCGATATATCAATTCTTTTATACTGAAAAGGTGCCTTTAAGGAACTATTTCGCATGATGAGCCTCCTTTTCAAATTGTGATTCAGCAATGGATTGGTATAGCTCTGATTTATGAAGCAACTGTGCATGAGTACCAATATCTAATACTGAACCGTAATCGAGTAATAAGATTCGATCAGACTTTTTTGCCGTCGATACTTTTTGGGTTATGATAAACACAGTACAATGATAACTCTCCAATGCTTGTAAAAATCGAGCTTCAGTTGCTAAGTCCAGAGCACTTGTACTGTCATCTAACATTAGAATTTTAGGTTTGCGAATTAAAGCTCTTGCGATCGAAATACGTTGTTTCTGACCACCCGAAAGATTTACCCCTTTTTGACCGACACGTGTTTCATATTTTCCTTCTAATTGCATAATGGTGTCATGAATTTGAGCGTCTTTAGCAGCTTGAATTACATCATCCATCGTTGCTTCTCGTTTTCCCCAAGCGATGTTATCAAATATTGTTCCTGTAAATAATAATGGGCTTTGAGGCACATAACCAATGCTGTCACGTAAATTTGCAAAAGAATAATCATCTAATGGTAGATCATCAACATAAATGGTTCCTTTTGTCGGGTCATATAACCTCGGCATTAATTGAAATAATGACGTTTTTCCAGAACCAGTTGCTCCGATAATAGCCATACTTTCTCCAGGATTAACGTTGAAAGAAATATCTTTTAACGTGGGTTGTTTTGCATTAGGATATGTAAATGAAACATGGTCATATGTTACTTTTCCGTATTTGACCACTTCTTTATCATCTGATGAAGCTTGTTGTTCTTGTTCATTACGCAATGTTAACACTTCTTCGATACGCTTTGCAGATGCTTTCGTTCGTGAAATCGCCATTATAATGAAGGAGAACATAGAAATTGCCATTGATACTCTTAGTGCATAATTTACCATCGTCACTACTTCACCGACATTAGCTTGACCCGCAATAGTTTGTGCATTCCCAAACCATATAATGAAGATTAAACTTATATTCATAACAAGTAGAAGTATAGGACCTGTGGATTCAACAATACGAAATGTTTTCTTGGTTGCATCAGCTAGCTCAGTATTCGCAATTCCAAATCTATCCTCTTCAAAGCCTCTGCGTGAAAATGCTTTAATTAATCGCATTCCAGCAAGGTTTTCCTGCATGACTCTATTTACGTTATCTACATTCCCTTGGACTTTCGTAAACAACTTACTCGTAATCTTCAAAACAAATAATAAGAAAATAACAAGCAGGGGAACGGTTACTAAGAATATCGCTGCTAATTGTGCATTTACAATAAAAGCCATGATAACTCCACCAATTACAGTAAGTGGAGCTTTCGCCATAATACGTAATGCCATAAAAATCGTATTTTGAATTTGGCGGATGTCATTAGTGAATCTGGTTACTAAGGCAGATGTCGGGTATTGATTTAAATTGGCGAAAGAGAAATCTTGAATCTTTTCAAACAGTTTTTGACGAATATCATATCCATATGCAAAACTGACATGGGAGGAAATAAAGGAATTAATGATTCCAGAAACAAGTGAAAGTAAAGCCAATCCAATCATGATACCGCCCCAAAAACCAATATTGCCTAAATCTTGGTTCTCAATGCCTTGGTTAATCATGAACCCTAAAAATAAAGGAAGCAGCAATTCTACAGCTAACTCAACCAACATTAGTAGAAATGCTACAATAGAAGGAACTTTATAAGGTTTTATAAATGAAAAAACATTTCTCAATAATTATCCACCTTCAATCTCAGATAAAAAACAATTTTTTTACTATTATAAGACGATAAAGCTTTATTATCCAGTAATTTATTTCGGTATGCGAAATTTTTATAAATGATCTTGGATATTTTTAATATGATGATATAAGTTGAAATTAGAACAAAAAATGGAGTGCTTGCGAATAGATGAACACGTTTAAATATTTTATAAGCACTTTCTGTATTTACCCAGAAAAAGACTTTTTCAATCCATTATATATTTTGATTCAAATTAGTGATAGGACTTGAGGTTACTGACAGTACTTGATTTGAAAAAATTCATCGGGACTTCGTCCTATGATAATGAAGATGAAATGTATTAAAAATTCTACTTTTTAGAAACACTTGATGAAAGTTGTATAAAAAAATAAAAGTTAGTATTTGTATATGGGAGAATTAAAGAATGTTAGTTTTGAATAACACCAGAAATGTATTTGTACAGTAGTCAAAGGTGAAAGTGGACGAATAGGTGTGGAGAAACAAATGCTTGTCATAGGTAGATAGAGCGGGTATAATATTTTGTAGTCACATATTTTTTATGATTCCGTAGCTCAGCTGGGAGAGCGCCACCTTGACAGGGTGGAGGTCGTTGGTTCGAGCCCAATCGGAATCATCCTAAATATCCCTTGATATCAAAGGCTTTCTCTTCTTAATGAAGGAAAAGCCTTTCTTCTTTGTATATCCAAAATGCCGACATTTTGCCGACCAATTCCTATATTTTATTGGTTTTTGCTGTTTCCTAAAAGTGCATTATCTAGTTTTTCTGTTGCAATTTTATCTGCTTCTTCGATAGCATGACCATAAAAATTCATAGTTGTTGAAATATCACTTCCTTCTGTAAATCCAAGTTTTTCTTAGTATTTTCAGTAAAGGTCGAATGGTTAGAGATAGACTTCCTAATAAGTATGCAATATTTCCATAGAAGTCTGTAATAGCGAAAAAGTTTAATATGCTACCTGTAACGAAAAATATTCCTACTAATACATCTCCTATTAATTGTAAGAAATTATATTTTTCTTGAAAGTAAACTTCTAGTGATTGGCTATATATGCTAAAGTCTTGTTTATTTCCTTCTTTATAATTTTTTATTCTTGGTATTTGCATATATGCTAATCTCCTCCCAATTTTTGCTATATTAATTCCCTTAAAATTCAAATTTTACTCTACCTCAAGAAGGAATCATTCTATAGTCATGAACAATTAAGTATGAATAATTAAAGATATTATGACGTACGAACTAATTTTAATTTTTTTAGTTTATTTGAAGAAAATAGTGGAATACATTTTACATAGAAAAGTTAGTTTCATAGCTTTTCTAAATAATTTAGGAGGTGGAGAGACATGGCTAACAATCAAACTTACAAAACAGGAGAAAAAGCACCGGAGAGCGGAACATTTAAAGTTAAAAGTTTAGTGAACGGCGGATCAACTAATCAAGATAATACTGAAATTAGAGTTGAAGAAGGCGAGCAATTTCCTCCTTCTCCATCTAGTAATGAAGCTGCCAATTGGGTAAAAGTATCATAAAAAAGAAAAAGCCCTCCTATGGGGGGCTTAATTTCAAACTTTAAGTCTACGTAGTATTGCACCAATCCCAAACAAAACTAATACCCTAAAACCACGATTAGCTACTTCACTTAAAAAACTATTCCATTGGAGTATTTGATTTACGTTTAGATGAGGATTAGCATTCATAGAAGCAATATACCTATATGTGATATCACCAGTCGAATAAATTAGATATATAAAAGCAAAAATTGTAAAAATGTTCGCTATATTTATTAATCGCTTGTTTTTACTATTATCCATTATTTTTTCCTCTACATTTTCCCAAACTCATTTCATTTTAGCTCATTTTCTCTTATCACACAAATCCAAAGGGGAGCCTACCCTATTAACTGAGTAGGTTATTCACCATAAGATCCCATAAGGTCTGTATTTTCTTCTAAGTTCTTCTTGGTTAATATTATTAAATGAATAGTATCATATACCTACGGCGTCTATTTCTAATAAATCTATTTCATCCCACTCTTTTTTGTGTTAACTTTTATGAAATGTAGTTGTATAATTACTGATAAGAGGAGTATACATAATGGCATTAAGATTAGAAAAAATAACAAAAGATTTCAATGATATCAATAAACTTAAGAGATTATTTATAAAAGCATTTCCGAAGAATGAGAGGTTGCCACTTTGGTTTCTTTTAATGAAAGCTGACAAAGATTTTGTTGATTTTATAGGTTTTTATGATGAAGATGACTTTATTGGGTTTACTTATTTAATAACTAATAAGGATTTGACATTTGTTTTGTATTTGGCAATTGATAGTAGTCAAAGATCAAAAGGGTATGGGGGAGCAGTACTTTCGAAGATTAAAGAACTGTATCCAAATAATCGTCTAATTCTCAATATAGAGGCTATCATTTCTAATTCTCAAAACTATGAACAAAGAGTAAAAAGAAAGAACTTTTATATAAAAAATGGGTACGTCAATTCTGGAATCATGTTAAAAGAAAACAAAGATTATTTTGAAATTATGATTAATCAAAATGAATTAATCGAGAAAGAGTACTCTGAATTAATTCAAAGATATTCGGGTATATTCTTTATGTTTGTTAAGCCTAAGTTTATACCATATATAAATGATGAAAATTAATACCCAAACTTTTTTGAAGCTCAACATATTATCAGAATAGTATTACAATATAATTAATTTCTAATAACCTTTTTCATCCCACTACCTTAAAAAGTTCTTTAATATGTCACAATAGAATAACTATTGCATATATTGTGTTGTATGGCATAAACCTTTTTTATTATTAAATTCAAAGTTTACTTTGCCCTGGCATATAAAGCTAGGGCTACATATGTTGTATATATTGCTAATTGTTGATGATACTATATACAAAAGAAGAAATAACTTCCAAGTTAGTCCTTTTACTCCGCATATAAAACTTGTGGAGTTTTTTTATAACTAAAAATAAAAAATGATTAAGTATAATTTAGGTAATTTATAAAACAATAGAAAAGAATTATTTTCAAAATAATTTTTTTGATAGAAAGGGTGAAAACTATAATGAATAACCGATCATCGGGGATGATGAGTTCTTTACTTGCTATAGGTGCTGTAGGTGCAGCTATTTACGGTATCAGAAAGGGAATGCAAAACGGAACCTTTAAAAATTTGCCTCAAACTATTTCTAATGCACTAAATAACCCTATGGCCCAACAAATGACTCAGCCTTTACAAAGCATGACTAACAATCAGAGCGGTCAACAATTGGCAGGTGCAGCTAAAAGTGGGACAAACAGTATGCAACAGCAAAAAATGAATAATAACGCTCAATAACATTTTAATGATTTTTTTAACTATAATTTTTTAGCAAATACTTTCAAATGGTGTTCTTCTGATTTCTAGCTTCAGTTTTTCCATTTCTAACTTTTTTTTGGGCTGTCAACCAAAAATTGTATGTAGTTAGGATTGAAATTACTGAGGCTATTATTTTAGCTAAGCATTCTAATTTTTTCATGTTTACACCTTTTTATTTTTTAGTGTAATTAGAACAAACGTTCGTATTAAAGGGGTGAACATGAAAGGATTACTTGAAAATTCGAAGGAATTAGTAATGATTTATTATATAGATAACAATAATGAAGTAACTCAACGGATAATAAGCGTTGTTGAAATAAAAAGGGAACACGTTATTGCTTATTGTCACTATAGAAAACAAGTTCGATCATTTAAGTTTGAAAACATCCTTTTATGTGGACCAGTGAAAAGGAGAGTAGGGGCATGAGTGTTAATGATAGAGGTACAATAAAATAGACAGCTATGATGATGCCTGAGCATGAGAGTTGTTGAACCAATTAAAGGAAAAGCAAAACAGGAAGCAAAAACCTATACTTGATGAACAGCAACTTGAGGAATAGTTTTTAGTTAATGATGGCACATAAAGATAACCTTCTAATTAGTATTAAATATTATACTAATTATGATTACCATAATATTAAAGGATATATTGATAAGATCAATTACCAAGATAAATACATTACTTTGGTTGAAAAGGTAAGTTCAGATGATTATACAAGAATAAATTTTGATGTGAGTTTAGAAGTTATTATATTATAGAAGGAAAATCTCTGTTTTTATAGAATTTAGGTATATAACTATAATTATAATGAGGGGGATTTTATGGCAACTTTATTGGGTTCATATTGGTTTGGATGTTGTAAAGAAGAATTGAAATCAAAAGATGGCGTCATTGTTGGGAATTTAAGGACAATGGTACATACTAAATTTCGTTAATGTTGAGGATGAAATAGACAGAGGGTATGCAGAAGAAATGATACTTAAATACAATTTTGGTGAGCCACTCGAATAAGTGAGGCTCTTTCAAAAAATTACTTATTTTAATCTTGTTTATATAGCATTTTTTAAATGTCATAATTCCATCTCTATGTATATGAAATAGGTATGCCTTTTTAAGAGGGATTTGAAATAAAAATAAGCTTCTCAAAAAGTTGTGAGAAGCTTATTTTATATACAATTTTGAAAGATGTATTTTAGAATACTTGATCTTATGGATTATATGCTTTGGCTACAACTTTCGCGTAGTTAGACTCGGTACGCCAAGGCTCTATATTCCATGGTGTCTTATATTTAGTAGCGTAGTCTGCATCAATTTAATTGCGCTTTCATACTTGCTGTGTTTTTCCACTTGGAACTATTTTTATATTTGTCATATACAACTTTTTACCTGTACTTCTGCAAATGAGCTACAACCATACCGCGGACGTTCGGTACGTAAAAAAGTGTCGGAAGGTAGGGAGATTATACTAAAGCAGTACGAGGGAAATTTCGGATACTTTAGGCTTATCTAGATGATCGCGGAATTATTTAGGAAGCTAGTCGGGTTTACGTATTCGGATTTTGATACAGATTGTATTCTCATCAGCAATTACGGAGTAGTATTGGCAGATGATAATATAGGGAACGATTAAAAGAATACGCTATAATTCGGCATTAAAAAGAATGTTTCACCCGCATATATTTAGACCTACTGCTACAACTATTTTTTTGACGTTGTACAAGGAAAGGTTAATTATCGTATAGCAGAGAGGACTAAAATTGCAGCAAATCTAACCGGTTCACTTTCATTAGGAAAAGTGGGAGTATTTGCAGGGGAGAAGATAAAATCTGTACCTTGCTTTACCTAAATTAACCACATCAGGTAATACTTCTATAGTTTCTTCAATAGGGGTGTTGGCAGGTCTTAATAAAATGAATTTGATAGAGTCTGTTGCAATATTTTGACTGCCTGTTTTTCAAATTCACGTATATATTAATTTAAACATTTTAACTGCTCTTTTTTGTGATAAGGTAAAATCTCTTGATTCGCTTTCAGACGAATGACTAAATCAGGATTGGATATAAATAATTGCCCAAATGCAATTAGATCTGCTTGATTTTCATCAACAATTGCTGACCCTTTATTAGGAGCTATATTACCAACAGCTATAAGGGTTTCCTCCCAGTATTTCCTAAATAACTCATGAAGCGATCTTTGATCATTTTTAAGTGCGTCACCGTAGTTTTCTACAGAGGGATGAACAATTTTTATTCGATGTTTGGAAAGAATCTTTGTAATAGCGCGCACCATTTCTTCTGGTTGCTCCCATACATAATTTTTATCGTCATCTTTCTTTTCAGAAACTCTGATACTTATTCTATTTTTAGGCACAACTTTCTTTACTTCTTTAATAATTAAATCTAATAACCGCAGTCTATTTTGTAAGGATCCTCCAAACTCGTCTTGTCGAAGATTTGATTTCTCATTGATAAATTGGTCAATGAGATAACCATGTGCTGCATGTATTTCAATACCGTCAAAACCGGCCTCTATTGCATTTCTTGCTGCTTGTCTATAGTCATCGATAATTTGATATATTTCCGCACGACTTAAAGTTTTAGGTACTTGAAACGGTTTCCTTAATCTATGCACATGACCGCTAGCAACAATGGCAGATGGAGCCACAGGTGCATGACCTTTTAAAATTTCCTGATGACTTAATCTGCCTACATGCCAAAGTTGGGCAAAAATTTTCGTTTTATATTGATGTACTTCTCTTATGACTTTTTCCCAACTTAGGGTTTGGCGATGTGTGAATATTCCCGGAATCCCATAAGTTCCTTTGGCTAATTTATTGATGACAATACCTTCTGTGATGATTAAGCCGGCACCATATCTCGCTCTTTTTCCATAAAAGTCGGCAATCAAGTGATTAACTTCACCGGTTTCATTATCGGCAAATCCTCTTGTCATTGGAGCCATTACAATTCTATTATCTAATGTTAAGTTCCCGATTTTATAATCTGAGAAAATGGAACATGTCATATTAATCACCTCATATAGAATTTTAATTCTCTGACGATTTGTTTACAATGGAATTATTAAGTTATATACTAAGAAAAACTTTAAATTTTAAAGTGATCGGAGAGGATGAAAGGAATGTTAGATGATATTGATCACCAAATATTAGATTTATTAAAAAGAAATTCAAGACTTACATATACAGAAATCGGTAAACAAATAAACATGTCATCTCCTGCTGTGAAAACGAGAATTGAAAGGTTAGAAGATTATGTGATAACGCGTTATACGGTAGAGGTAAATCATAAGGAACTAAATAAAGGAATTCACGGTTTTGTTTTATTTAAAACAAAGAGCTGTGAAAAGTTAACGAATTATTGTAAAGAGAACAGCAATGTTATCGATCTATGGAGAATTAGCGGAGAGTATAATTATATGGCTGAAGTTATATGTACAAAGATGGAGGAACTGGAGCAAATCTCTAAAGATACAACGCATTATGCCTTTTCCAATAAACTATCTGTTCTAGGGAATTATAATGTTGGTGATAGTTAAAAATGATTAAATGATTCAATTACTAATTCAAGAAAGAAACCAATTTTTAAATCTGTCTAATTCAAATGTTATACTTTTAACAATGAACTGAATTGATTCATCATTTGGTAACCCATATATCTTTATAAATTCGTTATGTAAAAGGTCACTTTTAATGAAGTGGTATTTTTTATGGATAAATTTATATTAAAAATCATGTTTTACTTAGAACATATTTTTGTTTAAAAACTGCTAATTCCTGTTTTTGTCTAATTATAGGATGCTAATAACAGTTTTATAGAATTATATAACTATGGTGAAATATAGAAAAATAGGAAGGGCGAGTAATATGAAAGCTAATGAAATAAGTAATATTGGTAGTCTTCCTTATAGAAAAATATTGATTGATGGTGGATGGGTATAGGGAAAACGATGTATGTGAGGAAGTCGATTGAAGAAATCTATATTCAATTATTTGATACACTTCCAAAAAAAGATACAAAAAAAATATATATCTAGAGGAAGAAATTTGCTAAAAAATATTAACCTATCATACAAATCAATTTCTTTAAGGTATTTTAGTAAATATTCTTTCTTCACTCATTATTTTAGTGGTTCCTTTTTTACAAAGGAACCACTTCTTATATTGTGAAGTCTTTTTCTGAGTAAATGTAAATATATTTTTAAAGCTTTTTTAAGTATATTGTAAAACCGATACTTATGATAAAGTAATACACACCTAGAATACCCAAATTGTCAATTAAAGTTGTTGAAAATGGATTTCCGCTTACAAAGGTTTTCCAAAGTATAGAGACTAAGCTAAACATAATAGGAATGGCTAAAAAGAATCCAATAAAATATATCTTTAAGTTAGAGTTCATAATTATCACCTATCTAATAGTATTTATATTTATCTAATACACTTGGCAGAGTAATATGCGAAAGATGCTGTTAAGATCTAAACTTTCAAAGCATCAACCGCCATGCAAGATTTCTAACTAGCCATAAGAATGATTTCTCCATTATAGGAAGATAGTTTCTCGTTCACTATTATTTTTTCTAATTGACAAAAATTTTCACTATCTCAAATCTCTATACATAAAAACTAATAAACTTTTAAACCACTTACTTTCAAAATGCTTCTTTCCCCAAAAAATAGCTAAGGGGAGTTTTATTTTTTATTCTTTTTCTTTGAATCGAATAAACCAAATGCAACTGCAACAGCTATAACAATACCAACCCAACTACCAATACTCATAACTAACCTCTCTTTCTAGTACTCGTTTTTTAGTGAATTTACTTAAAAATCTTTCTGCAGCACGTCCAGTAATTCGTCTGCCAATTCGCTTACCTACTTTCCTTTCTTCACAGCCTCAACATCATTCCAAATAGGTAAAAACTTGTATATAACCATAATATCCCCTTATATTTTCTTTTCTAATTTAACTTCATTCCTTATATGTTGATTTATTTCCTATTCTAATGAGTTGTTCACATAGGAGCAAGCGAATTTTAACAGGATTTCCACTTTTTTCGTGTTTACACTTGTTAATATATTGATATAATGAGAACAAACGTTCGTTAAAAGGAGAACAGGAACATGAGTATTAATGACAGAGGTAAAATAAAATGGACATCTATGATGATGCCTGAACATACCGAGATGTTAAATCAATTAAAAGTAAAACAAAACAGAAAGAAGAAGCCTATACTTGATGAACAACAATTAGAAGAAAACGGATTTCAATTAATGATGGCACATAAGGACAATCTTTTAATAAATATAAAGTACTATAACAATTATGATTACCATAATACCAAAGGTTACATTAATAAGATCAATTACCAAGATCAATATATTACTGTGGTTGAAAAGGTAGGCTTAGAGCATGAATTAAAAATAAATTTTAATGCGATTTTAAAAGTTACTATTCTATAGAAAAGGCCTTATTCTCGAAGAATGCCTAGTTTCGGCTAGGTTATACATCGATTTATTTGACTTTACTGATTAATTGCACTACGTTGATAATGAGTTATTAAGGATAATATAAGGTTTCGAAGAGTACCAATAGGGATGGTGACAAAATGACGTATGATTATGATGGAAATGGTGGATTGCTATGGAAGATAGTAAATGGTGAGACAACTCTGTATGTACAAGGGATTATTCATGTAGGTCATGAAAATTTCTATCCACTTGCAAATGCAATTGAAGAGGCATATGATAGTGCAAATGTAATTCTTCCTGAAATTAATGTAGTAGAACCTGAAGTCAATGCAGAAGAAATCAATAAATTGGCGTTATTTAGTGAAGGTATGACTTTGGATAAAGTGTTGTCACCGAAGTCTTTAAAAAAACTTTCAGGTATTTTAGAAGCGCAGGAGTTATCTCTAGAGAACTTTAATAAATACCAACCTTGGTATATAGAAAGTATACTAGGGGCATTCATCAGGGAGAAAAGCGATTTAAGACCTGAGTATGGTGTTGATTTATATTTCCTTAAACGAGCCTTAGAAGATGGTAAAGAAATTATTGAATTAGAAACAGTAGAAGATCAATATAATGTTTTTAGTAGCTACAATTTAGATACACAAGTCAAAATGTTAGAACATACGATACAAACATTTGAACAACAAGCTGATTGGATTAACCAATTAGGATATAGCTGGGTACACAGTAATAGTAGTAGCAGTAAGGAAGAGTTAATTAATATTGTAACTAATGATCTTAATCGTGCTGATGATGAATATCAAAAAGAAATGAATGACACTCGTAATATTAATATGGTAAACAAACTAGATGAAATACTACAGAGCGAGAGCAGACAGACATACCTTGTAATTGTTGGTTCTGGACATACTGTAATTGATCCAAGTATTTTAAGTGAATTTAGAGAAAAAGGATATAACGTTAAAAGTATCTATTAACACGATGAAATAGATTAGAAGATATGATACTTAAATATAATTTTGGTGAGCCACTTGAATAAGAGTTGGCTAAAAAATGTTCAATATTGAATATATTGATGTAAATGACAATTTCAGTATTGGAATCAACTTGAAGAAGGATATAAAATAACGGAATTCAAGAAGTTAATTCATAGCTTTCTTCAATTAGCCCCTTAATATCATCTAAATTTTCTGTGTAATCCAAAACAATGCTTACCCAGTTATTTTTATCCATGTGATATGCAGGAAAAACATTTTCTAATTCTCTTAATGATCCTATCATTTCTTTTCTTACTTTGACATTTAATACATTAATTTTTTTATTGGCATTAATTCCTAATTTATCTTCAGTGATATCCATAATTAGGCCAAACCATTTTCCGCTATCCTTATGTCTTAAAGCGGCAAAATTTGAATATTTTTCCCAAGGATAATCTGGTTCAACTTTATACTTATTTTGTGTATATTTGAAAACATCTTCTCTACTTATCATTTTATTAAATCCCTCCAAAGAAATTATTCCTATTATCAATACTTTCTAAACTTAAGGGATATTTATCTATGGCATAAGGTATACAAATTAATTTTAGTACAATCTGTGTTTCACTTAATCATCATCTTTTTGATATCAATGATTTTATTTTCTCACTAAAATAAATGAAAGAGCAGAACTTTGATATGCTGAATATATAAAAAGCTGGAATATGAATAATGCAGTTAAACTATAATGACAATAAACAGATATTTTTAATCATTTGCTTCGGGAAGTTTAACTCATTATAAAACATTAGATTATTGCCATTTGTGACGAGATAATTAATAATTTTGATGAACAATTTAATGAAAGGGGGAAACATTCTTGAACAAAAAAATTATTCATATCGTTAACATTACGTTAGGTGTTATTATCTTTGGAGGAATAGGTATATTTCTTGCATGGTTATATTTAACCTTTGAAACAACAGATATTATTCCTATTAATCTCCCGATAATGATTATTCTCTTTATTTTATGGTTAACTTTCTATATACTTCAGCTTAGATACCCATCAATAAAACTATTTCTCTTTTTCTTCATAATAGAAATTTTACTACTTACATTTATTTATATTCAATTATCAGGTCAAGTTAGTTTTGAAATCTTCGGGAATAACTAAATAATATCAACAGAAACATGTAAGATGAGATAACTGTCGTATTCTAATAGGTTATATCCCATATGGATAAAACATCAAATTTTTCAATTGATTTATAAAAAGCAGAGAACACCCACAGATATTCTCTGCTGCACTGTCTTATTTACTCATCGGTTCCGATAAGATAACTTCTCCATCACTGTATACATTATAGAAGCCTACCGTTCCAGTACCTCCATCTTCAATCATGGATTTACTAGATGCTTTTAGGTTGTAAAAAGTTCTTCCTTCTTTATCTACATACAGTTCACCATTACTGCTGAAAATTAGGTCGTCATTGTTTAATTCTTCTTCAGCTAGAAAAATCGCGTAATCAACAGTAAACATATCTTGACGCTCTTCAGCTAATAAGGTTGTCCAAGCCTCTTCACCAACAATTCCATCAATCATTAGTTCATGTTCTTTTTGAAAATTCATTACTTGTTGTTCAGTCTTGCTACCAAATATTCCATCGACATCTGTCTCAAATCCGAAATGATTTAACTTCACTTGTACTAATTCTACCTCTAATCCTACACTATCTACTTTGAGTGTGGGTTGATGCTCGGGTGCAATGTCCAAGATTGGTTCAAGCTTTTCAGGTACCTCAGAATTAGACTGCTCCGTTTGCGATGCTGGATGGTCATTAGAGGCCTCTACTTGTTGAAAGTAAAGTGGTGTAAACGTCAAAGCAACAGCTGGCACAATCGTTAACCATTTCTTTTTCATTATGATAGATCCTCCTTTAATTATTTGGTGCATTACTTCAGTTCCACCTCCAAATAAATTTAAACAATTTTTTAAATCTACAGGCAAAGTATATAAATAAGAAAAACGCTAATATACGATGTATAGAAGCGGTTTTTTAATGCTTGCTTCTTTAGTGATCGGTTTATAAACTGACGGTATTTATCACTATTATAGTATTAATTAACCAAGGGGATATTAAAATATCATGCCAAATAATAGTTTGATTGTATAACGGGTCGGGTATTAAATAAGATGCCTATACATAAAAAAAAGAAAAGTAATAAAGAAGAGGTGTATGAATGAAAAGTGTTACGAGTGTTTTTTGGTATTCATTAGCATTGTGTATTATCGTAGTCCTGTGGGGGTCTTACGCTCCAAGCAATCTAGAAGGATTTACGTCAGACGTTACAACATTTATATCGGATACCTTTGGTTGGTATTATTTAATAATAGTCATGCTAATGTTGATATTTTGTGTCTATCTTATATTTTCTAAATATGGAAAAATTAAATTAGGCAAAGAGAATGACAAACCTGAATTTAGTTTATTGTCTTGGTTTGCTATGTTATTTAGTGCTGGAATGGGGATGGGTTTAGTATTTTGGACTACTGCAGAACCTATTTCACATGCATTTATTAGTTCTCCTGGTGCAGAACTAGGATCCGAACAAGCGATTAACGATGGATTAAAGTATTCTTTCTTTCATTGGGGAATACATGCGTGGGCAGTTTATGGAATTGTAGCATTAGTTTTAGCATATTTTAAATTTTATAAAGACACTCCAGGGTTAATAAGTGCGACATTGGTTCCATTATTCGGTAGAAATAGTATGCAAGGACCGGCTGGGAAAATTATTGATACTCTAGCAGTCTTTGCTACAGTTGTCGGTGTTGCAGCAACCCTTGGATTCGGTTCTGCACAAATTAACGGGGGATTATCTTATTTATTTGGTACTCCGAGTACTTTTTGGATGCAGTTACTAATATTAGTGATTGCGACCATTCTATTTATTTGTTCTGCATGGTCAGGAATCGGTCGAGGGATAAAGTATTTAAGTAATATTAATATGGGGCTTGCATTTGTACTTTTACTCATGTTATTTCTAATCGGTCCTACGCTATATATCCTTAATATGTTTACACACACATTAGGAAGTTATGTATCTGATTTCTTTGATATGAGCTTAAGATTAGCTCCTCAAGATGGTGATCAAAGAACTTGGATTAATAATTGGACGGTATTTTATTGGGCATGGTGGATATCTTGGTCACCATTTGTTGGAATTTTTATTGCGCGTATTTCAAAAGGAAGAACAATTAAAGAATTTATGCTTGGGGTGTTATTAGTCCCATCGATTGTATGTTTTATTTTCTTCGCAGTATTTGGAGTCTCTGCACTAAACTTAGAACAGAATGGCATTGCTGAAATATCAAAATTTGCATTAGAAACATCTACGTTTGGTGTATTAAATGAATATCCATTAGGTATGATAATGTCTATCATCACTTTATTTGTTGTAGCGATATTCTTTATTACATCAGCAGATTCAGCGACTTTCGTTCTCGGTATGTTAAGTACTGGAGGAACGATTAACCCACAAAACTCTGTTAAAATTATGTGGGGTCTTATGCAATCTGCAGTTGCAGCGATAATAGTTTATTTTGGTGGTACACAAGGTCTGCAAAACATGTTAATTATTGCTGCTCTTCCATTCTCTGTGGTAATTATTCTGATGTGTGTTTCATTCTTTAAATCTGCTCGTAGGGATCAACGTCATTGGAGGAAGTAAAAAATAAGTATAGTGATTTTCATACAATGAAGATCACTATACTTATTTTTTCTTTATAGCTTATTTCATAATAATTTCTATACATCGTAGGTTTGATATTATTTAATCTATAAATATCTTTCCTGGATTAAGGATACCAGCAGGATCAAATAATTGCTTTATATTACGCATAATAGATAGGGAATTGCCGTGTTCTAGATCTTGAAACTTTTGCTTGCCAATTCCCACACCGTGTTCCCCTGTACACGTGCCACCAACCTCTATCGCACGGATTGCTAATGCTTCATTGACGGATTCAGCTAATTGTTTCTGACCATCAATCAGAGGGTCAAATAAAATTAAAGTATGGAAGTTTCCATCACCGACATGACCCCATACGCCGCCTTTCAACCCACTATCATCAATTAACTCTCTCGCATAGGTTATTAGTTCAGGTAAATCTCTAATAGGAACACATACATCTGCTCCTACTTCATCCATTCCGTTTATAGATTGAAAAGAATAGGATAGGTCATATCTTGCTTTCCAAAGTTCTTGTTGTTCAGCAGGATCTAATGCTACAGCCCAATTTTCACAACTTAAATCATTTAGAATAGATTGAGCAAGCTCTACTTCAGCTTCCACTGCTCGCTTTGCACCTGCAAACTCAAAGAAAAGCGAAGGGCGTACCGGGAATCTATATCCATTTTGGCGATTAACTTCAGCAACACTTGCTGCGTCCATTAATTCTATGCGCTTTAATGGGATACCACTTAATAATAATTGCTGACTGGCTGTAGCACATTCATTAATGGTTTCGAATGTACATCTTGCCATAATTGTATGTTCGGGAATAGGGTGAAGCTTTAATGTTACTTCTGTTATTATTCCTAAAGTACCTTCTGATCCTGCAAAAAGATTTGTTATTAAATACCCGGAAGAAGATTTTTTTGCTTTTGAAGCTGTATGAATAATCGTTCCATCAGCCATCACTACTTCTAAATCTACCAATTGATCTTTCATTGCTCCATAACGAACTGCGGTAGTTCCACTTGCGTTAGTTGCTACCATTCCACCAATGGTAGCGTCTACGCCTGGATCTACCGGGAATTGTAGACCGGCTGAGTTAATATAATCATTAAGTCGAAACCGTGTAATACCCGGCTGGACAGTAACAGTCATATTTTCAGGTGAAAATTCCACAACCTTATCCATTTGTTCAAAGTTAATAGATATTCCTTTATTTACAGGAATGGAAGAGCCTTCAAGTCCTGATCCTGTTCCAAAGGGAGTCACTGGAATCTGATTATTTCTTGCGATTTCAAGTATGGCTTGTACTTCTTCTTTGGATGTTGGAAAACAAACAACATCTGGTTCTACCGCTTTATGTGGAGATTCATCATACCCATGGCGGAATAAGATGCTTTCATTTTGTGAGACATTATCAATTCCTAATTTTTCTATAAGTTGTTCTATATACACTGCTGTTCACCTCATAAGAATAAAAATAACTAGGAGAGATTTGGAAATCGCTCCTGGATGAAGACGATATTATACTTTAAATCTAGTAAATCATATGAGCAATTAACACTATAATCGGTAATGAAATAATCGTTCTTTGTAAAAAAATAACAAATAAATGCCATGCTTTCACAGGAATTTTAGAAATAAGTAATAGTGTACCCATTTCTGTTAAATAGATAATCTGCACAAGTGAAAGAGCTCCTATTACAAATCTAGTAATTTCAGCTTCAATGCCAGATGCTAGTACAGCTGGCAAGAACATATCAATGAAACCAATTATTGTAGCAGGTACTGCCGCAGCTGCCTCTGGTAGTTGCATCAGTTCGAGTAAAGGAACAATCGGTTGAGAAATCACTTGGAAAAATGAAGTGAATTCTGCAACTATAAGTGCAAGTGTACCAATTGCCATTACTTGAGGAAGCAAAACAAATGCGATTCCTAAAAATATTTCGTTTCCTTGTTTTAATTGATCTTTAAATGATCCGGCACTTTTTGCACGCTTTACAGCTTGTAGTAATCCCCATTTAAACTTATTCATATTTTCAGGAACATCTTCTTGAAAATGATTTTCTGTATAGTATCTATTAGGAATTTTAGAAATTGGCGGTATTCTCGGTATAATCATCGCACTTACCACACCTGCAATAACGATTGTTAGATAAAACACAGGGAACATGTGGTCCACATTTAACATTCCGGCAATTACTAGACAGAAGGGAAGCGAAACAGTTGAAAAACATGTTGCGATTGCTGCAGCTTCTCTTCCAGTATAAAATCCATTTTCATATTGTTCACGAGTAATAACGACACCGACGTTTACATTTCCTATCCAGGAAGCTAATAAGTCGATTGCCGAACGTCCAGGTAATGTAAATAATGGTTTTATAACATTTCTTAAGATAGATCCTATAAATTCCATTACTCCAAAATTAATTAAATAAGGCATCAAGAACGAAGCAACAAAGAACCATACAATTAAGCTTGTTAATAATCCGAACATAACTTGGCCAGTTAGCTCAGAATAGATTCCTTCAATTCCAACATTATAAAAGGTCATGATCGCGAATATTGTTCCAAGCACACGAAGCGTTGTCCAAAATATTGAGACGTCGAAAAGAGATTTAAACAACGCAGATTTTTCAATAAAAGCAGGCTTGAAAATTGCTTGTACCACAGTAAATAATGTGGAGATCACCATAATATACGTAACGATAGCTGGTAACCATGCGGTTAAAGCATCGATGATCAATTCTGTAATAATGCCTAATGGTATATTGAATGTTTCACCATCAAAGATTGGAAATAGGAAAATGAATACTCCAAATAAGGAAGGGAGTAAAAATTTCATTAGACCATTTTTATCTATTTTTTCGGCTTGTGGTGTATTGTCTGATAAATTTTCTGCTTGATTGCTCATTTCAGCACGTCCTTTATATTTGTGCTAGAACTTTGTCTAGTACATCGATTCCTTGATCAATTTGTTTCTTGTTAATGGTTAAAGGTGGAATCATACGGATGACTTCCCCAGCATTTCCACATAGATAGAATAAAACTCCTTCATCTAAACAACCGTTTAAAGCTTCCATTACAGCATCACCGTCTGGTTTACCAGTCTGAGGGTCTCTCAGTTCTATCCCTAACATTAGGCCAATTCCACGTACTTCGTGGACAATCTCATATTTTTCTTTTAGATTGTTAAGCTTTGTTAATGCATAATCTCCCATTGTCTTGGCATTGTTAAGGAGTTTTTCTTCTTTCATTACGGAAAGAGAAGCGCGTGCTGCTGCACAGGCAATCGGGTTACCACCAAAAGTTGTTCCATGTGAACCTAATGGCCATTGATCCATTAGTTCTTTGGATGCAACAGTGGCACTTAATGGCATTCCTGCTGCGATTCCTTTTGCAATGGCCATAATGTCAGGTGTAACACTAAAAGTTTGTGCAGCAAACCAATCGCCGGTACGACCAAATCCAGTCTGAACTTCGTCAAAAATTAATAAAATTCCATGACGATCACAGATCTCACGTACTTTTTGTAACCAAGATTTAGGAGGGATGATATAGCCGCCTTCTCCCATAATTGGCTCTAATATCATACATGCCACTTCTTCAGGGTCTACCTGATGTTTGAAAAGGGATTCTGCATCCTTCTCTAACTTCTCTGCAAAGAATATTTCTGAGTCTTGTCCTTCTGGTAAGTATTCTGGAAGAGCATATGGTAATTGATAGGTTAACCAAGATGGTTGTTGATACTTACGATATTTACTTTTTGAGGTAGAAACACTCAATGAACCAATCGAACGACCATGGAAGTTCCCCGTAAATGAAATGACATATGGACGTTTCGTCACATGCTTAGCTAACTTTAATCCACCTTCAATTGCTTCTGTACCACTATTAGCAAAGAAGAAATTATCTAGTTTTGGAGGCATAATTTCTTGAAGTTCTTGTGCTAATTTCAAGATAGATTCATAGATAATAACGCCTGATGGTCCATGTACAAGATGATCCGCGCTATCTTTTATCGCCTGTACTACTTTAGGATGACGATGTCCGACATTTTCTACTGCAATTCCAGAAGTGAAATCTAAATACTCTTTTCCATCCGTTCCGTAGTAGTAACAACCTTCTGCTTTAACAACAGGTAGATTCGGGTGATCTTTTGCCATGCTAGGTGCTAAGAAATTTCCGATTGAGTTTACAAGTTCTTGCCAATGTTGATCTGATTTATTCATAGAAAAAAGCTCCTTTATTGTCATGAAAGTATAATAATTGTATAAATATAAATTTGATTGCATAAAAATTATATAATAAATTTGTCGATTTATGAAGGGGGAATTTTTAATTTTTATAGTAAAAAACTATTGGTATTATATTCCTGCGTGTTTGTTGTGTAATTTACTTAGTAATTAGACTTTTCAGTTAATTAATTTATAACCTAAGAATTGGAGGTTATTTAATTGGAAAGAGTAGATGTTGTTTACGAATTAATACAGGATAAAATCTCATATATTTCAAGGGTAGTGAGGAAATGTATATAATCATCATTAATTAATGTGCATATTATAAAAAATTGTAGATAGGGGTTGTACAATGGGTCCTTTGTTGCCAACAATTGTATGGATTGTATATTATATCTTCTTTCTTATTCTATTAATTGTTAGTATGTATAATATGAAAAGAGATTTTATAAGAGTACAATCATCGCAAAATTTATTGTTAATTCCGTTATTCCTTATCATTAGTTTATTTTATTCAGAGGTGTAAATGAAATCGAATATTTATGGCTGCAACTCGTTTGATTTATTTGCTATAGCTATTGCAGTAATTTATATCTACTTTCTATATTTTTTCGTTTCTTCTATTTATTAATCTATTTAGACGAAGATGAAAGATATACAAATTTTGAAGTATGGAGTGTTATGTAACTTGGAACATGTATTAAAACAAAAATGGATTATACTTTCAATGATTAGTTTTATTATAAGTTTAATATTATGGCTGCCTAATTTTATCTACGAATATGGATATGGTTATTGGTTATGGACATTCTTGATAGGTCCAATTGGTATCGTACTTGGATATATAGGTAGGAGTAAGTTAGCTGTCGTGTTGAATATTCTTATAACCTTTAGTTTTTTTATCTTTATGTTTATTGGGTTTTTATGGGAAAGTATTTATTAAGTTAGATTTAATGATTTAGGTGATTATATGAGAAAATGTCTGAAAAAAGAAGTAACACAGATAGAGGGGGTATTTTTTGAAATTTTATCAAAGGTGGGAAGGGAAGCCTGTGTGTGTTACTCATTATTATTCCCCTTAAAATAATACTAAACAAATACCGTATACTTAGTTAAATTAAGAGATACCGGCAACTCAGACATAGCCAGACAGCCACATCAATGAAGCATGTAGGAATCAGTTCTAGAAAGATTTTAAAGAAAAACGGGTTCAATAAATTAAGATTCATGACGTTAAGGATGGTTATGATAAAGGAGCATCTTTTCGAGTGTTTGAGTGTTTGCTATAGATTTAACCGAATATCGTGAGTTGAGAATAATTAAAAGCGAAATTCTTAAAGTTTTATCAGACTAGTATTATGTTACTATTTTACCTTGAATAAATTTTAGATTAATATTAATATTTAATAAATTATGTATTATGGTAATCTATTTTTGAACAATGTTTTTCACGTAATTTAATAACCTTTTTGTTATAAAGGGGAAATAGCTTAAAGTAAGAATGAATGCGCTATCAAAAAAGGAAAAGGTGAAAGGAGAAAAAAACTATGCTTACTTTCTTAAAAAGAGTGTCAGTATTTGGTGTTTTATTGATCTGCATCGCACCTATAACCGTATTAGGCAATGAGCAAACACATCCCGAATCTATAGCTTTTGATCGGGCTTCTGTACATGATCCATCCATAATTAAAGCGAAAGATGGAACGTACTATGTGTTTGGTTCACATATAGCGGTTGCTAAATCAAATGATTTAAGTAACTGGAATTCTATAGTGGACAGTGAATATCAAACTCCTGAAAATAACCCTATCTATGGTGACTTATCTGCTAATCTAGCAGAATCATTTGAATGGGCTGGGGAAGATGATGCGGATAGTACAGGAGGCTTTGCTGTATGGGCTCCAGATATATTCTGGAACAAAGACTATGTCTGGGAAGATGGTTCAACCGGTGCTTATATGCTGTATTATAGCGTTTCTTCTACTTATATCCGCTCGGCTATTGGTATAGCGGTATCAAAAGATATAGAAGGTCCATATGAATATTCGGACACGATTATGTACTCTGGTTTTACGAACAACGAAAGTTATGATGATAATAGTGATGTGAATAAACATTGGGAAAATACAAATATCTCTAATCTTATAGATGAGGGGATTATTGGTGATGTAAATCCAGATTGGTTTACCGAAGAAGGCAATTTCAACAACGCTCTTTATACGAATGCGATCGACGCCAATATTCTCTATGATGAGAATGGTGACTTGTTTATGACTTACGGATCTTGGTCAGGTGGTACTTTTATTTTAGAATTGGATAAAGAAACAGGTACACCGATTTACCCAGGGGAAGATGGAGAAACTTCTGATGGTAGAATGATTGATCGATATTTTGGTACAAAAATTGCTGGTGGATTTGGAAGATCTGGTGAAGGAACCTATGCAGTCTATGATGAAGAAACAGGTTATTATTATCTCTACATTACATATGGTGGACTAGCCTCTGATGGTGGTTATCAAATGCGCCAATTCCGATCAGAAAATATTGAAGGTCCTTATGTAGATGCTGCTGGAAATGAAGCAGTATTTCCTGATAGCTTTGATATTGGTGTAGGTAATTTTCCTGGTAATGATGATCATAAAGAAATTGGTAATAAAATGATGGGAAACTTTCTGTTTAAGAGAGACTACGGTGAAGAAGGTGCAGGAATAGGGACAGGATATATGGCGCCGGGGCATAATTCATATTTAATCGATGAGAAACTTGGAAAAGAGTTCATTGTGACACATACACGATTTCCTCAGGAAGGAGAAATGCATCAGGTTCGTGTGCACCAAATGTTTAAAAATAGTGATGATTGGCCAGTACCGGCACCATATCATTATGCAGGAGAAGGGATTGAAGCGGTAGCGGAACCTGATGTAATTGGTAACTATAAATTTGTGAACCATGGTAAAGAAATTACCGGTGAGTTAACCGAATCAACATGGGTTAAATTAAATGATGACCATTCTATTTCTGGAGCTGTATCAGGGACATGGGAACTCTATGATGATTACCGTGTGGAGTTAACAGTGGAGGATAAAACATACGATGGTGTGTTCATTCGTCAGTATGATCCTACATCTGAAAAATGGGTGATGACATTTAGTGCGATGTCAAATGAAGGTGTAGTAGTCTGGGGAAGTCGTACAGAAACTAGAGATGATCAAGAAATTGTAGATAGCATAAAACAAGAATTAAGTGAAACCATACCTGAACGTGCCATTTCCGACTTAGACTTACCGACCTTGGGAACACAAGGGGCAGAAATTTCATGGGAATCCTCCCATCCAGAAGTTATTTCACCAGAAGGCGATGTCAATCGGCCACCCTTTGAATCCGATGATGCGAGGGTTGAATTGACAGCAATAATTACATTAGGAGAAGTAACGGAAACGCTCACTCTAACCATAACTGTACCTGCACGTGAACAAGGTGGATTGACAGCGTATTATGATTTTAGTGATGGTTTTTCAGATCGTACCGGAAATCACGAGGATGCTACTATCACTGGGGATCGGATAAATAATACAGGTGGAGAGATTACTTTTGCGGATGGTATTGTTGGTCAGGCAGCCAAATTTAATGGTCAATCTGGATTAAAGCTGGCTGATGGTTTAATTGCTAGTAATCAATATTCTATATCGTTATGGATGAAACCTGAGGAGATAACTGAATTTACTACTACATTTTTTGGGACTAGAACAGAAAATAATTGGATAAGCCTTGTACCAAACGCTCAGAATGTCACCAAAGTATGGGCGCATAATGGAGATGACTGGTACGATGCGACATCAGATTCCATTATTCCAACAGGAGAATGGACACATTTCGCGTTTACTGTTGATGAAGGAAAAGCAACTGTATATATTAATGGAGAAGAAAAGTTTTCCAATGATAATTTTCCGAATATCTTTACAACAGAAGATGCTCAATTTAGTTTAGGTGTTAACTTTTGGGATACACCATTTAAAGGATTAATGGATGAAGTTCGTGTTTATGATGGTTTCGTACTTGCAGTCGAAGAAGTGCATTCACTGTACGAAAATCCTGCATTAGAAGAAGAGAATGATACGCCAGGAAATGAAGATGAAACTGACGACGGAACAGACGGTGATGGTTCCAAAGAAGGAGAAAAGGGAAACGATGTTGAAGACCCGAAGTCTAACGTTGATAAGGCGGGGGACGATGGTAATGTATCAGATGATGAAAAGCAAGGAGGAACACTACCGGAGACTGCAACCAACAGATATAATTGGCTGTTATTGGGACTGGTATTATCCACAATTGGTGGTAGTGTATTATTACTTAAGAAGAGGAGCAACACTATTAATTAAGGAATTTTAATTATACTTTAAAATGGAACTTATCAGATAAAAACTGACCATTAAAAATAAGTAAAAAAGTGAGCTCGATAGGAGGTGTTATATGAAGTTTGATGAACTTTCAGTAGGACAGGTTTTTACAACAAAATCACTAAAGGTTTCGAAAGAAGATATAACTAAATTTGCAAGTGAATTTGATCCGCAATATATGCACTTAGATGAAAAGAAAGCAAAAGAAGGAATGTTTAATGGTATCATAGCTTCTGGAATGCATACACTTGCGCTGTCTTTCAAACTATGGGTGGAAGAAGAAGTGTACGGTCAAGATATAATTGCTGGGTTACAAATGAACAATATTAAATTTATAAAACCTGTATTCCCAAATGATAAATTATATGCTGTAGTAGAGATTACGGAATTGAGAGTCTTAAAAAAGAAACAAGGTATTCTAACAGTATTGTTAAAGACATTTAATGAGGACGGAGAAAAAGTCTTGCAAGGAGAATTGTCCGCTCTGATGAGGCTATAATTTTCATGTGATTTTTGAGGAGTGTTCGAAAATGAGAGATTCAACGTGGTTACGAAATGTAAGAGTAGAGAATGATTATTTGGAGAAAGAAGGATTTACATATGGTAGTAAATCTGAAACAGTTGATATAGAGATTAAAAATGGGAAAATAAGCGATATTATAGCTCATCAAAATTTCCGCCCAGATGGGAATAATGAGATAGATGGAAAAAATTATCTTATTTTACCGACATTAAGAGAAATGCATTGTCATTTGGATAAAAGTAAGCTCGGTGTTCCTTGGAAACCGATTACTCCGGCAAATAATAATGTAGAACGGTTTACGAGTGAAATAGATGAATTAGATAATCTATCTCTTTCTTTAAAAGAGAGAGCGAAAAACCTAATTGAAACGGAGATTTCTAATGGGGTTACATTTTTCCGATCACATATTGATGTTCATCCGAAAGTAGGGCAGCGATATCTTGAAGGCGTATTAGAAACCTTAGAAGAATACCAAGGACAGCTAGATTACGAACTTGTCGCATTTCCACAGCACGGTATGCTTCGTTCAAATGCATATGATGATGTGAAAAAAGCATTGGAATCAGGAGTGCAAATCATTGGTGGTGTGGACCCCTCTTCATTAGATGGTGACCTAGAAAGGTCGTTGAGTCAGACATTCGAGCTTGCAATACAATTCAATGTTCCTATTGATATTCATGTACATGATCGGGGGGAGCACGGAACAGAAACAGTTAAAAAATTAATAGAGTATACAAAGCAAAGTAATTGGCAGGGAAAAGTGGCAATTAGTCATGCCTTTGGATTGAATGACTTTGTGGGAGAAGAAAGGGAAATGGTATTTAGTGAATTAGCAGAACTTGGTATTTCTGTTATATCTAGTGTTCCAATTAATGGGAGGATTCCTCCATTAGAAGAATTAAGAACAGCAGGTGTTAACGTGAATTTAGGATGTGATAATGTTTATGATTCTTGGTCGCCTTTTGGTACTGGAAATATCTTAGAAAAATTAAATCGTTATGCTGAAATTCATCGTTTAACGACTCAGGAAGCGCTAACGGACTCTTTAGCTCTTATAACTGGAAAACCATTTAATTTAGAGAAAGGGAAAACATGGCTAAAAAAAGATATGGATGCGAGTTTCCTATTAGTAGATAGTTCATCAGCAGCAGAATTTGTGGCAAGACAAAGTCCGGTTAAATTTAGTTTCTATAAAGGGACAGTTGTGCATAGTTTGTAATGATTAAGAGGAGCAAAGAAATGGATGGAGGAAAGGAACAGCTTATTATATTGAAAGATATAACAATAATATCGGATAGTTTAAATATTGATATTTGGCTTAAAGGTGGTTGGGCTATAGACTTTCTGTTTAAAAAAATTACTACAAAAGATTATTGAGGTGTGATTTTTTGAAATTAATTGATACGGTACCTTACTTTTTAAATAACTATGAACCGTCCATCTCCTTTCTAAAAAAATATTATAGTCAATACTCTACTAGTTTTGAAGAATATTTTGCCTATCATTGCAAAGATACAGAAGAAAGACATCTTCAGTCCATACGTAAATATCCTTCATCTTTACCAGTTATTACGGAAGTTCATCGAAATATTAAGCCAGTTATTAAAAAGGTTACAGAGAAATATAAAGTGGTTTATGACATAGAATTTCCTAATAATGTTAATTTAATTGTTGGTGGATTTAGCTCAAATGCATTTACACATAGGCAAGTTATTCCTGATGTTACTTTTTCACTTGAAAAACTTTCACCGAATCCGGATCATTTACATGTAATCGTGGCACATGAATTTGGACATGCTGCACATAACATTTTGACAGACACTACAGATGTCAATTGGAATCAGATGAGATGGGAGAATGCACTCCTTTCGTTGTATCGTGAAGGAGCGGCGACTTATTTTTCCAAAAGAATTGTCCCAAATCTTAACTCTTCTATCTACTTTTCTTATAATGACGAAGGAGAAGAATGGATGGAGTTTTGCAAAAAGGACGAAAAGAAAATAATAGCTGCTTTTCTAGATGATTACAGTAAACTGTCATCTGAAGATATGTATAAAGAGTGGTTTTCAATTAATGGTGGAACTCATTTTGGCTTCAATCGTCTTGCCTACTATATAGGATACATCTTCTTTGAAACACAAGTTAATGAATGGGGAGAAATGAATGCCATTTTAGCATGGAAAAACTCAGATTTTATAGAAACGATTCATTCATGGCTGCAAAGTAATGGTTAATAGAGAGGAAGGTTTTATTTGAAAATTAGAGAATACGAAGCTAAAGATGAAGTTGGTTGGGTACGTTGCAGAGTACTGGCTTTTCTAGATACTGCATACTACGATAACGTCGTACCACATAAAGAAAAGTATGACAATCCCTCGATTGAGTTAATAGCAGAAATAGATAATGAAATTGTTGGATTAATAGACGTGGAATATGAACAACAAGAAAAAACAGTTTGTTCGCGAGGAAGTGGGTTAGGAGGAATGATTTGGCATATAGCTGTTCATCCTGACTATCAGCGAATGAAGATTGGAACGGCTTTGCTTGCAGAAGCAGAGGAACGTGCTAGAAGAGTAGGATTGAATCGATTAGAAGCTTGGACGAGAGACGATCTGTCCGTCAATATTTGGTATGAAACACAACAGTTTTTAAAAGTTGATAGTTATTTACATGTGTATATGGAGGGAGACGAGATAAAAGAAACTTTATCAAGTAAAATTCCTCATATTTTTCCTATCAAGGTATTCGCGCACTATGTTGGAAATAAGCACGAAGAAGTGAAAAATAAGTATAGACGTATACATGAATGTAATTGCTATGAGAAACGATTAGATTAGTTTGTTATGATGCATGATAAGGAGGGGAAAAGTTTTATGAGTAAAATAGGCTTACAGTTATATACTTTAAGAGAAGCTGCTACCAGTAATTTCCATAATTTATTGATAGATGTTGGGGCAATTGGATATGAAGGGGTTCAGTTCGCAGGTTTTTATGATACTCCCGCTGAGAAGGTGAATTCAACTTTAGTAAGATCAGAAATGATTCCAGCAGGTGCGCATGTTCCCATTGATCAACTTCAAGAAAATCTTGATAGCGTTAAACAATTCCACGAATCTATCAATAATTCATTAATTATCTGTCCCTATCTTCCAGAAGAAATGAGACAGACTAAAGAGGACTATCTTAAGAGCGCTGAACTTTTTAATCAAATTGGAAAGAAACTGAAAGATTCAGGGTTTCAGTTTGCCTATCATAATCACGCATTTGAATTTGAGGAAATGGAAAATGAAACCGGTTTTTCATTGTTGTTTGGAAATACGGATTCAGAATTGGTAAAGATGGAACTAGACTGTTATTGGGCCACTTACGCAAAATATGATCCTATAAAAATTATTAACAAATATAAGGATCGTTGCATATCACTTCATATAAAAGATATTAAGTTAGAGAATGGAGAAAAAGTGTCTACGGAGATTGGAAATGGTACGCTTGACGTTCGTTCTCTCATCCAAACAGGGATAAAGAACAATGTAGAATGGTTTATTGTAGAACAAGAACATTTTACGGGAGACCCGTTAAAGAGTGCCGAAAAAAATTTAAGCGCTTTAAAAGATATGTTATAAGAGACTTAGTAAACATACTCTAATTAAATGTAAAAAACCATCTCACTAAAAATGTTCAGAACTTATTGACATTTAGAATGGCTGTGGTAAGCTAATTGAAATACAATATGTGCAATGAAGAGGAGTAGTAAGGATTACTTGTTTATTAAGAGAACTGTCGGCTGGTGCAAGACAGTAAATGAGTTCCTGAACTCGCCTTGGAGCTTTAAGATTAACAAATAAATCTTAACGGGTTGCGCCGTTACACGTGTAGAGTGAGTTCGTTATCAATGAACTAACAAGAGTGGTAACGCGTAGGTAAAGCCTGTCGTCTCTTAGAGATGATGGGCTTTTTTTAGTTCTATAATAAGGAGGAGATTCAATGAGGGTTAGGAAGGCTTTGTTAGAAGATGTTCGAGGAATTGCAATCGTTCATGTAGATAGCTGGAAGGACACTTACAAGGGTATTATTCCAGATAGTTATTTAGAAAAGTTGACCTATCAACAACGAGAACAAATATGGGAATCGAATATTTCAGAAGATAAAAGTATTATATTGGTGGTGGAAAATGAACAAGGAAAAATTATTGGATTTGCCAGTGGAGGAAAAAGGTCGACCAATACTTATGAAAATGCTGGTGATTTAACTTCTTTATATTTGCTAGAAACCTATCAAGGGACAGGGATTGGAAAACAGTTACTTCGAGAGGTGTTATTACATCTTGAAGAATTAGGATATCGTAAAGTGTTTGTAGAAGTGCTTGAGGATAATCGAACGCGTTACTTTTATGAATATTATGGGGCAACATTAACTTCTTCATCCTCAATTACAATCGGAGGTAAAGTATTATCTTTGCTGATATATGAATGGAATCATGTGAGTGATGTACTTCATTCACTAAGTGGTGAGGAGGAATAAAAATTGATAAAGGTACAGTTAGTTATTCCAGACATTAGATATGCAGCTACATTATCAAAGCAATCATCAGATCCAAGGATTAGAGACACGTTAGGATTAACAAAAGCACAGTCTTCTGTTCAAGGAACGATCGATTTTATTCATTTTGTAATAGAAGCAGAAAGACAAGGAAACTTATGTTCAAGAATTATTCTCAATGAGATTGACGAACCAATAGGTGTTATTACACTGAAAGAAATAGATGAAAAGAATAGTACGAGTGAAATTGGAACATGGTTAGGAGTAGAGCATTGGGGAAAAGGGTATAACGAGCTAGCGAAAAATGAAATTCTTTATCATGCTTTTGAAAATATGAAATTAGAAAGAGTATTTGCAGGGGCGAAGAAAACAAATATACGGTCTCAGAAATCTCAAGAGAAACTCCCCTATATAAAAATAGACGAAGGAGTAAATTTTCCAGAGCAACATGCTAAGATGGAGAGTGAAGCAAGAGAACCGTGTATTTTAAATGTAATTGAAAGAAATTGTTTTTTAGATTGGCATAAGAAGAATATACTCTAATACCATCTTTTTTCTGAATCTTCTATGTATAATAGTATTAGATCAATGATGAGGAGGATTTACTTTGTTCGTAACGGATTAACTACTCAAATTTCAATAAAAGGAAGGTGATTCATTAACTTTAAATAGAGGTGTTAAATTGAATAAATGGCTGATTAATACCGATTTTGCAAAGTTGTGGCTCCACAGTATATCCAATATATTAAGCAATCGTTTTTGAGAACTGATATTACCGATAATTGTACTCGGTCTTTCTGGTTCGCCGCTGTTAACATCTTTTGTACTTTTATCTCAACGAATTAGTTCCATACTCTTTTCAATTCCTCTAGGTACATGGGTTGAAAAAAGGAATCTGGTGCTAATTTCAACTATATGTAACCTGATATTTGCCATGTTATTATTTCTATTAGCATGTTTGATCACTATTGAAGACTCTAGTTTGGGCATCATTGGAATCATACTTTTCCTTATGGGGTTTGTAGAACTGATGTTGCGTATTACATTGGCAGCAATGGTCCCCAAAATTGTTAGTAGGGACCGATTATTAAGTGCAAATAATTTATTAGAGGCTGCTGATGCTATCGTTACATTTATTGGTCCTGCACTAGGTGGGGTGATTTTAGCTACATATGGACCGAGCATTACTTTAGTTATTTGTGGAATTTTAATTCTTTTTTGTATGATTATTATTTCTTTAGTGAAATATCGTAATGAAAATATCAACCAAAAAGTTATTATGAATAGAAAAGAGAAGCTCAAAAACTTTATAAACGAAGCTAGAGAAGGTGTCGATTATCTTTATGCGAATGATTCACAGATCGTTTCCACTATTTCTGCTGTCGTACTTGGATTTACAACTTTATTTATAGAGCTGACGATTATTATACATGCAAAAACAGCACTTCATTTTACGGAAACTTCAATAGGTATATTGCTTTCGTGCGCGGGAATAGGGAATATTATATGTGTACTAATCATGCCAAGATTTAAAAGAATCAATTGGTTGTACCTATTAAGTAGTCCGCTGATGATTTCATCGTTAGGAATATTATTATTAACTTCACATCAGTTTATTATCATGTGTATTGGAATGGTTATTTTTGACGGGGCATTATCCATGGCTTTTGTAGTACAAATTACTGTTCAGCAAGGGATTACGCCAGATCAACTCATTGCTAGAGTTCGAAGTGCAATCATTGTACTTAGTGGAGTTGCTACAATTATGGGTACGCTTTTATCAGGTTTAATTTCAGAATGGGATTCTAACTTAGCCTTAATTTTAGGATTTATTATTTTGTTATTGTGCGGGATATTCATTTTAAAATATAAACAACAAGGCGTTACGATGAACAAAATTCAACCAATCTATCATAGAGTTAAAGAGTGAGTCAATTGATTTTCTAACTGCCCTGGATAGTTACACTTAGTTGTACAGATTAGTTAAGGTCAGTTTAAAGAACAAATTGTCCAGTTACACCTTTACAATAAACACCCCAAAAGTTAGATTTTCACTCTAACTTTTGGGGTGAACTACATAACTGGACCTTTTTTGTATCCTTAAGGCTGAACTATTCCAACACCCGCAAACTGAGAAACCATTGCTTTGACATCTTGTACAGGAGTTAAATTGTAATTATAGGATACAGTGTAAGTGGTTGTTGAAGTAGTTGGCTGACTTCCTGTGCTATTTATATACAAGTTGTTGGAAACATTCCAATAGCCAGGTTCGTCGCTGTACCAATAACCTAAAGGATCCTTAGAATTTTCGAAGACATTATTTTCTACAAGCAATTCTGCACCCATCCGTGCATTAATACCGGTATCAATGATCCCTTCGAAATAATTATTGTAAAGGTGCCCTTCTCCATAACGGAAAGCAGGAACACGTGAATTCAAATTTTGAAAATGGTTATGATGGAAAGTGATGTTACGATCTCCATCATCACTATCGGAAGAGCCCATTAACATCGCTTTCCAGCTGTCATGGACATAGTTCCAGGAGAAGGTAATATTATGTGCATTTTTCTTTACATCAAATAACCCGTCATAATAATCTTTGTCCACATTTAAATCTGCATATAGCTCATTATGGTCTACCCAGATATTATTAGATGGTCCTTCAATACTAATAGCGTCTTTATCACCAGCTCTTACTTCGTGAATTGTGAGATTTCGAATGATCACATTATCTGCCCGCCATACTTTAATGCCGATACCGTCAAATTCGCCATTCGTTCCAACTCCAACAATCGATACATCGGAAACATCTTTGATATTGATTTTACTATCCGAAGTATTATCAGGTGTGATCGTTCCATCTACATAAATTTTTAATGGAGTGTTATCGTCTTTATCCTTTAAGGCTTGAATGATTTGGTCACCAGTGGAAACAGTTACAGTATCTCCTCCTTCACCGCCTGTTGTGCCACCATCAAATGTAGCAAACCCGGTCATACTGAAATCAGGAGTACTCGCAGAGACAGACTGAAAAGACAAACCTAAAGACAATATAACAATAAGACTTAATAAAAAGATTTTTACATTTTTTCTAATCAATTCTTCCACACCCTTTTAAGATTTTATATTTAGTCTGCTTATCCACAAAGTCCTACATCATCCCTCCTTTTTAAAATAATATCTAAACCTTATCACGAAAACGCTTACTTAAAAATAATCATTTATTCATATATTAAACATTCTGGTTAGTTTATACTAAATAAAATCCAATAAATACAGACTATATTTACTATAAAAAATAGCTAATTACCTCGTTTTTTAAAATTTATTATTTGTTATAGAAAGTTTATTTTTAGAGAATCTAATATAATGATTATAGATTTTGTCTTTGATTAATATTTTTTTTACAGTAATTTACTAATTATAAAAATGAGAGAATAAATTAACTCTGGACACAGTCTCATTGGGTTTTACACCCGCTATTTTAATTGGCCAATAAGAGAGAAAAATTAAAAGAATCGTTGATTACGGTCATTGAAGAAGTCGTTATTCAAGAAGTATTTAAAATAATATTGACCATCTGTACTAAGTAATGCTACTGCATTAGTGGATGATTTGTAAGTTACACCTGTAAAATCAGTAATTTCTTCACCTTTAACATTTGTCCCCCTTTGACAACGCGGTGGCTGAAGCGACATTCAAAAAGATCAAAACAGAATTTGTATATATACAGTTAAGATAGTAAGAAACATACTAGGTATTTTTCAAAGAAAAAATAAGCATTGGTATGTCAACACTAAAATGGACAAAAAGTTATAGGGGTAGATGAGATGTTTAAATTTCACTTTAAATAACCTAGCGTTCCATGAATTCGAATGTTATTACACCAATGAAAATAATCATTAAGTTCAAGAACAAGATGTTCAAGAGAAGTGAAATGAGCTCCGTCCATAGTAGTATGCTTCAGTTATTAATATAAGTTTACAAGCCCTCATTTTATCTGTCCGATTTAGTGTAGCTTATCCAAAGGTACCTCATAGGCGAGATGAGTGCCCAGAATTAGAGGGTGCAGGAAAGTATGGTAACTTATAGGCGAGATGAACGCCCAGAATCAGAAGGAATAGAGAAATAAGGTACCTCATAAGCGAGATGAGTGCCCGAAATCAGATGGATCAAAGCAGAATGGTGCTAATAGACAAGATGAGTGCCCGGAATTAGACGTTACATGGAAATCTGGTAGCTCATTGATTGGTAGGGAGATAATCCGTTTGCTTAAGTAAAAGAACTACCTTCCGCTTCAAAGGAAGGTAGTTCCATTCATTATTTATTCAAATTTAATCTTTTCGTTTTTCCCCGCGATGGTTCCGAGTATTGCTATACATAAAGCAACAATCATTAAAATAACCAAAGGAATAGTCCATCCATTGGTCCATTCTGAGATGAAACCAAGTAGTAATGGTCCAAGTGCAGCGACCATATAGCCGACCGATTGTGCCATACTTGATAGTTGTGAAGATTGAGCCACTGTTTCTGTACGAAGAACAAAAAACATCATCGCTAGACTAAATGCTGTCCCAGCACCGACTCCAGTTAACAATAAGAAAGCTATAATTAAGTTAGATGATGATGTAAATGTTATTCCAAGCAGTCCACTAAAAAATAGAAGTCCTGCAATGCATCCAATTATTCGTTGATTATTCATTTTTCCTGCAATGATTGGCGCGACAAATGTCGTTGGAATAATTCCCATTTGTAAAATTGCAATAAACCAACCTGCGTCACTTTCAGAAAATCCTTTTGCTAATAAGATATCTGGAAGCCAAGTAAACAGACTATACGGAATGAATGATTGAAAACCCATAAAGAATGTTACTGCCCAAGCTATTTTCGACTTGAATAATGCAGTAGGAGGTTGGCTCTTTACATCTACAAACACCTTTTTCCGTGATGAACGAATCATGGGTAGTCGTAATAATAATATAATTACTGCAATCAAGGAAATGACGCTCCATACTTGCATTGCGTTGCGCCAATCCAATGAAGGAAAGGAAGTAATAGGGACAGATATTCCTGAAGCCAGCGCTCCAAATAAATTCATGGTTACAGAATAAATACCAGTCATAAGTCCGATACGATATGGGAAGCTTGATTTGATTAGTCCTGGCATTAGTACATTTCCCACCGATATTGCTATCCCCAGAAGCAGTGTGCCGAATAGCAACATGGATATATCACCAATTGATCGAATATATATACCTATGGATAATACTACCATTGCCATTAATAACGTAAATTCCATTCCTAGTTTTCTAGATAGAGTAGGAACAAATGAAGAAAAAATTCCAAATGCTATTAAAGGTAATGTGTTAATTAAACCGATCATGGCATTTGTTACCTCTAATTCATTTCTAAATATTGGAATTAATGGGCCAACGGAAGTGATGGGGGACCGTAGTGTTGAAGCTATGAAAAGAATCGCTAAAATTAATAGAAATGTATAATAACGCTGTTTTGTCGAATTTGAAATACGTTGCATGGTGTTTCTCCTTATGATTAATCTTCGTTAGCTAATATATCAAAAGTTAATTATACATAAATTGATCATAAGGAGAAAGATAAAAATTATTGATTATTTATTCTGAGTTTTAAAGGATTTAAGCCAAAAGGTAACCAAACACATATTACAACTTATGGTAAGTATGGGGCAATGACTAACATGATGATAGAAATTGATATTAAAAAAGTACTAACTGTTTTTGATAATTTTACATTTTTATCACTTTTATAAAATCCAGAGAATTGTAATTTGTTCCGATATAATACAAAAATAGAAATAATGATACCAATACCAGCAATTAATCCTCCATAATAATTATCTAATTGAATACCGATGGATGAATAGATAAACATAATAGCTTTATTGAAAATAAATCCCAATAGACCAAAAATTATGAGTATACGGATGATTTCTAAAGTGAATTTCATTTTCGGCTCTCCTTAAATAGCTATAAAGTTCTACAATAATCTAAATTGAGTATTTATTAAAATTTTGCGTCTATTATAAATAAATCTACGTCTATTTAATAAAAGGGGGAAAACTAGCAATGGCAATATTAAATCTAGCAAGTGTAATATTAGGGATAATAGCATTAATTCTTCCCGTTATCAATCTATTATCCACACATAAACATAAATTGAAAAAAATTATTCTAATGTTAGTAAGTCTAAGTGCATGTTCTATTGCAATATGTTTTCAGTTATTTTATCAGCATCACCTCGTGAAAATTCAGGATTGGTCAGCTTTAATGGATGTTTCAGGTAGCACAGTTTTGATATCTGCAATACTATTGGCTTTAACGGTTACTTTAAATATTTCTTCCATTTTTGGGATGAGGGAGTCATGATAAACAAAAAGCTTGAAGCAGTGTTTTTAGATAGGGATGGGACCATTGGTGGAGATGATAAGGTACATTATCCAGATGACTTTAAGTTGTTTACGAATTCGAAAAAGAATATAGATTATCTTAAACAATTTGTTCAAGTGTTTTCATTTACCAATCAACCAGGTATTTCATTGGGAGAGGCGAGTAAAGAAGATTTCTATAAAGAATTAATGGGATTTGGTTTTGATGATGTATTTCTATGTCCACATCATCATAAAGAAGGCTGTAAATGCCGAAAACCTAGTACTGGTATGTTAAAAGAAGCTACTTATAAATATCAGTTAAATTTAAATAACTGTGTTGTAATTGGCGATAGATGGAGTGATATGGTAGCAGCTTCCAAAACAAATTCAGTAAAGATATTAGTAAAAACAGGGGCAGGAATGTCAACGCTTCATGACCATTTTGAAAAACTAAAAGAAATTGAACTTGATTTTGTTGCAGAGAATCTTACAGAAGCAGTAAACTGGATTAGTAATCGATATCACCTATCATAGAAAAATGAATGAAACAAATCAATTTATGATATATAGATTGCAGAATTAAATCGCAGTAGACAAATCGGATTAATGAGTTTATAATTAAGTTTATAAAAATATACTTATCAAGAGAGGTGGAGGGACTGGCCCGTTGAAACCTCAGCAACAGAGTGCATCTATCTGTGCTAAATCCTGCAAGCATTAGCTTGAAAGATAAGTTGAGGTTATCGTAATATACAAATTCTCTCTTCTTATCTTTGCCATGATCATACTTATAGAAGAGGAGGATTTAAATATGGCTTTCTGGAATGAAGATGAATCAGAAAGAAGAAAAAACGAATTAATTGAGAAATTAATTGCATCTAATCATTTTAAAAAAGGGAACAAACATCTTTATGAGCTTACTACCGCAGAGTTAGAATACGAATACTTTAAGCTTCAATTTAATGATCACCCACATGCTGGTAAAAGTGCCATTCATTGGGAGAATTTCTAACTATATGTTGATAAAAACATCACCCTCGCATTTGCGAGGTTTTTTTATTCCATTTTTACATCAAATGTATTACTCATAGCAAATTACTTAATTATCAATTACTTTTACATAGATAGTGTCTATTCCGACTGGCGGACCAATCTCTCTGACTTCTCCAGTAAATCCGACTTCAACTTTATCACTTACTTCAAAAGTAATTTCTTCTTCTACAGATAAATCAACAGTTACTTGATTTCCAGAATTTAAAATTGACCCTTTAGTTACTTTAACAATAGCAATATCATTGTTTATTGTCTGTATATTTCCAATAAGGCTATCCTGAGTTTAAAATTTGGCATTTCGAATGTTATTAATAGAAGTGCTATCACAAGAACTGGAAAATACTAACATAAATATTATACTGATGTAATTTATCATTATTCTAAAAATCTTCATATACAATCACACCCCTAATAGATATTATATATTATTAAATGAATGAGAATTATGTATTTTTCTGAATTGAATGATAAAATGGAGTGTAGTCTGTTGGAGGTGACTGGTATGCAAATAAACTTTAAATCAATACATAGTGAAGAGGATGTTAACTTAATTTCCACATTATATAGTAAAGTTTGGAGACAAGATTCTGAAGGGATATTCCAACGAATAAAGAAACATATGGACTATGATGGTTTTCAAGGGCATATGATTCTATCGGAAGAAAATAAGTTAATTGGTTTTGCTTATGGTTATTTTTCATTGAAAGGTCAATATTACCATGATCTTATTGCTAATCATCTGAATCAACAGGAGTATCAAGATTGGCTCTCCAACTGCTATGAAGTTGTTGAAATAATCGTGGACTCATATTATCGAAAGTTAGGATATGGAAGAGAATTATTAGACAGTCTGTTAAAAGGTGCCAAAACAACTACAGCAATTTTGACAACACAACAAGATAATATGACTGCTATACAATTTTATAAGAACCAGCATTGGGAACTAGTAAAAGAGCAATTTTATCCAAATGAAGATGGAAAAGCATTTGTGATTTTCGGTAAGAGACTAAAAAGACAGTAAAGCGAGGTAATATATGATTCCGCTAGTTTATGATCAATTAAATAGGTTTGGTGAAGACGATACATTTTTTCTTTCCCTATTAAAAGAGATAAAAGGGAAAAATCTAGCTGATCTAGGTTGTGGAACAGGAAGGCTCACCTTACATTTTGCTAAAGCAGGATTTGATATAACCGCAATCGATCCAAATAAAGAAGCAATTGAGCTTGCTAAGACGAAACAAACATCCAATCAAGTTGAATGGATTATTGGAGATAGTGGGGATCTAAAGACAAACACATATGATGTGGTGATTATGACTGCAAATGTTGCGCAAGTGTTTCTTACAGATGTGGATTGGGAGCAAGTAACAAGTGATGTTTTTCGTTCATTGAAAGAAGGCGGTTCTTTCATATTTGATACACGTAATCCAAAGGCTGAAGTGTGGAAAAAATGGATGGCAGATAAAACACCCGATATTGCAACACATCCTAAGACAGGAGAAGAATTAGAAATTTGGACCGAATACGATGGAATGGACGAAAAACAAATATTTACGTTCTATGAAACTGTAAAAAGTGTTAAGTCTGGAGAGGTTATCCAACGTGAAAAACTGCAATTGCGATTTCGTAATCAAAAAGAAGTAAAGGTTGCCTTAGAAAAATCAGGATTTTCTGATGTTAAATGTTATGGAGATTGGGAATTAAAAGAGGCAAGTGAAGAATCATCATCATTTATCTTCTATGGTACAAAATAATGATCAGAAAATATGGAGGGGGAGTATATGATGGAAGATTTTTATTGTGATGAAGTTTTAAGTGGTAATACGTTAGTGGAGAAGGTCGTGGAAACAGAAAATGTATTAGCGTACCATCATACAAATCCATATTGGCCCACTCATATAGTTGCCATCCCGAAAGTTCATATTGACTCTCTTCTTTCTTTGGAAGAAAAAGATAATGATTTATTATTGGAGTTGTTTTTTGTAATCAAGCAGGTTGCAACTATGGTAAAGGAAGAAGATGGCGCGTGTCGTGTCATTACAAACCTAGGTAATTATCAAGATTCAAAACACCTTCATTGGCATATAATATCTGGAAAGAAATTTAGATAATAATTGTTTAGTTTAAAAAAAACGAAAGTCTCAGGTAGAGACTTTTTTTATTTTATTTAAAAATTATCTTGACGGTCATATAACTGCTATGTATAATTTAAATCGTAATCATTACGAGTCGTAACTGTTACGATTTAATAAAGGAGAGAATCATTATGAGAAAAATATGGGGAAAGAGATTTAGTGTTCTATTACTAAGTCTACTATTTATAATGGGCTGTCAATCAGCAGATGATAATTCCGAAGAAGGAGCAAATGCTGAAGAAGAAAATGATCATAATCATGAGGTAGAGATTGGAGATGCACCAGAAAAAGTAAATATTAATGGAGTATCTGATCATTATCATACAGGTGATTTAATCAAATTAACTGCAGAGCTTGAAGAAGATAGTGAATTTGATCATTGGCATTGGTACATAAGAGATTCATCCAGTGATGAATGGGAAGCAGTACCAGAATTAGATGATACGAAATTTTTTGGTGATGCGGAAACTGATGGACAACAAATTATAGCAGTATTGTTTAATGATAATCATGAACCTTATGCTCAATCAGAAGTTATAGAAGTTGTAATAGATGATCACGGGCATGGACATAGTCATGCGCATGATGAAGAATCTGAACAAATTTATAATGGTTATTTTGAAGATGAACAAGTAGAAGATCGTACTTTAGGAGACTGGGAAGGCGATTGGCAATCTGTATATCCATTACATCAAAATGGTACACTAGATGAAGTCTATGCACACAAAGCTGAAGAAAGTGATGACATGACAGAAGAAGAATACAAGGATTATTATGAAACTGGTTATGTAACTGACGTAAATAGAATTGTCATTAATGGTAATGAAGTAACTTTCTTTGAGGGAGAAGAAGAACAAACTGGTGAGTACCAATATGATGGGTATGAAATTTTAAATTATGAAGCAGGAAATCGAGGAGTAAGATTTATATTTAAACTAGATGAAGAGTCTGAAGGCTTACCAATTTATATTCAATTTAGCGATCATTCAATATTCCCAACTGATTCTGGACATTTCCACCTTTATTGGGGGGATGACAGACAAGCGTTGTTAGAAGAAGTCGAACACTGGCCAACATACTATCCATCTGAAATGAGTGAAGAAGATATCGTTCATGAGATGATCGCACACTAATATATTTGCAAGCAAGTAGAGAATCCGATATTAATTGGGTTCTCTTTTTTAATCAATTTCATATTAAATGGTGATCAGTTTAATTTTCTTTGCAGACGGCAGCTTTTTAGCAGGCACGGCTTTAACTAACTAGGTTAAAGAAAACCACTTTTCCTACTGGATTTTCAAGCTCTTTTTTTCTGACCACGAGTCGTCGTCTTCCAATACAATCAAAGCCAAGTATTTCCTATAATCCATACTAAATTTATTCATATGAAAATATAAAAGGAAAATAGGATATGAATATAGAAATAATACTTAGTACCGATTAACAACAAACAGATCTCTTTAATTTTATTAAGTAAAACTTAGGATATTCTGCTTGTAACAAACGGGATAAATATAAGGAGTAATTGGAATGAAAATCTCTAAAAATGTTGGTATAACAAGTTGGATTCTTACTTGTATGTATTTTGTAATTGAACCTTTTTTTGTGATGTCTTCCATCGCTCCGTATAGTTTGATGGATCATGCAATGAGTGATTTGGGAGTTACGAGTTGTGGCGAATATACCTATGCTTTAGCAGCTTATGATATTTGCTCTCCTTATCATTTTTGGATGAATATATTATTTATTGTTAACGGGATTACATTTTCAATAGGGATACTATATCTTTCTCAACAGCTAGAACAAAATAAAAAGAATCGGATAGGTACTATTTGTTTATTGTTATTAGCATTAGGAAATATTGTTTCTGGATTTATTCCTGCAGATGTAAATTTATTCTGGCATTCTATTTTTGCACAGTTAGGAATGGTGACTTTTTTAATTGGGTTATGGTTATTTGGAAAATTATTAGTCAGAGGGAAATGGTGGACTTATTGCATATTGGTTTCTCTCATCATTTTAGTAGTTTTTATTGTGCTACTTATCTTTATCCCTTTACCAGCAGGACTACTTCAACGTATGTTTTATGGTGTTACATTTCTGTGGGGTACTGTCTTAGCAGTTATTTTAGCTAATAATAAAGGTGCGTATAGGTGAATATTTAAAGGAAAGATGTTTTACTTAAATTTTGAAAGGTGTGATAGCAATGAACCAGATTTCAGTTAAAAAGGTGATTGAAAAGTAGTTTGATTCTTTTAATCTTCTTTTTAATCGTTGGTAGTATAAATTTTAATGAAAAGAGGATACACATGTATAAAGATCGAGAGTTGACAATACGGCCAATTAAAGAAAAAGATTTGAAACGTCTATGGGAATTAATTTACAAAGAAGATAAACCCGAGTGGAAGCAATGGGATGCTCCATACTTCTCCCATAAAAGTATTTCTTATGAACGTTTCTTGAAAGAATCTGACTCATGGATTGATACTAAATCTAGATGGATAATTTGTGTAGATAATGATGTATATGGTACAGTTTCTTACTATTATGAAGATGAACAAAAGAATTGGCTAGAGATGGGGATTATCTTTTATGAAGGCAATAATTGGGGTAAAGGCTATGGAACAAGAGCTTTAAAGTTATGGATAAACCATCTATTTGATCAATTGCCTGTAGTTAGAGTAGGTTTGACTACATGGTCTGGAAATAAGAGGATGATTCGTGTTGCTGAAAAGTTAGGAATGATGATGGAAGGAAAAATACGTAAAGTCCGTTATTATAATGGAGAGTATTACGACTCTATACGTATGGGGATTTTACGGGAAGAGTGGAATTATAAATAATATTAAAGAGGAGACTCTATTCCGAAGAGTCTCCTCTTTTGTAAAACCTATTTATCAGTAGCAATAGAGAATAATGATTTATCTTCTATCTTATGCGTTATTATCATCAATAGCATACCGAATAATATCATTCCAGCTGCAACAAATGTGATTTGTGAAAAAGAAAAACCAGAATTTAATAGTAAACTTCCTAATGTTGCACCAATAGAATTTGCCAGATTAAAAACGGAAGCGGCAATGGTACCAGATAGAGCTGGTGCTTCTGTAGCAGCTAGAATAATTTTTGAGTTTAGAATTGGAGTGGTTCCGAATGTTCCTGCTCCAAATAGAAAACATGCAACATAAGCAAGAAATGGTACAGATAATAAAAATGTAAATAAAAATAGCACTGCACCAAGTATTGCTAAGGTAACGATTAAACGTTCGGTTAACTTTGAAGGATGAATTCTTCCCGAGACAAAATTGCCAATAACTGCTCCTAGCCCAAATAAAAACAGCCCGATTGTGACACCTGTCACGCCAAAACCAGCAATTTCTCTTAACATAGGTTCTTTAAACGTATATGCAGTGAAAACACCAGAAAAACCAAAGACAATAACCGCAATGATCATTAGTACATTTTTATTTTTTAATACGGTTAATTCTTTTCTAAGTTTCGGTTGTTCTGCTGGCCTAATGTTCGGAGTAACTAAAAGTAAACCAATTAAAGTAATCGCACCTAATAAGGCTATAATCCAAAAAACAAGTCTCCAATCAAAAAAACCACCAACAAACGATCCGAATGGAACACCAAGCATAACAGCAATAGTTAACCCACCTTGAACAGCAGCTATGGCACTAGTTCTTTTTTCTGGTTTAGAAATTTCAACAGCAAGACTCATGGTTAAACCAAAGAAAGGTGCATGCATCGTTGCTGACAGCAATCTTGATAATAGAAGCACTTCAAAATTTGGAGCTAGTGCTGCAACGATATTACTTATAATAAATATAGATATTAATCCAATTAATAAGGGTTTAGGTGAGTACTTTACTGTAACCATCCGTAAGATAGGTCCGAATACAGCAACGCTAATAGCATAAACACTTAATAAAAGTCCTGTAGTAGATACTGGTACATCCAGGTCTGTAGCGAATTGTGTTAGTAATCCAGTAACAACATATTCTGTCATTCCTATCGCGAATGTACCAATCATGAAGATAGCTAGAATAGTATTTCGAGAAAATTTCATTGGCATATCATCTCACCTCTTTGTTTAAAAAAATACATAGTGAATATGATATGACAGAAGCTACCTGATGTCTAGAGTAAAAATAATTATAGAAAAAATTACTTCATTTGCCTCTTTGACTTCAATAAAAAAAGGAGTAGAATATACTAAGTTAATGAAATGAAATTACATAATGAAGGTGAGATACATGAAAGAAAAATTAAAAGCATATCGATTTCCTATTATTTTACTGGCATCAATCATTATTGGGAGTATTATAGGGATTTTATTTGGTGAAGAAGCTACTATTATTAAACCACTTGGGGATTTATTTATTAATTTGTTATTTATGATTGTTATACCTTTAGTTTTCTTTACCATATCATCAGCGATTGCTGGTATGGATAGTATGAAACGTCTTGGGAAGATTTTGGGCTCTATGATTACGGTTTTTGTTGTTACAGGAATAATTGCATCTGTATTTATGTTAGTTGCTACTGTTATTTTTGAACCGGGTTCTGGTGTAAATATTCCCTTAGATACACCAGAAAATGTGGAAGAACAAAGCTTATCGGAACAATTGGTTAATACGTTTACAGTACCAGATTTTGTTGATTTATTTTCCCGAGACAATATGTTAGCACTAATTGTTTTTTCTGTATTGATTGGTGTAGCGACTGGTTTAACTGGGGAGAAGGGTAGACCATTCGCTACATTTCTAACTAGTGCTTCTGAAGTGTTTATGAAAATCATAAAACTCGTGATGTACTATGCCCCAATTGGTCTTGGAGCGTACTTTGCAGCACTTGTTGGAGAATTTGGAGCGGAATTAATTGGAGATTATGCGAAAGCAATTATCATTTATTACCCAGTTTCCGTATTATATTTTGCAATTGGCTTTACCTTATATGCATTTCTTGCTGGTGGTAAGAAGGGAGTTACTCGTTTTTGGAAAAATATCTTAGCTCCGGCAGCAACTTCACTTGGTACTGGAAGTAGTATCGCTGCTTTACCTGTAAACTTACAAGCGGCTAAACGTATTGGTGTTCCAAAGGATGTTCGTGAAACGGTACTTCCTTTAGGGGCAACGATTCATATGGATGGATCGTGTTTATCTGCAATGCTTAAAATTGCATTTGTCTTTGGCGTATTCAATATGGATTTCTCGGGATTTGATACTTTCCTAACTGCTATTGGAATATGCTTGTTGTCTGGAATTGTGATGAGTGGAATTCCAGGTGGCGGATTTATGGGAGAAATGATGATAATCACACTGTATGGTTTACCAATGGAAGCATTACCAATCATAACTGCCATTGGAGTAGTGGTTGATCCGCCTGCAACGATGGTTAATGTTACTGGTGATACCGTATCAAGTATGTTAGTAACCAGACAAATTGAAGGAAAAGATTGGATGGAGAAGAGTGAAAATCTGACCTAGACTTTTAAGGGTCCTTGCTAAATAAACGGAGTAAAAAAGTATCTTTACATTATATTCCATTATTGGTAAGCTTGGGTTGTTAGTAAATGACATTTAAATAGAATTTTTTTCACACTAGGGGAGCTATGGTAAATAGCTGAGATGAACATTGGATTGTTTAGACCCTTTATACTCGAACAGGATAATGCCTGCGTGAGGAAGTGTGGTCAATAGGCATAAGTATATTGACTACATTCTCTCATGATGAATGTGGTCTTTTTGTTTGTTTCAAAGAGGTTGTTCAAAGAGTCTGGTGAAAATAACACAGATCAGGGGGGAACTTCTGCTAAGATCGCCCACGTCCTGTGGACAACGCAGAAATCACCACATCCTGTGGAAGCTCGTTGGCTTGCTTTAGTTCCTCACGTATTAACTGCATACGTTCCGGTACTCAAAGCTACGCCGCCTCGATCTTCTCGGTCCTTTTCATCCACCCTTTTAAACCCACACTTAAAGTGAAAAAGTTCGCTAAGGAGGAAAAATCTTTGCGAGAAAAATGGGCTTTCGTAGAAAACACTCCACAAGATGCAGCGATTAATATGGCACTAGACGAAGCTTTGTTGCATTGGCATCAAAAAGGTGAAATTCCACCAACTTTGCGATTTTATCGATGGAATGAACCGACACTCTCTATAGGATATTTTCAGAAAGTAGATGGTAAAATTGATCTTGAAGGTATTAAAAAGCATCAATGTCAATTGGTAAGAAGAATGACCGGTGGAAGTGCTGTCCTGCATGATGATGAATTGACATACAGTATTGTCATTTCAGAAAGGCATGAGAGAGTTGCATCATCTATTCGTCAAGCATATTACGATTTATCAAAAGGTATATTAAGAGCCTATCAATTGCTGGGGATTGAAGTAGATTATGCACATGAACCAATCTCTAAAAATCGAAGCACGATTTGTTTTGAGCAACCCGCATTTTATGAATTGCTTGCAAATGGAAAGAAAATTTCAGGGAACGCACAAATAAGGAAAAAAGGAATACTACTTCAACATGGATCAATCCCTATATCTATGAATGTGGAGATGCTATTTGATTTATTACAATTTCCAACAGATCAAATAAAAAAAAGAAAGAGACAAGGATTTTATGAAAGAGCGACTACTATTAATAAGGAGTTAGGAGAAAAGCAATCCTATAAAGTGGTAAGAGATGCTTTTCAACAAGGTTTTTCAGAAATTTTAAATATCGAATTAGAGCCAATAACGTTGACAGAAGAACAGTGGAAAGAAGTGTATCAGATTGCCGAAGCTAAATATTCGAAGAGTAATATAAAAGGAGCTGTTTCACATGTCTAATCAACAAACTCATGTACGAAAGCCAGATTGGTTAAAAACAAGAATTAATACAAACAAATCTTATCGAAACTTAAAAAAGCTGATGCGTGATAATCGGTTAAATACAGTTTGTGAAGAGGCACGCTGTCCAAACTTACATGAATGCTGGAGCGAAAGAAAAACAGCTACATTTATGATTTTAGGAGATACGTGTACAAGGGGATGCCGATTCTGTGCAGTAAAAACAGGGCTGCCGAATGAGCTGGATTGGGGAGAACCAGAACGTGTGGCTGATTCTGTCACCGTAATGGGTTTAAAACATGTGGTAGTAACAGCAGTCGCTCGAGATGATTTGAATGATGGCGGTGCAGCAGTATTTGCAGAAACTGTCCGAGCTATTCGTAGAAAAAATCCAGGTTGTACTATTGAAATTTTGCCTTCTGATATGAAAGGAGATTATGAAAGTCTCCATACATTAATGGATAGTGGACCAGATATTTTTAATCATAATATTGAGACCGTTCGAAGACTTACCAAGAGGGTGCGAGCTAGGGCTACGTATGACCGTTCATTAGAGTTACTCCGACGTGTAAAAGAAATAGCTCCAAAAACACCGACAAAATCTAGTATAATGGTTGGTCTAGGAGAAGAAAAAGAAGAGATTATTCAAGCAATGGATGATTTATTAAATCATAATGTGGATATTGTTACACTTGGCCAATATTTACAGCCAACGAAAAAACATCTAGAGGTAGTGCGTTACTATCACCCAGATGAATTTGAAGAACTGAAAAATATTGCCTTAGAAAAAGGCTTTTCCCATTGTGAAGCTGGTCCACTAGTTCGTTCCTCATACCATGCGGATGAACAAGTATCTAACGCAGCAGCTCAACGAAGAATTAAATATATGAAAGGTGTAGAGAAGCAAGAAAACACTCAACTGGATTTTAATTTCTGAGTACCATAAGTAGGGCATAGACAAAGTAAAACGGGTTGCTCAAAAGAAGAATGATAATAAGATTTAGCGGTAGAAATATACTTTATGTGGGGTGAAAGTCTACCAGGTGTTATGAGCAATCAGAATCTCACCAGTCACTAGTTAGATAAGCGGAGTATATCTCTGGTTTAAACTAATCATTCGAATTTATCTTTTGAGTAAACCCTTTTGTCTTAACCTATTATTAAATAGACTATTTATTACGAAGCCGATATAGTTTGGAAACGCTATTCATTATCCATTTTGGAATTTTAGTAGGAAAATAAGTTCGATGATAGTATTTTTCATATCCATTTTTTAAATCTTGCCATTGAGTGCATTGTTTTTCCTGAGAAAAACGAGCAACATCAATAATTTTAATCGTACCTTCTTTTGTGACAATCAAATTGTGTAAATGAATATCGGATGGATTTAAACCAACGTCCCTTGCATATTGTAATCCATTGTCAACTTGGTGTACATAGTCTGATTTTAATAAAATTCCTTCCGCCAAGCATTCAAAAAAAGTTTTTCCCTCAATCAAATCCATTACCAAATAGTTGGGTCCAGACTCATAAATGGTTGGATAATAACTACTGCCTTTTAGTTTTTCATAGTTATTTTTTTCTTGAATAGCTGTTTTTTCAAAAGGTGGATAAAATATTTTAATGACTCTATGCTCTCCGTTCACTTTAAATACAACAGCACTTCTTCCCGTCCCATAAACCTGCAAATCAGGGTGATGTTTCAGTACTTTTACTTGATTATTTTTATTTGAAAATGAAACGGTAGAGACATAGAAGTTGTATTGAGATGAATTCATTATTATTTAAACTTACCTTTCCTTTTTGCTAGTTTCTTCTTAATTAATGGTAGAGCGTGTTTCTGAGCTTGTTTCATTCCTTCTTTTACCACTTTTGATTTTAATAATTTTGTGAGTTTAGACATATAATTACCTCCTTTTAAAAGTGTGGCAATAAGTCCATAAAAAGAGACCTTTGCCCACTAAATTGAGCAAAGGTCTCGCAAGCAACTTAATAAAAAGTTGCCAGCAGTGCCGAGGATTCCTCCTGTAATGACGACAGCTGCTATTATGCTACTCCCCTTTGGGATTAATTTAAATGATATTTGAATATATTATATAAGCTTGTTCTTTTATAAGCAAGCATTTAGCATCATATAATGTAAAACTCGAATCTCATTCTTAGAATATTTGGCAGTATGTGTTTGGATAAATTATACTATTCACAAGAAAGTATTCATATGACTAATAATATTATAATTACTAAAAGCCTTTTACGAGATACATCTAACTATGATAGGTGTTGATTTACTGTGGGCTATGGTTACGAGTAAAAAGAGTTAACAAAAATACACGGATGAATGAAAGGAGAGAAATGAGTGAATCGATCTATTGAAAAGATTTTGAGTACAATTGCAGTTTGTGTCGATGCAGGATTTGTAATTTTTCTTGGGATTTTTGCACTTATAATTAATGTGAATCTAAGAGAGGGTACATCTGCTGTCCATCATGGAGATTTACCTATAATCTTTTCTATTTTTCTACATCTATTATGGCTTCCGGCAGTTATGTATTTAATTAGTTTTATATTGGGATTAATAGGTGTTCTAAAATTGAAAGTAAATAGTAAGTTATCCGGTATATTGTTTATTTCAGCTAGCTGTATAACAGGTATGTTTATTTTTACAGGATTTGGTATTCATACTTTACTGTATATCGTTGCAGCAATTATGTGTTTTGTTAGAAAACCGAAAGATAAAATTGCAGTATAATATAGGTTGAGGAGATGTAATAATGAGACAAATAATTGCTTTGGGTGGTGCTATATGAATCTACAACAACTGAAATCAACTGCTAGCAAGAATGAGGTTTAGTTTAATTCATCACTCGGCATCGATACATTTTTAGAATTTAATACTTTCCAAGAAATGATGGTCGTACTATCTTTGACCTCTTTTGATTGTAAGGTTTCTAACATAGAAAGAATTATTTCTGTATCCTGCTGTGCAGATTCTGAAAACAAATTAAAAATTCTTTCCGGGTGTGCAAAGGGTGCATGAGGACATTCTATCAAGCCATCTGTACAGAGAAAGATATGGTTTTCTCCTTTTCTTAGTTCTCGAACGCCAGTGCTATAACAAGGGACTTCTTGATTAAATGTGTTCATTTGTCCAATCCATTCAAAAAACTGTCTTTGATTCAATTGAAAATTGTCCTAATCGAATTAAATCAGGATGGAAGTAGTATAATAGACAGTCTCCCACTGAAAACCACCAAATGTATTTTTCCTTTCTCAAGACGATTAAACAGGATGATTCACCCTTAATGTTTTTGCAGTCAGTTAGGAAAGTGTTGGAATTAAAAATATGAAGTAATTTTTCTTTTATTAATTGAAAACTTTGCTGAACTGGTAATTCCAAAATCCTTAAAAAATCGAATCTTGCTTCCATTATATAATGGGTGATAAGTTTAGCACTATCATCACTGCTATGTGCATCCAGGAGCATGATGAATTCCCAATTTTGTTCAAGGCTCCACCATATTAAACAACCATCTTCATTTTTATTTTGACCGGTTTTAGAATTTCCTCCAAGCCGACCTAAGTTTATATGTTTATATTGAACTACGCTTGGTTCATCTATAAAAGTTTGAGCACTACCAACCCAACTAATACAATTATTCATAAGTAGAATTCTCCAAATACGATTTTAAGCGATTACAGATTTCCAGTATTTCTTGGGTATTGCCTCTTGGAGCTTCTGGCCAATCTTGTACGCCGCTAGGTCCCCAAAATTTCTTTGGTGTATGAAGATAACGAGGAATAATATGTATGTGTAAATGAGGAACATTATCACCAGAAACAATTGCATAAACATGTTCCGCATTCTCGCACTCCATTAAAGCTTTGCTAACAGAAGCAATTATTAATCCAAAAGCTTTTGATTCTTCTACATTCATATTTCCTAAAGTTGGAATATGCCTCTTCAAATCTATCATTATATATCCTAGGTAACTTTGCTGATTATTGTTATCGATATGTCCTACATAAACATAATTATTTTCATATATTTTAAATTTAGATGCAGAAATGTCGCCTTTGTGTTTTTGGCAAATAAAGCAATCTTTTTCGATCATATTGTATCTCCTCCTTAAGTAATTTTTATGATTATATAATAAAAATACTGATAAGGAAATAATAATTCGAAATTATTTGTCAAAATAAAAATCTAATACTTATGTTCGTGTTAAATGAAAGAAATAATATAGGAAGTAGGGGATCTATAATTGAGAGATAATTATAACTTTGAAAAAGATAATTAGGTGTAATAATTATGACGAATAGAGATTTAGAAAAGCATCAAATGGATGGTATTATTTAGAGAGATTTGTCGAACATACGTAAACATGAAAAGTAAAGCATTCCGAGAGAATGCTTTACTTTTCATGTTTACGTTGACTTTGTGAATCGTCTTTTGATTTGGTCTTTTTCTTCTCATCTTTTAATTCGATTTTTAAGTCTTCCATTGGGACGTCATCGGCAAATTTTTGGTTTTCAAATTCATCTAGAGCAGTACGGTTTTCTATATTCCTTTTTGATTTTTCGTCTTTGCGTTCATTATTATTGTCCACCATTGTTTACCACCTCTTATAAATATATTCCCTTTTTTATGTAGGTAGAAACATAGATTTATAAATAAAATGTATATAGAGCACACTAGGTTTTACGGAATATGATTCTGAAGAGAATTTTAAATCAATTTCTTATTTCATCAATTCGAAAGTATCTCCTAAATTTGTATTTATAAATTTTTAACGAACTCTTCTTTTATACTTAATATCTCTATACTAAAATAAAAATATGTTTAAGTGTGTTGACAATTTGTCAACACACTTGTATATTAAGCAATGAAATTATATTAGGTAGGAGAATACAATGAGTGATAAATATTTAACTGGAGAACGATTGAGATATATATTAGACAAAGAAGGCATGTCAATGAGGCAACTTGCAAAAAGCTCAAACATTAATGTATCTACTATTTCTAGAATTATAAATGGCAGACGAAAGCCAACATTATCACATTTACAAAGATTATCCGAAGTTCTTCATACCTCTGTTCAAGATTTATTGGGAGAAGAGAAGGTATCTTTGTATGAAAAAGAAAATATCGCATTACAAGAATCATTTTATACCGTTCAGTCTACATTGGGACAAGTAGGTAATACGCATGATTTATCGATACAAGAAATCGACAAGGAATTAAAAAAGTACATACAATTTGTGCAAACAGAAGAGGGAGAATCTACTGTATTAGCAAACTACAAAGACAAGCGCTCCAAATTAGGAGATTTTAGTGGTCCGTATTTGCAACGATTAGAAGAAATGTTTTTGCGATTTTCTTCTAAGAAAGGGACCACAAAGCAATTAATTCTTATGGGAAGTGCGCTATTATATTTTATATTTACAGTGGATGTCATACCAGATTATTTATTTCCTATTGGATTTATCGATGATGCTATTGCTATTAATCTAGTAATGGGAATGCTTGAAAAAACACAATAATGTGAGGTGGGGTTAAAAGATGTAATGTAAGTGAGGGATTTTTATGCAAAAAAAGAATATATCTATTGATTACGGCATCGTTATTATCTTATTCTTGTTTTTCGTTATAAGTCTGATTGCTGTTTATAGTGGTTCGGGTCAATATGCACAAACAGAACCATTTTTTTTCGTGTTAAGACAAGTAGTATGGTATGTAGTAGGAATCTTAGTTATGATAGGTGCAGCTTATTTTGACTATGAGTTGTTAGAACGATGGGCGTTACCGTTATACCTAAGTGGAATATTTTTATTAGTGCTTGTTCACTTTTTTGGTACTACGAAAAATGGATCCCAACGCTGGATTCACTTAGGTGTGTTTGATTTACAACCATCAGAATTTGTAAAGATATTCTTAATATTATACTTAGCAGTTCTATTAAAAAAGTATGGTAAATCTCAGTTAGATTTAAAAGCAAGCCTTGTTTTAACAGGAAAAATACTTTTGGTGACGATGGTACCGTTTGTTTTCGTTTTTGTACAACCTGATTTAGGTTCATCACTAATTATTTTAGTAATTGCTTTAACGTTAATCATCGTTTCTCATATTTCCTATAAAGTAATTCTTATGCTTATTACTGCATTCGGGGCATGTTTGGCATTCCTTGTATTTACATTTACATATTTAAATAATGTATTCGAAAAACTTCTTAAACCTCATCAATTGGAAAGGATATATGGCTGGCTTAATCCCGGTGAGTACGCCTCTAATTTTGGATATCAGCTCTACCAAGCAAGAATGGGTATTGGTTCGGGTCAATTAACAGGGAATGGGTTTAATCAAGGTCAACAAGTGCAGCAAGGCAAGATTCCAGAGGCACATACAGACTTTATATTCGCCGTAATTGGAGAAGAATTTGGATTTTTAGGTGCAAGTATTTTAGTACTTCTATACTTTTTGCTTATTTACCGAATTATACGAGTAGCATTTCAATCAGAAACATTTTTTGGGGTTTATATATGTGTAGGTGTGGTTGCTTTGATTGCCTTTCAAGTATTTCAAAACATTGGAATGACGATAGGGGTGATGCCAATCACCGGAATAACATTGCCCTTGGTTAGTTATGGCGGTAGTGCATTATTAACGAACATGTTGGCAATAGGGATTGTTTTTAGTGTTCAAATTAGATCATCGAAAGAGTATCTATTTAGAGAGAAGGCACTGTAATTCTTAAAAGGAAGGGTGATGATATGATTAGAGATAAACTAAAAAGAATGGACTATTCATTAATCATTATCCCTATGGTATTAGCAATTTTCGGAATTATTATGGTGTATAGCGCAAGCTTTCCTTTTGCGTATGTACACTATGATAATTCAACTTTTTTTGTTCAAAGACAAATTCTATGGTTTCTAATCGGTCTAGTGTTTTTTGTATTCGCTACGCTTATCCCTATACATGTATACGGAAGATTAAGTCCAATTTTTGTACTGCTGTCTATCATATTATTAATTCTTGTATTACTTCCTGGAGTTGGAGTAGAAAGGAATAATTCGCAACGGTGGATACAACTTGGTTTCTTTCTATTTCAACCAACTGAAGCAATTAAGATATTTATGATTATATATTTTGCTTACATTTTTGCAAGAAAACAGTCATACATAGAAAAATTTCATAAAGGATTATTACCGCCGTTAATCATCTTACTAGTAGTATTCTTACTAATATTATCACAACCAGATTTAGGTACAGCAGCATTAATTTTACTCTCTTGTGGAATTATTGTTACTTGTTCAGGGGCAAGGTGGAGCCATCTATTGTTTTTAATCAGCACCGCAGTTGTCGGGCTTATTTATTTTGCATATTCTTCCCCATATCGTTTGGATCGATTAACGTCATTCCGCAATCCCTTTGACAATTTTGCTGGAGACGGTTATCAGTTGGTAAATTCTCTTACTGCAATTGGAAGTGGGGGATTGACTGGAAATGGGTTAGGGGCCAGCATTCAAAAGTTAGGTTTCTTACCAGAATCACACACGGACTTTATTATGGCCATTACCATTGAGGAATTAGGTTTACTAGGATTATTTATAGTTATTATAGCATACATGTTTATTCTAGTTCGGGGAATACAAATTTCGAGAAAACTTACTGAATCATTTCATCAATTTCTGGCAATAGGTATTACTTTTCAACTAATGATACAAATCATGTTTAATTTAGGAGCTGTTTCAGGCCTATTACCAATAACCGGTATAACACTTCCATTAATTAGTTATGGGGGATCTTCATTATTATTTACAATGATATCAATTGGAATATTAGTGAATCTATCTTCCTATGCAGAGGAGCAAACGGAAGAAAAAATTTAAAGATGGCAGGGAAAACTTCTTCTTCCTTGCCATCTTTATTTATTTCATTATGCATAGTAGAATTTCTATGCAGATGGTGTATTTTCGTATGTTATGGTTAATCGCTGTTCTTTCATATCTTCTACTTGCTCATTGAAATTAGTTACGACACGGTTGATTTTATAATTTAAAGTAAGGCCAATAGATACGTCATGTAACTGTAGAAGACGAGACTCACTTTGCAGAGAATCTACAATTTTTCCTTTTTGATCTTCTCCAACAATAACGTCTCCAATAAGTTTATAAAATTGATCATCTTGTTCTTGTATGTTATTCACATGTTTTCGTAATGTATCTTTTTTATATGAAAAATCTTCACTACTAAGTATACTCTCTGTAACAGTGATAGAGTGTAACTCACTCATAATTAAATCCTCCCGATTAAGTTAAACATATCAGAAACATGATCCTCTGCTTCAAATAAATCTTCAATAGACGTTCGGTACGTCTCAATATGTTTTTTCCCTTTTTCCACGGATTGTCGCATGTAGCTAATCTCCTCATCAAGATCAGCTTGTTCTAAAGGAAGAAATTCTTCATGGACATTAATTTGACGGACAGTCTTATTTAAGCGTGGAAAGTAAATGTGTTTTCTTAGTAAATCTCTATATAGACCAGGACTAGCTTCCATTTCATTTATCTTGGCCATAACTTTTTGTTTTTCTTCATTAAATGCGTTTTGAATTTCATCAGTCACTGCTTTTTCGAGGTTATTAATCATGGTGGATTTCTCTTCAAGAAGGGGAAAGCATTGTTGATACATTCGTAGTGCCGCAGATATATTAATTTGTATGTTTCCTCCTTTACTGGAGGTTAATACCATATCTCTTCCTAGATAAGATTTATTTCTGCCATCACCACTTAATGATGAAAGCATTTCTATCAGACTATGACTATCTGTAATTGCTTCTAAGTTGTGTAGAATATTACTATCCTGAATATTTTTGACGATTTCTGTGAATTTTTTCCCGTGTTGCATGATTTTTAAAATGGTACCAGAGTCTGCGCCCAATGTAGCAAATGGGTTATTCAAATCTCGTACACTTATATTTCTCTCTATTAATTCTTGAATCTCATTTAGTTCGTGCTGCAAATTACCGAACTCGGTGATTAATGTATCTTGTTGGTTCTTGGTAATATAACCAGCCTCATAGAGCCTTCCGAAAATTAATTCTGAGTTATCTGTTATGATTTTAATCTTTTCGTTTAATACCGGAACATTGTCGTTTAAGTTACGGATGACAGTATCTACTTCAGTAGGACTCGTAATATACCATTTGAAATAGTCCATACCACCACTCTTATCTTCAAATAATGAAGGGTTAACTCCAAGTAATTTCTCAATACCAGCATTCATTCCACCTTGCTCTGCTGCTATCGTGTAATCTATGGCCATTTCTTGAAAACTAACTATGATATCGTCGGGAATATCATCAACTATTTCACGTAAACCAGGAAGGGAAGGATTCGTATTAATATACTGAACGTCTCCTAATGTGAGAAAACCACGTATACCACTCACAGCGTACAGTGGGTCATCTTCAGAGATAAATTGCGTTATATTTTGTTCTTTGTCACTGTAGTAATCTTTCGCAAAATCGTGAAGTTCTTGAGGTGTGATGTCGTAGATGTCGTAAATTCCTTCTATGGAAAAAGCTTCTTCAAGAGATACTTGAAAATGTATGTCTAGTCTATACAATTGATAATAATTTGTCTGTGCTCCGTTAATACTAAAGACTTCATCAAAAGTGTTAAATACTAAATGAGCAGTTGTGTTATTATTATGTGCTAATGAATGTGCGAGTCCTATTGTATTAGTGTTATTATCTATATCAAATTCAGTATAAGCATCGTTGGTAAAGTTATTAGTGGCAATTGCTTGATCACTTGATTGTCCTGCAAACATTGCTTTTAAATTATATTCCCAGTCTTGTATATCTTGAGTGCCTTGAGAAATTACATATACTTCTTCTGTTTCTCCTTTATTAATATAAATAGCAGTACCGTCATAACCTGATTGTTGAACTTCTAGATCATTTGACTCGGATGAGTGAAATATCTTCAAGTCTTCATCGAGTAGTTTTCCAGTTTCTTCTAAAAAAATTTCCTTTACCTCAATTTCAAAATTATTTTTGGCTTTTTCTAAAGGTATATTTTGTAGTGCTTTAGGAGAAAAATGCTTATATTCTAAGTCTATAATTCTTGTTTTAATTTCAGGGGTATTAAATAAATTTGGATTCATATAAGTCACTCACTTTTATAATCTTCAAATTTTATCGATTTAAATTGTTCAATGATACTATTTTTATGGTTATTTATCTTGACTTCGCAATTATTATCGTTCAATTCATTAGTACATTTTACGGTGGAGGTTATTTGAATTTGTTGATTATCATTCCATAATAATGAAACTAGCATTACCCTCTTATCGTTTATTTTATACTCCGCGACATCATATGTTTTTGAATTACTATCAATATTTTTAAATTCTAGGTCATAATCCGCACTCTGCGAGAGTTGCTTCTTACTACTATCTGGACTAGAGATAGCATTAAAGTAGTTGAATGTATGACTTATAAATATATCATTAATTGCTTCTCTATAACCTATAACTAGTGTTTCACTACGGTTATCTGGACCAACGATATGACTTTTTTCGTCTATAAGCATCTTCTCTGGAAAGTCCATCGTAAAACTTTTTGACTTGGAAAAGAAAGGGTAGAATCCTTCACGCACAGGCTCTATGGATTGTATAAATTCACGGGTGAATTCATCTTGAAGAGCTGGAACATCGGCTAAATCTTCAGCTTTCATTTCAGAAGGAGACGTATTTTCTTCTTTATCATTATTCATACCACAACCTCCTAGGATAAATAAGACAATTAATAATATCCACATATATTTTTTCATGAGGCATACCTCCAACATAGGTCTTAATCTTCATCGTATATAAGTATATAGATTATATACCCGGAATCAACAAAAATAAGTAAAAATTATGAAAATAATACAAGTGTCGTAAGTATTATTGACTAAAAGAGGTGAAAGTGAAATGAATTAATTTAAGTTTGTTTTAAAATCATTTACTTTCATTATTAATTACATCTATGGTTTTTAATATTTCAATAATATTATCTTTTTCTTTGTTTACATGTTCTTTACATTGATTCGCTTCAGTACAGGTGAAACTTACGTTAAGGTGGATTTGGCCATATTCGTTCCAAATTAATGCTGCTATAGAATAAAGTTTTTCATTAAACTTGTAGTCTGCAATGGATAAATTGGTTTCATTATTTGTTTTTATATCTTCAAAATTTAAATCTCTGCCGTGGCTAAGTGAAATTGTATTTTTACTGTTTTCTTCGACAGGCTCTCCTCTATAATAGTGTAAAATATAATTTGGATATACTTCTAAATTTCTATTAGAAGATCCCCAAGTAATAGTTTCGCTTCTATTGTCCGGACCAACTATATGACTTTCAATATTTACAATCATGTCCTGTGGAAAGTCCATCGTAAAACTCTTTGACTTGGATAAGAAAGGGTAGAAACCTTCACGCACAGGTTCTGTGGATTGTATAAATTCTCGTGTGAACTCATCTTGAAGGGCTGGAACATCGGGTAAGTCTTCAGCATTTATTTTAGAAGGAGGTAAGTTTTCTTCTTGATCATTATTCATACCACAACCACCTATAATTATTAAGACAGCTAATAGTAACCATATACATTTTTTCATGAAGCATTCCTCCAACATAACTTATCGTCTTCACCACATATAAGTATATAGATGATATACCCCAAATCAATGGAAATAAGTAAAAATTATGTAAACAAAAAATACAGATATCACATCTGTATTTTCTACAAACAACTATTCTTTTTCTATTTTTGCATCTGTAATAATTGGATATGCCATTCTATCAATGCCTTCAAAAGTTCCAGTTACCTGAACATTATCATCTTCTGTCCATTCTTCAATTGAATCAATAACAATAACATAAATATCACCTTCTGCATCTTCAATGTGAATATGGTTACTTTCTTTCAAAGTAAATGCTTCATGTTGTACGTCTTCACTATCTGAGCTTTTCATTACATGTGTTTGTTGGTCTTCATTAATTTTTTTTATTTTTCCATGCAAATTAACCGAAGTACCACTCGAAATAATCTCGTCATCAGCGTGGTCACCTAATTCCAGACTATTCAACATTTTCCTGTAGTCTGCTTCAACCGTTTCATTATTGCATGCAGCTAACAAGGTAAAACAAATTAGTAAAAGAACGATTATTTTCTTCATGATAAATATTTACCTCCGTTTATTTGTTATACGTATTGAGACTTGGCTTGTTTGAAAAGAATACAGAATATCTCTGTGGCTACTCTTGCTGATTCACTTCCATTGCTGCTCTTATTCCTGATTGAATAGCACCTTCTATCCAGCCGTTAAAATTAGAGGTGTGGTCTCCAGCAAAATGAATTCTCCCTTCAGGTTTCTTGATAATGTCTTCCGTAATTGCAGCACCGATTAAAGGAGTTAATAGGGTGAAACATCCAGCTGAATATGGATTGAGACTCCAGTTGAAATATACTGAACGAGAGAATTGTTTGTATACTATATTCCCATATATTTGAGCAAGATCTCTTAAAATCATTTGTACCATAAGGGTGGGAGTCGTACTAGTCCAGAGTAGTGCATCTTCACCCCAACTATAGCTAGCTAATAAAACAGCTGGTCCTTTCATGCCTTTACCATAACTAGGTATGTAAGAAAATCTACTTGGGAGGTCAGAGATAGCATTTCCCATATTTAAACCTTCCCAGAACCTTTCTTTGAATTCGATGCCTATTTTTACAGAAGGTATATGAAGTAATTGACGGATAATCTGCCATTTTTCAAAAGAAATAGATTCATAGGGGGTTACATCAATAAATTGAAATACAGAGAAGGGCGAAGTGTTAATTACAAAATCTCCTTTATAGGTTTGTTTTTTATCAGTTTGGACAGTAATATGTGAAGATGACTGACGAATTGCGATGACCCTTTGTTCTGTTTTTATATTTTTTTCCAGCTGCTTAGAGATAGAATACGGCAATCGGTCATTTCCGTTGTTGATAGCATCGAAATGAACGTTATCTACGGTTAAAGGCTCTAGAATATCAGTAATGACATCTACAAAACTACCTTGTGGAAATCCCTCAAGTCCAGAAATTATTCCAATTAATCTTATTGCATTTGGAGAAAGGGATGGACCTAATGGATTATTTTGTAAAAATTCTCCAATAGAATAGCCTTTATATTTCTCTTCTAGTAATCTTTGTCCCTGTTCATTACTATTTGTATATAGTTCGACAAATGGATCAATGGCTTCTTGAAGAAGTTGGTCCGCGGTTTTTCCTTTTTCATGATCAGGTAGGGGGAAGTTTAATATGTCAGGATTCGCTTCATACGCTTCTCTAGTCGTTCGAATATTATTAACAAGGATGATATCTTCAGGAGTTTCGTTTATAAATGGATGAAGTTTAAGAGCGAATTTTTTGATATACGCATGTACTAGTCGATGATAATTAGGAATTCTCATAGCGCCAACATCTAAATAATTTCCTTTTGTTAATGGTTCACGTATTGTGTAAACTCTTCCTCCAATACGTTTATTTGCTTCAAGAATCACTACATCATGTCCAGCGTCCTTTAGTAAATGTCCGGCAACTAATCCAGCTAAACCAGCACCAATAATAATAATTCGTTTTGGAGTACTTTTCTCCTCGATACCATTATCGATGATTTGAAGATAATCTTCGGGGTAACGTAGTTGTGTTGGTTCTCTTGTGTTCATCTGATTACCACCTTTTTTAGAACATCATATGAGTTACCTGTGCCTTATATGCTGAATAAATAGGATGAGTCGGGTAAGGATTTGTTATAATTGGTATCACTATAGTATAAGGATGTGGGAATAGAATGAATGCATATCCATTGTTTATAATTAACGTAGAAGCTGCTATCTATAATAGAGGAAAGTGGTTGATTATAAAAAGAAGTGAACAAGAAGCACATGCGGGAGGTTTATTATTTCTTGTAGGCGGTAAAGTAGAGCATTCCGAGATAGAGATAGATATAATCGAAAACGCGTTGAAAAGGGAAGTAATGGAAGAAGTCGGAATTGTCATAAATAATCCCGTTTATATTTATAGTAATTACTTTACATTTGATGCAGATAAACATGTAGTTAATATTGTCTTTGCTTGTTTATATCAAGAAGAAAATGGGAGGCCAATTATTAACAGTAAGGAAGAGATTGATAAGATAAAATGGATGAGCTCTGAAGAAATTAATCAAAATAGTAATGCACCAATCTATTTAAAAGAAAGTATTCAACGATGTGAAAATCGAATGTTCCATATTTAAATCAATTAAGGCCCAGTTATTTGTAGTTTAGTATTTGGGCCTTCTTTGATTTATCCACTACTTTTTTTACCTATCCCAATTCCATAATTCTACCCCGTCTAATTCTTCATTCTGAACAAAAGGTAAGTCCTTAAGTTTTTTAATTCTTTTACTGGACCTGTGACAACTGCGCCATAAGTGATGAACCCTTCTTTTTTGATGTATTGATATTGTGTTTGTAAATGTTTTAAGTCAAGAAAAATAGTATGACAGTAACTCTCTGATTGATCGAGAAGAGTTCTATATTTTTTTATTGATTGTTTTCTTCGACATAAAAGAGGGTATTCACCTTTTTTCGACAATGAAAGGACAATTCTTGTCGAAGAAAATTTATAAATTTATTGAAGAAATTTATCTGGGAACTTTCGTAATAATGAATAATAGATATAAAGGATGATTTTTGTATTGGTATTTTGTTTTATTCTGAATATAAAAATAATTCTTAATTCCTGTTGATTTGTTTTGTGAAAAGTAGACTTAGTCCTTCGTATTCATTTTGCACTCCAAAACAGATTTACAACATATTCCTACAACATTTTCAAACAAGGTTTGCTAAAGTCTAGTTAGCAATTACAAAAACTACATTACTTCAAAATTTGTTTTATCGAAGGAAGGGGGAATGACGAATTTTGAAAGTGCTTTTCATATCGACTTAAGGGAGGTATACAGATGTTCCGTAAATTCTTTCTATTATTTCTATCAATCGTATTAACCTTCACGACTTTACCGATGTCAGCGCTTGCCGAACAAGAAGATGAAATACAGACGATTATAGATAATATGTCTGTCGAAGAAAAAGTAGGGCAATTGTTTATTGTCCACGTGTATGGACAAACTCCAACTGATTCAAATTATGAATCAACAAATCTCACAAATAACCGTGGTGGTAAGAACTTTCAAGAGGTAATTGAAAATTACCATATTGGAGGAATCATTTACTTCAATTGGTCACAAAACATCGGTACCCCATTAGAAAAACAACAAGTGCATGATTTATCAAATGGACTACAAGATATTGCCTTGGCACAAGAATCCGAAATACCGTTATTTATTTCAACAGACCAAGAAGGTGGTATCGTACAGCGAGTGATTTCCCCTGGTACGGTATTCCCGGGTAATATGGCGATTGGAGCTACAAATTCAATAGATTTTGCATCCAGAAGTGGTGAAATTCTAGGAAAAGAATTGGATGCTTTAGGTATTAATATGAATTTTGCCCCAACTGTAGATGTTAATCTTAATCCTGCTAATCCAGTCATTGGTGTGCGTTCTTTTGGTGAAAATCCAGTGATGGTATCACAATTGGGAGCAGCACAAATTACAGCATATGAAAATCAAGATGTCGTAGCTACGGCGAAACATTTTCCTGGGCATGGTGATACGGATGTAGATTCTCATTATGGTCTTCCAGTTATCGATCATGATTTAGATACTTTACATGAGGTTGACTTGCCTCCATTTCAAGCAGCAATTGATGCTGGGGTAGGGGCAATTATGACAGGGCATATTGTTGTTCCGGCATTAGATGATTCTGGATTACCTGCGACATTATCCTATCCGATATTAACTGAACTGCTCCGGGAAGAAATGGGATTTGAAGGGTTGATTATTACGGATAGTTTAGGAATGTCTGGAGCAAATGTTGTTCCACCGCATCGTGTAGCAGTTGAATCTTTTTTAGCTGGAGCTGATATTTTACTAAATCCTCCAGACGTACCTGTAGCTTATGAAGGTGTGATGGATGCTGTAGAGTCAGGGGAGATTAGTGAAGAACGATTAAATGAATCGGTGTATCGAATTCTTTCTGCAAAAATGGAGTATGGATTATTTGAAGATCCATATACAGAGAGTAGTAAATTAAATGTCATTGGTTCAGAGTCACATCTCAAAACAGCTAGTGAAATTGCAGAGAAAAGTATTACTTTACTAAAGAATAATGGAGATGTCTTACCGCTTCAAGAAGGGGAAGAAGTTTTTATTACTGGTCCTTCAGCTGCATTTCCAAATAAGATAGCAAATCTTTTAGGAGAACAAGATATTAATAGTACACATTATAGTACTGCAACCAGTCCAACAGATAATCAAATTGAAGAAGCAGTGGATAGAGCGGTTACAGCAGACAAAATTGTTGTTACAACCTATACTGCTAATACAAATGAAAGACAACAAATGCTAGTGGAAGCATTGCAAGAACTGGATAAACCAATTATAGTGTCTGCTCATCGAAATCCGTATGATTTAATGGCATTTCCCAATGTTGATGCTTACCTTAACTCGTACAGCTATTTAGATGTTTCGTTAGATGCGGTTGCTGCTTCGTTAATCGGGGATATTAATCCTTATGGAAAATTACCGGTGACAATTCCAGATTTAAATGAAATAGGAGATGGCATTGATTATGTCGGTGCGGAAAGTGCTAATGATATTAAAGCACTCGTAGAAGAACTCCATACAAATGAGGAATTAAATTCCGAAGAAGCGAAGAAGGCGTTAGAAAGACATTTAACGGCAGTGGCTCAATTTGAAAAGACAAATCAATCAACGAAAGTTATCAAACATTTGAAGAGTTTTCAAACATTAATAGATCATTACAATAAACAAGAGGCATTTAGTAAAAAGGCGTATAACTATCTAGAAACTACTAGTCTTCGTCTGATTGACCAATGGGAAGACTAAAAATAATGCCAAGCAGTAAAGGAAGAAAAATATGTTGTTTCAATCATTAATAAAATTATCTATTCTCTTTTGCTTAGTACTCTTGACGCTATTACAAATTCATTCACCTACCTCTGCAGTATTTTCCGATTCCATGGAAATTCAAGGAAAAATTACTGTTGATAAAGAGGAAAGAGAAAAAGAAACTGAAGAAACTAAATCAATAGAAGAAAATGAAATAGAAAAAGATAAATTAAACAGTGAGAAAGACAATCAATCTAAAGAAAAAGAAGTTCAAGTAGAGGAAGATACAACACAAGATAAGCAATTACCTTCTGAGGAAGGGAATGGGAATCATCATGAAGAGGATGAGACTAGTTCGGACATGGATGAAGAGGAGAAAGAAACGAATAAAAAGGAATCTAGTGAAACAACGAATTCCGAAGATGAAATAGAGGAAGATTCATAGATTAGGGAGGGGGTGAATGCTATGCGTATATCTGGTATTTTTCGAAAAGTCGGTAAATTTATATTCACATGTAGTTGGGTAGTATTAATAGCCTTTTTAGCTTTAGCACTAGTATCAAAAGCAAATGGGAACGATGGAAGTATTTTGGGATATCAGGTGAAATCGGTACTATCTGGTTCAATGGAACCTGGTATCCAGACAGGGTCCATCATTGTTATTAATACGAAGACGAGCGCAACTGACTATCAACGTGGTGATATTGTTACATTTACTGGTGAAGAAGGGATGTTAATTACTCACCGAATTCAAGAGATTCAAAATAGTGGAACGCAATTTATTACAAAAGGGGATGCAAATAATGGTCCTGACGTGAGTCCTGTTCCAGTATCGAACATCGTCGGTGAATATAGCGGCATTACCATTCCTTATGTAGGATATGTGCTGCATTTTGCCACCACTGCACAAGGAGCAGCACTATTATTTATTCTTCCAGGAATATTATTAGTTAGTTATTCGATAATTACTATTCGAAATGCATTAAAAGAAGTAAAACAATTAGTAGAAGAGAAGACAGCTTAAAAAATGAGGAGGAAATTAAATGGATATTAAAAAGAAATTAGGAACAGGTATTGCTTCAGCGGTATTAGGATTAACGCTTATTGGAGGCGGAACTTATGCTTATTTTAGTGATTCTGTAACCACAAATAATACGTTTGCTGCAGGTACAATTGATTTAGGGGTGGATCCTACAGAAATTATATCCGTTGATAATATTAAACCTGGTGATGTAATTACACGAGATTTCGAGTTGCAAAATAATGGAACACTTGATATTGAGAAAGTGTTATTAGATACAGACTATACTGTAGTTGATGCAAACGGTGATAATTCAGAGGACTTTGGTGATCATATTCGAGTGGAATTCCTTTACAATGCGGACAAGCTTGATGAAGTTATCTATGAAACTACTTTGGCAGAATTAAAAGAAATGACACCTGAAGCAGTCAATGAAAATGTATTTTATCCTTTACTAGGTGAACAAGGTCTTCCGGTAGATTCAATTGACGATTTAGTTGTTCAATTTCAATTTGTAGATAATGGTGAAGATCAAAATCAATTTCAAGAAGATTCACTAGAATTGTCTTGGACATTTACAGCCTTACAAACAGAAGGCGAAGATAAATAATAGTAGATAGAAGAGGTTGGGACATAAGTTATTTGGTCAAAAGACGAATGAAAATTAGCTAAGCGTAAGAAATATACGAAGACTTATTGAAAATCAAAAATCGATTTTCTGCGTGCGATGCTGTCGAGGTCTTCCTTGTCCTGTAAGAGGAAGGCTCACCAGCTGCCGCTGGATAAGCGGAGTAAATTTCTGAAGTGGTTTCTCAAAAACCAAATCATTCGTGTTATCTTTTGAGTGAATTTTTTGTCCCAATCTCTCATTTCTATGTAATGGAGGAAGGAGGAATGTAATGAATGATCGTGTGCGTAAAAAAATAAATATATTTTTCGTAATAGTTTTATTATGTGGCGTGATATTACCTTCAACTCAAGTTGCTGCAGACAATACTGGGTATGAACCTGAAAATCCAGGAATTAAAGATGAACAAACAGATGAAGGTAATCTAGGGATGGTAGTCACTGCTCATCCACTAGCTTCGGAAGTAGGGTCAGAAGTATTAAAAAAAGGCGGAAATGCTGTTGATGCAGCGGTTGCGACCCAACTAGCACTAAATGTGGTTGAACCAATGATGTCTGGCATTGGCGGTGGGGGGTTTCTCATGCATTATGATGCTGCATCAGAAGATATCTCTATCATAAATAGCAGAGAACGTGCGCCACAAGGAGCATCACCTGATATGTTTATTGATAGAAGTAATATTGTTACAGACCCAGGAAAATTCATGCTTGGAGCAATTGATTTAAACGGAGATAGTGGTGGTGCAAAGTTTCATGTTGATGATATTCAAGTGTTCGATTTACAGTCTTCACAAACGATTTTTGAAGAGGATTTTGAGGGAGGAGAAGGGTCTTGGGATGCCGATAAATTTAATATTTATGAGCGAGGAACTACATTCTCTGAATCTAGTGGACTTGGAAAAATATTATTTGGTCCGCCGTATGGTAATAATTCATCCTCTTTTGGACAAACCACTGCAATAATGGATGAAATAGAAGATAGTGAATTATCATTGAGATTTCGTACAGATGATCCTGGCGAAGACCGTCGTCTACGATTATGGTTACGGGCGGATGAATATCGTTCAACTGGTACAACATATGTTAAGAACGGTTACGGAATAGAAATAAACTCGAATACAAATGAAGTACGTGTATTGCAGTCAAAAGATTCTACCACTTCTACTTTAGGTAGTTTTTCTATAAGTGGAACTACTGATTGGCAGAATCTACGTTTTCAAGTGGAAGGCAATCAATTACGTGTAAAACATTGGGAAGATGATGCTTCTGAACCTAATAATTGGAATATCGAAACCTTTGCTGGTGAAGTGATTCCGTTTTCTGAACGAGTACAGAGTGGTTTATCTGTAGGTGTTCCAGGGACCTTAAAAGGGTTAGAAGATGCACTTGAGCAGAGGGGAACGATGGAATTAGATGAATTGATTGAACCTGCAATTGATTTAGCTGCAGATGGATTTCCAGTTAATTGGGCTCTGGCTGATGCGATTGAAAGTAATCAGGACAAATTATCGAAAACGGCTGCTAAAGATGTTTTCTTGCCAAATGGAACTCCGTTAGAAGAAGGAGATTTATTAGTTCAGGAAGACTTAGCAAAAAGTTTTCGATTAATTCAAGAGCAGGGAACAGAAGTATTCTATAATGGGGAAATTGGAGAAGCACTTGCCGAAGAAGTAGGTGACCGCGGCAGTAGTATGGAATTGTCAGATTTAAGTAATTACCAAACAACAGCAGAGTCTCCAGTTTGGGGAGATTATATGGGATATGACATAGCATCTATGCCACCACCAAGTTCTGGAGGAATTACGATGCTTCAGCTGCTTGAAATGTTTGAGCAATTGGATCTTACACAATTCGATATACGTTCTATGGAAAAATATCATTACATGACAGAGTCGATGCATTTAGCCTATGCGGATCGAGGTGCATATATGGGAGATCCAGAGTTTTTTGATGTCCCTTTGGAAGGACTATTGCATCCAGATTATGTAGCTGAAAGGATAGAGTTAATTTCTCCTGACCGAGCGAATGATCATGTAGAACCAGGAAATCCTTACGAATATCAAGGTGGAGAACCAAGCTCATTCATTGATCAACCAGATGATAAAGTTGATGGTCAAACGACGCATTTTACAATTGCTGATCGTTGGGGAAACCTTGTTTCTTATACAACAACAATTGAACAAGTTTTCGGATCTGGAATCATGGTACCGGAATATGGCATTATGTTGAACAATGAGTTGACGGATTTTGATGCTATTCCAGGTGGAGCCAATGAAGTACAACCAAATAAGCGACCACTTAGTAGTATGACACCGACAATTGTTTTAGATGAAGGAAGACCTTATATGACAGTAGGTTCTCCTGGTGGTGCTACTATTATTACCTCTGTAACACAAACTATTGTCAATACAATTGGGTATGAAATGAGTATAAAAGATGCTATTGAAGAACCTCGTATTTATAGTAACACTTATCCTTCCATTCGTTGGGAATATGGGATTGGAGAATCTATTCGAGAAAGAATGGAACAACTAGGGCATCGTTTTGAAACGAGCCCACGAGAAATCGGTAATGTTAATAGTATTGTGCTTGATCAAGAATCAGGCATGTATTTTGGTGCAGCGGATTCAACTCGAGAGGGAACAGCAATTGGATTATCTTTTGATGATTTTCCAGGGATTATTGAATTAATTGAATTAGTAGAAATGAATGTGGAGAATGGAGAAATTAGTTCTGATGCAGGACAAACCCTTCTTACCCATTTGTCAGCTGTTCAACATTTTAAAGAAACGAATCAAATGAATAAAGCTATAAAACACCTTGAGAATATGGAAGTACTTGTGAACCATTTTTATGATAATGGAAAGATTTCTGAAGATGTCTACCATCGTTTATTAAGAGAAACATACCTAATTTTGGATTTATGGGAAATAGATGCATAATGTATCTATTTCTCTAATCAAATTTAAATGAAAAGGGTGTAAGTCGATGAACAAAAGATGGGTGCTAGCAAGTATGTTAATTGTTGTATTAGGTGTAGCGATAACGATGACTTATTTACTGATGCCAACGACAGCAGATGAAACAACTCCCGATGAGCATGTGATTGAATTAGGAGTAGATACGTTATTAGAGAGTCATATGGACTTGATTGAAGGGAAAAGAGTTGGATTGATTACGAATCCGACTGGTGTAGATCAGGAATTAAATAGTATTGTTGACCGTCTCTTCGAAGATCCGAATGTAGAGTTAACAGCACTTTATGGCCCAGAACATGGGGTTCGTGGAGATGCACAGGCAGGGGAATATGTAGAATACTATATTGATGAACAAACAGGACTTCCTGTATATAGTCTTTATGGGGAGACTAGGAAACCAACTCCAGAAATGTTAGAAAATGTTGATGTATTAATTTTTGATATTCAGGATGTAGGGGCTCGTTTTTATACCTATATTTATACGATGGCCTATGCAATGGAGGCTGCAGCAGAGAATGAAAAGGAGTTTATCGTTCTTGATCGTCCAAACCCTTTAGGTGGTAATAAAGTTGAAGGTCCAGTGTTAGATCTAGATTATGCTTCTTTTGTTGGGAATTATCCTATTCCGTTGCGACATGGAATGACTGTTGGCGAATTAGCTTCATTTTTTAATGGGGAATTTGATATAAATGTAGATTTAACAGTAATAGAAATGGAAGGGTGGAAACGAGGAATGCACTATGAAGATACGGATTTAGAATTTGTACTACCTTCACCAAACATGCCAACCGAAGATACAGCTTTTGTCTATCCAGGAGCTGCATTAATTGAAGGGACAAATGTATCAGAAGGTAGAGGGACAACTAAACCGTTTGAATTCATTGGTGCACCTTTTGTGAACAGTACAGAATTTGCTGCTTCATTAAATGGGCTGGATCTTCCAGGAGTTACGTTTCGTGCTGCATCGTTTACACCGATGTTCTCCAAGCATAGTGGCAGTTTGAGTCATGGTATTCAGATTCATATTACAGATAAAGAGATGTATGACCCAATCTTAACAGGACTACATGTTGTACAAATGTTGCATGATACGTATCCAGATGATTTTGAATTTAGAGCAGAGAATAGTAATGGAATTTCTTTTTTTGATAATTTGATTGGAAATGGCTGGATTAGAGATGGAATTGAAAATGGCGTACCTGTCGAAGAATTAGCAAATCAATGGGAAGAAGACTTGTATGATTTCAAAGATGTACGTAGAGAGTATCTACTTTATACGATACAAGTAGAAGATATCCATAATTTAATTGAAACATATTCAGAGTCAGGAGATATTCAAGATGATGCAAAGAGAAAATTTGAAATGCATTTGACTGCAGTAGAACGCTTTGAGGAAAGAAAAGATGCTTCTAAAGTGGCAAAGCATATGGAAAGCTTCCAATTACTATTAGATCAACAATTACAAGCTGGTAAGATGTCTACTCTAGCATATGAAGATTTAAGTGCCGAAACAACAGACATGATTTATCAATGGAAATAAATCTAACGAGGTGAAGCACATTGAAAATGATTCGATGGTTAAGCACCGCTGTTATTGTAAGTTTGTTTGTAATTGTTAGTTTTCCAGTAGAAATTGTTTACTCCAGTTCAATCGAGAGAATAGATTTAAAGGTTGGTACTTTTAATGTAGCTGCCGGTAACGGTTTAGATGGTGAATATAATATCGAGAGATTAGCTGATACCATAAGTGATTTAGATGTGGATATAATTGGACTACAAGAAGTTGATGTTCATTGGGGATATAGAAGTAATTTTGATCATATGATGGAGGAGTTAGCGAGTAGATTAGATATGGAATACTTTTTTGCGCCAATCTATGATCTAGAACCAGTTAATGAAGGTGATCCTAATAGGCAGTTTGGTGTGGGAGTTCTAAGTAAATATCCAATAATAGAAGCAGAAAATAGAAATATCACAAGGTTATCTACACAAGTTCCCAATCCTACTCCAACAGCTGAACCTGGATTTTTACAAGCGAAAATTAATGTTGAAGGCGCTGAAGTAATGTTTTATGTAACCCATTTAGACTACCGGTCAGACCCAACTATACGTGAAATGCAAGTTGCCGATATGCAAGAAATTATGAGTGAAGGGAATTATAATATTCTTGTAGGGGACATGAATGCTAGGCCTAAAGCTACAGAGTTAAGTCCGTTATTTACAGATTTTGTAGATGTGTGGGATATGAACGATACAAATGGAGATACTTTTCCGGCGCATAATCCAGATCGACGGATTGATTATATAATGTCCTCGAAACGTATGGAAGTAAACGCTGCAGAAGTACAAAATGATGTGGAATCCTCTGATCACTTGCCAGTCATTGCAGAAATTGAAGTGGTCTCTGGGAATCATTCGACTTCTTTTGAAGGATTGGAATGGTTAATTGATTATTATGAAAGACAAGCAGCTTTTCATGATCAACGCATTCACTCAGCATTAACGGGACAAATAAATGTATTAAAGCATTATCATAAAACCAATAATGTAGATAAATTACTGCGACACCTTGAACGATTAGATAATACTATTCAACATTTAGGTGAAGAAGGAATAATAGAGGAGGAGGCGGTAGTAGAAATTAATGAGGATATAAATTATTTATACAGTATTGTAGATTAGTATATTAATAGAATGTTGAGGTTGAGATCACTAAGTAATTTAATTATAGGAAAACCATGCTGTTGATTATCATACAAAATATACTTAAATTCGTGCAGAAGGTGGCATTCCAAGTTTAGTAAAAGGATGTTTATCTTAAGCTTGTAAAAAGTAAAGTGTATTTTAGGTGATCTCCCAAAGTTTTCCGTTGATTAAATAAGTGTTTCTCAACCTCTTCATTTATGTACAAAGGGAAGCACGGTAAACTTATTTACATACACAACTTTACCTGGTTGGAAAAAATGGGCAATATGAAATTAAACAACACTAAATGGAGTAGTCTGTGATAAAATAACGATACAATGCAAGTAAAATTTGTACATTACATAGTATGAAATTAGAGAAATATGTATGAACTAATCGCTGGTTTTGTTAGGAGAGGATAACATGAAGAAAAAAGTTGGTATTGTATTTGGAGGTAAGTCTGCAGAGCATGAGGTTTCGTTACAATCTGCTAAGAATATTGTAGATGCAATTGACTCAGATAAATACGAGGTATACTTATTAGGAATTGATAAGCAAGGAAATTGGCATGTGAATGATCGATCGCATTACTTGATAAATGAAGAGGATCCTAAATTAATTTCATTAAACAAAACAAATGAAGGAATAGCCGTTATTCCTGGAGCAGAAAAAAATCAGATAGTTACTTCAAATTCAGATACTTCTGTAGATCAGTTAGATGTAATTTTCCCAATTGTCCATGGAACACTCGGGGAGGATGGAAGCTTACAAGGAATGCTGCGAATGGCAAACATTCCATTTGTCGGCTCTAGTGTATTGGGTTCTGCTATTAGTATGGATAAAGATATCGCTAAGCGCCTATTGAAAGACGCTGGATTAAAAGTAGCAAAAGGGTATGCTTATCGAAGTGTAGATAAGGAAAGTATTAATTATGAAAGTCTCAAAGAAGACTTGGGACTACCAATGTTTATTAAACCAGCAAACCAAGGTTCGTCAGTTGGTGTTCACAAAGTAGAAAACGAAGAACAATTTTATTATGCAATTAATGATGCTTTTCAATTTGATCACAAATTACTTGTTGAAGAAGCAATCCTAGGCAGGGAAATTGAGTGTGCTGTTTTAGGCAATGAAAAACCAGCAGCTTCTGTACCAGGTGAAATTTTACCAACTGGAGAATTTTACTCTTATGAAGCAAAATATATTGATGAAACTGGGGCAATACTTCAAATTCCTGCTAAACTAGAAGATCCGGTAGTAGAGAATATACAACATATTGCTTTACAAGCTTTTAAAGCATTGAATTGTGAAGGCCTGGCAAGAGTTGATGTATTTTTAACAAATGACAATGAAATTGTAATCAATGAAATAAATACACTTCCAGGTTTTACAAAAATAAGCATGTATCCAAAATTATGGGAAGAAAGTGGAGTTTCTTATCGAGAACTAATTGAGAAATTAATAGAACTTGCTATAGAGAGAAATCAACGTGATCAAAAATTAAAGAGTTCTAGAAATGATGGGTAGGGACTAATTACTTAGTCCCTTTCTAATGCTAGATTAGTAAATAGATTTGCTTTAAGATGGTTACTAAGGTTTAAAGAATTGAGGTAGTATATAATGAATGAAAAAATAAGCATGAAAGAAAAAGTAATTAAATATGTTGTGATGAATTTACCATCCTTTTTTTTACATTTCTTAATTTTAATTATAGCTTCTTTTACGATGGATCTCAGCTTTGAGACTAGTCAAGCTGCGCAGACATTAGTTATATTAATGGTGCTCTATGTTTTAGGTGGGGTTGTACTAAAAGTACAGCCAACGATGCTGCATAATCTTTTGTCTGTTTCACTTATACTTATCTATAATATAGTTTTATACTTAGGTCCTATCTTGATTACTTCCTTAGAGCAATCAGCTTGGAATGTATGGTTGATCATGAACAGTATACCTTTTATCTATTTAGCATTTTTACATGAACAACTAATTTTAGTTGCCATAGTTATTCCTTCTACATTCTTAATGATAGGATTATCTTTGAAAACTATTTTTGTACGTAAAAGAAAGAAAAATTAATAGAACATAAGATTAAGATAAAATAGCATTACAGTATATAAAATAGGATGATTATCGGGAGTGGGGTATTAGACTTTACAAAAAATGCTTTTTCTAGTGGAATTTTCCACTAGTGCTCCTTCCGTAAGTGCGTGTCAATTTCTCCTATTTTAATTACTCAATGCTATTATTTTATTTCAAAAGAGGTTGGGATATAGTAAAAAGTTTTGCTCAAAAGACGGATGTAGATAGAATAAGCGTAAGAAATATACAGTACTCCTATGAGAGGAAGACTAAAGAGCAGACTCTGATGCATAAGCTTCCGGAGGCTCACCAGCCGCATTAGGATAAGCGGAGTATATTTCTGAAGCGGGTTTTCAAAACCTTTTTATCTGGATTTATCTTTTGGGTAAATAATTTTGTCCCATCCTCTTTAAATTCGTAATTTCTTTATAGCGTCTTTTAGATTGGTAAGTAGTTATGCGTCTTTAAGGACATTTGATAATAATAAGCAGCTAACTGAAATTGTTGATGATAGTAATAAGCATCTGCTAACTGACGTAGATATAGTTGTAATTCAAAATGTAACGACCTTTCCTCAAAATATGGGATAATATCTTTTTTTATAAAAGATTCAAGTGCATAGGGATTCGTTTCGTTAATCCGATGCTCTAACATTTTAATATCAAGTGTTTGTTTATTAATTTTATTCCCGTAAAATTTTTGTGCGGATATTATTACTTGTTCTAGCCACTTTGTAACTTCATCAGAGCTATTTTGAATATAATAGACTTTAATAAGTTTGAGTATGAGGCCTATTTTTTGTTCCATATTACTATGGATACAAAGTTCATAGCTTTTTAACAAGTAGTCTATACCTGCTTGGAAATGTTGTTGATCAATTTCTATGGAACCATAGCTTTCATTGCATTTAGCGAGCAGAGTGGGACAATTTATCTTACTAGCAATGTCCTCTGCAATTTCGGTACATTTCCATGCTTGAGTATAGTCATGTATTTGTCGAAAGTAATTGGAAAATAACAAATGAGATTCTGAACATTCCTCTAATAAATAACGACTCCGAAAGAGTTCTAATGCTTTTTTATTATAGTGGAAAATTTTGTGTAAATCTTTTGAAGCAAAAGCTGCTTTAGCCAATCGATAATATAAATCTGTGTGCTCCTTTTGTTCGTGAAGAACGAATTTATCCATATGTTTTTCTGCTTTCAAAAATAATTGTAATGCACGAGAATGGTATTCTTGCAGATCCCAAAAAATTCCTGAGTATTTATACCAATAATATAATTCCATTTCATTAAATTTTTTGGATTGCATATTTAGATGTTGATACTGTTGCATTGCTTGATCTAAGTCATGTAATAACAAGAAGTACCTGAATTTGTGTAATTCAATGGGAATATCAATGGTAGAATTAGTGATTTCTAAAATTTGCTTAATACTATTTTCATACATATTAGTTGCACTATCTACGTCTTCTCGAAGTAAATAATCAATCCAATTTTCGATTAACTTATCATGCTCATCCTTACTTTGGTTCATTAACTCCACAGGTATGTCTAATCGTTGACTGAGGAGTTCAACTATGTCCCTTGGAGGTATTTGATTGCCGTTTTCAATCTTGGACAAATACGATACGGAAATCAGTCCATCTGCAAGTTCTGCTTGGGTCATATTGGCTTGTAATCGATAATGTTTTATAATCTGCCCAATTCTATTATCCAAATTTTAACACCTCCTTTTTTATTATATAAGGGATGCCATTGAAATACTAACATAGAGTTTAATTAATTGACGTAAAAAATATAAAAATACTTAATTTTTACTTAAAAATTAAGTATTTTTATTAAATTATCGATATAATAGAGAAAAGATTTTTGTTATGAAATGGTAATAATAGGGTATAGAATAAGAATGAATAAATTGTTAGTAAGGGAGGGATTGATATTTTTAAAAAAAGAATACGTCATATGCAAAGATATAGAGAAATTGTTGTTGCCTTTTCTAGAAATGGATTTGGGTATTTTGTAAGAGAGTTAGGATTGCATAAGATTACCTCCCTACCAAAGCGTTTATATGAACAAGGAGATAAAGAAGTACATAATAAAACAACTGGTGAAAGAATACGGTTATTCTTAGAGGAATTAGGTCCTACATTTATAAAGCTTGGACAAATTGCAAGTACAAGACAAGATTTAATCCCAAAAAATATTATTGAAGAACTAGAAAAACTACAGGATCAAGTTGCGCCGTTCTCTTTTTCTGATGTGCAAGAAATAATAGGTAGAGAATTACAAGAACCTATAAACGCCGTGTTCAAATCTTTTGATGAACATCCAATTGCTGCAGCTTCTATTGGGCAAGTCCATTATGGGGTACTTCAATCAGGACAAGAAGTCGCTGTTAAAATACAACGCCCAAATTTAGAAGAAAAAGTACATACTGATTTGGAAATATTAATGAGTATAGCAAAATTAGCAGAGTCTAGGCTTGAATGGGCGAAAAAATATCAATTAAGTGCAATTATAAAAGAATTTTCCAATTCGTTAATTGCTGAGTTAGACTATACATTAGAAGGGCGAAATGCACATCGGATTGCACAACAATTTAAGAAACATGAGGATGTAGTTGTACCTGATGTTTATTGGAACCTTACAACTGAAAAAGTTCTCACTATGGAATATATCAAAGGAATTAAACTAGATGAGAATAAGAAGCTTGTTCGTGAAGGCTACAACCCACAATTAATTGCAGAAAAATTAATTCAAAAGCAATTTCAGCAAATCCTTATCGACGGATTCTTTCATGCGGATCCGCATCCTGGTAATGTAATGATTCTCCCCAACCATAAAATTCTTTTCATGGATTTCGGTATGGTTGGGAGATTAACATCGTCAATGAAAGATCATTTATCGTCGCTCATTGTAGCTATAATGAGACAAAACACAAAATCAATAATTAAAGCTATTTATCGAATGGGAATTGTATCAGAGAATGTTGATGCCGACTATATGTATGCAGATATTGATGATTTAAGAGACAAATATTACGATATCCCATTCAGTCAAGTAAGTATTGGAGAAGCAATTAATGATTTATTCCGTGTAGCAACCACACATGGAATAAGGATTCCAACTGACTTATCTTTAGTAGGTAAATCACTATTAACACTTGAAGGGACAGTCGAAAGACTAGATCCTGATATTAGTATTGTGAAAATCGCAGAACCATTTGGAAAAAGATTATTAAAAGAAAAATATCAACCCAAAAAAGTAGCTGATGAGGTATACCAACAAGCGGAAGATTATAAAGATTTAATAATGGATTTTCCGGATCATATTAATCATTTGTATAAAGTCATCCGCAGAGGAAAATTACCATTAGAAATATCCGTTTCGCGAGTGGAAGCATTTTTAAGAAAACTCGATCGGATAAGTAATCGACTTTCGTTTAGCATTGTATTGCTTGCATTCAGTATTATTATGGTAGGGTTAATTATTGGATCAGCTTTAGCAGGAGAATCTTCTTATCTGTGGAGCTTACCTGTAATTGAGATAGGATTTGTCGTGGCAATAGGGATGTTCCTATGGTTACTTTATTCTATCTTTCGTTCGGGAAGATTCTAAAAACATTAGTAATAAAAAATCGCAGTATCACTGGGTGATAACTGCGATTTTTTATTTATATGATAATAAATTAAAATACTTTATCACCATTAAAAATCGAATTCTTAACAACTACATAATCTACATTTCGAATAGCCTCTAATTGCTGACCGCCTGCATAGGAAATGGAAGATTGAAGATCTTGTTCCATTTCAGTTAATGTATCTTGAAGGGGGCCTTTATGCTCTACATACATTTTCTTACCTTCTACATTTTTCTTTTCACCTTTTTGAAATTCTGATGCAGAACCAAAATATTCTTTAATTTTTTTTCCGTCTTTTTCAATTGTTTCCCCCGGTGATTCCTCATGTCCCGCAAACAATGAACCTATCATTACCATGGAAGCTCCAAAACGAATTGATTTTGCTATGTCACCATGTGTACGAATCCCGCCATCTGCAATAATGGGCTTACTTGCTGCTTTTGCACACCAACGTAATGCAGCTAATTGCCATCCACCTGTGCCAAAACCAGTTTTAATTTTTGTAATACACACTTTTCCAGGGCCTATTCCAACTTTTGTAGCATCGGCACCGGCATTTTCCAATTCACGTACAGCTTCTGGAGTTCCTACATTACCAGCAATAACAAAAGAACTAGGTAAGTTTTCTTTGATATGCTTGATCATTTTAATAACTGCATCCGAATGACCATGTGCAATATCGATCGTTATATAGTCAGGAACTAATTGTTGAGCTGCTAATTCTTCGATAAATCCATATTCATCTGTTTTTACTCCAACACTTATAGAAGAGAATAAATTATTCTCATGCATATCTTTAATAAAATTCATTCGTTTTTGGGGTTCAAAACGATGCATTATATAAAAATAATTTTCCTCAGCTAAATATCTAGCAATCTTTTCATCAATAATAGTCTGCATATTAGCAGGTACAACAGGTAATTTAAATGTTCTTTTACCAAGAGTTACTGTCGTATCACATTCTGATCTACTATTCACCACACATTTTGCGGGTATTAGTTGAATATCTTCATAATCAAATACATTTTCCATAATATACACTCCTAAATACGGATGATTTTTATTTAATAACAATAAAACGTTCGCCTTTTGTAATTTAACTTATTTATTTAAATATGTCAATAAACCAGTACGTAGAATTGAAAAATAATTAATTTTTTTGAAAATATAGGTTTGATTTATTTTTGGTATGGGTAAATATTCACCAAGTAAAAAATTACTATTGTATGAAAATAGTTCCTTCGTCGGATGAAAGGTGGGGTGTCTTTTTTACTGGTATATTTTAAATTTTAAATAATTCATCGTGTTTTTTTAGGACTTATCACTCAATTTTTGGAAAACTTTAGATAGTTCGTTGACATTAAAATCCCGTTTCTTTAGGATTTACTTGAGAAGGTAACATGAATATTTTAACAACTGCGAGCACCTTCGCAAAAAATATTATATGAGGAGATGAGCAAAATGGCAGGACAAATTCGTATGAGTCCAGAGCAATTACAGGCTAAGGCAAAGAGGTACGGACAAAGTTCACAAACAATTGACCAAGTACTTAGAGATTTACAAGGTCTTCAAGATGAGTTACGCGGAGAATGGGAAGGCCGTGCTTTTGAAAAGTTTGACATGCAATTCCAAGAACTTAAGCCAAAAGTACAAGACTTCTCACAACTTATGCTAGACATTGAGAATCAACTTATTAAAACTGCTGAAGCGGTTGCGCAACAAGATGAGCAATTGTCTCAAAACTTCGGTTTAAGATAAGGTAGTAGATTAAGAGAAGGTTTTTGGGTGAGCTGCATGACATTGGTTATGTGGCTCGTCTAATGCCTGGAACTATTTAAGGCTGCTTTTTTAGAAGATTAGTAGCCTTTTCTTACACTTTCGTATTGATTCTTTCGACGTGCATGTAATGTACTATTAAATAGATTATTAGTTTTAATCACCAGGAGTGAGAAATAATGAAAAAAGTAGATAAACGGTGGATCTTATTTCTGGTTCTTATTGTTGCATTGGCATCAGGGTTATCTTTTTTATCGTTACATCAAGAAACGGAGACAGAAAACCCAAATAGAACACAAACGATGGCTATTGCAATTGTTAATGAGGATCAAGGATCAACATTTAATGGAACAGACTTGGCCTTTGGAGATGCATTTACGCAATCGATTAATCGCAACAATAACCATGAATGGTTTGTGGTTAGTCGTGGAGTGGCAGAGAGCGGCTTAGAAAATAATACATATGATATGATGGTTGTCATTCCCAATGATTTCTCCGAAAAATCATTAAACATTAATGCAGAAGATCCAGAGCCAGTTGTTTTACAATATAAAATAAACGCATCAGAGAATGCAAGAATAAAAGAAGAAGCAGAAAAAACGGCTAGCAATATATTAAATGATTTTAATCGACGTATTATTGACGTATATTTTGCAAGCGTAATTGGAAATCTTCAAGATGCTCAGGATAATGTAAGTGCAATGGTTGATAGACAGGCCTTACATACTAATGCTTTCAACAGTAATGTTCATCAACCATTATCAGGATATACGGACCAGTTCAATACAATCAAAGATCAAACGGAACATTCTACCAATAGTTTTAGTAGCTTTGAAGAACTAATAGAGTCTTATGAAAATCAATTATTGGAAGAAGCAGAGCAAGGTGAAGCGTTTGTATCAAATATCGAAGACGTAGTTGAACTAAAAGAAAATAATTTATCTCAATTACTTGCATTTAATGACATGTTTAGTCAGTTTAATCAGGGTATGAGAGCAGCAGAAGTGGATCAGAAATTATCTAATTTACAAACAGCTAATGATCAAATCAACCAGCAGTTGGCTGCCGGTCAGAATAATAGTAGTCAAAATCCAGTAGCATCTGTAGCTAGAATTCAAAACAATCCTGCAAATGATAATATCGCCACAGCTACATTAAAACTTCAAAACTATTTAAAACGTTCATCTGAACAGGTATCTGTTTTACAAGGTGATGTGAACAATTATCTGGAAAATGGTAATGAAGAGTTTGAAAATACAATTAGAAAACAAATAGAGTCAATTCTAGAAGACTCTACTGAAGATGATATTGATATTAATAAATTATTTCAACAACATGATGGAGTTGCGTTAGAAGATATTAATAACGCTATTGGCCAATTACCTTCGTTAAATGAAGATGACTTTTCAAATGTAGGATTACCAAAAGACCTTGAACAAGATATAAAAAATGTTATTCGAGTAACAGAACAATACAGGTCTGAATTTGAAAGTGTGGAAATTGAAGGTGACCGTAGCAAATTTCTGAAAGATCAAATTGAAAGTTTACGCACTCAAGTTAAAAATGGTATTACATTATCAGATACAGTAGAGCTACCCAAAAATGAAAAAGAGGGTCAAATATTTACCATTAAAATCCCAGAAGGATTTAATCTCCAATATTTAGGAATTCAACTTCCTGGTGAAGAGGAAGGAAACTACACAGAATATATTGATGAAAATGGTAGAGTACAATTACCTGCAAATAGAGCCGGATCCTTTACTGTCAATATAAAAGTTAATACTGAACCTGGAGAAGAAATATTTGATTTTTATAAACCACTTGAATGGTCCTGGAAGTTAAAACAAGAAGATTTAGATGATGTAGATAAACCAGAAAATGTTGCTTATCATCAGTCAGATCTGCAATTAGTTGCTTCTACTCAAGTTCTTAATATAAATACCGAAGAAGAGATGTCTAAGAACGATTCAAGCGGAACGCTAACAGATGGAGGAAAACCAGGTGGAGGTGATTCCACAGGCGAAGATAACCCAACTAGTGACGATGACAACTCTGGTGAAGGCGGAAAGAATGAGGGGGCTAATGAAACAACTGACCCTGTAGAAACAGAAGAACCAAGTGACCCAGAAGAACAGCCAGAGGCACCAGAAGAGGAAAATCCAGAAGAAGAACTACCTAAAGAACCAGAGAAACTGATCATTAAGAACAACACTATATCTCACAAAATAATGACACCAGTTGAGGATTTAGGAGATACAACAACTACATTGATAAATACGGTAAGTAATTCTATAGAAGGATACCTAAAACTACAATCACTATTTGAAAGTTATTTTGGTAATGATATTCATAGTTTATCAAGAAATACTGAGCCTGAAGATGTAAATCTAAAAGATGTTGCTACAAGAGAATCTCTTTACTATCTCTTCAATGAAGTAGAAATATCCGAGTTAATGATAGATTTTATAACTTCAGAAATTGTAAATAGTATGAATCAAGAGTTAAAAACACCAGTTGCAAACTTTAAAACACAGGTAGATAGATATCAAGCTGGTGTTCAACAAGCAATTCGTGACGCTGCTAAATTGTCTGAGGAAGTTGCAAAAGCAAGGGAAAGGGCAGCTGTTTTAAATACAAATCTTACGGATACTATTGAAGGCGTACAATCTTGGCGCGATGAAGCCATGTCCTTATTAGAACAGCAACAGGATATTCAAGCGAGTGCAGAAGGTGAACAGAGTGCTGTTATGACTTTAGGAAGCGACTTCCAGCCGATATTATCTTCTAGTCAAAACTTAGCAGATCAAGCTTCGAATAACTTAAATACAGCTGAAAATGTTTATCAGACTTTTGAAGATATCGATAATCAAGCAACGGAGATTGAACAAAGTGGTACGAATTTAGTAAGTAATGCTGAAAATCTTGCTGTTGAGATGACCGATAAGCTAGAAAATGATGAAACATTTATTGAGAACTTTACAGGTGTTTTAGCAAATAGTCGTGTCGGAGATCGCCAAAATGAAAACTTATATGATTTCTTGTCAAATCCAGTAGAAACGAGTAACGAAGGAACTATTACGACACAAAATAATACATTTACACCATATTTCTTAGTGTTAATTAGCTTTATCGTTGTATTATTCACAGCTTATGTAATTTCAACAATTAATCAAAAGAAAGTGAACCAAGATCAATTTGCATCAGAAGCTTCATTGATGGGGACGAATATGCCTATTACGATCATTACAGTAGGTATAGGTATACTGGAAGGTATCGTTATTGGTATTGTTTCAAGTTATTATTTACCAATTAGTGATCTCAATATGTTACAGTTAACCATTATTATGGCTTTATTGGTAACAGGGATGTTACTTGTAGCAACTTATTTACTAAGACAGATAAAAATGATAGGAATGTTCTTATTGTTAGCTGTATTTAGTTTGTACTTGTTCTTTACAGATGCTTTAGGTTCTGGTTCAGCGCCATTCCCAGTATTAGAGAAGTTTTCTCCACTGCAATATATGGAGACATTCCTCCTGCGAATTGTGGAAGGAACGGTTAACTATGGTGGAGCAATATTCATCGTGCTAATGTTATTATTAATTGGTGCACTCGGAAACCTATTGGTTATCAACCGACCTGATAGAGAGGAAGAAATGACCGATGAAAACCAAGCTGAAGCTGGTTAATTTGGCATTTGTAAGTTCCATGATTCTGCTGATACTCCTTCCAATTGGAGTATCAGCAGAATCAGGTTCTATAAAAGATGGAAGTCTGCAAATGCAAATTGATCGAATAATTAAAGATAAAGATGAAAAAAATGAAATGCGAGAAACAGAACTAGAAAGAATATTCCCAAGCCTTTTCACTTCGGAAACTTCCCAAGAAATTAATGAAAAAGTAAATGCGGAAGAAGATAAAATCGAATATATAGAGCAAAATTTATTTTCTGAAGATGTGGAAGGGAATGTAGCGATTCAAGAGGTGAAAGACTCCTTATTTCAATCTGATTATGAATCCGTTGCAACAAGTAGCAGTAATGCAGAAGAGGAATCATCTAGTTCCAGTTCAAGCAATATCATTTTGATGACGTTTGCTGGTATTGCAGTAGCTCTATGTGGAGGTTTGTATGTCTTAATGCAAAGATTATTAGATTAGGAGAGTCGAAGTATGCCGAAAACAACACATATTAATATAACAATGGATTTTCGTCAAAAAGCATCTGGAGGATATGTATATGATTTACGTATTCCAACGCAATTAACAGTAAAACAATTATTGTTAAACGTAATGGAAACGTTAAATATCGAAAGGACGAATACAAAGTCATCTATAAAAATTGTCACTAAAAATATCGTTCTTGCTGATGACGATTTTATTGATGACCATCCTGTAGCTGATGGGGATATTCTAGTAGTTTTATAAATCTAATATTCTATGCATATTTGTGAAGGAGTTAAAAAAATGAACGAAAAAACAATAGAGATAGATAATTTTACATATACGTTCAAGCAAGATAAAAATACTGTTCGTACATCTTTGCCAATTTCTCAAACAAGAATGAAAAATATACGTCAGTTGGACTTAATGCTGCAGGCTTCGGAGTTTTTCGTGCCAATGGATATTAAGGAAGAAGAAGATACCATTCATTTCGATTATCAGCTTTATCATAAAAGGAAGTCTTGGGCAGAAATCCAAAAATTAAATCGGAATGAGAAATTGCGAATTTTGTGTAATGTAGGAAAGCTAGATCGTTTTTTAACCTCTAGAATTACTTTTTTCATTCATCCAGAAAACGTGGTATTTGACGATAATTATTTACCGTCTATTATTCATCGAGGCATAAGAGATGTTGTACCACCATTTCATATGCAAGAAGAAGCATTCCTAAAGCAGTATAAATGCTTTGTCATCGCTTTATTCTCCAAAAAATATAACTTCGATCAGCTTTATTATGGTTCCTTAGAGAAAGCGAATGAAACTGATTTTGAAAAAAAAGTTCAACAAATAACCAGTATAAAAGCTTTAAAGGAATTTTTAAAAGAGAGCTATGAACGTGAACAAGAAAAAACAGAAAAAACGATGAGCTTTGTTCCTACTAAGCGATTTCGTTTATATAAACAGTTATCGATTATTATGATTATTGTATCGGTTCTGTTAGCAGCTCCACTTATTTATTACGCTTTAATCAATCACCCATTTCAAGACAAACAATTAGATGCGTATGGAGAATTTTTAGGGAATAATTACAATGGAGTCATTACTACACTTTCTGGTGAAAATCCAGAAAACTTCCCTAGTCAAACTAAATATATGTTGGCTTATTCCTATATACAGGTAGAGAGCTTACCAGATGAGCAGAAGAGTTCTATTTTAAATAATGTATCTTTAAATAGTAACCAGGATTATTTATTGTACTGGATTTATAACGGTAGAGGAAACTTTGAGGAATCGTTGGAGAAAGCGAAATATATCGATGATCCACAGCTTATTATTCATGGACTAATTCAGAATCGTGATCAAGTAAGAAATAATCCTGATTTAAGCGGAACTGAACGAGATGAAGAACTGAATCAATTACAAGGTGAACTAGATCGTTATTTAGAAGAGTACGAATTAGATCCTTTTAATGAAGAAGAGCAAAATGAACCTGCTTCTGGGGAAGGTGCCGAAAATTCAGACACGAGTAATGATGAAGCATCTACAGACAACAATGAAGAAGACAACCTTGAAAGTAACAATGATTCTAATGAAGAAGAGAATAACAACGATGGGGACGAAGAGTAATTTCGTTGAGAGATAGAGCTTGAATAGAAAGGGAGAACAAAAAGATGGCAGGACATATTTTATTTGTAGCATTTCAAGATCAATTGCATAAATGCCATTTACCAGCTAATACAGATCGAGTGATAACGATTGGTAATTCCTGGTCAAATCAAGTAACAATACCTGAGATAGATGAGGAAATTACATTAGAATGGGATGGCAAAAAATTAATCTATCTGGAAAACGAAATTAATATGACTAAACGAGTAGATATGAAGGATAAAAAAATATATTTTTATGTACTCGATGAAGAACAAACAAACTATTATGATATAGCTGGCTATAACTCTATTACTTTCGGATCTCAAGAATATAATGATGTATCTATATCTGGTTGGGATGCAGATATTGTGCTGGTAAGAGATGAGAATCACTCTACCTTTTACTTAGATATTCAAGATGGAGATGTTTTCTATAACTACGGTTATATCAAAGAAGACAGGATTCTTCATATTGGAGATCAATTGTTTATCGATGGTGTTTCTATTACAGTTCATCCAGAACATATAGAATTAAGGGCTAATAAAGAAATCAAGTCACGATTAACGGAATTAATCAATTTAGACAATCCTTATGAGGGTGATTATCCCGATTATCATCGTTCTCCGAGAATTATTTATAGGGAGCCAGAAGATAAGCGAACCATTGCAAAACCGGCAAATAAACCGGCTAAACCAAGCGAACAATTAGCACGAACGATTGTACCACCGTTGGTTATGATAGCCGCTTTAGTTATTATTTCATTGGTGCAGCCACGAGGGATATTTATTATTGCCATGTTAGCAGTTACAGTGGTTACCATTATCTTCTCGATCACCTCTTATGTGAAAAGTGTGAAAAAGTATAAAGCAGATATGAAACACCGTGAAGAAACATATAAAAAGTATTTACAACGAAAAACAAAAGAATTATTTGAGGCCAGTGAGGAGCAGCGCCACGCATTACACTATCATTATCCGGATGTAGAGAAAATTAGTGAAATGGTGACAAATATTGAAGCAAGAATCTATGAAAAAACAATGTACCACCATGATTTTCTTAATTTCAGGACAGGACTAGGACGAGTGGATTCAAGTTTTGAAATCGAATTTAACGAAGAAGAATTTACTCAAGAGGAAGACGAGCTAGTTGATGCGGCTCGTGATTTATTAGGGCAGTTTAATGAGTTGCGAAATGTTCCAGTTGTTACTTCCTTAGCAAAAGGACCGGTGGGATACATTGGCCAACGTAAATTAGTGTTGGAACAATTACAATTAATTGTGATGCAATTATCATTATTTCATAGTTATCATGATTTACAGTTTATTACGATCTTTCCGGAAGAAGAAAAGAAAGAATGGGATTGGATGCGTTGGCTGCCACATGCCAGTGTAAGAGATATCAACGTACGTGGATTTGTATATCATGAACGTTCTCGTGACCAAGTACTTCATTCCATGTATCAAGTATTGAAAGAGCGAAAACAGCTCGTTGAAGAGAAAAGTAATACAAATGAGAAATTATATTTCTCACCACATTATGTTGTTCTCGTCACTGATGAGAAATTAATTCTCGACCATACGATTATGGAATTCTTTAATGAAGATCCTAGTGATTTGGGTGTGTCAATCGTATTTGTGCAAGACGTGATGAGAGCTTTACCGGAACATGTGAAGACAGTAATTGATATCCGTGATGCAAATGAAGGAAAAATCATTCTGGAAGAAACAGAACTTGTAAACAAAAGCTTTAAACCAGACCATTTTCCAAAAAACTTTAATAAAGAGGTTGTGTCTCGTGCATTAGCTCCAATTAATCATTTGCAAAATCTGAAGAACTCGATTCCGGAACAGGTGACATTTTTAGAGCTATACAATGTGGAAAAAATAGAAGAATTAAATATCCAAACTCGTTGGAGTCAAAACGAGACATATAAAAGTTTAGCAGTTCCATTAGGATTAAGAGGGAAAGAAGATCTAGTCCAACTTAACTTGCATGAAAAAGCCCATGGACCACACGGGTTAGTCGCAGGTACGACAGGCTCTGGTAAATCAGAAATCATTCAATCGTATATTTTATCTCTTGCAGTTAACTTCCATCCTTATGAAGTCGCATTTCTACTTATTGACTACAAAGGTGGAGGGATGGCGAACTTATTTGCTAAATTACCGCATCTCATGGGAACCATTACGAACTTGGATAAAGCACAATCGATGCGTGCACTTGCATCGATCAAAGCAGAATTACAGAAACGACAACGATTATTTGGAGAACATCAAGTAAACCATATCAATCAATACCAGAAACTATTTAAACAAGGAAAAGTTACTGAACCAATGCCGCATCTATTCTTAATTTCCGATGAATTTGCGGAATTGAAATCTGAACAACCAGATTTTATGAAAGAATTAGTATCTACCGCACGTATTGGTCGTTCCTTAGGAATTCACTTAATTCTTGCGACACAAAAACCAAGTGGAGTGGTTGACGACCAAATTTGGTCCAACTCAAAATTTAAGCTAGCTCTAAAAGTACAAAATGCAGGGGATTCAAATGAAATTTTAAAAACGCCAGATGCTGCTGAAATTACATTACCAGGGCGAGCTTACTTGCAAGTCGGTAACAATGAAATCTATGAGTTATTCCAGAGTGCATGGAGCGGAGCTGACTATATCCCAGATAAAAATGAACAAGATTATGTTGACATGACTATTTATGCTATCAATGAGCTCGGTCAATATGATATTTTAACTGAAGATCTCAGTGGTTTGGAACATAAAGAAGAAGTAGAAAAAATACCTACAGAATTAGATGCAGTCATTGATCATATTGCAGATTATACAGCTCAGCAGGAAATGGAACCTTTAGCAAAACCATGGTTACCGCCATTGCCTGAGAAAATCTTCGGACCAGAATTACATCCAGTTGCGTTTGAAGAAGCATGGAAAGAACCAAAGAAGCCTTTACAACCAATGATCGGGCTGCTTGACCAACCAGAATTACAGAAACAATCACCATTAACATTAAACTTATCAAAAGATGGGCACTTAGCTGTATTCTCGAGTCCTGGATATGGAAAATCTACGTTCTTACAAACAGTAGTAATGGATTTAGCTCGACAACATAATCCAGAACATTTCCATGTGTATTTACTAGATTTCGGTACGAATGGATTACTTCCATTGAAAAATCTTCCCCATGTTGCTGATACATTCTTAATAGATGAGGAAGAAAAAATTGGAAAACTCGTTCGTATGATTTCCACAATTGTAAAACAACGAAAACAACAGCTAAGTAAGTACGGAGTAGCAAATATTGAAATGTTTGAGAAAGCGAGTGGCGAAACGGTACCGAATATTAGTCTAGTTATCGATAACTATGAATCTGTACGAGATGCGGAATTTGTAGATGAATTTGAGAAAACTATCACTCAGATTGCTAGAGAAGGTGCAAGCATTGGTATTCACCTAATTATTAGTGCAGGCAGACAAAGTGCAATGCGTATGCCTTTACTATCAAATATTAAAACGCAAATTGCGCTGTATTTAATTGAAACAACAGAAGCTAGATCGATTGTTGGACGAACAGACATTGAACTTGAAGAAATTGCTGGTCGAGGACTTGTAAAACTAGAAGAACCAGCGTTATTCCAGACGATGCTCCCTGAAAATGGTGCAGAAGCTCTTGAAATTATTGATAAACTCCAAGCAACTGCGAAAGCCATGAACGAAGCGTGGGATGGAGAATACCCTGAGCCAATTCCGATGATGCCAGAAGGCGTTGTAGACTTTGAACAATTCAAGAACCAACGTCGTACGAAAAAACTAGTAGAAGAACAAAAAGTTCCGCTAGGACTGGATTTTGAAGAAGTTATGCCAGTAGGATTTAACCCAGCGCAGTATGAAAATCTAACCGTAATGAGTGATCGAAAAGATGGTTTAGACCGAATGATCCAATCCGTTGCCAAAAACGTGGCAATGATGGAGGGTTCCTATCAAACGATGCTTATCGATACGGCAGATCAAAAATTCAAAGACATCGGCAGCAATATGAATACGTATATGTCAGAAACAGATGGCTTACAAACAATGAAAGCAGAACTCGTTAATGAAATTGAAAAGTGTTCAAAAGATGGAGTAACTAGTGAACAAAAATGGCTAGTTCAAATTGCAAATCTACAAGACTTTGTTGAACGAACAGACCTATCTATAGACGATGCTTCAACCATGATTGATAAAGGAAGTAAAGTCGGCATTCATTTCATTATTTGCAGTGAATATAGTTATCTAGGCATGAGTTATGAACAAGTACCAAAATACTTCCGTGGTCAAGCGATGATTGGGCTGCTTAGCATGCGTCTTGGAGATCAAGATATGTTTAAACAACCATTTATACGACAAGAGAAATACCCGAATAAATATGAATGTTACGTGGCATTGGATCACCAACATGTGAAAGTGAAAATACCGGAGTAGGGAGGGGAAATGTGTAGATGACGTCTATCGGCTATCTATATAATCAAAAAAATACTTTGTTAAATGGTATCTCAGATTCAAGAAATATGATTTCAAGTACGGAAGATAAGATATCTCGATTACAACAAGCATCTAGTCTTTTATCAACTAGTATATCTGAAGTAGAATCTATTAAAAGTTCTATTAATGGTTTACAAATTGATAATACAAGGTGGAAAGGTAAAAAAGAGTCTAAATTTAATGAGACCTATAGTGAGTATGAAGTGAGTGTTAAGGATTATCTTTCCAAATCAAATGATGCAAAAGAAACTATTGATACTGACATTAAAAGATATGAAGCTGAATTAACAACCTATTCTTCAAATTTAAATTATCTAACTAATTCACTTGATTCTCTTGAGAGTCAAATAAGTCAAGCACAAAAGGGGTGATATAGATGAATGAAATAGGGGTTAATATAGGTGGGTTCCAATCCACCATTACCAATTTGCGAACCTCAGTCTCTAGTTTAGAGAGTAGTTTAAAAACTAACTACACCTTTAATAAAACAAATATAAAACCATTTGTAGAAGACTTAGAAAATACAATTGAAGCAATAGAACTATTACAACGATATAAAAAACTTTTGGAAACTGACATAGGTACGTTGGAGAATATTGGAGAGACAATGAAAGAAAACGATGAAAGAATAGCGACATTAACAAATGATATGACAGGTGCAAAACCAATTAATACTTAGGAGGAGTATCAATGGGACATAAAATCGATGTATCTGAGATTAATGACTTCTCAGATGATTTGAATAGGGCATCTGATGACATTACATTAAACTTAAAAAAAGTAAAAGAAAATATTAACCAACTTACTGACTTGACCTCTTTTTCAGGTAAGGCAGCAATGGAAGCAAAAAATTACTTTAATGATTTTCATAAAACACTCGCAGAATCTTTAACAGGTTTATTCGATGATTTAGTTAAGAATTTGAATAAGCACTTAGAAAAATTTGAAACAGATGTTGATTCTAATGCGTTTGCGATAATTGAATCTGACTACCTAAAAGACACAGAGGCAGATATCAGTGAATACTACGAAAAATTATATAGCCAGTATGAGGCTATCAAAGAAGCAGTAGATAGCGTAACGGATATTAGTACTGCTACTGCACCAATATTTTATTCAGTGAACAAAGATAAAAATGAATCAAATAAAGTAATAACAGAATTAGATGAGAAATTAGCGATTTTTATTAGTGGAAATGAAGTTTCTGAAATAAAAAATTTAATTCATCAAATTGAATCTACCATGAGTAGGGCTCAAAAAAACGAAGGGGTAGACCGATTTGCGGATTATACAAGTGCTTCTGACAATAGCGGTTTAGCTGCTTTGAAAGATTATAATGAAGGAAAACAGTGGGAAGCTGAGATCGAAAAGGCGAGAGAAGTTAGAGATAAAACTATTAAAGAGTTGGATCAGCAGTCATCTAAAGACGTCATTAATTTAGCATATAGTGAATTTGAGAATGGAGACATAGATAAAGAGACATTTTATTCAATTTTATCTTCATTAAGTAAAACAAAGGGAAGTATTAATGAGGATAATATCAACAATGAAGAAGCCAAAATTCTTATTGAATACCTTGAGGATAAAAAAATGTTGGATCAATATGTAACTGACAATCCGAATTTTGTAGATTACGTTGTAAATAACCTACCAAGAGTAGCCTGGGAAGCAACTCCTGGTGCGTTAGCGGTTTTTGCTGATAAACTTGGTAAAACAATGAATGAATTGGCAGCTTACTTAACGAATGTAGTAAGTACAGATGCTTTAAAGAATACTTCTAGTTCTTTAATTGACAAAGCTGGCAAGGTTGCAGAATATGGAAAAGCAGCAGGTCCTGCTTTTGGTACCATAGGCTTTGGATATGGTATGTATACAGATACACTTAATAATGATAAATCTGTGGGAGAAGCTTATGCACATAATTTGGCATCGATAATTACTGGAGTTGGAGTTACAGCAATTGGAGCTTTCTTAGTTTCTAATCCAGTAGGATGGGCAGCAGGTGTAATAAGTATTGTGACTTTTGAATTTGGGTATAAAACGAATTACTATGGTATACAAGATAGCTTGGATTGGGCAGGGCAACAATTTGATGAGGGGTGGGAGACGGTAACGCAATGGGCAGGGGACCTCGGCCAGGCTTTACACAACAGTTGGAATCTCCTTAATCCGTTTTCAACATATTAAAGCTAATTTTTTATAGTGAAAGGAGATACTTAATGAATTGCGAAGTACAACACTTAGAAAAAAACATGAGGTATCGTTTTTTAATTATTAATGGTGAATACTACATCATGGATATGAAGCGGTCATTTTGGAAGATTATCTTTCCGTTTTTATTTTGGCTTACACCTAGTCCTGTATATAAAGTGGACGAACATCATATTGTGGAACAGTTGAAGGGGGAAACTATCGAAAAAGCAGAAAGCTCGCCGGTATCCCTAGGTGGTTTTGCGTATGCAATTGGCATACTTTTAGCACCTTTAATGGGATATTTTATAATTCCAAGTTCGCAACTAACGAACATTATTTTACTTATACTTACTTTAATTACTGTATCTCTTCTCTATTTTTCTATTAGTCGTAAACATAAAAAAAAATTGGAGAGTGTTATTAAAATTGAGACATTACCGAGGAACTTATTATGGATAGTACCAAGCTCTGCGAAGCTCGTTTTCAAGTTGGTAGCTGCCTATACTTCTCTTCTAGTATTTGTTATATGGAGTTTTTCATTATATATTCATTCAGGTAATATCATGGTATTAATTTTAACTTCAGGGTTATTTTATCTCCTTCTTCTTTCTAGTCGAGTAACAGTTGAAGAAGGAAATACTACTGTGAGATTTAAGGATTATGAAAAAGTAATTTAGCTTTGAAAAAGAAAAAGTAAAGAGAGGAAACTTTATTATGTTACCGATAGGATCAATAGTTTATCTAAAAGAAGGTACGAGCAAGTTAATGATTTTAAACCGTGCACCAATTCTTCCTTCAGAGAACGAAGAACAGAAGGGTGTTATGTATGACTATTCTGCATGTATTTATCCTCAAGGGTTAGATCCAAATAATGTACTGTACTTTAATGAAGAAAATATAGATAAAGTAGTATCTGAGGGTTATAAAGATGAAGAAGAGGATCGTTTTCAAGAGATTTATGATAGTTGGATGAAAGAAAATGGGTATACATTTGAAAGAGGAACTGTATCAGGACCGTTAAAATAAGAAAATAAACTATTTTTACATCAAGAAGCATATATAAGTATGCTTCTTTTGTTTAGGTAAGACAGTTACAGGTTTTGTAACGAATGCAAAAAATTATTTTAATGATCTCCATAAGACTATTTTAATAACTTTTGAGCACTTATTTACAGATTTGGATGATTACCTAAGAAAACATTTAGAGTTGTTCAAATCACGAGTGGATACAAGTGAATCTGCTATTATTGTTAGTAGCTACGGCAAAGACTTAGAATTAGATATCAAGGACGATTGGGAACAGTTAAGTTTAGAACAAGATACTGTAAGAGAAACAATTAAGAGTGTATCCGATATCACTAGTGCCATTCATCCAAATTATTACCGGACAGATACCGATAAAAGTGATGTAATAGAGATTATTACAAATCTAGAAGAAGATTTAAATTCGTTTACTAGTGTAGGACAAGAAGAAACCTCTAGTATAGAAAATCTGCTAAAACAAGTAGCTATGACAATTGAAAATGCAGGGACAGTAGAAGGTGAAGGAAGATTTACTGATTATATCGGTACTTCTACGACTTTAGGGTTATCCTATTTAAAAGATTATAATACTGAAAAAAGAGAAGTCATGCTTGATGAAGCTAGAAAAGCTAAGGACTCTGCATTAAAGAATATGGATGAATCTTCGCAAGAAATATTAAATAAAGCATATACGGATTTAAAAAATGGTGAAATTGAAGAATCAGAATACTACAGCTACATGAATGAACTGAAGAAGCTTCAAAATGAAGAAGATATGGACGAAGAAGTATCGGAGAATTTTATAAAATATGTGATTGATAATTTTGATGTTTTCGAGGAAAATTTTAACTTTAATGGAATCGCTGGTTTTATAAGTCAAAGTATAAATGATGTGGGTGAAAATAATTTAACTAGATCTGAACTAGTAAAGCATATGAATGCTAACAAACCATCTTCTACTTCATTGTTTTTAAAAAATCAAGGTGACAAAATGTTGAAGATAGGAAAAGCGGTAAGTAGATCCTTACTAGGTGTTAGTATTGCAATCGGTACGTATAGTGATCTCACACAAACTGATAAAACTGCAGGAGAGGCAATAGTAAAAAATACTTATTCTAGCGGTTTTGGTTTTCTTACTGGTGTTGGAATTACAGTAGGGTTTAAAGGTTTAGGAGCAATGGGGTTAATTTCTAATCCAATAGGTTGGGCATTAGCTGGTACTGTTGTCGGAGGAACCATTGCAACAACATTAGCTAATTGGGCGTATGATAATAATTTCTTAAATATTCAAGACGGAGTAGACTGGACAGGTCAAAAATTGGATTGGGCTGGAGAACAGTTAAGTAATGGTTTTAACTGGGTAGACGAACAAGTGAATAAAGGCATAAGCTGGGTAGGAGATCAAGTAAATAAAATTGGTGATGCTTTTAGTAGTGGACTTGATAGCATTAATCCGTTAAGTTAGTTTTTAACCTATGGCAAGTTCAATAATTTAGGAGTGAAGATATTACATGAAGTGTAATGTACGAGGTGTTTTTAAAAATATAAGGTATAGAATTCTTGAAATAAATGATGAAGAATATATTCTAGATATGGGAAATTCAATTTGGAAAATTATCTTTCCTTTCTTACACTGGATATTACCTAATCCCGTGTATAAAATAAATAATGAAATTGTAGATAAATTAGCAGTGCCAGAACGGGAACAACCAAAGACAATAAGTGCAGGAACGGGTGCCTTGGGAGGACTCATTGGAGTTTTTCTAGCTAGTTTAATTCGACCACTGGCAAATATGTTTCATATACCAAGTACATCATTGATTAATTTTATTATTACTATCTTGGTTGTAATAATAGCTTTATCAGTATTTATATATATAAATACTAGAAGTAAAAGAAATTTAACTGCAATAGTTGATTATAAGCATTACCCTAGAAAAAAATTATGGATAAGGCCGCCATCATTAAAGTTTTTCTCTAGCTTATGTTTCTTTTATTTGTTTTTTATGGCATTAACAGTTGTCCCATTAATGGGATTTATTGAAACAGGAAATATAATCGTTTTTTTTGGTGGGATATTTTGTTTATTTATAACATATATGATTAACTATTTTACTATACTTGTTGGTAATACAACGGTAAGATTCAAAGATTAGTTACATGCACAATACTTATGGCTTATCTACGTATATGCCAAAAAAATTGTAGAATTTTGCTACCAAGAATTCTATGGAATTTATGTCACCAATTGGATCAATAGTATATTTGAAAGAAGGTACGAGTAAGTTAATGATTTTAAACCGTGCACCAATTCTTCCAGCAGAGGGCAAAGAACAAAAAGGGATAATGTATGACTATTCGGGATGTATTAGATCAGAATAATGTACTGTACTTTAAAGAGGAAAATATAGATAAAGTAGTATCTGAAGGGTATAAAGATGAAGAAGAACTTTTTCAAGAGATTTATTGTAGTTGGATGGAATAAAATGGAAATACATTTGAAAAAGGAACTGTGTCAGGACCGTTGAAATAAAAAATAAATTATCTCATCAAGAAGTATTTAAAACTATGCTTCTTTTGTTTAGACGATAGTGGAAGGAGTTAAATGAAACGTACTTTCAATATTTACGAAACAATATATGGATAATATTGAGGTGTAAACAAATGCGGCATAAACCTATACCAATTTACGCTGAAAGAAAAGAAAGAGATACGGGTTATACGATCTTTTTAGATAGTAGTACAAATAAAGTATATAGAGCATTTCATAAAGATTATAATCAAACTACTTACTGGATCATGTTTGCATTGACATTAGGTCTTTTAAGAGCCATTTCAGGAATTTATCTAACGCAATTTCCTATACTAATAAAGTCAGCTGTTGTTATTTTTATTGGAGGATTAGGTATAGGGATAGGTAAGCTATTACATAAGAAGTATACTAGAAGTCTAGTAGAAATATTTCTAAATCATTTGGAAATCAAAGAGCTCCTCAAACAAGGAAAAAAGTTAATAAAAATTGAAATTATATTTATTAGTATTCTATTAATTATATCGTTGATATTAGCTGTTTTGTTCATCATATACAGTTGGATAGTTTGGTTAGTTTTTACATTTATGTTATTTACTATAGTTGGAGTATTACTAAATAGCCTTTCTGTGGAAAGAATTAAACTATTAACTAAAGATGAATAGATTTGGAATGTTTGTTACTTTATGTCTTCTAAAGATAGATGCTATATAGTGAGCATGTGCTGATTATGATACTTAATATGAATTTTATATATGTAGGAAGGGTGAATACGTGAAGAAACTTGAAATACCAATATATCGTGAAGATAATATATATACACTATTCTACGATGTTTATCATGCAAAACTTTATAGATTTCCACATAGAAAGAATTCTTATATCATCTACTTAGTTGTATTTATTTTTTTACTGTACGGTTCAGGAACATTGAATAAAATTTATCTACCCTATGCTAATTTCTTTTTTAATAGCTTACTTTTAATAGTAATTTTTATCTTGAGCTATTTACTGGCAAGGAATATATTTTATTCATTTTATGATAAAGCTACACAAAGACATCTATTGATTGATAAAAATAAATTGAAAGATTATGCAATTCAAGGACTGAAACAATGGAAGATGGAAATTTACTTAGGAGGGGGAATAGCATTAGGGTTTACAGTTTTTGGGATGCCGTTATTTTTCATATTAGATAAAATTGAATTTTTAGTAATAACTGGTTTAGGATTAGTACCACTTCATATGATATTCCTAACTTCTCCAATTAAACGGTACAAAATATTACATAAGTTTATTAATGATGAAATTCAATTATAGTGTTTTCGAATTACGGAATTTTTGTTAATAAAGTAAATAGATAAAGGAGTAAATCGTTGTGAAGTTAGTTCCAATTTATACGTTGAGCATAAAAAACGGTACAAACTATACTATCTTTTTAGAACAAGGATCTCACCTAGTATATAAAGCTTATCATAGAGAACCTGGTCAAAAAATGTATTGGTTAGCGTTTTTCACAGCTACTATCCTATTAAGAATAATTCAAGAGTTTACGATTGATATCCCGATTATATATCTAATAGCTATCTTTATGATTGGTGGATATTTTATGGGGAGATGGATATTAAAAAAATTCGCTTATAAAGAAATGGTTCAGATATATATAACACCCAGTATGATAGAAGATTATATTGAAAAGGGAAGAAAGGGATTTATATTAGAAAAAAGGATTATCTTTTTTATCTTTTTGTTGTTTTTGCTATTGATGTTCATTTTTATTATTTCTCATTTGTTTAATTTTTTGTTAATATCGTTTTTCCTTTATGTCATTCTCATAATTTTATTGCATCGATTTCCAATAGCACGTTTTAAGCTTTATAAATAGTAGTTTTATGGGCTTTACGGAATACTTTCAACTTATAGATAATAAGGAAGTACGTGTATAAATATAGAGATGCTATGAAAATAATACTCCCCTTTAGTATAGAACCAGAATGTATTATTCCTGTCTATACTAAAGGGGAGTTAAAATAAAACCAGTTACTTATTATCCCGCATGAACGGTGAACGGGCAGTATTACTTCCACTTAATGAAGTTCACGCTAATTAATCATCTACGTCTACTGTTAGTTGTTCTCCTGTTTTAGCATCAATGACTATAGTTACGTCTTTCTGATTGTCATTTTCAAATTCTATTTCATAAGTTGCTACTCCATCATCTATTTCTAAATTCCAGCTAGTAGGAACTAGTTCTTGTACTTCTTGGGCTTGGGAAGCTGTAGATAATGCATCTTCGTGACTTACATAGTCGTCAAAAACGAGTTCTTGATAATTATCATCTTTTTCTCTATTTTCTTCTTCTTGGTCGATCATGTTCTTCTCTAAATCGATTTCAGTCTTATATTCTTTTGCGTCATCAAATCCCTCTATTTCATAGGTATATTCAAAATTATGTTCATCTAATTCAATAGAAGAGATTGCAGCTCCTGTATACGTATCCGTGAAAATCTGCATAGCTTCTTCAGGAGTTAGTTGTACATCCTCTACTGATTGGGGAGATGTTGAACCTTCTTGTTGATTATTGTTATTTTCTGTCGGTGCGTCAGAATTTGTATCTGTGTCATTATTGTTATTCGTACCACATGCTATTAAACCAATTGTCATAACAATGATTAAAAATGATAATTTATATTGTCTCATCTCTGAACACTCCTTTCATTCTAAGTATAGTACATAATTGATAATAGTTTGTAGTATTATTTGGAAATTATTCATGTAATAACTCATGGAAAGTATGAGTGTGGTCCGACGGAATTTACTCAAACTAGTGTTATGTCTGTTAGAATTGATGATCGTTAAAACATCGTAGTATAATAAATGATATCTCTTTGTAACGGTTCAGTAACTTGGTTATTAAGTTGATATTAAATTTTATGTAGGAAAACTTAATTAAATAGTAGATGTATGGATGGAGGTTCAAATATGAGTGAACATAAAAAGGTAGAATTGCAAAAAGGTTTTTATATCTATGGCATTATTTTATTTCTATATTGGGGATTAATGTTTTTCTTAGACAAAGATTATTTTTCAAGTAAATACATGATAGAAGGTATGTCTTTTATAGGAGTAGCAGTAATCATTTATTTTCTATTGGTTTATTTATTTCATAAAAGTGACGTTGGAAGAAAAATTGTTATGTGGGTTTTAGGTGCAGTTTTCATCGTTGCTGTTACTGGATTTTTTGTTACATTTGGCTAATTAATGTTTTGTAAATTTATAACCCAATTACATGAACAAAAGGAAGTCAATTAAATGACTTCCTTTTGTTCATTGTTTTATTGATGAATAAGCTGGTGATTGCGCATAAAAATGTAACAACACATAATGTAGTAAACACCCAACCGGAACTCGTATCTTGTCTTCCAAAATATTGATAAGCATTTAAACCGTTTGCTATAGAAGATAGGAAAAGGGCAATAATAATTAATGGGTGAATGCGTTTTTGTTTCATTCGTAATTGCAACTCCTTTATCGGCTGTATTTGATTTCTCCTCCAATAATCGTCATTTCAATTGAGGTTTGGAATAGTTCATCCGGATTATTCATCTGAAAAGGATTATTTGAATATACGGTCATATCGGCTAGCTTTCCAGGTTCAATCGTTCCTTTTTTATGTTCTTCATTTGTCGTGTAAGCTGCTTGTTCTGTAAATAAGCGAAAGGCATCATACATGGAAAGTTTTTGTTCTTTGTACCAACCTTCATGGTCTTCACCGGGAGCTCTTCGTGTTACAGCAGCATGTATGCCAAGTAATGGGTTCATCGGTTCCACTGGAGCATCGGAGCCACCACCACAAATTACTCCGTTGTCTAGTAAAGTCTTCCACGCATATGCCCTTGGTATACGTTCTTCACCTAATCGATCTTTTACCCAAGGATAATCACTTGCTAGAAATCGCGGTTGAATATCTGCAATTCGATGATTACTTGCTAACCGTTTTACCAAATTATCATTTATCACTTGCACGTGTATCAGTCTGTCACGAAAATTAGAAGGAGGAAATTGATCTAAGATATCTAAAACATTTATTAATGCTTGATCGCCAATGGTATGTACGGCAACCGGCATTCCACGATTTCGTACTTTTTTAACAATGTCATAGAGTGTTTCTTGTGAGAACATTGCCTCACCATATTGGCTAGGGCTGTCGTGATAGGGTTCACGTAAAAGAGCAGTTCTCCGTCCAAATGCACCATCTGCGAAGATTTTAATTGCCCCGATTTGTAACGTATCATTACCATACCCTGTGTACATATTCATCGCGTCTAAGTCTTCTAAAAATTCATAGTTAATTAATAGATTTGTTCGTAAGCCAAGTTGTTCTTTGTTTAATAGTTCATCGAATAATTCATAGGTTTGTTTAAGTCCACCTAAGTATAAAGGATCATTAGAATGAACATTTGTTATACCATGCTGTATCGTAGCTTCTATCGTTTTTCGTAATGCGTCCTTCCATGTTTCGTACGATTTTTCTGGAATGTGTACTTGGAATAAGGTAGAAGCTGATTCTAATATTAATCCTGTTGGTTTACCGGAAGTAGAATCAACAATGATTTTGCCACCCTCAGGGATAGAAATATCTTCAGAATAATTAATTGCTTCTAAAGATTTGGAATTAATGACTGCTGCGTGTTCGCATATTCTAGTTATATACAACGGGTTAAGCGGTGCGACCTGATCTAGTTCATCTAGTGTAGGAATACCACCGTCACTAAATAGATTTTCATCCCAACCACTCCCAACAAGCCATTCCCCTGGCTTTAATGTATGGGAATGTCGACGTATAAACTCGAGCATATCTTGTTTTGAAGTTACTCCAGTTACATCTAAATCTACAAATTTGCTTGCAACCATAGAAAGATGTAGGTGACTATCTGTTAATCCAGGAGTTACCGTCAATCCTTGTAAATCAATGATTTCCGCACTTTTTGTTTTCCAATTTAATAAGATATCCTTTGTTGTACCGATGTCTTTAAATCGATTATTCTCGATTGCTACTGCTTCGACAATGGGATGATTTGATTGAAATGTATGTATCACACCATTAATATACAGTTTTATCATGGCCATGCTCCTGACTTGTGAAAGTAAAATAATTAATATACACAAAAAAACAACGATAGCCATCTATCCTTGTCCCTATAAATTCAGCACTTCCTTTATGCAAATGAGGAAAGTAACTTTATATTATCAAATTCAAAATAAAATAACAACTAAGATAACTGTGATTAATCAGATGAAATAATTATACCAAATTATTCCAGTAATATTATAGATTGTTTACAATTTTTATTCATATATTTACATGAATATACATGTCTATTATCCTTATTTGTGGAATGAATTGGAGGAGTCGTTGGATATGCTGAAGAAAATTTACCTCATGATTATAATAGCATCGCTTAATTTTTGTATTTGGACAACTACTGCGTTAGCAGATGAAGACCTTTCATTAGATAGTGAATCAGCTATATTAATGGAAGCAGAATCTGGACAAATTCTTACAGAGAAAAACGCAAATCAGCAAATGTATCCAGCAAGTGTAACGAAAATCGCAACAGCAATTTATGTAATAGAAAATGGGAATTTATCTGATGCAGTAGAAATAAGTGAAGAAGCTACTGAAGCAGATGGTACTACTGTTTTTTTGGCTGAGGGAGAAAGAGTCTCTCTCGGTAAGCTTGTTAAAGGCTTATTAATTAATTCAGGAAATGATGCTGGTGTAGCAATCGCGGAACATATGAGTGGTAGTGTTAGTAAGTTCTCAGAAGAAATGACGAAGTTTTTCGAGGAAAAAGCAGGAATAAAAAATACGAATTTTGATAATCCGCATGGTTTGTATAATGAAAATCATTATACAACGGCAGAGGACCTTGCAAAAATAACGAAATATGCTTTGCAAAATGATAAATTTGTAAAGTTATTTGGAATGAAGTCCGTGGATTGGGAAAGTAAAACATGGGAAACAACGATATTAAATCATCATCGTATGGTAAAAGGTGAAATACCTTATGATGGGGTGACCGGAGGGAAAAATGGATTTGTGTCTCAATCTGGTTATACCCTTGTTACAACTGCCGAGCAAGATGGGATGCACTTAATTGCAGTCACTTTGAAGACGCCTCTTGCTGAACAAACCTATGCCGATACGGTAAAGTTATTAGATTATGGTTTTGAACATTACGAGCCTTCTACGATTGATGAAGGCACTTCTTTTATGGCGAATGGCAAGGAATTTAAAAATAGTGAAGATTTAACCTATGTTCATGAAGAAGGATCAAAGGTAGAGGAAGAAATTAATGAAAATGGGAAACTTGTTATAGAGGACAACGGAGAGTTATTGAAAGAATTTCAGTTGGACAATGTCGAGAAAAAACAACCAACAATGATGAAGAATAATCAAATTGAAAATGTAGATCAAGAAGACAATACAAGTTCTCTATACCTCTATATTGGAATTGGAGTCGTTGGAGCGATAATAATACTCGTTTTATTTTTACTATGGAGAAGAAGGAAGAAACGAAAGAATAATATATTTATATAATATAATGAAAACCTTAAGGTGTTCGGATGATCAGCCCTTAAGGTTTTTTAGTTAGTATCTACCAGGCTTAGCAAAAGAGGTTAAGTGTGGAATAAACTAACCGTAAGTGTCCGATTCTTTTCAGGAAACACAAGTTGAGGGAAGAACGAAATGTACTTTATTCTAATTGACATTGAAAGAATATTTATTATATACTGTATTCAACAAAGTTGAATGAAAAGAAACTTGATTGAAATCTGTGATTTTCTAAAACGAGTCAATTTCATAATTGTTAAATTTCATTTGAAAGACGACAACTCCTGCCGAAAGCGTCCGTCTTTAATAAAAATCTATGCAGCAAACATCCAGATTTTACATAAAATATCTAATTATGAAATTGATTAGAACAATAAAGATATTTACGTATATCCTATTGTAAGCGCATTCAATTATAGGAATGGGGGAGAACCAATGCGTTCATTACCATCTTATGTCCAATTAAAAGAAGTAGGCCCGAGAGACGGACTTCAAAATGAAAAGACGTGGATAACTACAGAAGATAAAGTAAATTGGATTAATATGTTATCTACTTCAGGGATAAAGGAAATCGAATATTCATCGTTTGTTAATCCCAAAATGATTCCAGCTTTATCAGATGCAAGGGAAGTAGGTAAGCGGATCATTAGAAACCCGGATGTTACGTATTCTGCTTTAGTTCCAAATCTTAAAGGGTTAGAATATGCGCTAGAAGCGGGAATTGATGGAGCGTCCGTATTTATGTCTGCTAGTGAGACACATAATCAAAAAAATATTAATAAAACGATTCAAGATACGTATCCAGTCTTAGATAAAGTAATTGTTGAAGCAAAACAAGCTGGGAAGCATGTAACAGGATATATTTCTACTGTATTTGATTGTCCTTATGAAGGGAAAATAGCCCCTGAGAAAGTGCTGATGGTATGTGAGAAATTAATCGACAGTGGAGTAGATGATTTATCGTTAGGCGATACCATAGGCACAGCAGTTCCGACGCAAGTCGAGCAATTACTCGAACTCTTGTTACAACATTATCCAAAAGAGAAATTGATCCTGCATTTTCATGATACGAGAGGAATGGCAATCGCTAATATTATGACTGCCATGCATTACGGAATTTATCGTTTTGATAGTACCATAGGTGGTTTAGGGGGCTGTCCATATGCTCCAGGAGCTGCAGGAAATGTAGCTACAAATGATGTTTTATATTTATTAGAAGGGCTTGGCATCAATACCGGTATTGACGAAAAGAAATTACAGGAATCTGGTGTATTTATTCAAAACAAATTAGACAAAACGTTGCCTAGTCGATCATTAGCTTATTTAAAAAACGCATAATTAACCCCAAACTATAGTACCAAATGTATCTACATTTTGCATTATAGTTTGGGGTTTTATTTATGGTTAAAATTTGGGCTTTAGAGAAAAGCCTCATTTTATCTATCAATATGGATTGACTCGTAAACAATGCTAGATTATGATTAGATTGATTTTAATTAAATTATGGAAGGAATGGTTCCCATCGACCTGCAAAGTATTGGAGATAAAATTAAGCAAGTTCGCTTGAGAAATAAAAAAACACAACAACAGATCGCTGATGAGTGTGGGATTTCCAAAAGCCTTCTATCTAAAATAGAAAACGGTCAAACAGCATCAGCTATCGCCACCTTATCAAAGATTTCAGATGCTTTAAAGGTACCGTTAGCTTGGGTGCTTGATGATAAGGAAGAGCAAGACTTAGTTATTCAACGAAAGTATAACCGTCCTTCAAAAGTCGGGGATGAAAGTATGGGATACTCATATGAATTACTGGCCAATCGATCGAAGTATAGTGGAATAGAACCCACTATTGTACATGTTACGCCCAAACATCGAAATTTACGTCAGGATAAGACATATACGCACTCACAAGATGAATTTATTTACATATTAGAAGGTGAAATGGAACTACTCTATAATGGAGAAAAGCAATTTTTAGAAAAAGGGGATAGTGCTTATTTTGCGGGTTCCAAACCTCATTTGTTTTTGCCAGTAAATGATCGCGGTGCCATGGTACTAACTTGTTTTATTGATCAAATATGAATAAACGAGGGAAGGGAACCAATGGAGTATGAATGTGTGTTTTGTAAAGTAGAAAATGAACCATTACAGTCGGTTATTCTATCGAATGAATATACAATGTTTTTGCAATTAAATGATACCTTCGAAAAAGGAGCGCCTTTAGAAGGAGCAGGGGTAATTGTTCCAAAAGCGCATCGTGAAACAGTATTTGATCTTTCTGAAGAAGAATGGAGGTCGACATTTGATTTATTAAAGGAAGCAAAAAAGTGGATAGATGTTCATCATCAACCAAATGGTTATAATATCGGGTGGAATGCAGGGAAAACTGCAGGGCAGCATATTTTTCACGCGCATTTGCATATTCTTCCCAGGTATGATGACGAAAAGTATGTAGGTAAAGGTATTCGTGCGTTGTTTAAACAATCGGATAATCGAACTTTCAAAGAAGTTCCTTATAACTAGAAAGTTGACTAAACAAAAAATGATGACAAACTATGTCACTTTTGGATTAATCCTTAACCATCAGTCGAGGATAAATAAAATCCCCGCTGACGGAAGTTATTATGAAGTTCCTGGTTCTTCTTTATCTACGATCGTAAATGGTCGCATCATATCGTAATCCTCGTGTTCTAGTATATGGCAGTGCCACACGTAATCTCCTGTAAAAGGTTCAAATTTTGCAATCACGCGCGTTACTTGAGCGGATGGTGCTGCTAAAGTATCTTTCCAACTTTTCTCATTTTCAGCAGGTGGAATAGGAGCATCAGTGTAAATCATTGATCCATCTTCATTATATTTCTCTAGATCAAAGGGTTGACGATCAAGAACCTGAAACTGAACGAGGTGAAGATGAATGGGATGCGTAAAATTAGTAACATTTACAATGGACCAAATTTCAGTATCACCGAGTTGAGGTTTCTCTGTTATTGGATCATGCCATAACTGATTATTGAGTAATAAAAGTGGTCTTCCGAATTGATCCTCTGATCCTACAAGTTTTAGATTTCTAATGGTATTTATTGAATTCTGCTTTAATGAAGGTATATGCGTTAAATGTTTAGGAATTCTACTCGTATCTTTTGTCGTTAAAGGCTTTGTAACTTTAAATTGCATAATATTATTAGTTTGATCTTCTGGATCTGCATCCTCGCCTAAATCATTGTTTATAGTCAGACTCTTTCCTTCAAATTCGGTAAAGTCAATCACAATATCGATACGTTCTGCGGGTTCCATAACGATTTGTCGAGTAGGAATACTTTTACGTAATAGACCACCATCAGAACCAATTTGATATATAGGTAATTCCTCATTCATAGATAATCGATACGTTCGAGTATTCGATGCATTCAATAGTCTAAAACGATATTTTCTCGGTTCAACATCGATATAAGGCCATGCTTTCCCATTAACGAGAATAGCTTCTCCTAAATAAGCAGGTACAATAGAAGGGGATGGTGCTCCTGGAATAGGCTCATCAGGTCCAGAAGGATAGTATAATGAACCATCTGGATTAAGTGTGCGGTCACAAATAACCAAAGGAATTTCATATTCTCCGGACGGAAGTTGTAAGGCTTTTTCCTCTTCTCCACGAATAATATACATTCCTATAAGGCCTGCATATACGTTTAAACGAGTAATTCCCATTGCATGATCGTGATACCAAAGTGTAGCAGCACGTTGGTTGTTTGGATACTCATATACTTCTCGAGAAAAATCCGGTCCAGTCTCTTGAAATTCCCGTGTAAACCATGCCTCTGGATAACCGTCACTATCTGGTTTTGTTACACTTCCATGAACATGCGTTACCGTTCGACTTTGTGGCATTTGATCTAGGTGATGTATCGAAGTATCTAAAGGCAATATGAGTTTCTGTGGTAGCTGGTTGATCCATTTAACATGTACTAATTCCCCTTCGAAAACATCTATGGTTGGTCCTGGAAATAGACCGTTATACCCCCATAACCTTGTTGGTGGTAAATCGCGGTGAAGCTTATGCCAACATTCTTTCATAACCACTTCATAATATGTTAAACGATTGCTTGCTTTTGTTGGTTCTAATGTAGAGATAATGGGAAGCTTATCTACAAATTTTGTTAATTTCATTTATTCCACTCCCGATAAAAACATATTACTATCTTTTATGTTTTTTTGGGTGTTATGGTTTGGGTGTTTACCTATTAATAGTAAATCTATTTGACACTATTTTTTGAGATTGTTTTCTCAATAACGGAAAATAAATATAAAAAGGAGCTGTCAATTAGCTGCAGCCCCTTTTTATGTGGAAAGATTCGTATATTCATTGAGTTGATTTAACAAATTATCTAATTCTTGGCTACATATAATCGTGTTTTCAGAGGATAATCCATCTTCTTCAGCAATTCGTAACATTTCATCCCTTTTTTTTACAATCGAGAGAACGATACTTTCTCTATCATTTTTTTTCATTTTTGTATACATTATTCTATTTGCACCTCTACTTTTATATTAGCTTGTCTCACACGATTAGGATTATCTCAAATTATTAAATAAAAATAAACCTTTTCGACAAAACTAGATATTATATTCATGCAATAAAAATGTATAATATATATCCTACTTTCGAAATACCTTCATATGACCTAATTTATAAGGAGGAAAAATAATTTAATAGAAAAGCTATTCTAATTTTTTAGAATAGAAATTAGCGTTAATAATGTCGAATTTAGTCGTTATTTGGAATACGAAAGCTATCTTTCGTTTTTTAGGATAATTAAAGAGTAGTTATTACCTAGATGAAAATGCTTACATTTAATCGGAAAATAATGTCGAAAACAAAAAAATAGTAGAGTATATATGCGAATAATTATACAGTTATATTATATTTTTTAATTTTTTGATAGAGAGTTACTCTTGATATTCCTAGTTTTTTAGCTGCTTTTGATTTATTTCCTTCTAGCTGCTGTAATGTTGTCTCTATCAATTGTTTTTCCATTGCCTCTTTTTCCATTGGTAGATTGGATATTGTCTCGTAAGAATTGAAATTAGTTGCTTGTGGCAGATAAAGTTGCATATCTTCCTTTTGGACAAGTGAATTCTCGTGAAGAATGATTATTCGCTCCATTAAATTACGTAGTTCACGGATATTACCTGGCCAGTGGTATTGAAGTAAATATTCAAATGCTTCCCCCGAAATATTAGGTGCTAATACTTGGTATTTATTTGCAAATTGATTCGAAAAACTTTTGGCTAGTATTTCAATATCTTCTATTCTTTCACGAAGAGGTGGCATCGTTAATTGGATCACATTTAATCGGTAAAAAAGATCGGAACGAAATTGTTTTTCATCCATTAGTTGCTCCAATTTTTGATTGGTTGCTGCGATAAACCGAACATTGACCTGTTTTCCTTGTGAATTTCCAATTCGATAAATTCGATTCTCTTGTAATACTCGTAAAAGTTTTACTTGCATCTCTAATGGTAATTCTCCAACCTCATCTAAAAATAGTGTCCCACCATCAGCCATTTCAATTTTACCTGCTTTACCTTTCTTTTCTGCTCCTGTAAACGAGCCGCCTTCATAGCCAAATAGTTCACTTTCAAATAAAGCACTCGGTATGGCTCCACAGTTTACGGGGATAAAAGGTTGGTTTCGTCGCTCGCTTGCTTCGTGTATAGCCTTTGCACAGACTTCTTTTCCTGTTCCGCTTTCTCCTAAAATCAATGTAGTTGCATTTGTGCTCGCAGCCTTACGTGCCAATTGGATTATCTGTTGTAGAGCATCGCTTTTTCCTTTTAGCTTTACAAATGGAGATTCGGAATTTGCTGGGTAAACTTTTTGCCGTAATTCATTTAATTCTGCAGAAGTAGTCTCTAGATTGTCGTTTAACTTTACAATTTGGGTGATATCTCTTTCCACAGAAATGGCCCCAATTAAATATTGATTGTTATCAAATACAGGGAGAGTGTTTACAACTACATGTTTATCTTTTCGTGGGCGATGGTATTGATTTTGCACTGCTTGTTTACTATCTAAAACTTTCATTACCATCAAGTCATCGTAAGCAAAAAAGTTTGTAATCGGTTGACCAATAATTGTGGACTTTTCAATGTTGTACGTATCTACTGCTGCGTTATTCCAATATAATACTGTTTTATTTGTATCTACAATTGTAATTGCATCGTCTTCGGCTTCTAATAATTGCTCAAAGAAATAATCATTCATTGAGAAAAATCCTCCTTCATTGTAAAGATGAGTGTAAACTTTCTAAACAATAACTGTAATTATAGTATACAATAAATTTCTGATTTTTCCATGGATTAAAATGATTATGTTTTTAGAAAAAAATTGAAAAAACAGGTATACCAATGGCTAACCCATTGAAATCGAATACATTTCAGAAAGTTGGCATCCTTTTTGCTAGTAAAATAGTAGAGAGTATAAATACTCTTTATGAATTATTTTTCAAGGAGGTTTTTATTTATGGTATTACCATTTAAACATGAACCATTTACAGACTTTACGGTGGAGGAAAACCGTAAAGATTATCAAGCTGCATTAGCCAAGGTTAAAGGAGAATTAGGAAAAGATTATCCGCTTGTTATTAACGGTGAAAAAATATATACCGATGACAAACTGGTATCTGTAAACCCTTCAAATAAAAAAGAAGTAGTAGGTCAAGTATCGAAAGCAACACAACAACATATTGAAGAGGCTTTTTCTTCCTCGAAGGAAGCATTTAAAGAGTGGAAAACTTGGTCTGCTGAAGATCGTGCACGTGTCCTATATCGAGCGGCAGCAATTGTAAGAAGACGTAAACATGAGTTCTCAGCATGGTTATCATATGATGCCGGGAAGCCTTGGGATCAGGCAGATGGGGATACTGCGGAGGGAATTGACTTTTTAGAGTATTATGCACGTCATATGGTTGAACTTGAACAAGGAAAACCGTTAGCAGATCGACCAAATGAAGATAATAAATATTTCTATCAGCCAATGGGACCAGGTGTAGTAATTCCACCATGGAACTTTGCATTTGCAATTGTTTGTGGAACAACAGTAGCTCCAATTGTTGCAGGAAATCCTGTACTGTTGAAGCCATCTGAAAATACACCTGTAATCGCCTATAAATTAGTAGAGGTACTTGAAGAAGCAGGATTACCAAAAGGTGTTCTAAATTTTGTACCTGGAGACCCAGCAGAAATCGGAGATTATTTAGTCGATCATAAAGACACGCATTTTATTAACTTTACTGGATCTCGTGCAACGGGAGTTCGTATTTTTGAACGTGCAACAAAAATTCAAGATGGCCAAACTCATTTAAAACGTGTGGTAGCTGAAATGGGTGGAAAAGATACGATTATCGTTGATGAGTCAGCTGATTTAGATTTAGCTGCAGAATCAATTGTTCATTCTGCATTCGGATTTTCCGGTCAAAAATGTTCTGCATGTTCTCGTGCAGTTATTCATGAATCGGTTTATGATGAGGTGATTAAGAAATCAGTAGAACTCACAAAAACTCTTACAGTAGGTAACCCTACGGAAGATAATGTATACATGGCTTCTGTAGTTAATCAAAAACAATTCGATAAGATAAAAGATTATATTGAAGTCGGAAAACAAGAAGGTGAGCTTGTTTTTGGAGGAGAAACTGATGATAGTAAAGGTTTCTTTGTACATCCAACCATTTTCAAAGATTTAGATCCACAAGCTCGTATTATGCAAGAAGAAATTTTTGGACCAGTGGTCGCATTTGCGAAAGCGAAGGATTTTGATGAATTACTGGATATTGCAAATAACACAGAATATGGTTTGACTGGTGCAGTTATTTCGAATAACCGCGAAAATCTTAACCGAGCACAAACAGAGTTTCTTGTAGGAAATCTATACTTTAACCGTGGTTGTACTGCAGCAATTGTAGGTTATCAACCATTCGGTGGCTTTAAAATGTCAGGAACAGACTCAAAAGCTGGTGGACCAGATTACCTTCAGCATTTCTTAAATGCAAAAGTTGTAACTGAACGATTTTAATTAAGGGAGGGGTTGGGGCATGAATAGCTACTTTATGTCCCAGTCTCGTATATAAGCTGTTAGTTTCTTAATAAGGGGATAGAAGGATGGCAAATCTAACACGAGATTTCTTTATAGGATTATCAAATAATAAATTGTTGAACACCAACGCTAAGAAATATGGATTTCGTTTAGGTGCGGAAAAGTTTGTCGCAGGAACTAATTTTGACAGTATTATCGGAATAATCAAAGATTTGAATGGTAGAGGAATATCTTGTACACTAGATAACCTTGGTGAGTTTGTGACAGAAAAATCAGAAGCAATTGAAGCGAGAGATGATATCATCGACATGCTTTATAAGATTTATGAGCAACGATTAGATTGCCATGTGTCTGTAAAATTAACTCAGCTGGGTTTAGACATTGATGAAAATTTTTGTTTAAATAATATTCGTGCGATTTTAAAAGTTGCAAAACGCTTTGAGATTTTTATTAATATTGACATGGAGAAACATATCCATTATGGTAAAACATTGGAGACTCTAAACGAGCTCCGAAAAGAGTATGACAACGTCGGTACGGTAATACAATCATATTTGTATAGTGCGGAGGACGATTTGGCCGCTTTAAAGGATGTACGAATACGTCTTGTGAAAGGTGCCTATAAAGAAGATGCATCCATTGCTTATCCATCAAAAGAAGATATTGATCGTAATTTTATGGAACTTGCTAAAAAAAGGCTGTTAGGTAATACATTTACTTCCATTGCTACCCATGATCATAATATCATTGATGAAATAAAAACTTTTGTTGAGGAGCATAATATTTCTAGAGATGTTTTTGAGTTTCAAATGCTTTATGGTTTTCGAACTGAAATGCATGAGGAACTGGCACAGGCAGGATATCATTTTTGTACGTATATTCCGTTTGGAAGCGATTGGTTTGGTTATTTCATGCGGAGGCTTGCAGAGCGACCGCAGAATATTAACTTGGTTTTAAAAGATGTTTTTTATACGAAAGAGAATAAGCTAAAGAAAGAACCAGTTATAGCTGGTGTGGCTGCTCTATCGTTATTGATGTTTGTTAGTAAAAAAAGGAAAAAATAAATTTAAGGACAATTTGTATTGTTACTGAAGGGATTGCCCTAGAGTCTTTGGTATTTCCCTTCCCTTCTTAATTCCTTCCTGTCTCAGCCTTTTTCCATCTTTAAGACAACATGTAATAACAAATCAACATTGGATGATTAGTACCGTAAGTACCACAAATTCCAAGTGTGAAAGCTTGTTATATATATATTATTAAAAGACGAAAGGGAGATAGGATGTCTGAATTTACGTATCAATTTATTGCTATCGGACTATACTTTTTAGCGATGATAGCTATCGGACTATACTCATATCGAAAAACGTCAAACTTAGACGATTACATGCTTGGAGGTAGAAGCCTAGGACCGGTTACATCTGCGTTAAGTGCGGGTGCTTCTGATATGTCACAATGGCTACTAATGGGGCTACCAGGAGCAATTTATTTATCTGGTTTAGCAGAAGGTTGGATTGCGATAGGTTTAGCAATAGGTGCATGGTTGAATTGGTTAATTGTAGCACCAAGGTTACGAACGTATACGGAAGTATCTAATAACTCGATTACAATTCCAAGTTATTTAGATAATCGTTTTAAAAATAACTCCAAGATATTACGAATTGTTTCAGGTGCAGTTATTCTTATTTATTTCACATTTTATGTATCATCAGGAATGGTGGCCGGAGGAGTTTTCTTTGAAAGCTCATTTGAATTTAATTATCATTTAGGTCTTATTATTGTAGCTGTTATTACAATTTTATATACCTTGCTAGGAGGATTCTTAGCCGTAAGTATTACTGATGTTGTGCAAGGGACGATGATGTTCTTGGCTCTAATTCTTGTGCCGACAATGGCAATTTTTCATTTAGGCGGAGTTGGAGAGACAGTAAATTTAATTCAAGATGTTAATCCAGATTTCTTAAGCTTTTTCGCAGCAGCGACTACAACAGGAATTATTTCTTCGCTTGCTTGGGGGCTTGGTTACTTTGGACAACCACATATTATCGTTCGTTTCATGGCTATTAAATCAGTAAAAGAGACCACATCCGCACGTCGCATTGGAATTAGCTGGATGGTGATTTCTCTGATTGGTGCTGTATTAACTGCATTAGTTGGTGTGGCATTTTTCCATGCTAATCCTGAATTTAATTTAGCAGACCCAGAAGCTGTATTTCTAGTACTTGGTCAGATTCTATTCCATCCATTTATCGCTGGAATACTTTTAGCAGCAGTAATTGCAGCAATAATGAGTACTGTATCTTCTCAGTTACTAGTTACTTCATCTGCACTTGTGGAAGATATTTATAAAGCAGTCTTTAAATCAGATGCTTCAGATAGAACGTATGTGATGTTGAGTAGAGCAGCTGTACTACTAATATCATTTATCGCTATTATATTTGCTTGGCAGAAGAATGATACTATTTTAGGACTTGTATCATTCGCATGGGCAGGATTTGGTGCTGCGTTTGGTCCGGTGGTGTTACTTTCTTTATTCTGGAGAAAAACAACAGGTACTGGAGCCTTATGGGGGATGATTGTTGGTGCAATAACGGTATTCTTATGGGGTTATTCACCATTAGCGGACTATCTTTATGAATTAGTTCCTGGTTTTATACTAAGTACGATTGTGATTGTTGTAGTAAGCATACTTACGTATAAACCGAATCCAGAAGTGGAAAAAGAATTTGATGAAACAGTTAAACGTCTAAAAGATCATAAAAGTACATCTTAATAATATTTGTTAAAGGAACCGGTTATCTATTCGAGATAACCGGTTCCTTTAACAGTAAGAAAAAGTATTTCTGCTTTTCTTGTTTATTATAGCTAAAAGTGTTTACGGAAAAAATTATTTTCTTTGATAAACCTTCTCTCCAGAAATAAATGTCTGAAGTACTTTTATATTCTTAATATACATTTTATCAACTTCAAATGGGTTGTTATCAAGTATGATGAAATCAGCATATTTTCCAACTTCTATACTTCCACTATTTTGCTCATCATTATTCAGCCTAGCACCATCAATTGTCATAGTTTCTATTGCTTTTTTAACTGAAATTCGTTGATTTTCTCCAAATATCTCTTGCTCCATACTTATACGATTTACTGCTGCCCAAACGGAGAACAATGGCGAAATAGGTGTAATAGGACAATCGGAATGAAGAGTATAGAGAATATCACGATCGGTAGCATCCTTTAAAGGGTTCAATCTTGAGGTGCGTTCAGGTCCTAAAAAGTATTTTTTATGACGGTCAGACCAATAGTATATATGATTTATGAAAAAAGATGCTGCTACATCAAGTTTTTTCATTTGATCTAAGTCATCTTCTGTAGCAGTTTGCACATGCTCTATACGATGTAAATGATTTTCTTTAGGTGATTTAGATAGAACATATTCATATCCTTTTAGAATAGAGGAGATGGCACGGTCTCCATTACCATGTATAGCTAAACGAAATCCTCTTTGATGGAAGTTAAGGAGGGTTTTTTCAAAGTCTTTTTGCTGATGAAGTAATTCTCCTTGTTCGTGAGGCTTTGTATAATAAGGTTCTCTTAAAGATGCGGTAAATCCCTGAATAGAGCCATCTTGAAATAACTTCGCACTATCTAACTTTGCTCGATTATTGGTTTCTCTCATAATGTCATTATTCAGTTCGGTAGCACTTTTATTTCGAAACTCACTATTTAATATATGATGTAATATCATATAACGCATACGCATAGGGTTTTTTAATGTTTTTACAGCTTGAATATGAGCATTATATTCTGCTATACCTAAATCAAGTCCTACACCTGCATCTGTGCAAGTAGTAATACCCTCAGCAAGATAATCAATTGCTCCAACTTCTATGGACTTAGTCATCTCTTCAATAGAAGGGTTAGGAATAACTGCTTGTACTAAATCTAATGCAGGTAGTTCGTAGAGTACGCCATTTAACTCACTTTCATTATCCCTGCCTAGATGTCCACCTTGAGGATCTTTACTACCTTTATGTAGTCCGGCAATTTCTAAAGCCTTTGTATTTGCAACTGCAAAATGAACTGAAGTATGACGAATCATGATAGGAACCTCGGTTGAAACTTGATCTAGTTCATAACGAGTAGGATGTCTATTTTCTTTTAATAATGTATTATCATAACCCCAACCTAAGAGCCAGTCATTTTTTGAGATTTCTTTTAATTTTAACTTCAATTGATGGAGAATATCAGATATTGATTGATTTAAAGGTGAGCTACAATTAGCTTGATTTTTAAATAGAGAATACATTAATAAATGGCTATGAGTATCTATAAATCCTGGTAGTAATGTCTTACCTCCCATATCAAGGATTTGTTCAGTTTTTACACTATTCAATACCTCTTTTGGAGGTAAAGGAGAGTGCCAAATTTTTTCTACCCTCCCAAATTTAATAGAGAATGACCCAGCAATGTCATTCTCCGAATTCATAGTAATAATTTTGGCGTTTGTAATGATCGTATTCATAGAATTAATGTATACTCCTTTATAAATTAGATTTTGTTTCTTTAGTATTTGCTGAATCAAGATCATTCCAGTAAACAGCTCTTACTTGTTCAGAATCATCATGCTTAGTTAATAAACTAACTATAACTAATGTTAAAATAGATACACTAAATCCGAAAATAGTATGGTCAATATTTAATCCTAAATATGGCCATGACATCGTTGCTATTAGTGCAGCTATCATACTCCATATCATACCTTTTTTAGTGACCCTCTGCCAGAACATAACTGCAAGGAAAGGAAATACTAAAACAGTTGCAGATAATCGTAATGCCCATTGATATGCTGTTTCAATATTAGTAACAAAATATGCTGCTATAAGACCAAGTAAGGAAATTATAATAACTGAGATTCTTGCCGAAAGCATAAGTTGTTTATTATTTGCATTAGGCCGTACCATACGTTGGTATAAGTCTCTAGTTAGGTTTGAACTACCTTGTAAAATAAATGAAGTAGCGCCAGTCATTAAAGCAGCTAGTAAACCTATAAAAACAATTCCCCCTATTGAAGGAGGTAGTAATTCTGCAGTTATATATGAAAAGATTAAATCCGGATTCATATCTTTAGGTACGTATTGTCTTGCTATTACTCCTATGGTATAGGGTAATATGGAGATCAACCCGGCAATAATGAACCCTGTTATTCCTGCTTTTTTCGCTATCTTTTCACTTTTGGAAGCAAATATTCGTTGCCAAGTTGATTGCCAAATTAAATAAAACGGACCTACTGACAATGCATAAAGTAATATACTCCCAAGTCCTTCAGCTCCAAGAGGAGATATGTAATCAGAAGGTGTATTTGCTATAATATTTTCAAATCCTCCAGCAAAATTTATACTTGATAAAGCTAATACAATAATTCCAATGATCACAATAATGGATTGAATTGCATCCGTAATTATAGTTGCTGGTAATCCACCTAAGATAGTAAATGACACTATTAAAATGAATGAAAGTGCTATACCTGTATTTACATCAATTCCGAGTATAATTGTAAAAATTGATGACATTCCCACCATTTGTAGAGCTAATGTGGGAACGGAATATATGAAAGCTGATAGAACGGATGGGATAATTCCTGATTTTCCTCCAAAACGTTCTCCGAATAAGTCTGCTATAGTGTAAAGTCGTTGACGTCTTAGTGGACCAGCAAAAGCTATGATTAGTAAGAGACAAAATAGAATTCCCGGTAAAGCAAATTTAAAATAACCTGAGAGTCCTACAGTGAAACCCATACCAACCCAACCGATAAACACAGCTGCTCCACACCATGTACTTATAATTGTACCGACAATTGGCCAGAAATTAGTATTCCATCCCCCGATTAGATATTCGTCGTAAGTCTTTACTTTAAAAAAATAATAAATCCCCATGGTGAACATGAGAATGAAATATAAGACTATATAACTAATATACCATGTCATATTTATAATTCTCCTTCATTAATTAATCTGTATTTGGGAAAATAATTTTTCTTACTATAAGAAAAAAGATATGTTGTTATTAAACCAAACGAAGAAAAAGAATTCAAGCATAATTACTAGAACATTATTGAGAAAAAGTTTACGATAGACACAAGATTAATTTTAACAGTATTTATTTATTGATTTCAGGGAGGCGTTAATATGGGAGAAAATAAAACGTTTATAGGTTTTGCGGGCACGTATACTAGAAAAGCCAGCAAAGGTATTTATCGTTTTTTATTAAATACTGAGACAAAACAATTAGAGAAATTAGAATTAGCAGCACGAATAGACAACCCGACGTATTTGACGATATCCGATGATCAAAAACATCTTTATTCGATAGCGCAAGAAGGAGAAATGGGGGGCGTTCAATCTTTTAACGTCTCTTCAGAATGTGGAGAGTTAAAGTTGATAAATGGTCAGTTAGTTGAAGGTGCCCCGCCATGTCATCTTGATGTGCGCGGTGAAGTATTGGTTACTGGTAACTACCATAAAGGAGATATCGGAGTACATCTCTTAAATAATGCTCAACTAGAACAAGGTAAATTTTTAAAGCATGAAGGCAACGGCCCTCATAAAAGACAGGAAAAACCACATGTCCACTATACAGGATTTACACCAGATGGAAGTTATGTAGTTGTGGCAGATCTAGGTACAGATGAACTTGTCACTTATCGCATAGAAGGGGATTCTTTATCCCATGTAAGTACATTAAATGTTGCACCTGGAAGCGGTCCACGCCATATTGTCTTTCACCCGGATAAACCTGTGGCATATTTGTTAACGGAATTAAGTTCAGAAGTAATTGTTCTTGATTATAATAAAAAAACAGGACAATTTAAACAAAAACAAACGATCAAAGCGATTCCTGAATCTTTTAAGGATACGAATGATGCCAGTGCGATTCATATTTCTTCAGATGGTAAATTTATATATACAGGAAATAGAGGACATAACAGTATTGCTGTATTTTCCGTTGATGACAGTTCAGGAACGTTAACATTGGTGGAAATCACACCATCTGGAGGCGAATGGCCACGAGACTTCGTCTTGGATCCAACAGAACAATTCCTTATTGCATCTAATCAACATAGTGGAAATATTGTTTTATTTCAACGTAATACTGCAACCGGGAAGTTATCTCCAACAAATAGCGAAATTGAAGTACCTGAAGTAGTGTGTGTGAAATTCTTATAACTTAATCATAAAAAAGAGATGATTACAAAAGTTAAATAAGAATGAATAGGTTTTGAAAACCCGCTTTAGAAATATCGCTTTCCGTGGGCAGCTGATGAGCCTCCGGTGCTCCGCAATCCGGGGTCTCACTCCCACAGGACAAGGAAGACCTTGACAGCATTGCATCGCACGCAGAAAATCGATTTTGATTTTCAAGGAGTCTCCGTATATTTCTTGTGCTGATTCTAGCTATCATACGACTTTTGAAATACGAGTAGTCAAGAGTTTTTCCTGTTACTTTTTTAATGAAAATCAATTATTTAGGCATGGGTAATAGACCTCAAGTCTTTCTTTTTTAATGATAATTCATTATGATATTAACGGTCCATTGAGATTGCGTACGAGTAATCGTACTTTGTATTGTTCTTAACCATGGAATAAATACATTTTATTAACTTGTTCATACAAGCGCCCACGGCAACCTTGTCCTTCTTGGAGTAGGTTGTTTTTTTAACTTGTAAGAATAATACACAATTGTTTTTTATAAGGTGTAAATAATGAAAGAGAACGAATATATTTACGTGGCTAGAAATCAAGGAGTATTATTCTTAGAGTCGGAAACCACTGAGAAAAATATAGGAGCAAGAAAACTATTGGTGAAAGTTGGGTTGAAGGAAATTCAGAATATTAAAAAGGACGATGAGAGTAGCTAACAAATACGATACTAATTAGCTTTATAGACTTATTTATGAGCATTAATGTATTTGCTATCTTCTGAAAAAACATGTAAATCAGTCTTTTACCTGCTATAATAATAACTATAGAAACAAGGGGAAATGGGGGGTTTTACATGACAACATTACAATGGAATAGCCCTAGTCAATTAAGGACTTTACTAAATGAATTAGTCAGTTGGAAAAGTATTACGTTTTCTGAAGGGGAACGGCAATTCCCAATGAAACTTTATGCCAAGTTACAGGATTTAGATTATTTTCACCAATATCCAGATCGCTTATCTTTGCATGACGCAGATGAGCGTAGAAAATTATTAACCGCTATCTATAAGCATCCAGATGCTACACAAACGATTTGTCTTATTAGTCATTTTGACACTGTTAATACAGAAGAATACGGATCTATGGAACCGCTCGCTACACAACCGGAAGAACTTACTAAATTATATATGGAAAAAAAGGAAGAGTTACCGTTTGAGATTCACCAAGATTTGGAATCGGAAGCTTTTTTATTTGGTCGCGGAACCATGGATATGAAGATGGGGCTAGTTATGCATATGAGCTTAATTGAGCAAGCTAGTATAGAAGAGTGGCCAATTAATCTTGTCCTATTAACAGTTCCGGATGAAGAGGTGAATTCATCTGGTATGCGTTATGCAGTACCAGTGTTGGTTGAGTTACAGAAAAAGTATGGTTTTACATACACTTTATTTTTAAATAGTGAACCGACGTTTCGACAAGAGCCAACGGATAATTCGCATTATATTTATACGGGTACTATTGGGAAGGTACTAGCAGCTGCTTTATTTTATGGTAAAGAGACACATGCTGGAGAGCCTTTAAGTGGCATGACATCGCCTTATATGGCTTCATATCTGACGCAAGAAATGGAATGGAATTCAAAATTTAGAGAAACGGTAAGAGGCGAGTCTACACCATTACCGGTCACGTTACAACAAACCGATCTGCGTTTACATTATTCGACCCAGACACCATACCGCTCTTCTGCGCTTTATAATTTATTTTTGATGGAACGAAGTACTTCAGAAGCTTTTGACTTATTTGAGAAAGTAGCGATTGAAGCTGCAAATAAGTGTACAGCAGCCTATAATGAAATTTGTAGACAACAAGTGGTACCACCGATAGGAAAGGTAAAAGTAATTCGCTATAAGGATTTATTAGAATATGCTACAGATAAACTAGGTGAATCTATCATTCAAGAGATTAAAGCCGATATTTATTATAATGATGAATGGGATGATAGAGAAAAATCGCTTCGAATTACCGATCAATTAATGATTCGTTGTCAAGAATTGGCACCAGCGATGATTATCTTATTTGCGCCACCGTATTATCCAGCAGTGAACTCTTCAGACAATAAGTTAGTACAAGAATGTACGACATTTTTAACTGAAAAAGCAAAAGAAGATTTTCAGTTGGATATTAAACAGGTTCATTACTTAAATGGTATATGCGATTTAAGTTATGTGAATTATTCGGAGGATCTTGTTGGATGGGAAGAATATGAACACAATACACCAGTTTGGGGGGATACGTACCATCTTCCTTTTGATGAGATGAGTCAGCTACGGGCACCAGTAATTAACGTAGGACCATTTGGATATGATGCACATAAACGTACGGAAAGATTGCATACTGTTAATGCGTTTGAACAGTTCCCAAAGATGCTCAGAGAATTGATAGGATATATTTCAAAAAAATAACCAATGATAAAAACTGGATAAGCAATATCGAACAATAACATTTGGCACTAAAATGTGAGCGACTCCGAAGGGTGTATAAGCCCAACGCTTATCTTTGAAAAACATTTTCAAGGTAAGCTGAAGCATACATGCCTGAGGAAAGTAGCTCACATTTTTTGCTAGTTCTTATATTGATTTCAAGACCTTTTTTAAAATATTTTATTCGGATTCATGATTTGGTTTGGATCGAGAGCTTGTTTTAATTGTCTCATTACAGTTAAGGCCTCTCCATGTTCTTGTTGCTGATACTTTTTCTTGCCAGTCCCGACTCCATGCTCGCCAGTACAGGTACCGCCTCGTTCTAAAGCATAAGCTACAACTTTTTCATTTAGTTCTTGAGCGTATTGGACTTCTTGCTCGTCATGTTGATCAAACATCAAGACAATATGAAAATTACCATCACCGACATGTCCTGTAATGCCACCAGGTAGCCCATAGGTATCTAGCATTAACCTAGCATGTGATATCGCATCTGCTAGATAAGAGATTGGCAGGCAAACATCGGTAATCATCATTTTCCTACCTTTATAGCCATGCACATATGCATATGCTAGATTATGTCTAGCTTCCCAAAGTTGGTTTCTAGCTGCAGTGTCAGATTCAAAGGTGATATTTGTACAATCAAAATCTTCAAATAGTTGTTCTGTAAATGCCATATCTTCTGCAAGTCCAGCTTTGTTTCCATGAAATTCAACGAATAAGGTAGGTTCTATCGAAAGGTCTAGTTCGCTATATTGATTGACTTGTAAAATAGAATCTTCATCGACTATCTCTATTCTCGCAATTGGAATTCCTGCTTGAAGTACGGAAACTACTGCTTCAATAGCTTGATGTACGGTAGGGAAGGTAGCTCTTCCGGCAGCGATATGTTCTGGAATACCGAAAACTTTTAACGTGAGTTCGGTGATGCACCCTAATGTTCCTTCTGAACCAACAAACAAGCCATTTAGATGATAACCAGAAGAAGACTTTGCAGCTTTTGTACCTGTTTGAATCGTGGTGCCGTTTGCAAGGACCACTTCCATTGTTCGTACATTATCTCGCATAGTCCCATATTTTACGGTTAGTGTACCACTTGCATTTGTAGCGGCCATTCCTCCAAGTGTCGCATCAGCTCCGGGATCAACAGGAAAGAATAAACCATACTTTTTCAGTTCCTTTTCTAACTGCGTACGGGTAACGCCTGGTTGTACTCTTACAATTAGATCTTCTGGATTAATCTCTAGGATGTTGTTCATTAACGAGAAGTTTACCGAAATTCCTGGATCATTTGGAATCACATGACCTTCCAAACTTGAACCAACACCAAAAGGATAGATTGGTACTTCATATTGTGAGCAGCATCTCGTTATGTGTTGGACATCTATTGTATTTTTTGGGAATACGACTGCTAATGGCTTATGAGGTACATGGTAAGATTCATCTTTGCTATGTTGTTCTAACAGCGTTTCGTTTTGTGTGATTTGCGATATTTCTAAGTGTTTGCTCAATTCTTCTATCAAGGAAGTAATGGTTGTTTCCATGTAGAGCACTCCTTTTTAGTAGTTATAAAATTCTATGCCTGACTAATTAATTGTATAGCAAGTAAGTGTTTAAAAATATTGAAAAAAGGTTTATAATATGGACAGGATGGAGGTGATATCCTATGGGTATCGCAAATATAGGTATACCGGGTCTAATCTTAATAATTGTTATCGCTTTAATCATTTTTGGACCTAAAAAGTTACCTGAAATTGGAAAAGCTGCCGGACAAACTCTACGTGAGTTTAAATCTTCTGCGAATAGTATGATGGATGAGGAAGAACAGAAAGATAAAAAAAATGAGAAGCAGTTAAATCAATCTTCTTCCAATAATAATAAATAGTAGTGAAAAAAGACGCTTACCAGTGATTATACTAAGCGTCTTTTTAATTGAAGATTCTAACTACTGTTATGTATGAAAACCCCTACTGAATGAAGTTTCTCTTTATGATGATTGCTGAAGCAGCATTGTCATTATTTCATTTGGTTGAACAGGTTTACTAAAGAAATACCCTTGTCCTTCATGACATTGTTGACTTTTCAAGTATTCGAGTTGTTTTTCACTTTCTATTCCCTCAGCAATAATTCGAAAATGCAAGTTTTTACCCATATTAATAATTGTATTTGTGATAATTTCTCCATCGCGATCAAGGTCATCGATAAACGACTTATCAATTTTTAATGTATCAATAGGAAGCTGTTTCAGATAACTTAAGGATGAATAGCCAGTTCCAAAATCATCGATAGATACATGCATTCCTAAGCTTTTTAATTCTAAAATTGTCATCATCGAACTTTCTAAATTAAGAATGGTACCTTCTGTTATTTCAATCTCGAGATATGAGGCATCTAGCATTGTTTTATTTAGAATTCCTTTCACATCTTGTACAAAGTACTTATCTTTAAATTGTATTGGAGACACATTTACGGAAATGCGTTGCATAAGTAATCCTTTTTCTTGCCAAGATTTCATTCTTCTACATACATTTTCTAATATCCATTTGCCGACAGGAACAATCATTCCGGATTCCTCTAATTTTGGTATGAACTCACTCGGCGAAACAAAACCAAATTCTCGATTATTCCATCGTAATAATGCTTCTGCCCCTACTACTTTATGACTTTTCAAATTAATAATTGGTTGATACATGATGCTAAATTCTTCACGAGCTAAAGCTTCTTTTAATTCTAAATCTATCAAATAACCACGTTCTAGAGTTTTTTTCTGCTGATTAGTATGTATACAATACCGATTTCCGCCGTTCTTTTTAGCGAGAACCATTGCTTTTCTTGCTTGTTTTAAGGAAGTTTCTATCCCATCATATTTTGAATGTCCATTTGTATAAGTTGATTTGTAGGGGAAATTAATCCCAATGCTAACTGTTAATGAAATTTGTCTATCTTGTATTTTATACGGAATACGTAATTTATTAACGATATTCTCTGCTTTCGCCATGCATTCTTCTTGGTCTAATTCTTCTTTTACAATTACAACAAATTCATCTCCATCTTTACGAAAAAGAAAGTTTTCTTTCGTTTGGAAATTTTGCAATCGTTCTGCTACCATCGTGATTACTTTATCCGCAATACGTTTACCGAATGTTTCATTGATTTGTTTGAACCTGTCTAAAGAAATATATAATATGGCCTTTACATCATTTATATTAATTTGTTGATTATCTACCCAATGATAGAGTTGATTCTGATTCGGTAACTTCGTTAAATAATCCGTATATGCAATTCCTTCGATATATTGCTCATGATGTTTTCGTGCAGTGATGTCGTAGTAAGTCGTTACCATTTTTTCTAGATTCCCAAATTGATCATAATAAGGTACCGTTGCTGCATCAAACCAACAAGTTGTATCGTCCTTTGTTTGGATTTGAATTTCTTCTTTCCAAATAGCTTCTTTTTCATGTTCTTCTACTATATGGAAGTGGAAAGGGGACTTTAGTAATCGATTAAAAGGTTTATCGAATAAGTCTTCTTCTGAGTAATTTAGTCGCTTGCAAAAAGAATCATTCGCATAAATTAAATCCCCATTTACATCTATGATGGAAAACATGGTTGTCTGATCTATGGCGGATTGTACCTTACTATCAGTTAAATAATGTTTTCTTTTTTCATTCATGAAGAATACCTCTCTTATGTATATGTAAACTCTATTTTACTAGATTTGATTATGCATAGCTATGGAAATTGACGAAAAATATGAAATATTTTCATGGTAGAATATCATTCAGAGTGGTTCGTTAATAATAGAGTTGAAAAGATTATTGACGCATAATTTCTTCTGCAGCGAAAACAGGGCGGACAATTATAGAATGAAAGGGTCTCACTCTATGGGAAAAGCACGAGCTGAAGATTCGTACGGAAAAGTGACTTTCTTTTCCGAGTTAGCTAAAGCCGTGCTTATAGATATATTTTATTCTGTTTTTTCTGGCTCTCCGTAGTTTTGTCCTTTGGTATCTACAGTGATTTGTTTTATGGTTGATACTTCTTCTTCAGAAGTTCCTTGTTCTACAATATTATCTACGGTCTCCATGCCTTCCGTGACTTTTCCAAACCCTGCATAATCTTCATCGAGATGGTCGGCTTTGTCTAAAACAATAAAGAATTGAGATCCTGCAGAATCAGGGTGTTGACTTCTAGCCATTGAAAGTACTCCACGTTCGTGGACTAAGTTATTTTCAAATCCATTCGAAGTGAATTCTCCGGGGATAGAGTATCCAGGTCCTCCAGTTCCATTTCCTTCAGGATCGCCACCTTGGATAACAAACTCGGGGACAATTCGGTGGAAAGTTAATCCATCATAAAATCCATCTTCAATTAGAGAAATAAAATTAGTTACTGTGTTAGGAGCAATATCGGGATAAAGTTCTATGGTAATAGTTTGTCCATTTTCCATTGTAATTGTAGCTATCGGGTTATCATCCGATTGAGTATCTTCGCTCGGTGTTTCTTCAGTATCAGAGCATGCTGATAAAAGAAAAGTAATCATTAGTATTAGTATAAATAGATATCTTTGCTTCATTTTAGTTCTCCTTTATCTTTAATAATTGTCCAATGTATGTGATGACGGACGCTAACACTTGGATAAATATTGCTTACATAGTCTCACTTTAATGTCATTATAGCATGGATTTTTACATGATTGGAATTTAGAATGTGCTTTAGTTTATCCCGTATGTATGGGATAGTAGTATCTCACTAAATGAAGTTTCGCTTTATATTAAGCGTAGTGCCCACCAATTTTTTTGCTTCGTTCGATAGTGATCCCAGCTTGGGTATAACTTGATGCACGAAGGATGGAAGTGGATCCATATTTATCACGGATTGCATCCATGACATATCCAATATCATTTTTCTTTGTACGATCTTCAAATAAATCCAGCTGTGTTTCTTGCTTGTCTCTAAGGTTGGTTAGTGTTACATATACGTGACGAACCATACTTTTACCATCGTAAAATTTATTAAATAGCTGCATGCAAATATCATAGACATCTAAGGTAATGTTTGTTGGAAGATCAATGGATTGTGATCGAGAAAATCCTCCGCCGGTTTCTTTTGAATAAGAAATTCCTAAATGAATGGTCCTACCTGATTTATTTGCTGTACGTGCTCTTCGACATACTTCTTCGCAGAGGTCGAGAATACAGTAAGGAATATCTTCTTTTGTATAATCGCGTAGCAAAGATATACCATGGCCAAAACCCTTTTGTTCTTGTTTTGAAAAATCTCCGAACACAGGACTTAAATCAATTCCCCACGCATGCCAATAAAGTTGCTCCCCCATTACTCCGAATCGTTTCTTTAAATGGTCAAGATTATAATTAGCAAGCTGACCTAACGTAATAATTCCCATTCGATTCAAATTTCGCTTCATTCGTCCACCAATTCCCCAGATGGATTCAATCGGATGAGGCCAAAGTTTTTCTTCTACATCTTCATACGTACATTCTGCAATTCCTTGTTTCTTTGCATGAAGATCCATGACAACTTTAGCTAAAAATTTATTATCTCCAATTCCAATGGAACAAGTAATGCCAAAGGAATCTAAAATATCCGCTTTAATTTTTTTCGCGATTTCTTCTCGCGTTCCAAATAAGTGTTGTAAACCGTTGACTGTAATCCACACTTCGTCTACAGAATAAGGATGAATAGCTTCCAAAGGTGCATATTGCTGCAGTAAATCAGTAATTTGTAAAGACATGTGTATATAATCCGCCATATGGGCAGGGACAATATGAATTTCCGGGTCATCTGGTAATTCAAAAAAACGACTTACATTACTTATTCCATAACGTCGCTTTAACTCAGGAGAAGCGGCAAGTACAATACTCCCTGATCGATTTGGATCGCCAACAACAGCAAGCATTACTTTCATTGGATCTAAATTGAGTTTGACTGCTTCCACGCTCGCATAAAATGAACGCATGTCGATACATAGAACATCATTACGTGGATAACTGGAATAATCCATGATTATCACCCTTTCATAAGAACGTATGTTCTATTATATGTTAGAACAATAAAAAATAACAATGGAAATTTGTTACAGGGAAATAACAAGAAATAAAAAAAGGATGCAGGAAGCATCCTTCAATCCGACATACGAGAGGAGGAAAGAATTTTTAATCATGAAGAGGGGTTCGATTTTACTAGTACCAGTAAGAGCCGCCGACAATGATAAGCAAAATAAATAATACTACCAAAAAAGTAAAGCCAAATTCACCACGTTTTTCATATTCGCTCATACTTACCACCTCCTACGATATATGGCTATTATATGTGCGGAAATAAAGAACAGGGAGGGCCGATTCACTAGTCATGGACATAAAAATTACAAGAAAAGTGTAGATCATCCGTTTAGCACCATATGAATTAAGACCCGCATAAGTTTACGATTAAAAAGGAATCTCATTGGTTTCTGTAGAAATATAATTAAATAAAGGTATGTTTTTCACTTGAGAACAGGAGTGGGAGTAATGGAAGAGCTTTTAACATATATCAGTAAACAGAAAAAATGGGCAGGTGGGATACTTGGTCTTAGTATTCGTTCTGCAGACACGGGAGATATTTATCTAAGTCATAATGGAGATATTCGACTGCATCCAGCTTCGAATATGAAGATCCTAACTGCTGTAGCTGCTTTACGAATATTAGGACCGGACTATAAATTTTCGACGGAGATAAGATTGGACGGAAAACTTGTTGGGGATGTGTGGGAAGGAGATGTCTATATCGTTGGCAAAGGTGATCCTACCTTGCAAATTAATGATTATCAGAAGTTTGCAGCTATTCTCTACAAGTATGGTATCAGAACAATTACAGGTAGAATTATTGGGGATGATACATGGTACGATGATATACGTTTATCGGAAGATTTAATTTGGTCGGATGCACAATATTATTATGGAGCGGAAGTATCAGCATTAACAATATCGCCTGACGAGGATTATGATACTGGATCTGTAAAAATTATTATTCAACCGAGTCAATTGGGTGAACCACCTCAATATCGACTATATCCTAACACATCTTATGTCACCATAGAGAACCATGCGGTTACCGTAGCTCAAGCTGAAGAAGAAGAATTGTGTATTACTAGAGAACATGGTGGTAACCATATTTATATGAAAGGAAACATCGGTATTGATCATGATGTAAGGCAAGAATGGATGGCTGTATGGAGATCGACGGATTATGTAGTAGATACATTTGTTCAAACATTAAAAGAAATGGGAATAACGATTAAAGGAAAATCTAAAACAGGAAAAGCCGTTCCAAACAACACCATGTGTATATGTAAACATTCTTCTCCAAAATTAGCAGAGATCTTAATTCCATTTATGAAATTAAGTAATAATGGAATTGGAGAAATACTTGTAAAAGAAATGGGGCGTTTTGTATATGGAGAAGGTACATGGGATGCAGGATTAAAGGTAGTAAAAGAACAAATTCAATCCTATGGAGTAAATATGGAAACATTGCAAATTAAGGACGGTTCAGGAATCTCGCACAGTAATTTGTTACCCGCAAATGAGTTGTCCAAATTATTATATCGAATTCAATCGGAAAAATGGTTTCCTTTGCTGTTAGATACTCTACCTGTAGCAGGCGAGCAAAATCGAATGGTGGGCGGGACTTTACGAGAACGTATGAAAGGATTTTCTGTCAAAGCGAAGACCGGAACAATAGAAGGAGTAAGTACTTTATCTGGGTATATTAATGTGAAGACTGAGCAAAGGGTGATCTTCTCGATCTTGTTGAATAATTTAATTGATGAAGAAATAGGTAAAGAGATTGAGGATGAAATAATCGCTTACATACATGCACATGATAGTGCAAAGGTATAGTGAGTAAAAAATAGTAGTGAAATAATTTTCCACTACTTTACCATAATTTTACCACATTTCAGTGATAAGGTTTAGATGTAGGATACTAGATGTCCTTTTTAGAATGTCAAAAAAATAAGGAGAATGAACATGACAGTCAATATATATGGAGCATCTTGTTCATCAACCAGAAAAGCTCGACAATGGTTTAAAAAACACGGAATAGCTTATAAAGAAAGAAATATATTAAGACAACCTTTAACAATTAACGAATTACAAGAAATTTTACGGATGACGGTAGAAGGTACAGATGAGATTATTTCTACACGTTCAAAAATATTTAAGGAACTTAATTTAAACTTGGAAGAATTACCATTACAGACCTTGTTAGAATTAATCCACGAACACCCCAGATTATTAAAAAGTCCGATATTAATGGATGAAAAACGTTTTCAAGTAGGTTATCACGAGGACGATATACGACAATTCCTGCCAAGAAAGACAAGGGAACATTTATGGTTGCAGTGGAAATTAGATTTAGGGCTCGTAAAGGGCTAATGTAAGTAAATAAAAAGGGATGAAGAATCGTAGAAGCGGTTTTTCATCCTTTTTTTTTGGGTGAAAAGGAAGCGGAGACTGCACCTCTTAAACAAAATTTTTTTATAGATGTCGAATCTGAAAAAAAGATTTGAAAAAAATGGCGATTTAGGCTTACAATAGGAAAGAGTGCAACTAGATATATACATATAGTCTAAAATAGGAGCGGAAAGATGTGAGGAATAAAAAATTACTTTTTGTAAATCTCGGGATCCTTTTTGTCTTTATGGTCGTTGTTATTATTGGGATTTCAAGAGTGAACGCAACAACGGAAGAAGAACAACCATCTATTAGCAAAAGCAAACGAGAGAATCAATCCACGCAAATATCCGGACTATCTCAATTAAGTAAAAAAGTTGTCTTTTCAGGAAAAGAGATATATAAACCACGCAATTTATTAGAACGAGGAGATAATGGATCATTCGTGTTAAATTCTGGAAATGTAAAAGAAGCGTCAACAGAAGGTGACGAAGTGGAAGTGCCGACTGGTAATACACATAATAGTAATTTGAATCAATCCAACAAACAGGTTACCATTGAAACCCATTCTGCTAGTTCTAGTAATGAAAGTAACCGTTCGGGGTCTAGTAATGTGAAGGAAACAACGTCATCATCTCCTAACGCTGAGAAAAAAGATGATACTAAACCGAAAAACAATGACTCGAATACTGGTACTGATAAAAATAAAGGCAAGGGTGAAGAAAAGGGAGAAAACAAGGATAAAACTGATCAAAAAGAAAAACCAGAAGGCGAGAAAGATGGAGAAAACGGAACTAGTGAACCAAACCCGGATATTCCCCCAAAAGAGGAAGCGCCAGATGGTGATAATGAAGAAGAGAAGGATCCAGATCAAGTAGAAGACCCTGAACAAGAAAATGAACCTGGGGATGGTGGGCAGGATCCAAACCCTCGCCCTCAAACTTCTAAATAAAGAATAATATATGTAAGTCGTATTAAACGATATTTACAATATTAATAAGGAAAATTAGCCTATTCTAAAAAAATTTGATATTATATTTTTATGGAGTAATAAGTTTCTATACGTTTGTAGAATGAATTACTATAGATGATAGCGCTTATACTACTTTTATGTTATTTATAGAATGATGGAAAGGAATGAAAATGATTTATGAGTAAGCCAAAAGTTGTTGTACTTGGAGCTGGCTATGCAGGACTTGTTGCAACAAGACGTTTAACACAAAAATTATCAGCAGATGAAGCTGAAATTGTACTTATTAACAAACATAATTATCATTACGAGAGCACATGGCTACATGAAGTAGCAGCAGGTACGATTAATCCGAACCAAGCTCGTTTTATGTTAACTGATGCTGTTAATCCAAAGCGCGTTCGTTTAATTTATGACACTGTAACTGAGGTGAATCGGGATGAACAACGTGTTATTCTAGATAACAGTGAAGTGAGCTATGATTACTTAGTTTTTGCATTAGGATTTGTTTCTAACACATTTGGAATCCCAGGAATGGACGAGCACGCATTTGCAATTACAGATATTGATTCTAGTCGTCATATTGCAGAACATATTGAGTATCAGTTTGCTCAGTATTCCACAGATGAGAATAAAAATGATGATCAATTAACTATTCTAGTTGGTGGTGGCGGATTCACTGGTATAGAATTTGTTGGTGAATTAGCTGATAAGGTTCCAGAACTATGTCAAAAATATGATATTGACCGCAGTAAGGCAAGAATTATTAACGTTGAGGCTGCACCTTCTATCCTACCGGTATTTGATGACGATCTAGTATCTTATGCGAAGAAAGCCTTAGAAGATCGTGGAGTAGAATTCCGCATTGGAGCACCAATTAAAGAGTGCACGGAAGAAGGATTCATAGTTGGTGATGATAAAGAATTAATTAAAGCTGGTACGGTTGTATGGACCGGTGGAGTAACAGGTAACCCTGTACTTGCTAAATCTGGTTATGAGTTATTTAAAGGTAAGGTTAATGTAGGTCCAGATCTTCGACCTGAAGGGGAAGAAAACGTATTTATCGTAGGTGATTGCTCATGGACATTGGATCAGGAGACTGGCCGCCCGTATCCACCAACTGGACAATTAGCAACTCAAGAGGGTGCTCAAGTAGCAGAAAATATTTCAGCTCTTATTCGCAATCAACCAATCCAAGATTTTGTTTACAGTAATAAAGGTACTGTAGCTTCTCTAGGATTATCAGATGGTATTGGTAATGTGTTAAACGGTAACAAACTTCGAGGGAAATCTGCGGCTGCAATGAAAAAAGTTGTTGACGACCGTTCACTATTCCTTGTAGGTGGACCAAAAGTGCTACTGAAGAAAGGTAAATTCCGTCCTTTCTAACTGTTAAAAAGCTCTATAATAAAATCAAATAATGATAAAAAGCTCCATAGGGAGGTAAGGTTAAATATGAGAAAATTATTTTGCTATCTTTTACTTGTCGTGACAGCTTTAGTAGGGTATAGAGCTGCAAGTGAGTATTTAGAAGACAATCGTGATTTTAGATAAAAAAAGAGGCTTAACAGGATAAATTTCCTGTTAAGCCTCTTTTTTTACCTTGCATACATGATAGTCAGTAATACTCGCACTTCAAAACGTTAAAATTTGAGTGAAAGGACGAGGAAGAACAAAAAACCTCCAAACTGGATAATGTTTCTCTTTATTGCTAGCAGTATTTTTACATAGAACATGATGGAAATCGCATACTACATTTGAGGTGGTATGAAATGAAGGTATATTGTATGATTTTTTTTATTTGTCTTATAATTATGGTTCCTAAGGTAACAAATGCTGGAATTATTGAACTGTATATTGATGAAAGAGAACGTGGGAATTTGGATTTAAATCAATATCAGCTTTTAGGAAATGAAGGATTTTTGAATTTACAGAAGTTATATTCATTTATGGATGAATTACAAAATGAAGTGTACACAGAACCAAAAGACGCTTACTATGATTCCGCTGGGCAACTAAAAATAGAAAAAGAAGGTTATACTCTAGATCGAGAAAGGTTCTTAGAGCTTATTTATCAAATTTATTACACGAAAAATACTGACAAAATAACAGTCCCGACACGCCCTATTCATGCTAGGGTTAATCATGCACTATTACGAGAAATTAGTCAAAAACAAATTGGATTTTATACTACTACATTTCGTGAAAGTAATAAACAGCGAGCAAATAATATTAAGTTAGCTACAGAGTCGATAAATAATACAGTATTGTTTCCGGGAGAAGTCTTTTCATTTAATGATACTGTTGGGGAACGTACAAGAGAAAGGGGATATCAAAAAGCTCCTGTTATTATCAAAGGTGAGCTAGATGAAGATATTGGAGGGGGAATATGTCAGGTATCATCAACATTATTTAATGCAGTTGATTTAAAGGGAATACAGATAACAGAAAGGTATGCACATAGTAAGAGAGTTCCTTATGTTCCTCCAGGAAGAGATGCAACGGTAAGTTGGTGGGGACCTGACTTTGCATTTAAAAATTTATATAATGAGCCGTTATTAATTAGGGCAAGGTCGGAAAAAGGGAAGTTGTCTATTTTCGTTTATTCTTCAGAGAACATTGATCTTTTCAAAAAAGAGACCATGGATTTACAGACAAAAAATGAATGAGGAAAAACCACATGAATGAAGATATAAACCTTAATCATGTGGTTTTTTGGTAATTAATTTTAGTGTATTTATTTAATATTTCTTATTCAGCTTTGTGAAGCTCTAACTCAAAGTTAATATTTACGTCTTCTCCAACCAGTACGCCACCAGTTTCTACTGCAGCATTCCAAGTAAGTCCAAACTCTTTACGATTAATCTTAGTGGAACCACTGAAACCTGCCACTGTGGAGCCGCTCATTGGATCTTTGCTTTGACCTTCAAATGAAACGTCTAATTTTACTGGTTTTGTAGTGCCTTTTAAAGTTAAGTCACCAGTAACTTCATAATTAGATCCAGAAGTCTTATTTATATCTGTCGCTACAAAAGTAATTTTTGGATAATTTTCTGCATCAAAAAAGTCAGCAGAGCGTAAATGGTCATCACGGTCTTTATTACGTGTGTTGATGCTGTTAGTATCAATTACAAATTCAATTTTTGCATCTGTTAAGTCTTCAACATCTGCTTCGATAGTAGCCTCAAACTGATCAAAAGTACCTTTCGCTTTTGAAATCATCATGTGTTTTACTGAGAAACCAATTTCACTATGTGCTTGATCGACATTCCAATTTGTTTTTGCCATTCTTAACATCCTCTCGAATAATGATTATTTTATACTAACTTACTTTATGTTACTAAGTGTAAAATAATTAACTATTAAAGTCAAGTATCTTTAATTAAAAATATATTAGTTTGTAATTTCCTATTTTTAGTATTTTTCCCTATAACTATTAAAATAAACACGCTGACTGGTTGGTAGCCGTTACAAAAACATCGGGATTTGAAAATAATGGAATATAAGGTTTACAAGGGGGTTATAAAAAATGGACAAAGGTACAATTATAAGTATCATTGCAGTAATTGTTGCAGCAGTCAACCAAGTATTTGTATTATTAGGAAAATCCCCGATGCCAATTGATAGTGGACTTATAGAACAGTTCCTATCTGCAGTATTCACCGTAACAACCGCTATAATTGCCTGGATTAGAAATAAGAGGTCAAAATCTGATATCGAGAAAGCACATCGAAGAAATCAGGCAAAGCAAAAGAAAAAAACGAAATAAGTGATGCTGCAACAAATGGTTGGAACATACAAAGTTTAACTTAAAAGGCGAACGATTGTTAAAAAGCTAAAGGAATATAAGTAGACTGCTATGAGAAAAGACTAAGAGAGTTGCCCTCTCATTCTAGCATAAGGTGGCGCTTACTTATCGCCCGCAGTCAGCGAGTATATTTCTCGCAGTTAATAGTTCTTTTTTGATCAATTACTTTGTTGGTTCCAACCTCTTTTAGTGTTTATTTTCAAAACTTTCGTTATAATAAGAAGATAAAAGATTTTTCTAAAATGAAGGAGAGATTTGATGTCAGTTACACTCACACCAGTCTGGGATTTAGATACGATCTTCCCAGGAGGAAGCGATTCTAAGGAATATCGGGAGCATGTTCAACAGATAAGAGAAGATATAACTTTATTATCACAACAAGTTACCCACATCAATCTGTCATCTATTAATTTAGATGAATGGGCTAAACTTTTTATAAATTTGGAGAAGTTACAAAAAGAATTTCGTGAAGCATCTGCTTTTGTTAGTTGTCTAAGCGCTCAAGACGTAAAAGATGAGCAAGCCAATCTTCTTGTTGCAGAGCGCAGTGATTTATTGGCAGAGATGGAAGGATTAATCACATTAATTGATCAAAAAGTAGCTGGAGTTCCAGAGAAAGAATGGGAAGAATTAATAAGCACACCTGAATTAAAAGAATTAGACTTTGTGTTAAGAGAAAAAAGAGACAAAGCACAGAAACAATTATCGAAAGAAGTGGAAATGTTAAAAAATGACCTTTCCGTTGATGGATATCATGCATGGAATCAAATGTATGGAACTATTGTTGGGAAGATGAACGTTGAACTTGAGGAAGATGGAGAAATAAAAGCGTACTCCGTTGGACAGGCTGCAAATAAAGCAAATCATCCAGATCGTAAAAACAGAAAGTATGTATTCGATCAAATGTCTAAAGCGTGGAAAAAAGACGCAGATTTAATCAGCCAAACATTAAATCATCTGGCAGGATTTCGACTACAAACCTATAAGCATTATGGATGGGATAACGTTTTAAAAGAACCATTAGAAAAAAATCGTATGAAGCAAGAAACTCTTGATGCGATGTGGGGCGCAATAGAAAGAAATAAACATCATTTTGTAAAGTACTTAGACAGGAAAGCTGAATTATTAGAACTGGATAAATTAAGTGTTTATGATATTGGTGCTCCAATTGGAAAAAAAGAAGAAAAGAAAAGTTATTCAGATGGTGCAGCATTTATCGTTAATCATTTTGCGAAATTTAGTCCTAAAATGGCAGACTTTGCTCAAATGGCTTTTGAAAAAAATTGGATAGAAGCAGAAGATCGACCAGGAAAACGTCCTGGTGGATTTTGTACAAGCTTTCCAAACAGTGAACAAACAAGAATTTTTATGACTTATTCTGGAACGTCTTCTAATATCGCGACGTTGGCTCATGAACTCGGACATGCTTATCACCAACATGTAATGAATGATGTTAATGGATTGAATCAAAGATATGCAATGAATGTAGCTGAAACTGCTTCTACTTTTGCGGAAATGATTGTTGCAGATGCATCTGTACAATCTGCGGCAACAAAGGAAGAAAAGCGATCCCAACTCGAAGTGAAAATTCAGCGTAGTATTGCATTTTTTATGAATATACATGCCCGATTTTTGTTTGAGACGCGTTTTTATGAAGAAAGAAAAAAAGGAATGGTATCGGTAGACCGCTTAAATCAATTGATGGTAGAAGCACAGAAAGAAGCGTACTGCGATAGATTGGATGAATATGATCCAAACTTCTGGGCTTCAAAAATGCATTTTCATATAACTGGAGTACCTTTTTATAATTTCCCGTATACATTTGGGTACTTATTTAGTCTCGGAATCTATAAACATGCCCAAGAAAAAGGTGGAAGTTTTGAAGATGATTATATAGCTTTACTGAGGGATACCGGAAGAATGTCTGTAGAAGAATTAGCACAAAAACATTTACATGTTGATTTAACTAAAGATGGATTTTGGGAAGAGGCAATCTCCTTATGTGTGGAAGATGTTGAGACATTTCTTCAATTATAAACTATTGTATAAATAACCAGTTTAACGTACAATAAAATATAGCAAAAAAGTAAATAGAAAAGCCTGCAAGGGGAGCCATATGGCTGAGAGTGGACAATGATTGTTCTGACCCTTTGAACCTGATAGTTAATACTAGCGTAGGGATTGTAGTCTTTTTGATGGTTAGTAGTAATGTGTGAGCGGAGCAAAGGCTGTATAATGCAGTCCCATCAAGAAGCTTCCCTTTGGCATTACTTTTTTGTTGTGTGAAAAAACGGTTTCTGACCTTAAAGGGGAGAGTAGATAATGACAAAAATAAAGACATTATTTTTAGTCGAGGTTGCTGTATTTACGGCGCTTGCACTTTTACTAGATTTAATTCCGTTACAAATAAAATTATGGCCACAAGGCGGCTCTATTGATTTTGCGATGATTCCAATATTCATTGTTGCGTTTCGGTGGGGACTAAAAGGTGGCTTATTATCAGGATTTCTATGGGGAATGTTACAAATTGCTGTAGGGACTGCATATGTAATGGTGCCATTACAAGGATTCATAGATTACGCAATCGCATTTACAGTTATTGGTTTAGCAGGAGTTGTAGCAAAAGCAGTACAAAAAAATGTTCGAGAAAATAAGATCAAATCATACTTATTTTTAATTACTCTAGGGGTATTTATCGGTTCATTTGCACGTTTTATTGCACATTATATTGCAGGGATTGTATTCTTTGGATCTGCAGTAGAAGGACAACCAGCGTGGTTATATTCTCTTCTGTATAATGGCTCGTATATGTTACCTTCTTTTATACTGAGTGCTTTAGCTGTATTCTTTTTATTCCATAAACAACCAAAAACATTACTTCAATCAAAGTAGGCAATTTGCTCACACAAACAAAGTCTGAGGACCAAAAGTTCTCAGGCTTTTATTATTAAGTGAAAGATAGTTACAGTAGCGAAAACACTTCTCTTTGCATAGGCTATAGTACATTCAAAGAGAGGAAGAATGTAGGATGACATTAACTCTAGCGCATTTCATTTATGGGTTGTTTACACTCGTAATTATCATCACAATGATTTTTCGAAAAGGGATTGTACTGCCGACCTTATTAGGAACTTTCATATTATCATGGGTATTTAATGGCAGTATTGTTTCAGGATTTACAGCCATCTTTCATGCTAATCTAGTTGCAGCACAAGAGTTATTCAGTATATTCTTGATTATTACGTTTATGCTTGCCTTATTACATTCATTAAAAGACCTCGGAGCAGATGTGCGAATGATACAGCCAATACAAAGAGTAATGGTAAATGGGCACGTATCATTTTTTGTATTAATAGGGGTAACCTATGTAATTTCATTATTCTTTTGGCCGACTCCAGCGGTACCGTTAATTTGTGCATTATTGGTACCTGCTGCAATTAGTGCGGGGTTACCGGCAATGGTAGCTGCAGTTGCAATTGCAATTGCCGGTCAAGGCATGGCATTATCATCTGATTATATCGTCCAAGTTGCTCCAAACCTATCGGCAACTGCAGCAAATATAGATACAAGTATCGTTGCAGATCGTTCACTTATCCTCTCATTAGTTGCTGGTGGAGTTGCAATCGTAATTGCATACACACTCTATCGCAAACATATTCGTTCAAAAAATGATCCGGAAAATGAAAGAGAATTAGAACAGCTGCAGCAATCGGAGCATTCTGTACACCATCCTAAAACGAAACAGTTACAAACATGGAGTAAACTATTTGCAGTTATTGTACCAATTGCTTTGTTGGCTGTAGTCGTGTATATGATGTATGGTAAGTTTATTGCGAATACAGAATTAGTAGGTGGTGATGGAGCTGCATTTGTTGGTGGAGTTGCAGTAATATTGTTATTGCTCTCAACAGTAGCGTTTGGAAAACAAAACGCACTAGACTATGTAGGAAGTCATATTACTAATGGTTTTGTATTTGCTTTTAAAGCTATGGGGCCAGTTATACCTATCGCTGGCTTTTTCTTTCTTGGTAGTCCCGAGTTCTCAGGCAAAATATTAGGTGTAGAAGAAGGGCCTGCATTATTATTTGATATTGTTGCTTCCATTCAACAATATCTACCAGAAAGCTCATTTTTAGTTGCTTTCAGTGTGTTAATCATTGGAATTATTACTGGTTTAGACGGTTCTGGTTTTTCAGGATTGCCCTTAACGGGAGCATTAGCTGCTTCTCTTCAGACAAGTGGAGTAGATGCTGCTACACTAGCAAGTATTGGTCAATTAGGAGCTATATGGACGGGTGGCGGCACCATTGTTGCTTGGTCATCATTAATTGCAATAGCAGGTTTTTGTGGAGTATCTGTAATGGATTTGGTTAGAAAGAATTTCATTCCTGTAATAGTCGGATTAATTATAGCAACAATCGTAGGAGTTATCTTTCTTTAGAACTGTGATAAGACAATCAAATTACGATGCCTTTACTTGTTTCGTAGACTTCAATTTCAATAATAATTGGAGGTTACAGAACGTGTGAGGGCATTTTTTAATTGAAATTAATTAAAAATAGGTTATACAAATTTGTCGAATATGTTAGAATAATTCTAATAATATAATAAAGGAGGTGATGATAATTGATGACGAAAAGTATTCAATTTTTAAATTGTAAAAAAGATAGTACATAAAAAATAGATTCAGAGTAGTTAGGTTGTACTAAATAAAAGCGCTTACACATAAGTTGATACAAATATATTTTTAAGAGGAGGTATGCAATTGAATGCTATTGTTATTGCTCTAATCGGTATTGTTATTTTTATATTGGGTTATCGTTATTATTCTAAGTTTGTAGCGGAAAAGATTTTTCGATTAGATCCAAACTATGTCACTCCTGCACATCGTTATAAGGACGGTGTGGATTATGTTCCGACCAATAAATTTGTTCTTTGGGGACATCATTTTACCTCTGTAGCAGGTGCTGCTCCAATACTTGGGCCCGCAATTGCAATCTACTGGGGATGGTTACCTGCTTTTTTATGGGTAGTTTTAGGTACGGTGTTTGCTGCAGGAGTTCACGATTTTGGAACATTAGCATTATCTGTTAGAAATAAAGGATACTCCGTCGGTACTATCGCAGATAAGTTAATTGGTAGAAGAGGAAAGCTATTATTTTTATTTATTATATTAATATTAGTTTTGATGGTAAATGCAGTTTTTGCATGGGTAATTTCAAATTTATTTATTAGTTATCCATCTAGTGTTTTGCCAGTATTCATTCAAATCCCTTTAGCAATTTGGATTGGATACGCTGCTTATAAACGAAGTAAAAAAATGTTAATCCCTTCACTTGTTGCGCTTGCAATTATGTATTTAACAGCAATTTTAGCAAGTAGATTTGACTTTTTACAAATTGATCTTGTGCGTTTTATGGGTGGAGAAGATGGAGCTGGGTTGTTTGGATTAGGAAGTGTATCAACAGCATTTTTAATTTGGATTGTCATTTTAATGGTTTATGTTTATATTGCTTCGACATTGCCGGTATGGAAATTACTACAACCAAGAGATTTTATTAATTCGCATCAGTTGGTAGTAGGATTAGGCATTCTCTATTTAGGACTCATCTTCACAAATCCTAGTATTTCAGCACCAGCTATTAATGAGAGTCCAGATAAAAGTCTATTGCCATTACTATTTATCACCATAGCTTGTGGAGCTATCTCTGGTTTTCATGGATTAGTGTCATCAGGAACATCATCGAAACAATTAAATAAAGAAACGGATGCAAGATTTGTAGGATACTTTGGTGCTGTAGGTGAGGGAGTACTCGCTCTTGTATCTATACTTGCAGTTGGGACGTTATTTGCAAATACAGATGCATTTTCTCAAGCATACGCATCATTTTCAGACGCAAATGCGATAGGACTAGGTAATTTTGTAGAAGGTGCAGCTAATTTAGCGCAGGGTTTATGGATTCCGACTGATATAGCTACAACAATAGTTTCCATCATAGTTGTTAGCTTTGCAGCAACAACATTAGATACATCCGTACGTCTTATGCGTTATATTATTGCAGAGTTAGGTATTGAATATAATATTAAGCCATTAACAAAAACACATGTTGCTACCTCGGTTGCAGTATTATCCAGTACAGCTCTAGTATTGATTCCAGAGGGACCGAATGGATTTGGGTCTGGTGGTTATCTCATATGGCCATTGTTTGGTACTGCAAATCAACTCCTAGCAGCAATAAGTTTATTCCTTATTTCTATTTGGTTAAAACGTAGAGGAAGTAACTATCTCGTTACACTTATTCCGATGATTTTCGTTATATTTATGACCTTATTTGCGATGTTCCAACAAGTATTCTTTGAATGGTCTTGGTTTGGAACTGGATCTAATATGTTATTGTTTGTATTAGGAGCAATTATTTTTGTATTTGCAATTTGGATTGCTTTCACCGCCTTTCATGAATTAACGAAAAAACAAGATGATCCATTCGATAGAGAATAACGTTGATGATACTGTCTCAATAACTGGAACAATAAATACATGTTGTGCTGGTTTGAGGCAGTATTTTCATATTCGCTGTAGAAGAAAGGAGCGTTCATAATTGATGTTGGAAAAAATCAAGAAACTAATCTATTATTACGAGGAAGTCATTAGTTTGCCACATCGGCAAGAAGTGGCTAGAGAATTACGAAATGAAGATGATTTCTTCTTATTATTACTTTATTCTGAAATGCTTGGAATCCCGAACCCAGTTTACTACTATACGTTAGAGTTGTACCCGTATATTATCGAAGATTTTCATGATTGGCATTTGCGAATGGGAATGGATAAATCTCCATTAAGTGGTATTCGTTGTTGCTAATAGAAGAGAGGGGATTTGGGATGGAAGTATTACATAAACGGATTATTTTTGTTGGAGGTAAGGGTGGAGTAGGTAAGTCAAGTTCTGCTGCTGCAATTGCTTGGAAATTAGCAAAGGAGGGCAATAAGACATTACTTATATCAACCGACCCTGCACATAATGTGGGTGATATATTTCAAACAACAATAGGTGGGAAAATAAAAAAATTAGCTGATTCTCTTTATGGCTTAGAAATTGATCCTGAAATAGAGACCGATTTTTATATTCGATCCGTGAAGGAAAATATTCAAGGTGTGGTGCATGTCGGAATGATTGACGAGGTTAACCGACAGTTGGATACTGCAAAAGCTTCTCCTGGTGCCGACGAAGCAGCTTTATTTGATAAATTGATTTCAATCATTTTGGAGGAAGGGAATCAGTTTGATAAACTAATATTTGATACTGCTCCAACTGGACATACAATTCGCTTGTTAACTCTACCGGAATTAATGGGGATATGGATAGAGGGATTATTAAAAAAGCGTAAGAAAACAAACGATAATTATTCACAACTACTAAATGACGGAGCAGCTGTAGAAGATCCGATATACGATGTTCTACACGAAAGACAGCTTCGCTTTTCTAAAGCAAGGGAAATCTTACTTGATCAACAACAAACAGGTTTTCTATTCGTATTAAATCCTGAAAGACTTCCTATATTGGAAACCAAAAAAGCAATTGCTTTGTTAGGGCGATACCATCTTCTTGTTGATACTGTAATTATAAATAAAGTATTACCTGAAAATGTAGATGGCTCGTTTTATAAAAGAAGAAAAGAACATGAACAACAGTATATGGATTTAATCAATGAGTATTTTCAAAGCCAAAATAAAGTTACAATCCCATTATTTACCGAAGATATAACAAGTATGGAGCAATTAGAGAAAATGAATAGCTTTATGTAGAAGGGATGATTAGATGAGAGGATTAGTACACGAGCTTGATCGAGTTACAATCAAAAATATGGACGAGCCAACACCAGCTTCAAATGAAGTTATTGTTAAATTAAAGGCAGCAGGTTTAAATCGAAGAGACTTAGCAATTCCGAAACGAAGAGGCAGTAATCAAGAGGCTTTAATTCTTGGTTCTGATGGTGCTGGAGTGATAGAGTCTATCGGAGATGGAGTGCAGAACGTACAAGTTGGAGATGAAGTAATGATTAATCCGTCATTACGATGGAAAAAAAACAGTGATGCTCCCCCAGAAGAATTTGACATTTTAGGGATGCCCGATCATGGAACCATAGCTGAGAAAATAGTGATTGCCTCAGACCAAGTAGAACCAAAGCCAGCTTACTTGTCTTGGGAAGAAGCAGCCGTGTTTTCTTTGGCAGCAATTACTGGTTATCGAGCAATCTTTACGAAGGGTAAGTTACAACCCGGTGAGACTGTATTTATACCTGGTGCAGGAAGCGGAGTTGCATCATTTCTAATTCATTTTGCTAAAAATCATGGAGCTCGAGTAATTACTACATCACGTAGTAAAGATAAACAAGAAAAAGCGAAACATTTAGGGGCAGACGTTGTACTGGATACTTCGGATGATTGGGAAAAAGCTTTAAAGGAAGAAACCATAGATATGGTTATTGACAGTGTAGGGAAAGCCACTTTTCATCGTTCTTTAGCTGTATTAAAAAAAGGTGGACGGTTTGTTACATTTGGAGCAACTACGGAAGATGTAATTGAATTTGATTTACGTTCATTTTTCTATGGACAATACCAGCTAATTGGTACTACGATGGGATGTAAAGAAGAGTTAGAGGCTGCATTGGATCATTACATTAAATATGAAACGCATCCAGTTGTAGATAAGGTTTTTAATTTAGAAGAAAGCTTAGATGCTTTAGAGTATTTAAAAGCAGGAAAACAATTTGGGAAAATAGCAATACGCATCTCTTAGAACCATTATATGTAATTAACAAAGGATAATAATAAATAATCGTAAGTAATATACTGATAATCGTTTGAGGGTAAAGGCATAGGGAGCTCCGGTTCATGAGACACCGGAGGCTCACCAGCAGCCTGTTGGATAGGCGGAGTATATTTCTAAAAACGGATTGTTGAATCAAATCATTTGGGTTTATATTTTGACTAAATACTTCTGTCTTCCTCTTACTAAATAATCTTAGTATGTTTATTTTCTAATTTAAATGTGGTTCTAAAATGTTTTGCACTTTGTTCATTTTTTCACTACAAGCTTGATAGATGGATTTTGAAGTAGGATTATCTGTTGCTAAGGCAAAAAGTTCTAAATCCGCTTGTGATTTTTTTATTGTTGCTAATAGTAAAGCCGATTGATTCGGAGTAGCTACTGCAAGATGATCATCGTAAAGATCAACGTACAATTGACCTTGGTGGTCTACTTGTCCTAGGAATACATTTTCGAGTGTTATATTTTGTTTTTCTAATTCTGTATGAAGCCATTCTGGATTTAAAGCAGCATTTGCCAATGGTTCTAGCATGATATTGCCATCCATAATTACTGTTTGCGGTTCTTTATCAGGTGCTACGGTTATCCCTAAATCTTTAGCAGTTAAAGGTCGGTTTTCTTTTTTAGGAAGAATATTGAATGTACCAGAAGGCTCAAGTACAGCAAATTCTACATCGGATGCTAAAAAAACATTATTATCCCTTAGTTTTTCCATCAATTCATCGGTCGAGTATCCTTCTTTTTTTAAATTATCCTCCATAATCTTTCCATCTTGTATAAAAACAGTACTTTTTCCCTCTGTAAAATCTCTAACTCGTTTACTTTTTAACGAGAACTTTTCTATTCCAAAAGGTACAATAAACCAGATAAACATAGCAAGCAGTGCATAGTAAAAGTTAGTACTTGGATCCATTGTATGGACAGCGGCTATTCCTCCTAGCACAATACCTGTAATGGTCTCAAAAACATTTAATTGTGATATTTGTTTTGTGCCAAGCCATTTAACTAAAAGAAAAAGAATAATAATCAAAGTGAAGGAGCGAAATATTACAATTGTCCATTCTGGCATATGACATCCTCCTAAGATTTATACTGTGGTTCCTCTTTTGTCAATTTTATTACTTGATTGTTCATATCATTTTTTACTTCATATAGAAGTATATTTGCTTGTTCAATAGCGGTTTGCAGTTCATTATTTCGAGTAGTCTCATGTAGAGACTCTAGGGCACTTTCAATACTCTTTATAGAAGCGTAACAGCTTTTTACTTGTGATCCTACAGTCATAAATGACATCCCCTATCCTTTTGGTTTAAATATTAATGCTCCAATTACTCCAAAAATGATTGCCGCTGAAATACCAGCACTAGTAACCTCAAACATTCCTGTTACTACTCCAATCAGTCCGTGCTTCTCGGCCTCTTGCATTGCTCCATGTACAAGGGAGTTACCGAAACTAGTGATAGGAACAGTTGCTCCAGCACCCGCAAAATCAATTAAGGGCTCATATAATCCGATTCCATCGAGAATTGCACCGCTAATGACTAAAATAGTTAGCGTGTGTGCAGGAGAAAGTTTAAATACATCAAACATTAGTTGGCCGATCACACAGATGAGGCCACCAACAACAAAAGCCCAGAAAAAAATCATTCGTTATCACTCCCTGATTCAATAGATACTGCATGGGCAATACATGGAATAGGATCTTTTTGATTCACCGATAATGGAGAATGAAGCGAGCCAGTTGCTACTATTAAAATACGTTTTAGTTTACCTTCTGCCATTTGCTTTAGAAAGTGTCCGTAAGTCACGATAGCTGAACAAGCTGGACCACTTGCACCAGCTAACACTGGCTGACCTTCTCGATAAATGGTTAAGCCACAATCTACATATTGATCCGGATTAATATCGATATTTCGTTCATGCATATAATCTAACGAAACTTCTCTACCAATATGACCAAGATCTCCAGTAATAATTAAATCATAATAAGAAGGATCAATCTTCTTGTCTTGTAGATGTGCCTCAATTGTATCAGCTGCAGCTGCTGCCATTGCTCCACCCATATTGAATGGGTCGGTCATTCCCATATCCACAATTTTTCCAATCGTAGCAGATGTTACATAGGGCCCATTTCCTTGTTTTGCTACTAATGCACAACCAGCGCCTGTTACTGTCCACTGAGCAGTAGGTGGTTTTTGTCCGCCATATTCTGTTGGATAACGAAATTGTTTTTCTGCTGCAGCATTATGACTCGATGCCCCGGTTAAAATATAATCTGCACCACCTGAATTAATGATTGTTGCTGCAAGAGCTAAACTTTCCATAGAAGTTGCACAAGCACTAAACACTCCTAAGTATGGTGAACCTACTGTTTTAGCAGCAAAGCTGGTTGGGGTGATTTGATTTATTAGATCACCACCGAGAAAAAAACCGACATTTTCTTTCTCGATAGGGGATTTCTTAATTGCTATTTGACATGCTTCTTCTAGCATTTTTTGTTGTGCTTTTTCGAAGGAATCTTGATTGATCCACATATCTTCGTGTAAGGTGTCAAAGGCTTCTGGAATTTTTCCGTTTGCTTCGAAAGGTCCCCCAACTGTTCCGGTTGTTATAATTGATGGTCTATTGATGAACTGCCACGTACGATGTCCGATTAACATTACAATCCACCCCATTGAATAAGAATAGTTTTAATTAACGCAACGACAAATGCTGAAAATACCCCATAGACAATTACTGGTCCTGCTAGCTTTAACATATTGCCTCCGACACCTAAAATAAATCCTTCAGTGCGATGTTCAATCGCAGCTGAAATAACCGCATTACCAAATCCAGTAACAGGCACCGCAGATCCAGCTCCAGCAAATTGACCAATTCGATCGTAAACACCGAATCCTGTTAATAACATAGTTATAAAAATTAATGTGGCAGTCGTAGGGTTACCTACAGTTTGTTCGGTAAAATTAAATTGATATAAATAAAAGGTCGAGATACATTGCCCTATAAGACAAATCAAACCGCCAATTAGAAATGCTTTGATACAATTTATTAGAATCGGTCGTTTTGCTTCTCTTTTTTGTTGGAAATCCTGATATTTTTGTTGCTCAGGAGGGAGGTTCTTTTTTTTATTATTTGCCATTTTGTCTCACTCTTTCTTTATGTTTGTTCTCTAGCTAAGTGAATAATTCTATCTATTTCCTGATTAATCTTGTGATTAGTTATCGTATTTTCTTTAATTTTCTTTTCAATTTTTCGAGTTTCAATTAATATTTTCTTATCAGTTGAGACTTCAACATGTTCACCTTTAAATTCTTGTTCCAACATCTTTTGATATTGTTTACGTTTCTTAGCAAGCGTAAAACGTTCATGATGCTCAATATTAACGGTGACAAGCAATGTGTGTTTCGTATTGACTGCATGTACTTCCGTAACTTCTTCATATTGTGAAAGTAATTTTTTTGCTTTATTAGAAGGTTGTTGACTAGTGATGTTGGAATTGGTATTTATTTGTTCAATAGATGGATTATTATTGAGATCTTGTGTATTCTGACCTGTTTCCTGATTACATGCTGATAGAATAAATAAACACATAATAGCTATCCTAAGAATCATTTTCCTCATATCAAATACCTCGCTTTTTGTATGTAAAAGAGAGAGGGACAAAAAGTGCTTAATCAAAAGACATCCAATCAAAGAATAAATAAACAATGAAACGTACCAGGTTTAGAAAACCTTCTTAGTTTTTGCTACCTTTTATCATAAAGGAGTAAGCAACAATGAATAATAATTTATCTTTTGAATTAATCCTTTTTGTTATATCCCTAATCTCTAACAATTATTGACGATATTGGGGTTCTTCTTGTTCAATTTGTTGCATACGTGGCTCAACACTATCTAAAATGGCTTGTGTTTGTTGTGCAGCTTGTTGATAAATTTGTTGCGCTTGTTTGTTATCTGTTTGAAGAGCAAATTGTTCAAAGCTTGCTTGTGCGCTTTTTAATCCAGCGATGGTCTGTTTTACTTGTGTTCCGACAGTCACATTACCTCATCCTTTCTTAAAAGATATACATATTTATTTTGTAAACACCCTGCGTTTTTTATTCTTTTAATACATTTCCATTTAATGACAGGTGAAATAAGTGAAACTTTTTACTTGGGTAAGTCGTCTAATATAGTAGGGAGAGTAGGTAAAATGCAAAAATGGATTCGATGGATTATTTGTCTTATTTTAATTACAGGAATAGTGGTTTTCTTAAACTTGGATAAAGAAAAAGTAGTATTAGGAAAAACGTCAACAGTATCCTTTGAAGATGATTTTTTATTACATATACGTATTCAACAGACAGAAGAGGGAGTTCAAGTACAAAACTCAATACAGTATTTAGGAGATGATACAGTTGTAGTAGAACATAAACAACCTTTAATCTCTGTATCGTATAATACACATTCATTTGATGGAGAAATGGTTCAAAGACAAATGAGTAATGGAAGTATTTATTATCAACCTAAGACAGATTTAGATTTTCCTGAAGATAATGAATATATTCAAATTAAGGTGAAATGCAAAGTTGATGGGGAAGATGTAGAGTTTGAATATAAGGAAAAAATTAAATTTGATATATAAAAAGACCGAGGTCGTTTAGATTTCTTAACAACCTCGGTCTTTGTTTATCTCCATGTAATAATAGGCAATAAGCAATCCTTGCCGAAGAAGATAGGTGGGAAAGAACGGTAAGCCCAATTAAATGAAATTTCACTTTATTTTCTGTTCATATTTTTTTCTTGTACAAAAGAGCTAACATCCATACGTGTTGGAATGGCGAATTTCCTTTTCATTTGATTGGTCCATGTATCGATTCTATTATTTGAAGAACGACTTGCATAATAATCCGTTATTGTTTCATCATATTTTTGGATGTAACTTTTCTGATCTTCGAATGGTCTGTAAGTATTTTCATGGTATATAGCTTCCATAGGCAAGCGTGGTTTGATATCGGGTTGATGATCAGGATATCCAATTGCTAACCCAAATAATGGTATAACATGTTGAGGTAAATGTAATAAATCATTAAATTTACGTATATTATTACGCAAACTTCCTAAATAACAAATTCCTAATCCCATTGATTCCGCTGCTATTGCAGCATTTTGTGAAGCTAAGGTAGCGTCAATAACAGAGACCATAAATTGTTCCGTACTTTCTAAATTGTTTAGATAGTCAGGATTTTCATCTGGATTTTCTTCAAGGTGATGTATACGATGGAGATCCGCACAAAATAGTAATAAATGTGCACTTGTTTTTACATGTTTATGTCCAGAGATTTCATACAGATTTTGTTTCAGTGCACTATCGGTAACTCCAATAATAGTATATGCCATAACGTTACTAGATGTAGATGCACATTGGGCAGATTCAATAATTTCTTTTATTTGATGATCTGTTAGAGGCTCATTCGTAAATTTGCGAACCGATCGATGGTTTTTAAGTGTTTCAATAATTTTATTCATATTTTAATACCTCCTAGTCATTATTACTCTTTTTTGAGATTATCATGGTGTGATGTTCGTATTTTTTTTCTTCAGATTCATTCCAAGAACGGTATGATTGGATTGTTAATTCGTCTAGTTTTGGTGATTTTATTCTAATCTCATGATCATTTATCCAATCCACTCCTAATATTGGTCTTGTATATTCTATTATCGTATCATCGCTCTCAGGCATAATCAAAGAAACAACACTCCACTCGTCTAAATCAATAGAAACTAAATGAGATAAAGGAACATTTTGCGATTCTCTTATAAATTGAAAAATGATATTTTCGTTATTAGGGGAAACATAGTAGTTTGAATAACCTGCAACATCAGCTAATAATATTGCAGCATTACTCTCATTATCGTTAAAGATAAGATACGAACATCTATCATTAATACAAGAAAATTCAAGTAAATATACTGGTTGCTCTTCAATTGGAAGACGTTGCATATTCATATTCCTTATTGCTTCTTCTCTGTTTTCAGCTCCTTGTAAATAATAATCAAGTATAGCGACTCTATTTAAATTAATGGTGAGTTGTTCATCTTCTAGAAAGAACTCAATGTATTGATCGACTTCTTCGTCTTTTTCATCTACTTCCTCGATAAGTACAGGGTCTTTCACTTCTTCAGCAGATTCCACTTTCTTAATAATTGCATCATTATTATCCGAACAAGCAACTAATCCAAATAAGAAAATGATGCATATAAAAAATGCAAGGGATATGTATTTCATAAGACTTTTCTCCTCAGATTATTAGTATATAACTCCTATTATATATTATTTTGTGTTACTTTTCTGTAAATAATAAAAATTGGATATTAAGAATTATTTTTACCACAGAGTACTTTTTTTGGTACACTCGATAGTATATGGATAAAATGTTAGTCAGGATGGTGATATTATGAAAACATTTAAACTACGCAAACTTGAAATACTTGAGCACGATAAACAAATGGATCCATATGAAATAAAATTACTAGATGGATTAATTATTAATAGAGAAGATGAACATGATCAATGGCTAGTAGAAGCTTATATTGATAAAGCTTATGAGGATTATTTCATAGAGAAACAAAACCAAGAAATAATGATACAAGCCACTATTACAAAGGATACGAATGAACCAGCAACTTTTATTACCAATATACAATCAATTAATAAAATTGGTAATCAAATTAATGTATTATTGTTAGGAAAGATTGTTGATAAAGGAAAAAGTATTGTAGAGGACTTATTAACAAAGTTAGTGAAAGAAGGTTACGAAGGCCTGGAGCTTATTCGTGAATTTAAAAAGAGTTTTTAATTATTATACTTATCTAGGAGAAAATATATGTTTAAGAAGAGTAAATATCAACGTAATATACTAAATCAATTATCACCGGTACAATTACTATTACTGTTTTATGGTATTGCAGTCGTTTTTTCAACGATCCTTTTATCTTTACCAATTGCTCACAAACCGAATGTGAGTATACCATTTATCGATATCATGTTTACAGCTGTTAGTGCAATTAGTGTAACGGGTTTAAGTACAATAACCATAGTGGATAGTTTTAGTACAACCGGAATTATATTTTTAGCAATCATCATGCAGCTTGGTGCAGTAGGTATTATGGCGATTGGAACATTAATATGGTTAGTATTAGGGAAACGAATAGGGTTCAAAGAACGCAGTATGATAATGACTGATCAAAATCAAACTCATTTTGATGGTATGGTTAGGTTAATCAAAGGAATTATTTATGTATTACTAATCATTGAATTGATTGGATTTTTAATCTTGGGGACCTATTTTTTACAATATTTTCCTACTGCTAAAGAGGCCTATTTACAAGGTTTTTTTGGAACAATTAGTGCTATCTCTAATGGTGGTTTCGATATAACTGGACAATCGTTGATTCTTTTTAAGGATGATTATTTTGTACAATTTATTAATATCTTATTGATTATATTTGGAGCAATTGGTTTTCCTGTATTAATTGAGTTGAAAGAGTATCTTTTCCGTAAAAGGACTGAAAAAAATTTATTTCACTTTAGTTTATTTACGAAGGTAACTACATTTACTTTTTTTGTACTTATTGTGATCGGTGCTCTTGGAATTTATTTATTAGATATGAATGCATTCTTTAAAGATTTGACGTGGCATGAGAGTTTATTTTACGCATTTTTTCAATCCGTGACAACTAGAAGCGGTGGCTTGGCAACAATGGATGTTAGCTTACTTACAGAGACAAATCAATTGTTTATGTCTGGGTTAATGTTTATTGGGGCCTCACCGAGTAGTGCCGGAGGCGGGATACGTACTACAACTTTTGCTTTAGCTATTATCTTTGTCTTTACATATATTAGAGGAGGAAATAGTGTACGTATTTTTAATCGAGAAGTATATAATGAAGATTTAATAAAAGCAGTTTCAATCACATTATTCGCTATTACATTGGTTATTTTTTCAACATTGATTTTGACTGCCATAGAGCCTTTTTCATTAGAAGAAATTATTTTTGAGGTAACTTCTGCTTTTGGAACAGTTGGGCTATCACTAGGTATCACAAGTGAATTATCAAATATAAGTAAGGTTCTAATCATGTTATTAATGTTTATAGGTCGAATTGGAATTGTTACATTTTTACTTATTTTTAAGCGGAAAAAGAAGAAAGCCAAATATCATTTTCCGAAAGAAAGAATTATAATTGGTTAAGTTAAAGAAATGAACAGTAATAACACCAATCGTTACCTTTCATAACTCCCAAAACAAAATGGCTTGTGCATTTTGTTCAGCACAAGCCATTGCTTGATTTACTAAAATTAGCAGTAAAATGCAGCACCTACAATTACCAACAAGATAAAAAGCACTACAATCAATGCAAAACCATTACCGTAGCTACCGCCACCGCCACAGCCGTATCCGCCGTATCCATAGCCCATGCTTTTTCACCTCCCGATGTTACATTAATACTGTATGCATATATGGTAAATGTGTATAGACGTTTGTACCGGGTATGAAAAAAACCTTTTTGTAAAAAGGTGAGAAATATGTTTATTTTCAAATGGTTTATTGGTAATATGAAAGAAGCGGGATATACTACAATTATAGAATTGTACATAGAAAGGAAAGGGGTGCCTTTTTAATGGAACTATTATTCGGTGTTGTTTGTTTTGGAATTATTGTACTAAATATCGGGTACTGCTTAATGGATAATGAATAATAAAAAGACAGATTCGTTAAAAAATCGAATCTGTCTTTTTTAATTTGTTCTGCCCAGTTCATTAAAAGGATAAATTATTAATTCTGATTTACCGATGATATCTTCTTTTGGTATATATCCAAGTCCATTTCGGCTGTCTTTACTAATAAGTCGATTATCTCCCATCACAAAGTAATTTTCTTCGGGTATGATGATTGGACCGAAGTTGCTTGTAGCATATAATGCATCTTTAGAGAGGAAGGATTGCGTATAAGCATCTCCATTAATATATAATTGATGATCTTTTATTTCGATTTCCTCTCCAGGTAATCCGATAATACGTTTTACATAATTCTTAGGAGGTTGATGAATAATTACAATATCACCCCGGTCAGGTTCATCAAGCATATAAACTACTTTATTAAATATAACTCTTTCCCCGTTTTCAAGTGTAGGTGCCATGCTTTCACCCTCTACAATAGAGGTTGCAAATATGAACGTTCGCAAAAAAAGGGCGACAATAATAGCTAATACAATTGCTTTTATGCCACTGACCCATTCATTTTTATCTTTTTTGTTAGTCACAGTGGACCATCCTCCGATGATATAGGTTATATTAATCGTAGCATAAATTTTATTATTTTTCGAGATTAATTATCTTAAATTTTCTCAACATTATTTACTGGTTTAGAAACTTTTCTATTCGATCTAGACCCTTATTTAATACATCTTCGTGGTAGGCATATGATAATCTCATGAAGCCTTCTCCGTGTTGTGAAAAGCTACTTCCAGGTACAAGTGCAACTTTCGCCTGTTTTACTAATGTCAAACCAAATTCAAATGAGTTTTCATTTTTCATTGGAAAACGAGGGAACATGTAAAACGCACCTTGTGGTAGTTGAACATCAACCCCCATTGAAGTAAGTCGATCATACACTAAATCCCTTCTATTTTTATAAGTATCTTTAATTAATTGTAAATGGTTATCGTTAGATTTATAAGCTTCTAGTGCAGCGTATTGACTGATGGAGGAAGCGCAAGAAACATTATATTGATGAACTTTTAACATATGCTTAGACAACCAATTAGGTGCTAAAGCGTATCCGATACGATAGCCAGTCATGGAATGCGACTTCGACAAGCCGTTAATTACAATTGTTTGATCTTTCATCTCAGGGTATGAAGCTATAGATACATGAGATTGATCAAAAATAATTTCACTATAAATTTCATCAGAAAGTATAAATATCTTTTTATCTCTTAATACAGAAACGATTTCATCTAGCTCCTCCTTTGTATAGGCTGCACCAGTTGGATTGGAAGGAGAAGGGATAATTATACATTTGGTCTTGTCCGTAATTACTTCTTGTAGTTGGTGTTTCGTTAATTTAAAATTAGTTTTTGTTGTGTCTACATGGATTGATATTGCTCTTGACAGTGTTATTAATGGTTCATATCCAGGATAAATGGGTGCAGGTAAGATTACTTCATCACCAGGCTCTAAAATCGTGCGGAGTGTAATATCAATAGCCTCTGAAGCTCCTGAAGTTACAATGATTTCAGATTCTGGATGATATGAAATCTGATAACGAGATTCGTAATAATTAGCAATCGCTTTTCGTAATTCCAAAACACCAGCATTTGCGGTATAAGTTGTTTGGTTATTTTTAATTGCATGTATAGAAGCTTGTTTAATTGAATTAGGAGTATAAAAGTCAGGTTGACCAATGGTTAAAGAAACAATGTCTTCTTCATTAGAAACTAGGTTAAAAAACTTTCGAATTCCTGATATTTCTATGTTTTGTACTTGTTGATTTAATAAATGTTCCATATAATTCACCATACCTTTTTCATAATTAAGGAAAATTTTAATAAAATGTTCAAATAATTTAGATTTATAATATATTTTTCGGGTATAATAATACTAACAGATAAATAGGAGGATGACTTATGCGACCTAAAGCGCTAGATTTTGAGCAGCTAGTTAATCAAAATAAACAAGAACTTTTAAATGATGAAGAAAGTATAACACAAATTGAGCTTCGATTAGAAAATAAACAAGAAGCAATCGTTCTTGCTGAGAGACAAAAGAATTAAGAGAAAATAACTGCAAGGGACCGTATTTAGGTTCCTTGTCTTATTTGTTGTTTATTGGAAAATTGCATGATTAGGACAGCTCCAATAATCGCGAGCATACCTATAAATTGTATAATAGAAAATGGTTCCGTAAAAACTACAATGCCTATAAATGTAGCCACAACTGGTTCAATCGTTGATAATATAGAAGCTTTTGAAGCTTCTACAAATTGTAAACCATATGTATATAAGATATAGGCTAAAGCAGTAGGCAGAAAACCGAGCCCGATAGCAAGAAGGAAAGGAGCTGGATCCAAAAGTAAATGCATCTTTGCTTGATATGGGAAAAATGGAATCAATGCAACAGCTGCGACGATAAAAGTAAAGGTGGTAACACTTAAACTTGAATACTTTTGAAGCGCATATTTACTAAATATACTATATAGTGCATATCCGAATCCTGAACCTAGTCCAAATAATATCCCAGTTATATGTATATTTTGCCAACTAGATCCAGCAATACCAGCAACTAGACAAGTTCCAATTAGTGTACTAAATAAAGCAATAATTTTATATAAGGACAGTTGTTCTTTAAATAAAATCCAAGACAGTATAGTAACAAAAGCTGGTGCTGTGTAAAGTAAAGAAGTAGCAACTGGAATTGTTGTTAATTCTATGGCAGTAAACATGCAATAATTAAAGAAAATAATACTAAAAATTCCAGTACCTATAAAATATTTAAGGTCAGACCAAGCTTTTAATTTTAATTGATTTCTATTGGTCATTAATAAGAAAGGTACTAAAATAATTGCTGTGGACCACGCCCGTAATATTACAATTTCCATCGAAGTGAATCCAAATTGACTCAATTGTTTTACATACCAACTAATCGTACCCCAAAGTCCTGCTCCAATAACAATGAGTATTATATGTCGATTTAACATTAAAGTCCCCCTTGACGATCTTATAACGAAATGAATGATAACAATATGTATATCTCTTCTATATATGTCAATAATGCAAGATAAACTATAAATATAGGAAGATGATTATGTTGTTACAAGATATTATTACATTTGGAAACATAGGTATTGATGAATTATATGTTTATGTAATTCTCTTTTTCCTATTTTGCATGCTTATTTATTACTTTATCAGACCACTATCTCGTTGGGCAATAAATAGAAAGATGAATCGTTTAATGTCTTATATAGTAGTTACGCTCTTATTAGTTATATTCATATTAATTGTGACAAATTATGTTGATAGTTTTCAATTAAACCGAGCATTAAAAGTTGGTTTACAGATTAGTGCTTTATTTGGATTTTGTATCATAATTGTATCTCCAATAGCACGTTTTTTGCAAAAAAAACCAGCAAAATAACCAAAGGACATTGTCCTTTGGTTATTTTATATTTTGATGGGTATGCAATTGTTCTGTAGTATTTTCCAACCATTCATATACCGGATGGAAATATTCATTAGGTGTTTTTAAACTATCTGGAGCTGCGTTCATCACAAGTTGCTTTTCTGTTTCAGATAGTTTCTCAAATTTGTCTTTTAATACATGTGTTTGTTCAGCATACTTGTGTAATTCATAAATGAAGTCTTGAAGTTCCATGTCTTCATTCCTCCTTTCTGTTCTATACCCAAAAGAAGAATGAATATAACATCTTAAAAACGTTTTGATTTAGTTGGTGGCCATTCCATTTTACCTAAAGAAGAAGGGGTATAATAATTCGATTGATATCTTCTTGTTTGAGAAGGATTCTTTTTTTCTGGTTTCCAACCAATATATTGATAAACTAGTTTTTTTGCTTGAGAAAGTGGCATCTTTGTATGAGGATTTCGGTATGTTTGATCTAATGAACCCAAATGCTCCAAAGTTTTAAAATCTTCCTTCGTTGGAGGGATATGAAAGAAGTAGTGGTCTACTTTTACTAGTAATGTAGAATGTTGGCTACTAAGTTTTGGATGGTCAGAAAAATGCAATCCAATTTTTCTGGCTTTTTTTTCTTTTAATAATTGATGGATTGCTTTCTTTTTAATTTGGTATAAGTGCTTTGGCTCTGGAGCGGTTTTTGCGTGTTTATTTATAGAAAATAATGCTTGTGCAAGTTTATGCACGGATACATCGTCGGACATTTTTCTTTCTCCTCCCAATAAGAAAAGATATACTATATCCTAACGCAACGCTTGTCCATTTTCAATAACTTGTAGTAAAAACAATTTAAAAATATCGTTTTTATAGTAGGAAATAGCTGAAAGAGTATTTTACTTTATAAATTAGAGAAGATCCTATCAAAATAAGTATGATGGGATCTTCTGGGATTTTATATTTATTTATTGTACCTTATTTAGATCTTGTACAATTGTTTCCATACTCTGTTCTTCTATTCCATTGTAATTTTTAATTACTTCACCTTCCGGACTCACTAGGAAAAATGAGGTGCCGTGCGTTACTTGATCTGTGCCTTCAGGAGGAGCTTGAACAAAGTTTTTAAATGATTTTATCGATAATTCTCGAATTGTTTCAAATTCATATCCAGTTAATAATGACCAATTATCAAAGCTGGCATCGTAATTTTGTGCATATTCTTTTAATACTTCTGGGGAATCGTTTTCGGGATCTACACTGAATGAAATTAACTGCACATCCAGATTTTCAGTTTCAATCATTTCTTGTAGCTGTGACATATTATATGTCATTGGCATACATACCGTTGTACAATTAGTGAAGATAAAGTTGGCAACCCACCATTCGCCTTCTAGATCGCCTAATGAAACAGCTTCATTGTCTTGATTGGTAAATTGAAAATCAGTAACTTTTTCTGACATCGTTGATTCAATATTATAATCTTCACCGCAACCTACAAGAACCATGCTTAATAAAAGTAATAATATTAAATTTCTCATTTTTTATAAATTCCCTTTCAATACTATTTTATGGTAATTGTATCATGTAAATGAATAGAGTGTGATGAACGATTTATGACATTTATTCGAATAAAACAGTCAGTAATTCCCACACTTTAAAAAAAGAGGCTAAGCAAAAAAGGATAAGTTAGGGATAAACTGTCCATAAATGACCAATTCATAGCCTTGTAGTACTAATATTTAGTGGTAGCAGAACGATAACCACAACGGTGTGAAGGTGCTTATCGTTTTGCCTTTAATTCATACATGTGAAGTTCTGGCTTACATAAAAATCGATAGGGAAGCCTAGTAGTACCAATTCCGCTGTTTACATAAAGGGTAAAATTTTGATGAAGTTCATATTTTCCCTGTACATATTTTTCAGCGTAGGGGGGAGTATAAAGATCCCCAATAAATGGAAAACGTACCTGACCACCATGACTATGACCAGATAATTGAACTTGGACAGGATAGTTTTTGGTGATATCGGCAAAATCTGGTTCGTGGGATAATAGAATAGTAAAATCATTTTCTTGTTGATTTTGCAAAGCCGTATTTAAATCAGGTTTTCCTAACATAACATCATCAATACCTGCCAGAGTAAAATAACTACCATCTTTACTTATGGGTACAGATTCATTTTGTAGTAATATAAATTCTCCAGCTTCCATAATATCTTTTACAATCTCCGTACCATAACCTCCATGGTCATGATTTCCATATATCCAATATTTCCCATGCTCTGCATTCATCGAGCGAAGGATTTCGACGATTCGATCGTCCCAATAGAATTGATTTGGTTTATCAACTAAATCGCCACTAAATAGTATTAAATCTGGTTGAAGCTGATTTATTTTTATAGCAAGCTCTTTAAACTGATCTAAATCATAATGGAAGCCGATATGTGTATCGGAGAATTGAATGATTTTAAAATTATGAAAGGCAGCTGGGATATTAGGATAGTGAATGGGTTCTTCAGTGATTTTTAATAGATTTGGTTCTATATCACGTGCATAAAAATATGTCCCACCACTAAGTCCAACTAAAGTTATTAAACTCCCGAAAGAGCGTTTTATAAAAGTTCTTCGGTTCATCTATCTCATGCCTCTCTTAATAAACAGATGTACAAAGTATAGCATGAATATATACAAATTTTAATTATAAAGTGAATTGTTTTGAATGAATTGAAAGTAAACAAAAGAAAAAGCTGAAAGATAACTACACAGTTAATAATTGGCGTTTTATCATTTAGTTTCTTTCAGCTTTAGTATAATGTGTTATGAATGGTCACATGATTCACAAGAGGAGATGTTCATTCCTTCTATTTGAATAGTGCTATGCGATATACGGAAAGATTCTTGAAGTAATCTTGTTGCTTCTTCTAATAATTGATCTCTATTTGTTTGTTCTGTTACTTGTATATGACAGCTCATGGATGGAAATTCGGAAGTTATAGACCATACATGAATGTCGTGTACGTCTTTTACTCCAGTTAATGACAATAAACTTCTTCTCATTTCAGCGATATTAATATTAGTTGGCTTACCTTCCATTAAAATATGCAACGAATCTTTAGTTATACGAATACCGGATATAATAATTAGTATTGCTACAATAATACTCGCAATAGGATCAGCAATATGCCAATTAAAAAGTAAAATAAAGGCTCCAGCCACCAGAGCTCCTATAGATCCTAATAAATCACCCATTACATGGAGTAGTGCGCTTTTTAAATTTAAGTTCTCTTCAGCATTTCCCCTCATTAAGAGCCAAGCAACCAGTATATTAACACATAAACCAATAAAGGCAATAATCATCATAGTTCCACTAACTTCAGGTGGTTCAACAAAACGTCGAATGGCTTCGATAAAAATAAAAATTGAAATCAAAATAAGCGTTACACCATTAATAAAGGCAGCAATAATTTCAAAGCGTTTATAACCAAATGTTTTATTAGCGGTAATGCTCTTTTCTCCGATTTTAAATGCAAGAAGAGTTAATCCTAAAGCAGCTGCATCACTCAACATATGCCCAGCATCAGATAATAAAGCTAGACTATTGGTGAGTATGCCTCCAACAGCCTCTACAATCATAAATGAAAAAATAATAATAAAGCTCCAGAAAAGAACTTTCTTATTTGTTGTATGGTGATGATGATGGGAATGATCATGGTTGTGATCCATTATTATTCCTCCTTAGTTGTATGCTTCATATGTTCAATAGCTTGTTCTAACAATTTAATAACATGCTCGTCGTCAGGAGAATAAAAGTACATATTCTTTTCTCTCCTCTTCTTAACTAAATGCAATTGTCTTAGATATTTTAATTGATGAGAAATAGCTGATTGCGTAAGATTCAAATGTTTAACAATCTCATTAACGGAACATTCTTGCTGGAATAGTAAATGCAAAATACGAATACGAGTAGGATCAGATAATGCTTTAAATATCTGTGAAATATGTTCAATTGAGTTTTCTTCTAAATAGTTAATAGACATTGGATTCATCCCTTTACAATATGATCATATGCTCATATTGTATAATTTATTTCTGGAATTTGCAAAAGAGAATACGATATAGAGGTGTCATTTATTTTTATATGGTAAAATATAGTTGGAGTGTTTTGGAGAATGAATGGACTTATTTTGCAAGATGTAAATAGAAAGGGGCGAGTGTATTGAGTACGATTCAGGAAACCCAATTATCTGACTTGTTAATTAGTGATTATTTTGTTCCTTCAGAAAAAGTTGCCCATGTACAGATAAATAATCCATTAGAGCATGCTTTATTAGTATTAGTAAAATCAGGCTATGCAGCGGTACCGGTTCTTGATTCCTCGTATAAATTTGTAGGAATTATAGGGAAAACAGTCATTTTAAATGAAACATTAGGTCTAGAGAAATTTGAAATGGAAAGACTTGCTGAAATAAAGGTCGAAGAAGTAATGAACACAGATGTACCAACATTAACAAGGGATCATACGATACTAGATGGTTTAAATGCAGTAATTAATCATGCGTTTATATGTATTGTAGATAATGAAGGTTATTTTGATGGAATACTAACTAGAAGGGCAATTCTAAAACAAGTAAAGAAAAACATATATATAAATGCTTATAAAAAATAACAGCTTCTTTTATGGAGGCTGTTTATTTTTTTAATTCTAAAACAAAAAATCTACATAGTCTGAGTTGCGACATAACTTACCGTCTGCTAAAGTAATAAAGAGATTATTATATTGGAGGATTGAAATAATGATGGATGCTAATGAAATTATACAATTTATATCAGATAGTAAAAAAAGTACACCTGTTAAGGTATATGTAAAGGGTGAATTAGACAAGCTTTCAGTGACTAATTCAATAAAAACGTTTGTTGATTCTAAAAGTGGAACATTATTTGGTGAGTGGAAAGATATTCAAGCATACATAGAAGAAAACAAATCATTAATTGAAGACTATGTCGTTGAAAATGATCGTAGAAATTCAGCTATTCCAATGCTTGATATGAAAAATATCAATGCTCGTATTGAACCTGGTGCTATCATTCGTGATCAAGTAGAGATTGGTGATGGGGCTGTTATTATGATGGGAGCTTCGATTAACATCGGATCTGTTATTGGAGAAGGAACAATGATTGATATGAATGCAGTGTTAGGCGGTAGAGCAACTGTAGGAAAGAATTGTCATATTGGAGCAGGTTCCGTTCTTGCAGGTGTAATCGAACCACCTTCTGCTAAGCCAGTAATTGTAGAAGATGACGTAGTAATTGGAGCTAACGTTGTTGTTTTAGAAGGGATTACTGTTGGAAAAGGATCTATTGTGGCAGCTGGTTCAATCGTCACAAAAGATGTTGCTCCTAATACGCTTGTTGGTGGTACACCAGCCAAAGTACTAAAGGAAATTGATGAACAAACAAAATCTAAAACAGAAATTAAGCAAGAACTTCGTAAATTAGATAATTAAGGTTGCGTTGAATGATGTTAAATTTACAACAAATTCGAAGGGATTTACATCAAATACCAGAATTAGGCTTTCAGGAATTAAAAACGCAAACGTATCTTTTAGAACGAATTAATGAAATTGCTAAAGATAATGTTGAAATAAAACAATGGAAAACCGGAATTCTTGTATACGTTCACGGTAAATCTCCAACTAGAAAAATTGGTTTTCGTGCAGATATAGACGGATTGCCAATTTTAGAGCAAACGAATCTACCTTATGCATCATTGCATGAAGGAAGGATGCATGCTTGCGGACATGATTTACACATGACGATTGCGCTAGGGGCGATGGAAAAAGTCATTCAAGATCCAATTGATGATGATGTTATTTTTGTGTTCCAACCTGCAGAAGAAGGCCCCGGTGGAGCTAGGCCAATGCTAGAATCTGAGGAATTTCAACAATGGAAACCAGATATGATTTTTGCATTGCATATTTCTCCTGAACTTCCTATAGGAACTGTTTCTTCTAAACCTGGTTTATTATTTGCGAATACAAGTGAATTATTTATCGATTTTGAAGGTGTAGGTGGACATGCGGCATATCCCCATTTAACAAAAGATATGACGGTTGCTGCTAGTAATTTTGTTGTACAATTACAACAAATAGTCTCCAGGGGACTAAATCCACTTGATGGGTCTGTAATTACGATAGGAAAAATGGAAAGTGGATATGTTCAAAATGCTATTGCAGAAACTGCTCGTTTAGAAGGAACTATAAGATCAACGGATGCAGAATCAATAGATATGATTAAGAGTAAATTAAACCGTTTAATGAAAGGTTTTGAAATTAGCTATGATTGTTCTATTAAAGTAGATTATGGTGCTAATTATTACCAAGTAGTAAACAATGCTACCTATGTGCAGCAATTTAAAGATGTAATAAATCAAAAACAAAACATTGCTTATCAACAGGCTAGTGCTGCAATGACAGGTGAAGACTTTGGAGACATGTTAAAAGAGATTCCAGGTTTTATGTTTTGGTTAGGAGTAGATTCTTCTTATGGATTGCATAATGCAAGGTTAAATCCAAAGGAAGAGGCAATTGGAGTCGGTGTGAATGCTGTGATTTCAATGATTCAATCTTTTTGATGAATAATATTTGGATGCATTAGAGAAGCTAATTCTTAGAAATATATTTTCTAGGAGGTTAATTAAATGGCTCGAATTGCAGTAGAATCTACCTTAACAGATGTAAAGCAAGCTTTATCTGAAATGGGACATGATGTAGTAGATCTTCGTACAGAACAAGATGCATCAAATTGTGATTGTTGTGTTGTATCTGGTCAAGATAATAATGTTATGGGGATACAAACAACGAGTATTGCTGGCCCTGTGATTAATGCTGATGGTCAAAGTGCCAATCAAATTTGTGACATGGTAGACCAAAAGTTATCATAATAAAATATAATCGCAAAAAACTTGTGGAGAATAATTTTTCCACAAGTTTTTTATTTTGGGAAAGTTTAAATACAGTTATTTGTGTCAGATTAGCAATTACTTACATATATAAGAAAAGACTATATTCCAAGAGGTGAATAATATATATGCGAATTAATGATACTTTGCCAGAAAATCTTCATAGACAAGGAAAATGGTATCAAGGTCGTTCTGTTCAATTAGGGAAGCCACTATTAATTGTATTCTGGTCGGTTAGCTGTGATAGTTGTTCCGTGGCAATGAGACAATTATCTAAACTTCAAAATAACTTTAGTGATACTCAAATAATCCTTATTCATACACCACTAGTTGATGAAGACAATGATTTAAATAAAATACGTAACAAGTCTTCACAATTTAATGTAATTGCATCAAAAATTGCAGATACGGATGAAAGTTTAAGCCAATTGTTTCGGGTGAAATATGTACCTGCATTTTATTTATTTGATCAGGAAAGTAAACTTCGTTTTAGTCAGTCAGGAAAAAGTAATACATCGTTACTTGAAAACAAAATAGCAAGATTATCCAGGAGATAAAGTGTAATAAAACAATTATGAAATTGATTCAATTTAAAATTTATTGATATCAATTCGATTAGAGTATAAGAAGCAGATGAAACTGTGAGGTTCAGATGGGAACAAGTTGAATGTAAATATAGACTTAAAAACTTTTCTTTACATTCTTATGTTCCTTGTTAGATGCTTACACAACCATCTGCTTTTTTTATACATAAATTGTATGCTTATCTAACTACATAAAATAGTGCGCAAAAAAATAATTTTAAAAAAATTTAAAAATATAGTGGATATTTATTTCGGAAACCGTTATATTAATAATTACGTAAAAAGTGAAAGGAGGAATAAATTTGGAAACATTTAAGAAACTAAAACGTTTTTATTGGCCTTATAAAAAGTATTTTATATGGTCTATATTGTTTATGTTAGTTGTTACTTCGATTACTGTAGTATATCCGATTATGCTACAAATTACGATTGATGATGTTGTACTTCAGTCACGTTATGAATTAATTCCATGGATTTGCGGACTTTTCTTAGGGTTAATGGTTATCAAAGGTTTCTCTACGTTTTCGTTCCAATACTTAGGCGATCTATTCGGTATGACTTCCGTCTATAAGCTAAGAGAATCTCTTTATGATAAGTTACAAACTTTAGCATTTAAATATTATGATAATGCTAAAACTGGAGATATTATGTCCCGGTTAACTGCTGATGTAGAAGGGTTTAGGTTTTTTCTTTCAGTTGGATTTGCAGAGTTGTTACGAATAATATCACTCATACTTATTAGTTTATCTATTATGTTTTATTACTCTGTTCCATTGGCACTTGTAACAATGGCAGCTATGCCTTTCTTAGCAATCGTTGTCTTTCAGTTTGATAAACGCGTTCATCCAGCTTTTCGTAATGTAAGAAAATCTTTTGGACAATTAAATACACGAGTTCAAGAGAATATAAGTGGGATGAATACTGTCAAATCATTATCCAGAGAAGACTTTGAAATTGGAAGGTTCTCTAATAGTAATGATAATTATCGACAGAAGTATTTATTTACATCAAAACTGTGGGCAAGATTCTTTCCAATGATGGAGTTTATAGGTAATGTATCCGCAGTGATTCTGCTAGCTTATGGTGGGTTCTTAGTTATTAATGAATCCTTGAATCCAGGGGAATTGGTCGCTTTTTTTAGTCTGGTATGGTATATCATGGGACCATTAATGAATTTAGGATTTATTATTAATCAGTTTTCCCAAGCGAAAGCATCTGGAGAAAGATTGTTAGAAATATTAGAAGCGAAGGAAGATATTGTTGAGAAAGAATCAGCAATAGAAGCAACTATAAAAGGACATGTACAATTTAATGATGTCACATTAACTTATATTAAGAACGATGATAAAGCATTAAAGAATATTAGTTTTGATGCTCCTCCTGGAAAAACAATTGGTTTAATTGGTGCAACTGGATCTGGAAAAACAAGTATTACCCAATTAATTACTAGATTTTACGAACCTGAACAAGGAGAAGTTTTACTTGACGGACTTCCAGTAAGTGATTATAAGCTAAAGACGCTTCGAAGTCAGATTGGATTTGTATTACAAGAGCCGTTCCTTTTTTCTACAACAATTCGAGAAAATATATCTTATGGAAATCCTGAGGTCACAGAAGATCAAATAATTCAAGCAGCGAAAAGAGCTCAAGCACATGATTTTATTATGGAACTACCGAATGGATATGACACGCTTCTGGGAGAAAGGGGTATGGGATTATCAGGTGGTCAGAAACAAAGGATAGCAATTGCACGTGCGATTTGTATTAATCCTAGTATACTCATTCTTGATGATGCTACTTCTGCGGTAGATATGGAAACGGAATTTAATATTCAAAAAGCGTTACGTGAAGTAATGAAGAATCGTACTTCCTTTATTATAGCTCATCGTATTTCTTCGTTAAAACACGCAGATGAAATATTAGTGTTAGAAGATGGAGAAATTGTAGAGAGAGGTACACATGATTATCTCGTAAACAATAATGGTCCGTATGAACGTATATTTAAGATTCAATACCAAGATCGAGAAGAAATATTGAGTGCGGTTAAATAGGAGGTGAGATAGATGGCGAAAAATAAGGATAATCTAAAATCAGAAAGTAAACATTTACAACGGTTTCATTATACAATTGATCAAGCAATTGAAAAACCTTTTAACTGGCAGCAGATGTGGAGGCTCTTACAATTTTTAAAACCGTATTCGAAGACTTATTTACCTGGAGCAGTTTTAGCAATGATGGTATCAACAGCAATCCGCTTAGCAATACCGATTTTAATTGGTAAAGTAGCATTTGATGTTGCAATTGCAAATAAAGATACTACGTTATTAACATATTTAGTAATCGGTATTGCAATTCTTTATGGTATAAGTTTTGTTGCGAATACATTTCGAATTAAATGGGTGAATATCTTAGGACAAAATGTTATCTATGATTTGCGACAAAAGCTATTTTCTCATGTTCAACGATTGTCACACCGATTTTTTGATAGCCGTTCAGCAGGATCTATTTTAGTTCGAATTCTCAATGATATAAATTCTCTGCAGGAATTATTTACAAATGGAATTATCAACTTATTAATGGATTTATTAATGTTATCGGGGATTTTAGTAATACTATTTGTATTAAGTCCACCGCTTGCTTTAGCAGTAATTATTATTATTCCATTAATGTTTTTAATATCAACAACATTACGTCGTAAAATACGTCGTTCATGGCAAGTGGTAAGACTGCATCAATCTAGGATGAACTCACACTTAAATGAAGGTATTCAAGGGATGCGTATTACTCAATCTTTTTCACAGGAAAAAGAGAATGCGGAGTTCTTCGACGGTGTAAATACTGGGTTTTTCCAAAGTTTTCGTGATGCTGCTAAGAAGAGTGCCATGTTTCGTCCGCTTGTAGATATTTGTGATGCTGCGGGTACAATTATACTTATCTCTTATGGAGCATATTTAATATTAAATGATACCATAACAGTGGGTACATTTGTTTCTTTTGCTTTTTTTCTGGGAATGTTTTGGGAACCCATATCACGTCTGGGGCAGATGTATAATCAGCTCTTAATGGCAATGGCATCATCTGAGAGAATTTTTGAATTCCTGGATGAACGCCCTAATGTAGCAGAAAAGACCAATGCGTATAACATTGACGAGATGCATGGAGAAATCGAATTTGATGAAGTTGAGTTCTCTTACAATAAAGATAGAATTGCATTGAAAAAACTATCTATTCATATTAATGCTGGCGAGACCATTGCTTTAGTTGGTCATACAGGAAGCGGCAAGTCTACAATTGCCAATCTAATAAGTAGATTCTACGACCCTACTTCTGGAGCAGTAAAAATTGATGGAAGAGATTTACGAGATGTTACGATTGATAGTCTTCGTCAAAAAATTAGTGTAGTATTACAAGATACATTTATATTCTCTGGAACAATTATGGAAAATATACGTTTTGGAAGACCGACTGCAACCGACGAAGAAGTTATCGATGCTGCTAAAGTAGTAGGAGCGGACGACTTTATTCAACGTCTGGCAGATGGGTATCAGACAGAAGTGGAAGAGAGAGGAAATATTCTTTCAGCTGGTGAAAGACAGTTATTATCGTTTGCCAGAGCTTTGTTAGCAAATCCTAGTATTATTATCCTTGATGAAGCAACTGCCAGTATTGATACAGAATCAGAAGTGAAGATACAAAAAGCTTTAAAACGATTGTTAAAAGGAAGAACTTCTATCATTATTGCGCATAGGCTTTCTACAATTCGAGAAGCAGATAAAATATTTGTTCTTGAACAAGGAGAAATTTTGGAACAAGGAAATCATCAATCGTTAATACAACAAAGAGGAAAGTATTATGAACTAGTGAAGTCACAGTTTACCATGTTAGAAGCAATGTAAAGCAAATGGGGAGCAATTTTAAAATTAGTTGCTCCTTTTTTTATGTGCTAGTATGATAGTTGTAGTTGTAGTTTATAATTGGAGGCTATATAATGAATAAAGATTTTGCTGTAATTGGATTAGGTCGTTTTGGAGGAAGTATTTGTCGCGAGCTTAGTAAAGAAGGAATGCATGTATTAGCGATTGATTCAGATGAAGAAAGAATTAATGAGTATAAGAATATAGCCTATCATACAGTGCTAGCTGATTCAACAGATGAAGATGCGTTAAAACAAATAGGTATTAGTAATTTTGATCATGTAGTTGTAGCGATAGGAGAAAATATTCAAGCAAGTATACTTACAGCTGTAATTTTGACGGATATGGGAGTAAATAAAATAACCGTTAAAGCACAAAATGATTATCACGAAAAAATCTTAAATAAAATTGGAGTACATCAGGTTGTTCATCCTGAAAGAGATATGGGCAAGCGATTAGCACATAATTTTATTTCAAGTAACATTTTAGACTATCTAGAATTATCGGATGATCATAGTATTGTTGAAGTAAAAGCAGGGGAAAAAATGATTGGAAAGAGTTTGATTGAGCTTGATATCCGGGCTAATTTTGGTTGCAACATAGTAGCAATTAAAAAGGGGCATGATATTAATGTATCTCCAAGTGCTGAACAAGCACTACAAGAAGGGGACGTACTAATTGTCATTGGAGCGGATAAAGATATCACAAGATTTGAAAGAGAGCTTGTTATTGATTAACGAGGCCTTTTTCACATAAAAAAGAACTATCTTCAAGAGCGGTAATTAAAACCCTTCAGAAGATAGTTCTTGTTTTTATTATATAGGAAATCTATTATTGGTTTGTCACCCCACCGTGATTCCTTTATCTCAAAGGAAAAAGAGTTTGGGACAAAAGTATTTACGCGAAAGGTGCGAATGAATAAGTTTTGAAATCCCGCTTCAGAAATATACTCCGGTTATTCTAATTCGACTGGTCAGCCTCTGGCTCCGAATTCCGGGATCTCGCCTCGGCCTTCTTTCCACATGTCGCAATCTCATTTGAAAATACAGGCGCAAGCGCTTCGTTTCTAAACGAGCGCTTGCGCCTGTGTTCTTTAAACCTCCATGATAATTGGAAGTACCATCGGACGTCTTTTTGTTTTTTCATATAAGAATGGAGCAATCGTGTCAGTAATTTCATTTTTAATTTCCGACCATTGTGTTGTTTTGCGTTCCATTACTTTTTCTAAATGATTGGATACTAATTTTTGAGCTTGATTAATCAAGTCTTCAGACTCTCTCATATATACAAAACCTCGAGAGATAATATCTGGACCAGAAGCAATCTTGAAATCACTCATGTTAATGCTGACTACAACAATTACTAATCCTTCTTCAGATAAGATACGACGATCTCTTAGTACAATATTTCCTATATCACCAATTCCACTACCATCTACGTAAACGGAACCAGAAGGTATTTTTCCAGCGATAGCTGCATGGTCTTTACTTAGTGCAAGAACATCACCATTATCCATTACAAATGAATTCTCAGCTTCTACATCACAAAGTTCTCCTAATTTAACATGTTCTTTTAACATACGGTATTCTCCGTGTATTGGCATGAAAAATTTCGGACGAATTAAACGAAGCATTAGTTTTTGTTCTTCTTGACTTCCATGACCAGAGGTATGAATGTTACTCAACTTACCATGGATAACATCTGCACCTGCTCGATATAATTTATTAATGGTTCTGCTCACGCTGACAGTATTCCCCGGGATTGGAGAGGAAGAGAATACTACAGTGTCTCCTGGAATTAATTGAATTTGTCTATGTGTACCATTGGCAATACGAGACAATGCCGCCATTGTTTCACCTTGGGAACCAGTACAGAGGATCGTTACTTCGTTAGCTGGAAGACGATTAATCTGGTTACCTTCAATAAATGTATCCTTCGGAGCTTGGATATAACCCAATTCCAAACCAATGTTTATAGCAGATTCCATACTTCTACCAAATACAGCTACTTTACGATTGTGCTTAACAGCTGCTTCCACAACTTGTTGTAAACGATAGATGTTGGAAGCAAATGTTGCGAAGATCAATCTGCCATCGACTCTGCTGAATATATCGTGAATACTTTCTCCAACGACACGTTCGGACATTGTAAAACCAGGTACTTCACTATTTGTACTGTCTGATAGAAGGCATAATACACCTTCAGAACCAATCTCTGCCATTTTTGCAAGGTTAGCCGGTTCGCCAACAGGCGTGAAATCAAATTTGAAATCACCTGTATGAACAATGTTACCTGGTGGTGTTTTTACTACGACTCCATAAGAATCAGGAATACTATGTGTCGTACGGAAAAAGCTAACGGATGTTTTTCGGAATTTAATAATATCATCTTCTTGAATTGTAATTAGTTTTGCATTTCTTAGTAAGCCATGCTCTTCTAATTTATTGCGAATTAGTCCAATTGCTAATGGACCTGCGTAAATTGGCACATTAATCTCACGCAGTAAAAATGGAATACCACCAATGTGGTCTTCGTGACCATGGGTAATAATTAACCCTTTTATCTTATCTTCGTTTTGTACTAAATACGTATAATCAGGGATAACATAGTCAATTCCCAAAAGTTCATCTTCAGGAAATTTAATCCCAGCATCAATTAAAATAATTTCATCTTGAAATTGAATGGCATACGTATTTTTACCGATTTCACCTAGTCCACCTAGAGCGAAAACAGCAGCTTGATCATTTTTAACAAATTTCATGAGCTAGAGGTTCTCCAATTCTAATTTTCCAGTGTCTTTTTCATATTGGAGGTGTGCCTCATCCAACGGTTGAACAAATTCAATATTATAGTTATGGTCACTATTGCTTATTTTTTTACGGACTTCACGTATAGTTTCAGCTTCTACGTATAAGCTCTTGGTGCGTTCTCTTACTGGAACTTCGTTTGGAAGTTCCTGATATAAAACTTTAAAAATCATTTCATCTCTCCTAACATATAAAAAATTAATTTTATCTCTATGATATTACATTCCGTTATATTAGGTAAGTTTCCGTGGGCTTACCTAGTTTTGATAAATGGCAAATTGCATTGATTGGTAAACATAAAATGGTATTATCTAAAAGTAGTTGGTACACGTCCTTCTTTGCCTAAAAAATCTTTAAACCGTTTCTTCAGCTTTTCTTTTAGGCGCTTCAGCATGAGGACTCACGTCTCCTTCCAATATTTTACGAAAAGCAACATTAACCCTCTACCGTCCAATCCTCTTATCTATAGTATAGTACGAAATCGTAAATAATTAAATAAAAATCCATAAATTATAAAAAATAGTTTCATTATTTAACCATCTATTTAGTATGATTTACCAAAGTAACAAATCTATACGTGTGATGTAAATACTATGTTAGTGCTAATATCAAGCTAATATACAATGTTATAAGTTAATATGTACAATAATGAAAAATATAAATCCGAGAAATCCGATTTTTAGTTCGCTATCTCGGATTAACGTAATTAATCCCTGAGTATCGGGTAGTAACAACCCGACACTAACTTACTCAATTGGAGAAGAATTTTCAGGGATGTTAAATGGATTTTCTTTATTGATCCGATCGAAAAACATAATTCCATTAATATGATCAATCTCATGTTGGAATACAACTGCTGGATATCCCTTTAGTCGTAATTTAACCGGCTGGTCATTGATATCGGTTGCTTTAATAGTAATCCTTGCATGGCGAGGAACGTAGCCTTCTACAGGGCGATCAACGGATAAACAACCTTCTCCACTCGATAAATAAGATTGTTCTACTGAATGGCTGATTATTCTAGGGTTTACTAATCCCATACTATACAATTTTCCATCTATGTCTTCAAAATGGATAGCGATAATCTGTTTTTCAATTCCCAATTGAGGAGCTGCTAAACCCACACCAGCTCGTAATCCGTATTTTTCTGCTATCTCTTCATCTTGACTATTTTTCAAGAATTGAATCATATCTTCTAGTAATTGTTTATCATCTTTTGATAATGGTACTTCTACAACTTCTGCATTTTTCGTTAAAGACGGGTGGCCTTCACGAACAATATCTTTCATTGTAATCATGATACTAACTCCTTTTCATGTGTAAATTAGTTTATAAATGGGTATTCATATATAATAATGAAAGTTACTTCATTTTTATACCTCTATCATTTTAACATAATCATATTCATTCCTTCATAGAATATACATATGATAGAGGTGAATTAAGGAAACTATTTACTTTTTCATCTAATTATTTATGGTATAATTTACAAAAATACTGTAAACATCGAAACAGAGATATAGGAGGAGTTATTAGTGTTTAAGAGGGGACTGCTAACGGTATTATCAATTATATTTATTCTAGTTATTACAGGTTGTAACAATGAAACTACTGAGGAAAAAATACATAGTCATTTAGAAGAGGCTGTTGCATTAGAAGAGGATTTTGAGAATCAACAAGAAGAGATTACGGAGTTAGAAGAAAAGGAACAAGAGATTTACAATCAAATTATCGATTTAGGCGTAGATGAAATTGATAAAATAAATGAACTGGCAAATGAGGCAATAACAGTTATTGAAGACAGAGAAGAAAAGATTACTGCTGAGAGGGGAAGTATTGAAGCATCAGAGGAAGAATTTAGCAATATTGAAGAACTAATTAATGATATTGATAAAGAAGAATCGTTAACAAATGCAGAAAATATGGTAGAAGTAATGAATCAACGTTATGAATCTTATTATACATTGAATGATGCATATATGAATTCATTAAGCTTAGAAAAGGAATTATACGAACTATTACAACAAGAAGATCTAGAGCAAGAAAAATTAACGGAACAAATAAATGCTGTAAACGATAGTTATGAAAAAGTAATCGAAGCGAATGAAGGATTTAATGAATTTACAGTTGAGTATAATGCTTTAAAACGAGAGTTTTATGAAAGTACGGATTTAAATGTAACATATGATGAAGAACCGGAAGCAGAACAAAAAGAGTAAATTAGATTTATAAAAACACGCGATAAACAAGTTTTATCGCGTGTTTTTTTGATGGGATATTTTACTTGAGTGATAGACCTTTCAAGATTAAAAAGCTTATACGAAGAGCATAATTGGAAGAAGAACTTCTCACTGAAATCAATTTCATTTATGATATATAAACTGTTTGAGTAGAACAATATGTTCTAAATGTTCCAAATAATGTCGACACATAATAGAGTATCTGTATCTTTTTTATTAATACAGTTCTTATTCAATAATAATACAGTTTTACTGGAATGCTTTATTTGATGTAATGTGTTTTTTGAAATCGTTATTAAATGTGTTATTCTAAGAATACAAAGTGTTTGACCATAATAGGAAAATAAGATAATATATAGGAGACAAAAAATTGTATCATTATCTTTCTGGATATTTTTGTAACAGATTTCTTATGGAGAATGACATGATTATGATATTCTCAGAAAGGGTAGACGAATAATATGTAATTTTTTGCGATCTTGGGTAGGCTAGGAAAGAAAATAATAAAGCATATATGGAAAGGAAGAGGTGAACCATTTTGAAACAAGTACTTGAAAATATTGAGAGTCAGTTCGAAATGTTCCAAATTCTAGATGAAAATGGAAAAATAGTTAACAAAGATGATATGCCCGATCTATCTGATGATGAGCTTAAGGAGATTATGAAACGTATGGTATACACACGTATACTTGATCAACGTTCAACTGCCTTAAACCGTCAAGGGAGATTAGGTTTCTATGCACCAACTGCTGGACAAGAAGCTTCTCAACTTGGAAGCCAGTTCGCACTAGAAAAAGAAGACTTTATTTTACCGGGATATCGTGATGTTCCACAATTAATTTGGCAAGGTCTTCCGCTATATCAAGCATTCTTATTCTCTAAAGGACATTTTCACGGTAACCAATACCCTGATGAATTAAGAGCTCTTAGCCCACAAATTATTATTGGTGCACAGTATGTACAAACTGCTGGTGTAGCACTTGGAATTAAAAAACGTGGTAAGAAGAATGTAGCTATTACTTACACTGGTGATGGTGGTACTTCCCAAGGTGATTTCTATGAAGGTATTAATTTTGCTGGTGCATATAAAGCTCCTGCAATTTTCGTAGTTCAAAACAACCGTTTTGCTATTTCTGTACCAGTAGAAAAACAAACAAATGCTAAAACGTTAGCACAAAAAGCAGTTGCTGCCGGAATCGAAGGAATACAAGTTGATGGTATGGATGTTTTAGCAGTATATGCTGCAACTAAATTTGCTCGTGAACGTGCAATTAACGGTGAAGGTCCAACATTAATCGAAACATTAACGTATCGTTTTGGTCCACATACTTTATCTGGGGACGATCCTACTCGTTACCGTACGGAAGATATGGACAACGAATGGGAGAAAAAAGATCCAATCGTTCGTTTCCGTACGTACCTTGAAAGCAAAAAGCTTTGGTCAGAAGAAGACGAAAATAAAGCTATTGAGCAAGCAAAAGAAGATATTAAAAAAGCAATCAAACAAGCAGAAGAGCAACCTAAACAAAAAGTTACTGATTTAATTGCTAATATGTACGAAGAGCTACCAACTCATCTACAGGAGCAAAATGAAATTTATAAAGAAAAGGAGTCGAAGTAAATCATGGCACAAATGACAATGATTCAAGCTATCACTGATGCAATGCGCGTAGAATTGAAAAATGATGAAAACGTGCTTGTTTTTGGTGAAGACGTTGGACAAAATGGCGGAGTATTCCGTGCAACAGAAGGTCTTCAAGATGAATTTGGTGAAGATCGTGTGTTTGATACACCACTTGCTGAATCTGGAATCGGCGGACTTGCGATCGGTTTAGCATTAGAAGGATTTCGTCCAGTACCAGAAATTCAATTCTTCGGCTTCGTATTTGAAGTAATGGATTCTATAAGTGGACAAATGGCGCGTATGCGTTATCGTTCTGGCGGTCATTATAATGCACCGATTACTGTCCGTGCACCATTTGGTGGAGGAGTCCATACGCCAGAATTACACGCTGATTCATTAGAAGGTCTAATGGCTCAACAACCAGGTTTAAAAGTCGTTATTCCTTCAACACCGTATGAAGCAAAAGGTCTATTGATTTCTGCTATTCGTGATAACGATCCGGTAGTATTCTTGGAGCATATGAAATTATATCGTTCTTTCCGTGGTGAAGTTCCTGAAGAAGACTATACTGTTGAAATTGGGAAAGCTGATGTAAAACGCGAAGGTTCTGATGTAACATTAGTATCCTATGGTGCAATGGTACATTCATCTTTGAAAGCTGCTGAAGAATTGGAAAAAGACGGAATTCAAGCAGAAGTAATTGACTTACGTACAGTTTCTCCAATTGACTACGAAACAATCCTAGCATCTGTAAAGAAAACAAATCGTGTAGTTGTTGTACAAGAAGCACAGCGTCAAGCAGGGGTTGCAGGTCAAGTTATTTCAGAAATTCAAGAAAGAGCAATTCTAGACTTAGAGGCACCAATTCTACGAGTTAGCGCTCCTGATACAGTTTATTCGTTCTCTGATGCAGAAGAAACATGGTTGCCAAACCATAAAGATATCGTAGAGAAAGTAAACGAAGTAATTAATTTCTAAAATAGTTTAGGAGGTTTCATAGCATGGCATTTAATTTTAAGTTACCGGATATTGGTGAAGGTATCCATGAAGGTGAAATAGTAAAGTGGTTCGTAAAAGAAGGCGACGAAGTAAAAGAAGATGATGTACTTTGTGAAGTACAAAACGACAAATCAGTTGTTGAAATTCCTTCTCAAGTAGATGGAAAAGTTACAAAGATTCACGTTGCTGAAGGCGATGTTGCAGTAGTAGGAGATACACTAATTTCTTTTGATGCAGAAGGTTATGATGATGAAGGTGATAGTACTGATGATTCATCTTCTGAGCCTGAAGAAGAAAAATCTACAGATTCTAAAGAAGAAAAAGAAGCGCCAAAAGAAGAAGAGTCAAGCGAGCAATCTGATGATACTCGTGTAATTGCAATGCCTTCTGTACGTAAATTTGCACGTGATAACGACGTTAATATCAAAGAAGTAAACGGAACTGGTAAAAATGGTCGTATTCTTAAAGAAGATGTAGAAAGCTATCTAAGTGGTGACCAGCCATCTAGTGAAGTATCCGAGGACAAAGCTGAAGCTTCTTCCGAAGATAAACAAGAATCGAAAGCTGCACCTCAAGGTCAGTATCCAGAAACACGTGAGAAAATGACTGCAATCCGTAAATCTATTGCTAAATCAATGGTTAATTCGAAATCAAAAGCACCTCATGTTACACTTATGGATGAAATTGATGTAACAGAACTTGTTGCTCACCGTAAGAAATTCAAAGCAGTTGCTGCTGAGCAAGATATTAAATTAACTTATTTACCTTATGTAGTTAAAGCATTAGTATCTGCGTCCAAGAAGTTCCCAATCTTGAATTCTTATATTGATGAAAATACGGATGAGATTGTTGAGAAGCATTATTACAACATTGGAATTGCAGCAGACACTGATAGAGGTCTATTAGTTCCAGTTGTAAAAGATTCTGATAAGAAATCTATTTTCCAAATCTCTCAAGAAATCAATGAATTGGCAGGGAAAGCTCGAGATGGTAAACTTAAACCTGATGAGATGAAAGGTGCTTCTAACACTATTTCTAATATTGGTTCTGCTGGTGGACAGTGGTTTACTCCAGTATTAAACTACCCAGAAGCAGTTATTCTTGGTATTGGACGTATCGCTGATAAACCAGTTGTTCGTGATGGTGAAATTGTAGTAGCTCCAGTTCTCGCTGTATCCTTAAGCTTTGATCATCGTATCGTTGACGGCGCAACAGCACAACTTGCACTAAATCAAATTAAACGATTATTGAATGATCCACAATTAATTATGATGGAGGCGTAAGTAATGGTAGTAGGAGATTTTCCGGTAGAAGTAGATACTCTAGTCGTTGGGGCAGGACCTGGTGGCTATGTTGCGGCAATTCGTGCTGCACAACTAGGTCAAAAAGTAACAATCGTAGATAAAGGAGCTTTAGGTGGAGTTTGCTTAAATGTAGGCTGTATCCCTTCTAAAGCACTAATTGAAGCTGGCCATAAATATGAAAATGCTCATGGATCTGAAGATCTTGGAATTAAAACAGATAAAGTAGAAGTCGACTTTTCTAAAGTTCAAGACTGGAAGGGTTCTGTTGTTAACAAACTTACTTCAGGTGTTGAGAGTTTATTAAAAGGTAATAAAGTAGATATCGTAAAAGGTGAAGCATATTTCGTAGATGCAAATACTGCTAAAATTGCTGGAGAGAGTAGTTCTCAAACGTATAAATTTAAGCATTGTATCTTAGCAACTGGTTCTTCGCCAATTGAAATTCCATCATTTAAGTTCTCTGATCGCGTTCTTGATTCTACTGGCGCATTGAACTTAAAAGAAATACCGAAGAAGATGGTAGTTATTGGTTCTGGATATGTAGGTACAGAACTTGGTACAGCATATGCTAACTTTGGAACTGAAATTACTTTCTTAGAAGGTGCAAAAGACATCTTAGGCGGATTTGAGAAACAAATGACGCAAATTGTTAAAAAAGGCCTTAAGAAAAAAGGCGCTACAATCATCACAGAAGCAATGGCTAAAGGTGTGGAAGAAACAAAAGATGGCGTAAAAGTTTCTTATGAAGTGAATGGTAAAGAAGAAACAATTGAGGCAGATTATGTACTTGTAACTGTAGGACGTCGTCCGAACACTGAAGAGCTTGGTTTAGAACAAATGGGTGTTAAGGTGACAGATAGAGGCCATATTGAAATAGATAAGCAATGTAAAACAAGCGTTGATAATATCTATGCAATTGGTGATATTGTAGAAGGACCTGCACTTGCCCACAAAGCTTCTTATGAAGGTAAGATTGCTGCTGAAGCTATTAGCGGAGAAAAATCTGAAATCGACTACGTAGGTATTCCTGCAGTAGCATTTACAGAACCTGAATTAGCTACAGTTGGTATGTCTGAACAAGATGCAAAAGATGCTGGTTATGATGTGAAAGTGGGTAAATTCCCATTTGCTGCGAATGGCCGTGCACTTTCTTTAAATAACACAGATGGTTTCTTAAAACTAATCACTCGTAAAGATGATGGTTTAGTAATCGGTGGACAAATTGCTGGTCCAAATGCTAGTGATATGATTTCTGAGATCGGTTTAGCAATCGAAGCTGGTATGACTGCTGAAGATATTTCATTAACTATCCATGCTCATCCAACATTAGGTGAGATTACAATGGAAGCAGCAGAAGTAGCTTTAGGTACACCAATTCATACTATGTAATAAATAAAATAAAAGCTGCCAAGTAAATTGCTAATCAATTACTTGGCAGCTTTTTTCTTAATTTAAAGTAACGTTTCAATTTCTTGAACTATCTCTTCTTTCGTAATATCTCCGTTTAACTCATTTTTAATTTTACCGTCTTCAAGTATATACATGCTGCTTTCTGTACTTTCATGTTCTATGTTGTATTGGTTTAAATTATTATTCTTCGTTAATTTTTCAGCTGAAAAAGCGTAAGGATGTTTTTCTCTTAATTCAAAGATAGCATCTAAATATATATCAGGATTTTTTTTGGATTGTATATAAAGAACCTCATGATTTGTTAAATCGATAGAAATGACATCATATGGATTGGATTCTTTTTGACAAGCCGTAAGCAATGTAATAATTATAATGAAGAAAATAAATATAAAATATTTTTTCATGCTTATTCACGCCTCTCATAAATTTTACCTAATTATGAGTTTATCAAAGAAATATAAGTAAAAAGTCACTGTTAATAAAAAGTAAAATAAATGATACCGCTACAACATAATACGACAATTTATTGTTAATTTGTAAACATAATGTCAAATATCTTAGAAAAAAATTGTAGATTATTATAGTCAGTCATTATAGGTAAAAGTAAAATCCAATTAGTTTAACTTTTTTAATTCATTACACATATTAGTATTACGTGATTGATGAGAACAATGTATTATCCTATAATGAAACTAGTAATCTATTAAAATTCATCTTGGAGGTACTACATAATGAAAGTATCACGCTTTAATACTTATCTATACATGACATTGTTTTTTTGTATGGTATTGATAGCATGTAGTAATGATTCGGATTCTGTCGGAAAAGAAAAACCTAGTGAAGAAAATGAAACGAATGAAAGTGCCAATGCACAAGACAAGGAACAACCTGAGAATAATGATAAGGATCAAACGGAAGAAGAGAAAGAAGAAGAATTAGAGGAGCAAGAACCGGAATATTACATATCTGAAGAAACCGCAACAGTGTTACCACTGGATAATGCAAATGAAAATATAGTCCTTCTCACGATTGATGATGTTCCTGATGCAAATGCGGTAGAGATGGCACACACTTTAAAAGACTTAGGAGTAGGAGCTATTTTTTTTGTGAATGGGCATTTTATCAATGATGATGAGGGTGCAGAAAAACTAAAAGAAATTCATGACATGGGATTTTTAATTGGAAATCATACAAATACTCACCCAGTACTTCCAGAGCTAACAAAAGAGGAACAAACTGAGGAGATTGTTTCTGTAAATAATCGTGTAGAAGAGATAATTGGAGAACGTCCAAAATTCTTTAGAGCTCCACATGGTATGAATTCAGACCATTCAAAGAATGTTGCCAAAGAAGAGAATATGGCTATAATGAATTGGACGTATGGTTATGATTATTTTGACGCTTATACGGAACCTAAAGCATTAACGGAAGCGATGGTAACCGGTAAAGGACCTGAGGCAGGCGTGGATTATTCGTTACTAAAACCTGGAGCAAATTTGCTAATGCATGATCGTGATTGGACGAATAAGGCATTGAAGGATATAGTGGAAGGGTTACAAAATCAAGGATATGAAATAGTGGATCCACATTTAATAGAAACTTCATAATATATGATGAGAGTTAATAGGTTCAGATAACCAATTAACTCTTTTTTTTGTTTTATTGTGTCATACTAATTTATATTGACAGATTAATTATGTCATAATATAATGTGTGTAGGACGACATAAACTGTAAAAGGAGATGACTTCATGGGTACAATAATATGCCAGGATTGTCAACATGTTATCGAACACTTTGAAGGGGAGAAGGTAACGACCTTGTATAGTACTTGTCCAACCTGTTCTTCAAAAAAACAACAGAAATAATATATATTTATGCAAAGTGGCTGGGACATAACAAAAAGATTTGATCAAAATACGGATGGTAACTAGATCAGCGTAAGAAATATACGGAGACTCCTGTGGGAATAAGGCCTAGGTGAGACCCTGGATTGCGTAGCAACCGTAGGTTATCAGCTACCTACGGAAAGCGAGTATATTTCTGAAGTGGGTTTTCAAAAGCAAATCATTCGGATTTATCTTTTGATTAAATGCTTTTGTCCAGCCTTTTTTTGTGTAGGTTATTCAAGAAAGAATTAGCGTCTGCTGGTTTTTCATGATAGGATAATTTATATTGCTTTAATAAAGAGGTGTTAAGAAATGAGTTATCAATACCCAATGGACGAAACATGGTCAACGGAAGAAATTATTGATGTAGTAAACTTTTTTTCTTTAATTGAAAAAGCATATGAAAAACAAGTGGATCGAGAAGAAGTATTAGCTTTGTACAGAAGATTTAAACAAATAGTACCTTCTAAAAGTGAGGAGAAAAAATTATTCTCTCAATTTCAAGAGGCATCAGGGTATTCAAGCTACCACGTGGTTAAGCAAGCGAGAGAAACAAATGGATCCAGTATACGTATGTAATAGTAGGAGTCGACAAAAATGATTTGCAGAATGGCCGAACGATACTTAGTTGAAGAGTAATATATGTAACATCAGTATAATCAGACTTTTCTCTGTGAGTGTATAACTGTTTTTTGCAATATATGGATGACTGAGGGAAAAGGCATAGGTGAGCCGCTCAAGGAGCTTGAGCTACTTGGAGGTTCACCAGCCATTTTTTTAATGTAATATAATTTTGAAGAGGTTATCAAAAACACTATTGTACCCAATCTCATTTCACTTATTTTCTTTTATGCATCTCTAGAATCTATTGCTAATTGATATAATGGTAATAGATTATCGAATACATCCAAGGTCATTTGATATAGTTCTTCTCCGTTGGCAAGGATAGGATCTCCTTTTTTAATGTGTTTGCCAACTAGAAACTCTGCCTTTTTTACATCTCGAAATCGCTCGAGGTGACTTTTGTTTAAATCAGTTAACGGTATAGCTTCTTTTTTTGTGTGATCGAGGGAAACGACAAAAGTTGACGGAAGTTCCTTTATTTCATTAAAATGATCAATTAAAGCACTAGCTATTTTAGATTTGTTCGGTAATTCATATATAAATGCTAACCAAATAAATACATGATCATCAAATACACCTAATTGAAAATGAGGGTGTTTTTTGTATCCACGCTTATTATCAGCTATTGCAAGCCAAGTATCATTTGGTGGATTTACTGTACGACGTGCATGCTTTGCAATATGTAAGAACAGATCATTATTCGTTTTTTTTGATAAGTCTTCAGCAAGCGATTCTCCGATTTGTTGAAACTTTGGTTGTATCCTTGTTTGAATTGCTTCCATACGTTCGTCAAGACCGTTAATATTAAAGGTTTCAAAGTCTTTATTAGTAAAGCCGTTCATTAGTAAACATTCATCCTTTCATACGTCTAGATTATAATAATTATTATTAAGTAAATAGAAGAATAAGTCAAGTAAAGTAGTTTTATTAGGTTTGATGGCGGTTATTACAGGGAATAGAAACCTAAATATTTTCATTATTTTTGTTATTATGAAGAACAAATAATCGCTATACTCATAAAATAAAACAAATAAGTGACAGGCGTATTTAAATGATATGCCGTTAGCTAGGAGTGAGGGAATGAAGTACGTTATGGATGCTCTGCGAAGAAAAGAGGCCGAGGAAAAATTACCTGTCATTCGATTGGAAATAGATTATGAATTAGCTACTTTGTTTGAAGCACTACAAGAGAATGATACGGTACTTATTATAAAAACAAAGGAACGTTTAAAACAGTTGAGAAAGCAATGGTTAGATATTGAACAAGGAAATGTTATCTAAAAGAGGACCCTAGTATGAATTGAGAATAAATTTTTAATGCGTATTAGGGTCATTATGTTCATGAAAGGTATACTTTGATACAATATGTTTAAGCACTGTTTGGAGGGATTATATGGACTTACGTCACAGAGATACAATATACCAAAATGCTAAAGCATGGGTGTATGAAGCGGGAAAGATAATAAAAGAGCAGATGAATAACCCACTTAATATCGAAACAAAATCAGACGCGAATGATTTAGTTACAATTTTGGATAAACAAACAGAAAAATATTTTGTAGAAAAGATTAAGGATAAATATCCTGATCATCAAATAATTGGTGAAGAAGGTTACGGTGATCAACCAAAAGAATTGGATGGAACGATCTGGGTAATTGATCCAATTGATGGAACAATGAATTTTGTTCATCAAAAAAAATTCTTTGCAATATCAGTTGGTATTTTACATAATGGTGTTGGTGAAATTGGACTGATTTATGATGTGATGAATGATACATTGTATCATGTGAAAAGGGGAGAAGGAGCTTTTAGAGATAACCAACAACTAGCCAATCTATCAAAGGATAAGCAATTAAGTGAATCTATTATAGGCATGAATTATTTTTGGTTATGTGAAAACCGTCTTGTTGATTATCGAGTAATGCAAGATTTTATTCGAACAATTCGTGGAGCAAGAACTTACGGTTCAGCTGCATTAGAATTAGCATTTATAGCTGAAGGAACGCTGGATGGATATTTATCAATGAGGTTATCACCTTGGGATGTTGCGGCTGGAATTATCTTGTTGCAAGAAGTAGGTGGTGTTGTTAGTGATGTTGACGGAAATAAATGGGATCCGTTAAATAAATCATCTATCGTGGCAAGCAATGCAGCCCTGCATAAAACAATTTTAGAGATAATTAAAAAAGGGAGAAAGTGATAAAAATCACTGTTTCCCTTTTTTTCTTGCCATGACGATGCCGAAGATGCCGAAGCCAATAAGTATAAATAATAGAATGAACCATATATTTCGAAAAGCAATTGATAAACCGACTAAAATAAACATTAAGACAACTAAGAACGCAAGTAATAACATTGGTAAGTTTATATTTTTCATGTTGACAACCCCTTCTTTATCTCCCTAGAATAGTATATCGAAAATTGGATAATACTTCAAAAATCAGACATAAAAAAATATATATTTCAGTGGTATCCATGATTTAGATTTAGTATGATAAATATAGTGTCAGGAAGAGGGTGGGGAAGAGTATGAGTTATGTGCATGAATTTATCCTTGATACGTTTGGGGTAGAAAATATCTTTTGGATTTTTTATGTAATCAATCTATTTTTATCAGCTATAGCGTACAAATTAGGGTTTGCAAAAAAGTTACCAATTGCAAAGAATATAATTGTATACATATTATTAATGATTGGAGTTTTTGTATTAACTATTTTCTCTACGGTTATGCGAATGCCTACAGTAGAGTGTTTGATAGTTATTATAGTGGTATTAGGTATATACCGTCTTCGATTACATAATGAAAGAAAAGATTAATCAAAAAAAGCTATCAAGATAATTGCAGTCAGTAACCAATTATCTTGATAGCTTTTTATATATAATAATTTATTGAAACACTCATAAAAAATCATCTACTTTTTTAGTTTCTTTATATAATTTAAACTTACCTGTAGATAAGCGTTTCTTTGTGTTTTTTTCAATACGATCATAGCAAGGCTCACAAAGGTGCATATTTTTTCTTCGATTTCGAAGTCGTTTTGCTTGTAAGGAATAATGTTCTATTTCTTCAACTTTGTCACAAATGGTGCACTTTACCTGCATATTTTCACCTCTATTTGGGAAAATTTATATTAGTTCAATATAAATAATAGTATAACATACAACTATTTGATGAAAAGTAAACTACATTTTTTATCACGCATGTAACAGAAGTACTCCACTCTCGATGCGTCTATGAGGCTTGTCAAATAAGGTAAGCGGAGGATAAACTAACTGTAAAGGTTAGCCTCTGTTAATGAACCTTTAGGGAATGTACTTGTAGTACATGAATTTTCACTATATGTTTAATCACAAGAAATAAGGGGAATTAAGTTAATTAAGTTACATGAAAAACACGTAACATTAATGAAAGGATGATTTCATGAAGAAACGTTATGTTCTATCAGCTGTTGGTGCAGTTGGAGCTGGAATTGCTAGCTACTATTTAGTCGATAGCAATAACCGTCATAAACTTAAAAAAATAGCGAAAAATTCCGCGAAAAAAGTGAATCGTGTATTTGAAAATGCTGGGGTACCTGATCAATCACCTGAACAAGAATTAGATCAATTAGAAAATTCAAAAATGGTATCTGAGGGTTCTCAATTTGGAGTACAATATTATAATGAAAAGAAAAAAGAAAATACCTCGAACCACCAACAAAATATACAATAAAAAAGAAGAGGTTGGGGCACTTGTATTGAATCAAGAGATAATCCGCCTCTCGAGAAGAATCTTTTATTAAATCCCCAACCTCTTCAATTATTTATACTTAATCAATTACTATTTCTTTTATATATTTTACAGGGTTATCTTGATTGGAACCATCTCCATAATAGAAGTGAACGGGACCATCTTCTTTTAATGGTTTACCATTTTTAGAAAATAAAAAGTAACCATTAATTAGATTTTTATAAGTAATAGTTTCAAAAGAATCTTCAATTCCAGTAATTAATTTAGCTGTTGCCGCTTCATGGTTAGGTTCTGCGTTATTGATAAAATCTTTTAAAGGCATTACATAACTGTTTTTTAAAAATTCTTCACCCTCCATTTTAGATATACTCCTGTTTACTGGAGGTTTTTGAAAGCCAGTATAGTCATCTTGTTTATCTGCTTTTGATTCAAAAGCTTCTTCTAATTTAATTTTACGATCATCAAATATCCATACTGTTGGATCCAATGTTATTGGGTATTGAACATTCCCTTTTATCAAGACTATCATATTAAATATATCCCCCTATCTAGGTATTACTATTTAAGAATAGCAGACATCGCTTTCATTTTCATCTATTTGAATTGTAAGTTTTTTTTACTTTTATTTGCATTTTTTGGTTGCTAGCGATAATATAATATAAAGAAAGTCTTTTTTGTGGAGGGGATTTAAATTGATGCCTGATGTAATGATAGACCATCGTGAAAAAGCCCACGCCCTTCTTAAGGCTGATGCTGATAAAATTTTACGACTTATTGAAGTTCAGATAGAAAACTTAACCATGCCACAATGTCCTGTTTATGAGGATGTACTTGATACGCAAATGTATGGCTTATCACGTGAAATTGACTTTGCAGTGCGTCTTGAATTAATCAGTGAAGTAGAGGGAAAGGCGTTACTTGAAAACTTGGAGAAGAAGCTCAACATTCTACATGAGGCTTCACAAAATACATTGTGAGCGAGGTTCATGTATTGGCGTAGCGTACAAAAGCAAAAACTTTGCCAGCATAAACGGCAAGGTTTTTTTGTTTACATATTTGGGTATCTATAAAAAAGATAAAAAAGAGAATTAAATATAACACACTAATTAACAAAAGTGTTATACTAATATTAATCTCTTAATCTATTGTAGGGAGAAGCAATGATGCTAGATAAAATAAAAGATTATGATTACACACTTATGATTACACCTTTGCTATTAACAGGGTTTGGTATGGTTATGGTATATAGCGCAAGCATGGTGGTGGCTGTTGTAGATGGGATGGCAAGTAACCATTATCTCATAAGACAGTTAATATTTTTCGCTATATCGTCTATCGCGTTTGTATCCTGTTGTTTTTTACCATATCAAATCTATCAACGATTGATGAAGATAATTATTTTATCGTGTATAGTGTTATTAATTAGTGTATTGATTTTTGGAAGTGCTGCAAACAATGCAAGGTCTTGGTTTTCCATCGGCCCTTTAAGTATGCAACCGGCTGAATTTGCCAAGTTAGGGTTAATAATATATTTGGCAGCTATTTATTCAAAAAAACAATCCTACTTAAATGAATTTAAAAAAGGAGTACTTCCTCCGCTTATACTTACCATTATTTTATTAGGATTAATTGTTTTGCAACCTGATATCGGAACAGCTGCAATTATATTTTTAATGGCTTGTTCCGTGATATTTGCATCTGGTATAAAGTGGAAACATTTAACTATACTCGTTTTAATTGGTATTAGTTTAGTTATACTTGCAGCTCCTAATATGGTTACAGAAGAAAGATTATCACGTTTTACAGGAGCTTATCAGCCGTTTGAATCACCTGATTTAAATGGATACCAACTTATTCAATCCTACGTAGCAATTGGAGTTGGTGGTCTGACAGGGGAAGGGCTTGGACAAAGTGTTCAAAAACTTGGATTCCTAGATGAAGCACATACCGATTTTATCATGGCAGTCATTGCTGAAGAATTAGGGTTTTTAGGTGTTGTAATTGTGATTGGGTTACTTGCGACAATTGTTATACGAGGTTTGTATATAGCGAAAAAGTGTAAAGACAGCTTTGGCTCATTACTAGCTATTGGGATATCATCAATGGTTGGAATTCAAACATTTATTAATTTAGGAGCTATTAGTGGCATTTTACCGATTACAGGTGTGCCATTACCATTTGTGAGTTATGGAGGATCATCAATGTTAATCATGTTAATATCGATGGGAATCCTTAATAATATTGCAAAACAAGTTAATCAACAAGAGCAGGACAGAGAAGAGTTAGCACCAAAGCCTGCAATGCATAATCAAAACTCAACTAATATGTACAGAGGTGGTAAAAGATGGCAAAGTTAAACAAGATTAACAAAGTACTAGTAGCAAACCGAGGTGAAATTGCAATTCGCGTCTTCCGAGCATGTACGGAGTTAAATATACGCACTGTTGCTATTTATTCCAAAGAGGATTCTTCGTCTTTTCATCGATTCAAGGCAGATGAAGCTTATTTAATAGGTGAAGGGAAAAAACCAATTGATGCATACTTAGATATTGAAGGTATTATAGAACTTGCAAAAGAAGTTAATGTTGATGCAATTCATCCAGGGTATGGGTTTCTTTCTGAAAATATACAGTTTGCTAGACGATGTGAAGAAGAAGGAATTACTTTTATTGGGCCAACTAGTGAACACTTAAGTATGTTTGGTGATAAGGTTAAAGCGAGAGAACAAGCCGTAGCGGCTAATTTACCAATCATACCTGGTAGCGATGGTCCAGTAAAATCTTTAGAAGAAGTTCGAGACTTCTGTCAGAAACATGGTTACCCAATTATTATTAAAGCTTCCTTAGGCGGCGGCGGTCGAGGGATGCGTGTAGTTAAAGATGCTAATGAACTAGAGAGCGCTTATGATCGTGCGAAATCAGAAGCTAAAGCCGCTTTTGGAAATGATGAAATTTATGTAGAGAAATTAATCGAAAATCCCAAACATATAGAAGTCCAAATTTTAGGGGATAACGCAGGTAATATTATTCATTTATATGAAAGAGACTGTTCCGTTCAACGTCGTCACCAAAAATTAATTGAAATAGCACCGAGTTTATCATTGAAAGATAAATTACGGGAGGATATTTGTCAGGCAGCTGTAAACTTGATGAAAAATGTAGATTACTTAAATGCTGGTACAGTTGAATTTCTTGTTACAGATGACGAGTTCTTCTTTATCGAGGTTAATCCACGTGTACAAGTAGAACACACTATTACAGAGATGATTACTGGCATTGATATTGTACAATCGCAAATTAAAATAGCTGATGGATCTCAATTACACGATGAAACAGTGGGGATTCCAACGCAAGAACACATAAATACACAGGGATATGCGATTCAATCAAGGGTAACAACAGAAGATCCATTAAATGATTTTATGCCAGATGCAGGAAAAATTAATGCATATCGTACTGGTGGTGGTTTCGGTGTCCGACTCGATGCAGGTAACGGCTACCAAGGTGCAATCATTTCTCCGCACTATGATTCTTTATTAGTAAAAGTATCTACATGGGCATTAACATTTGAACAAGCTGCAATAAAAATGGTCAGAAACTTAAAAGAATTCCGTATTAGAGGAATAAAAACGAATATTCCATTTTTAGAAAATGTGATGGTGCATCAAAAGTTTCTTTCTGGTGAATATGATACAACCTTTATTGATAAAACACCGGAGTTATTTATATTCCCGAAAAGAAAAGACCGTGGAACAAAAATGCTTACGTATATCGCAAACACTACATTAAACGGAGGGGAAGGTATATCTAATATTGAGAAACCTGATTTTAGACCACTAGATATTCCAACAACGACGCACCTTGACTCAACGCCATCTGGTACAAAACAAATCTTGGATGAGCATGGACCAGAAGGTGTAGCTAAATGGATGAAGGAACAAAAGGAAGTGTTGTTAACAGACACGACCTTTAGAGATGCACATCAATCCTTATTTGCTACACGTGTTCGTACGAATGATTTGCTTCATATTGCAGAACCAACCGCTAAATTACTGCCAAATCTTTTCTCTGTTGAAATGTGGGGGGGAGCAACGTACGATGTAGCATATCGTTTTCTTAAAGAAGATCCTTGGACTAGACTGTTAAAATTACGTGAAGAAATGCCTAACGTTCTGTTCCAAATGTTATTACGAGCAAGTAATGCAGTAGGATATAAAAACTATCCAGATAATCTTATTGAAGAATTTGTAAAGAAAAGCGGTGAGGCGGGCATTGATGTATTCCGCATATTTGATAGTCTGAACTGGGTAGAAGGAATGAAATTGACAATCGATGCGGTACGAAATTCTAATAAAATTGCTGAAGCGGCTATTTGTTATACAGGTGATATTTTAGATACGGGTAGAAGTAAGTATGATGTATCTTACTATCAAATGATGGCAAAAGAATTAGAATCTGCAGGTGCGCATATTTTAGGAATTAAGGATATGGCTGGTTTATTAAAACCTGAGGCCGCTTATCAATTGATTCATAAATTAAAAGAGACGATTGATATACCAATTCATTTACACACCCATGATACGAGTGGAAATGGTGTATTCACATATGCTCGTGCTATTGAAGCTGGTGTAGATGCAGTAGATGTAGCTGTAGGATCAATGGCAGGTATGACTTCACAACCTAGTGCACAATCGCTTTATCATGCATTAGAAGGAACGCCATTCCAACCAAATATTAATATGGAAAACTATGAACGTATAGGTCATTATTGGGAAGGTATTCGTGATTATTACCAGGAGTTTGAAAGTGGTATGAAGGCACCTCATACTGAGATTTATCATCATGAAATGCCTGGAGGACAATATAGTAACCTTCAACAACAAGCAAAAGCGGTTGGACTAGGTAATCGTTGGAACGAAGTCAAAACCATGTTCCGTACGGTAAATGATATGTTTGGTGATATAGTCAAAGTAACTCCGTCATCTAAAGTTATCGGTGATATGACGTTATTTATGGTACAAAATGATTTAACAGAAGAAGATATCTATGAAAAAGGTGAATCTATTGATTTTCCAGATTCAGTAATAGAATTTGCTCAAGGTTACATTGGGCAGCCTTATCAAGGATTCCCAGAAAAACTTCAAAAAATCATTTTAAAAGATAAAAAACCGATAACCGTTCGTCCTGGTGAGCTATTAGAGCCAATAGACTTTAAGTTAATAAGAGATGAATTATATGAAAAGTTAAACCGTCCGGTTACTAGCTTTGATTTAATTTCATATGCATTGTATCCAAAAGTGTTTATGGATTATCAAGCATTTACAGAAGCATATGGTGATATTTCTGTACTTGATACACCAACTTTCTTCTACGGTATGAAATTAGGAGAAGTAATCGAAGTTGAAATCGAAAAAGGGAAGACGCTTATTGTTAAATTGGTGTCTATATCAGAGCCAAAAGAGGATGGTACACGGGTGGTTTACTTCGATTTAAACGGTCAGTCAAGAGAAATTACTATAAAGGATGAGAGTATTGAATCCTTGGTTGCTGTCAAACCACAAGTGGATAAAAATAATAAAAATCACTTAGGAGCAACTATGCCCGGTACTGTTTTAGAAGTAAATTGTAGTAAAGGTGATAAAGTCGTAAAAGGCCAGCACTTAATGACAAATGAAGCGATGAAAATGGAAACTTCGGTACAAGCACCATTTGACGGTGTTATAAAAGAGATTTATGTATCAAACGGCGATACGATTGCGGTTAATGATTTATTAGTAGAATTTGAATAATAGGAAGAAAAGCGTAAGCGCTCGTTTAGAACGTAGCGATTGCGCTCTTTTTTTAGGGGTGGTTCCAGCATGGTCGGACATCCTTTTCCGCCTAAGATAAAGGAATCACGGTGAATTGACGAACCGATGATAGCTTATACTCTAGAGTATAAGAGCGACTAAGCCTCATAAAATCTTCTTTATCGTTGGACGATTTCGTGAAATCGCCCTAGTTTCTGGGCGCTAGAGTTAGACGTAGCCGTTTCTGTCTATGAAAGATTGTAATACCAAATCTTTATATTTTCTTATCTTCAAAAAAAGGTTGAAGTGAAACAGTTTTTCACTTCAACCTTTTTATATAAAATAGGTGCTATTTGAATGTTTTAGTACGACTAATTTGTTTTTTTTTCCTACGTTTTGTTCGGAATGAAAGATGCATAAAAAATGATAACATTCCGAAATAGCAAGTAATAAATAATGCATGAAATAATGCCACCATTAGGTTAAGCGATGTAAAGATAATTAGTGCACCGAATAGGACTTGTAAAGTTATCAGTCCTAAAGTAATCCACCAACTCCAATAGAATACTTTACTATTTTTATAGTGTTTCACCATACGTACCGTTAGGATGATGGTCCATATGAAAAGTAATCCAGCCGCTAGACGGTGCCCCATTTGTACCCATTGATAAAAGTTGTAATCAGAGATTCCGAATGAACTATTATTGACACACAGTGGCCAGTCACGACATGCTAAATTCGAATCTGTATGTCTTACTAATGCTCCAGAGTACACAACACACATTGTATAAATAGAGATTGCATAAATTTCAATTCTGTGATTTTTCTTAATATGTATATCTTCTGTATGTAATTTCTTATCTATTTCGAATAACTGAAGCATTAATAAAAAGACTGCTGCAAAACAAACTAATGATATTCCAAAATGAGTGGCTAAGGCAAAGTCTGATTGTCCCCATACTACAGCTGCTGCACCAATTAAGGCTTGAAGAATCATTAAAGAGAGAGCGGAAAATGCTAAAAACACGACCTCATTATTATGACGAAGTTCTTTCCATACTAGGTAAGTTAAATAAACAATTAATAACCCAACAATTCCAGTCACTCCTCGATGACTTAATTCTATAAACATCTCAAATGAAATCTCAGTCGGTAGAAATTGCCCTTCGCATAGTGGCCAACTATTTCCACAACCATCAGCAGAGCCGGTTTTGGTTACCAGAGCACCACCTAGTAACAGCGGAATCATACAGATCGTGGATATAACGGATAGAATTTTTAATTTTTTTGTCATAGAAGTAGCCTCGCTTTATATTTGTCTATCTATAAACATGATAATCGTAAAGAGATAGCGATTGCAATGAAATAGTTATGAACAAAATATGAACACTTTCATTGGACAGACAATTCTAATACTATCATGATTACGGAGTGTTTACATTAGCGTTTTCAAAAAAGACTTGCATATTTTAAATTTGTTTGCTAGAAATAGAGTAAGGAATAGCATGTTTGAAATCATGCCATAACATAACATAGACAATTTTTGACGGATGGTACATAATAACGAGTATGTTCGGATTGTTTCACATTTTTGTCACATATTAATGTTCAATATGTTGTAAAATATTACATGGAAGTTCATTAGATTGTACGGATTATACGTGATACAATGAAAATGTAAGCAGAATAGGATAGAATAAAAAATAAATTCTTATTCTGGTTATTATTATGTCTTCTTACTGAACGTGAAGGGGGGATACAATGAAATGAATAAAGTAGAAATGACCTATTCTGAGTTAATAGGTAATACCTCTATCTCTAATAAACAAAAGGTAACCATGTTTATTTCAGAGGTGAAGGCATTAATAAAAATTGGGATTGTAAACTCAAACCTAATTACAACGATAGCAGGTTTTTTATTAGCTATATCGTTTACGAGTTCCTCCTTTATAAGTAATTGGGGCACATTTCTCCTTACAATTATAGGTAGTGCATTAGTAATTGCAGGAGGCTGTATCGTTAATAATTGGTACGATGTCGATATCGACCCGAAAATGTCGAGAACGAAAAATAGACCAACAGTAACCGGATTCTTTTCTCTAAAAACGGTTCTTACGATTGGTCTAGTAACAACAGCAATTGGGCTAGGATTGTTAATGTTTACAACATGGTATGCGACATTATTTGCTTTTATTGGATGGTTTGGCTATGTCGTTTTATACACAATGTGGTCAAAAAGACGGTATACGTTAAATACTGTCATAGGGAGCCTTTCAGGTGCGATGCCCCCATTAATTGGCTGGGCTGCAATTAGTCCTTCTTTCCATGTGGTACCATTTGTTATGTTCTTAATTATGTTCATATGGCAAACACCACACTTCTTAGCACTAGCAATGAAGAAACGAGATGAATATGAAGCGGCTGGAATACCAATGCTACCAGTAGTAAGGGGAATGGCAGTTACAAAAAGACAGATCATTGTCTATATAGCTTGTTTGCTTCCATTACCATTCTTTTTATTACCTACGATGGGTATTACATTTGCAGTAATTGCAACGCTCTTAAATCTTGGATGGTTGGCAATAGCCTTTACCGGACTATTTGTTGATGAAGATAAGAAATGGGCAAATACAATATTTATCTTCTCGCTGAATTATTTAATTATATTATTTCCGTTAATGATTATCGTTAAGTTACCTATATTTAACTAATGTTATGTTATTCCTTAAAAAAACATATAAAAGGAAACAACAAGAAGAAAGAGAGGTATTCTTACATGAAAGGTTGGATGGGAAAATCGAAAGTTTTCTTCCTGATCTCAGCCATCGCACTGTTGATGGCTGGGTGTGGAAGAGAGAATCTAACTGCACTTGAACCGAAAGGATATGGGGCAGATCGTGCAATGGATTTAATCTTGCTAACAACTTTTATCATGATTGGTGTTTTTGCTGTTGTAATGGCAATCTATGTTATTACACTAGTTCGTTTCCGTAAGAAAAAGGGACAGGAAGACTATATTCCTGAACAAGTAGAAGGAAATCATAAACTAGAAGCAATTTGGACTATTATCCCAATCATACTCGTATTAGTTATTGCGGTTCCTACAGTGATGGGGACGTTTGATTTAGCAGATGATTCCAATGCAGATGAACATGTTAATATTGAAGTAACAGGAAATCAATATTGGTGGCATTTTAACTATGCAGGAGAAGAAGTAGTAACAAGTCAGGACTTATACATTCCTACTGGAGAGCGTGTGTATTTAAACATGTTATCCTCTGATGTTACGCATTCCTTCTGGATTCCATCTATCTCTGGAAAAATGGATGTTAACCCTGAAAACGTAAACACCATGTTTATAGAAGCACATGAAGAGGGCGTTTATTGGGGTAAATGTGCAGAACTTTGTGGCCCTTCCCACTCTTTAATGGACTTTAAAGTAATTGCAGTAAGTCCGGAAGAGTATGAACAGTGGATAGCGGATATGCAAAGTGTAGATCCAGAGGAAGTACCTGAAGATTCTGTAGCTCAAGAAGGTCAAGAACTTTTTGAAGCAAATAATTGCATGAACTGTCATGCTATTGGTTCTTCCCCAGCGGCAATAGGGCCTAACCTAACGAATTTTGGAGATCGTTCAACTATTGCAGGTATTTTAGAACCTACAAAAGAACATCTTGTTGAATGGTTAACAGACCCTGAATCCGTTAAACCTGGGAATAAAATGACCGATCAATATCCAGCTCTTAGTGAAGACGAAGCTGAAAGCATTGCAGAATACTTATTACAATTACAGCCTTCAGAGATTACTCCTGAAAGTGCTGGAAATTAAGACTTGGGATGGAAGACATGAAAGGGAGGTATAAGCATTGAGTGTTAACAGTGCTCAAAAGAGTGGTTTTGGTGCTACTTTATGGGATTGGCTTACTACCGTTGATCATAAGAAAATCGGTATTTTGTATCTCGCGGCAGGGGCATTTTTCTTCCTGTTAGGTGGACTAGAAGCGCTTATCATACGAATTCAGTTAATATCACCACAAAATGATTTCATTAGTGCTGGATTGTATAATGAAATGATTACTATGCATGGTACAACCATGATATTCTTTGCGGCAACGCCGTTACTCTTTGGATTAATGAACTATATTATGCCATTACAAATCGGGGCTCGCGATGTAGCGTTCCCATTCTTGAACTCTTTAGGTTTTTGGCTATTCTTCTTCGGAGGAATTATGTTGAATTTAAGTTGGTTCACCGGTGCTCCAGATGCAGGGTGGACAAACTACGCACCGCTTTCTTTACAATCACCTGGGCACGGGATAGATTTCTATGTAATGGGATTACAGCTATCCGGTGCAGGTACATTAATGAGTGGTATTAACTTCATCGTTACAATTGTACTTATGCGTGCACCAGGTATGACATACATGCGTATGCCATTATTTACTTGGACGACATTTGTAACAAGTATATTAGTATTATTTGCATTCCCAGCTTTAACAGTTGGATTATTTTTAATGATGTTTGACCGTATGTTTGGTACAGCATTTTTTGATGTTGCACTTGGTGGTAACTCCATTATCTGGCAGCATTTATTCTGGATATTTGGACACCCTGAGGTATATATCCTAATACTACCTGCCTTTGGTGTATTTAGTGAAATACTACCTACTTTTGCAAAAAAGCGTTTATTTGGATATACAGCAATGGTATTTGCTACATTTTTAATCGCTTTCTTAGGATTTATGGTATGGGCTCACCATATGTTTACTGTAGGACTTGGTCCCGTTGCTAACTCGATCTTTGCAGTTGCAACAATGGCAATCGCTGTTCCAACCGGTATAAAGATATTTAACTGGCTATTCACGCTATGGGGTGGAAGTATTACCATTAATTCAGCTATGTTATGGACACTTGCGTTTATACCTTCATTTACAATCGGTGGAATGACTGGTGTTATGCTTGCTTCTTCTGTAGCAGACTATCAGTATCATGATAGTTATTTCGTAGTTGGTCACTTCCACTATGTTATTGTCGGTGGGGTAGTATTTGCTTTACTTGCAGCAATGCATTACTGGTGGCCAAAAATGTTCGGTCGTTACTTACATGAAGGAATGGGTAAATTAGCGTTCTGGACATTCTTTATTGGTTTCCATTTAACATTCTTTATCCAACATTTCTTAGGTTTAATGGGAATGCCTCGTCGTTACTGGGTATTTTTAGAAGACCAAGGATTGGATACTGGAAATTTAATTAGTACAATTGGTGCTTTCTTTATGACATTTGGGGTATTGGTATTTGTTGTAAATATATTCTACACATGGAAAAAAGGTGAGAAAGCTCCTGCTGATGCTTGGGGTTCTGGTCGAACATTAGAATGGGCAACAGCTTCACCACCTATCCATTTTAACTTTAAGCAAATGCCACTCGTTCGTGGTTTAGATCCTCTTTGGATTGAGAAAATGGAAGGGAATAATAAGATGACTCCTGCTGAGCCTGTGGATGAAATTCACATGCCAAACGGATCTATTCTCCCACTTATTATGACAATCGGTTTCTTTATTGCATCCTACGGGTTTATTTATCAAGTTGATCATAAAGCTTGGTTGATCGCTGTTTATGTAGGTATGGCAATCGGGTTGGGCTGTATGCTAATTCGTTCTTTAAGAGACGATCACGGTTATCATATCCCTAAAGAAGAAGTAGAAAGGGAGGATGATTAATATGAGTCATCATGATCATTCCATTGATCCGAAGAATTTAACACAAGACCCATCAAAAGCAACGATGGAAGGGAAGCATAAGTTTCTTGGCTTGTGGATATTCTTAGGTGGAGAGACCGTCTTATTTGCTTGTTTATTCGGAACTTATCTTGCATTAAAAGACTCTACTGCTGGAGGACCTTCTACGCATGATTTATATGGTCTTGAGTTAGTCTTCTTAATGACAGTATTACTATTAACGAGCTCCTTAACAAGTGTATATGCTATATACCATATGAAAAATAACGACTTTAAGAAGATGCAATTATGGATGGGGATTACAGCAGTTTTAGGTCTTGCTTTCTTAGGATTTGAGATCTATGAGTTTGCACACTATATTCATGATTATGGATTTACATTCCGTTCTTCAGCATTTGGATCTGCGTTTTATGCCCTTGTTGGGTTTCACGGAGGTCACGTAGTTTTCGGACTTTCTTGGATTATTACATTAATGGTTCGAAATGCAAAACGCGGATTGAATCTTTATAATGCACCTAAATATAATACATTTGCATTATATTGGCACTTCATTGACGTTGTTTGGGTATTTATTTTTACAGTTGTTTATTTAATGGGGATGGTGAGTTAATTTATGACGGATAATATGAGTACCAGAAAAATTAATTCGTTCCAAAAAGCTAAAAATAAAGAAGAAATGAAAAAACAAATCGTTACATTTGCATTGATGATTTTCTTTACTCTAATTGCATTTTTTGCAGTAATGATGGAAATCGACAAGATGTTTGTAATTCCACTACTTCTCATATTGGCAGTGGTACAAATTGCATTTCAATTCTTTTATTTCATGCATATGAAAGATAAGGGACATGAAGTTCCATCACAAATCATTTATGGTGGAATATTCGTTACAATGTTAGTTATTTTAACTTTTACCGTTATCACTTGGTGGTAACATATTTAAAAAAGGTCGGGATGAAGTCATTTCCCGGCCTTTTTATGTTTTATCCCGCTTCTAGACGATGGGAGTAAATAAAATAGTAAAGTGGGGATATACTGTCCGATCTGTTTAACTATAATCCTCACTAAATAAAGTTTCGCTTTGTATTTATTTGTTTTAAAATCGTCACATGCAGTAGGAGAAATCTATTATAAATTAAGTTATAATAAGAAAAGTGGTACATAAATGGAGTGATATCGTATGTGGTTAGATATTCAAATTTTTGGTTTTCGTGCGCTATGGAGCCCATACTTTTTAATATTTGTTTTATTACTTGGTATTGCTTATTATCTCATTACAGGTCCATTGCGAAGTAAATTTGGGGATAATGATAAACCAACTGCAAAACAACAGATAATGTTTTATATATCATTACTGTTATTATATCTTGTAAAAGGTGCTCCTATTGATTTGCTTTCACATATAGCTCTAACTGCTCATATGATACAAATGGCTATATATTTACTTGTTTTCCCGATGCTTTTGATTAAAGGCATACCTGAGTGGATCTGGAAAAAACTGATGGCTACACCTGTAGTTGCACCTGTATTGAAGGTTTTAACAAAACCATTAATTTCACTATTATTGTTTAATGGGTTATTTTCTATTTATCATATTCCGGTAGTTTTTAACTTTGCAAAGTCATCACCTGGTATACATACGCTTATTTCGATTGTATTATTAATTTCGGCTTTTATTGTATGGATTCCATTACTAGCCCCAATTAAAGAATTGGACAGGCTTCAGCCATTGTTAAAGATCGGGTATATTTTTGCAAATAGTGTTTTGATTACTCCAGCATGCGTATTGATAATATTTGCATCTGAACCTCTATATGCAACTTATTCGCAAGGTGGAGCATGGTTACAAGCATTGAGCCTTTGTGTTCCACAAGATGTTTTACAAGGCCTTGCTCCTCAATTGTCTGGTCCAGAAACTTTTATTTCATTAAGTACAGTTTATGATCAGCAATTAGGTGGTATTATCATGAAAATCATGCAAGAAATTACTTATGGAATTTTATTAGGAACAATTATATTTTCTTGGTTTAAAGGTGAAAGTAATACCATTGATCCTTTGCCATCATCTTCAAAAACGTAACAAATCTTATTTTATTATTGGAGGATCTAAGAGATGCCGTTATTACCAACAATTAGTACATTTTTTATCATACTCAGTGCTGTTTTAGTTGCAATAGGTTGGATACTTATTGTGAAAGGAAAAGCAAGTGCACACAAAAAGGTAATGTTAGCTGCTGCAGTCAGTGCATTATTATTTTTTATCATCTATGTATCAAGAACAGTCTTCATTGGAAACACAAGTTTTGGTGGTCCAGATGAAGTAAAAACGTACTTTACTATTTTCCTTGTTTTTCATATAATTTTAGCAACCACTGGTGCTGTGTTTGGGATAGTAACATTAATTTTAGCATTAAAGCGGAATATTAATAAACACCAAAAAATTGGACCTGTTACAAGTATTATTTGGTTCTTTACAGCGATTACTGGGGTAATGGTGTATATATTCTTATATGTTATGTACGATCCAGGTGAAACTACAAGTATGATTAAAGCTATATTTGGATTTTAAAATGAAAATTATACTAGTGAGAATAATCTAGATAAAAATAAAAACCGAGCTATTCATTTGAGTCTCACTTGAATAATAGCTCGGTTTTTATATGTTCATTTTTGTTTGTTCGGAATTTTTTATACTTATTTTTTGTAGTATTGAAGCTCTTCTGAAACTTTTTTCAATAAGGTGTTTGCTCTCTCTACGATAGATTCTGGGAAGTCTTCGCCATCACCATATTCTACTCCATGAGGGTAATAATGTTTTCCGATTAGCGGTGGAAGTAATGTGACTACTGCACTTCTTTTATCAACATCGCCCTCTTTAGAGTGAGCCATAATACGAATGTAATATGTAACATTCTTTTCATTCGAACCAATTTTGTAATCATACGTTGCGCGCTCATAGTCCCACTGACCAGCACGAATAAATGCATGTTTTGCTGTAATATGGTCTAAAGATTGAATATCAATGACCGTATTTTCGATACCAGTGTTTTCTAGTTTCATCTATTTTTCACCTCATATATTAGTTCTACTTTTTTAAGCATAATACGAAAACGCTTCAGATGCAACGAAAAACCGATAGACGGATAAAAAATAAAGGTATACTATTATAAATAATAGGGTAAAGAGAATATATAGTAAATTTTTACATAGAATGTAGTAATTGTATATAGATGGGAGAATCAGTTATGCGTGTGATTCGTGGATTTTTAGCTATTACTATCTTAGCATTAGTCATTTTTGTTGTAATAGAACAAATTGATAACTCTCAAGAAGAAGTGATTACAGATGTAACCAATGTTGTAAAAGAAAGTAGTCATGTTCTCCAATCGAAAGTACAACCAGAGGAATCTCCATTGATTGAATTAGAAGGGGATATCTTTCAATGGATAGGAGAATCAGAAAACAAACTAAAAGAAGATTTGGGTGAACCAAACCGAGTCGACAAAAGTGCGTATGGCTATGAATGGCTCGTATATAATGGCTCAGAGAGTCAATATATTCAATTTGGTGTCGAAGAAGAGGAAATAATATCGGTTTATGCTACAGGTGATGATTTACAGATTGAACCTGTACAATCTGGGACAACATATGAGGAAGTTAACGATACGTTCAATTTTAATAATGAAATTAGTTATAATGAAGGGTTGTCTTCATACACTTTCCGACTAACGGAAGAAGACATGAAGACACGACCATTAGTAAAAGTGGATGATTCTGTATTTGTACAATTTTATTTTGATACATTTACTTCCTCTCTGTCATCTGTTCGAATATTAACTGCGAACACCTTATTATTACATCGGCCATATGAAATTGAGTATCGAGGAAATCTACCAGAACAACCAGAATTAACAGACGAACAATGGAATACAGTGCAGAAAGGCATGGAACAGCAGGTGTTTGATATTTCGAATGTCATTCGACATGTACATGAAAAAAGTCACTTAGAATGGGATGAGAACGTAAGTGAAGTCGCATACGAACATAGTAAAGATATGCATGATAATAATTATTTTTCTCATATTAGTTTAAATGGAGATGGACTAAAAGAAAGGTTAGAAGCTGGTGAAGTACTTTATGTATCTGCAGGTGAAAATATAGCAGCTCAGTATCCAGATGCAGCATCTGCAATGGAAGGTTGGTTAAATAGTGAAGGGCATCGTGAAGCTTTGTTAAGTGATGATTATAATCATTTGGGAGTAGGAGTTTATCGCTTTTACTATACACAAAATTTTTTAGGTAAAGCTTTATAAATAGTTCTTTTAAGAAGTGTATCCCTAATTTATTGAAAAAACTTTTTAGAATAACGTTGTCTTTGAAATCGAATGGTACATTGGATAATAATTCCAACGTATCATTCGATTTTTTGTTGGAAATTTTCTTCATTTTTTTGATATCCATTGCGAGAACAAATAGACACATATCAGTGAACTAGGCATAGGTTATAGTATGAATGAATGGGTAAGTGAGGTGATCAAAATGGGTAATCTAGATCCAAGTGTACAAGAGTTTAAAGACTTTGTTAATAAACATCCGAAGATCGTAAGAGAAATTAGGAAAAGCGGTCGTTCTTGGCAAGAGTATTATGAGAAATGGGCCTTGTTAGGAGAAAGTGATCCTTATTGGAATGAATTTACAGAAGCAGATACCACCGATAATCATAGCCAGCATAAATCTACTAATGAAAATGAAGAGAAAGATTTAATTAGCCAATTGATGAAATATACTCAAAAAATTGATGTAGATAAATTACAAGGACAAATTGATCAATTAAGTAAAGCGGTCGGTAGTGTTCAAGAAATGGTATCACAATTTAAAAGCACGGGTCCCAAAGAAAGTCCAAAAGATCCTTTCCACTGGATTAAAGACTAGAGGTGATGAAAAATGGACCCATCTGTACAAAAGTATTTAAAAGATAATCCTAAATTAGCAGAGTTTATTCGATATAATCCGATGTGGTATCGGTATTTAATGAGAGATCCAGCAAATATAGATAAAATGAAAAAAGAAGCAAAAAAATTTTACGGGAAAACATTTCCACAGCAAGTAAACACGATAAGTGGACAAATTCAAATGGCAAGGATGTTAGCGGAGATGGCGAAAGCGATGAAGGATTAGAAGTCATTCTATTTTCATTACATCAATAAAATGGTAGTATTAAAAGTGGAGGTGTAATGAATGATAGCTACGATGGAGTATGTCAATATTCTGGACGAATCCGAAAGATTAGGAAAGATGATTTTACAATCGGATATCATGCAGGATTACCAAACTACTCGTTCCATCATGGAAACGGATGATGAGGCACAGAAGTTGATTAGAGAATTCTCTGCAATGAAAGAGCATTACGATGATGTGCAGCGTTTTGGAAGATATCATCCCGATTACTATGACATCATGAAAAAAGTACGATCAACAAAAAGGGAAATGGATATGAATGATAAAGTAGCTGCATTCAAAATTGCAGAAAGAAATCTGCAAAAGCTTCTAGATGAAATTAGTAGTTTTGTTGCAAATAGTGTCAGCGAACAAGTGAAAGCTCCGAGAGACGGTGCAGCACTGACAGATAGTGGCTGTGGCTGTGGTAGCGGTGGTGCTTGTGGCTGTGCCTCCTAGACATATAAGGATTGGAGAAAGCTTCTTTAAAGAGAAGTTTTCCCCAGTCCATACATATAACTATTCAAAGGGGATAGATGAATGAGAGTGAACAGACAAGGAATCGTTGTCTGGTTTCAGCATATGAAAAACATAAAACAATTAAGAAAGCACGGTAATGTTATATATGCTTCTAAAACAAAGCGATATGCTGTGATTTATGTGAATCAGGACGAATTGGATGATGTAGAAATAAAAATAATAAATTACCCTTTCGTGTCTAAAGTGGAACGATCTCAAAAACCATTTGTCCGAACAGACTATGAAAATGCGAAACCAGATAAGGCAAAGCAATATGATTATAAAATGGGTATTTAATGATTTTGAATTATCCACTCAAGCTTTAGTGCTTAGTTTGTAAGAAGAAATTGAATATAGATAATAAAAAACCTGCAGAGATAACTCTGCAGGTCCCTCTGTTTTTCATATGAAAAACAAAAAGGCAAAGGGAGAGGAGAAACCGGAGGAAGAACTTATGGGGAAGTGTAAGTCTTCTTCCGTTTTACATCAACCAAACAATGTTTAGTTGAATCATTATGATATTATGGACATCGAAACGAATAATATACATTACTTATGAAAATGATTTTATTATTGATATTATTTATGGTAGGATAATGTCTGATAGTGGCAACTAATGAGGTGAAAGTATGCGAGTAATTGCAGGAATACATAAAGGAAGACAATTAAAGCCAGTACCTGGTCAACATACGAGACCGACAACTGACAAAGTTAAAGAAGCTATTTTTCAAGTGATCGGTCCTTTTTTTTCTGATGGACGAGTGTTGGACTTGTTTGCCGGAAGTGGCGGTTTAGGAATAGAAGCACTAAGTCGAGGTATGGATCAGGCCATTTTTGTTGATAAACATCCGAAGTCCATACATACTATTAGAGAAAATTTAAGGCAATTAAAGCTTGAAGATAGAGCAGAAGTATTTAGAACAGATGCTTTTCGAGCACTCAAAGCAGCAGCAAAGAGAGAACTATTATTTAATCTTGTTTTACTTGATCCACCGTATGGGAAGATAGATTACCTGGAACTAATGAATGAACTTGTCGATAATCACCTATTAGCGGATGATGCAATTGTCTATTGTGAACATGAAGATTCGCAGGATCTTCCTACCGAATATGGCCCATTCCAAGCAATAAAACAAGAAAACTATGGTGGACTAATTAATATCACCATTTATAAAGTTAATCGTGAAGGAGCGTAACTATGGGAAAGTTAGCAATATGTCCAGGAAGTTTTGATCCGATAACGAATGGACATTTAGATATCATCCAAAGGGGAGCAAATGTATTTGAGGAAGTAATTGTAACCGTTTTTAATAATCAATCAAAATCTCCGTTATTTTCAGTTGAAGAACGCATCGAGTTATTAAAGGAGTCAAGCAAACATATTCCGAATGTAACAGTTGATTCGTCTAGTCGATTATTAATGGATTATGCTAGAGAGAAGAAAGCACATGCGGTTATTCGTGGATTAAGGGCAGTAAGTGATTTCGAGTATGAGATGCAAATTACTTCTATGAACAGAAAATTAAATGAAGATATTGAAACATTGTTCATGATGACGAATAATCAATATTCTTTTTTGAGTTCAAGTATGGTGAAAGAAATAGCTAAATATGACGGAAATATAAGTGGTTTAGTACCTGAGCCGGTAGAAAAAGCATTAAAATCAAAATTTAATTATTTATAAGTGAATGACGAGTTGAACTTTAACTCGTCATTCTATTTTTTTCTTTTTTTATGGAGCAGAATACATGTTGCTATGAATATACTTATAATTGTAACCATCGGACCATAATCTTTCATCCAATAGAAGATAGACATCCAAATAGAACTATTTGGATCTAATTGAGAAACAGGAATTTCGTTTAAATTAATTGTTTTACGATCAAGATACAATGGTTGATATAGTATGATAGTCAAGATAACAGCAATACTTCCATGTAAAAGTCTGGCAAAGAAATATGGAGAGAAACGAATATCGGTTTTGGCAAGAATACTAGCAACTTGTGCATGAATAGATAGTCCGTTAAATCCTAATATAAAACTAACAATCACTGCTTTTTGTAATAGCGTGTCTGTAGTAACTTGAGAAATCATATTTGCACCTAGTGTAATTTCAAATAATCCAGAGATAAATGGCAGACTAAGATCAACAGGTAAATGGAGTATTTGAAGTATGGATTGAAAAATAACTGCCACTGCTGGTGTTACATGAATTAAAAATAACAGTTTGATAAGAACAGAAAATAAGATGATGAATCCTCCAACCATAACTAGGGTCTTTATAGAGTTGATAACAGCATCTCCTAAAATTTCACCGAATGGCTTATCCTCTTTTAAACGATCTCGATGCATTTCTTGAAAAGCTTTTTTAAGTGAGAAGCGTTTAGTATCTTGCTTTCGAAATCGCTCTTGACGTGTACCATGGAATCTCATACAAATACCGACAATAGCATTACTCGTATAATGACAGACAGCCAATAAAAGTCCAAGTTTTAAGTCATGAAAAAAACCAGCTGATATAGCACCAAAGATAAATAAGGGGCTAGAATTATTCGTAAATGAAACTAACCTTTCAGCTTCTGTTTTACTTAATTGATTTTCTTCCCGTAATCTAGCTGTTATCTTTGCTCCTGTTGGATAACCACTTGCCATACCCATTATCCATCCGAAACTACCTGCTCCAGGTACATTAAACAAAGGACGCATGATTGGTTCGAATAAAACACCAATAAATTTTACAACTCCGAATGCCAATAGTAATTCTGCAGTAATAAAAAAGGGTAGCAATGATGGAAAAACAACTTCCCACCACATATTTAAGCCTCTAATTGCTGCTTCAAGTGCCTGATCAGGAAAAGCAATTAGTGATAGGGTGAGTAAGAGAGTAAGTCCAGAATAGACTAGAGTTTTCATTCTTTGATTCAATCGAATTTCCCCCTAAGTATGTGCTAGCTCTGTACAACTTATAATGTAAGTAGTAGAATTATGCTAGCTTGTCCTATTGAAAATGAGGCTAAGCTAAATAATGTATCTTAATACAATATACGCGACGACATAGGTGAAATATTCCATTCATATAATAGGATGGTGTATTAAGTGAAGTTAAAGGAGATGAAGGACTAGAATGCGGTTGTCCAAAAAGAATATTGCCATATTTATTGTTTTATTTATTGGAATTTATTTATTTGGTACATATAAAATGCCTTATTATATACAAAAGCCAGGTGGTGCAGATGCTTTAAATCCAATTGTGGAAGTTGAAGATGGTTTTGAAAGTACAGGAGATATGCATTTAGTAACCGTCAGTGGAATGCAAGCAACACCGTTGTTTTATATATTTGCCAAAATTATGCCTCATCAAGAAATTTTACCCATTGATCAAGTGTTTCCAGAAGGAATGAGCCAAGATGATTATATGCATGCGCAGTTACAGGTAATGGAAAGCTCTCAAGAAGCTGCTACTGTAGTTGCTTACGAAGCTGCTGGCGAGTCAATAGATATTTCCTATGAGGGAGTATACGTTGTTTCTGTTGTGGAGGATATGCCTGCGGAAGAGATATTACAAGCTGGAGATCGAATTATTGGCATTGATGGAAGAGATATAAAGGAATCCCAGGATTTAATTAATTATATTGATACTTTAACTGCTGGCGATACAGTAACTGTTGAAATCATAAGAGACGATGAAAATCTTTCAGAGGAGATTCAGTTACAACAGTTTTCTGATAACGATGAGAAAATAGGTTTAGGTATAAGTTTAGTAACGGATCGTGATGTAACTGTAGAGCCTAAAGTTAATTTTACAAGTGGGAATATTGGGGGACCAAGTGCTGGTTTAATGTTTTCTTTGGAAATTTATGATCAATTAACGGAAGAGGATATTACAAAAGGTAAACAAATAGGCGGTACAGGTGAAGTGGATTACGATGGAAATATCTATCGAATCGGTGGAATTGATAAAAAAGTGGTGGCATCGGATAAAGAAGGAGTAGATGTTTTCTTTGCTCCAAACGAAAACGGTTCGGAGGAATCTAATTATCAAGTTGCAGTTGATACTGCTGAAGAAATCGGCTCAACTATGGAAATTGTCCCAGTAGATACATTTGAAGATGCACTAGAGTATCTTCAACAGATGAATTAAATGCACAACAATAATATAATACAATAGCTAGTTGTAATTATTTTGACTGATTAAAAACGAACGAATAGGTGATGATGCATTCATCTAACAATCGTTCGTTTTTCAGTCTGATTCTTATAATTTATACGTGTGTAACGGAAGGTAATCACTGTACTTCAAAGCGATAAGGATAAATTGGGTAAGATAACCCGTAAATGTCCAGCTCTGTTCAGGTATGATTTAAATGATTATCGGAGGCTGTAATTCTTGTTTGAACATCCTTCTTTGTACATTAGCAGGAATAATACTGTAATATGCTTTTGTAGCTCGTTCTTCAATTGATAACATCGAATGATTCATATTAGCTAAACTAGTGATTATCGGTACATCAACATTCTTCTTATGGTGGTTAATATATTGTTGTCCTTGTTTATTCATAGCGAGTATACGAATATATGTTGGAGAGCAATCAACATAATCTTCATCTTTTTTTGTATTTGTAAGAATATGTATAAATATACGTTGTATTCTTGTCCATGTATAACGTTTGGTTTTAATTTTACGCATCCAATCTAAAAAAGATGTAGCGTCGTTTGCAGTTTGCTGAATTCGGAATTCTAATCCTTCAACAACTCCTTGAATATCTTGTAATTCTTTTATATTCATTGTTAAAACACGATAGCGAAGAAATGGGAAATACTTTTCAAAATCATGCCAAATAGATGTTTTTTCTTTGTAAGATTGTAGTTGCTCGAATGTCTCTATTGGAATTGCGTTATGCACATCATTATCTATAGATTCTGATTGAAGCAACTGTTTGCGGATACTTGTCGCACTAGCTATACTGCCATTTATAGATTCATCATGAAAATCATTATTTTTTCTCTGAATCGTTAATGGTTTGATTGATGGTGCATATTCCTGGATAGCTTTAACATAACTAAAACCTAAAATATTATTTGGTTTTGATAAGTCCAAATTTCCTTTAGTTAGCCCTAAAGTTCCATAAGCAGCAGTTGCAGCATCAGGAAATGATAATCCCTCTGTTAAGTTGTGCTTTAACATTTTATCAAATGTCTGATTATTTTTCTTAATAGTTTTATGAGCAGTTAAAAAGGGGGATATGCTACCCGATTCACTTCCAAAACAGACGCTAGATACACCGAATTTATGTAATGTCTTAATTGCTCCGGTAGCAAAGCGATCACTATTTTGAACTGCAAAAGTATATGGCAATTCAATAATAATATCAGCTCCACCTTTAAGAGCAGCTTTTGCGCGATGAAATTTATCTATAATTGCGGGTTCTCCACGTTGAAGAAAGTTACCACTCATAATTGCAACAATACACGTTGACTGAGAAGCTTTTCTCGCTTGGCTAATATGATATTGATGTCCATTGTGGAACGGATTATATTCGACAATTACTCCACATGCGTCCATTTTTTTCACCCCTAATGTAATCAGTTAATGTTATTGTAGCAAATTTAGCTATGTTTCACATCATATACTAGAGGTTAAACTAAAGTATAAAGGGAAGGATAACTGTAAAGAAAATATATTGACAAAAGTCCGTTTTTCTTTTAAAATAACTCTTGTTGCCTAGAGGTGATTTATATGAAATTGACAGTCAGTCAAATTAGAAAAGGTTCCGTTCATCAACCGTATTCTTTTGATGAACATGTAGATGTGAAAGAACTGGAATCAATGAATAACGACATTCGACGTATTGATCCTGTTCATGTTCATGGGCGTGTAGATGTACAAGGAGATCAATTCTTTGTAACATTTACCATCGAAGGAGAGATGATCCTTCCATGTGCTCGTACTTTATTAGATGTCCCATATCCTTTTCAAATTAACACAAATGAAGTGTTTTCTGATTCTGCTTACTATGGAAGAGAAGAAGAACTAGAAGAAATTCATCCAATAGATGGAGAAGTGCTTGACTTAATGCCATATATCAAGGAAAATATATTATTGGAAATTCCATTCCGAGTATTTTCTGATCAGGTAGATTCTGAAGAGGCAGCACCATCTGCTGGTGAAGGATGGGAATTAATTTCAGAGGAAAAGGAAGAGAAGTCTATTGATCCACGGATGAAGAAACTTGAATCTCTCCTTAAAAATAATCAGAAAGAAAAATAAGAATAGCTATTCAAGTTTTACTTTCATTTGAAGGAGGTGTAAGTCATGGCAGTACCTAAAAGAAGAACTTCCAAAAAAGTAAAGAACCAACGTCGTACGCATAAAAAACTACACGTACCTGGCATGGTAGAATGCTCCAATTGTGGAGAATTAACAAAACCACACCGTGTTTGCAAATCATGTGGACACTATGACGGGAAAGAAGTAGTAAATAGCTAATAGTGAACGAACAACAGATCACAATTTGTGATCTGTTTTATTTTTTCTAAGAAAACGATTCTAGCACCCCTATTTTTTGCATACATTGATAGCAAACATATTAGGAGGGGTGTTATGAACGAAACGAGACAAGATGCATGGACTGAGGATGAAGATAAAATACTTGCAGATACCGTTTTGAGGTTTATACGAGAAGGTCAAACACAACTTGAAGCTTTTAAGGAAGTAGCAAATACGTTATCACGTACATCTGCTGCTTGTGGTTTTCGTTGGAATGCAACCATTCGTAAACAGCATCATCAAGCCATTCAAAATGCGAAAGAACAACGAAAGAATGGATTTAAAAAACAAACCATCTTCGCTACTACTAGCCCAGGAGATTTTTCTCAATCACATACAATTGACACGGCGATAAAAATATTGGAAAGAATGCGTACTGAATATCCTCAAGAAAAGCAAAAAGAACAAGAGAAACTGTTAGAGCGAGTAATTAAAGAAAATGAACAACTCAAGTCAAAATTAGCAAAATATGATAGGGCTTGGGAAGAAGTGAATTCTGCATGGCTTCAGGTGAAGAATTGAATGTTTATAGAAGTATACTTACAAAAAAAGACATGAAGTTTTAACCCTTCATGTCCTTTTCTTTTACTCCTTCTGGTAACCATATTAACGGATTTTCTCCTAAATCTCTCTCCATTTCATAATGCGCTTTAATAAATCCCATTTTCTCCCAAAACCCATGTGAATTAATGCGTGGATTTGTTTTAATTGGTAATTCAAAGCTTTTTGCAAATTCCACTAAAACTTTTCCGTATCCTTTACCTTGATAATCAGGTAGAACTTCTAACTTCCACAATGTTAAATAGTCTTGGGATGGTTCAAAGTAATAATCATACGATTTGCTTACTTCATACAGGCTCATTCTAGCTATCAAGTTGTTCCCAAAATAAATACCATAAAATGGAGACTTACTATCATTTTCGATAATATTATTTTCTAAATCTTCCATCATAGTTAGTTCTTGATTACCATATTCACGAAACCGTTTAAACTTCTCCAAAGTCTTGTAATTTATTAGGAGATTTTCCACTTTAACATTTTCCATTCTGTTCTCCCCCTATTGAAACAAATAAAATAAATATTTATTAGAAAGATAACGCTTCCTATAAATTTAATTATAATACAAAAAAGATTATTTTGAAATTAAATATAACTTTTGATGTTCAGAAAAAGGAGCTAGTTATATAATGGAAAAAGGAACCAATAGTAAATGCGAATTCTTAACATAAATTTGTTTAATTGATATAAAGGGGGATATGATTATGAAGGATATTTTAATCTATACCTTTGCAACAGCGATTAGTTTTCCATTTATAGTAACAATAGGTATATATTGGATATCGAAATGGACAAGATCAAGTAATTGGAAGGCAATTCATGTAGCAGTTCATTGGTCCACTTTATTTTATATTATAGCGGTAAGTATTATATTAAATCTTTTATTACAACAATCATTTATTGGTTTTATTTTATTGTTCTTCTTAATCTTTTTAATGCTAATTATAATTTATCAAAGAAAAAAACAAACGGATGTAGAATTACTAAAAGCATTTAGAATTGTGTGGCGTGGAGCATTTTTATTGTTTTTTACATTATATTTTCTTTTAGGATGTATTTATATAGTAAATGGGGTATGGGGAGGGTAACTATTTATCAATTGTATATTAATATATAAACAGATTAGTTTGATTAACGGATGTTTTTATGTACAATACTGATTGTACATAATTCGTAGAAGGAGAAATAGATTTATTATGAAGACTACTCCACTCTCTATACAAACAACAAATAAATTAGTGACACATTATAAAAACAATGATAAGTCTGTGATGAAATATTTCGATTACAGTTCTAATCAATATGAACAAAAACGATTAGAATACATAAGTAATCGAACATATCAACGACAAAATTTTGTTGAAGCTGTTCATAAATTACATAAAAAATGGGGAGCTCCAGAAGCATCAATGGTACAACTAAATAAATTACTTGATGAACAAGCCGTTGCGGTAGTTGGAGGTCAACAAGCTGGTTTGTTAACAGGACCATTATACTCCATCCATAAAATTATATCCGTTATTCAGTTGGCAGAAGAACAAGAAAAGAAATTAGGAATTCCTGTAGTACCTATTTTCTGGATTGCTGGAGAAGATCATGATTTTGAAGAAATAAACCATACCTATGTACCAACAACAAATATGAAAATGAAAAAAATAAAACTACAGAATAAATCTATTGATGCAGGAAGAAAATCAGTATCGGATTTAGAATTTGAGAAAGATAAACTTCGTGAATGGATAGAGAATGTATTTCTTTCATTAAAAGAAACGGATTACACGCAAGACATATATTCTCTTGTACAAACAGTTTTATCTAATTCGAATTCTTATAGTGAATTCTTTGCTAAATTTATTTTTCAACTGTTTCCTAATCAAGGAATTATCTTGTTAGATTCACATGCTTCTGAAATCCGAGAGATTGAATCAGGCTTTTTCCTAGAGATGATTCAACATCAACAGGAAATTAGTGCTTCAGTGAAAAGTACAATAGATAAGTTGAGAACAGAAGAGTATTCCATATCCTTAGATGCAACAGAGGATGACGCTCATCTATTTTATCACGATGAGCAACTAGGAAGAGTGTTATTACAGGTTGAAAAAGAGGGTGTTTGGGTTGATAAACAACATAATATAAGGTTAACTCTAGAAGAGCTTCAATCTATTGCAATAAATAGTCCGCATCTCTTGAGTAATAATGTTGTTACGCGACCAATGATGCAAGAAAAATTAATACCTACATTAGCGTTTGTAGGTGGACCGGGAGAAATAACATACTGGTCAGCATTAAAAGATGCATTTCATATACTAGAATTAGAAATGCCGCCTATTGTACCAAGAATTTCTTTTACTTATCTAGACCGTTATACGAGTAGACTTTTAGATAAGTATAACTTGGATTTACCTAAGATTTTAAATAGAGGAGTTAAAGAAGACAAGCAAAGGTTCTTAAATGAAAAAAATGATTATAATATTGACGAGGTAACCGAAGAGTTAAAAACTCAACTTAGTGATATCCATCAGCCTTTGAGAGATATAGCCGCTTCTTTGGGTGATGATATAAAAGCGTTGAGCGAGAGTAATTTGTCTTATCTCTTAAAAGATATTGAATTTTTAAGGAAACGTCTAAATAATGAAATTAAAAAAACCTATGCAATAGAGATAAGTGAATTTGACCGGCTGGAAATGAATCTAAGACCGAACAATGGATTACAAGAGCGAATTTGGAATCCGATATATGTTATGAATTGTTGTGGGGTAGATGTTTTCTCTACATTGGTAAACAATCATTCCTTTGTTCATGAAGAACATTGGATGATCCATTTATAATCCCTCCACAATCCTCCACAAATAAATATATTGCATAGAAAAGCTGTCTAATCACTGATAAGACAGCTTTTTTATGTATGTTTTTATTCGATTGTTTTCTTGGCTAATGAAGAAATTTAATGATTTTTGATAAAAGTGGTGGAGGATAGTGGGGGAATGTGGTAATATAAAAAATATGAAAGTGGGGGGCGACTATATGTTTATGGGTGAATTCCTTCATAGCATTGATACAAAGGGAAGAATAATTGTTCCCTCCAAGTTCCGTGAAAATTTAGGGAACAGCTTTGTAGTCACCCGTGGACTAGATAAATGTCTTTTCGCCTACCCAATGGAAGAATGGAAGATTTTAGAAGATAAGTTAAAGCAACTCCCACTTACAAAGAAAGATGCACGAGCTTTTACTCGATTTTTCTTCTCTGGTGCCATTGAATGCGAAGTGGATAAACAGGGGAGAATAAATATTCCAGCAAATCTTCGTAGCTATGCAGGTCTTGAAAAAGAATGCAATGTTATCGGCGTATCTAATCGAGTGGAAATTTGGGCCAATGAAGCATGGGAAGATTATGTGGCGGAGTCTGAAGAATCATTTGCAGAAATTGCGGAAAACTTAATGGACTTTGATATTTAAAATTTCCAGTATAAGACCGAAGAATTAAAAGTGGGTGTTGATATGTTTGAGCATTACAGCGTATTAAAAGAAGAGTCGATTAAAGGACTAGCAATTAAGCCAGATGGAATTTATGTTGATTGTACAACTGGTGGTGGGGGACATTCTCTAGAAATTGCTTCTAGACTCAATGAGAATGGTCAGCTGTTCGCATTTGATCAAGATAAGGATGCGTTAGCTGCTGCGAGAGAAAGATTATCTACATATGCAGATGAAATTGTATTTGTGCAATCGAACTTTCGTGGATTAGAAGAACAGTTGAAAAAACATGGAATTGAACAAGTAGATGGTATTTTATTTGATTTAGGTGTTTCCTCGCCTCAATTGGATAGAGGAGAAAGAGGTTTCAGTTATAATCATGACGCTTTGTTAGATATGCGAATGGATCAATCACAGAATCTTTCTGCTTATGAAGTTGTCAATGAATGGCCATATGAACGTTTGGTTTCTATTTTCTTTTCATATGGGGAAGAGAAGTTTTCAAAACAAATCGCCAGAAAGATAGAAGCTTACCGTGTACAAAAAGAAATTAAAACTACACATCAATTAGTAGAAATAATAAAAGATGCTATACCAGCACCAGCTAGAAGAAAAGGGGGGCACCCTGCGAAACGCATATTTCAAGCATTGCGTATTGCTGTAAATGATGAGTTAGAGGTATTTAATAATGCCTTACATCAAGCAGCAAGGTTAACGGCGGTAAATGGCCGAATAGCTGTAATAACTTTCCACTCTTTAGAAGACCGAATATGTAAGCAAGCTTTTAAAAAATGGAGTACAGATAAACCTACACCTAGGCATTTACCAATAGTACCTGAGTCGCATAAAGCACCATTTAAATTAGTGACAAGGAAACCTATCACAGCAGATACTTCCGAATTAGATGAAAACAGGAGATCACGTTCTGCGAAATTGAGAGTAATTGAAAAAGTAAATGAATGGGATCATGAATTTACGTATGAAGAAGGGTGGAGAAAATAATGAGTGTAAATCATGCACCGAAGTGGGAAACAAATACGCAGTATCATCCGGAAACACAGCCGAAAACCGTTGTTAAAAAAGTTAAACGAACAAGATGGATCACAAAAGGTGAAAAAGTGATTTACGCATTTGCAGGTGTTTTAATGCTCGCTTTTGCGGTTTATATGGTTTCGTTTTCTTCTTCAACGGATACCTTAAATCGTGAATTACAACAAATCGAACAAAGTGTAAACCAACAGAAGATTGCGAATGAAGGATTGAGTTTTGAAAAAGAAGAATTATCCCGCCCGGAACGTATTATTAACATTGCTGAAGAGAACGGTCTAAAAATTCAAAACACAGAAGTGAAACAAGTACAATCGTTCAACAACTAGGCAAGGGGAATACAAGATGAAAAAACATAGAACGACACATTTTATGTCTAGTATATATATGATCATTTTTGTAGCATTATTTTTAATAATTACAGGAAGATTCATGTATATTCAAGCAACTGGTGAAGTAAGTGGAGTGTCATTAGATGAATGGGCTGATAAACAACGAACTGCATCTTATACCATGAATTCAGAGAGAGGTAAGATTTATGATAAGAATGGTATGGTCCTTGCCTACGACCGCCCGACTTATCGAATGTACGCTATCCTAGATGAAGCTTATTCCGAAAATGCCGAGGAGCCATTGCATGTTTCAAACGCACAAGAAACCGCTGAGAAACTGGCTCCTCTTTTAGACGTTGAGGAGGAAGAGATACAAAAACCTTTACAAAACGGAATAGATAATAATCGATTTCAGGTAGAGTTTGGACAGATAGGCAAACAAATTTCCAAACAAACGAAAGATGAAATTGAAGATTTGAATATTCCGGGTATTAAATTTGAAGAAGAACCGATGCGCTATTATCCTAATGGAATGTTTGCATCCCATATTATCGGATTTGCACGGGAAGAAGAAAAGGAAACTGATGAAGGTATTGAGCATAACATAACAGGAGTTACTGGAATGGAAGATGTCATGAATGACATTTTAGGTGGGAAAGATGGTTATATTTCCTATCAAAGAGATATTTATAATAAAAAATTATTGGATCCTAGCGAAGTTATTCAACTACCAGAAGATGGAGACGATATTTATTTAACGATAGATCAAAAGATACAAACATTACTTGAAGATGTGATGACACAAGCAGATGAGAAGTATAATCCGACTAAAATGAATGCGATTATAATGGATCCTAAATCAGGAGAAATAGTTGCAATGAGTTCTCGGCCAAGTTATGACCCGAATAATCCAACTGATGTAGAAAATTGGTACAATGATCCAATATCTACACCGTTCGAACCAGGTTCTACCATGAAAATATTCACATGGGCAGCAGCAATCGAAGAAGGAGTATATAATGGCTCTGAAGGATTTAAATCAGGAACATACCAACCGAATGAAAAAATAAGACCAATAGGTGACCACAATAATGGTGAAGGATGGGGAACGATTTCTTATGATGAAGGATTTGAGCGTTCTTCGAATGTAGCAGCTTCGAAATTATTATGGGAAAAATTAGATACAGAATCATACTATGAATATCTTCAAGCATTTGGTTTTGAAGAACCAACTGGAATTGACCTTCCTGGGGAAGCTGTCGGAAAGATATCGTATAATTGGCCATCGGATAAACTACGTACAGCCTTTGGACAAAGTTCAACAGTAACCCCTATACAGCAAATGAAAGCAGCGTCTGCAATTGTTAATGGTGGAAAAATGGTTAAACCATATGTAGTAGATAAAGTAGTAGATTCATCATCAGGAGATACAATTTCAGAAACAGAACAAGAATATGTAGGTCAGCCTATATCTGAAGAAACAGCAGAGCAGATGAAGGAATTAATGTCATCTGTGGTTAATGGTGAACACGGAACCGGAAAACCATATCAATTAGAAGATTATATGGTTGGAGGTAAAACTGGTACTGCAGAGATTCCAAATCCTGATGGAGGTGGATATCTTCAAGGGAAAGAAAATTATGTGTTTTCTTTCCTAGGAATGGCGCCAATAGACGACCCTCAATTAATGGTTTATGTGTCTATCCAACAACCAGAATTAGAGCCGGATGAGTCTGGTTCAACACCACTCTCGTTTATATTTAAAAATGTAGTAGAGAATAGCTTGCATTACATGGATATTAATCCTGAAAAGAATGAAGCTCCAGATATAAATCAAATGGAGATGCCAGAGGTTGTTAATGAATCGACTTCCGAAGTGGAAAATGAAATGTCAGAAATCGGATTAAATACGGTTGTGATTGGGGAAGGTTCTAAAATACTCGCTAGTAGTATTGAAGCTGGATCATCCGTTCTTCCTAATGAAAAAGTTATTTTGGTAACAGATGAGCCCACTATGCCAGACATAAAAGGATGGTCTCTTCGTGAAGTAATGATTTTAGCTAATTTATTAGATTTACAAGTAGAAAGTTTTGGTTCAGGATATGTTACAACTCAAAATATCGATGTTGGAAATCCGTTGCGATCTGGAGATTATCTAGGAGTTGAATTAGAAGAGCCAAACTCTACTAGTGAAAATGAAGAACCTCAAGAAGAGGAAAATGAAGAAGAAACGGGAGAAGGCGAATCTGAGTAAACGATTGTAGGACAAACAGTGTTCTATTCAAAATTCTTTATTCATATAGTGGATACAAAGTAGCCTAAGAAGGAGTTGGCTTATGAAACGTGTATCTACTGTAACGATAAAGAAAAGAATAGTCACTGTTTTTCTTTTGGGAGCATTGATTATAGCGGTTATTATTGGTCGCTTAGCTTATGTACAATTTGTTCTCGGTGATGATTTAGCTGGACAAGCAAATGAATTATGGACAAGAGATATTACTTTTGCAGCGGAACGGGGGTATATACTTGATTCAGAAGGGGAGGTTTTGGCGGAGAATGTCACAGCCCCGACGGTGATAGTAATGCCAAGGCAAATAACAAATCCAGAACAAACAGCCACACAACTTGCAAAGATATTAGATGTATCTCAAGATCGTGTATTGGAAACAATCACCAAAAATACATCGAGTGTAATGATACGTCCAGAAGGTATTAAAATAACAGACAAACAAGAAAAAGCGATTCGTGAATTAGATTTATCAGGAGTTTATTTAGCGAAAGACTCGAAACGATATTATCCAAATGGCGATGATTTATCTCACGTACTAGGTTTTACTGGTATTGATAACCAAGGGCTAATGGGATTGGAATTGTCTTACGATGAAAAGTTAAAAGGGGAAAATGGCAGTCTATCACTTTATTCAGACGCGAAAGGAAGAAAATTAGATGATTTAGCAGATGAATATAATCCTCCTGTAGATGGGTTGAATTTACAGACTACTATTAATACTAAAGTGCAAACAATTATTGAGAGAGAGCTCGATAAAGCCACAATAAAATACAATCCGGATGGAGCATTAGCTATTGCGGTGAACCCGAAGACGGGTGGCATATTAGGAATGTCATCGAGACCAAATTTTGATCCGGAAAACTACCAAGATGTTGATGCTTCTATTTTTGGAAGAAACTTGCCAATTTGGAGCACTTATGAGCCTGGATCCACATTTAAAATTATTACATTAGCAGCAGCGTTGGAAGAAGGAGCTGTTGATTTAGAAGAAGATCGTTTTCATGATGATGGGGATATTGAAGTTGGTGGAGCTACGATTCATTGTTGGAAAAAAGGTGGACATGGCGACCAAAGTTATTTAGAAGTGGTACAAAACTCATGTAACCCAGGTTTTGTTAATCTTGGTCAAAGACTGGGGACAGAAAAATTATTTTCTTATATTGATGCTTTTGGATTTGGTAAGAAAACAGGAATAGACCTACAAGGAGAAGGAAACGGGATATTATTTCAACCTGAGAATGTAGGTCCTGTTGAGTTAGCGACTACGTCATTTGGACAAGGTGTTTCTGTTACACCGATTCAACAAGTAATGGCGGTGGCAGCTGCAGTTAATGGAGGATACTTATATAAGCCATATATTGCGGATGAATGGATAGATCCAGTGAATGGAGAAACTGTGGAAAAGTTTGAGCCACAATTACAAAATCGAGTTATTTCTAAGGATACTTCAGAAGAAATAAGATATGCATTGGAGAGCGTCGTCGCGCAAGGAACAGGACGTCCCGCATATGTTGATGGTTACCGAGTAGGTGGGAAAACTGGTACAGCCCAAAAGGTTGGCCCAAGTGGAGGTTATATGGAAAATAACTATATTGTCTCATTTATTGGTTTCGCTCCAGCAGATGATCCTGAAATTGTAGTATATGTGGCAGTTGATAATCCAAAAAATACCGTTCAATTTGGAGGTGTGGTAGCTGCTCCAATTGTAGGTACAATTATTGGTGATAGTTTGAGAGCAATGGAAGTTGAGCCTCGTACAGATGGATTAGCAAAGGAATATTCTTGGCCAGATCAACCGAAAGTAGAAGTTCCAGATTTGGTTGGAGAGTCTACACAAAAATTACCAGAGTATCTCGTTGATTTAAGTGTGGTTACTAGTGGAGAGGGAGATACGATTATAGAACAATCTCCGAAACCAGGTACCATGTTAGAATCTGGTTCCACTGTAAGAATCTATTTAAGTGATGAAAATGAATAATGAAAATCATCGTTAAACAAGAAAAAATTTGCTATAATAGGAAGGTCAATCGAAATGAAACAGGGGTATTTACATCCTCTCCCTATTAAAAAAATTGAAAATACCTAAATAGTATTAATTAGAAAAAAGGTGTATATGATGGAATTAAAAAAATTACTAGAAAGTCTTACATTTTATAATGTGAATGGTGAAGTGGAAAATTGTGAAATAACTTCACTAGAAATGGATTCGAGAAAAGTAACTAGCGGAAGTGCATTTGTATGTATTACAGGATTTACTGTAGATGGACATGATTATGTAGATCAAGCGGTGAAAAAAGGAGCATCTGCAGTTTTTACTAGTAAACCTCTAACGAAAGATTATGAGGTTCCAATCATTCAAGTGGAAGATACCAATAGAGCGTTAGCGATGCTTGCAGTGAAGTATTATGATTACCCAACAAAACATTTTCCACTTATTGGTGTAACCGGAACAAACGGAAAAACAACCGTTACTTATTTGTTAGATAAGATTTTTGAGTATCATCAAAAAAAAGCTGGAGTAATTGGGACAATTCAAGTGAAAATTGGGGAAGAAACTTTCCCTATTGTAAATACAACTCCAAACGCACTTGAACTACAAAAAACGTTTCATATGATGCGTGAAAAAGATGTAAAACAAGGTATAATGGAAGTTTCCTCTCACGCTCTAGATATGGGAAGAGTGTATGGGTGCGATTATGATATTGCAGTATTTACTAATCTATCACAAGACCATTTAGATTATCATCAAGATATCCAAGATTATTTACGTGCGAAGAGTTTGTTGTTTGCTCAACTTGGTAATGGTTATAATGGTGAAAAGGAAAAATATGCAATCATTAATGATGACGATTCATCAAGTCATTTATTAAAAAGAAGCACTGCACAACATGTAATAACATATAGCTGTAAAAAAGAAGCGACTATTATGGCAAAAGATATTGAACTCACAGCATCTGGTATTCGTTTTAAATTACATTCTCCTCTAGGTGAAATTGCGATTCAAAGTAGATTAATGGGAATGTTTAATGTTTATAATATGCTAGCGGCAAGTGCGGCAGCTATCGCATCGAAAGTTCCTTTGAAAGTAATTCAAGAAGCATTAGAGTCAATTGAGGGAGTTAATGGAAGATTTGAACCAATTGCAGAAGGACAAGATTATTCTGTAATAGTTGATTTTGCACATACGCCAGATTCTTTAGAAAACGTCCTACAGACAATAAAGGACTTTGCTAAACGAAATGTCTATGTGGTCGTTGGATGTGGTGGAGATCGAGACCGTAAGAAAAGACCACTGATGGCTGAAGTGGCTTTGAATTATGCTGATCATGCGGTGTTCACTTCGGATAATCCGCGTACAGAAGATCCTCAAGCGATTTTAGATGATATGACTGCTGAACTTGATTCAACAAGTGGTAGTTATGAAGTTGTGGTAGATCGAAAAGAAGGAATTGCTAAAGCAATTCAATCTGCTCAAAAAGATGATATTATTTTAATCGCTGGAAAAGGTCATGAGACATATCAAATTATTGGTCATACAAAATATGATTTCGATGATAGAGATGTTGCAAGGAATGCAATTAAGCAGAAAGGGGTGTAGACACCTTGTTATTCACAGCAAAGTGGTTGGCGGAATTATTTCCTAAGCATCAGGGGGAAATAAATACAACTATTTCTATCGAAGAAGTAACTCGAGATACGAGACAACCAAGTTCAAACGCCCTATATATACCTATTGTTGGAGAAAAATTTGATGGACATGATTTCATTTTTGATGCAATCAGAAATGGTGCCGTCGCAACATTATGGGATAAGTCCATTAATTTACCAGAAGAATGGGACGATTCTTTTCCTGTATTTTTTGTAGATGATACTATTTTAGCTATTCAGCAGCTAGCTAAGTCCTATCGTCAACGTGTCAATCCTATTGTAATTGGTGTCACTGGTTCTAATGGTAAGACTACAACCAAAGATTTAATTACATCGGTGGTAAAAACAAGTTATAAAACAGCAGCTACACAAGGTAACTTAAATAACCATATAGGATTGCCGCTTACTATTTTATCGATGCAATCCGACACTCAGGTACTTGTCCTTGAGATGGGGATGAGTCAGTTTGGAGAAATTAAGTTATTAAGTAACATCGCGGAGCCGGATTACACGGTTATTACGAATATTGGCGAGTCCCATATTGAAAATTTAGGTTCTCGTCAAGGTATTGCAAAAGCAAAATTGGAAATAATTGAAGGAATGAAGTCAAAAGGTAAATTATTTATTGACGATGACGAACCTTTATTATCTAAAGAAAATATAGGTATCGATCATTCTCAAATAACCGGGATTGGTTTTACCAAACAAAGTGATATTTTTGTATCCAATGTAAAAGTGCATCCTAATCGAACTTCATTTCAAATAGCGGATGAGGCTTATTACGTTAATTTGCTTGGTAAACACCATGCAAAAAATGCAGCATTCGCTTACTCAATTGGAAAAGCATTGAATATTTCACATGAGAAGATGCAAATAGCTTTAAATAAGCTTGAAGTTACTGGAATGCGTTTTGAATTAAAACGTGGAAAAAATGGTGTCCATATCATAAATGATGCATATAATGCCTCTGCCACTTCCATGAAAGCGTCCATTCAAGTAGTAAAAGAAATGGAAGGTTTTCAAAGTAAGATATTAGTGTTGGGAGATATATTGGAATTAGGTACATATTCAGAACACTATCATCGTTCGGTTGTCGAGGTTATTGATCCCAGGATTTCAGAAATTTATACTTACGGAGAGCACGCTTTTTATATTTATGATGAAATTGTTAAGCAACACCCTGAAGTAAATGTACATTATATAAAACAAAGAGAAGATGTCGTTCCCTTGTTACGTAAGCATTTAAATAATAAAACATTAATATTATTTAAAGCATCTCGAGGGATGAAATTTGAAATGTTTATTGAAGAATTACAGCAGTAATCGAACATCTAGTTACTTAGTTGGACGGTTTAATACGTGAGGAGGAAATGAAGTGGACTTAACTGGATTATTAATTACAATAGTTGTAGCATTTCTCATTACCGTTCTTCTATCTCCTATTTTTATACCATTTTTAAGAAGATTAAATTTTGGACAAAGCATTAGAGAAGAAGGACCACAGTCACATAAGAAAAAGACAGGGACACCTACGATGGGTGGACTGATGATTATATTTAGTATAATCATTACGTCACTTATAATGGCGAGTAGAATGGATGAAGGAATTAGTTACCAGGTATGGTTGTTAATTTTTGTGTTATTTGGGTACGGTTTATTAGGCTTCTTGGATGATTTTATAAAAGTTGCAATGAAAAGAAATCTTGGACTTACTTCTAAACAAAAATTACTTGGTCAAATAGTAATTGCACTTGTCTTTTATTTTATATTAAGAAATCAAGGGTTTTCGACGGTCATTTATGTCCCAGGGACTGAACTACAATTTGATATAGGTTGGTTTTATGCCGTATTAGTTATTTTTATGATGGTCGGAGCTTCCAATGCAGTAAACTTAACAGATGGATTAGATGGGTTATTAGCGGGAACCGCCGCTATTGCATTTGGAGCATTTGCTATCATTGCTTGGTATGGAACGCCTGATCATGTAGTAGCTGTCTTTTCTTTAGCAGTAGTAGGAGCATTGCTTGGATTTTTAGTTTTCAATGCACATCCAGCAAAAGTATTTATGGGTGATACAGGCTCACTAGCCCTTGGGGGGGCAATTGCTGCCATTTCTATCTTATTGAAATTAGAAATTTTACTGATTATTATAGGCGGAGTTTTTGTAATTGAGACATTGTCAGTTATTATTCAAGTTATCTCATTTAAAACAACTGGTAAACGTGTATTCAAAATGAGCCCCTTACATCACCACTATGAACTATTAGGATGGTCAGAGTGGCGTGTAGTTACCACTTTTTGGTTAGTTGGTTTATTGTTTGCCATGCTCGGTGTTTATATTGAGGTGGGAATGTAATGAATGTACTTACAAATTTTCCTTATCAACATGTACTTGTATTAGGATTAGCTAAAAGTGGTACAGCAGCAGCAACTGTTTTATTGGAAAATCATATACAAGTTACAATTAATGATGGAATGGCAACATTAGAAGATTCATCCGTACAGAAATTACAAACAATGGGAGCGGAATTAGTATTAGGATCGCATCCACTTTCTGTGCTTGATGAAAAAGATATCATCGTGAAAAATCCTGGTATTCGTTATGATAATGTAATTGTAGAAGAAGCCGAGCGACGAGGGATACCAGTTATATCGGAGGTTGAACTAGTTCATTACTTAACAAATCAGCCTGTAATTGGGATAACCGGATCAAATGGAAAAACTACTACGACAACATTAATTACAGAAATGCTTCGCCAAAGTAATGTTTCTGTAAAGGTGGCAGGAAATATTGGAGTAGTTGCAACAGAAGTAGCTTCTTCATTACAACCTGAAGAAAAGATGGTTATGGAACTATCTTCTTTTCAGTTACAAGGGACGAATCAATTACAATTTTCAACTGCTGTCCTTTTAAATTTATTCGAAGCACATTTAGATTATCATGGTTCCTTTGATAATTACGTCCAAGCAAAATGTAATATATTTAAAAATCAAAACGAACATGATTATTTAATTTATAATGCAGATGATGATAATGTTTCTGCTGTAGTTAAAACCGCAAGAGCGACAAAAGTACCGTTTTCTAGTTCTCGTCCATTTACTGATGGCGCATGGATGGATGATGAGTTTCTGTATTTTAAGGATGAGAAAATCATTGCTATTCGAGAAATTGTACTTGTAGGTAAACATAATATGGAAAACATTTTAGCTGCAATTGCTACCGCAAAATTAAATGGTGCTTCTAATGAAGGGATTTATCAAGTGTTAACAACATTTTCAGGAGTAAAGCATCGGTTAGAGTTTGTTGGTGTAATAAATGGGCGTTATATTTATAACGATTCAAAAGCGACAAATATATTAGCTACCAAAAAAGCGTTAGCAGCTTTTAACAAGAATGTTGTATTACTGGCCGGGGGATTAGACAGAGGAAATACATTTGAAGAATTAATTCCTTATTTACATCATGTGAAAGCAATGGTCGTATTTGGCGAGACAGCAAATAAACTTAAAGATGCTGGTGTTGCTGCAAACGTACCAGTTATTGAGAAAGCATTTGATGTTCAACAAGCTGTAGAGGTAGCATTTCCTCTAACGGATGAACAGGATACCTTACTGTTGTCTCCAGCTTGTGCAAGTTGGGATCAGTACAAAACTTTTGAAGAAAGAGGAGACATGTTTATACAAGCCGTGCATAGACTGAAGTAAGGGGCTTGTACACATGAATTTCCGATTAATGTTACACCCCTTATTCTTAAGTAAAGATTAGGGGTGTTTTTCTTTGTTTAATAAACTAAAAGAGCAGCAAAAGCCAGATTATATACTATTAATTATTTTATCATTACTACTAATAGCTGGAATTGTAATGGTCTTTAGTTCTTCTTATATATGGTCAGAGTATAAATTTAACGATGCCTTCTACTATTTAAAGCGACAAGCGCTATTCGCTGGTGCTGGAGTTGCTGCAATGATATTTTTTATGTTTATTCCATATTATACGTGGAAAAAATATGCAAAAATGATTTTATTCATTTGTTTCGTACTATTATTGCTTGTATTAATTCCAGGAGTGGGAATGGTTCGTGGTGGTGCGCAAAGCTGGATTGGCATAGGGGCATTTAGTATTCAGCCTTCTGAATTCATGAAATTAGGATTGATTATTTTCTTGGCATCTTTACTTTCGGAATATCAAAAGTATATTACTTCTTTAAAAAAAGGTTTCTTACCATGTTTATTATTAATTTTTACAGCGTTTGGATTAATTATGTTACAACCAGATTTAGGAACAGGCATGGTTCTCGTTTTAACTTGCATGATTATGTTGTTCGTAGCTGGTGCAAAGTTAAGTCATTTTTTCGGATTAGCAGGAATTGGCGTCATTGGTTTTATAGGTTTAATTGCTTCCGCACCATATCGAATTAATCGGATTACTGCCTTCTTAAATCCATGGGAAGATCCACTAGGGCATGGATTTCAGATTATACAATCTTTATATGCAATTGGTCCTGGTGGATTGATGGGGTTAGGTTTAGGAAATAGCTTACAAAAATATTTTTATTTACCTGAGCCGCAGACGGACTTTATATTTGCGATTATTGGAGAAGAATTAGGATTTATTGGAGGAGCAATGATAATTATATTGTTTTTCCTTCTGCTGTGGAGAGGAATTAAAATTTCACTTGAGGCTCCTGATTTATTTAGTCGATTATTAGTAGTGGGAATATCTTCTATGTTAGCATTGCAAGCTATGATTAATATAAGCGTAGTTATAGGATTGATCCCAGTAACTGGCATTACCTTACCCTTCTTGAGTTATGGTGGTTCATCCCTTACGTTAACACTATGTTCGGTAGGAATTCTATTAAATATAAGTAAGTACTCCAAAAGTATGGAAAGTAAATAGTCGGTAGAAAGTAGCTTTTATTGAAAAACTTCATATTCTATGTGATGTACACTACATCTAATGGTAGGTTTTGTGATATAATTTCTGTAAATAGAAGAAATGGCACATAACCTACCATTTCTATATTTAAAATGTTGATAAAGGAAGAAATGGAGATGAGTGACAAAAATGTAGTTTCAATAGAGGATCGTATTCCGAAATTGAAACATGCAAGAAAAAAGAAAGCGAATAGGCGTCTTATATTCTATCTATCTATCTTTTTTCTTCTAATAGCTATTGTTGTTTACTTGCAATCTCCATTAAGTCATATAAGGACGATTGAAGTAAATGGAAATACATTTCTAAATGAAGAAAAAATTATTAAATATAGTGAATTAACAACCGATACGAATATATGGACAATTAATACGAAATCTATTGAACAAGCTATTGCGAAAGATCCAGTCATTAAAAACATCCAAGTAAACAGAAATTTCCCCTCTACAGTAACGATGGAAGTAGAGGAACAACCAGTAATTGGTTATATTAATGTAGATTCGGATTATGTTCCAGTATTAGGAAATGGTGAGGTTTTGTCTGGTAATAATCAAGGTTTTACTGGTAATGCACCCTTTTTACATGGGTTTAATGAAGAACAATTAAAGCAATTAGCAACAGAAATGAAAGATGTCCCACAGAGTATTATGAGTCTAATTTCTGAAATTCATTGGGTCGAAACTGACGAAGATATTAATAAAATTATGCTATATATGAATGATGGGTATACCGTTTTAGGATCCTTAAGGGAAATAAGTAATAAAATTTCTGTATATCCTTCCATTGTCTCACAGTTAGAACCAGAAGATGAGGGAGTTATTCATATAGGTGTGGGTGTATATTTTGAATCATATCATGATGACGAAGATGTTACCGAACTAGAAGTAGATGAAACATCAGAGAATGATTCGGAAGATGGAGCCGAAGAGGATTAACATCAAAATAAAGTCACATAATTGTTTTTATCTACGAAAACTATATTATGTACCATTTTTTTGGTAAGTGAAAAAGGGTTATGACCTATTTATGTTGAATAACCTATATATATTTTATTTTTTCATTGAAATCTTTTAAAATAGTAGACTCTACAATGAATGGATAACGTAGTTTTAAGAAACATAGTGAATGTTTCTGTAGGAGGTGCCTTTAATTGGATAATAGTGAAATTTTAGTAAGCCTAGATATTGGAACGACAATGATTAAAGTTATTATTGGAGAAGTACAATCAGATTCTCTAAATATTATTGGAGTAGGAACAGCAAAGTCAAATGGTATGAAGAAAGGTGCAATTGTTGATATTGATCAAACTGTGCATTCCATTCGAAATGCTGTAGAACAAGCAGAACGTATGGTTGGCATGCATATTGAACGAGTGGTGGTAGGTGTTAATGGCAGTCACATTCAACTACAGCCTTGTCATGGTGTAGTTGCGGTCCAAAGTGAGAATCGTGAAATTGGAGATGAAGACGTTACGAGAGTCATTGATGGCGCACAAGTTATTTCTATACCACCAGAACGTGAAATAATTGATGTCATACCTCGACAATTTATTGTAGATGGATTGGATGAAATAACAGATCCGCGAGGAATGATTGGTGTTCGTCTTGAAATGGAAGGCACGATTATTACTTGTTCTAAGACAGTTCTACATAATATATTAAAGTGTGTGGAGCGTGCTAATTTAGAGGTATCTGATATTTGTCTTCAGCCTCTAGCTGCTGGTACAATAGCACTGTCAAAAGATGAAATGAATATGGGAGCAGCTTTAATTGACATAGGCGGAGGTTGTACGACTGTATCTGTTTTTGAAAATGATCATTTAGTCTCTTCAAGTGTAATTAGTCTTGGTGGAGATAATATTACGAAAGACCTTTCCATTGGTCTACGAACCTCTACGGAGGAAGCGGAAGATATTAAGATGAATTATGGACACGCATTTTATGATGATGCTCAAGAAGATGAAACATTTGAAATATCAACAATTGGAAGTAATCAAAAACAAATATTTAATCAATTACAAATAGCAGATATGATTGAAGCGCGACTAGAAGAAATCTATGCTTATGTAGAAAGAGAAATTCGTAAAATGGGTTATAGAGAACTTCCAGGAGGGTATGTATTAACCGGTGGTACAATTGCAATGCCAGGAAGTCTAGAGTTAGCACAGGATTTATTTTACTCAAATGTACGAGTTGCAATTCCTGATTATATTGGAGTAAGAGAACCGCAATTTACTTCTGGAATTGGAATTCTTCAATTTGCTTATCGTAATGCGAAGATACAAGGTAAAGATTTATATCCATCAGTCGTCTTGGATACAGCTAGCCCACAAAAACCTAAAAAACAAGCAAAACCATCCAAAGAGAAAAAAGAAAAAAATGAAAGTAAAAAGAAAGAGTCAGGCTTTGCAAATCTATTTAAATATTTCTTTGACTAATAGATTTTAAAGTTACAAATTGATTTCGTTTAACATGTAATCTGGATATTAGGAGGAACGTACTATGTTGGATTTTGATACAAATATGGAAGAACTTGCAACGATTAAAGTAATTGGAGTAGGTGGAGGCGGAAATAACGCCGTAAACCGAATGATTGAGCATGGTGTTGAAGGCGTTGAATTTATTGCTGTAAATACAGATGCGCAAGCATTAAACTTGTCAAAAGCTGAATCCAAAATTCAAATTGGAGGTAAGCTAACAAGAGGATTGGGTGCTGGAGCAAATCCAGAAGTAGGAAAAAAAGCTGCGGAAGAAAGTAAAGAACAGTTGGAAGAAGTACTAAAAGGTGCGGATATGGTATTTGTTACTGCCGGAATGGGTGGTGGAACTGGAACGGGTGCTGCCCCTGTCATTGCACAAGTAGCTAAAGACATAGGTGCATTAACAGTTGGCGTCGTTACTCGTCCGTTTAGCTTTGAAGGAAGAAGGCGTTCTACACAAGCAGTCTCTGGTATTGATACGTTAAAAGGAGCTGTAGATACACTAATCGTTATTCCTAACGATCGTTTACTTGAAATTGTTGATAAGAACACACCAATGCTCGAAGCTTTCCGTGAAGCAGATAATGTACTACGCCAAGGTGTACAAGGTATTTCTGATTTAATTGCAAAACCAGGACTTATTAATGTTGACTTTGCTGACGTGAAAACAATTATGTTTGATAAAGGTTCTGCTCTAATGGGAATTGGTATTGCTACAGGAGAAACAAGAGCAACAGAAGCAGCGAAAAAAGCTATTTCTTCCCCGCTATTAGAAACATCTATTGATGGTGCGCATGGAATTCTTATGAATATAACAGGTGGAACAAACTTAAGCTTATATGAAGTTCAAGAAGCTGCTGATCTAGTAACTTCTGCTGCTGACCAAGAAGTAAATGTTATCTTTGGTTCAGTAATCAATGAAAACTTAAACGACGAAATTGTTGTCACTGTTATTGCTACTGGTTTTGATGAAAATGCTAAAAAAGTTGATACAAGACAAAAACAGCAACGAACAAACATTGGTCAGTCACAACAAACTGCTACTAAAGATATGAATGAAGCTGCAAGTACTAGAGAATCACAACAACACCCGCAGCAGCCGCAAACTCAATCTCGTCCACGTCAGGATGAGGAAGAATTGGACATTCCAACATTCTTAAGAAATCGTAATAGAAATCGATAGGATGTAAATAAAAAGGTAAATAAGCTAAATATAAAAATTCCAGCTATTAGATAGCTGGAATTTTTTTGTTCGTATTACAGCAAAAACGTGGGTTTTATTGGAATGAAAGATGACGGTTCCTGCTCAGGTTTGTATTTACCTGAAAAAATGTTCTTCTTTTTAAGTTAGCTAAAAACCGTGTCTTGTAAAAAGCATCCGTTTGTAATGAAAATCAAAACAGCGAACGTTCGGATTTCAAACGAAATATCTTATTAATTGAATACGATTTTCTCACAACCTATTAATATAATAAAACGAACCTTCGACATATTCTTTATAAGAATTCGTGAATTTTATTATAGTATTTATAGAACATACTCCAAATTTTACTTATATAGCTTGTGTTCCCATTGACAGGATTAGGTATAAAAAGTGTAAATTAGCTTATTTATGCATACAAGAAATGACAGACTTTGCTTAGCTCGTCATCTATACTTTTCATTAATTCCATTTCATTACTAATCTATGTTTTTCACACACTACCATTTGCATCAGGGAAGGAAGAGAGTTATTGACTATTTACCTCGATGCTGTCTGGATGCTGAATTTTTTGATTGATCTTATGTTACTTATGTTAGTAAAACTACTTGCAAGAGATTCTGTGAATATGTTGAGGCTTTTATTTGGGGCATTAATTGCATCTTTCATTGTACCGATAACCATTTTTTATCCAGAGTCTTTTATTAATGGAGCTAGTGGGAAGCTCCTTTATTCCGTATTGATTATATTTAGTGCCTTCGGATGGAAAGGTACATATCAGACATTGAAATTATGTTTATTGTTTTATTTTGTATCATTTGCTATTGGTGGAGGATTAACAGCTATACATTTTATGCTGTCAAGTCCTGTTTCTATGACAGCAAATGGTATGATCACATTCAATAAAGGATTTGGAGACCCAATTAGCTGGTTATTTATTTTTATTGGATTTCCAATTATCTGGTACTTCACAAAGAGACGTATGGACGAGCATGCTGGGGAAAAAATTAAGTATGATCAAATGTGTGAAGTCTCGTTAACTCTAAATCAAAAAATACGACAAACGACCGGTTACATTGATAGTGGAAACCAATTGATTGATCCGTTGACAAAAAGACCAGTTATTATTTGTGATCGAACGTTTTTAAGTGAATGGTTCACAGAAAATGAATGGTTTCAACTGGAAAATGCAAAAAATAACTTAGAAATGGATGAAATTCCAAAACGTTGGCAGGATAAGATACAAATTATTCCCTATCAAGGTGTAGATGGTGGAAGTTCAATGATGATTGGTATTCGACCAGAAAGAGTGATAGTTAATTATAATGATCAGCAATTACTTGCTACAAATGTGATCATAGGAATTCAATTTGGAAATTTAGTGCGAGATAATAGCTATCACTGTTTATTACATCCACAAATTATGAAACAGTCAATTATACATTCAGCATAAAGGAGTGAAGGTTGTGCGCGTTTGGAAAGTTAAACTAAAATTGCGTTGGTATCAGCTGTTAATGAAATTAGGTTTAAAGTCAACTGAAATTTATTATATTGGAGGAAGTGAAGCACTACCACCGCCTCTTTCCAAACAGGAGGAACAAGAACTGTTAATTCGTTTGCCTAAAGGAGACAAGGCAGCTAGGGCGATGTTAATCGAGCGAAACTTACGATTAGTCGTTTACATTGCAAGAAAATTCGAAAATACCGGCATAAATATTGAGGATTTAATCAGTATTGGTACGATTGGATTAATAAAAGCAGTGAATACATTTAACCCTGAGAAAAAAATTAAACTAGCTACGTATGCATCACGTTGTATAGAAAACGAAATATTAATGTATTTACGTCGAAACAATAAGCTGAAATCTGAAGTTTCATTTGATGAACCATTAAATATTGACTGGGATGGAAATGAGTTACTATTATCAGACGTAATGGGTACAGAAGAGGATATAATCACGAAAAATTTGGAATCGACCGTAGATAAAACTTTATTAAAATCCGCATTAGAAAAGCTCAATGCACGAGAAAAACAAATAATGGAATTGCGCTTTGGACTCATAGGCGAAGAAGAAAAAACACAAAAAGATGTAGCTGATATGTTAGGAATTTCTCAGTCTTATATATCTCGTTTAGAGAAAAAAATAATTCGTCGATTAAAAAAAGAATTTAATAAAATGGTATAGCTTGATGTACTAAGGATTTTTCCATTTTTTATAATAGGGGGTCCATTTGTCGGTTGCATAAAAAATCCTTCCAGGGGAGATACTGTCCATGAACAGCATCAACGACTGGGAGGGTTGACTATAATGACAAGACATAAAGTAGAAATATGTGGGGTTGATACATCAAAGCTACCCGTACTTAAGAACGACGAAATGAAGAAACTATTTGTTCGAATGCAAGAAGAAGGAGACCTTACTGCACGAGAGGAATTAGTAAATGGTAATCTACGTCTCGTGTTGAGTGTTATACAACGATTTAATAATCGTGGTGAATATGTAGATGATTTGTTCCAAGTAGGTTGTATTGGCCTAATGAAATCTATTGATAACTTTGATTTATCACATAATGTGCGTTTTTCCACGTATGCTGTTCCAATGATTATTGGTGAAATAAGACGTTATCTTCGTGATAATAATCCAATTCGAGTGTCACGTTCTTTACGAGATATTGCATATAAAGCATTGCAAGTTCGTGAAAAATTAATTAGTAAAACTTCAAAAGAACCATCTCCGGCAGATATTGCGAAGGAAATGGATATACCTCAAACAGATGTTGTATTTGCTTTAGATGCTATACAAGACCCCGTTTCACTTTTTGAACCAATTTACAATGATGGAGGAGATCCAATCTTTGTTATGGACCAAATTAGTGATGAAAAAGATAAAGACTCAAGCTGGGTAGATAAACTATCTTTGAAAGAAGGTATGCATCAACTCAATGAGCGTGAAAAAATGATATTAAACAAACGTTTCTTTCAAGGAAAAACTCAGATGGAAGTAGCAGATGAAATTGGTATCTCACAAGCTCAAGTATCTCGCTTAGAAAAAGCAGCAATAAGTCAAATGAATAAGCAAATGTTCGAATAAGAAATAGGCGATGTTACAGTTAGAAAACCTGACCGCGGTAGATAGGTCAGGTTTTTTTGTATTGAAAACTTATTTTACGAAAAAATTAGGCTTGCTTGCATATATTGTATAAAGAAAGGATGATAGCTATGGTTAAATTATCGGAACTACAGATGAAAGAAATTATAGCAGTAGATGATGGGAGTAGGTTAGGTCATATAATTGATTTAGAAATAGACGGGAATAATGGGAGGATTCTTGCGATCATTGTAGAAGGCAAAGAAAAAAAACAAGGAATGTTTGCAAAAGCAGATGAACTTTTGATTGCTTGGGAAAAGATCGTTCGGATTGGTGAGGAAGTAATTTTAGTAAAAGAGATTTACGGACCTGGTATCTATGGTAGTGCATAAGGAAAATATTTCATAAATATGATACCATTATGACAAGATGAAATAGTATTTTCCGGGGGGATATGAGAGTGAAAGATATATTTATACAAAAAGAAGCGAGTTATTTTCATGTGGAAGAGTGGGAAAGAGAATATCCTGGACTATTGGTAGGCTTTACTACGAAAAATGGTGGTACAAGTATAGATGAATACAGTTCTTTAAATATGGGATTTCATGTAAATGATGACGAGAGTAATGTACTACAAAATAGAAAAGTACTGAGTAACCAATTGCAAGTAAATTTATCTAATTGGGTAGCTGGTGAACAAGTACATGATACGAAGGTGGCACTTATCCAGCCAAAAGATGTTGGTTGTGGAAGTAATACAAATAAAACATCATTATCTGGGGTAGATGGATTAATTATCCCTGCTAATGTAAATGCCTTAGCTGTATCACTATATGCTGATTGTGTTCCATTGTATTTTTTTGATCCGGTGACGAAATTTGTTGGAATTGCGCATGCAGGTTGGAAAGGTACAGTAGGGAGAATTGCAACTGAAATGGTACAGTCATTTGTAAACCTAGGATCTGATAAGAAAAATATTAAAGTAATTATTGGACCATCGATTTCAGTGGAGAATTACCAAGTGGATCTAAATGTTATTGAGCATTTAACTGAAACGGAAATGCAAATATGTACGAAACAAGTATCCGATAATCAATTTTTATTAGATTTAAAGGAGTTAAATAGAGAAATTCTTTTACAATCTGGTATTTTTCGTCATAATATAGAAGTAACCAAATATTGTACATATCGAGACGAAACGCTATTTTTCTCTCATCGTCGCGATAAAGGGAAAACAGGTAGAATGCTGGGATTTATAGGATATAATGTGTAAAAAGGGTGGAGAACGACAAAATGGTAGATGTAGCAACGAATTTATCTAATATAGAAGAGAACATTAGACAAGCTTGTGAAAATGTAAACCGTGATCCTGAAGATATTCATCTTATTGCTGTGACAAAATATGTTACAATTGAACGAACCAAGGAAGCAATCAATGCAGGAATTAACAATCTCGGTGAAAATCGAAACGAAGGTTTTTTAGAAAAATATAATGAAATTCAAAATCAAGTCCAGTGGCATTTCATTGGATCTCTACAATCACGTAAAGTTAAGGATATCATTAATCAAGTAGATTTTATACATTCTTTGGATCGATTATCATTGGCTAAAGAAATAAATAAACGAGCTGCTCATCCAGTTAACTGTTTTATTCAAGTAAATGTGAGTGGGGAAGAGTCGAAACATGGCATTTCTCCAGAAGAAGTAATTACATTTATCGAGCAGTTATCGATATACGAAAATATTAAAGTAGTTGGTCTAATGACAATGGCACCACATGTGGATGATCCAGAAAATGTGAGACCTGTATTTAAAAAATTGAAAAATCTCCGTGATGATGTAACAAAAAAAAGTTTACCACACGCACCTTGTAAATGGCTTTCAATGGGAATGAGTAATGATTATCACATTGCGATTGAAGAAGGAGCCACACATGTACGTATTGGGTCAAAACTCGTTGGATAGAATTTTTAACAAGAGAGGTGAGGGAGATGAGCTTTAAAAATAAATTAAAAGATTACTTCATGGGTGAAGAATATGAGTATGAATATGTTGATGATGATGATGATAAGACTCAAGAACCAAAACAGAAAGATTCTAAAGCGAGCACAAAAAATGTAGTTAATTTATCTAGCGTGCAGCATAGTAACTCTCGAGTAGTGTTAATTGAACCACGTAATTACAATGAAGCACAAGAAATTGCGGACAATATTGTTAATCGCCGTGCGGTAATTATTAATCTGCAAAGGGTAGATCATCAACAAGCAAAACGAATTGTTGATTTCTTAAGTGGTACTGTATATGCTGTCAATGGTGATATCCAGAAATTAGGAGCAGAAACATTTTTATGCACACCAGATAATGTAGAGGTATCAGGTACAATCTCTGAGATGTTGTACGAACAGGAAGAATATGATAAAGGATGGTAACAGCGTATGATGCAAATTTTAAATCTTATTAGTATGGGTATCACAATATATAGCTTTGCTCTATTTGTTTATATTATGATGTCTTGGTTTCCAGGAGCAAGAGAATCCTCATTTGGAGAACTGCTTACAAAAATTTGTGAACCTTATTTAGAAATATTTCGTAAGTTCATCCCACCACTAGGTATGATTGATTTATCTCCAATCGTAGCTATTATAGTACTTAATCTTGCACGTGCAGGAATTTTTGAGTTTTTCCGAATGTTTATGTATTAAAGAAAGGAATTATCATGGAAGTTTATCAACATTTTCGAAAAGAAGAACAGCCTTTTATTGATCAAGTACTTTCGTGGAAAGAACAAGTAGAACGTTCTTTTATTCCGAAGCTAACGGATTTTCTCGACCCTCGTGAGCAAGAAATAGTCATAATGTTGATGGGGGAACAAAATGAGGAGCTTCAGGTAAAAAGTTTTGGCGGTGATAATAATAGTGAGAGAAGGAGAATGCTATTAGCTCCAAAATATGAAGGAATAACAGAGGATATGTTTCAAATTGAACTACTCGAAGCAAATTTCCAACCAAAATTTGTAACGATAGACCATCCAGATGTAATGGGAGCTTTTTTATCACAAGGAATTAAGCGGAAAAAACTGGGTGATATTATCATTTCGGATGGGAAGATACAAATTATTGCGGCCTCAGAAATTTCTCCATTTGTACAAATGAATCTAACATCGATTAAAAAATCATCTGTTCATTTTGAACAGCAGGATTTACAATTACTGATAAAAAAGAATGAAAGCTGGATTGAGCATGATCGAACCGTGTCCTCACTGCGTTTGGATACGATAATTAAAGAAATTTATCCAATTTCAAGAAAAGAAGCCACTACTTTTATCCAAAAAGGATTAGTAAAAGTAAATTATAAAATAGTTGATGACAATAAATTTCAATTGCAGGAAAAGGACATGATTTCGATTCGAGGTCATGGAAGAAGTAGGCTTACTACTATAAGAGGAAAATCAAAAAAAGATAAAGTGAAAATTACAATTGCTACACTGAAATAATGGTATAATTAATGCAGGAATAATTATTTATTTGTCGAATTAATGTGTAATAAGGATTTTTAAGTATTTATATCGCTTAAGGAGGTGACGATGGTGGCATTATCACCATTGGACATTCATAATAAAGAGTTTGCAAAAGGATTTCGCGGATATGATGAAGATGATGTAAATGAATTTTTAGATCAAATTATTAAAGATTATGAGCTAGTTATTCGTGAAAAGAAAGAGTTAGAAGAGGAAGTTAGACAATTACGTGAGCGTTTAGGCCATTTTACTAATATTGAAGAAACATTAAACAAGTCTATTCTCGTTGCACAAGAAACAGCAGAAGAAGTAAAAGGAAATGCTTCAAAAGAATCGAAACTAATTATAAAAGAAGCAGAAAAGAATGCTGACCGTATTGTAAATGAGGCACTTAGCAAAGCGCGTAAAATTTCTTTAGATGTGGAAGAGTTGAAAAAGCAAGCGAAAGTATTCCGCACTCGAATGCGTATGTTAGTACAAGCGCAATTAGAAATGTTGGGTACGGATGATTGGGAAGAGTTGTTTGATACAGAGATCGATGAAGAATTAGAGCTTTTAGAACAACAATCATAGTGACTTGACGTTTATGTGAAAATTACATATAATTCTATAAAATATATAGAAATATGAACAGGTAAAAGCAATGAAAGAGACAGTATAGAAGTAGAACCGATACAGCGAATTGAGGATGGTGTGAGCTCAGTATGGTAAGCTTTTAGAAGATCACTCTTGAGTTTTCATTACGAAATAAGTAGTAATGAACGGTTCATCTCCGTTATCGGTTTTAAAGTGAATGTAATGTATCAACATTAGATTTATAAGGGTGGTACCGCGAGTCTTCTCGTCCCTTTTGGGATTAGAAGGCTTTTTTTGTTATAAATAGGAGGTTTTATTGTAATGGATTACAAACAGACATTATTAATGCCAAAAACTGCATTTCCGATGCGTGGAAATCTACCAAACAAAGAACCAGAACGACAAAAACAGTGGGAAGAAACGAATCAGTACGGAAAAAATTTAGAACGTACAAAAGGTCGACCTTTATTTATTTTACATGACGGTCCTCCTTATGCTAATGGAGATATCCATATTGGGCATGCGTTAAATAAAGTGTTAAAGGACTTTATTGTTCGATATAAATCAATGACCGGATATCATGCACCATATATTCCTGGATGGGATACACATGGTTTACCAATTGAGACGGCATTAACAAAGAAGAAAAAAGTGAAACGTAAAGAAATGGATGTAGCTGCTTTTCGTAAGTTATGTGAAGAATATGCACTTGGACAAATTGATAATCAACGCCAACAATTTAAACAATTAGGAGTTCGAGGTGATTGGGATAATCCTTATATCACACTGACAAAAGATTATGAGGCATCACAAATTAAGGTTTTTGGAGATATGGCGAGAAAAGGATATATTTATAAAGGCTTAAAACCAGTCTATTGGTCTCCTTCATCTGAGTCTGCATTGGCAGAAGCGGAGATTGAGTATCAAGATAAGCGCTCACCATCGATTTATGTAGCCTTTGAAGTGAAAGATGGGCAAGCTTTATTATCCGGTGGAGAGAAATTTATTATTTGGACTACGACACCGTGGACATTACCTGCAAACTTAGGAATCAGTCTACATGCTGATTTAACATATATCGTTGTCCAAGTAGAAGATGAAAAGTATATTATTGCAGAAGCTTTGTTTGATGATGTAAGAGAATCACTGGGTTGGGAGAACCCTCAGGTGTTACAAAGCTTTAAAGGTAAAGAAGCAGAAAGAGTAGAAGCAAAACATCCATTTTACGATCGAACATCACTAGTAATGTTAGGAGAGCATGTTACAACAGACGCTGGTACAGGATGCGTTCATACAGCACCTGGACATGGGGAAGATGACTTTTATGTCTCCCGTAGCTATGGAATAGATGCTTTCTGCCCGGTAGATGAGAAAGGTGTGTTTACCCAGGAAGCACCAGGATTTGAAGGTTTATTCTATGATGAGGCTAATAAAATAATCACAGAGAAATTAGATGCAAGCGGTGCTTTGCTCAAGTTAGAATTTATTACACACTCCTATCCGCATGACTGGCGAACGAAAAAACCGACTATTTTTCGTGCAACAGCACAATGGTTTGCCTCGATTAAAGATTTTAGAGTAGATATTCTGGAGGAAATTAAACAAGTGAATTGGTATCCTCATTGGGGCGAAACGCGATTATATAACATGGTTCGAGACCGAGAAGATTGGTGTATCTCTAGACAACGTGCTTGGGGTGTCCCTATTCCAGTGTTTTACGAAGAAGATGGCACACCAATTATTACAGATGAAACGATCAATCACGTCTCGGAATTATTCCGTGAACACGGTTCAAATATTTGGTTTGAAAAAGAAGCTAAAGACTTATTACCAGAAGGGTTTACTTCCGAGCATAGTCCAAATGGTAATTTTACGAAAGAAACAGATATTATGGATGTTTGGTTCGATTCTGGATCTTCGCACGAAGGTGTTTTGCTAAACAGAGAAGATCATCAACGTCCAGCTAATGTATATCTCGAAGGAAGTGATCAATACCGTGGCTGGTTTAACTCATCTTTATCTACCTCAGTTGCAGTAACTGGAAAAGCTCCATATAAAACAGTAATCAGCCATGGTTTTGTTTTAGATGGTAATGGTAGAAAGATGAGTAAGTCGTTAGGAAATGTCATCGTACCATCAAAAGTACAAAAACAATTAGGTTCTGATATTTTAAGACTATGGGTATCTAGTGTTGATTATCAGGCAGATGTTCGTATCTCTGATGATATTTTGAAGCAAACGTCGGAAAGCTATCGTAAAATCAGAAATACGTTTCGATTCCTATTAGCAAACCTTGCTGATTTTGATCCTAAAACTGATCGTGTAAAAGAAGAGGACCTGGAAGAAGTAGACCGTTATATGATCCACCGTTTGCAGAATGTACTAGCGGAGGCACACAAAAACTATAATCAGTATGAATTTGCTCCTGTCTTCCAACAAATTCATCATTTTTGTTCCGTTGATTTAAGTTCATTTTATCTTGATTTTGCGAAGGATATTCTTTACATTGAAGCGAAAGACCATCCTCGCAGACGTAGTATTCAAACGGGATATTATGAAGTGCTAACTAGTTTAGTGAAACTAATTGCCCCAATTATTCCGCATACTGCAGAAGAAGTTTGGGAATACATCCCAGGAGCGGAAGCAGAAAGTGTTCATTTAACGGATATTCCAGAAGCACGGCAAGTTGTAATTAATGGACAAACGGTGGATAAATGGAATCACTTTATGAAAATCCGAGATGATGTATTAAAAGCTTTAGAAGAATCTCGGAGTGAGAAAGTTATTGGTAAATCATTAGAAGCAAAGATATTTATTGCAGCTAAAGATGAAGAGACTAAAAAAGTATTAGAACAAATGGAGCACTTACATCAATATTTTATTGTCTCAGAAGCAGTAGTTGTTGATAAGTTAATAGATGCAAAAGAAGGTAACTATGTAAATGTATTGGTTGAGGTACACCCTGGAGACACGTGTGAACGCTGTTGGGTCTCTTCAGAAACAGTAGGTGAAAATAAAAACCACCCATCTTTATGTAGCCGATGTGCTGATGTAGTGACCAAACATTATGCTGAATGAAAATGTATTACCATATAATATAATTTAAATTAAGGCAGATGATTTCTGTGGGAACGAATGTATAACTTGGAGAAACAATAATATTTCTAAGTTAACGTTGTTCAGCACCAGCTGTTACCCAGGAATCGCTGCCTTTTAAAATTAAAACAATGTATTTCTGTTAAGTAAGAAAAGCCCACTGCCTTGATGAATATCTTTGTATTTTTCCCTCAAAATTATTTCTACAGTCCCATCCATTTCATATGTTTTTCTTCACTTACTTTAATGTGATTTTGGGGTTGAAGGAAATCATTCATCCTAAAGATTTTTTCTCAATATTCTACCTATGCTTTTTGATAACTTGTATGATTTTGAACTACGTTTGTTCTTGAAAATGTTTGAGCACCGGTATAAGATAGAAAGAGTTCGATTAGAATCGAGGGATAAAATAAATGATTATGTATTATTTAATTGCTATTGTGCTCGTTATTATTGACCAGCTAACGAAATGGTTGGTAGTTTCACGTATGGAGTTAGGGGAATCAATACCTGTTATTGATAATTTCTTCTATATAACTTCACATCGAAACACAGGAGCAGCCTGGGGAATATTAGAAGGACAAATGCTCTTATTTTATATAATTACTACTATAGTCATTGTTGGGATTATTTATTTGTTACATACACATGCGAAAGGTGATCGAATATTATCCGTTGCGCTTGTGGTAATCTTAGGTGGAGCGATAGGTAATTTTATTGATCGTATATTTAGACAAGAAGTAGTTGATTTTGCAAACTTTTACATCTTTGATTATAATTTTCCGATTTTTAATGTTGCAGACTCGTCATTAACCATCGGTGTAATTATATTTATCATAGCTACAATTCTGGAAGAAAAGCGTCAGAAAGGAAAATCAAAATCATGACAAAGAGTCAACACATCGTGACAGAACAACAAGGAAAAACTAGAGTAGATAAACTATTAACGCAATTGCTTACGGATCAATCACGTTCACAAATCCAAGGATGGATTGATGAAGGATTAGTGGAAGTAAATGGTGTTTCTGTAAAAGCAAATTATAAGTGTGTAGAAGGTGATACACTTACATGGGAAATACCTGAAACGAAACCATTAATATTAGAACCGGAAAATATTCCATTAGATGTTATTTATGAAGATTCAGATGTCATTGTTATCAATAAACCAAAAGGGATGGTGGTACACCCTTCTGCCGGGCATCAATCTGGTACACTTGTACATGCTTTGTTGTATCATTGTGATGATTTATCTGGGATTAATGGTATAGAACGCCCTGGTATTGTACACCGAATAGACAAAGATACAAGTGGGTTATTAGTGGTTGCAAAAAATGATATAGCACATCAAAAACTATCTGAACAATTACAACAAAAACAATTGAAGCGTAAATATGTGGCTATTGTTCACGGTGAAATTGGACATGATACAGGCTTGATTGATGCTCCAATCGGTCGTGATCCTAAAGATAGGCAAAAAATGGCAGTTGTAGATAATGGGAAATCTGCTGTTACACATTTTCGTGTAATAGAACGATTTCCTGACTACACGATTGTGGAGTGTCAGCTAGAAACTGGAAGAACCCATCAAATTCGTGTGCATATGCAGTATATCGGTTTTCCGTTAGTAGGAGACCCAAAATATGGTCAACGTAAAACAATGAATGTAGATGGTCAAGCATTACATGCAAAAGAAATTGGTTTTTATCATCCACAAACAGGTGAGTGGCTTGAGTTTGACGCAAATCCACCAGAAATATTTACAGATGCGCTCAGCTTTATTCGTAAAATGTATTGACAGTTCGAGAATCTTTTGGAATAATACAAGAAGAATAGTTGAATAGAACCTTTAAAAAATAGTCCAGAGAGGCTAAAAAGGGAACGTATATTACTTGTATAAGTATGCCCTTTTTCCTTTCTTGGAAAAGGGCATTTTTAGATTGAGGTGAGATATGCAGATGAAAAAGAAAACGGAAATACTGGATGCAGCATCCATACAACGAGCATTAACAAGAATGTCTCATGAAATATTGGAAAAAAATAAAGGTGGAGAAAATCTTGTCTTGATTGGAATAAAAACAAGAGGTGTCCCACTAGCAAAGCGTATCCAGCAGAAAATTAAGCAAATCGAATCTATTGAAGTTCCATTAGGTGAACTAGATATTACCATGTATCGAGATGATCTTGATAAAGTATCTGAACAAGAGGGACCGAAGATTAACTCTGTTTCGATTGGAATGGATATAACTGATAAGAATGTCATTTTGATTGATGATGTATTATTTACTGGAAGAACAGTTCGAGCAGCAATGGATGCTGTTATGGACGTCGGTCGCCCATCTACAATACAGCTTGGTTCACTCGTGGATAGAGGGCATCGTGAATTACCGATTCGTGCTGATTATGTTGGTAAAAATATTCCGACATCGGATCGAGAAATTGTTGTTGTCCAATTAAGTGAGCAAGATCAAGAAGATCTTGTATCCTTATATGAAAAATAAATATGTTCAGCTTTTAATCAAATCCCGTGAGGTTTGAAAGGTTGTTTTTTGACTACGTATACTTTGGATACCTATATATTCCAGGATACGTATAGCTCTCTGCAACCTTCTTGCAGAGAGTTTTTTTTATAACTAAATCTTCGTAATTGCGGATACATGAAGGAGGAAATCGATGAGACATTTTATTTCTGTTAATCAATTGGAAGCCGATGAAATGTATCAAATAATACGAAAAGCAAATGAGTTAAGAGATCGACCAAACCAATTAAATCGCCAATTATTTGCTGGCAATCTATTTTTTGAACCGAGTACTCGAACAAAAATGAGTTTTACAGTTGCAGAACGAAAATTAGGTGTGGAGATATTGGATTTCCATATAGAAGCATCGAGTTTGGCAAAAGGTGAATCGTTATATGACACAGCAAAAACATTTGAAGCCATCGGTGCTAATTTTTTAGTAATTAGACATCCTTCAGATCAATGGATAAGTGAATTGGAACAGGAAGGAAAATTAAACATTCCAGTCATTAATGCTGGTTCTGGCAAAGAAGAACATCCAACTCAATGCATGCTCGATTTACTAACGATGTATCAAGAGTTTGGTTCCATTAAAGGATTAAAGGTTGTGATTGCTGGAGATATAAAACATAGTCGGGTAGCTAGATCGAATGCAAAGGCGCTTACTAAGTTAGGCGCAAAAGTAATCTTTAGTGCCGCACCAGGATTTGAAGACCGTTCGTTAGAGTATCCATATCTGACCATGGATGAAGCCATAGAAGAAGCTGACGTCTTAATGTTACTGAGAATCCAACATGAAAGACATCTTCATAAAGCAGAGACTTCTGATTATCTATCACTGTATGGATTAACGAAAGAAAGATATAAAAAATTACAAGACCGTGCAATTATTATGCATCCTGCTCCAATAAATCGTGGGGTAGAAATAGATACAAGTTTAGTAGAAAGTGAGAAATCAAGAATTTTTAAACAAATGGACAATGGGGTCTACGTACGAATGGCAATTATCATGCACGTATTATCAGAATGGGGGATTATTCATGAAAACAATCTTATTAAACGCAACTCGCTTACTGCCATCTAATGAATTAGAGAAAGTAGAAGTACTTATTGAAGACAATAAAATAACAAAAATTGCATCGCAGATTCCTGATGAGGCAGAAAACTATATTGATATAGAAGGAAAGTTGCTACTTCCTGGACTAATTGATGTCCATATTCATTTACGTGAACCTGGTGGAGAACATAAGGAAACAATAGAAACGGGAACGATGGCAGCTGCAAGGGGTGGATTTACAACCGTATGTGCAATGCCAAATACGAATCCAGTTCCTGATCATCAAGACGCTTTAACGAGTTTACTTTCCAAAATAGCAGATGTTGCACATATACGTGTATTACCATATGCATCAATTACCAAGGGTTTGAATGGAAAAGAAAGAACGGATATTCAATCATTGCTCGATGCTGGTGCATTTGCATTTACAGATGATGGCGTGGGTATACAGACGGCAGATCAAATGTATCAAGCAATGAAAGATGCAGCACGTCATAACACTACCATTGTGGCACATTGTGAAGATAATAGTCTTGTATATGGCGGCGTGTTGCATGAAGGAGAAGTAAGTGAACGTTTAAACTTACCAGGAATTCCTTCTTTAAGCGAGTCGGTACAGATTGCGAGAGATGTATTATTAGCAGAAGCGACAGGTTGTCACTATCATGTCTGTCATGTTAGTACAAAAGAATCGGTACGTGTGATTCGCGATGCGAAGAGAGCAGGCATTCATGTAACAGCAGAGGTTTCCCCGCATCATCTATTACTTAATGAAACGAATATTCCAGAAGATAATGCAGACTGGAAGATGAACCCTCCATTGCGTTCAAAGGAAGATCAAGAAGCACTATTCGAAGGGTTAATGGATGGAACCCTTGATTTAATTGCAACCGATCATGCGCCTCATGCAGCGGAAGAGAAAGCGCTTGGATTCAAAGAAGCACCTTTTGGCATCGTAGGATTAGAAACAGCATTCCCGCTTCTATATACACATCTGGTTTTAAAAGGAAAAATGACGCTATATCAGTTAGTAGAAAAAATGACCGAAAAACCAGCAGCGACGTTTCAACTTCCTTATGGAAAATTAGAAGAAGGTAGTGTAGCTGATGTTACTGTCATTGATTTAGAAAAAGAAGAAACAATTCATCGTGAAACTTTTTATTCAAAAGGTAAAAACACACCTTTCGATAATTGGACAGTAAAAGGAATTCCTGTACTTACAATGGTAGATGGAATAGTCGTATATGAGGAGGCTAAACAACATGAAAAAGCGTAAATTAATTCTTGAAGATGGAACAGTTTTTAATGGAACAGCTTTTGGCAGTGATTCCGAATCTAGTGGAGAGATTGTATTTAATACAGGAATGACAGGTTATCAAGAAGTCATAACCGACCCTAGTTATTGTGGTCAATTCGTTACATTAACCTATCCTCTAATTGGAAATTATGGTATTAATCGAGATGACTTTGAAACAGTGACACCATTTATTCATGGTCTTGTTGTAAAAGAGTTTTGTGAATCTCCATCTAATTTCCGAAATGAGGAGACTTTAGATACTTTTTTAAAGGCGCATAATATTCCTGGGATTGCAAATATCGATACTCGGAAGCTTACTCGAATCATTCGAAAGCATGGTACAATGCGAGCCGTCATGGTCGATGAGGAGAAAAATGAGTATAAGGTTATAGATCAATTAAGACATGCTGAAATGCCTCGAGACCAAGTGAAACGAACATCAACAAGTAAACCATATGTTGTACCAGGAAGAGGGCTACGAGTGGTAATGGTAGACTTCGGTGCAAAGCACGGAATCTTGAGAGAATTAACAAAGCGAGATTGTCATATCACTGTTGTCCCTCATAACTATAGTGCGGAAGCAATTTTACGATTAAAACCAGATGGAATAATGTTGACGAATGGACCTGGGGATCCAAAGGATGTTCCAGAAGCAATTGACATGATAAAACAACTTCTTGGCCAAATCCCTATCTTTGGTATTTGCCTTGGACATCAATTACTGGCACTTGCTTGTGGAGCAAATACGGAAAAAATGAAATTCGGACACCGGGGAGCGAATCATCCAGTAAAAGATTTAATAGCTGGAAAAACCTATTTAACATCACAAAACCATAGCTATGCAGTTAATGCCTCATCACTATTAGAAACAGAACTCGAACTAACTCAGATTGCATTAAATGATGAAACGGTAGAAGGGATTCGCCATACTACATTTCCTGCCTTTTCTGTTCAATATCATCCAGAAGCTTCACCAGGACCAGAGGATACCAATTACTTATTTGACGAGTTTTTAAACCTGATTAAGACCAGCACAGTGAAACAAGGAGGAGAAGTATATGCCTAAACGTACAGACATCAACAAAATTCTTGTAATCGGATCAGGACCAATCATTATTGGTCAAGCTGCGGAATTTGATTACTCAGGCACGCAAGCTTGTCAGGCTTTGAAAGAGGAAGGATATACTGTAATTTTAGCTAACTCTAATCCTGCGACCATTATGACCGATCATACTGTAGCAGATAAAGTGTATATGGAGCCATTAACAGAAGAGTTCTTGACTAAAATTATTCGTAAAGAACATCCTGATGCCATTTTACCTACATTAGGAGGACAAACAGGTCTGAATTTAGCAATGGAACTGTTTCACAAAGGAATCTTGGAAGACCATCAAGTTCAACTGTTGGGATCAGCACCAGCTTCGATTGAAAAAGCAGAAGACCGGGAGCTATTCCGTAAATTAATGAATGAGTTAGGCGAGCCAGTTCCGGAAAGTGAGATTGTACATACGGTAGAAGAAGCGTTCGATTTTGCTCATACTATCGGCTTCCCACTAATTGTACGTCCTGCTTACACACTGGGGGGAACTGGTGGTGGAATGTGTTATAACGAGGAAGATTTAAAAGAAATTACGAAAAATGGCTTATCCTTATCTCCAGTGAATCAGTGTTTGATCGAACGAAACATTGCGGGATTTAAAGAAATTGAATATGAAGTAATGCGGGATAAGAATGACCAAGCTATTGTAGTGTGTAATATGGAGAATATTGATCCAGTTGGAATTCATACCGGTGATTCAATTGTAGTAGCTCCATCGCAAACTTTGAGTGATCGTGAGTATCATCTGCTGAGGAATGCTTCGTTAAAAATTATTCGAGCATTAGAAATTGAAGGTGGATGTAACGTACAGTTAGCTCTAGACCCGAATAGTTTTCATTATTATATAATCGAAGTTAACCCGCGAGTGAGTAGATCGTCTGCCCTTGCATCCAAGGCAACTGGATATCCCATTGCAAAAATTGCTGCAAAAATTGCAGTCGGCTATTCCTTGGATGAAATTATTAATCCAATTACAGGTAAAACTTATTCAATGTTTGAGCCTGCGCTAGATTATGTGGTTACAAAGTTTCCACGCTTTCCATTTGATAAGTTTACGGCAGGAGATCGCCGCCTTGGAACACAAATGAAAGCAACCGGAGAAGTGATGGCAATAGGGAGGAATCTGGAAGAATCTCTATTAAAAGGGGTACGATCGTTAGAAATAGGTACAGAAGAGCTATTTTTGAAAAAAGCAGTAAATATCACGGAAGACGAGTTAGTAAAACGATTAACTCGAGCAGATGATGAACGCATCTTCCTAGTTGCAGAAGCGCTCCGTCAAGGATATTCTGTTGAGTGGATTTTCAACCATACGAAAATCGATCCTTTCTTCTTACATGCCATTGAACGAGTTGTAAATATGGAAAACGAATTGAAAAACGATGTTGGTAATTTAGAAAAATTAACAAAAGCAAAGCAATGGGGACTGTCCGATTCTGAAATTGCACGACTATGGGAAATGGCTGTCGATGATATTTATCAGATTCGCAAAGAAAATCAAATTGTGCCCGTGTTTAAGATGGTAGACACCTGTGCAGCAGAATTTGCATCAGAAACACCATATTTCTATAGTACTTATGAAGAAGAAAATGAATCGATTGTTACGGATCGAAAGAAAATATTAGTTTTAGGTTCAGGACCGATTCGAATAGGTCAGGGAATTGAATTTGATTATGCAACCGTACATTCTGTTTATGCGATTAAGGAAATGGGTTACGAAGCGATCATTATGAACAATAATCCAGAAACTGTATCTACTGATTTTACAATTTCCGATAAACTATACTTTGAACCATTAACTTTAGAAGATGTTATGCATGTTGTCGATTTAGAACAACCAGAGGGAGTTATTGTTCAATTTGGAGGACAGACAGCAATAAATCTGGCAGAAGGGTTAGAAAGAAGAGGTGTTCGCATCCTTGGAACAGGATTAGACGCTATTGATCGTGCAGAGGATCGTGATAAATTTGAAGTTTTATTAGATGAATTAGATATACTTCGACCAAAAGGGAAGGCTGTACCTCGATTAGATCAAGCAATTGACACAGCAAATGCAATTGGCTACCCGGTACTTGTTCGACCTTCCTACGTAATCGGTGGAAGCAGAATGGAAATTGTATATAATGAACAAGAATTAGAAAATTATCTAAAAAAATCCAGTCATATCGATTCTGCACACCCAATTTTAATTGATAAATATTTAACGGGTATGGAAGTAGAAGTTGATGCGATTAGTGATGGTGAAACAACGATTATTCCAGGCATCATGGAGCATATCGAACGTGCAGGTGTCCATTCCGGAGATTCGATGGCGGTCTACCCACCACAACGGTTATCAACTACTGTTAAAGAAAAATGCTTAGATGCTGCGATAAAAATTTCAAAAGCGCTTCAAGTGAAAGGCTTAATAAATATTCAATTTATTATCCGCGAAGAAGACGTGTATGTTCTGGAAGTAAACCCTCGGGCAAGTCGAACGATTCCTTTCTTAAGTAAGATTACGGGGGTTACAATGGCAAATATCGCAACAAGATGTATTCTTGGTGAGAAACTAGCAGAACAAGGTTATGAAACTGGAATTCTACCAGAACAGGATCAAGTATCAGTAAAGATACCCGTATTTTCTTTTGAAAAATTACGTAGCGTAGACACCATTCTTGGACCAGAAATGAAATCGACTGGTGAAGCGATAGGCTATGACAGAACGTTAGAAAAAGCACTTTATAAAGGATTGATTGCTGCAGGTCTGACTGTACCTCAAGAAGGAGGAGTACTTCTCACTGTAGCTGATAAAGATAAATCAGAGATGTTAGAAGTAGCGGAACATTTTCACCAACTAGGTTTTGTACTATATGCAACAGAAGGTACAGCAGAATATGTAAAACATGAAGGGAATTTACCGGTAGTTCCTGTTGCTAAGATTGGAGCAGAAGAACCAAATGTACTCTCAATAATAGAATCGGGGCAAGTCCAGTTTGTAATTAACACCTTAAATTCTGGCCAAAAACCTCGTTCTGATGGATTTTTAATCCGAAGAGAAGCAGTAGAACATGGAATTGCTTGTTTGACAAATATGGATACAGTAAACGCCATATTACGTGTTATAGATGCCACAACATTTAGTGCGAAACCGATTGGATTAGAAAAGGTGGTCATGTCATGAGAAAGCGTGAGACAATGTCTGTTCTATCAGTAACACAAATTGCTACAGACACCTTTGAGATGATAGCGGAAAATAGTAGAATTAGTGAACAGGCAAAACCAGGACAATTTGTACACATTTACATTCCTGGACATACGTTAAGACGTCCGATCTCTATTGCAGCAGTGGATCCTTCCACTGCTAGCGTATCGCTTGTATTTAAAGCAATTGGAGAAGGAACCAAACAATTATCAAACTATCAATCGGGAATGCAAATTGATGTGTTAGGACCGAATGGGAATGGTTTTTCTATAGATATTTCTGAAGATGAACGGGTACTGTTAATTGGTGGAGGGGTAGGTGTTCCGCCTATGTATCACTTGGCAAAACGGTTATCGGAAGAAACTTCTATAGATATTGTCTCGGTACTTGGCTTTCAGACAAAAAATGCTGTTTTTTACGAGGAAGAATTTAACCGGATCGGTGAAACGTATATTGTAACCGATGACGGTTCTTATGGGACACATGGTGTTGTTACGGATATAGTAGGACAATTTAAAGATCGTACACAATACTTTAGCTGTGGTCCATTACCAATGTTAAGAGCGGTGAAAAGTAAGCTCAGTCATATCCCTGGAAAGGTTTCTTTAGAGGAAAGAATGGGATGTGGAGTAGGTGCATGTATGGCCTGTGTGCTGCCTACCGTGGATAATCATTATAAGAAAATCTGTAGTGAAGGACCAGTATTTGTTGCTGAGGAGGTTGTCCTATGAATCTATCAGTAAAATTACCAGGATTAAACTTAAAAAATCCCATCATGCCAGCATCTGGTTGCTTTGGGTTTGGGAAAGAGTACAGTGAGTATTATGACTTAAGCCTTTTAGGTGGAGTAATGATGAAAGCAGCCACTCAATTTGAAAGATTAGGTAATCCAACTCCGCGTGTAGCAGAAACTAGTGCAGGAATGTTAAATGCAATTGGTCTTCAGAATCCGGGAGTCCAACAAATAATTGACCAAGAAGTTCCTCGACTTGCAAAATATGATACATCTATTATTGCAAATATTGCAGGTAGTTCTATCGAAGAATATGAGTTTGTAGCGGCTTCGTTTAATCAAACAGAAGATGTACATGCACTCGAATTAAATATTTCTTGTCCAAATGTTAAACAAGGTGGAATCCAATTTGGTACTGACCCTACCATGGCAAAAAAAGTAACGGGTGTAGTAAAGAAAGTGAGTAACAAACCTGTTTATGTAAAACTTTCGCCGAATGTGCATAACATTGTTCAGATGGCAAAAGCAGTGGAAGAAGCTGGTGCAGATGGGTTATCGATGATCAACACATTAACTGGAATGAAGATTCATCTGCCATCACGAAAACCGTTAATCGCCAATAAAACCGGGGGGCTGTCTGGTCCTGCAATAAAGCCTGTTGCTATTCGTATGATTTATGAAGTAAGACAACAAGTTTCGATTCCAATTATTGGGATGGGAGGAATCTCTAACGCAGAAGATGTTTTGGAGTTTCTAATAGCTGGTGCAGATGCTGTCGCAGTTGGCACTGCGAATTTTCAAAATCCATTTGCTTGTGTAGATATCATAAACGAGTTACCAGTAGTATTGGAGCGGTATGGGTTTCACTCAATTGAAGATGTTATTGAGACAAGGGGGATAACGGTATGACGATGTTTGTAGCACTTGATTTTCCTAATTGGAAACAAACAGAAGCATTTTTAAATAACAATGCGTTACAAGGAGTTCCTGTTAAAGTTGGTATGGAACTATTCTATAAAGAAGGTCCTAAGGTAATCGAAAAATTAAAAAAGAATAATCATTCGATATTTTTGGATCTGAAATTACATGACATACCAAATACAGTTCATCGAGCAATGAAAAATATAGCTTCTCTAGGTGTTGATTTAGTTACAACACATACACTTGGCGGAAGTGAAATGATTGCTCAAGCAAAGCTTGGACTTGAACAATCACATACAAAACTGATTGCAGTAACTCTATTAACATCAGTAGATGAAGAAGTTGTTCAACAACAATTACGATTACCTGGTAATGTACCGGCTAATGTTAATCACTTAGCTAGAATAGCAAAAGATGCTGGAGCGGATGGGGTAGTTAGCTCTGTCCATGAAGTAGCATCTATCAAAAAAGTATGTGATACATCTTTTTTAACACTAACTCCAGGAATAAGGCTTGACAGTTCACATGTTCATGATCAAAAACGTGTTGCAACACCAGAACTGGCAAATCAAGTCGGAAGTGACTTTATTGTAGTAGGTAGAGCGATAACGCAATCTGATCATCCATACGAAACATATATGGAAGTAAAGAAACGATGGGAGGAAGAATAGTATGAAAAAACAAATTACAAAGGAACTATTGGATATAGGAGCAGTACAAATAAATTTAGATACATATTTTACTTGGACATCAGGATTAAAATCCCCCATCTATTGTGATAATCGTTTAACAATGAGTTATCCCAAAGTGCGAAAAAAAATTGCTCAAGCATTTATTCATATGTTAGAAGAAGAGAGCATTAAACCTGATGTGATAGCAGGATGTGCTACAGCTGGCATACCACATGCAGCATGGTTATCTGATCTTTTGAATTTACCTATGGTATATGTAAGATCAAAACCGAAAGTACATGGAAAAGGAAATCAAATAGAAGGTGCTAGTGTAGAAGGAAAAACAGTACTAGTAATTGAGGATTTAATCTCTACTGGTGGTTCGTCTATTGAAGCAGCAAAGGCACTACAACAAGCAGGAGCAAATATTTTAGCCGTCTATTCAATTTTTACATATGGGCTGAATAAATCAAAAGAAGCTTTTTCTCAAGCAAATATCGCTTACAAATCCATTACAGGTTTTGATGATTTAATTCAAGAACTAATTAGTTCTGGTGAGTTATTAGAAGAAGAAAAAATTGAATTATTGACTTTTAGAGATAGTTTGTAAAGGTGTTAAAACATAAGTTATGAGTTGAGGTTAGAAAAAAACATCCGTCCAGAAATATAATAAAAAAAGGGCTAGGTGAGTTTCCAATGATAAAGATACAGAGGACTCACCAGCTGCCTTGTAAAACGAAAAACCTTAAATTTATTTCTAGCGTTAAACTTTTAAAGTGTTTTTCGATTTAATTAATCTCCTTTCTGATACATTACCATCCATTCATCAATTGAAAATGATAGAAGTTGCTCTTTTTGTTGCTTAACATCAAAATAAGCTTTTACTCTAGTATTAGCATCTAAAAGATAAGATTCCACAGCATTTTTCTGTTTTGGATCTTCAACAGTACGATTAACCCAATCTTGGAAGGGGAGTATTTTCTTTTGAAGTTGCTCTTTTCTAATAGATAAAGGGTAGGTAGAAATAATTTGTTTCCATTCAGAAACCTTTAACGATCGCATATGACTAGGATCACGTAATTTTTCTAATTCGTTTACATAGAGGTCAAGTTCGTTGTCCTCACTGGAAATATTATCAACGAAAATAAATGTACCTTTTGGTTTTAGTACTCGATTTGTTTCTTCTATAAATTTTGTAGGATTTGGGAAATGATGAGCTGCAATTCGGCAACTTACGATATCAAAAGTTTGATCTAAAAACGGCAAGTTCTCTGCATCAACAACGACATATTGGATATTTGTATAGTTTATTAAATGATAACGTGTTTCTTGAAGCATTTCAGGAGTTAAATCAGTTGCTATCACATTTTTTACATGGGGAGAAAATTGCTTCGCTACATGTCCACCACCTGTTGCAATATCTAACATAACCATTTCCTTATTCGGTGCTGTCCATGCGATCATCTTTTCCAATTCTTTTTCATTCGCGTGAGTTTTACTTGTTATATACGCATTACTATTCTTAGCGAATGCCTTCTTTACTAACGATTTTTCATCCATCAACATCTTCCTTTTCCATTTAATTTTAGAATTTCATTTACTATTAGTTTATGTGGTATGATGTAATAAGTAAAATACAATAAATTGATTGGTATTGATAACATATACTTATATGAGGTGTTTTAATTGAGGATGGATGATTATGAATTATTAATACGTTTAAATGAAATTGGTACCATTCGTGGAACGGCAAAGGCTGTTTTAATTTCCCAACCAGCTGTTACTCAACGTTTAAAATATATGGAAGACTATTTTGGTGAAGCAATATTTATTCGAACTTCTAAACGTCTACTACCAACTCCTGCTGGTGAGATTATTATTCAACATGCAAAGCGAGTCATTTATCAAGAAAAAGTCTTAAAGAACCGATTAGCAGAGACCGGTGAAGAAATCCAAGGAACCCTCTCTATTGCTTGCTCTACTTTAATTAGCCAGCGATTTTTACCGAGTATCTTAGGTGAATTTACAGCTAATTATCCGAAAGTAACAATTGATTTAGTTACAGGTATTAGTGAAGATATTAGACGAAACCACAAAAAATATCATATTTGTATCATAAGAGGCGAGAAATTAAAGGAAACGACTTCTGTTCATTTATTTGATGATCCACTGTATATGTTTGATACAGAACATTTTCCATCTAATCAAGTAAAGGAAAGGCCGTTAATTTCTTTTAAAAGTGATGATAGTATGCATGAACTTGTTGATAACTGGTTATATCATCAACAAGAATCTATTAATCCCGTAAAAACATTAACCGTAGATCAAATCGAAACTTGTAAACAATTTATGAAACAAGGAATTGGAATGGCAGTTTTACCTGAAAGTGTTTCTGATCATCTAAAAGAAGAATATCCTCATATTGCGCTTGAAATTAATGGAAAGCCGGTAACACGCGATACGTGGGTATGTTATCAAGAAGGCATCCGCAAATTACCACAGGTAGATCATTTTCTAGAATTATTACAGAAAACTACTTTTTAAAATTTTTATGTTTACAAATTATATTTAACGGAAATATAAGAACTATACGTTAAATTAATAAGGAGTAGTGATCGTATGAGTGATATTCTATTTACTTCAACAGCTACAGCAAAAAATGGTAGAGACGGACATGTGAAATCAGATGATGGGATTATTGATGTAGATTTAGTTAACCCAGCTGGAGGTAAATCCGATAAAAAAGGATCTAATCCAGAGCAACTATTTGCTGCAGGATATTCTGCTTGTTACGATGGTGCTCTAAATCATGTTGCATCTGAAAAAGGGAAGAAAATAAGTTCTGAGACAACTGCAGATGTCCATTTTATGAAAGATACTTCTGATGGCGGCTTTAAGATTGGAGCTACACTCCATATTAAAATAGAAGGCGTTAGCCAAGATGAAGCGCAAGAATTAGCAGAAGCAGCACACGACTTCTGTCCTTATTCAAAGGCAACGCGAGGCAATATCGAAGTAACTTTAAAACCAGAAGCTGTTTAACATCTAAACAATAAAAGGTTCAAACCAATTCAGGTTTGAACCTTTTTTATAAGCAAAATTTCACTTTATCCTTTCCTTAATCGATCGACAATTTCTTTAGACGGCGTTACATAAATAGTTTTTTGATTATCATAAATGACATAACCTGGTTTGGCGCCGTTTGGTTTTCTGACATGACGAATGGAAGTATAATCCACCGGAACCGAGGACGATTGCTGAGATTTGCTAAAATAAGCAGCTAATTGAGCAGCTTCTTTTATCGTTAGTTCACTAGCTTGTTTATCTCGGATAATCACATGAGATCCGGGGATATCTTTTGTGTGCAACCAAATATCATCTCGATTTGCTAAACGCATCGTTGCATATTCATTTTGTTTATTGTTTTTGCCGACAAGGATCGTAGTACCTTCGGAAGAAATGTACTCTTCAGGTGCTGGTTGTTGCGGCTTTTTTTTCTTCTTCGTCTGTCGTTGTTTTTTTAAATAACCTTCTTCTCTTAACTCTTCACGTATTTCCTCGATATCCTCTGTACTAGCAACATCTAATTGTTGTAATAACTGATCTAAATATTGAATTTCCAAGTCTGTACGTTTAATTTCTGATTGCATAATTTGCCTTGATTTTTTTAATTTAGCATAAGTTTTAAAATAACTTTGTGCATTTTCACTTGGTGATTTTTGAGGGTTTAGTTTGATTAATACTTTTTTTTGGTCAGGATCATAATAATCAACAACCTCTACCTGCTTATCACCAAATTGAACTTCATGCATATGAGCAGTTAAGAGTTCTCCTAATCGCTGGTATTCATCGGCGTGTTCTGATTTTTGTATGGTTTGTTGATGTTTTTTTAGTTTTCGTTCATTTTTCTGCTTTTCATTTTTTATAAATCGATATAAATCTTTTGCTTGTTGCTTTACTCTATCACGTTCCGCTTTTCCTGAGTAGAACGTATCTAACATTTGATTTACTGATTCAAATGGTTCTTTCTCAGCATTGCTTTTTGATGTTAATGGAAGTACGTGAAAATCTTCTTTTCCATTTCGGTAGATTGTTGGAGTATATTCATGTGCATCTAATCGACGTTGAACTTTTTCAAACATGGATTGATATTGTTCATTTGTACCTAAAGCTACTTTTGATGCAAAATCTTTCGTAATCAATGGTGAAAAACCTTCCAGTATTTGTAGCATCTGCTGATCAATTTTGCCGGAATTAAAATCAAGCTTTTGAATAAATTGGTCACTTGAAAGTTCTAATGGATGAAACTTTTGTTGATCTGGTGGAGATTGATATGATTGTCCAGGAAGTATGGAACGATGTCTATTTTGTGAATAAGAAATATGTTTTAAGCTATCAATGATTACACCTTTTTCTTGATCGACTAAAATAAGGTTACTATGTTTTCCCATTAGTTCCATTATTAATTGTTTATAGCTTATATCACCAATTTCATTCCTTGTACGTATTGAAAATATTACAATTCGTTCCATACCTTTTTGTTCGATTTTTTCAACAATAGCTCCAGATAAATGCTTTCGTAATACCATACAAAACATCGGAGGCTCTTTTGGATTCATATAAGTATCATTTGTTATATGGAATCTAGCATATGTTGGATGTATCGAAAATAACAAAGACTGATTAACAGAGTTGTTCCTTACTGTCATGACAATTTCACTATCAGTTGGTTGATAGATTTTTGCAATTTTACCACGAACTATTTTATTTTCTAATTCTTCGGTTATGGCTCTAGTAACAATACCATCAAATGGCATAATAAATCACCTCTTGCGACATTATAGCATTTTTTTGTTAAGAACGGCATAGATATGGATTAAGAGCTTGTACAATCTATACATTGTCGGAGGAATGCTGATGAAATGGTATCAATTAGATGTAGAAAAAGTAGAGCAGAAGCTCCAAGTAATTTCAAATCGCGGTCTAAATAACAAACAAGCAGTGGAGAGAAGAAAACAACATGGTGAAAACATATTAGAATCTAAAAAGCAAGTTTCAAACTGGATTCTATTTTTCAAGCAATTTCAAGATTTTATGGTGTTGGTTTTGTTAGCCGCAACATTAATCGCTGGTTTACTTGGAGAATATATTGATGCAATCGCAATTATGGTGATTGTATTAATAAATGGATGCATTGGTTTTTTTCAAGAACAAAAAGCAGAAAATTCACTAGAAAAATTAAAAGAGCTTTCTGCACCAATTGCTAGTGTATTACGTGAAAAACAATGGGAAAAAATATCTTCTCGGGATATTGTTGTCGGAGATGTAGTACGCATTAATAGTGGAGATCGCATTCCAGCTGATATTCGTATTATTAAGTCTAATGGTTTGGAGACCGAGGAATCTGCATTAACTGGAGAGTCACTACCCGTAAGTAAGCATGCTACAGCAATAACTGCTGAGAACTTAGATGTTCAAGATCAAACGAATATGGGGTTTATGGGGACAATGGTCACTCGTGGTTCTGGAACTGGTGTTGTTGTTGGTACAGGCATGAAGACAGTGATGGGCCAGATAGCATCTCTCATTGAAGGAACGAAAAAAACCGTAACTCCACTTGAAATGAAATTGGCAGAATTAGGGAAAATCTTAATTGTAGTTGCTCTCTTATTGACGGTTCTTGTAGTTGGAGTAGGGGTAGTACAAGGCCATCCTATGTACGAAATGTTTCTTGCAGGTGTCTCACTAGCAGTAGCAGCTATTCCTGAAGGACTACCCGCAATCGTGACAGTTGCATTGTCTCTTGGAGTACAACGAATGATACGAAAGAAAGCAATTGTACGCAAATTATCTGCCGTAGAAACATTAGGATGCGCATCAGTTGTTTGTTCTGACAAAACAGGAACCATGACAGAAAATCAAATGACCGTTAAAGAAATGTATTTGAATGGTGAATATTTATATGTAACTGGAGATGGATACCAAACACAAGGTGATTTCTTTTTAAACAAAAATAAAGTAGAACGAACGCATCCTAATTTGGAAACGATGCTTCTATATGGGATGATATGTAATCATTCTCAGTTGATGGTTAAAAAAGGAAAGAACTTTATTGACGGAGATCCAACGGATGGTGCTTTATTAGTTGCGGCACGAAAATTAGGTTTACATGCTGATAGGAAAGAAGATTATCATGTTATTAAAGAATTACCATTTGATTCTGATCGCAAACGAATGAGCATAATTGTTGAAGACAAGAATGGAATGAAGATGATTATTACTAAAGGTGCTCCTGATGTTTTATTACCTCGATCCACCTATTATTTAGATGAAAATGGAAGGTCACTATTAAAAAAAGAAGATACTAAAGAGATTGAAAATGCAGTGTATCATATGGCTGGAAAAGCTCTCCGTACGATTGCGATTGGAGTTCGTATTTTACCAAATAATATGGATATAGATAGTACAATAATCGAAAATGAACTTACATTTATCGGATTGTATGGATTAATGGATCCACCTAGGAAAGAAGTGAAGTCAGCGATACGGGAATGTAAAGAAGCAGGAATTAAAACAGTAATGATAACAGGAGATCATGCACATACTGCTCGAGCAATTGCAAGTCATTTACAATTGTTACCTGAAAACGGATTACTATTTGAAGGAAAACAATTAAACAACATGTCAGATCAGGAATTGGAAAATGTAATTGAAGACGCATATGTTTTTGCTAGAGTTACTCCTGAACATAAATTGAGAATAGTAAAAGCTTTTCAAAATAAGGGGCATATAGTTGCTATGACAGGAGATGGAGTTAATGACGCTCCAGCTATCAAAGCAAGTGATATTGGAATAAGTATGGGGATTAATGGTACAGATGTAACAAAAGAAGCTTCATCCCTCGTATTAATGGATGATAATTTTGCAACTATTAAATCAGCAATAAATGAAGGCAGAAACATCTATGAAAATATAAGGAAATTTATACGATATCTTCTAGCTTCTAATGTTGGAGAAATATTAGTTATGTTATTTGCTATGTTACTAGCATTACCGCTACCACTTGTTCCGGTACAAATACTTTGGGTGAATTTAGTGACGGATGGATTACCTGCAATGGCGCTTGGTGTGGATAAAGCAGAAAGCGATGTAATGAAGCGTGGACCAAGGAATCCAAGAGAAGGTATTTTTTCAAGAGGATTGGGATATAAAATTGTATCAAGAGGAATATTGATAGGTATTGTTACATTAATTGCTTTTATGGTAACGTATCAAAATAATCCTGAACACCTAATTTATGCACAGACTACTGCTTTTGCTACATTAGTAGTTGCACAGTTGATTCATGTTTTTGATTGTCGTAGTGAACATTCCGTTTTTGCAAGAAATCCATTTGGAAATATGTACCTTGTTTATGCGGTAATTTCCTCCTTACTATTGTTATTTGTTGTAATTTATTGGGAACCGCTTCAACCGATCTTCCATACAACTTCTCTTAGCATAATAGATTGGTTGTTAGTTGTTGGATTAGGAGCAATACCAACTGTACTCTTCGGTTACTCAAAAAAATAACCGAACTTTTAAGAAATGAGATCATTAATTTCCCGGATTTTTACGCGTCTGAGAGTAAGTACCGTAAAAGTTCGGGTATTTTGTTATAACTAAAAACCCCTCTTGATCAGGTTAGTTGTTCCTCATTATCTAAAGTTACTATAGATTCTATATTTGGTTTGCTAAATTTTTTTTCTCTTCTAACTCTTCTACACGTATTGTGTCTAGCAAATTTATGGTATAAAATTCGATAAAGATAAAGTATAATGTTACTATTAGAGAAGAATAATCAGAGAAAAAAGTAGTTGTAATATGATTGAGGGGGAAGTAAGTTGAATTTAAGTCTAATAAATATTGGTTTCGGTAACGTTGTTTCTGCCAATCGAATAATTTCAATTGTTTCACCGGAGTCTGCACCTATTAAACGTATTATAACCGTTGCTAGAGATAATAATAAACTAGTGGATGCTACATATGGTAGACGTACAAGAGCAGTTATTATTACAGACAGTGACCATGTTGTTCTTTCTGCTGTTCAGCCAGAAACTGTTGGTCAGCGAGTAATTAGTAATGATGAAATTTCAGATGAGTAGAATCACATAGTAGGAGGAAATAAGTTGATAAAAGAGAAAGGCATTTTATTTATTCTATCTGGTCCATCCGGAGTTGGAAAAGGGACGGTAAGAAAAAAACTATTTGAAGAAGAAACGGATTTACAATACTCTATTTCTATGACAACTAGAGATAGACGACCTGGTGAAGTAGACGGTGTTGATTATTTTTATAAAACAAAAGAAGAATTTGAGCAATTAATTAAGGATGGCCAGCTTTTAGAATATGCTCAATATGTCAATAATTATTATGGAACACCTCGTAACTATGTGGAAGAAACGTTAGAAAAAGGACAAGATGTATTCTTAGAAATAGAAGTGCAAGGTGCATTACAAGTAAAAGAAAATTTCCCAGAAGGCGTGTTTATATTCTTGTTTCCACCAAGTCTTGATGAGTTAAAAAACCGCATTGTAAGTCGAGGAACAGAGTCTCAAGAATTGGTTTTAAATCGATTAAAGGAAGCGCGTAACGAAATCGAGATGATGGATGCTTATGATTATGTAGTGGTTAATGATGAAGTACAGCATGCGGTAGATAAAGTAAAAACAATAATTAAAAGTGAGCATTTGAAACGAGAGCGAATTGCAAAACAATATAAAAAGATATTGGAGGATGAGTTATCATGATGTTAGAACCTTCTATTGATGCTTTACAAAAACGAATTAAATCCAAGTACAGCCTAGTAACACTATCTGCAAGAAGAGCGAGACAACTGAGTGAATCTAAACAACCATTGGTTGAAAAGTCAAAATCTCATAAGTTTGTTGGTATGGCTCTTGAAGAGATTGAAGCAGGAAAATTATATATCGAGAATTAATATGAACCCTCTGCCACACTGCGGAGGGTTTTTCGTTGTTGTATAGGAATTATAAAATTAGTGTGTGGTGGATAATTAAATAACTGAACCAGCCACGTCCGGCGCTTCGCCTTTGTTCTGATAGATCGTTAATACTTTTCAAAAGCGATTGTTCTCATAATATGTTATAAATAAGTTAGAATGATCGGATAGTTGAAGGGGGTAGAATCATGCTAAAAAACAAGAAAATTTTACTTGGTGTTTCTGGTGGAATAGCTGTATATAAAGCATGTGGTCTGGCAAGTAAACTAACTCAAGTAGGTGCAGAGGTCAGAGTAATAATGACAGAAAGTGCTCGTGAATTTGTTTCACCACTTACTTTTCAAGCATTAACTAGAAATCCAGTATATACAGATACATTTGATGAAAAAAACCCAAAGAAAATAGCGCATATTGATATAGCAGATTGGGCAGATATTGCCATTATTGCTCCTGCTACAGCAAATATTATTGGTAAACTGGCTAGTGGACAAGCAGATGATATGCTCTCAACTACGATGTTAGCGACACAAGCGGAAGTCTATATAGCGCCTGCAATGAATGTACATATGTATGCTCATCCAGCCGTGATTAAAAATATGAAACAACTTGAATCTTGGGGTTATCACTTTATTGAACCTGGTGCAGGTTATTTAGCATGTGGTTATGTCGGAAAAGGAAGACTGGAAGAACCTGAAGAGATTGTTTCCGTCATCCAAAGACATGTTTCACAACAACAATATTTACATGGGAAAAAAATCCTGATTTCTGCAGGTCCTACTCGAGAAATCGTAGATCCTGTTCGCTTTTTCTCTAATCGTTCATCAGGAAAAATGGGATTCGCCTTGGCAGAGGCAGCGGCAAATCTAGGAGCGGAAGTTACACTTGTTTCAGGTCCGGTTAATTTACAAATAAATCATCCCAATATTAGACGAATCGATATAACCTCTGCTGAAGAGATGTTTGATGTGATCACAGATCATTTTGATCAACAGGATATAGTGATTAAATCTGCAGCAGTTGCTGATTATCGTCCTAAATTCATTCATCAAGGAAAAATGAAGAAAAAGGACGGAAATTACACAATTGAAATGGAAAGAACAAAAGATATATTAGCAACACTAGGTGAAAAGAAGAAACATCAATTTTTAGTGGGATTTGCAGCTGAAACAGATACTCCGATTGAATACGGATTAGGAAAATTAGATCATAAAAATCTAGATGCAATTGTTGTAAATGATATTAGTTCAGATGGTGCAGGCTTTGAGGGAGACACGAATATCGTTACGTATATAAATAAGAAAAAACAACAAGAATCAATTCATCAAGCAACAAAGACAGATATAGCTTATAAACTATTTGAATGGATTATCCGAGACTTAAAGGATGATGACCGTTGAATATAGCTAGTGTTATCGTGGATGTACCATCTAGTTCAACAAATCAGACATTTGATTATCTTATTCCTGAGCAGTTTCAGGGAGTTATTCAAAAAGGTATGAGGGTAATTGTACCCTTTGGACCAAGAAAAATTATGGGATTTGTGACAGGAGTTAAAGATGATACTTCGTTATCAAAGGTAAAAGAAATTATAGATGTCTTGGATATAAGTCCAGTTTTAACAGAAGAGTTATTAAGTTTAGGTAAATGGGTTTCTGAAAAAACATTAAGTCTATCCATTACTGTTCTACAAACGATGCTTCCACAAGTTTTAAAATCTCAGTATAGTAAAGATTTAGTAAGAGAGACAGAGGCGCAATTGCCAGATGAACTTGAGGCATTATTTGCTGGACGTGAATCCATTGACTTTGATGAGATTGGAAAATCAACTATCTCATATAGAATAATTAAAAATCATATTGATTCTGGTGATTTATCCGTGTCATATCATGTACAATCTAGAATCACGAAGAAATATCAAACGATGGTAATCCCTTCAAAACCTCCAATTCAGCTAGAAGAAGAGATAATGAGTTTATCGAAGAATGCGAGTAAACAAAAGCAATTATTATCTTATCTTGCAGATCATCAAAGTGAAATAGAAAAGAAACATCTATTACAAATAACCAATGCTTCTGCACAAACACTAAAGGCAATTGAAGAAAAGGGAATTGTTCAAACCTATCAAAAAGAAGTTTTTCGTGATCCATACAAAGATCAATTTATCGAAGCTACTTCTCCTCTATCTTTAACAATGGAGCAAACTCAAGCCATTGAACCAATAAAAAAGAGTATGGAAAACCATACCAGTGAAACTTTCTTATTACATGGGGTAACTGGTAGTGGGAAAACAGAGATCTATTTACAAGCAATTCAACAAGTCATTGAAGAAGGTAAAGAAGCTATTGTGCTTGTACCGGAAATTTCTCTTACCCCTCAAATGGTAAAAAGATTTAAAGGGAGATTCGGTAGTAAAGTAGCGGTCATGCATAGTGGATTATCTTCCGGAGAGAAGTACGATGAATGGAGAAAAATTCATCGTCAAGAAGTTCAAGTAGTAGTAGGCGCTCGATCAGCGATATTTGCACCTTTTGAAAATCTAGGAATTATTATTATAGATGAAGAGCATGAAACAACATATAAACAAGAGGATCAACCGCGTTATCATGCAAGAGATGTCGCGATAGAGAGGGCAGAGTATCATCAATGTCCGGTTGTACTTGGGAGTGCCACTCCATCCCTTGAATCCTTTGCTAGAGCATCCAAAAATGTATACACATTATTAACATTACAGGAACGAACCAACCGTCAAACCATGCCCAAGGTTGATATTGTAGATATGCGTAATGAATTACATGCGGGTAATCGATCCATGTTTTCTCGTCCATTAATGGAACAAATAGATGAAAGGTTACGTCGCGGAGAACAAATTGTACTTCTATTAAATCGACGTGGATATTCTACATTTGTCATGTGCAGAGACTGTGGTCATGTATGTGAATGTCCCCATTGCGATATCGCATTAACATACCACAAAAATGCACAACGTTTAAAATGTCATTATTGTTCTTATGAACAAGCGGTGCCACAAATTTGCCCTGAGTGTGAAAGTGATTTGATACGATATTTTGGTACAGGTACACAGAAAGTAGAAGAAGAATTAGCAAAACAGATACCTGATGCTAGAGTAATTAGGATGGATGTCGATACTACAAGAAGAAAAGGTTCCCACGAAAATCTCTTGAAACAGTTTTTCGAAAAAAAGGCAGATATATTATTAGGAACACAAATGATTGCTAAAGGTCTTGATTTTGCTAATGTAACATTAGTGGGTGTACTTTCTGCAGACTCTATGTTGCATATCCCAGACTTTCGATCATCTGAACGAACCTTCCAATTACTAACACAGGTTAGTGGAAGAGCTGGGAGACATGAACTTCCAGGGGAAGTAATAGTTCAAACGTATACTCCAGAACATTATAGTATTGAGTTTGCATCTGAGTATGATTATGATAACTTTTATCGGAAAGAAATGGCGATGAGAAAGGCGTTTCAATATCCACCTTATGTATTTTTAGGGCTAATTACAGTAGCCCACGAAAATCATGCGAGAGCAATTCAAGTTACCCAGGAAATTGTACAGATGCTCTCCAATATTGTGGAGAGAAGAACAACCGTATTAGGGCCAACCCCATCTCCTGTACCTAGGATCAAAGATAGATATCGTTATCAATGCATGATAAAATACAAAAATGAGCCAAATCTGCATGAATATCTTGGTCATATACAGGATCATTTTTCTGATGAAATTAGAAAACAGCAATTACAATTAACAATTGATATGCAACCTTATTATATGATGTAAATAAAGCGTACAATGAAAGAAGGTATAAGTAATGAAACGAATTGTATTTATGGGTACCCCAGATTTTGCTGTACCAGTATTGCAGAAGTTACTAGAATTAAATTATGACATTGTGTTAGTGGTTACCCAACCCGATCGTCCCAAAGGTAGAAAAAAAGTAATCACACCACCACCAGTCAAAGAAGAAGCGATCAAACACAATTTAGAAGTATTTCAACCAGAAAAACTACGAGACGATTTCAAAATGATTATAGATTTAAAACCTGATTTAATAGTAACAGCAGCATATGGACAAATATTGCCAAGAGAGATATTAGAAAGTCCATCATATGGTTGTATTAATGTACATGCTTCACTTCTCCCAGAATTACGCGGCGGTGCACCAATCCATTACGCAATTATGCAAGGGAAAGACGTGACAGGCGTTACGATTATGTATATGGCAGAAAAATTAGATGCAGGAGATATTTTGACGCAGGTTGAAGTTCCGATTGAACAAGATGATCATGTCGGAACGATGCATGATAAATTATCGCAAGCTGGTGCTAACCTACTTATCGAAACACTTCCTTCATTATTTAATAATGAAATAACACCAAGGAAGCAGGATGAAAGCTTAGTTACTTTTGCTTCTAATATTAAAAGAGAAGAAGAACGGATTGATTGGTCAAAATCAGCTAAAGAAATCGTAAATCATATCAGAGGCTTACATCCATGGCCAGTAGCGTTTACAACCTATGAAGGGCAAGTAATGAAAATATGGTGGGGAGAAGAAACGTCCCCATTAAACAAATCTGGTAATATTGGTGAGATTATTGAAAAAGATTCAAATGGGTTTTATGTACAATGTGGTAATAAGTCAATCGTAAAAATCAGTGAAATCCAACCTGCTGGAAAAAAACGTATGTTGGTTGAAGATTATTTAAAAGGTTCTCAAGATCGAATAAAATTAGGAGTTAAATTAGGTGATTAAAGATGAAGTATCAACTACGTAATACGATGCTCGATATATTAATTCGTATTGAAAAAGATCATGGTTTTAGTAATTTACTTCTAAACCATGAATTAAAACAACGACAATTTAATGAAAAGGATGAACGTTTACTTACAGAAGTAGTGTATGGAAGTTTACAGCATCAGATGACATTGGATTATTATTTATCTAAATTTGTTAAATCAAAGAAAAAGTTAGATGTTTGGGTTCAACCCTTATTAAGAATGTCATTTTATCAAATGATTTATTTAGAAAAAGTTCCTGACCATGCGGTAATTCATGAGTCTGTGGAAATTGCAAAACAGCGTGGTCATCAAGGAATAGCATCTTTTGTGAACGGAGTATTACGTAGTTTACAACGCCAGGGAGTACCATCGTTAACAGATATTAAAGATCCAATAGAACGTATAGCGATTGAGACGAGTCATCCAGAATGGTTAGTAAAACGGTGGGCGGAAATGTATGGTATGGAAACTACTGCGAAGATGTGTAGAAATAATTTAGAACATCATCCACTTTCCATCCGTATCCAACCTTTGCGAACTTGTAGAGAAGAAGTAATGCAAGAGTTGAAAGAATCAGGTATTGAGTCTCGTCCCTCTATATTTTCTAACCAAGGGATTATTATTGAAAAAGGTAATATTTTTAGAACAAACCTTTTAAAAGAAGGAAAAATCACTATACAAGATCAAAGTTCTATGCTTGTTGGGGAAATGTTAGCAGTGGAATCAGGAATGCATGTATTGGATAGTTGTAGTGCCCCTGGAGGAAAAGTGACACATGTAGCTGAGAAGATGCAAGATCAGGGTATTATCCATGCTTTTGATTTACATGTCAAAAAAATTAAATTAATTGATGAAAAAGCATCTACGTTGCATCTCACTTCTATCCATGCACAAAAAGGAGATGCAAGGAAACTAGCAAGTAAATATGAGAAGGAATCATTTGATCGCATTGTTGTCGATGCACCTTGTTCTGGGTTAGGAGTAATTAATGGAAAACCTGAAATTAAATATGAGAAATCCAAAGAAGATATACAACGCTTAGCAAAAATTCAACAAGATATCTTAAACGAAGTGATTCCATTATTAAAAGAAAATGGACTATTAATTTATAGTACATGTACGGTTGATAAAGAGGAAAATAATCAAGTCGTTCGTCAAGTCATTGAGAATCACCAAGATATCTACATTGATTTCAGCTTTCGTGATGAATTACCTAAAGAATTACAAGATGCTCCTGGATGGTCAGGAGAAGGCTTGCAATTATTCCCTCAAGATTTTCATACAGATGGTTTCTTCTTAACGAGATTAAAAAAAATCCGATAATTTCGTTTTGTTATTGGTAAAATTGTGCAATACTTGATGTAAAGGTAGTTAATTATGATTATAATGAAATAAAATCGGAGATAGGGGGGGAACAAGTGGAAGGACATTTTCTAACGGATCGCGGTAAGGTACGAAATCATAATGAAGATGCTGGTGGATTATTTTACAATAAGAGTAACCAACTAATTGCAATTATTGCTGATGGTATGGGCGGTCACCAAGCAGGTGATGTAGCTAGTAAGTTAGCAACCGAAAGTATTAAACAAAAATGGTTAGATACCGACCGCTTGGAAGGACCAGAACAAGTGGAAGCTTGGTTAAAAGAAGCAGTTCAACAATCAAACCAACATATCTTTCAAAAGTCACAGGAAGATAAGCGTTGTGAAGGAATGGGGACGACAGTAGTCATTGCTGTTGCTTTAGAGGAATACGTAACAATTGCTCATGTTGGAGATAGTCGCTGTTATCTACTAAACGAAGATGGCTTCCAACAAGTAACTGAGGATCATTCTTTTGTAAATGAATTAGTTCGTATCGGACAAATATCTGAAGATGATGCTGAAATACACCCTCGTAAAAATGTGATTTTGCGTGCGTTAGGAACGGATAATCAGGTTAATGTAGATTTAAAAACGTTAACATGGCAAAAAAATGATCGATTATTATTATGCTCGGATGGGTTATCGGATAAGGTAACTGAACACGAACTTGCGGACTTTACAGATTCTACTAAGGATATTGAAGCAATTGGTAGTGAACTGATTCAGTTAGCAAATAATCGGGGAGGAGAAGATAATATTTCTCTGATATTAATTGTCCATGCTGATAATTCTGTGGAGGCAGGTGATCCTGTTGAATAAAGGAGAACTGCTAAATGAACGGTATAAGATAATAAAGAAAATTGGCGGAGGCGGCATGGCTAATGTCTATCTTGCTAGAGATACGATTTTAGAACGCGATGTTGCTGTGAAAGCCCTTCGCATGGAATATATACATGATCAAGAGTTTATCGCTCGATTTGATCGTGAAGCGCAATCAGCAACGAGCTTATCTCATCCTAATATAGTAAATATATTTGATGTTGGCGAAGAAGATCAACTATTGTATATGGTGATGGAATATGTAGATGGAATGACGTTAAAAGAATACATACATCAACATGGGCCAATTGATGTGCCAGAGGCATTAGATATTATGAAGCAATTAACATCAGCAATAGCTCATGCACATGCAAATGAAATTGTTCATCGTGATATAAAACCACAAAATATCTTAATTAACAGTATTGGACAAGCCAAAGTTACCGATTTTGGCATTGCAATGGCGTTAAGTGCTACTGCTTTGACCCAAACTAATTCTATTTTAGGTTCTGTACATTACCTTTCTCCTGAACAAGCACGCGGGGGAATGGCAACGAAAAAATCTGATATTTATTCAATGGGGATTGTTTTATATGAATTATTAACGGGAAAGTTACCTTTTTCGGGACAATCACCTGTGTCTATCGCACTTAAACATTTGCAGAATAATACACCGTCTGTGAAAAAAGCGAATCCTTCTATCCCACAAAGTGTGGAAAATATTGTGCTACAGGCAACGGCAAAAGATCCATTTCATCGATATAATAGTATTTATGAATTAGAAGAAGCATTAGAAACTGCGTTGGATCCAAGTCGATTGGATGAGGAACCATTTACATTACCAGATGAAGTTGGTGATGAAACAAAAGCGATTCCAATCATTACTGATCAAGATAGTGTAGTCGATAATAATGAGGATACCATTATCCATTCGGCAAATCAGAGTACGAAAAATTATCCAGAAGAAACTCACTCTAAAGATAATAAAAAGAAGAAAAAAGGAAAAGTGAAAAAAGAAAAGGCGAAATCCAAGAATAAAAAACCAAAATCAAAAAAGAAAAAAGTATTTTGGATTGTATTTTCGATTCTACTTCTAGCACTATTGATAACTGGTATTACTGTATTTGCAACACAACCGAAGGATATTCCTATGCCGGACGTAATTGAGATGGATTCTGAAGAGGCAAAACAGATACTTGAAGAGAACAATTTAGAAGTAGAAGAAGAGGAAGTATTCTCAGATGAAATTGAAAATGGACTTGTTGTACGTACTGACCCGAATGCCGGAAGAACAGTCAAAGAAGGCTCATCCGTTACCATCTTTGTAAGTCAAGGGCAAGAAAGAGTGGAATTTGAAGATTATGAAGGGCAAGATTTTGAGCAAGTAAAAGAGCTACTAGAAGAAGAAGGATTTACCGATATTACCTCTTATGAAAAAACATCTGATGAGCCAGTAGGTGAAATTATTTCTCAAATACAACCAGAAGCGGGTAGTGAAGTAGTTCCTGGAGAAACAAAGGTAATTTTTGAGATTAGCTCTGGACCAGAACTGGTTAGTTTAAATAATTTAACTGGTATGACAAAAGAAGAAGTACAGGATTATATCGATCGCAATGAATTAACGATGAATTCTCATGAAGAATACTCTGACAACGTGGATGAAGGTAGAGTAATAAGGCAAGATCCACCTTCTGGAACGGATTTAGAGAAGGGCTCAAGCGTTGATGTATATTTTTCAATGGGTCCAGAAGAAATACCTCCTCGTTCGCATACGGTTTCTTTCACAGTAAATTATGAGCCTCAGGAAGATGGAGGTTCGGAGAATGAAGAAGGTAATGAGGGAGAGCCGCCAGTAGAACAAATAGTTCGAGTGTATATTGGGGATGCCAATAATGACATTTCGGATGTTTACGAAGAAAGATCGATTACAGAGGAGGAAGAATTCACCTTTACCTTAATGGTTCCGCCAGATTCAGAGGCAGAGTATAAAGTTACAAGGGATGACGAGGTAATAAGAGAAAGAAGTGTTTCTTATGAAGGAGAAGAAGATTAGATGGCTGAAGGAAGGATTATAAAAGCACTGAGTGGCTTTTATTATGTACAATCAGATAATCAACAATACGTGTGTAAAGGGAGAGGGCTATTTCGAAATAAAAAAATAACCCCTTTAGTTGGTGATTATGTTGAATTTGAGCCAAAAGATGGTAATGAAGGGTATATAATGGAAATCAAAGAGAGGTCGAATGAATTAATTCGACCTCCAATTGCTAATATCGATCAAGCAATTATTGTAAGTTCTGCGGTTGATCCTGATTTTAGTACGTTACTGCTGGATCGATTTCTAGTATTAATTGAATCCAAACACATTGAACCGATAATATTAATCACAAAAGTAGATTTATTAAACGAAGATCAGCTTGAAAACATCAAGGCATATAAACACCAATATGAACAAATTGGATATCGAGTAGAATTAGTTTCTTCTAAGAATCAGGATCTATTGCCTGAATTAGAACCTTATTTTGATGGAAAAGTATCTGTTTTTGCAGGACAATCAGGAGTAGGAAAATCATCCTTAATCAATGTGTTAGATCCTTCTTTATTATTAGAAACTGCTGAAATCTCTAAAAGTCTAGGTAGAGGTAAACACACTACTCGACATGTCGAATTAATGAAGATAGGGAATGGTCTAATTGCTGACACACCAGGTTTTAGCGTATTAGAGTTTCGCGAGATTGAAGCCGAGGAATTAGCTGATAGTTTTCCTGAATTCAGTGCACGAATGCATTTATGTAAATTTAGAGGGTGTATGCATGATAAAGAGCCGAAGTGTGCGGTGAAAGAAGCTGTAGAAAATGAGGAAATAGCCGTTTTCCGTTACAAACATTATTTACGTTTCTTAGAAGAAATACAGACAAGAAAGCCGAGGTATTAGTATGACAAAAATAGCACCATCAATATTATCAGCGGATTTTGCAAAACTAGGAGAAGAAATTAAGGAAGTGGAAGATGCAGGTGCAGATTACATCCATGTTGATGTGATGGATGGACATTTCGTTCCTAATATAACAATTGGTCCTTTAGTTGTAGAAGCAATCAGACCAATCACGAACTTACCTTTAGATGTCCACCTAATGATTAAAAATCCAGACGCATATATTTCTGCGTTTGCAGAAGCAGGTGCATCTATTATTACTGTACATCAGGAAGCATGCCTGCATCTACATCGCACTCTACAATTAATTCGTTCATACGGTGTAAAACCAGGGGTGGTTATTAATCCAGCAACACCAGTAGAAACGATTAAACCGATTCTTACAGAAGTAGATCTTATATTAATAATGACAGTTAATCCTGGTTTTGGTGGGCAATCATTTATACAAGAGACAACTTCAAAAATAAAACAATTAGCAGATTGGCGAAAAGAGTATAAACTATCCTATGAAATCGAAGTGGATGGTGGAGTGAATGAAAAAACAGCTGGGATATGTACAGCTAGTGGTGCAGATGTATTAGTAGCTGGGAGTGCAATATTTAATAAGGAAGATCGACAAAAAGCAATCGAAACGTTAAGAGAAAAGGCTAGAGGTTAATGAAAACCATTGGCATAATTGGTAATGGCCCAAAAAATATGCTTCCCGATCTAACTCAATATAATCATGAAATAGATTCATGGATAGGTGCAGATCGTGGAGCACTTTATTTGGCGCAGTCTAATATTCATATGGATATTGCACTTGGCGATTTTGACTCAGTTTCTAACGAAGAAAGACAAACGATAAATAAACATGCCAAGGACGTATTGACTTATTCTCCCGAAAAAAACTATACTGATCTAGAAATTGCCATTCAAATAGCTAGTGAACAGCAGGTGGATCGTATATTACTATTTGGTGTTACTGGTGGCAGACTCGATCATGAGCTGATGAATATTCAATTATTATATCAGTTGCTTCAAAACGATGTTGAGGGAAGAATTGTTGATAAAACCAACCAGATTCAAATGATAGAATCAGGAGAATATACTATCGAAAGTCATGGCTATACCTACATATCTTTTATTGCTTTTACAAATAAAGTAGAAGGATTGACTTTAGAAGGTTTTGAATATCCTTTAACAGAACAAACAATTGAATGGGGATCCTCTTTATGTATTTCAAACAAGCTTAGTCAAAAAAAAGGTACTTTTTCTTTTCGGGCAGGCATACTATTACTAATAAAGAGTTGTGATACGATCCAGTAACCTTATAGATACTGGATGGTAAAACAGGAGGGGTCCTTATTCATGAAATTTTATACGATTAAGCTTCCTAAGTTTGTTGGTGGATTTGTGAAGGTTGTCATAGGTATTTTTAAAAAAGATAAGTGATAAGTAAACAGGCTTTTGTCATTGATGGCAGAAGCATTTTTTTTCATAAAAGTGCAACTTCATTCCGTGTGGGTGTTCTACCTCTAAGGAATATTAGTTGAACGTACTTCAAGAAATCCACATAAAAAACCTTATGCCTTTGGGGCATAAGGTTTTTTGATCATACGATTATCATTGTATATTAGACGCGCTCAACCTTACCTGATTTTAGGGCGCGAGCGGATACATAAACTTTTTTCGGTTTACCGTCTACCATGATACGTACTTTTTGTACATTAGCTTTCCAATTACGCTTGTTGGAATTCATAGCGTGAGAGCGTTGGTTACCACTACGAGTTTGACGTCCAGTTACAACACATTTTCTAGCCATGTTATTCCCTCCTTACTCTATAACTGTCTCAGTATTACTAATTTAATTTACCATATGTAACCTAATAATGCAATTGAATCTTTCACAGATAGGGATTTAACTTACTCTAGTTATCCGGAATATGGGGTAACCAAATTATGGGATAAAGAAAAAAGACTTGACAGATTAAGGTATTTCGTCCATTGTATAAAGGGGAAATTTTGTAAGCACTTATACTTAATCTTAGTACTTGCTTTTAAATTTATTAACGTTGTAGTATAATTTATTCAACTGTCTATCGTTATTATATGTATTTATCTTTAATAATGTCGAATGATAAGAAAAATCGAAATATATCGCTAGAGAATAGGTATAAATTGCCTCCAATTCTAGTTAAGACAATGAAGAAATAACAAGTAAACAACTAAAATTAATTGATTTTTAGCTTAACCATTTATAGGGTGTAGACTACCAACTTCTATATGAAAGCACGGATTTATAGATAACTATAAAGGAGGAACTATCAATGTCCATTGAATTAAACACAAATGACGGCCAAGTAACGATTACAACTGATGTAATAGCAACAATTGCTGGGGGAACGGCAGTTGAATGTTATGGAATCGTAGGAATGGCTTCAAAAAGTCAAATAAAAGACGGAATTGCTGAAATGTTACGTAAAGAAAATTATTCACGTGGAATAGTTGTCCGTCAAGAAGAAGATAAGTTACATATTGACATGTATATAATTGTGAGTTATGGAACAAAAATTTCTGAAGTTGCTAATAATGTGCAGTCACAGGTGAAATATACATTAAGCCAATCATTGGGATTATCAATTGACTCTGTCAATATTTTTATTCAAGGAGTTCGTGTAGCGAAAGATTAATTGCTACAGTTTATGAGGAGGAAATAGAGTGGCGATTGAAAAAATAGATGGCACAATGTTATCACAAATGGTGCTTTCCGGAGCACATCATCTTTCAAATAACGCTAAGAAAATAGATGCTTTAAATGTATTTCCTGTACCAGATGGAGATACGGGCACGAATATGAATTTGTCGATAACTTCTGGCGCTAATGAAGTAAAAAAACAAGAAACCAATCATGCATCTGATATTGCTAATGCATTTGCAAAAGGATTACTGATGGGTGCGCGCGGAAATTCTGGAGTTATATTATCGCAAATTTTTCGTGGCTTTGCGAAAGGAATGGAAACCAAAGAAACATTATCTGTTAAAGATTTAGCGAAAGCGTTTGACGGTGGAGTTGCAACTGCGTATAAAGCAGTTATGAAACCGGTAGAAGGTACGATTCTAACAGTAGCAAAAGATTCTGGAAAGAAAGCAATGGATATTGCAGATCAATATACGGATATCATCGAGTTTATGGAAGAAGTATTAAAAGAAGCTAAAGCGTCATTAAAACGTACACCAGATTTATTACCTGTTTTAAAAGAAGTTGGTGTCGTAGATTCAGGTGGACAAGGACTAGTAACGATTTATGAAGGGTTCTTAGCTTCATTAAAGGGTGAGGAACTTCCAGAAGATGATGCTTCTAATGTGAATATGGATGAAATGGTAAATGCGGAACATCATAAAGTCACACAAGACTTTATGGATACGTCTGAAATAATTTATGGATATTGTACAGAGTTTATGGTTAAGTTTGAAGACGATAAACTAAAGCAAAATCCATTTAACGAAGATGACTTCCGTAATGAACTTAGTGAGTTAGGTGATTCATTACTCGTTGTTTCAGATGATGAAATCGTAAAGGTACACGTTCACTCTGAAACACCAGGGACTTGTATGAACTTAGGGCAACGATATGGTAGTTTGATCAATATGAAAATTGAAAACATGCGTGAACAGCATACTGCCATTGTTGGTGATAAGAAAAAAGAAAAGCCAAAAGAAAAAATAGAATTTGCTATTGTAACGGTCGCAATGGGTAGTGGGTTAAAAACATTATTTGAGAGTCTTGGTGTAGCGGTAGTTATTGAAGGTGGACAAACGATGAACCCAAGTACGCAAGATATAAATGAGGCAATTAATCAAACTAATGCTAAAAATGTAATTGTTTTACCAAATAATAAAAATATATTAATGGCAGCAGAACAAGCAGCAGAAATTGCTGATGTAAATGTCCGTGTAGTCCCAACAAAAACAATTCCTCAAGGAATTAGTGCGGTATTATCATTCCATCCGGAAGTAGATATTGATGAAAACAAAGCAGTGATGGAAGAAGCTAGTCTACAAGTAAAAACAGGGCAAATTACGTATGCAGTTAGAGATACAAAAATTGATGGTTTGACGATAGAAAAAGGTAGCTTCATGGGGCTTAATGAAGGAAAAATTGTGAACACAAACAAAGATCAGTTAGAGTCAGCAAAATCATTAATAGAAAAATTGGTAACAGAAGAAGATGAATTATTAACTATTCTTTATGGAGAAGATGTTGATGAAGCAGAAGTTGAGAAATTAACAGCTTTCATTGAAGATACCTACGATCTTGAAGTAGAGATTCATGATGGAAAACAACCTATATACTCTTATATCTTTTCTGTAGAATAATATTTAAAAACAGGCGATGGGAAATATCCTTCACCTGTTTTTATTATGAATTTGTGTTAATAATAAAATAAGCTGCTGATACATACAGCAGCTTATTTTTATAATTAAATACCTATTACTTTTAATGCAAACTCCAAGAAAAATAATCCTGAAATAATTAGCAATGGTTTTGAAATTTCTTCTTTTTTACCTAAAGCCCATTTTACAATCGGGTAAGCAATAAACCCAAAAGCCATTCCATCCCCAATACTATAAGTAAAAGGTATCATGACAACAATTAACAGAGCTGGAATACAATCTGCAAGTTGCTGTAAAGGTAAATGCTTTATATTCTGTGCCATAAGAAAGCCGACAATAATCAAAATAGGACTAATTGCTGTATTAGGAACTAAAGATATCCAAGGGATGAATATAATCGTAGCCAGGAACAATATTCCTGCAGTGATTGCCGCTTTCCCTGTTTTTCCTCCTGATGCAATTACCGCAGCATTCTCAGCACTCGAGACCGTTGGAGATGTTCCAAACAAAGCAGATGTCAGTGAAGATGTTGCTGTAATTCGAAATGCTTTTTTATACCCTTTTTGTTTATCCAACATATCGAGTTGACCGTTTAATATCCCCATATTCTCAAATATAAGAATTAGTGATAGCGTAAATATAGCCAGCCAGAAGGATATATCTCCAATAGCTTGAAAAGAAGGTATAAACACCAATTCGCTTAGTTGGAAATTAATCGAACTAGCCTGTCTCGTTTCAACGCCAGTTACTAACGCAATCACAGTACCGATTACCATTGTTATTAAAAAATTAGCTGGAACATTTTTAACAAACAGGAAAATAGCAATAAATAAGGTAACTAAACCAGTAATCACTGTAGGTGATGTAAAATCTCCAATCGCAATTACGGTGCTATCTCCACTAATGACAATCCCGCTTTTTTCTAAACCGATAAGAATTAAGAAAAATCCTAATCCGACAGTAATAGCATGTTTTAATGAGTCGGGAATTGCTTCCTTTAGGATACTCCCTAAACGAGTAAATGCGGTAATGACAAATATAAGACCGGCAATCCAAACAACGGCTAAGCCTTCTTGAAATGAGAAGTTGTTATTACCGATAATAGAATATGCAAATAATGCATTTATACCCATTCCAGGAATAAGTATAAGAGGAAGTTTACCAAATATCCCCATTATCATCGTTCCAACAAAACTGGCCATGATTGTAGCAATCATTCCAGTTTCTAAAGAAACTCCTGCCTCACTTAAGATAGACCCATTCACAATAACGATATAAACAGTTGTAAAAAAGCCAATTACTCCAGCAATGATTTCCTTTCTTAATAAATCATGTTGCTCCATAATAAACCTCTGCAATCATGCTGTCCCTCTCCCGCCCGATAAAGACCATATGCTTTATCCACAAAGAAATATTATAGTGACAGAAAGAAGGAAAGTCAAATTTACCTTAGTATTAGAAAGTATGTTCGTTTTGATTCATGAATAATATAGGGATTTTTGTTATAATGTTGATGTAAGAAGAGCTTAATAAAGTAAAAATAGGCGGTGACAACACATGAAATATAATTCAGTGTTTGATATAATCGGCCCGGTTATGGTTGGGCCATCTAGTTCACATACGGCAGGTGCTGCTCGAATAGGGAAAGCTGCGAGGAACCTTTTTGGAAAACAGCCAAAATGGGCGAAAATTCATCTATATGAATCTTTTGCAAAAACGTATCGTGGTCATGGAACTGATTTTGCATTAGCCGGAGGATTATTAGGATTTGAAACAGATGATCCTCGTATGAATGACGCGTTAAAAATTGCAAAAGATCAAGGGTTAGATATCGAATTTATAGAAGATAGTGCTTCAGCAGATCATCCCAATACTGCTCGTCTTATAATTGGTGATGAAAATGACCAACAAGAACTAATGGGAATTTCAATTGGTGGAGGAAAAGTTGAAATTACTGAATTAAATGGTTTTGAATTGCGATTGTCTGGAAATCATCCTGCAATTTTAATTATGCATAATGATCGATTTGGTGCAATCGCTTCAGTTACAAGGATACTTGCAAAACACGAAATAAACATTGGACATATGGAAGTTAACCGGAAAGATATTGGAAAAGAAGCTTTAATGGTAATTGAAGTCGATCAAAATATAGAAGATCCAATACTAAAAGAATTAAAAGCAGCAGATCATATTATTTCAATTTCAAAAATTGTAAGTTAAGTTTGGATGAATGGATTTCAAAGGAGGGTTTGACGATGTTTCGAACAGTTAAAGAATTAGTTGATATAGCAAACGAAAAACAAATACCGATATCAGAAGTAATGATTTTGCAAGAGATGGAAGTAAAAGAACAATCGAGAGACCAAGTCATGGCTGAAATGGAAAAGAATCTCCAAGTTATGGAAAATGCGATTGATGATGCGTTAAAAGGTGTAGAATCTGTAACAGGATTAACAGGTGGAGACGCTGTTAAAGTACAAAAATATATGAAAGAAAAAACACCTTTATCTGGAAATTTAATGATGGATGCGGTAAGTAAGGCAATGGGAACCAATGAAGTGAATGCGGCAATGGGAATAATTTGTGCGACACCAACTGCAGGTAGTGCAGGGTGTGTGCCAGGTACACTATTTGCGGTAAAAGAACAGCTCAATCCTAGTCGCGAGGAAATGATCCGTTATTTATTTACCTCGGGAGCATTTGGTTTTGTTGTAGCAAATAATGCATTTATTTCGGGCGCAGCTGGAGGCTGTCAAGCAGAAGTAGGTTCAGCTGGTGCGATGGCATCTGCTGCTATAGTCGAAATGGCTGGAGGAACACCAGAACAATCTTCACATGCATTTGCAATGACATTAAAAAACATGCTGGGATTAGTTTGCGACCCTGTAGCAGGTCTGGTAGAAGTTCCTTGTGTTAAACGTAATGCAGGCGGATCTTCATTAGCAATAGTATCTGCTGATTTAGCTTTAGCAGGTGTAGAAAGTAGAATTCCTTGTGATGAGGTTATTGGAGCGATGTACCGTATTGGAAAACAAATGCCATCTAGTTTACGTGAAACGGGAGAAGGTGGGTTAGCTGATACACCAACTGGTCGTTTATTAAAAGAGAAAATATTTGGGGTATCCGTGTAAAGAGAGTGTGATTTAAGTGGTACAAAAACCTGTAACAGAAGTAAAAGGAATTGGAGAAAAAGTTGCCGAGCAATTAGCGACGATGAATATTTTTACTGTAAAAGATATGTTGGAATATTTTCCGTATCGATACGATATTTTCGAAAAAAAACCGCTACATGAGTTAATTCATGATGATAAAGTAACGATAGAAGGGAAAGTGGTCCATGACCCTTCCCTTACTTTTTATGGTAGAAAAAAATCTAGACTTTACTTTAACGTAGAAGTTGATGGTGTAGCTGTAAAAGCTGTCATGTTTAATCGTTCATTTGCTAAAAAACAAATAACACAGCAAAGTTGGATTACCTTAACTGGGAAATGGGATGCGCACCGTCTGCAAATAACGGTCAGTAACTATCAATTAGGAAGAATGGAAGAAAAAAGCTCTATTAAACCAATTTATTCCGTTAAAGGTGATTTTACATCATATAAACTTCAAAAACTTATCCATCGTACATTAGAAGATTCTCTAACAGAAATTAAAGAAATACTCCCGGCTAAGTATTTAGATCAATACAAATTACCCAGTCGTGAGAATGCGGTTAAAACAATGCATTTTCCAAAAAATCGTGTGGAGTTGAAGCATGCCAGAAGGAGATTTATATATGAAGAATTTTTGCTTTTTCAATTAAAAATGCAACTATTTCGTAAGAAACAGCGTGAATCTACAACTGGTAATCGTCAAGATTTTGATCATGAGAAATTGATATCTTTTATAAAGAGCTTTCCGTTCGAATTGACCCACGCACAAAATCGAGCGCTTAAGCAAATATTAAATGATATGAAAGATCCATATCGGATGAATCGTTTGCTTCAAGGGGATGTTGGTTCAGGAAAAACGGCTGTTGCTGCAATTTGTTTGTACGCATCCGTGACATCTGGTCAACAAGGGGCGTTGATGGTGCCTACAGAAATATTAGCAGAGCAACATTTTCAATCCCTTCAGCAAATGTTTGGAGTTAGAGCTAAAATTGCTCTATTAACTGGTTCTGTAAAAGGAAAAAAGAGAAAAGAACTGACTGAAAAAATTGAAAATCAAAAGATAGATATTGTTATAGGTACACATGCATTAATTCAAGACGATGTTTTTTTTAAAAACTTAGGATTAGTAATTGTAGATGAGCAGCATCGTTTCGGTGTAGAACAAAGGCGGGTGTTACGCGACAAAGGTTTATACCCAGATGTTTTATTTATGACAGCCACGCCAATTCCTAGAACACTCGCAATAACAGCTTTTGGTGATATGGATGTATCAGTAATTGATCAACTTCCTTCAGGACGAAAAGAAATAGAAACGTTATGGGTTAAAGCCAATACCTTTGATCGTATATTAGACTTTGTGAGAAAGCGTGTGGATGAAGGCGAGCAAGCATATGTAATAAGTCCGCTCATTGAAGAATCAGATAAACTAGATATACAGAACGCAGTAGAATTATATCATCAGCTCGAAGCTTATTACTCTGGAGATGTTCAAATTGGATTAATGCATGGGCGATTAGCCACAAATGAAAAAGAAGAAGTTATGCGTCAATTCGCGGAAAATAAAACTCAAGTACTTGTCTCTACAACGGTAGTCGAAGTGGGTGTGAATGTTCCGAATGCGACAATAATGATTATTTATGATGCAGAGCGTTTTGGATTGTCGCAACTACACCAATTAAGAGGAAGAGTAGGCCGTGGAGAGAAACAAAGTTATTGTATTCTTATTGCTGAACCAAAAGGAGAAATTGGAAAAGAACGTATGCGAATTATGACAGAGACTACAGATGGATTCGAGTTGTCAGAACAGGATTTACAGTTACGAGGGCCTGGGGATTTTTTTGGGAAAAAACAAAGTGGTATGCCGGAGTTTAAAGTAGCTGATATGGTGCACGATTATCGAGCGCTAGAGACGGCGAGGGAGGATGCATCGATAATTATTGAAAATGACCTTTTAGAGGAGAAAAGTTATCAAGATATTCGTTCCCTTTTAGAAGAAGAAATAGATCGAATGGAAAAATTGGATTAATAGATAGCTTGCATAAATAAGCTGGCTATTATATATTACTATTAGTACCAAGTCTTAAATTTGAATGAAAGATAGTTGATGCAGATGAAAAGATCGAAAGTTGAACGTCAGAATATGCTTAAAGAAAAAATAGAATTAACTCCTTTTGTAACGGATGAGCAATTAGCAAAAGAATTCCAAGTAAGCATTCAGACGATTCGTCTGGATCGGATGGAATTAGCTATTCCAGAGCTAAGAGAGAGAATAAAACACGTGGCCACCAATCAATGGAATGAAACAGTTAAGGCTTTGCCTTTAGAGGAAGTCATTGGAGAAGTGATTGATTTAGAGCTAGATGAACGTGCTATATCGATTATGGATATTACGCCAGATTTAGTATTTTCTAGAAATAAAATAGCTCGTGGACATCATTTATTTGCCCAAGCAAATTCACTTGCAGTCGCTGTTATCAATGATGAACTTGCTTTAACAGCAAAATCAAATCTTAAATTTACGAGACAGGTAAATGAAGGTGAACGTGTTATTGCAAAAGCTATCGTAAAAGGAAAAGACACTCGAGATCGGACAATTGTAGAAGTGAATAGCTACGTAGAAAATGAACTTGTATTTACAGGTGAATTTTTTATGTTCCATTCTAGTAATGAAAAAGGAGAAATTTAACATGCGCTTAGCGATAGATGCGATGGGCGGAGACCATGCGCCAAAAGAAATTGTTCTTGGTGCAATGGATGCTGTAAAGGAATTAGATGTTGAAATCACTTTATATGGTGATAAAGATCAAATTACTCCCCATCTAACAAATGATAAAAATATTACAATTGTACATACAGAAGAAGTAATTACGAGTGAAGATGAGCCAGTCCGTGCAGTTCGGAGAAAGAAAAATGCTTCGCTAGTATTAATGGCAAATGCAGTTAAAGAAAAAGAAGCTGAGGCGTGTATATCTGCTGGGAATACTGGGGCCTTAATGAGCGCAGGGCTATTTGTAGTTGGAAGAATTCCTGGTATCGATCGACCAGCTCTTAGTCCAACATTACCAACGGTTGACGGTAAAGGGTTTTTAATGCTTGATGTCGGAGCAAATGTTGAAGCTAAACCAGATCACTTATTGCAATACGCAATTATGGGCTCCATTTATTCTGAAAAGGTAAGAAAGATCCAACAGCCAAGAGTAGGGCTTCTAAATGTAGGAACAGAAGACGGTAAAGGTAATGAACTTACAAAGAAAGCATTTGAATTATTGCAATCTGCACCAATTAATTTTGTGGGGAATGTAGAATCGAGAGATATTTTAAGCGGCGTTGCTGATGTAGTAGTAACCGATGGATTTAGCGGAAATATTGCGCTAAAAACGATTGAAGGAACAGCGGAAACAATTTTCACCCTCTTAAAAGGAACGTTAATGTCTTCTACCAAAACAAAATTAGCTGCCGCATTAGTGAAGAAGGATTTGGGAGGACTAAAAGATAAGCTTGATTACTCTGAATATGGAGGCGCGGGCTTATTTGGACTTGCTGCTCCGGTAATTAAAGCACATGGTTCTTCCAATGCAAGAGCAATCTATAATGCTATTAAGCAAGCAAAACATATGGTGGAATTTAATGTAACACCAACGATAGCAACTACAATTGAATCTATTGGGAATGTAGAGGAGGAATAAATTTGAAAAAAGTAGCATTCATGTTTCCTGGCCAAGGATCCCAAACTGTCGGGATGGGTAAGGAATTATACGATGCAAATCCAAAGCTCCAAGAACTTTATTTAGAAGCAAACCAAATATTAGGTAAAGATATTCAACAATTAATGTTTGAAGGTCCTGAAAATGAGTTAACTCAGACAGAAAATGCACAACCAGCTCTATTACTTACGAGTGTAGCTATTCAAAAGTTACTTGAGGATCGCGGTGTAACTCCTGTAATGACAGTTGGGCATAGTTTAGGAGAATATAGTGCACTAGTTGCTTCAGGGGCATTTACTTGGCAAGATGCCTTGTCATTGGTTCAAATTAGAGGTCGTTTAATGGAAGCAGCATTTCCAAAAGGACAGGGAACGATGGCTGCAGTACTAGGTCTTGATGCAACTACAATTGAAGCTGCTTTATTAGAAATTACAGATCAAGTGGTTGATATTGCTAACTTAAATTGTCCTGGACAAGTTGTTATTTCTGGATCTATTGAAGGTGTAGAACAGGCAACTATTCTCTTAAAAGATAAAGGGGCAAAACGAGTACTTCCCTTAAATGTAAGTGGACCATTTCATTCTAAGCTAATGAAAGCAGCAAATGATGAATTTGCTACTTATTTAGATAAAGTGGAAATAAGTGATGCAAAACCACCAGTATATGCAAATGTATCAGCAAGTGCTACTTCAAGTAGTGGAGAATTAAAAGGGTTACTGTTAAAACAACTATATTCACCAGTTAGATTTGAAGAGTCAATAAATCAAATGATTGAAAACGGTGTAGATGCTTTTGTAGAAGTTGGGACAGGGAAAGTATTATCGGGTTTAGTGAAAAAAATTAATCGTAGAATGCCTACATTTGCAATTCAAGATCAGGCATCACTCGATAAATTTATGGAATGGTATGAGGAGGATGCATAAATGCTACAAGGAAAAAATGCGATTGTAACAGGAGCTTCTCGAGGCATAGGTAGATCTATTGCACTGGAACTTGCAAAACAAGGTGCAAATGTAGTGGTGAATTATGCAGGAAGTGAAGCTAAAGCAGAAGAGGTAGTTCAAGAAGCAATAAGTTTTGGTGTCCGTTCTTTCAAAGTTCAGACAGATATCTCAAACGAATCAGAAGTAAAGGAAATGATGAAGTCTGTTACCAACGAATTGGGTTCTATTGATATTCTTGTGAACAATGCTGGAATCACAAAAGATAATCTTTTGATGCGGATGAAAGAAGATGAATTCGATCAAGTAGTACAAACAAACTTAAAAGGTACGTTTTTATGTACAAAGGCAGTAACGCGTCAAATGATGAAACAAAAGTCTGGCAGAATTATAAATGTAGCTTCTATAGTAGGAGTGAGTGGAAATCCAGGACAAGCAAATTATGTTGCTGCAAAAGCAGGAGTAATTGGATTAACAAAAACAACAGCAAAAGAATTAGCGTCTCGAAATATTTTAGTGAATGCAGTAGCTCCAGGATTTATTTCTACGGATATGACTGATCGATTAAGTGAAGAACAACAAGATTCACTCTTAAATCTTGTGCCATTAGAACGCTTTGGTAAACCGGAAGATGTAGCAAGAGTTGTTCGTTTCTTAGCAACAGAAGATGCCAATTATATTACTGGTCAAACCATTCATATTGACGGTGGTATGGTGATGTAATACAATGACATAGCTAAAGTTTTAGCTATAGTATGAGGTATATGTATAATCTTTGAAAGGGGGTGAAGGAAGTGGCAGACGTATTTGATCGAGTAAAAGAAATTATAATTGATCGCCTTGATGTGGAAGAAGCTAAAGTAACCATGGAAGCATCTTTTAAAGAAGATCTAGATGCAGATTCTCTAGATGTGGTGGAGCTTGTTATGGAATTAGAAGATGAATTCGATATGGAAATCGCAGATGAGGATGCTGAAAAAATAAATACAGTAGGTGATGCTGTAGATTACATAAACAGCAAAGCTTAAGTGAATATTTGTTTACTCAGAGGTTGGGATATAATAAAGAGATTTAGTTTAAAGGCGAACAATCGTATAGCATAACGAAAGAAATATACGTTAATCCTTAGAGGAGGGACATGTCTTCTCTAAAGAAAAGCGAAGTATTCTTTAAAAGTTATGTTTTAGTTTACCTTTATTTAAATTCTCTTGTTGTCTCAACCTTTTATCTTTTAATGTAAAAGTTTTTGGGACCACCTAGCTAAAGCTCTAAGTTTCCGACTAGAAGAAAACAAATTCGTCACTTATGTAAGTTTTATTTTATTAATTAGGAGGTGTCTAAATGGATATACGTCCATTAGAGGAGCACTTAGGTATCTCTTTTAAACAAAAAGCATTGTTAAAGGAAGCCTTTACCCATTCATCGTATGTGAATGAGCATCGGAAACAACGACTATCGGATAATGAGCGTCTAGAATTTTTAGGAGACGCAGTTTTGGAATTAGCAGTATCACAGTATTTATATCGTAATAACAAAGATATGCCAGAAGGAGAAATGACTAAGCTTCGAGCGGCAATTGTATGTGAGCCTTCCTTAAAAAACTTTGCAGAAGAGTTGGAATTTGGTAAATTTCTGCGGTTAGGCAAAGGAGAGCAGCAAACTGGAGGAAGAGAAAGACCTGCTATTTTAGCAGATGCTTTTGAAGCATTTCTTGGGGCGCTCTATTTAGATCAAGGCTTTGACAACGTGTTAGATTTCTTAAATATTCATGTGTTTCCTAAATTAACAACGGGTGCTTTTTCGCATGCGATGGATTATAAAAGTCAGTTACAAGAATTTGTTCAGCAACATAAAGATCAAAAAATTGAATACAGAATCATCGAAGAAAAGGGACCATCTCATAATAAAGAGTTTGTTGCGGAAGTTGTTATTCAAGAAAAAGCTGCTGGAAATGGTACTGGTCGTACCAAAAAAGAAGCGGAGCAACGAGCTGCCAAAAATGCGCTTGATGCTATCAATAACAGTTAATAAAAAATCTCAAGGTAAAAGTTATCCTTGAGATTTTTATGTATATTATTTACGTATACTTGATAGTTCTTGAATAAATGCTTGTTTTTCAAATGCGCTTAATTGTCCCTTGCTTTTAACCATTTCATACATCATCTTTAGATCTTCATATTTATCAAGGTTGTAATCTTCCACTTCCATAATAGATCGATTAACAATTTGAAGTTCCTCTGATAGTGTATCCAATATATATTTCATATTTTCAGTGCTAGGTTGATCTAGATTCATCATCTTCCTCCTTCAAATACTTACCTTTTTGTTCTATATCATAACATAGGTTGATCCATTCAAGACTACTATTTTTCAAGAAAATATTAAAAAGCTCTATATGTCTGTCGAAATTAGTGAAATATAGGAACCAATTGGTCTCAACCATATGCGAAATAATGATAATATGGTAAAATAAATTAGTTAAAAACGTATAAATTGGGTATATAATAACTCGTTTACATAGATATTTTTGCTGACTCAGAGATGTTATCTTAAAGTTTAAACAATTGATTCTATTACAAAGTATAAAAGAATCAAATCTAATCCTTTTTGAAAAGGTAACCTAAAGAGAGTACAGCTGGTTTAAAAATAGGAGAATGATAATGTATTTAAAACGTTTAGAAAGTAAGGGATTTAAATCATTTGCAGAGCGAATAAGTGTTGATTTTGTTTCCGGAGTAACAGCGGTAGTAGGTCCAAACGGAAGTGGAAAGAGTAACATTACAGATGCAATACGTTGGGTGCTAGGCGAGCAATCTGCAAAATCATTACGTGGCTCTAAAATGGAAGATATTATATTTCAAGGTAGTGATACGAGAAAAGCATTAAATGTAGCTGAAGTAACACTTGTACTAGATAATCAAGATCAGCGTGTTCCACTAGATTATGAAGAAGTTAGTGTAACAAGACGAGTCTATCGATCTGGAGAAAGTGAGTTCTATATCAATAAACAACCATGTCGTTTAAAAGATATAATTGACTTGTTTATGGACTCAGGCTTAGGGAGAGAAGCTTTCTCGATTATTAGTCAAGGAAAAGTGGAAGAGATACTAAGTTCTAAGGCGGAAGAACGTCGAACAATATTTGAAGAAGCAGCTGGAGTCTTAAAATATAAACAACGAAAGAAAAAAGCGGAATATAAACTTGCAGAAACACAGGAAAACTTAAATCGTGTGGAAGATATCATCTATGAGATTGAACAACAAATAGATCCTATGGAAGAACAAGCTGATCGCGCAAAACGCTATCAACAATTACAAGAACAATTAAGAGATACAGAAGTAGCACTATTAATAACAGAAATAGAACGAATTCATTCTGATTGGCAAATAGTGTTACAAGATTTAGAGTCAGAAAAAGATAATCAAGTAAAGCAGCAGCAGCAAGTGAAGATAATTGAAAATAGATTATTTGAACAAAAACAGGTTTCTTCAACCATTGATGAATCGTTAGAGAAATTACAATCTACGCTATTACAATCGACTGAGCAATTAGAAAAGTATGAAGGAAGAAAACAGTTACTTGATGAACGGTCGAAGCATTTCGGTGAAAATCGAGAAAAGTTAACGCAGCAACTACAAGAAATCGAACAACAAATAGTAGTACTTGCTAACGATTTAAAAACCGAACAAAGTAAATTAACGGATATTCAACAGTCTAAAAAACAAACCAAAGACAATGTGGAATTACTTCAGCAAAAGTTATCTACCAGTCAAGAAAAAATTGCAGACCAAATTGAAGACTTGAAATCCGAATATATTGAGCTTTTAAATCAACAAGCTGCTAAAAGAAATGAACTACAATCCGTATCACAACAAACTGAACAGATTGAACAAAAAAATGAGCATCAATCATCAAAATTCAAGGATCTAATTGCAAAAAGAGAGCAATTACAATCGGAGAAAGAAGAAGTCGAAAAAGTATTAGAAACCATTGATACAGATTTAAAAGCAAAAGAAAAAGAAATGATGACTTTAAAACTCGAACTACAGTCAGAGCGAGGAAATTACGAAGATGCACAATCTAAATTGTACCAAGGTTATCAATACATCGAAAAACTAAAATCTAAAAAAGAAATGCTTGAAGAAATGAAAGAAGATTACCAAGGGTTCTTTCACGGTGTAAAATCCATTTTGAAAGCAAGAGAAGACAAGAAACTTACAGGAATTGAAGGAGCAGTTATCGAATTAATGGAAGTCCCAAAACAGTATGTGACTGCAATGGAGACTGTACTAGGTGGTCAAGCACAGCATATTGTAGTTATGGATGATCAAGCAGCAAGAAAAGCAATTGGCTGGTTAAAACAAACCAATAATGGTCGTGCGACATTTCTTCCTCTAGCTTCTATTCAGGAAAGATTTATTGCAAATGAGTGGTTAGGGAAGATTAGAAAGCATGAAGGTTTTGTAGGTGTTGCTGCAGAATTAATTAAAATCGATGACAAATATAAAAAAGTACTTAGTCATTTAATGGGGCATGTAATTATCACGAAAACATTAAAAGACGCGAATGAAATTGCCAAACAAGTGCAACGCCGTTATCGAATTGTTACGTTGGAAGGGGATGTGGTCAACCCTGGAGGATCGATGTCTGGTGGAGCACAAAAAAAATCCAATCAATCTTTATTTACGAGAGAAAAAGACTTACAAGATATTGCTGAGCGATTAGAGGAATATCAACAAAAAGCCCAACAATTTGAACATACAGTAAAGAAACGTAAAGAACTTGTGCAACAACTGGATAACAAACTTTCAGAAGGGGACAAAGACAAGTCTTCATTGCAAGAACGATTACAATCCCAAAGAAACACGATGAATGAATTAGATATAAAATTGACATCTGTTAATGATAATTTATCTATTTATGATATGGATAAACAACAATATGCCCAAGACGTGGATCAATTATCTTCTAGGAGAAATAAATTAACAAATGAGTTAGAATCTATTAAACAGCAGTTGATAAAAATACAATCAGAAATCGATAAGTTAACAAAAGAAGAATCTCTTTGGAAAGAAAATCGAGAAAAACTTCAAGATGAATATCATCATTTACAAGTATTATTAGCAGAGCAAGAAGAGAGACTAAAGCATCAACAGTTAAAAACAAAAGAATTACAAGATCAATATGCAGAAGCAATAGAGCGAAAAGATGATCAGGTTGCTGAATTAATAAATCTAGATGAAATCCATGCCACCGATGAGTCGGAGGAACAAATAGACGAAATTATAGCAATAAATCGAAAGAAGAAACAAGAAGCTTCAACGAAAATAGCTGAGCAACGAGAAAAAAGAATGCAGCAAGTTCAGTATTTAGATCAATTGGATGAACAATTGAAAAAAGAAAACCAACAACTTGAAGAAATAAATGAAAGAAAACAGCAGTCTGAAGTGAAATCCAATCGACTTGATGTAGAATTAGAGAACCGATTAAGTCAATTAGAAAAAGACTATACCACGACGTATGAGAGAGCGTGTGAAGAATTTGACAAGGTAGAAAATATACAACAAACTCAAGTGGAAGTAGACCAGTTAAAAGCGGATATTGAAAGACTTGGCACTGTTAATTTAGGTGCGATTGAAGAATTTGAACGTATTTCCGAACGATATAATTTCTTGTCAGAACAAAAAAATGATCTAGTTGAAGGAAAACAGACATTATACTCCGTTATTAGTGAAATGGATACAGAAATGAAAAATCGTTTTGAAGAAACATTTAATAATATTAAAGAGGAATTCGCAACGGTATTTGTACATTTATTTGGCGGTGGGCATGCAGAACTAAAGCTAACTGATCCAGCCAATTTATTAGAGACCGGAATTGACATTATAGCTCAACCACCTGGAAAGAAACTACAACATCTTGGGTTATTATCCGGCGGTGAACGGGCATTAACAGCAATCGCTTTACTATTTGCGATATTAAGAGTTCGACCAGTACCATTTTGTATTTTAGATGAAGTAGAAGCAGCATTAGACGAAGCAAATGTAGCTAGATTTGCTAAATATGTAAAACAATATAGTAAAGAAACCCAATTTATTGTTATTACTCATCGTAAAGGTACAATGGAAGAGGCAGATGTATTATACGGGGTTACGATGCAAGAGTCGGGAGTATCAAGATTAGTTTCTGTTCGCCTTGAAGATACAAAGGAATTAATTAGTTCATAGGAGGAATGTACTGATGGGATTTATGGATAAGTTTAAGCAAAAATTTAAGCAAGATAATGAAACAAAAGAAGTTACAGAAAAGTATCAAGAAGGAATGAAAAAAACCCGTAGCTCTCTCTCTGGAAAACTCAATAATTTAATTGCTCGTTATCGAAAAGTAGATGAGGACTTTTTTGAAGAATTGGAAGAAGTGCTTATTACAGCAGACGTTGGTGTGACAACTGTCATGGATCTTGTGGAAGAATTGAAGATGGAAGTTAAGCGCCAAAATATAAAAGATTCAGAGCAAATGAAAGACGTTATATCTGAGAAACTTGTTGAGATTTATTATGGGGATGAAGATGAATCGATTGAAAAACTTCAAATAGATGGTGATGGTTTAAAAGTAATATTGGTTGTTGGAGTAAACGGTGCTGGTAAAACAACAAGTATTGGGAAATTGGCTCATCAATTAAAGCAAGAAGGTAAGAATGTAGTGCTAGCTGCAGGAGACACATTCCGTGCAGGTGCAATAGATCAATTAGAAGTGTGGGGAGAACGCGCAGATGTACCTGTAATTAAACAAAACGAAGGTAGTGACCCTGCTGCTGTAATTTATGATGGGATTCAAGCTGCCAAATCTCGTAATGCAGATGTCTTGATTTGCGATACAGCAGGTAGATTGCAAAACAAAGTTAATCTAATGAATGAATTGTCAAAAGTAAAACGTGTGATCGAGCGAGAAATTCCAGATGCACCTCATGAGGTATTGTTAGTATTAGATGCAACAACTGGTCAAAATGCACTTAATCAAGCTCGTACCTTCTCTGAAGCTACAGATGTTTCAGGAATTGTATTAACCAAATTAGATGGAACTGCAAAAGGTGGAATTGTATTAGCCATTCGAAATGAATTACAATTACCAGTGAAATTTGTAGGGTTAGGAGAAAAAATAAACGATCTGCAACAATTTGATGCATCAGCATTTGTCTATGGTCTATTTTCAGATATGGATATTGAAGCAAAAGAAGATTAATCTATTATTTCCTTGACAATAAAACATTCTGTTCGCTATGATGTTCGTAAAGGAAAATCACTTAACAAGAGGTGTTTCCATTGTTAGATAAAACGACACGTATTAATTATTTATTTGATTTTTATCAAGAACTATTGACACCAAAACAACGAAATTATATGGAAATGTATTATCTAGAGGACTATTCCTTAGGAGAAATTTCCGAGTTGTTTCAAGTATCAAGACAAGCGGTTTATGATAATATAAAGCGAACAGAAGCAATGCTTGAATCATATGAAGAAAAACTTCATTTGTATTCAAAGTTTGAACAACGTGTTAAGCTGTTAGACAAGTTGAAATTACTGACAACAGATAACCATGTACATGAATATATTCAAAAACTAAAAGACTTAGATTAGGGGGACACCTTCTATGGCGTTTGAAGGATTGGCTGACCGCCTGCAGAGTACGATTAAGAAGATAACAGGTAAAGGGAAAGTATCTGAGCAAGATGTAAAAGAAATGACAAGAGAAGTTCGTCTAGCTTTATTGGAAGCAGATGTAAACTTTAAGGTAGTTAAACAACTTATAGCACGAATTAAAGAGCGTGCAATTGGACAAGAGGTAATGGAAAGTTTAACTCCTGGCCAACAAGTTATAAAAGTAGTAAAAGATGAACTAACCCAATTAATGGGTGGCGAGCAAAGTAAAATTGCTGTTGCTGATCGTTCTCCTACAGTTATCATGATGGTTGGTTTGCAAGGTGCAGGTAAAACAACAACAACTGGAAAGCTTGCAAATCACCTACGTAAAAAACACAATCGTAATCCACTTCTAGTCGCGTGTGATGTTTACCGACCTGCTGCAATTAAGCAATTAGAAACATTAGGTACTCAGCTAGATATGCCTGTGTTCTCAATGGGAACGGAAGTGAATCCTGTTGATATTGCACATAAAGCGATTGAGCAAGCAAAGGAAGACCATCGTGACTATGTGATTATTGATACAGCTGGACGATTGCATGTAGATGAAAATTTAATGGATGAGTTACAGTCGATTAAAAATGATGTGAAACCTGATGAAATATTTCTTGTTGTCGACTCGATGACAGGTCAAGATGCAGTAAATGTAGCTGAAAGTTTTAATGAACAACTTGATATTACTGGAGTAGTGTTAACAAAACTTGATGGCGATACTCGTGGAGGGGCTGCGCTATCTATTAAGTCGGTTACGGATAAACCAATTAAATTTGCCGGTATGGGAGAGAAACTAGATCAATTAGAAGCTTTCCACCCTGAACGAATGGCTTCCCGTATTTTAGGTATGGGAGACGTATTATCGTTAATTGAAAAAGCACAAACAAATGTGGATGAGAAGCAAGCAAAAGAACTTGAAGAAAAAATGCGTACCATGTCCTTTACATTTGATGATTTCCTAGAACAGATGGGACAAGTAAAGCAAATGGGTCCACTGGATGAATTGATGGACATGATTCCTGGAGCAGGAAAAATGAAAGGATTAAAGAATGCACAATTTGATGAAAAACAACTTGGGCAGGTAGAAGCAATTATTCAATCGATGACAAAAAAAGAACGTCAAGAACCAAGTATTATTAACGGGAGTCGCCGTAAGCGTATCGCAAAAGGTTCAGGTACATCCGTTGCACAAGTGAATCGTTTACTCAAGCAATTCAATGAGATGAAAAAAATGATGAAACAAATGACCAATATGCAAAAAGGGAAAAAAGGAAAAGGCGGATTTAATTTTCCTTTCATGTAACTCTTGATTTATAGACGGTTATATACTAAAATAACCTTGTAATGGAAAAACACTTTACAGACTTTTATATTTCTGATAGAATTTAAACTTGTCAGGATAAAAGTTATTGCCTGTATTAATTACTACTAAGGCACTCGTCATTAAAAGCTGACGATTAAGCTGAGTTTAAAAATGAAAAACAATTTATTGGAGGTGCAAAAGCATGGCAGTAAAAATTCGTTTAAAACGTATGGGATCTAAAAGAAACCCATTTTATCGTATTGTAGTAGCTGATTCACGTTCTCCACGTGATGGTCGTTCCATTGAGCAAATTGGTACGTATAATCCGGTTGTGAATCCAGTAGAAGTTAAAATAGATGAAGAAAAAGCTCTTGATTGGATGTCAAAAGGCGCTAAACCAAGTGATACTGTTCGTAATCTATTCTCAAATGAAGGCATCATGAAAAAATTCCACGAACAAAAAAATTCAAAATAAGTAGTGTGATATCATGAAAGCCCTAATAGAATCGATTGTTGCCTCGTTAGTTGATTATCCGGAAGAAATTGTTATTAATAAGACGGAGGAAGAATCCAAAGTCGTGTATCATTTAACAGTGCACCCGGATGATGTAGGAAAAGTAATTGGTAAGAACGGTCGAATTGCTAAAGCGATTCGAACAGTTGTTTATGCTGCAAAAACGGAAGGTAATAAACGTATTTATTTGGATATTATGTAAAGGGAAAGTTGACCCAAATATTGGGTTCTTCTTTCCCTTTTTACACTTCAGTTTTAGTTCAGTGATTAAAGTAATTGAGTTTATTTCATACTACGTTTAAAATGTTAAGATCAGGATTTCTTACAATATATATTAATATGAATGGATTTGTTTTGCCTATATAATAATGTTTGTACTTATACCTTGTGATAATATTTTGTGAAATAGAAAAATCTATTAGTGTAGGGTAGGAGCTGTAGTTGTTGTGAAAATAGTAAAGAAAATTACAGTAAAACAAGTCGTTACCGAAACAAGTAAACAACGTATATACCAAGGCTTTTATAATCATAAATTGCGTCTTGAACAAGAGTGTCAACAGTTAAAGTTTGAAAAGCGCAAGTTACAGCATAAAGCTTCTGTAAATCATCAAGAGATAGAAGATCGATTTGAACAAGAAATTAACAATCGAAAAGAAAAGATAAAACTTCTTGATTTTAAAATCGAACAACTTAATGAAATCCAAATTGGAAGTGAAATTATTGAAGATGAGGTTGAAGCTCTTGTTGAGGTCGAAGTTGGTACAAATTGGAGTAAACTAATGAAGGAACAAGCAATTATTATTAAAGATGATAAGGTTATACGTATTGATGAATAAAGCAGGTGATTAAAAATGAGTGAAGGTAAGTTTAACATAGGAAAAATTGTAAATACTCATGGTATACGTGGTGAAGTGAAAGTTGTTCGAATTACAGATTTTGAAGACAGATTCTCCTCAGGTAATACAGTGTATTTACAAGATAATCAGGGGGAATATAAGCCATTAGTAATTGCTACACATCGAGTCCATAAAGGGTTTGATCTTTTACAGTTTAAAGGCTATAAAAATATTAATGAAGTTGAAGCTTTTAAGGGATTGATGTTATCCATTGATGAAGATCAATTAACTGATTTGGAAGAAGGAGCGTACTATTATCATGAAATAGTAGGCTGTAAAGTATTTACAACTGATGGAGAGGAATTAGGAAAAGTAAAAGAAATACTCTCCCCTGGAGCAAATGATGTATGGGTTGTACAACGTATAAATGCGAAAGATTTGTTAATCCCATATATTGAGCAGGTTGTGAAAGAAGTAGATAATGAAAACAAAATAATCAAGATTCAATTAATGGAAGGAATGCTTGATTAATGCATATTGATATATTGACATTATTTCCAGAAATGTTCCATGGCGTATTTCAGTCCTCCATTTTGAATAAAGCAGTAGAACGACAACAATTTACTTACGAAGTTGTGAATTTTAGAGAGTATAGCAAGAATAAACATCAAAAAGTGGATGATTACCCCTATGGTGGCGGAGCAGGAATGGTACTGACTCCTCAGCCAATTTTTGATGCGGTTGAGGCAGTAAAAAGTAAGCGAAATTCAAATCCTAGGGTTATTTTAATGTGTCCACAGGGTGAAACATTAACACAACAAAAATCGGAAGAACTAGCAAAAGAAGATCATTTAATTTTTATTTGTGGACATTATGAAGGTTATGATGAGCGGATTAGAGAGCACATCGTTACCGATGAAATATCAATTGGTGATTATGTTCTAACTGGAGGAGAATTAGGGTCGATGGTAGTAGTAGATAGTGTGGTTCGACTATTACCTGATGTACTTGGAAACCAACAATCTGCCCCACAGGATTCGTTTTCTACAGGCCTTTTGGAACATCCTCATTATACAAGACCAGCCGATTTCAGAGGGTATAAAGTACCGGATGTATTACTTTCCGGGAATCATGCTAATATTGCCTCCTGGAGAAGAAAACAATCGCTTCTTCGAACATGGAATCGTCGTAAGGATTTATTGGATAACATGGAATTGACTGATGAAGACAAAAAAACGTTAAAGAATGATAAATCCGATGAAATTTTGTAAATAGCTAGTTGAACAATCTATTTTGTTATGGTATATTAATAATTGTGCTTATGTGCGTATAAGTACGATAAACGATGTTCCGCTGTCCTTACTTGTTCATGAGCATTAGTTTGGAAGGAGTGAAAGTCATGCAACAATTAATCGCTGACATTACAAAAGATCAATTACGTACGGATCATCCTGATTTTCGACCTGGTGATACTTTAAAAGTACACGTAAAGGTTGTTGAGGGTAACCGTGAGCGTATTCAGGTGTTTGAAGGTGTTGTAATTAAACGCCAAAACGGTGGAATTAGCGAAACATTTACAGTAAGAAAGATTTCTTACGGTGTAGGTGTGGAACGTACATTGCCATTACATTCACCAAGAATTGATAAAATTGAAGTTTCTCGTCGCGGTATCGTACGTCGTGCGAAACTTTACTATCTACGTAATCTACGTGGAAAAGCAGCTCGTATTAAAGAACGTCGATAAGAGTCGAGCAAACAAGGATAAACGAAAGAAAGGAGCTTTGCTATTGATAGCAGAAGCTCCTTTTTACATATCTATTATATTTGAGTTGTCTAGAAACACATATTTAGCTTACAATATATAGTAGAAAGATAAGACACGGAGGGGACTGGATGGCTAGGGATAAAGAAAATAAAAAGAAAAACGAATGGTTAGATTGGATTAAAGCACTATTATTAGCTTTTGGACTAGCATTCCTTGTAAGAATGTTCCTATTTGCACCAATAATAGTTGAAGGGCCGTCGATGTTCCCGACGTTGCATGACCGTGATCAAATGATTGTCAATAAGTTATCTTATACAATTGGTGAACCAGAACGGTTTGATATTGTTGTGTTTCACGCACCTACCCAAAAAGATTTTATTAAAAGAATAATCGCTTTACCTGGGGAGCATGTAGCTGTAGAAGATAATACGTTGTACATTAATGGAGAAGAAGTAGAAGAGCCATTTCTAAATGAACAAAAAGAGAACTTGCAATCTTACCAAACACTTACAAATGATTTTACGCTGGAACAGCTTCCAGGAAATTATGATGTAGTACCAGAAGGACATGTGTTTGTATTAGGAGATAATCGTAGTAATTCAACCGATTCTCGTATGATAGGTGTTGTACCAATGGAAGAACTGGTGGGAGAAGCAAGCTTTGTTTACTGGCCATTTGATCGAATTCATCTGATAGGAAAAGGAGAATAAAAATGGCTATACAATGGTTTCCAGGCCATATGGCAAAAGCAAAAAGAGAAGTAGAAGAGAAATTAAAATTAGTTGACTTTGTAATTGAATTAGTAGATGCAAGAGCACCTCTTTCATCACAAAATCCAATGCTAAAACAAGTGTTAAATAATAAACCGAAATTAATTGTACTAATGAAAAAAGACCTTGCAGATCAAGAAGTAACAAAACGATGGGTTGAAAAATTTAACCAGGAAGGCATTCAAGCGATTGATGTGAATGTAAATCATAAAGCAGACATACAAAAGGTTATCCAACAAGCAAAATTACTTGGTCAGGAAAAAATGGAGAAATTAAAACGAAAAGGTATCCAGCCTCGACCTGCACGAGCAATGATTGTGGGAATACCAAATGTTGGAAAATCAACGTTAATTAATCGCTTAGCAAATAAAAAAATAGCTAAAACAGGAGATCGTCCAGGGATAACGAAACAACAGCTTTGGATTAAAGTGAAAAAAGACTTTGAATTATTAGATACTCCTGGAATACTATGGCCCAAGTTTGAGGAGGAAGTGGTAGGATATCGTCTAGCTGCAATTGGAACAATAAAAGATCAATTATTACCACTACCCGATGTGACTGCATTTATTATTCGTTACATGGCAGAGCATTATCCAACTCAATTAAAAGACAGATACCAATTAGAGGAAATGGAAGATATGGTTGAAGTATTCGAATCCATAGGTAGGATTAGAGGCGCTTTGGAAAGCGGCGGCCAAGTAAACTATGATAAAGTAGCTGATATTGTTATCCGTGATTTACGTGTAGGACGATTAGGGACAATAACATTGGAACAACCAGAGGATAGCCCTGTATCATAGCAGATATGATAATAGGAACACGAATAATAGCATCCATGAATAGTTGGCATTTTGTCATCTTCATGGATGTTTGCGTGTGTATTGGATCGTCCAGGAGAGAAATGAAATTATTTATATGTAATCATAATGAGCCGATAAATAATGAAAGAAGGAAAAATATGAAATCAACTTCTATTGCAAATATAAAATCACAATTAAACAACGGAGAACTAAATAATAAGGACATAGAAGAATTATACAAAGATAGTAGAAAAGGTGTGCAAGCATTACTAAAACGTTATGAAAAACAACAAGAAAAACAAGTTGCACTAGAACAAGCGTTCATCAAAATGAGTACTTATGAAAATGAAGCTTATCGTAATGGAAATCATTATATTGCTGGTGTGGATGAAGTAGGGCGAGGTCCATTAGCTGGTCCAGTAGTTGCCGCAGCAGTTATCTTACCAAAGGACTTTTACCTTTTGGGTATTAATGATTCAAAGAAATTGTCTGAAGAACAAAGAAATACATATAGTACCTACATTAAACAACATGCAATCGCCTATCAAATTTCATTTGTTGATAATACCATTATTGATGAAATTAATATATATGAAGCATCAAAACAGGCAATGAAACAAGCAATTAGTGGACTAGAACCATACCCAGACCATGCATTAATAGATGCTGTCCCGTTAGAAGGACTAAACTGCACATATGAAGCAATTATTAAAGGCGACGCTGCTAGCGTACATATAGCGGCAGCTAGTATTTTAGCAAAAGTTGCACGTGACAATTGGATGAAAGAGTTACATGAGGAATATCCAGTATATGGATTTAATTCCAATATGGGCTACGGTACTAAGGAACACCTCCAGGCTTTAGAAAACTATGGTGTTACTCCTTATCATCGTTATTCGTTTGCGCCTGTACATAAATATCCATTTACATCATCATTGAAAAAATAATCGGAGGTGATTCTATGAGTATTCATCGTTTATTAGGTGATAAAGCTGTACAACAAGTCCATTTACCATCACATCAACAGTTGAAATCCGGAGATGTTGTTCAAGGAAAGGTAATAAAGCTTTTTCCTGATCATAAAGCAAAAATTAACCTAGCTGGTAAGCAGATGATCGCGCAGTTGGAGACACCTCTAATTATAGGAGAACGATATCATTTTCAAGTAAAACATACGCAGGATCAAATTCTTCATCTCCAAGTATTAGCAAATAACTTCAAAAATAATACAGAGCAATCTGCAATACAATTGATTCAGCAATTAGGATTAAAGCCGACAAAGATATCAGTCGCATTTATGCAGTCCTTAATCAAGCAGCAAATGCCATTTAATCAGAACTCATTTATACAATCTGTTCATTTATTGCAATCAAGAGAGGCTAAAGAAATTCCAATAAAACAACAGTTTGGAGTATTACATAATCTAATGGAAAAAAAGCTGCCTATTTCCCATGCCATATTTCAATCGACAATGAAATTATCTACCGGTGGTATTAGTAATTCGATAGAAGCTTTATTAAAGGAAAGTCGAAATCAAAACATAAGATTTAACCCTCTCTTATATCAACTTGAACAAGTAAATTCAGGGTTTAAAACTGAAAATATGTCGATTATTAAATACATGGCTTCTGATCTAAATAACACTCAAACTAACGGAAATTTATATCATATATTTAAAAATCTCGGTATGATTTCACCATCGATAACTAAAAATCAGTGGAATCAAGCATGGATGTCAATGGTGGAAAATACCCCTAAATCATTGGTAGAAGGTAGAGCTCTTCCTTTTTCTATGGATCATTCAGCGTTAATGAAAGGGATCGACCAATTAACAGCAAATCAATCAAAAATAATCGAGCTTACTCGTTCAATGTTACAAGTGAATGATGGGAGTGTGAGGCACTCAAAAAATCTTATTAATTTCCAAAAAATAGCGGATTTATTACCCGAATCAATATCCCTTCGGTTTTCTGAAGCCTTGATGAAAGGACAACCAAGGTCTTTTTTAGAAACATTAAACAATCCTAATACGTACCATGAACTTTATAATATGTTGAAAACATTACAGAATCCTGTACTAAATCATTCACCGCAGTTAGGAAAAATACAGCAATTATTTTTACAACAAGTACAATGGATGAATCAACGTGCGGGGCTAAATTATGAGCACCAGTTAGCACATCAGCAAATAGATATAAATAATGTAAAGGCTCAATTGATACAACTTGTCCAGAGCTCTAGCGGTAGTTTAGCTGAAAAAGCACAACAACTTTTAAATCATATTCAAGGGATTCAAATTAATTCCATAACAGAATCTAACGGATTTTTACAGGCTTTTTTACAAATACCAGCTCAGAAATTAGGATTAGCAAAAGATATAGATTTACAGTTTGAAAGTAAAAAAACAAAAGATGGAAAGATTGATCCGGAGTATTGTCGTGTTTTATTTTATTTAAGTTTGAATAATTTAAAAGATACAGTAATTGATATGCATGTTCAAAAGAGAAATGTAACAGTTACGATTTATAATGATTTCACCGATCTAGAAAATTTTGTAGGAGCGATGAAAGAAAATTTAAATCAAGGTTTGAAGCAAAATGATTATAGACTATCATCTGTACATATTAAAGCAATGGATAGTTTGAATGAAGGTGATAAAGAACATCGGGAAAAGCGATATCATCCATCATCATATCAAGGAGTTGATTTTAGAGTATGATAGAAAAACGACATAAGGCAGCAGCACTTCGTTATAATCAAGACAATAATATAGCACCAAAAGTTACTGCAACTGGGAAGGGATTAGTCGCTGATGAAATTATAAAGCGAGCAACAGAAAATAATGTTCCAGTTATGAAGGATGAATCTTTAGTAGAAATACTTGCAGAATTAAACATTAATGAATCTATTCCAGATGAGTTATACATGGCCGTTGCGGAAGTGTTTGCATTTGTTTACAAAGCAGATAAAGAATTTGCGAATACTGATTCATACAGTTAATCTTGACTACATAGGGGACGGTTCGTTCTTCCTTTATCTAATGTTAGTTGAAATTATCAAACGTTATTCGCTAATTCTTGTTAAATTCTCATTTTTTTAATACAATGGTAATGCATTGAATTTGATAGGAGGATGGAAGATGAACATTCACGAGTATCAAGGTAAACAAGTTTTACGGGAATATGGGGTTAAGGTTCCTAACGGCTATGTTGCATATACAGTGGACGAAGCTGTACAAGCTGCGGAAAAGCTTGGCACATCTGTAAACGTTGTCAAAGCACAGATTCATGCTGGTGGCCGTGGTAAAGCAGGTGGAGTTAAAGTTGCAAAAAGTCTTGATGAAGTTCGTACATATGCGGATGAAATATTAGGAAAGACATTAGTAACTCATCAAACTGGACCTGAAGGAAAAGAAGTAAAACGTTTACTTATTGAAGAAGGCTGTGACATTCAAAAGGAATATTATGTTGGGGTAGTATTAGATCGTGCCACTTCTAGAGTTGTTATGATGGCATCAGAAGAAGGTGGAACTGAAATTGAAGAAGTTGCTGAAGCGACTCCAGAAAAAATCTTTAAAGAAGTAATAGATCCAGTTGTTGGATTAACACCTTTCCAAGCTAGAAGACTAGCATTTAATATAAATATTCCAGAAGAATTACTAGGGAAAGCAGTGAAATTTATGTCTGCTTTATATGATGCCTTCGTTGCGAAAGATTGCTCTATTGCTGAAATTAATCCATTAGTAACAACTGGTGATGGTGAAGTGTTAGCGCTCGATGCAAAATTAAACTTTGATGATAATGCTCTTTATCGTCATAAAGATATCCAAGATTTAAGAGATTTTGAAGAAGAAGATGAAAAAGAAATCCAAGCTTCTAAGTATGACTTAAGCTATGTATCCCTTGATGGAAACATTGGTTGTATGGTAAATGGAGCAGGACTTGCTATGTCTACCATGGATATTATTAAACATTATGGCGGAGATCCGGCTAACTTCCTTGATGTAGGGGGCGGTGCTACTGCAGAGAAAGTAACAGAAGCATTTAAGATTATTCTTTCAGATAAAAACGTAAAAGGTATTTTTGTTAATATTTTTGGTGGAATTATGAAGTGTGACGTTATTGCTGAAGGTGTTGTAGAAGCTACAAAACAAATTGGTTTAGAGATTCCACTAGTTGTGCGTCTTGAAGGTACAAACGTTGATGCGGGTAAGAAAATTTTAGATGAATCTGGATTAAATATTACTTCTGCAACATCTATGGCTGATGGGGCAGAGAAAATTGTTGCTGCAGTAAAATAAGCGTATTAAACCGAGAATTTTACGATAAGGAAAGGACGGACGAAAATGAGTGTTTATATTAATAAAGATACAAAAGTGATTGTCCAAGGAATTACTGGCGGAACTGCACGTTTTCATACAAAACAAATGCTAGATTATGGCACTAAAATCGTTGCAGGTGTAACGCCTAAAAAAGCAGGTACAGAAGTTGAAGGAGTACCTGTATATAATACGGTAAAAGATGCTGTCGTTGCTACTGGTGCGACTGCTTCCGTTATTTATGTTCCAGCACCTTTTGCAGCAGATGCAATTATGGAAGCAACAGATGCAGAATTAGATCTTGTCATTTGTATTACGGAACATATTCCAGTATTAGATATGGTCAAAGTAAAACGTTATATGGAAGGTAAGAAGACACGCTTAGTTGGACCAAATTGTCCTGGTGTGATTACTGCAGATGAAACAAAAATTGGTATTATGCCTGGCTACATTCATAAAAAAGGTCATATTGGTGTTGTTTCTCGTTCTGGTACATTAACGTATGAAGCTGTACATCAATTATCAGAAGCCGGTTATGGTCAAACTACAGCAGTCGGTATCGGTGGAGATCCTGTAAATGGTACGAACTTTATCGATGTGTTGGATGCATTCAACCAAGATCCAGAAACAGAAGCAGTAATCATGATTGGTGAAATTGGCGGTACTGCAGAAGAAGAAGCTGCTGAATGGGTGAAAGCTAATATGAATAAACCAGTTGTTGGCTTCATTGGAGGAGCAACTGCACCTCCAGGAAAACGTATGGGACATGCTGGTGCAATCATTTCTGGTGGAAAAGGTACGGCTGATGAAAAAATACGTACGATGGAAGCTGCTGGCATCAAAGTAGCTGATACTCCTGCTGTGATGGGAGAAACGATGATTGAAGTACTAAAAGAAACAGGCTTAGATGAAAAGTGTAAAACACATTAAATAAAAAATAGAGATTGGGATATTCTATACTAAGAAAACGAGCGATTTCAATAAGTCAATTCGTTTGGTTTCTTTTATTCCAATCTCTATTTCCAATATATCTAATTAAAGGAAGTGGTAGCTTGGAATTATTGAAAGCGAAAATTGTCCATCTTTCTAGATGCCGTTCTATTACTCGCTCATTACTACGTAACATTCTTCAACTTGATCCTTCATTAAATAAAACTTATCAATCCTCTGCAAGTCAACTTTCCGGTTGGTTACATATTTCCTTGAAAAAAGCGGAATATATTTATTCTGATCTTCATAATGTAGGTTTACAAAAACAAGTAATTAAAGATATGCAACTTTATCAAACTGTAACCATAGTTGACGAATATTATCCACCTATGTTAAATACTATTAAGGACGCTCCTATCGTTTTATACACGTTAGGTGATGTAGATATTTTAAAGAAATTACCTAGTTTAAGTGTGATCGGAACAAGGAATCCTACATCACAAGCTCAAAGGAAAATGGCTGTTATTTTACCATTAATTCAACAAGGCTGGGTAATTGTAAGTGGTATGGCTAGAGGTATTGATAGTTTTGCTCATCAAATGGCTTTATATCGCAATGGAAAAACAATCGCTGTCTTAGGGGGAGGATTTCATCATATATATCCAAGCGAGCACTTACCATTGTTTCATGAAATAACACAAAAGGGATTAGTGATTACAGAATATCCCCCTGACCAACCACCAAAACGTCACCAATTCCCAGAAAGAAATCGTATCATCAGTGGCTTGACGATGGGAACACTTGTTATTGAAGCGATGGAACGAAGTGGTACACTTATTACTGTAGATCAAGCCCTTGATCAAGGAAGAGAAGTATTTGCGATACCAGGAAATCCATGGGTGCAACAAACAAAGGGCTGTCACCAAATGATTCAAGATGGTGCAAAATTAGTCCAAGAAACAAAAGATATTACTATAGAATATGAAGGAATTTTACTTGAAAATTAAAAATGTTTTAACTGAAGTGTTTGACAAAACAGAGATCTATATTTAGTATTAGAAAAGATTTCATTTCGTAAAATTGTCAACCTCATTTTGGGAGGAAGGTACATGTCAGATTATTTAGTTATCGTTGAATCTCCAGCAAAAGCAAAAACGATTGAGCGATATTTAGGAAAAAAATATACCGTAAAGGCTTCCATGGGTCACATCCGTGATTTACCTAAAAGTCAAACAGGTGTAGATGTTGAAAATAATTTTACACCGAAGTATATAACCATTCGTGGTAAAGGTGATATTCTTAAAGAATTACGTAAAGCAGCAAAAAAAGCAAAAAAAATCTATCTTGCTGCCGACCCCGATAGAGAAGGAGAAGCGATTGCATGGCATCTTGCATATATTTTAGGTGTCGATCCCTCCTCTAATTGTCGAGTTGTCTTTAATGAAATTACAAAAGAGGCAATTAAAGAGTCATTCAAAAATCCACGAGCAATTGACTTAGATCTAGTTGATGCCCAACAAGCTAGAAGAGTGTTGGATCGATTGGTTGGTTATAATATTAGTCCATTACTATGGAAGAAAGTAAAAAAAGGACTAAGTGCAGGAAGAGTGCAATCAGTTGCTTTGAAAATGATTATAGACCGTGAAAAAGAAATACAAAATTTTAAGCCAGAAGAGTATTGGTCTATAGATGCAAAATTCCAAAAGGATAAGGAAACATTTGAAGGATCCTTCTATGGAATAAATGGAAAAAAAGTAGCACTAAAAAACGAACAAGATGTAACAGATATTAAACAACAATTAAATGGGAAAACATTTGCAGTAGATAAAGTGAAGAAAAGGGAAAGAAAGAAAAATCCTGCTCTACCTTTCACTACCTCATCTCTACAACAAGAGGCTGCAAGAAAGCTAAACTTCCGTGCAAAGAAAACGATGATGATTGCGCAACAATTATATGAAGGTATTGACCTAGGTAAAAAATCCGGAGGGATTACTGGTTTAATCACATATATGCGTACTGACTCTACTAGAATATCCAATACCGCAAAAGAAGAAGCAAAGAACTATATTAAAGATAATTATGGAGAGAAGTATTTAGGTAAACAAGGATCAACGAAGAATAAAGAAGGAGCGCAAGATGCGCACGAAGCGATTCGACCAACTTCTGCTGTAAGAGATCCGAAAACTTTAAAGAATACTTTATCTAGAGACCAACTGCGTTTATATAAACTGATTTGGGAACGGTTTGTAGCTAGTCAAATGGCTCCAGCAGTGATGGATACAATGACCGTCCATTTACTAAACAATAACATTGAATTCCGAGCAACTGGATCAAAAATTAAGTTTAAGGGTTTCATGAAAGTTTACGTAGAAGGTAACGATGATAACAAGAAAACAGAAGATAAATTATTACCTGATTTAGAAGAAGGTATGCAGGTTGATTCAAAAGAAATTAAACCGAATCAGCACTTTACACAGCCGCCTCCTCGATACACAGATGCACGTCTCGTACGTACAATGGAAGAGATAGGCATAGGAAGACCATCTACCTATGCTCCTACACTAGACACTATTCAACGTAGGGGTTATGTATCGATGGATAATAAACGCTTTATTCCGACTGAGCTTGGAGAAATTAAATGTGATCTAATGATTGAATTTTTCCCTGAAGTAGTCGATGCAGCTTTTACTGCAAAAATGGAAGATGATTTAGACTCTATTGAAGAAGGAAAGATAGAGTGGAAACAAATTATTGATAGTTTTTACAAAGACTTTAAAGTAAGACTTGATAAGGCAGAAGACGAGATGGAAAAAGTTGAAATAAGAGATGAACCAGCAGGAATCGATTGTGAGAATTGTGGTCATGAAATGGTTTATAAAATGGGGAGATATGGAAAATTCCTCGCTTGTTCAAACTTTCCAGAGTGTCGTAATACAAAACCAATCTTAAAAGAAATTGGTGTGGATTGTCCAAAATGTAAAGAAGGCAATGTGGTTGAACGAAAATCAAAGAAAAAGCGAACATTCTATGGATGTGACCGCTTCCCTGAATGCGACTTTGTTTCATGGGACAAACCAATTGCTAGAAAATGTCCAAAATGTGAGTCTATGCTAGTAGAGAAAAAGAATAAGAAAGATACACAGGTCCAGTGTACAAATTGTGAATATAAAGAAGTAGCTCAGACTTAAATTGTATGACTTGTAGAGTTGGATTAGCTCCCCTCTATAAGTCTTTTTTTGTTTTAATACGTTTTACTTAAATATGCAATGGGAATACTTACGTATATAAGGAGTGGATTACAGTGGATACTCACAATATATATTATGTAACCATTGATACCAAGGAAATTAGAACCTTCTCTGTTCCAGACAATGAAATTGAATTTGAAATTAAAGCGACGGATGAACAAGTACTGGAAATAAAGGAAATATTCTCTCGTCTTGATAAAGAATCCAAAAATGCAATGAAGTATATTGGTTTTAAACCCTTCGATGAATGGGGTGCTGATGATGAGCGAGATAGTTATAAGGAAGATATAAATAACTTATTCTCGATAATAAAAAAACTGGGAACCAAAGACACACAAAGAAAATTATCTGAAATGGGTATAAATAATTCTTAAATTGGAAATATAGAGACTATGTAGTTCACAGAATATTCAACGATATCGACTTTTTTTATGTTTATAAGATTTGATATTTGACTAGGAGCCATTTTCTTATTATAATCACTCTTTGGTAAGGTAAAATACTTTACACACGACAATCGGCTATTTTGCAATAATATCATTGCAAAGTCATTAAGATTGTATATCATTCTGAATTTTGTTACAATTTAGTTAAGTTCATTGCTTTATCGGTTAGAGTGTGTTATTATTTATTCGCTGTGCAATGAGGTGGACGTAGGTATGAACCCATTAGAAATATATATAGACACATTTGTAGAATTTCTACAAATAGAAAAAAACGCTTCACCTTACACCGTGAAATATTATCGGAATGATCTGGAAATTTTCGCGGATTTCCTTCACTCAGAGGGGATATCTCATATTGCAAATGTAACATATAAAGATGTACGCATTTTTCTAACTTCTTTATATAAGCAAGAACTTAGCCGTAGATCCGTTTCAAGAAAAATATCTACATTAAGAAGTTTTTACAGATTTCTAGAAAGAGAACGATATGTGGAAGGAAACCCTTTTGTACAGTTACATCTGCCGAAAACAAGTAAACCGGTTCCTGGTTTTTTGTATCAAGAGGAATTGGATAAATTGTTTGAGGTTAACGATATAACAATTCCATTGGGGCAAAGAGATCAAGCTTTATTAGAGATGTTATATGGAACTGGAATTCGTGTGAGTGAATGTCAAAACCTACGTTTACAAGATATCGACTTTTCAATCGGTACTATTTTTGTTCGAGGGAAAGGACGTAAAGAACGTTACGTACCATTTGGAAGTTTCGCTGAAATAGCGTTAGAGACTTATCTTCAAGAAGGAAGAAACAAGTTATTACAAAAAAGTAATTCAGACACGGAATTTATTTTTTTAAATTCCCGTGGACGTCATCTAACCACTCGAGGAATTCGTACCATTTTAAATAAAATCGTCGAAAGAGCCTCTTTGACTGTACATGTACATCCTCATAAGTTGAGACATACATTTGCAACGCATCTATTAAATGAGGGTGCTGATTTAAGATCCGTACAGGAGTTGCTCGGCCATGAAAGCCTATCCTCGACACAAATATATACACATGTGACAAAAGATCATTTGCGGGAAGCTTATATGAAAAGTCACCCTAGAGCAAATGGGAACAAAAGATGAGGTGAGGGTAATGACAATGGAAATGCATGCAACAACTATTTTTGCTGTGCAACACCTGGGTCAAAGCGCCATGTGTGGAGATGGTCAAGTAACATTAGGTAACTCCGTTGTAATGAAGCACAAGGCGAAAAAAGTTCGAACTCTCTATAATGGAAAAGTTCTTGCAGGGTTTGCTGGTTCGGTAGCGGATGCGTTTACCTTGTTTGAAAAGTTTGAGACCAAGCTACAATCATTTAATGGTAATTTAACAAGAGCTTCGGTAGAACTAGCTCAAGAATGGCGTACAGATAAAGTACTTCGTAAATTAGAAGCAATGTTAATTGTGATGAATAAAGAACATATGTATTTGGTATCTGGAACTGGTGAAGTGATAGAACCTGACGACGGCATATTAGCTATAGGATCAGGTGGGAATTATGCTTTAAGTGCTGGAAGAGCGCTTGTCAGACATGCTGATAATATGTCTGCTGCTGATATAGCTCGTTCTGCATTAGAAGTTGCAGGAGAAATATGTGTGTTCACTAATGATCAAATTACATTAGAAGTACTTGAATAAAAGGAGGCTATCCATTAATGGGAATGGATTATACCCCAAGGCAAATTGTTGAGCAGTTAGACCAGTTTATTGTTGGTCAAAGGCAAGCAAAAAAATCAGTAGCGGTTGCACTTCGTAATCGTTATCGGAGAATGAAATTAGATGAAGGGTTCCGGGATGAAATTGTCCCTAAAAACATTCTCATGATTGGTCCAACCGGTGTAGGAAAAACAGAAATTGCTAGAAGACTTGCGAAATTGGTGGGAGCACCTTTTATAAAAGTTGAGGCAACAAAATTTACTGAGGTTGGGTATGTTGGTAGAGATGTAGAATCCATGGTAAGAGACTTGGTTGAAATGGCAGTGCGTATGGTAAAAGAAGAAAAAATGGCTGGAGTAATGAGTGAAGCGGAGGAAGAAGCTAATAAAAAGTTAGTAAAACTATTAGTTCCTGACTCTAAAAAGAAATCAGCTATGAAAAATCCATTCGAAATGTTATTCCAATCAGATGGATCTGATGGAGAAGATGAAGCGACGGAACAAGATTCACATGATGAAATTCGTTCAAAACGAAAAAGAATCACTCATCAATTATCTCTTGGAGAACTCGAGGATCATCTTGTTTCTGTAGAGATTGATGAAGTTCCTCCATCCATGTTTGATATGTTACAAGGATCGGGTATGGAGCAAATGGGAATGAATATGCAAGATGCTTTTGGTCAGTTTATGCCAAAGAAAAAGAAAAAAAGAAAATTACCAGTATCAGAGGCTCGTAAAGTACTCACACAACAAGAAGCTCAAAAGCTTGTAGATATGGATGAAGTAGCTCAAGAAGCTACTGCTCGTGCAGAAGGATCTGGTATTATCTTTATTGATGAAATTGATAAAGTAGCTGGTAAACAAGAGAATGCAGCAAATGTATCCAGAGAAGGTGTTCAACGAGACATTTTACCAATTGTTGAAGGTTCTACTGTTGTAACAAAACATGGAACTGTAAAAACGGATCATATGTTATTTGTTGCTGCTGGAGCTTTTCATATGTCAAAACCTTCTGATTTGATACCGGAATTACAAGGGAGATTTCCAATTCGGGTAGAACTTGAAAAATTAACAGTGGAAGATTTCAAACGTATTTTAACGGAACCTTCCAATGCTTTAATTAAGCAATATCAGCTTATGCTGCAAACAGAAGGTATAAATGTTGAATTTACTGACGAGGCTATAGAAAGACTAGCAGAAATTGCTTATCAAGTAAATCAAAACACAGATAATATTGGTGCTCGACGATTACATACGATATTAGAAAAACTTTTAGAAGATTTATCGTATGAGGCGCCAGAAGTAACAATGGAAAAAATTGAAATTACGGTTGGTTATGTCGATGATAAACTATCATCTATTGTTCAAGATAAAGATTTAAGCCAATTCATACTATAATTTAAAATATTGAATGGAGGAAATATCATGGATTTATTAAGTAGAGCAAGAAAAATCAATGCAATGTTACAAACAGCAACAGGGAAGTCAGTGAATTTTAACGAAATGTCTGCATCATTACGCGACGTTATTCGTGGGAATGTTTATATTGTAAGTAGACGCGGAAAGCTATTAGGGTTTGCTGTAAATCAAGAGATTGAGAACGAGCGTATGAAATCTATGTTAGAAGAGCGTCAATTCCCAGAAGAATATACAAGAGGATTGCACGATATTCGTGAGACTACGGCAAACTTGGATATCGAAAGTACTCACACAGTGTTCCCGGTAGAAAACAAGGAATTATTTAAAGATGGACTTACAACAATTGTTCCGATTATCGGTGGTGGAGAACGTTTAGGTACGTTAATTTTAGGTAGAGTTAACGAAAGCTTTAGTGATGATGATTTACTATTAGGAGAATATGGTGCAACAGTAGTAGGAATGGAAATTCTGCATGAAAAAACAGAAGAAATAGAAATGGAAGCACGTAGTAAAGCTGTAGTACAAATGGCGATCAGCTCACTTTCTTACAGCGAATTAGAAGCTATTGATCATATCTTCGAAGAACTTAATGGTAAAGAAGGATTACTGGTTGCAAGTAAAATCGCAGATCGAGTAGGAATTACTCGTTCCGTAATTGTAAATGCACTACGTAAATTAGAGAGTGCCGGAGTAATTGAGTCTCGTTCACTAGGTATGAAAGGTACGTATATTAAAGTACTGAACGATAAATTCTTAGTAGAGCTAGAAAAGTTACGTACAAGATAAAGCGAGTTTCTAGTAGGAGAAGTTACAGATGAAGATTTATGTTGGAAATTTGAATATAATGTAAAATTTTCACAAATATGTAAAGGAGTCGATGAAAATCGACTCTTTTTTTTGTTATACTAAAGATACATTATGTGGGTAATAAAACCCAGTATATTAGACTAACTATATACATAAATTTTCCAATTTACCTTTAAAACTATGATATTATTCCATATATTACCAAAATTAAATAGCGGAAATTGTCGTCTAGTGTATCTAATTACAAAAAAAGGAAATCATCAGGGATAAAAGACCTAGTTAATTATGGTCATTTTTGTTTCAAATGAAGGAAAATGTCGAAAATACATAGACTTTGTAAAACATTTAACTTAAAATGTTCGTATCAGCATAGGAATTTTTGGGTGTTAAAAATAATGAAGGGGTTGATTAAGAGGTGGATTTATTTTCAGGTACTATATCTAAGTTACAACACTCACTAGATTATTCAACAGCGAAGAATAATGCAATTTCTAATAATATTTCAAATGTAGATACGCCCGGGTACAAATCGCAAAATGTTGTTTTTAAAGATACATTAGAAAATACAATGGCTACGATAGATGCAAAAAGAACGAACGATCGTCATTTGTCGTTTAATCAGTCATTCTCATCTCCTTATCGATATGTAACTAATCACTCTACGGCTTATAACCACAATGGGAATAATGTTGATGTTGATAAAGAAATGGCCGAGTTGGCAAAAAATCAAATCTATTATAACGGTTTGATTGATCGAATAAATGGTAAATTTGGAAGTCTGCAAACCGTGATTAGAGGAGGTAACTAGAATGTCCATATTTAATTCTATGAATACGAGTGCTAGTGGATTAACAGCGCAGCGATTAAGGATGGATATCGTTTCTTCAAACGTTGCTAATGCTCAATCTACTAGAGCAACGATAAATGAAGATGGGGAATTTGAGCCATATCGTAGAAAAATGGTTACTTTACAATCAGATCAAACTCAGTTTAAAAATGTTTTAAAACATGCAACATCTTCTGCGTCTACATCTGCGTCTGGTGTAAAAGCAACATCCATTACCGAGGATGATGAACCTTTTAAATTAGTGTTTAATCCTCAGCATCCGGATGCAAATGAACAAGGGTATGTCGAAATGCCTAATGTGGACCCTTTAAAAGAAATGGTTGACTTAATGAGTGCGACTAGGTCCTATGAGGCGAACATTACAGCTTTGAATGCTAGTAAAGGCATGTTAATGAAAGCATTAGAAATTGGTAAATAGATAAGGAGTGATCGATATGACTATTTCAATTATGAGCAATAATGTCACTCCGATTCAATCAAAAGAATTGGTTAATCAAGTTAAACAATCACCTAGTGAAGTGCAAGCGAATTTTGCTTCTACATTAAAAAATGCGATTGAAGACCTAAACCATATTCAATTAGAATCGGATAAAAAGACAGAAGCATTTGCAAGTGGGAAGATTGACGATTTGCATGATGTTATGATTACTGCACAAAAATCGAGTGTAACACTTGAAACTACTGTTCAGATGCAAAAGAAAGTGATTGACGCATATAACGAAGTAATGAGAATGCAAGTATAACTTAGTGGATATCATTAATTCTTTTAATTTATATGTGTTTAGTGGGGGAAGTATATGAAGGAAAAATTTTTAAAAGGGAAGGATTCCTTAACGACATTTTGGGCTTCCCGTTCCAAAGTTCAAAAGGGAAGTTTCATAGGGGGATTTCTTCTAATCATTTTACTAATAGGTGTAATTACTTTTGCATCGACAAACACAAACTATGTACCACTCTATAACAACTTATCAACGCAAGAAGCTGGTCAAATTACTACCGAGTTAGAGTCTCGAGGCGTTCCTTTTGAGTTAGAGAATGGAAGATCAACCATTACAGTTCCGGAAGAGCAGGTTGATACATTATTGTTAGATTTGGCAGCCATGGGACTTCCAAATAGTGGTAGTATTGATTATTCATTTTTTAGTGAAAACACTTCTTGGGGCATTACAGATAATGAGTTTAACGTAATGAAGTTAGATGCCATGCAAACAGAACTTGCGAATTTAATCAAAAGTGTTGAAGGAATTCAAGATGCACAAGTAATGATAAATGTTCCAGAAGAACCAGTGTTTGCTACGGAGGTAACGGGTGAAGCAAGTGCTTCGATCGTCTTAAATACACAACCGGGATATCAGTTTGAAGGGAATCAAGTAGAAGGACTATATCATTTAGTTTCTAAAGCAGTTCCAAATTTACCGGCAGAAAATATTGTTATTATGAATCAATATTTTGAGTATTTTGATCAAAATACTCAACAAGCGGCGAATCAAGATACATATACACATCAACAAACTGTGAAAAAAGAAGTGGAAAGAGATATACAACGAAGATTGCAACAAATGCTAGGAACGATGGTAGGTAATGAAAATATTGTTGTCTCCGTTACAGCAGACATAGATTTTACGCAAGAGAATCGAACAGAAGAATTAGTGGAACCAGTAGACATAGAAAATATGGAAGGATTACCAGTTAGTTTAGAAACTATTCAAGAATCTTACGTTGGTGAAGGTGCAGCAGAGGCTGGAGCAGCAGGTACTGGTGAGGAAGACGTAGCCAACTATCCAGCTGGTGATAATGGAGACGGAGAGTATGAACTAGATAAAGAAACGATTAATTATGAATTTAATCGAATTCGTCGTGATATTGTAGAAAGTCCTTATAAAGTTCGAGATTTAGGTATTCAAGTGGCAGTGAACAATACGAGAAATGTAAATAATGAGGTAGAGTACCTCTCACAACAAGAGCAGACCTCTGTAGAGGAAGGGATAAGTTCCATTTTAAATTCGATTATTACTTCATCTATCGATGGTGAGTACAACCAAGATTTAGTACCTGATGATAAAACCTCAATCGTATTTCAAGAATTTACAGAAACAACTACACCAGGCTCAGAAGGTACAGCTGGTATTCCAACTTGGTTGTATGTTGTAGCAGGAATCTTACTACTCGTTATTATTGTATTATTGTTCTTCTTAATACGAAATCGAAAAACATCCGAAGAAGTAGTCGATGAGTATGAAGAAATAAATGAGCAAACACCGATACCGGACTTGCCAGAAAAAGAAGAATCAGATGCTACCATCAGAAGAAAGCAATTAGAGAAAATAGCAAAAGAAAAACCAGAGGATTTTGCAAAACTATTGCGTAGCTGGATTGGTGAAGATTAGGAGGATGTGAAGTGGCTAGAACAAAAGGTGCGTTAACAGGAAAACAAAAAGCAGCAATTCTTCTAATATCTCTAGGACCAGACGTTTCAGCACAAGTATATAAATATCTATCAGAAGAAGAAATTGAAAAATTAAGTCTTGAAATTTCTTCGGTTAAAAAAGTTGACTCCAATTTAAAAGAAGAGGTATTGGAACAATTTCATCAAATTGCTTTAGCTCAAGATTATATAACTTCTGGAGGTATTGGTTATGCCAAAACGGTATTAGAAAAAGCATTCGGAAAACAGGAAGCATCTAATATCATTAATCGGTTAACATCATCATTGCAAGTTAGACCATTCGATTTTGCAAGGAAAGCAGACCCTCAACAAGTACTTAATTTTATACAGGGAGAGCATCCGCAAACGATTGCACTTATATTATCTTATTTAGATCCTGAACAGGGTGGACAAATTCTTTCCTCTCTACCGCAAGAATTGCAAGCTGATGTTGCTAGAAGAATTGCGACGATGGACTCAACATCACCAGAAATAATCAATCAAATTGAACAAGTGCTGGAAAAAAATATCTCTTCGTCTGTAACCGAAGATTACACTCAAACAGGCGGAATTCAAGCAGTTGTAGAAGTGTTAAACGGTGTAGACAGAAGTACAGAACGTACAATATTAGATGCACTTGAAATTCAAGATCCTGACTTAGCTGAAGAAATTAAAAAACGTATGTTTGTCTTTGAAGATATTGTTATTCTTGATAATCGTGCTATACAACGTGTTGTGCGTGAAGTAGATAATGAAGATCTTCGTTTAGCATTAAAAGTAGCTAGTGAAGAAGTGAAAGATATTGTATTTCAAAATATGTCAGAACGAATGGTACAAACCTTTAAAGAAGAAATGGAATTCATGGGACCAGTTCGATTACGAGATGTCGAGGAAGCTCAAACTCGTATCGTAGGGTTGATTCGTAGATTAGAAGATATAGGTGAAATTGTAATTGCAAGAGGTGGAGGAGACGATATCATTGTCTAATCAAACAAAACAAATCTCAATCAGATCAATTGAATCCATTGTTCCAAAGCGATTAGAACCCGAACAAACGGAAGAAGTAATTATCCAAAACTTACAACAAAAGATACAAGAAGAGAAAAAATATTTGCAATCACTTCAAGAGAAACAAAATTCGTTAATTCAGGAAACGAAAGAAAAAATTGCTACAGCGCAAGCACAGTGGCAAGAAGAAAAGAAAAAACTTATGAAAGAAACAAAACAAGTTGGTTATCGAGATGGTTACGAACATGGTAAACAAGAAGGCTATGATTCTTACAAAGAAAAATTAATCGAAGTAAATAATATAGTAGACGCAACAATAAAAGATTATCATAGTGAACTTGATAAAAGTACGGAAACAATATTAGGACTATCCGTATTAGTCGCAGAGCGCATTATAGAGAATCAACTCACTGAGCATCCGAGTCAATTTTTAAATATTGTAAAAGCGGCGGTTCATGATATAAAGGGTCAACCAAAAGTATCGATTATTTTACATCCAACAAATTATGAACTAGTTTCCACTCACAAAACGGAATTACAACGCATAATTGGTAAGGATAGTAAACTGGCTATTTATGTAAATGAAGATTTGAAAGAAACAGATTGCTTAATTGAACATCCTTTTGGACAAATTGAAGCTAATATAGATAGTCAACTGACAAAGATTCGTGAAGCATTAATGGATTTCTTGATGGAGACGAAAGCATAATGATAGATCAATATAGAGAAGTTATAGCTAAAGTAGATACGTATAAACGTTATGGAAAAGTAATCAGAGTTGTAGGATTAATGATTGAATCTGAAGGCCCGACGGCTAATATTGGAGAGGTTTGCTATATAAAAACTTCTCCAAATACGGATCATGCGTTATTAGCAGAAGTTGTCGGATTTCGAAATGAAAAAATAGTATTAATGCCTTATACAGAGGTTACTGAAGTTGGTCCGGGTTGCCTTGTTGAAGCAACAGGAAAACCTTTAACAGTGAAGGTTGGCAGAGGATTAATCGGAAAAGTTCTAAATTCACTAGGAAAACCGTTAAATGAGTCAGAAGAATTACCGAAAGGTTTAGCTAATTTTATGACTGAACAAGCCCCTCCAAATCCACTTGATCGTCCGCCAATTCGAACGCCGTTACAAGTTGGAGTAAAGGCAATTGATTCTTTACTTACCATGGGGGAAGGGCAAAGAGTTGGCTTATTTGCGGGAAGTGGAGTAGGAAAAAGTACACTTCTTGGAATGATTGCCAGAAATAGTAGTGCCGATATAAATGTTATTGCGTTAATAGGCGAACGAGGAAGAGAGGTTCGAGAATTTATTGAAAATGATCTCGGTCCAGAAGGACTAAAGAAATCAATTGTTGTTGTCGCAACTTCTGATCAGCCTGCACTAATGAGAATAAAAGGAGCTTATACAGCTACTGCAATTAGTGAATATTTCCGGGATTTAGGGTACAAAGTTAACCTAATGATGGATTCGGTAACTAGGGTCGCAATGGCACAACGTGAAATTGGACTTGCTGTTGGTGAACCACCAACAACCAAAGGTTATACGCCGTCTGTTTTTTCCATTTTACCTAAACTTTTAGAGCGTACTGGAACGAATGCTAATGGAACAATCACTGGTTTTTACACTGTTTTGGTAGATGGGGATGATATGAATGAGCCGATTGCCGATGCGGTTAGAGGAATTTTGGATGGGCATTTTATTCTTGATAGAAAGTTGGCGGAGCGTGGACAGTTTCCAGCAATAAATGTACTGAAATCAATTAGTAGAGTTATGAATGTTATTGCAGATGAGGAACATAAAGACCTAAGCCAAACATTACGCAAGCTGTTGTCTACCTATGAAGAGAACCAAGAGTTAATCACGATTGGTGCATATAAAAAAGGAACCAATCATGAAATTGATAAAGCTATCAGTTTTCAACCTTATATTCAAGAATTTTTAAAACAAGGTATACACGAAAAACGATCGTTTGTTGAAACAATACAAATGATGAAGAATCTACTACATGGAGGGGTGTCCTGATGGTAGAAGTAGTTGGTTTAAATAGAATAAGAGAAATTAGAGAAAACGAGAAGAAGGTTGCACAATCGGCATACAGTCAGTCAATGGAAACATTCGAAAAAATAGCAACGGAACTTTATAACTTGTTACGAACAAAAGAGAGTGCGGAAGCTTCATTTGAATCGTATATTCAAAATACAACTTCAATTGAAAAAATAAAGGAACAAGCTGCCTATATTGAAAAATTAAATCAGCGTATTCAAAGTGTTCAACTTCTCGTACAACGAGCAAGAAATGACATGGAAATAAAACAAGAAAAACTGTCAAATGCTTATGTTGAAGTGAAGAAGTTTGACAAGATTATTGAATTTAAACAAAAAAATGAAATAGAGGAAGCGAAAAGAAAAGAAGCAAATTGGATGGATGAAATGTCCATGCAACAATATTTAAGCCATAAGTCTAGGTGAATATTATGAACAATAATGAAGAAAAGAAAAAAATGAATCCTTTTATCTTGGTGTTATTTGCTGGTGTCATTCCACTATTCGTTGTTGCTATATTAGCTGTTTTTGTTCTAGAAATGGCTGGGGTGGAAGTGGTTGATTGGGCAAAAGAAAAAACAAGTAATGTACCAATTGTTGGTGAGATGATTAAAGAAGATCAACCTACTGAGGAATCCACACAAAAATTAGAAGCTGCACAAGCAAAATTGCAAGAAAGACAAGATGAGATAACGGAATTAGAAAATTCTATTGGAGATTTAGAATCTACTATAAAGCAATTAGAAGATGAAATTCTTCGCCTTGAACATAGGAATGATTCGAATAATAACACTGAAGAAAATCAAAATCCCGAAGAAGATGTTGCGAATGAAATGATTCAATCATTTACCGAGATGAAAGGAAAGCAAGCTGCTCAAATTCTTGAATCAATTGATGATGATCAATTAGTTGTTCGTATACTTACAGGAATGGAACCCGGAGATCGTGGAGAAATATTACAACGTATGACTAAAGAAAAAGCAGCCAGATATACTGAACTCGTCATGGCAACAATGGAGAATGAATAATTAAATCCACAATTGAAAGGAGGTGAAAAAGTGAATGTCATGATGTTGCAAGCAATGCAATCTATGTCAAGTACGCCAAAGTCTGATTCATCTTTAATAAATAAAAAAGTAGAAAACTTTCACAATTTATTAGCGAATACTGATACAAAAAGCAATGGATTATCGATGGACAAAGAAAATGGATTCACTTTAACTGAAAAACTAGTTAATGAAGAAGTTCCTGAAGAATTATTACAATTTCTTCAAGAGACTGATTTATTTGATTCTTTAATGAACCAAGTTCAATTGATGCTCTCTGAAAGTGTAGAAGAAAATAAATCTTTAGTACAAATTCAAGAGTCGGTTGCTGCATTAAATATTGAACAATTAGCTTATAAAATTATCGCTGATCATGATTACTTTCATGCATATGTGGATAAGTTGGTTTCACCAATTAATCTTAGTTGGACGGAAGATATTGTAGAAGTAGCTGGAAATATGAAATCTTTGACGCCGCAGCAGATACAACTGACTGCAATAGAATTACTACAAAATATTTCGAATAAAGGGGATATTCATACGGTTGCCCCGAAGATAGCATTATTGTTAGAGCAGTGGAATCAGCAGTTAAATAATCAACAGATTAAATTACCAGCAATACAACATACACAGAGTTTTATATCTAATCAGGTGAATACTGTTAATGAATTAGAATTAGAAGGAATTTGGTCGAAGCTCTTGCAAGTAAGTGATCAACACCTTCAACAAAGAAATGGACCAAAAATAACATCAACGGATGTCAGCTTGTGGTTAAACAAGATAATTGATTTCGATAAACCACTTACCTATACATCAATGAATCAGTCAGTTCCGATTTCTAAACTAGAGCAATTTTATATTCATTTAAGTACCAATTCTGTAAACCAGGCTCAAGAACACCAGTTGATCGATAAATTCAAACAAATTATACAATCAAATAAATTGCAAAACTTCTGGAATGGAAGTGGTGGACTATCTATTAAGTTAAGTCCACAACAACTGGGTGATATGACGATAAGAATGGCGCAAGTCAATGGAGAAATGACTGTGAAAATATTGGTCTCTTCTATGGCTGCAAAAGAAATGCTTGATTCGAATTTACATCAATTGAGAAATATCTTCTCACCGCATCAAGTAATGATTGAAAAACAGGATGTATTAATGAGTACAAATAGCTTACAAGAATCTAAAGATAGCACCGAAGAGCAACTTAAAGAACAGACGAATGGTTCTAATCAACAAACTGATGAAGATGAAAAAGATACTGGCACACATGATTTTGAAGAGTTTATGGCAGAATTACTCAATGAACAAATTTAGGTAGGTGAAAAAATGACATCAATTGATTCATCTTTATATTTAAATAATCAACAGAAGGTACGCACACCAAGTCAAGAATTAGGAAAAGAAGAATTTTTAAAATTACTGATGGTTCAGTTGCAAAATCAAGACCCAACTAGCCCAATGGACGATTCTCAATTTATGTCACAGATGGCGACTTTTTCATCCTTAGAACAAATGATGAATATGTCCAACTCTATTGAAATGTTAGTAAACAATTCACTCGTATCTCCTGTTCTTCAATACAGTCACATGATTGGAGAAGAAGTCTCCTATATGACATTTGATGAAGAAACAGGGAAAGAAACAGGCGTGGAAACTAGTAAAGTAGTTGGAGTGACTCAAAACCAAGGATGGGCAGTTTTTGAATTAGAAAATGGTGAACGTATTTATGCAGATGCTGTGGTACAAGTCGGGAAATCAAACATTGACGATGGTGAACAAGGTGATGCGGATCCAGATAATGAAGAGGAAAGTGAATAGTAATGGATCATCGTATTTATCAGACAATACCATTTGTTATACCACCAACAAAAACGAGTCAATCTAAGCAACAATCAACTGTCTCGTTTAAAGATGTCCTGCATGAACAAAATCAATTAAAGATAAGTAAGCATGCTTCGGAAAGAATGCATGAACGCAATATTTCAATAGATGATAAGCAATGGGACTTGATCCAAGGAAAGATGCAAGAAGCAAAAGAAAAAGGAGTAACTGATTCTCTTGTTGTTTTAAATGACGCAACACTTGTTGTAAGTACAAAGAATAATACAGTAGTAACGGCAATGAATCGTGATGAATTTGCAAGTAAGATCTTTACAAATATTAATGGAACGATTTTAATTCAAGATTAAGCTGGACCCCATAGGGAAGCTTAATAAACTGCAGAATGACAGACGCAGAATAAAGAATAAAGGGGAAATAATCATGTTACGCTCAATGTATTCAGGTATTTCTGGAATGAAAAATTCACAAACGAAACTAGATGTTATCGGTAATAATATCGCTAACGTTAATACAACTGGTTATAAAAAAGCAATGGTAAACTTCCAAGATATGATGAGTCAAACAACTTCTGGTGCACAAGGGGCAACAGCAACCCGAGGTGGCGTGAACGCTTCTCAAGTAGGTTTGGGTTCAACGATTGGTGCTATTTCTAACATTCACACACAGGGCTTTCAACAAGTTACAAATAACCCATTAGATTTTGCTATTGAAGGTGATGGTATGTTTGTGCTGGTAGAAGGTGTAGATGCCAATGGAGGAACAACGAATATAGATTTAGACAACGTCACAACTGCGTATTCCCGCGCAGGAAACTTTTTCTTAGACGATAATGGAAACATCGTCAATTCTCAAGGACTATATTTAGTTGGTTTTGTTGGTGATCCGCCACAGGAATCAACAATAAATATTCCAGAGACTGCACAAAGCTTCAGTGTACAGTCCAATGGAACGATCAACTATATTGATGCAAATGGAGATACACAAGTGGCTGGTCAAGTTGCTTTAGCCTCTTTTTCGAATCCATCTGGATTGCAAAAAGCAGGAAATAATTTATATTTAGATTCACCGAATGCAGGACTAGCTGATCAATTATATACACCAGAATCTGAGAATCTAGGTTCTTCCGTTGTCAGTGGTTCATTAGAAATGTCAAATGTAGATTTATCTGAAGAATTTACGGAAATGATTACAGCACAACGTTCTTTTCAAGCGAACACACGAATCATTACTACTTCAGACGAAATATTACAGGAACTTGTAAACCTAAAACGATAAAAGGGAGGTAGGGAGTGACGACATTGCTTCGTTACTCCCGCCAAACAGATGATTCATTTAACGAGATTAAATAATGAAAAATTCGTTTTAAATGCAATTTATATTGAACAGATACAATCACTGCCAGATACAACAATTTCATTGATAAACGGTAAGAAAATTGTTGTAAAGGACAATGCTAGTGAGGTACTTCAACAAGTTACAAGCTATTATCAAACGATTGGCTTACAACAATTATCTTCCAAGGTAGGTGAAATAGATGAGTAAACTTATGAAAACAATGATTACTTCTTTAGTAATTTTACTTGCAGGCGCGATTACAGCATTAGTAATAGTTATAAATATCAGTACACCAGAAAAAGTGAGTGGGGAACAATCGATTGATGACATGGTGGAATATTCATTCGAGTCGCCTGAAGTTACCACGGATTTAGAGGATGGTGCCTTTGTTCGTGTCCAATTTCAAATTATTGCTGACAGTAGTGATGCTAAAAAGGAATTAGAAAAACGAGACTTTCAGTTGAAGAATATTTTAATAAAAGAATTGGCGAAAAAGAATAAAGAAGATTTTCAAGCTGGATTAGGAGATATTGAAGAAGCTCTGAAGAATGAATTAAATAATTTAATGACAGAAGGCAACGTTACTGAAGTCTATACGATAAGTAAGATCCTTCAATAGAAGCTAGCTCCTGCTAGGAGGTGAACGTAATACATGGATGAAGTTTTATCGCAGAATGAAATTGATGCTTTATTGTCCGCTATTTCTTCTGGAGAGATGGATGCAGATGAATTGAAAAAAGAAGAAGAAGAGAAAAAGGTTCGAGTTTATGATTTTAAACGTGCGCTTCGTTTCTCAAAAGATCAAATTCGAAGTATATCTCGGATACATGAAAATTATGCTAGAATGCTAACGACATTTTTTGCTACACAATTACGTAGTTTTGTAAATATTTCTGTTACATCTGTTGATCAAGTACCGTATGAAGAGTTTATTCGCTCGATTCCAAAGAAAACCATCCTTAATTTATATAGTATGGAACCATTAGATGGTAATTTGATTATGGAAATTAATCCTAATATTGCTTACGCGTTACTTGATCGTTTACTGGGTGGAAAAGGAAGCACAATTACAAAAGACGGCAATTTAACAGAGATAGAGAAAACATTACTTATGCAAATGTTTGAAAAAGCAGAAGACGCATTAAAAGATGCATGGAGCTCGGTTGTTGATATCGAACCTGTATTAGAAGAATTTGAAGAGAATCCGCAGTTTATGCAAAAGATTGCACCTAATGAGACAGTAGTTGTCGTATCTCTTACAACGATTATCGGAGAAACAACAGGTATGATTAACATGTGTATACCTCATGTTATTTTAGAACCGATTATTCCAAAACTGTCAGTACATTACTGGATGCAGTCAAAATCGAATAAAGATGAACAAGCTTATGGTAAAATGCAGCAGAATTTGAAGAAGACAGAGGTTGAGTTAAAGGCCATTCTTGGGGCAACAACGATATCAATTCATGATTTTCTCCACTTTCAACAAGGGGACATTATTTCGCTTGATCAACCTATTGATGCACCATTACTGTTATCGATATATGATCAACCGAAGTTCTTTGCACAGCCAGGTAAATTCAAAAACAAAATGTCTGTTCAAATTTTAGAAGAAATTAAAGGGGTGAATGAAGATGATGAATGATGGAATGCTTTCTCAAGATGAAATAGATGCTTTACTTAAAGTATCAGAGGATGATTCTGAAACATCAAATGAAGAAACATCACAAGCCTATTTGTCTAGCATCGAGATTGATGCTTTAGGAGAAATTGGGAATATCTCATTTGGTAGTTCTGCTACAACATTATCCACATTATTAAATCAAAAAGTAGAAATTACAACGCCAAATGTAGAAGTAATTGAAAAAGCTGACATTGATAGCGAAGTTACGTTTGAACCTGTCAGTGTACAAGTGAATTACATAGATGGATTTTCTGGTAAGAATGTATTTGTAATAAAAGCGCGTGATGCAGCAATTATTGCTGATATTATGCTAGGTGGAGATGGAACAACTCCAGATGAAACATTGAATGATATTCACTTAAGTGCTGTCCAAGAAACGATGAATCAAATGATGGGGGCGGCTGCAACTAGTATGTCCACTGTCTTTGATATGAAGGTTGATATTTCACCTCCTGAAATTATAAATGGAATTGAAGATAATGCTGATAAGATTGTGTTTGATGAAGATGTATACGTTAAGGTGTTTTTCAGATTAACAGTAGGAGATTTAATAGATTCTAACATGATGCAATTAATTCCATTAAGTTTTGCAAGACAACTTGTGGATCGACTATTACATGCTCCAACAGAAGCTGCTGCTGTATTAGAACTAGAAAAAACAGCTTCAGAAGTTTCACAACCTAAAATGGATCATGGAACCAGGAATGAAGATATAACCCAAACTTACGAAGAACAGCCAATTCAAGAGGAAATAAAAAGAGAAACAAATTATTTAGGTAATTCATCTGTTTCTAGTAATCCAACTGTGCAAGAAGCGGCATTTTCTAATTTTGAAAGTTCTACATTGTCCAAACAAGAACACAGAAATCTAGATATGCTATTAGATGTTCCTTTAAAAGTGACTGTGGAATTGGGGAGAACAAAACAATCAATTAGTGACATTCTTGATTTATCAGCAGGATCGATTATTGAATTAGACAAACTAGCAGGTGAACCAGTCGATATACTAGTGAATGAAAAACTCGTTGCTGAAGGTGAAGTAGTTGTTATTGAAGAAAATTTCGGTGTAAGAGTAACGGATATTATTAGTCCAACCGATCGAATTAAAAACCTAAAAAAATAAAAGATGGAAAGGGAGTTTAAGAATGGGACAACGAATTTTAATAGTGGATGATGCAGCTTTCATGCGAATGATGATTAAAGATATTTTGACAAAAAATGATTTTGAAGTAGTAGATGAGGCACAAGATGGAAACGAAGCAATAGAAAAATTTAAAGAACATAAACCAGATTTAGTAACAATGGATATTACAATGCCAGAAAAAGATGGTATTAGTGCGTTAAAAGAAATTAAACAAATTGATTCAGAAGCAAAGATTATTATGTGTTCTGCAATGGGCCAACAAGCAATGGTAATTGATGCTATTCAAGCAGGAGCAAAAGATTTTATTGTAAAACCATTCCAAGCGGATCGTGTAATTGAAGCTATTCAAAAAGCGTTATCTTAAAAGTGAGTTGAGTAAAGTGAACTTCAATAGAATCTTACTAACATGGGGAGCAGGAATACTTTTTATCTTATGTATACTGCCCCTTCCTGTGGGGGCGGCCCCAAATGTGTCAGATTGCATTAAAAATGATGAAGAATGTTCAGAAGAAGTAAATTTCGAAGAAGAACCTGAAGTGATAAATGAAGATAGTAATAACGGTATGGTCGTTAATGGAGATAATTCCAGTCCGTCATTAGTGTTTGAAATTATTAAAATGTTTTTTGCATTAATACTTGTAATAGGTTTAATTTATGTCGTATTAAAACTTCTTGGAAAACGAAACAAGTTAGGTAGTAACATCAAATCTTTGGAAAATGTCGGCGGAATTTCCGTTGGACAAAATAAGTCGATACAAATTGTACGAATTGGGAATCAGGTTTACATGGTTGGAGTAGGCGACAATGTGGAATTACTTCAAGAAATAACTGATGAAGAGACAATTCAACAAATTCTAAATGATGAACAACAGTCAGAGGATTTCCTTGGAGCCAACTTTATGTCTATGTTGACAAAGAATAAAAAGATAAACACGCGAGAAGATGATTCAGACCAATCATTCGAAAAGCATTTTGAACAAGAACTGAATAACCTTAAATATAATCGAGGTAAAATGATTCAAAAGTATAAGGAAGATTCTCATGAATGAATTTATTGATATTTTTTCCAGTTCCGACCCAACCAACATATCGACTTCTATAAAATTATTATTACTACTAACGATTTTTTCATTGGCGCCAGGAATTTTAATTTTAATGACAAGTTTTACTAGAATTATTATTGTTCTTTCATTTGTGAGGACATCACTAGCAACACAACAAATGCCTCCTAACCAAGTATTAATAGGAATTGCATTGTTTATGACCTTTTTTATTATGGCTCCTACTTTCTCAGAAGTTTATGAAGAGGGGTTGGCACCACTATTTAATGAGGAAATCACCTTGGATGAAGCATATGAGAATGCTAGTATGCCATTAAAAGAATTTATGGCTCAACATACTAGGCAAAAAGATTTGGATTTGTTTTTAAATTATACTCAAGCTGATCCTCCGGAGACTGTAGAAGATATACCACTCACTACATTAGTACCTGCATTTGCAATTAGTGAGTTGAAAACTGCTTTTCAAATGGGATTTTTGATATTCATTCCCTTTTTAATTATTGATATGGCTGTAGCAAGTATTTTAATGTCTATGGGTATGATGATGCTTCCGCCTGTAATGATTTCACTACCGTTCAAAATATTATTATTTGTACTTGTGGATGGTTGGTATCTTATCACCCAATCATTATTAGGTGGCTTTTAGAAAGGAGCATGTGTCATGAGTAGTGAATTAGTGTTAACGTTAGCTGAACAAGGCGTCGTTACTATCTTATTAATTACCGTTCCATTATTGTTACTTGCCTTAGGAGTTGGTTTACTCGTAAGTATATTTCAAGCAACGACACAAATTCAGGAACAAACATTGGCATTTATTCCAAAGATAATTGCAGTGTTGGTCGGATTAGTATTTTTTGGACCTTGGATGTTAACAACAATTGTGGAATTTACATCAAATTTATATCAGAATTTAAATCAATTTGTAGGTTAAAACATGTTAGAGTATATAGATTTGAATACGTTACCTGCATTTTTATTAATATTTGTCCGAGTCCTAGCATTTTTTGTGATTATGCCGTTATTTTCTTATCGGTCAGTTCCCGTACAATTTAAAATAGGAATTAGTTTTTTTCTAGCAATTATTATGATATCTACTGTTGATACTACAGGAGTAGCTGTTAATAATTTATATGTTTTTTTAATTGTAAAAGAGATACTAGTCGGGATATGTATTGGCCTGATTGCTTATATTATTGTTGCCGCTATACAGGTTGCCGGCGGATTTATAGATTTTCAAATGGGATTTGCAATCGCGAATGTGGTTGATCCTCAAACAGGAGCACAAAGTCCATTAACAGGTCAGTATCTTTATATCATTTCATTATTATTTTTATTATCCGTTAATGGACATCACATTATCTTAGATGGAATTTTTAATAGTTATTCTTACATACCTTTAAATCAATTTCTACCTTTTGGAGAAGAGTCGATTGTTCAGTTTGTGATAACGACTTTTAATACGATGTTTTTAATTGCATTTCAAATTGCGATTCCTATCGTTGGATGTTTATTTTTAGTTGATGTTGCTCTTGGGATCATTGCCAGAACTGTTCCACAAATGAATGTGTTTGTTGTTGGATTACCATTGAAAATTCTTGTTAGTTTTGCTGCTATATTAGTATTCCTTGCGCTTTATATGAATCTAGCACAACGCCTTTTTGAGACAATGTATAGAGTTATGAATGGCTTAATGTCATTGTTTGGAGGTGTATAACTTGCTTTTAAAATTAGATTTGCAATTTTTTGCAGGTGAAAAGACAGAGAAGGCAACTCCAAAAAAGAGACTGGATGAACGAAAAAAAGGTCGAGTAGCCAAAAGTCAAGATGTTAACACGGCATTATTGCTTTTGGGATGTTTTATCGGTTTGTTCGTATTTGGAAGCTATATGCTTCAATACATGACTGGATTTTTCGAAAAATCTTTTACTGAGTACATTCATTGGGACATTACAGAAAAAAACGTTCAACTAATGTTTAACAGTGCCTCATTAGATGCAGGGTTGATGTTGGCACCAATAATGATTATTGCGATCATTACTGGAATGGCAGCAAACTTAGTGCAAGTAAGGTTTTTGTTTAGTACAGAGCCATTAAAATTTGATTTGAAAAAGATTGACCCAATTAAAGGTGCAAAGCGTATATTTTCCATTCGAGCTCTAGTAGAGTTTCTAAAATCTATGTTAAAAATTGTGTTTGTTGGTTTAGTAACATTTTCTGTGATTTGGATTTTTAAAGATGATATGTTAATGACAGCATTTCTCGATGCAAAAGGTGCGCTAGGTTTTTTCGCCTCTGTCACAGCAATTATGGGGTTTGCCGCAATTATCTTACTCATCTTTCTTGCGTTATTTGATTATTGGTATCAGAAATTTGATTTTGAAAAAAATATCCGGATGTCTAAACAGGACATAAAAGATGAATATAAAAATGTTGAGGGAGATCCATTAATCAAATCAAAAATTAAAGAAAAGCAACGACAGATGGCAACGAGAAGAATGATGAGTGAAGTACCTAATGCAGACGTCATAATTACCAACCCTACCCATTATGCAATTGCAATTAAATACGATGAAGCGAAAGCAAACGCACCATATATTTTAGCAAAAGGGACAGATCAAATTGCTCAAAAGATTAAAGAGATTGCTAAAAATCACGGTGTAATGATGGTAGAAAATCGCCCTTTAGCACGGGGACTACATGATGCTGTAGAAATTGGTGAATTAATCCCAGAAGCATACTTTCAAGCAGTAGCAGAAGTATTAGCTTATGTTTACAGGGTGGAGAAAAAAGCATAACAAGTTAGGAGAGAGTTGTATGAAAGCGCGAGATATATCAGTACTTCTGGGAGTTATATTAGTAATTATCATGTTAGTGATTCCACTGCCAGGAGCACTTCTTAGCTTTTTTATATTAATTAATATTATCTTAGCGCTAATTGTTATTTTAGTTGCAATGAATACTACAGAACCATTGCAGTTTGGTGTATTCCCAACATTAATCTTATTGTTAACATTATTTCGACTTGCGTTGAATGTATCTACAACTAGATCGATACTTTCTGAAGCAGAAGCTGGTGGAGTCGTTGATACGTTTGGAACGTTTGTTATTGGAGACAATCCATTTGTTGGTTTTGTAGTATTTATCATATTAGTAATTATTAATTTCTTAGTTATTACAAAAGGTTCTGAGCGAGTTTCTGAAGTGGCTGCAAGATTTTCCCTTGATGCTATGCCAGGAAAGCAAATGAGTGTAGATGCTGATTTGAATGCTGGACTTATTTCCGAAGCGCAAGCAAAAGAACGTCGTGAAAAAATTGAAAAAGAAGCAGATTTCCATGGTTCGATGGACGGTGCTAGTAAGTTTGTAAAAGGGGACGCCATTGCTGGAATTATTATTGTTATCATCAATATATTATTTGGATTAATTATCGGAATGGTGCAAATGGGAATGTCCATGGATGAAGCAGTAAATACATTTATGAGATTAACAGTTGGTGATGGATTGGTAAGTCAGATTCCCGCACTTTTAATTTCAACTGCAACAGGTATTGTAGTTACACGTTCTGCAGGTAACAATAACTTAAGTGCTGATGTTATGGATCAATTATTACAGTTTCCGAAGCTACTTTATATTGCAGGAGGAACTATTTTCTTATTAGGTCTAACTCCAATTAATTTTTTCTTAACAACTAGTTTGGCGGCGATTTTAATATTAGGTGGGTATTGGATGCAAAACCGGGCAACCAAAGAGGAAGAACCAACGGTTGAAGAAGAGGAAGAAACCGAATCTACTGCATTAAAACAACCAGAAAATGTAGTCAGTTTATTAAATATGGACCCTATCGAGTTTGAATTTGGTTATGGGTTAATTCCACTAGCTGACACAGCACAGGGTGGGGATTTACTTGATCGTGTGATTATGATACGTCGTCAATTAGCAATTGAGTTAGGATTAGTTATCCCGGTTGTAAGAATTAGAGACAATATCCAATTAAATCCAAATGAATACCGGTTGAAAATTAAAGGCAATGAAGTCGCTAACGGGGAACTAATGTTAGACCATTATCTAGCAATGACTCCAGACTTTGGCGAAGAAGAAATAGAGGGAATTGACACGAAGGAACCCGCTTTTGGACTACCTGCAAAGTGGATTAATGAGGAGATAAAGGATGAGGCGGAATTATCTGGCTTCACGGTGGTTGACCCACCTTCTGTAGTGTCTACACATATCACAGAAGTAATTAAGCGTCATGCACATCAGTTATTGGGTAGAGAAGAAACAAAACAATTAATTGATCACTTGAAGGAAAGTAATCCAATTTTAGTTGAAGAAGTAACACCAGAACCATTATCTACAGGTGATGTACAAAAAGTTCTTGCGAAACTGTTACGTGAAAGTGTCTCTATTCGTAATTTACCGATCATATTTGAAACATTAGCTGATTTTTCTAAAATGACTAATGATACAGAGTTACTCGGGGAATATGTAAGACAATCACTGTCTGCACAAATTACGAAAAATTACGCACAAGATAATAATCAAATGAAAGTTATAACTGTATCAGGAAAAGTAGAAAAAACCATTGCTGATAACATTCAACAAACAGAACATGGAAATTATTTGTCTTTAGACCCAGAAACACAGCAAGAAATAGTAAAATCAATTCATGCCGAAGCAGAAAAGTTATCATTACAAGAAGAAACAACCATTCTTATATGCTCTCCTGCTATAAGAATGTACCTAAAACAGTTACTAGATCGATTTTTACCTCAAGTTGTTGTTCTATCGTACAATGAACTCGAACCAACTGTTGAAGTTCAAAGTGTAGGGGTGGTGAATATTGCATGAAGATAAAAAAATATACAGCACCAACAATGCCAGAAGTGATGAAAGAAGTAAGGAAAGATTTTGGAACAGATGCAGTAATTTTGCAATCCAAAGAAGTAAAAAAGGGTGGTTTCCTTGGTCTGTTTAAAAAGACATTTATTGAAGTTGTAGCTGGAGTAGATCCAGAACCAATTATTAGTAAATCATCCCCTAGTGAGAAACAAGTTACAGAACATACTCAACAAAGTCATAACAGAAAAGTGAAAGAAGAAAATCCACTTCGGGAAGAAATTCTAAATTTACAGCGTTTGATTGAAGTACAAGGAAGAACAAGTAAACAAGAATTTACACCTGTTTATCAATTAGCCTATGAGCACCTATTAGCGCAAGAATTATCGCCATCAATTGCTGGGCAATTAATTAAAGACGTAAAAAATGATGAAACGAATCAAGATAAGTACCATGATCAAGAGACAATTTTAATTAAAGTAAAACAATTAATATCTAACAGACTAGAGCAAGTGGATATCGGGTTTACTTATGATCATCGAATTATTCAATTTGTTGGACCGACAGGGGTTGGGAAAACGACAACCATCGCAAAAATTGCAGCGAAACTTTATTTAGAAGATAAAAAGAAAGTTGCATTTATTACATTAGATACTTACCGTATAGCGGCAGTAGAACAGTTGAAAACTTATGCAAAAATATTACACATCCCCGTAGAGGTGGCATATAGTAAGGAAGATTATCGAAAAGCAGTAGAGAAATTTTCTTCTTTTGATGTAATTTTAGTAGATACTGCAGGTAGGAATTATCGAGATAATCAGTATATGAACGAAATAAAAGAATGGCCAAGTTCTCTTAAAGTGACCAATTATTTAGTGTTATCGATGACCTCTAAGCCTAAAGATATGTTGGATATATATAGGCGATTTCAATTACTCGATGTTCATGGTGTTGTCTTTACAAAATTAGATGAGACGGAACAATACGGGAACATTTTAAACATTTGTTGGAACAATAAAATAAGAATTGGTTATTTGACAAATGGACAAGATGTTCCAGAAGATGTCATACAACCATCTGTCGAAGAAATGTCGCATCTAATTCTAAGTGATAACAATGAAAATTGACCAAGCAGAGGGGTTGCGAAAAAGGCTAAGTGATTCCGTTCACCAAGCGAAAACAGTAGCTGTTGTAAGTGGTAAGGGAGGAGTAGGGAAATCAAATTTTGTTGTTAATTTTTCTCTACAACTGATAAAACGAAATAAAAAAGTATTAATCTTAGATTTAGATATCGGAATGGGCAACATTGATATTCTAATAGGAAATCGTTCTACTTATTCTATTGTTGATTTACTCAAAAACGATATACCACTTAATAGTTTAATAGAAAAGGAATCAAATGGTTTACATTATATTGCCGGTGGTTCGAGTTTATCCCAGTTATTCAAATTAACTGATCTTCAAAAAACTAGATTTTATGAAGCTTTTGATACGCTTATACATCAATATGATTATATTTTTTTTGATATGGGAGCAGGAGCTACTGAAGAGTCCTTATTTTTCACACTATCAGCTGAAGAATGTATTGTTATCACAACGCCAGAGCCGACATCCATTACAGATGCATATGGGATGGTAAAGCATATCGTATCCAGAAATGATCAACTTCCTATTTATGCAGTTTTAAATAGATGGAACAAAAGAAGTGATGGGATAGCCTCATTAAAAAAATTCCAAAATGTTATCCAACAATTTTTATCTGTAGAGGTAAAAGCTCTTGGGGTTATTCCGGATGATGTATTAGTTGTAAAGGGAGTTACCGCACAACAGCCGTATTCTGAAGTTTACCCAAGATCTAAAGCATCAAAAGCTATAACACATTTAGCAGATGTTTACTTGCAAGAAAAAAGGAAGAGTAATTCCGCAGACACAAGCTTTCTAGGTAGGTTAAAGAACTGGATGGAAGGGTGATCTTATGAAAAAAGTTCGAGCAATAGTGATTGATGACTCGGCATTTATGAGGAAAATAATTTCCGATATTTTAGATAACGACCCAAGAATTGAAGTAGTAGCTGTTGCTCGCAATGGAGAAGATGGACTAAACAAAGTCATACAGTTATCTCCAGATGTGGTAACGCTTGATGTCCATATGCCTAAAATGAATGGCCTGCAAGCTTTACAACGAATTATGAATGAACATCCCGTTCCTGTTGTAATGTTATCCAGTGTTACGAAAGCAGGAGCAGAAAAAACAATTCAAGCCATTTCAAGTGGTGCAGTAGATTTTATCATGAAGCCTTCGGGATCTATTTCATTAGATATTCGAGATGTAGAAGAAGAAATTCGTAAGAAGGTTATATTGGCTTCTACGGTAAAGGTGAATCCTACCCAAGAAACCGCGGAAGATAATATACAATCAACAAAGACCATAGCTAATATAGATAGAAAAAAAAGATATCGAAGAAGTATTGTTGCTATAGGTACTTCTACCGGAGGACCAAAAGCATTACAAAAGGTGTTAATGGAATTGCCTAAAGATATACAAGCTCCAATCGTTATTGTACAGCACATGCCGCCTGGATTTACAAAATCATTAGCTGACCGATTAAATTCGATTTGTGCAATTTCAGTTAAAGAAGCTGTTCACGGAGAAATATTGCAATCTGGAACAGCTTATATCGCACCAGGAGGATTTCATATGAAGGTGGAGAATGTAGGCATGTCCTTAGCAATAGCATTAGATAAATCTCCTCCGTTAAAAGGGCATCGACCGTCTGTAAATAATCTTTTCAGTTCTCTTCAACATATTAAAAACTACAACAAGATTATCTGTATTTTAACAGGAATGGGCAATGATGGAACAGACGGTTTACAGCAATTGAGATTACATGATGCATCTGCTATTTCGTTAGCTGAATCTGTAGAGACTGCGATTGTATATGGCATGCCAAAAGCTGCGGTGAATGCTGGATTAATCGATTATGAAATCTCATTACAGGAAATACCTGGTTTGATTGTAAAACAATTAAGATAAATTATAGGAGGTATACAAAATGGAACAAGGAACAATAAAGAGCATTAAAATGATTGTTTTTGACTTAGATGGTGGGGAATACGCACTTCCTGTTGAATGGATTGGCTCTATAGAGAGTATGATGCCTATTACTCGCATACCTCATAAGGAAGATTATGTGAAAGGAGTCATCAATCTACGCGGAGTGGTTATTCCAGTTATTGATTTACGTCTAAGGTTAGAAAGAACGAAAACAGATATTAATGAAAATAAACGAATTATCATTTCAAGAGTCGGAGATCAAGAAGTAGGATTAATTGTTGATGAAGCAAATGATGTAATAGATATCCCAGTAAATATTATAGAGGATGCTCCTGAAGTTATTGATTCTGTAAAACCAGAATATCTAAGTGGAGTAGCAAAAATAGATGATCGACTATTAATCTTACTAGATATGCATCACGTCTTATCACTAGACTCAGAAGATTCTACTTGGTTGGAAGAAGAGGAATGAGTAGAAAGCGATTAAATGAAGATCAACGTGACGTGTTGAGAGAAATTGGCAATATCGGTGCTGGAAATGCTGCGACTGCCTTATCCCAGTTGCTTAATCAAAAAATTGACATGAAAGTACCGAAGGTAAACGTAGTTGGTTTTGATGAAGTCATGGATTTGATTGGTGGTCCGGAACAAACAATAGTAGGATTAATGTTTCGTATTAATGGAGACATTCCTGGGACAGTGTATGTAATATTACAAATTGAAGAAGCAGAATATCTTGTGCGTAAATTGACAAATAATCCAGATTACTCTTTGTTTGATAATACGGAAAACCAAGAAATTGCAATATCTGCATTAAGTGAGATTGGCAATATTTTGACAGGTACTTATTTATCCGCATTGTCCGATTTTACTACCATGAATTTGCAACCTTCTGTCCCTTATTTAGGCATCGATATGGCAGGTGCAATTTTAACTGTAGGATTAATTGAGATATCTCATACAAGTGATTATGTGATTATTATCGATACAGAAATGCATCAAGATGATAAACAATTTGAAAAAATTAGTGGTAAATTTCTTTTTATACCGGATCCAGAATCTTTCCATAATCTATTTACAAAGTTAGGAATTGACTATAATGACTAGCGTAGAAACCACTGTTGTTAAAGTTGGTATTGCGGATTTGAAAATTATCCAATTTCCCCAATTGATTCGTACATCTGGATTGGGATCTTGTGTTGGGACTGTTATATATGATGAAAAAAAAGAAATTGCGGGATTATCGCATGTATTGTTACCGAATTCGCAACAAGGAAAGCAAACAAACACTAACCCCTATAAATATGCAGATACGGCTATTCCTTATCTATATCAAGAACTTATTAAACGAGGAGCAGAAGAATCATCATTAAAAGCTAAATTAGCCGGGGGAGCTCAAATGTTTCAATTACGAACTGGTACTGACATGATGAGAATTGGCCCTAGAAATGTAGAATCCGTAGAGCAGGCATTAACCGAACTTGGTGTACCTATTGTAAGTAAGGATGTTGGTGGTAACGTTGGTAGGACAATTGAGTTTGATCCAAGATCTAAACTACTTGCTGTTCGAAAAATAAATCAAGAATCAATGATGATTTAAATCCAGAAATAAGAATAGAAAGGGGAGCTTCAAGTGAATATGACAAATTCTCCTCTGGAACAAAAACTGTGGGACAAATGGAAAAATGATCAGGACGGGGATGCAGCCAATCAGTTAATTAATAATTATATGTATCTTGTTAACTACCACACTGAACGTATTGCAAGTCATCTTCCAAATAACGTAGTGAAAGATGAAATAAGAAGTTTTGGTATTCTCGGACTTTATGATGCGCTAAAGAAATTTGACCCCTCCAGAGATTTAAAATTTGATACGTATGCTTCTTTTCGGATAAAGGGTTCGATTATGGATGGCTTAAGAAAAGAAGATTGGTTACCTCGATCTATACGGGAAAAGACAAAAAAAGTAGAACAAGCAATTGAAGAATATGAACAAAGCCATCAAAGAGAAGCAAATTCTTCAGAAATTGCTATACTAACAGGTATGAGCACCGAAGAAGTAGAAACTACGATGAAAGATGCGTTATTTAGTAATATTTTATCCATTGAAGAAAAACCAAAAGGTAACTCCGATCAATTAAAAGAAGGCATTGGATATTCGATTTCTGATGAAAGAGCTATATTGCCAGAAAACCATATTATTAATGAAGAGTTAAAAGAGGAGCTTATTCAAGGAATTAAACTATTAAATGAAAAAGAGCAGTTGGTTGTTAGTTTGTTTTATAATGAAGAACTTACATTTACTGAAATTGGCCAAGTCGTTGGATTAACTACTTCAAGAATCTCACAAATTCATAAACGATCTATCTTTAAATTGAAAAAAACGTTAGAAAAAATACAAGCTATGTAGTAGCTTGTACAAAAGCGATAAAGTGAAACTTCATTCAGTGGGGGTATTACTGCCCGTCATATACGGGAAAAGGGGTAAAAGGGATGAAAGTAGATAATTCGTGGAGAATTTATACGAGTAAAGACAAAATGGCTGCTTATATAGAAATAGAAAAAGAGGCATTATCAGAAGAAGATATAGCATTGTTTCATGAATCAATTGAAAACCAACTTCATGAACATGGAATAGTTCATGGTATCAAGGAAGATATATTAACTAGCATTGATTTAACTGTTATAGAACCTATTCTTATAGCAGAAGGTACGAAGCCAATAAATGGTGAAGACGGTAGGCTAGAAATTCTAGCAAACTTAGACACTTCTATTAATCGAGAGGAGCATTGGGATTATCGAGAAGTTATGCGAATACCGAATGTCACAAAAGGTCAATTGCTTGCCAAATTAATCTTACCTAAAAAAGGTGTAGATGGGGTAGATGTTACAGGAAGAGATTTAAAGGCGAAGGATGGAAAACAGAAGAAGATTCGAGCGGGAAAAAATGTTGTTTGGAAAGAAGATGCTCATTCTTTTTATGCTGTTAGTGATGGACAAATTAGTATTAACAATCAGCAAATTCAAGTATTACCTGTATTTAAGGTGAATGAATCGATATCCATGAAAACAGGGAATTTGGATTTTGTTGGTAACATTGAAATACAAGGGGATGTACCGTCTGGTTTTGAGATTAAAGCAGAAGGTGATATACGTATACAAGGCATGGTAGAAGGGGCAACAATAATAGCTGGTGGATCTGTTTTTATTATGGAAGGTATAGCTGGGAAAAATATCGGAAGTATTCAAGCTGGAAATGATATTGTACTTGGTTATTGTAATCACTCTCATATACAGACTGGGAATGATTTATATGTAGAAAAATCGATTCTTCATAGTGATTGTACAGCAATCGGGCATGTGTTTTGCAAACTAGGGAATATCATAGGTGGAACAGTATCTGCTGGGAAAACAATGGAAGCGAAAGACATCGGAAACCGATTAGGAATTACGACAGAGATTGCATTTGGAATTAATAAGAATGAATATGAAAAAGAAAAACAATTACTTAATCGAAAAAAGACTTTAGAAGAAGATGTTGAAAAAATACGAAAAGTTGGTGACAGATTACGTAATGGAAGTATAGATAATGACCCGAAATTACGCTTATCATTGTTGCGACAAAGAAAATTATTAAAACAAACAGAAGAAGAACTGCAATTAATTGATCAATCTTTATTCGTAATTCAATCGACAATTGGTTCTGAAAATAAAGCATCTTTAACTGTCCGAAATTTCATTCATCCAAATGTTATTATTTCTTTTGGAAAATATAAAAGAATTATTAAAAGTGCTCACCATTTTGTCAAAATCCAAGTATCAAAGAATGAAATTGAAATTATTCCGTTATTTGAATAATTAAAGGAGATGCTTGTATGGGTTGGAAATCAATTGAGATGCAAGTAGCGTTACCTCGAGTTCAAGATGCAGGAAAGATACAGGATCAAATGGATAAACAAGGACAACATCTTCAGGAATCGCTAGCGCAGTTACAAGCGAAAAAACAAGAACTGAGAAGTAAAAAGGTGAATGAATTGAATCATACATATAAAGTAGATTCAAACAACAAACGTAAACATGAGAGTAAAGATGAAAATAAAGATGACAATCAAGAGCAAAAGTCAGAGCATCCGTTTTTAGGAAGCAAAATTGATTATAATGGATAGTTTAGGGGTGAATTATGTCTTCTCTTTTATGGATTATCAGTTTTTTATTACACATGATTGCCTTATTAGCAATTTATAAATTATTACAACAAATTCAAGTCTTAAAGCAACGACCTGCTTCTGAATCGAATATAGATTCAAAACTAAAACATTACATAGAAGAAATTAGACAAGAGAACCAAAATCTACAAGCGCTAATACAGAAGGGGGCTACTCCTGACCAAAAGCAGCAAAGTAATGGTGTATTAGAAGAATTTAATCTCCAAGAGGAGCCATTTAGTGAACAAATAAAAGAGAACTTCTCAAGTGAAGATGCAGAAGATACAGTTGAGGCATCATTGGAAGCACGAGTATTACAACTTTATAATCAAGGCAAAACAATTGACGAAATTGCAAGTGAATTGGAATGTGGCAAAACAGAAGCTGAGATTATTATAAAGCTTCATCAAAAAAATGTTTGAAATAACTTGCTTCACTAATCATGTTGTGGTATAGTAACTTTTGGTGTAAATAGTCTAGTCATGAACGATTAGAACAAAAAACACACGTATAGGGATTTGTAGGATTGGTGCTGATATGAATCAGTGTTTCTATAAAGAAGATCTATACGGAGGAAAAAACCATTAGGAGGAATGCAACATGGCAGCAATTTCAATGAAACAATTGCTAGAAGCTGGTGTACATTTTGGACACCAAACTCGTCGTTGGAATCCGAAAATGAAGAAATATATCTTCACGGAGCGTAACGGCATTTACATCATCGACTTACAAAAAACAGTTAAAAAAGTGGATGAAGCATACAACTACGTAAAGGAAATCGCATCAAATGGCGGTACAATCCTTTTTGTTGGTACAAAAAAACAAGCACAAGATTCTGTGCGTGATGAAGCAATCCGTTCAGGTATGTACTTTGTAAATCAACGTTGGTTAGGTGGAACATTAACAAACTTCCAAACTATCCGCAAGCGTATTAATCGTTTGAAATCCATTGAGAAAATGGAAGAAGATGGTACATTTGAAGTATTACCTAAAAAAGAAGTTGTAAATCTATTAAAAGAAAAAGAACGTTTAGTGAAATTCCTTGGTGGAATTAAAGAAATGACTAAGCTTCCAGATGCATTATTTGTAATCGATCCTCGTAAAGAGCGTATTGCAATTGCTGAAGCTCATAAACTAAACATTCCAATCATCGGAATTGTAGATACAAACTGTGATCCAGATGAAATTGACTACGTTATTCCAGCTAATGACGACGCTATTCGCGCCGTGAAGCTTTTGACTTCAAAAATGGCAGATGCTATTTTAGAAGTGAAACAAGGGGAAGAAACAGAAGTAGTTGAAGAAGAAGCAAACGAAGCTGTTGCTGAAGAAGAAGCGGCAGAAGAAGTTTCAACTCAAGAGTAATCATTGAAAAGGTGAGGGTGATAAGAGGATAGAAGCCTTTTATCACCCTTTTTTAAAGAATTAAATTATTGATTTTAAGGAGGACCATACATGGCTATTACTGCACAAATGGTAAAAGAACTACGTGAAAAAACTGGTGCTGGAATGATGGATTGTAAGAAAGCACTTCAAGAAACAAATGGTGACATTGGACAAGCAATTGATTTTCTACGTGAAAAAGGAATGGCAAAAGCTGCGAAGAAAGCAGACCGTGTAGCAGCAGAAGGATTAACTCATATTGAAGTTGATGGTAACAAAGCTGCTATTATTGAAGTAAACTGCGAAACTGATTTCGTTACAAAAAATGATCAGTTTAAACAATTATTAACGGATCTTGGAAAACATTTAGTTGCTCACCAACCTGCTTCTGTTGAAGAGGCTCTTCAACAAAAACTGCACGGTGATGGAGATACAATTGATTCTGTAATTACAAATGTTGTTGCAAAAATTGGTGAAAAAATCTCTCTTCGTCGTTTCGAAGTAATTGAGAAAACAGACAATGATGCATTTGGAGCATACTTACACATGGGTGGGCGTATTGGAGTTCTTTCATTACTTGAAGGTACTACAGATGAAGAAGTAGGTAAAGATATTTCCATGCATGTAGCAGCAGTAAATCCTCGTTACGTATCTCGTGATGAAGTAGCTGAAGAAGAAGTGAACCGTGAACGTGAAGTATTAAAAACACAAGCATTAAATGAAGGTAAACCAGAGAAAATTGTTGAAAAGATGGTAGAAGGTCGTCTAGGCAAGTTCTTTGAAGAAATTGTATTATTAGAGCAAAGCTTCGTAAAAGATCCAGACCAAAAAGTGAAAAAATATGTAGCAGATAAAGGTGCTACTGTAAAAACTTTTGTTCGTTATGAAGTGGGCGAAGGAATGGAAAAACGCGAAGACAATTTCGCAGAAGAAGTAATGAGTCAAATTAAAAAATAGTTGCAACAAATTAGGGGACATTAATTTGTTCCCTATTTTGGCAAGTAAGGGTATTTTTAAGCTTTACCATATAAGTGTAACTGGAACTTTAACGTATGGTTTACCAAGCTTATTAATTAGTAAAAGTGATATAATAGTAAAAACTTTTTCTCTGGAGGTTATTATGACGACAGCACGTTACAATAGAGTTGTGTTAAAATTAAGTGGAGAAGCTTTAAGTGGTGATCAAGGATATGGAATCGATCCAAAAGTAATCCAATCTATTTCAAAACAAGTAAAAGAGGTTGCCGACCTTGGTGTTGAAGTTGCCATTGTTGTAGGCGGAGGAAATATTTGGAGAGGTAAAGTCGGTAGTGAAATGGGAATGGATCGTGCATCCGCTGATTACATGGGAATGCTTGCTACGATTATGAACTCTCTTGCATTACAAGATGGTTTGGAAACAATCGATGTTGAAACAAGAGTGCAAACATCCATTGAGATGAGACAAGTTGCAGAACCTTACATAAGAAGAAAAGCTATTCGCCATCTAGAGAAGAAACGTGTTGTCATTTTTGCAGCAGGAACGGGTAATCCATATTTCTCAACAGACACTACTGCCGCATTAAGAGCAGCTGAAATCGAAGCGGAAGTAATTTTAATGGCAAAAAATAATGTTGATGGAGTATATACGGATGATCCTAAGATAAACAAATCAGCTAAGAAATACGAATCGTTATCATATCTTGAAATGTTAAATGAAGGTTTAGGTGTAATGGATTCAACGGCTTCTTCATTATGTATGGATAATAATATTCCATTAATTGTATTCTCAATTATGGAAGAAGGAAATATTAAACGGGTCGTTCAAGGTGAGACGATCGGAACAACAATAAGGGGGAAATAAAAATGTCAGCTTCTGTATTAAAAGAGATGGAACAAAAAATGGATCAAGCGGTACAAGCTTTTTCTAAGAATTTAGCTTCCGTAAGAGCAGGACGTGCTAACCCAAGTATTTTAGATAGTGTGTTTGTAGATTACTACGGTGCTTCTACACCTTTAAACCAATTAGCAACAGTTGGAGCTCCTGAAGCAAGACTCTTAACAATCACTCCATATGACAAAACTGCATTAGGTGATATCGAAAAAGCGATTCAAAAAGCAGACCTCGGTCTATCTCCATCTAGTGATGGTAATATTATTCGAATTAATATTCCTGCACTAACACAAGAGCGACGTAAAGATCTTGTTAAAGTGGTTGGAAAGTACGCAGAAGAATCTAGAGTTCAAATCCGTAATATTCGTAGAGACACAAATGATCTGTTGAAAAAAATGGAGAAAAATGGTGACTTGACGGAAGATGATCTTCGAGGTTTCCAAGATGATGTTCAAACATCTACAAATGATTATATTAATAAAATTGATCAATTAGCTAAAAATAAAGAAAACGAAATTATGGAAGTGTAATTACGGCCTTTTATCCTCAGTTTATTCTGTACAAGTTAGTGATTGTAAGAATGAAATAGGATGCTTAATTAATGAATTTCTCTTAAGTTTTAATTACAAATTCCAAAAGGTATTTCACTTTGGTAAATTATTCTATAAAAAAATCGATTTTCTAGATGACAGTTTTCTTCTTACGTAGTAAGATGCCATTAAGCCCTCTTATTAAAGGGGGCTTTTGTATTCTGTTAGGAAAGTCGTTATAATTGGGTAAATGAGAATAGTCATTTACAATATATTCATTTGGCATGGTCATGCCTTTCATACCTTTTTCTTCAAGTTAGAAAGAAAGGTTTGTGAATTAACAACCATTCGGGGGACGGATTATGTCTATCAAAATTCCTTTTTTATCAAAACAAGTAAAAGAAACGGAACTAGAAGATTGGGATAACATTCCCAGTCATGTTGCTATCATTATGGATGGTAACGGTCGTTGGGCACAAAAACGAGGATTACCTAGAATCGCTGGACATAGAGAAGGTGTGTCTACAGTAAATCGAATCGTCAAAGCCGCTGTTAATGCAAATGTAAAAGTATTGACACTTTATACATTTTCTACAGAAAATTGGAAACGACCGAAATCTGAAGTTGATTTTATATTGAAATTACCAAAAGAGTTCCTGCATGTATATTTACCAGGTTTAATAGAAAATAATGTTCGTGTACAAACAATTGGTGATTTTAATGCAGTACCTAAGCATACACAGGATGCGATAGAATATGCCATGGAGAAAACGAAGGACAACGATGGTTTAGTACTTAATTTTGCGCTAAACTATGGAAGTAGGTATGAAATCATACATGCAGTAAAACAAATAGTGCAAGAGACGAAAGCATCTGAATTTGACGTAGAACAATTAGATGAAAGTTATTTCGAGAAACATTTATTTACGAACGGTTTATCTGATCCAGATTTATTGATTCGTACTGGAGGAGAGTACCGTCTGAGTAATTTTATGCTTTGGCAGCTTGCTTATACGGAATTTTGGTTTACCGAAAAACTCTGGCCGGAATTTGATGAAGATACATTTCTTCAAGCGTTGATGGAATATCAACAACGAAAGAGGAGATACGGAGGTATATAAGGTGATGATTTTTTAATGAAGCAAAGAACAATTACAGCATTACTCGCACTATTAATCTTTGTCCCATTCATCCTTATCGGTGGACTTCCATTCATGATATTGATCTATCTAGTAGCTACAATTGGTTTATTAGAGCTATTACGGATGAGGCATATTGGAAATTATATATTTCCTTATATTTTATCAGTTTGTTTAGTTTGGCTAATACTATTACCGACTTACTATGGTGCAATATTTAATTGGTTTACAAGATATGAGCTAATTGCTTTATTAATCTTAATTTTATTAGGTTATACCGTATTAGTGAAGAATCGTTTTACGTTTGACCATGTTGGTTTTGTAATTTTAGCCGCATTCTATGTAGGTCTTGGATTTTATTATCTGTTGGAAACACGAAACGGAGATAATGCATTAAATAATATTTTATTTGCCTTCTTCATTGTTTGGGCAACGGATACTGGAGCTTATCTATTTGGTAAAAAATGGGGAAAACGTAAGCTTTGGCCAACCATTAGTCCAAAGAAAACAGTAGAGGGGGCATTGGGTGGAATACTAACAGCTTGTATCGTAGCAACTGTATTTCATTTGATTTCCCCATTTGAACATACATGGTTAATTGTAATTATTGTAACGATATTGGCATCGATTTTTGGGCAAATTGGTGATTTAGTGGAATCAGCATTTAAACGAAATTATGATGTGAAAGATTCAGGTAATATACTACCTGGTCATGGTGGAATATTAGACCGATTTGATAGTATGTTATTTGTTTTTCCGTTATTACATTTTATACATTTTTTCTAAAATAAATTTAGACGATTTTAGTCGAAAAGGTTAATCTTAACCTTTTCATGAATATAATTAACGGAGAGCTTGTATACTTAATTCGAATGCCTGCTCCACTAAAAGGAAGGTGTTATTATGACAACGGTTGTTGCATTTATACTAATGTTTGGAGTTTTAGTTTCCATTCATGAATGGGGACATTTAATTTTTGCAAAACGAGCAGGTATGCTCGTAAGAGAATTCGCAATCGGTTTTGGGCCTAAAATCTTTTCCTTCACTAAGAATGAAACCTTGTATACGATTCGTTTAATTCCTGCTGGTGGGTACGTTCGTGTAGCTGGTGAAGATCCTGAAATTATTGAATTAAAACCTGGACATCATATTGGTCTTGAATTTAATCAAGATGGTAAAGTGTCTAAAATCATTGTAAATAACAAATCAAAGCATCCTTATGCTAGAGTCATTGAAGTAGAAAATGTAGACCTAGACCATAAATTAATAATTGAAGGATACGAATTAGATGATGATGAAACCCGATTATCTTTCGATGTTGATGAAAAAGCAATGTTTGTAATGGACGAGCGTGAAACACAAATCGCTCCATATAATCGACAGTTTGCTTCCAAGTCTACAGGTAAACGTGCTATGCAATTATTTGCTGGGCCAATGATGAACTTTGTATTAGCGATAGCGATTTTCCTTATTTTAGGGATTATTCAAGGTGTGCCAGTGGAAGAAGCTAAACTTGGTGAAATTCAACCTGATACACCAGCTGAACAGGCTGGTTTCCAACAAGATGACGTTATTACACAAATAGGTGATCAGTCCATTTCTACTTGGGAAGAATTCACTTCCATTGTTCGTGAAAACCCTGGACAAGAATTAGATATGGTGGTTCAACGAAATGGTGAATCACAAGATATATCTGTTGTTCCAGGTGAAGCGGAAGCCGTGAATGAAGTTGGGGATCCTATTACAATTGGGCAAATTGGGGTGTATCAAGGGTTTGAAAAAGACGTATTAGGTACGTTTGTTTATGGAATTGAAAGAACGTATGATACAACCACCATGATTATACAAAACTTATTTATGTTAGTAACAGGGCAAGTTTCTATTGAGCTTTTATCGGGGCCGGTTGGTATTTATGACGCTACAGACCAAGTGGTTCAGACTGGTTTTTCAAACTTCCTTTTATGGACAGCGATGTTAAGTATTAACTTAGGAATAATTAATCTAGTTCCATTACCAGCTTTGGATGGTGGACGTTTGCTCTTTGTAGGGCTCGAAGCTGTTCGCGGGAAGCCGATTGCTCCTGAGAAGGAAGGTATATTCCATTTTGTAGGGTTTGCTTTACTAATGTTACTAATGATTGTAGTTACATGGAATGACATTCAACGATTATTCTTGTAAAATATATTAAGAGAAACTAGAGGTTGGGACTAAATAAAAAGTTTTGTTCAAAAGACGAACGGATATTTTGAATTAGTGTAAGAAATATACTTAGACTATGGAACAAGGACAAGGTAATCCACCGTAAAGCAAACGGAGGTTTCATCTGCCACCCATTAGATAAGCGAAGTATATTTTTGAAGCTATTTTCAAACACCGTTCATTGGAAGATATCTTTTGATTAAAAACTTTTGTCTCAACCTCTTCCTTTTTGATTCATCTTTCTTTAGAGGAGGGCAAGAAGTGGACATTTCAAAGAAGGAAAAGCTAAAATTATTACTAGAGCAAATTCAGATGCCAGAGAACGAAATCGAAGCACATTTTTCTGATTCATCTCTACAAAAAGTAGAAGTACATAAAGCAGATAAGAAATGGAATTTTTATATAAATATAGATCATGTACTTCCTTTCCAAACTTATCAATTGTTTCATCGTTCTCTTAAAGACTCCTTTGCATCCATTGCAGAGGTAAGTTTAACTTTGTCTGCTGCAAATAAACATTGTCCGGAAGGCGATATACAAATATATTGGAAGCATTTTATTGCACAAACCTCTTTGTCTCCTGCTTACCGTGATCTAGTATTGGATCAAGCTCCCGAAGTTTCCAATAATAAGATTATGTTAACTGCTAGAAACGAAGCGGAAGCATCAGCATTGAAGAAAAGGCTTGAAACTAAATTTCATCAGTTCTGTTTGTCAATCGGAAGTCTACCATACACACTTGAAGTTGAAGTGAAAACTAACACAGAAGCAATGAAAGAATTTCGAGATAAAAAAGCACTCGAAGACCAACAGTTAGTTATGAAAACTGTACAAGAAAAAGAGAAAAGAGATAAGGATAAGTCTGTTCCAGATCAGCAACCATTAGCAATTGGTTATAAGATTCAAGATGAACCAATCACAATGGATCAGATCATCGATGAAGAGCGTCGCATAACTGTCCAAGGATATGTATTTGATGCAGAAGTGAGAGAATTACGTTCTGGAAGAAGTCTACTAATTATTAAAGCAACAGATTATACAGATTCAATCCAAATAAAAATGTTCTCCAAAGGTGATGAAGATGCAGCTAAATTTGCATCAGTGAAAAAAGGCATGTGGGTAAAAGCAAGGGGAAGTATTCAAACCGATATGTATACGAATGAACTAGCTATGATGGCCAAAGACATTCATGAAATTCATGTAACACAACGTATGGATGAGGCTGCGCAAGATAAAAAGCGTGTTGAACTTCACACACATACGACGATGAGTCAAATGGATGCAGTTGTTTCTCCTGAAGCCTTAGTAGAAAGGGCTGCGAAATGGGGACATAAAGCAATTGCTATAACAGATCATGCCGGCGTACAAGGATTTCCCGATGCGCATAATGCAGGGAAAAAGCATGGTATTAAAGTACTTTATGGAGTGGAAGCGAACCTTGTCGATGACGGCGTGCCGATTGCTTATAACGAAGCGGATCGAGATTTATATGAAGATACATTTGTTGTATTTGACGTAGAGACAACCGGTCTTTCTGCTGTTTACGATACAATTATAGAATTAGCAGCAGTAAAAATTAAAGGCGGAGAAATTGTTGATCGATTTGAGTCATTTGCAAATCCACATCATGCATTGTCTCAGACAACTATAGATTTAACTGGTATTACAGATGATATGGTAAAAGATGCTCCTGAAGTAGCTGATGTTCTAAAGGATTTTCATACATGGATGGGCAACGATATATTAGTAGCACATAATGCTAGCTTTGATATGGGATTTCTTAATCAAGGATTTCAAAGAATCAATTATGAGAAGGCATCCAATCCGGTAATTGATACATTAGAATTAGCACGATTTTTATTACCTGAACTACGAAATCATCGCTTAAATACACTTTGTAAGCATCTTGATATCGAATTAACACAGCATCACCGTGCAATCTATGATGCTGAAGCAACAGGATATCTACTTTGGAAATTGGTTCAACGTTTAGTAGAAAAAGAAATTAACAATCATTTAGAATTGAACAATCATATGGGTGAGAATAATGCATATCAACGTTCAAGACCATACCACTGCACATTATTAGCACAAACTGAAGAAGGCTTAAAGAACTTATATAAATTAGTATCTAGAGCTCATATTGATTTCTTCTACCGGGTACCTAGATTACCTCGTTCTGTATTGCAAAAACACCGCGAAGGAATTTTAGTTGGAACAGCTTGCGATAAAGGGGAAGTATTTGAGACCATGATGCAAAAATCTGAGGAAGAAGCAGAGCAAGTTGCTGATTTCTATGATTATATTGAAGTACAACCACCTGAGAACTATACCCATCTTATTGAAAAAGATCTAGTTCAAAACGAATCGCAAATCTTAGACATTTTACGAAAACTCGTCAATCTCGGAGATAAAATGAAAAAAAACGTAGTTGCTACTGGTAATGTACACTATTTAGATAAACATGATAAGCAATATCGTCAAATCTTAATAGGTTCGCAAGCAGGAAATCCATTGAGTCGCCATAAGTTACCAGATACTCCATTCCGTACAACGAATGAAATGATTAAATGTTTTCACTTCTTAGGTGAGAAAAAAGCGAATGAAATTGTCGTTGAAAACAGTCAACAACTAGCAGATTCCATTGAAGAAATTTCACCGGTGAAAGATGGTTTGTTCACACCAAATATTGAAGGCGCTGAACAAGAGATGCGTGATTTATGTTATAACAAGGCCAAAGAGGTATATGGAGATCCTGTTCCACAAATTGTTGTCGATCGTTTAGAAAAAGAACTTGAAAGTATCATTGGTAATGGGTTTGCAGTCATCTACCTCATTTCTCAAAAACTTGTAAAGAAATCTTTAGATGACGGATATCTTGTAGGATCACGTGGTTCAGTTGGTTCTTCTTTTGTAGCAACCATGACAGAAATTACAGAAGTAAATCCATTGGTACCGCATTATGTTTGTAAAGAATGTCATTACCATGAATTCTTTACCGATGGTTCTGTTGCTAGTGGATTTGATTTACCGGATAAAGAATGTCCTGAGTGTGGGAAACCCTTAACGAAAGATGGACAAGATATTCCATTTGAGACATTTTTAGGGTTTAAAGGAGACAAAGTTCCTGATATTGATTTGAACTTCTCTGGTGATTACCAACCTCGTGCACATAATTACACGAAAGAATTGTTTGGTATTGATAATGTATATCGTGCAGGAACGATAGGAACTGTTGCTGAAAAAACTGCTTATGGATATGTAAAAGGATACGCTTCAGATAATCAGTTTGTGTATAAAAATGCTGAAGTAGACCGGCTTGTACAAGGATGTACTGGAGTAAAACGAACAACAGGACAGCATCCTGGAGGAATTATCGTTGTTCCTTCTGATAAAGAAATCTATGATTTTACGCCAATACAATTTCCTGCAGATGACCGTAATAGTGAATGGAGAACAACGCACTTTGATTTCCATTCCATTCATGATAATTTGTTGAAACTTGATATACTAGGACACGATGATCCAACAGTCATACGTATGTTGCAAGATTTAAGTGGCATGGATCCAAAAACTATTCCGACCGATGATGAAGAAGTAATGAAAATCTTTTCTGGTACGGAATCATTAGGAGTAACACCGGAACAAATAAATTGTAAAACCGGTACATTAGGAGTACCTGAGTTTGGTACCAAATTCGTTCGACAAATGTTAGAAGATACGAAGCCAAAGACCTTTGCAGAGCTACTCATTATTTCTGGATTGTCACATGGTACGGATGTATGGCTTGGAAATGCCCAAGAGTTGATTAATGATGGCATCTGCCAATTACCAGACGTAATTGGATGTCGTGATGATATTATGGTTTATTTAATGCATAAAGGATTAGAACCATCGATGGCATTTACAATTATGGAATTTGTTCGTAAAGGAAAAGGGCTTAAAGATGAATGGATAGACGAGATGAAAAAACATGATGTACCAGATTGGTATATCGAATCTTGTAAAAAAATCAAGTACATGTTTCCGAAAGCACACGCGGCTGCATATGTGTTAATGGCTGTTCGAATCGCTTATTTCAAAGTTCATCATCCGATTCTATTTTACGCTGCATATTTTACAGTACGTGCAGATGATTTTGAACTTGATACGATGATCAAGGGTTCTGAAGCAATTCGTAAACGAATGGAAGAAATTACTGTTAAAGGTAATGACGCATCTCCAAAAGAAAAGAATTTACTTACAGTACTAGAAATTTCACTAGAAATGTGTGAACGAGGTTTTTCTTTTAAGAAAGTTGATCTATATCAATCAAGTGCGACCGACTTTATTGTTGATGGAGAAAGTTTATTGCCTCCATTCAATGCAGTGGATGGATTAGGCACAAACGCAGCATTAAATATAGTAAAAGCGAGAGAAGAAGGGGAATTCTTGTCTAAGGAAGATTTAAGAGAGCGTAGTAAAATTTCGAAAACGGTATTGGAATACTTGGACAATCATGGTTGCTTAGAAGGAATGGAAGATAAAAACCAGTTATCCTTATTCTAATACGTATTGTATAGCATAGTTTTTATAATAAAAGGATATCCTATAAACAGATGTTGACTAGATTAATAAATCGTTCTATTACACAAGTACTAGAGCCGTTTGCATTGGTAAGATAACTATGCTATACTATTTTTTGGAAAGAACGTTCGATACGTACGGTTTAAAAGAGTGGGTGAATCGCCCACTCTTTATTCTTACCCATTTCCATGAAGAGTTTAGCTTCCCCCTAGCCGATACATCTGGCAGGGGTTTTATATTGAATGAATTTAATTTAAGTCGGAATTTAAGGAGGATGAGAGTATGAGTTCTCATGTGGTTTCTTTAACGGAAGAGTTGGTTACTCCAATTTTAGAAGAAAAGAATCTAGAATTAGTAGACATTGAATATGTAAAAGAAGGCAAAAATTGGTTTCTACGTGTATATATAGATAAAGAAGGCGGTATTGACATCATGGAATGCGGAGAAGTTTCAGAACTTCTAAGTGAGAAGCTTGATGAGTCAGATCCAATTACAGAAGCATATTTCTTAGAAGTGTCTTCTCCAGGAGTAGAACGTCCACTCAAGCATAAAGAAGACTTTGACTCCAGTATAGGGAAAAATATCTTTGTGAAATTATATGAGCCTATTGATGGAAGTAAAGAGTATGAAGGTACATTACAATCCTTTGATGGAGAAATTGTAACAATGGAATATAAAGTGAAAACGCGTAAGAAGCAAGTAGAGATACCTTATAACAAAATTGCCAAAGCAAGAATTGCTGTTACGTTTTAATAAAAGGGGGAAAAGTAAAAGTGAGCATGCAGTTATTTGATGCGATTGAGAATTTAGCAAAAGAAAAGGGAATTGATAAGGATATCTTAATGGAGGCCTTAGAAGCAGCCTTAATCTCAGCGTACAAGAAAAACTTCAAATCTGCTTCCAATGTAAGAGTAGAGTTGAATGAAGAAACCGGAAAAATGGCAGTTTATGCACGTAAAACAGTAGTAGACGAATTAGAAGATGTACAACAAGAAATTTCTTTAGATGAAGCAAAAAAAATTGACCCAAACTATGAAGTGGATGATGTTATCGAGGTAGAGGTAACACCAAAAGATTTTGGCCGTATCGCTGCACAAGCTGCAAAACAAGTTGTGACTCAACGAGTTCGAGAAGCAGAAAGAGGTGTGATTTTCTCTGAGTATGTTGATCGTGAAGAAGATGTCATGACGGGTATAATTCAACGAAAAGATCCACGCTTTGTATATGTTAATTTAGGTAAGATTGAAGCAAAACTAGCTGAATCTGAGCAGATGCCTACAGAGGAATATCATGTGCATGACCGTTTGAAAGTGTTTGTTACGAAAGTAGAAAATACAAGTAAAGGTCCACAAATCTTTATTTCTAGATCCCATCCTGGTCTATTAAAACGACTATTCGAAATGGAAGTTCCAGAAATTTATGATGGAACTGTAGAAATAAAGTCAGTAGCTCGTGAAGCAGGAGATCGCTCTAAAATTTCTGTGTATGCATCTGATCCGGAAATAGATCCAGTTGGTTCTTGCGTTGGACAGCGTGGACAACGAGTTCAGGCAATTGTAACTGAACTAAAAGGTGAAAAGATAGACATTGTTCAATGGTCAGAAGATCCAGTAGTATATGTATCTAATGCATTGAGTCCATCAAAAGTAGTTAAGGTGTCCGTGAACGAGGAAGAAAAATCAACGACGGTGGTCGTTCCAGATTACCAGTTATCCCTAGCAATTGGTAAGAGAGGCCAAAATGCCAGATTGGCAGCTAAATTGACAGGGTGGAAAATAGATATTAAAAGTGAATCCGAAGCAAGAGAAGAAGGATTACTCGATGAAGGTGAATCCTATTCTGACAATGAAAATGACTTGTTTGAATAAGGAGGTAAATGTCATTGGTTAAGAAGAAAAAGGTTCCAGAGCGTAAATGTATAGTCACCAATGAAATGAGACCGAAGAAAGAATTAATACGTGTCGTTCGAAATAAGGAAGGGGAAGTATTCGTCGATCCATCAGGTAAGAAAAATGGTAGAGGAGCGTATCTTTCCAAAGATAAAGAAGTAATTGACCAGGCAAAACAAACAAATGTATTGAATCGAACTTTTAATACAGAGATTGATGAATCTCTTTACGAAGATTTGTTACAAGTAATAGAAGGCACGTATCATGAATCCTAATTACCTAAATATTCTTGGGCTTGCAGTACGTGCACGTAAATGTGCTTTTGGTGAAGAGACAATCTTAAAAGAAGTTCGTTCTAACCGTGCAAAATTGGTCTTGTTAGCAAGTGATATTGGACCACAAACGAAAAAAAAGATAACGGATAAATGTAATTATTATAAAATTCCGTTTCGATTTGTTGATGATCGTGATACTATTTCACATTCAATCGGAAAGACCCATAGAGTAGCTGTCGCTATTTTAGATGCAGGCTTTGCAAAAAAGCTCATATCTCTAATTGGGGAATAAATTCGGGGGTGAACGTATGAGTAAAATACGTATATATGAATATGCAAAACAAAATAATATAGCAAGTAAAGAAGTAATTAACTTCTTAAAAACAGAAGATGTTGAAGTTACGAATCATATGTCAGCAATTTCTGATGAAGTTGTCAAAAAGCTAGATAATAAATTTAAGGCAAAACCAGAGAAAGCTGACAAAGAACAACATCAACCTAAAAAACAACAACAGAATAAGCAGAAACCAAATCAGCACAAACAAAAGAATCAATCCAAACTGAATAAAAACAAGAAACAAAAAGGACCAAAGAAAAATCAACAGCAAGAGAGACCAGCTGCTAAACCAGCAGAAACTCCAGGGAAAATAACTTATCATGGTACACTAACTGTACAAGATTTAGCTGATAAGCTTAACAAAGAATCTGCTGAGCTTATTAAAAAGCTAATGTTCCTTGGTGTAATGGCTACAAAAAATCAAGACATCGATGATGATGCTATTGAATTAATTTGTGGTGAGTATGGTGTAGAAGTTGAAAAAGAAATCATACTAGAAGATACAGATTTAGACAAATATATTGAAGAAGATGCTGAAGAAGATAAGCAAGAACGTCCCGCTGTTGTAACAATAATGGGGCACGTAGACCATGGGAAAACGACATTGTTAGATTCCATTCGTCATACAAAAGTTACAGCAGGTGAAGCAGGTGGAATCACCCAGCACATTGGTGCGTATCAAGTGGAAAATGATGGTAAGAAGATTACTTTCTTAGATACACCTGGACACGCTGCGTTTACTAGTATGCGATCTCGTGGCGCACAAATTACTGATATTGCTATCTTAGTTGTTGCTGCAGATGATGGTGTGATGCCTCAGACTGTAGAAGCAATTAACCATGCTAAAGCGGCTGAAGTTCCAATTATTGTTGCAGTTAATAAAATGGATAAAGAAGGAGCAAATCCTGACCGTGTTATGCAGGAACTAACAGAGCATGAACTAATTCCTGAAGATTGGGGCGGTAACACAATTTTTGTTAATCTTTCTGCGATTAAAAATGAAGGTATCGATGACTTATTGGAAATGATTCTTCTTGTTTCAGAAGTAGAAGAATTAAAAGCAAATCCGAATGCAAAAGCGTTTGGAAGTGTTATTGATGCTCAACTCGATAAAGGTAGAGGTTCTGTTGCGACGTTACTTGTTCAAAATGGTACCCTGCGTGTTGGAGATCCATTAGTCGTAGGGAATACTTATGGTAAAGTACGTGCAATGGTGAATGACATTGGAAATCGTGTAACAGAAGTTGGACCATCTACACCAGTAGAAATCACTGGTCTACATGGTGTACCACAAGCAGGAGATCAGTTCCTTGTCTTTAAAGATGAGAAGAAAGCTCGTCAAATCGGTGAAGCACGTGAACAAAAACAAATTGACGCGAATCGTGGCTCCCAATCTACCGTTAGCTTAGATGATTTATTTGAACAAATTAAGCAAGGTGAAATGAAAGAATTAAATATTATTGTAAAAGCAGATGTTCAAGGATCTGTTGAAGCACTTGCTGCATCTTTACAAAAAATTGAAGTAGAAGGCGTAAACGTTAAGATCATTCATACAGGTGTAGGTGCTATTACAGAATCAGATATTATTCTTGCTTCGGCATCTAAAGCGATTGTTATTGGATTTAATGTTCGTCCGGATGTAAACGCGAAAAACGCAGCGGAATCAGAAAAAGTAGATCTGCGCCTTCATCGTGTTATCTACAATGCGATAGAAGAAATTGAATCTGCAATGAAAGGATTACTTGATCCTGAGTATGAAGAAAAAGTAATCGGTCAAGCAGAAGTACGTGAAACTTTTAAAGTTTCACGAATCGGTACGATTGCTGGAAGTTATGTAACAGATGGGAAAATTACAAGAGATGCTGGCGTTCGATTAATTCGTGACGGAGTTGTATTATATGAAGGAGAACTTCAAGCTCTTAAACGATTTAAAGACGATGTGAAAGAAGTTCAAACAAACTACGAATGTGGTATTACAATCTCTAATTTCAATGATATTAAAGAAGGAGATATTATCGAAGCATTCGTTATGGAAGAAATTGAACGTAAATGATTGTCTATGCAGAAATAGAATGTATGCTATATGATGGTCATTCCTTAAAAGATAAACGTTCTATTATTAAGAAGGTAATATCTAAACTTCGTCAGACGTCCAATGTATCTGTTACAGAATTAGATTTTCATGATTTATGGCAGCGTACCAAGTTTGGTATCGTATCGATTTCTACTGACTATGTGCATGCCGAGAAAATCATTCAACATGCGATTGGTCAAATTGATTCGTTTTCAGAGTTAGAGAGAACAATTACAAATGTGGAAAGATTATAAACCACAGACGTACAGAGGTGATAGATATGGCAGAATTAAGAGCTCATCGGGTCGCAGAGCAAATGAAAAAAGAACTTGGTGAAATTCTCTCTAGAAAGATAAAAGATCCACGTGTTGGATTTGTAACCGTAACTGATGTGGAGGTTACTGGTGACCTTCAACAGGCAAAAGTGTATATTTCTGTTCTTGGAGATGAGAAGAAGAAACAAGATACACTATTAGGTCTTTCAAAAGCAAAAGGATTTATTCGTTCTGAGATTGGTAATCGAATTCGTTTAAGAAAGACACCAGAATTAACATTTGAATTTGATGAAGCATTAGAACAAGGGAATCGCATTGAAACAATTCTTAGAGACTTAAATAAGTAAATCAGAATCTGATCCAGCCATCAGCGTTGGGTCAGATTTTTTATACGTGGAAAAATCCATATTAGTAATGAAGAAGAAGGGAGACTTTAAGATGAATGGTATTCTTCCGTTATGGAAACCAAAAGGACTAACGTCACATGATTGTGTGATACGTTGTCGTCGATATTTTAAGACTAAAAAGGTTGGACATACTGGAACATTGGATCCAGAAGTTGAGGGGGTATTACCTATATGTATTGGACAAGCTACAAAAATTGTTCCGTTTTTGACAGATACGAAAAAGGTATATGAAGCTACGGTACAACTTGGAAGTTCAACCGAGACAGAGGATGCGACAGGAAAAATAGTAGAAACAAAGGAAGTATCTGATTTTCCTACTATAGAGAAATTACACGAAGTACTTCAAACTTTTCTAGGAAGAACGAAGCAAATCCCGCCAATTTACTCCGCTGTAAAGGTAAACGGAAAAAAATTATATGAATATGCAAGAGCAAATGAAACAGTGGAAAGGCCTGTGAGAGAAATTGAAATATTTGAATTAACGCTTACCAGTGTTAATGAGAAAAATCATTCGTTTGACATTCGTATCGTTTGCTCTAAAGGTACTTATATACGTACGTTATGTGTAGATATAGGAAAAGCGTTGGGGTATCCAGCACATATGTCTTTACTTGTTCGCACAAATACTGGGACATTTTCTGAGAAAAATACGATAACTTTTGATATGATAGAAGAGGCTGTTTCCAATCAATCCGAAGAAAGATTATTAGTTCCAATTATAAACGGTTTGCAACATTTGGATCAGATTGAAGTAAATGAAGATATGAAAAAAAGAATTTTAAATGGCCAGAAACTTTCATTACAGAGAAATCATCACGAGCACACAGATCCGTTTGTATTTGTCCATAGAGGAAATGTACTGGCTATTTATCAATCGCATCCAACAAATGAAGATCAGATAAAACCAGTACGTGTATTTGCAATTGAAGATAAAAAAGTGTAGGTGAAGAAGTTGAGGACAATAGAATTAACATATCCACATAGCTTGCATATAGAAGAATTACCAGAAACCGTAAGTGCAATTGGATTTTTTGATGGTATTCATCAAGGTCATCAAAAAGTAATTACAACCGCAGTACGAGAAGCCGAAAAAAAAGCGATGGATAGTGCAGTGATTACATTCCATCCACATCCTTCCGTAGTATTAAAGAAAGATACGAAACAGGTTCAATATATAACTACGTTGAAAGAAAAACAGGAAGTTTTACAGGAGCTTGGTGTAGATCGTCTTTATATTATTACTTTCAATGAACAGTTGTCCAAACTAAGTCCACAAGAATTTATTGATCACTTTATCGTTGGATTACATATAAAACATCTAGTTGCGGGTTTTGACTATTCATTTGGTTATAAAGGGAAAGGAAATATGAATAATATTTCAGATTACTCCAACGAAAAATTTACTTGGCAGAAGGTAGACCAGGTATCTCTAGATGAAGAGAAAGTAAGTTCAACACGGATCCGGCAAGAATTAAAAGAGGGTAATGTAGAAAAAGTACACCAATTATTAAATAGACCGTATCAATCAACTGGCATGGTAATTAAAGGGGCACAACGTGGAAGGGAACTTGGTTATCCTACAGCAAACATTGATGTTCCAAATGATTCACTTTTACCACGCCAGGGTATTTATGCTGTATATGCGTGGATAAAAAACCAACGTTATGAAGGCATGGCGAATATTGGTACTAACCCAACTTTTACTGAGGACAGGCAGGACGTATCTGTCGAGGTATATATTTTTGATTACTCTAATGATTTATATGGAGAAGAATTAATCATTGAATGGCTGGATTATGTTCGCCCCGAAGAAAAATTTGATACAGTTGAAGCATTAATCGATCGAATGAAACAGGATGAACAGGAAATTCGATCCTATTTAACAAAAGAATAATTATCTTACTTGATTTTTTTCGTCATAAGCTGTATGCTTATATTCGTACAACCGTCGCTTGGCATCACGTAACTCCGACGTATGCTAGGGGACTGGGGATCAAGAATTTTTAGGAGGTGTGCCATATGGCAATTACACAGGAACGTAAGAATGAAATTATTAGCGAGTACAAGGTTCACGAAACCGATACTGGTTCTCCAGAAGTACAAATCGCTGTACTAACGGAAGAAATCACTTCTTTAAATGAACATTTACGAGTTCATAAAAAAGATCATCATTCTCGTCGCGGTCTTTTAAAGATGGTTGGTAAACGTCGTAATCTATTAACGTACCTACGTAACAAAGACGTTACTCGTTACCGTGAATTAATAAAAAAACTTGGCTTACGTCGATAATGTTAAAAAAAGCAGGAGCAATCCTGCTTTTTCTATTACCTATAATTGTTGTTACATATGATTCTGGATTGATTCCTATTTATGGATAGTTTATGCTATAAAAAGAGAATGTTTTTGATGTAACACCGAAATGCATTTGAATATAGAACTGCTACAGATATATTGTCGTAGCATGAAAGGAGAAATAGAAATAATGGCAGAAGAAAAACAACTATTCTCCACAGAAATTTCCGGGAAGAAATTTACCGTGGAAGTTGGAGAATTAGCAAAGCAAGCAAATGGTGCTTGTATGATTCATTATGGCGATACATCTGTCTTATCCGTAGCAACTGCTTCCAGTGAACCAAAGGACCTTCCTTTCTTCCCACTAACAGTAAACTACGAAGAACGACTATATGCAGTTGGTAAAATACCAGGAGGATTTATAAAGCGAGAAGGACGTCCAAGTGAAAAAGCGATCCTTTCATCTCGTTTAATAGACCGACCTATCCGTCCATTGTTCCCAGACGGTTTTCGAAATGAAGTGCAAGTAATTAGTACGGTAATGAGTGTAGATCAAGACTGCCCATCAGAAATTGCCGCTATGATTGGCTCTTCAATTGCGCTTGGCGTGTCTGATATTCCATTTGAACAACCAATCGCTGGTGTGAATGTTGGACGAGTAGACGGGGAATTTATTATAAACCCAACAATTGAGCAAGAAGCAAAAAGTGATATTGAATTAACTGTCGCTGGTACAAAAGATGCGATTAACATGGTAGAAGCAGGAGCAAATGAAGTTCCAGAAGATATTATGTTAGAAGCAATTATGTTTGGCCACGAAGAAATTAAGCGCTTAGTTGCTTTCCAAGAAGAAGTTGTCAAGGCATGTGGAAAAGAAAAATTTAAAGTTATATTATCTGAGTCTGAAGAAGAGCTAGTTAAAAATGTTCATTCAGAAGCAAAAGATAAGATTGTAACTGCAATACAGGTACAGGAAAAACATGCGCGTGATGAAGCGATTAAACAGGCAAAAGAAGAAATTGTTGCTCATTATGAAGAACAAGAAGTCGAAGAAGATGTAATCAAACAAGTAAAATCAATTCTAGATAGTATGGTAAAAGAAGAAGTTCGTCGGTTAATCACGAAAGAAAAAATTAGACCTGATGGACGAAAAGTGGATGAAATTCGACCGTTATCTTCCAGAATCCACGTATTGCCACGTACACATGGTTCTGGACTATTTACTCGTGGACAAACACAGGCACTTAGTGTGTGTACACTAGGCGCACTTGGTGATGTGCAAATTTTAGACGGTTTAGACTTAGAAGAGTCAAAAAGATTTATGCATCATTACAATTTCCCGCAGTATAGTGTAGGCGAAACAGGTCCAATCCGTGGGCCAGGTCGTCGTGAGATTGGTCATGGAGCACTTGGGGAACGTGCTTTAGAAAAAGTAATTCCGGATGACAAGGAGTTCCCATACACAATTCGACTTGTATCAGAAGTTTTAGAATCTAATGGTTCTACATCACAAGCAAGTATTTGTGCTAGTACATTAGCAATGATGGATGCTGGAGTGCCAATTAAAGCGCCGGTTGCAGGTATTGCTATGGGACTTGTTAAATCAGGTGATGATTATACGATTCTTACAGATATACAAGGTATGGAAGATGCACTAGGAGATATGGACTTTAAAGTAGCTGGAACCGCTAAAGGGGTAACTGCTTTACAAATGGATATTAAGATTGACGGGCTATCTCGAGATATTCTAGAAGAAGCACTTTCTCAAGCTAAAAAAGGTCGTATGCAAATACTAGAATCGATGTTAGCGACAATTAAAAAACCGAAAGAAGAACTATCTGAGTTTGCACCGAAAATCTTAACAATGGCAATTGATCCAGATAAGATTCGTGATGTTATTGGACCAAGTGGAAAACAAATCAATCAAATTATTGATGAAACTGGTGTGAAAATTGACATTGAACAAGATGGAAGTATCTTTATTTCCTCAACAGACAACGAAATGAACAAAAAAGCGAAACAAATTATTGAAGATCTTATACGTGAAGTGGAAGTAGGACAGATCTATCTTGGTAAAGTAAAACGAATCGAGAAGTTTGGAGCTTTCGTAGAATTGTTTAAAGGGAAAGATGGTCTCGTTCACATTTCAGAGCTTGCAGAAGAACGCACGAACAAAGTGGAAGATGTTGTTTCCATAGGTGATCAAATTATGGTTAAAGTAAAAGAAATTGATCGTCAAGGTCGTGTGAATTTATCTAGAAAAGCAGTTATTCAAGATGAGAAGAAAGCAAAAGAACAGGCGTAATTAATCATTAAAAGGCGATAAAAAGAAGCTGAACCAATTTATTTTCAGTTTCTTTTTTGCATGCGTCTTGTTTTTACATATGAAAGGCAAAAAAATACATATCATAGGTAGTACATACTTGTCCTCCTTTTGCATAGACATGTAAGGGGAGGGGTTTGTATGAGGCGCTATCAAAAATTTGTAAATTTATTTGTTTTTATTATTTTAGTCTTTACTGTAATCGATCTTAACTATAATCCATTTCAGTTAAATCCTTTAGAGGTATCGATGGAAGTACCGACTTCTTCCACTGATGAACTTTATATGGAAATAGAACAAAAAAGTAAAGAATATAAGGAAGAGCCGCAGAATGCCTATATAGATAATGTGTGGAAGAAAACACCGGGTAGAAATGGTAGACAAGTGGATGTGAACGCATCCTATGAGAAAATGAAAGATGATGAAAATCGTTTTAACGATGATTTATTTGTATTTGATGAAATTCCACCTGAAGTGTCTTTGGATGATTTGCCTGCTTCTCCTATTTATCGAGGTCATCCTGAAAAACAAATGACTGCTTTTTTAATTAATGTTTCTTGGGGAGAAGAGTATATTCCTGAAATACTACAAGTGCTAAAGAAACATGAAGTAAAGGCCACTTTTTTTATTGAAGGTAAATGGGCAAAAGAAAATTCGGAGATTGTACAAATGATTGATGAGCAGGGACATTTAATTGGCAATCATGCATACAATCATCCCGATATGGCAACACTTTCCGAGGAGGAAGCTTATAATCAAATTAATCAAACGAATCAAATTTTAAATGCGATCACTGGTGAGACTCCTAAATGGTTTGCTCCACCAAGTGGTAGCTTTAGTGATACTGTTGTACAGACTGCTGCAGATTTAAATATGGAAACCATCCTTTGGACGGTAGATACTATTGATTGGAAGAATCCGTCTGTATCTGTGATGGTCAATAGAATAAGAGAAAAAATTCATCCTGGGGCAACCGTATTGATGCATCCTACAGCTTCTAGTACACGAGGTTTAGAAGAGATGATAACGATCATTAAAGAAAAAGGATATAAAATTGGTACGATTGAAGCATTATTAAGTGAAGATAGATAACCTGAGGATTTTAGGAGGAAATTTTGTGATAGAAAGACATACATGCAATAACGGTTTACGAATTGTACATGAACAAATTCCAGCAGTGCGTTCAGTAACCATTGGTATTTGGATATTAACAGGATCTAGAAATGAATCCAATCAAAACAATGGAATCTCTCATTTTTTAGAGCATATGTTTTTTAAAGGGACTGCTACAAGATCCGCACAAGATATTGCAGAAGAGTTTGATTCTATTGGTGGTCAAATAAATGCATTTACTTCCAAAGAGTATACATGCTTTTACGCGAAAGTGTTAGACACACATAAAGAATATGCCTTGGAAATATTAGCTGATATGTTCTTTAACTCTACTTTTGATCCAGAAGAGATGGAAAGAGAGAAAAAAGTAGTATTAGAAGAAATAAAAATGTATGAAGATACACCAGATGATATTGTACATGACTTATTAGCAAAAGCATCATATGGGACACATCCATTAGGTTACCCAATATTAGGTACAGAGGATCAATTACTTTCTTTTGATTCAGCTCAATTGAAAGACTATATTGAACATGCATATTCTCCGGAACGTGTAGTTATTTCAGTAGCTGGAAATGTAGACGCTTCATTTATGAAGACGATTGATTCTTCATTTGGTAGCTACACCGGTAAATCAAATTTAGTTGAAATAATTAAACCTACATTTTTAGCTGAGTCGATTGATCGTCATAAAGATACAGAACAGGCGCATCTATGTCTTGGTTATCAAGGATTAGAGCAAGGTCATCCGTTATTGTATAGTTTAACAATTATGAATAATGTATTAGGTGGTAGTATGAGCTCGAGATTATTTCAAGATGTACGTGAAAAACAAGGTCTCGCTTATGCAGTATTTTCTTATCATTCCACATTTATTGATAGTGGATTACTAACGATTTACGGTGGAACAGGTAAAGAACAATTATCGGTCCTTGAAGATACGATTCAATTGACGGTGAATACATTAATTCAAAATGGCTTAACAGATAAAGAACTAAGGAATAGTAAAGAGCAATTAAAAGGTGGCTTAATGCTAAGTCTTGAAAGCACTAATAGCCGCATGTCTCGAAATGGTAGAAATGAATTGTTATTAAAAAGACATCGTACTCTAGATGAAATGATACAAGAAATTGATGCAGTGAGTCATGATACGATTCAACAAGTAATTAATGAGGTATTTAAAGAAAAAGCTGCTCGTGCCTTAATCGCACCTAAAGCCAACTAGACAAGATAAATAATCAAAAGTAAATCCGTTCCGTTTTTTGAGGAGCGGGTTCTTTTTTTGTTTAAATATAAATGTTTTGTATTTAACTTTTGTGTTAACACTTTTCTACCAACCACTTGTTCTTTGTTTTAGAATTTCTGCTATCATGATTACTTCTTATATTGCATAGAATTGATTTAATAGTAAGTATTAAAGGAGTGATATTTTGGTGCGATTTCGAGATATGAGCGATAAGGAAATAATTAATGTAAGCGAAGGGAAACGTCTTGGTGTTTTAGGACAAACAGATCTAGAGATAAATGAAGAAAATGGACAGATTGAGGCTTTTATTATCCCAAGTTATAAATGGTTTGGACTTGTTAAAGAAGGAGAAGAGACAAAGATTAACTGGAAATCCATACGAAAAATTGGTGAAGATATGATTATGATCGATACGGAATTGATGGATTCTTAAATATGGCTATTTGTCACGATTAGAGTGACAATAGCCTTTTTCTTTGCATTAATCGTTGGAAATATTCACTCCCTGCCGCTAAACACATAAGCTATAAAGAAAAATGAATAAAGGAATTGGGAGTTTGGAGGTTTATAATCCTTATGAATCGATTAATAGCAGTAATTGGTGGAGATGCAAGATATTTAGAGCTTATTAAGCAATTAAAAAATGTGCCAAATAATAAGCTTCTTTTATGTGGATTTGATAAATTAGAACAAGGTTTTACAGGTTTAAATGAATTAGAATTAGATGAGCTAGATCCCTCGACTTTAGACGTGGTTATATTACCGATTACAGGTATAGATCAGAATGGAAAAGTCGAAACGGTCTTTACTGATAAAGAGATTCATTTAGAACCTAATTGGTTTCAACAGTTGAAGAAAACGTGTGTTGTGTTCACAGGAATAACGAATGACTATTTAACAGAACAAACGAAAAATGCAGGAGTAAAACTAATTCCATTATTAGAACGGGATGATGTGGCCATTTATAATTCCATTCCAACAGCAGAAGGTGCAATTATGATGGCATTTGAACAAACAGATCAAACGATTCATTCATCACGGGTGATGGTGGTTGGTTTTGGAAGAGTAGGAAATACAGTAGCAAATAAGTTTTCTGCTTTAGGTGCACACGTGTCTGTATGTGCTAGAAGTATAAAGGATCTGGCGCGTATTACGGAAATGGGCTTACAAGCAATTCCGTTGAGCAAGATGGCAGAATATACGTCTGAGTGTGATATTTTGATTAACACAATCCCTGCACTCGTTGTTACGAAGGAATCTATACAACATTTACCAACCAATGCAGTGATTATAGATTTAGCATCAAAACCAGGAGGTACAGATTTTACGTATGCAAAAAAAAGAGGTATTAATGCTATATTAGCGAGAAGTCTTCCGGGAATTGTTGCTCCAAGAACAGCTGGGAAAATCTTGGCAGATGTCGTTAATCAGATATTAGATGAGGAGAGGAGCGAATCATGACTCTTAATGGTAAACGAATTGGATTTGGGTTAACTGGTTCTCATCATACGTTTGAACACATATTTCCTAAAATTGAGGAACTTATCTCACTGGATGCTGAAGTGATTGCTTTTGCTACAGAAACCGTTCAATATACAGATACGAAGCATGGAAAAGCAGCTGATCATATAGAGCGTTTAGAGGAAATTACAGGACATCCCGTCATTCGTACCATTCCAGAAGCAGAACCTTTTGGTCCTGATCGTCCGTTAGATGTTATGGTTGTCGCTCCACTAACAGGTAACTCAATGAGTAAATTTGCACATGCTCATACGGATAACAGTGTATTAATGGCAGCGAAATCAACATTACGAAATAATCAACCTGTCGTATTAGGTATGACAACAAATGATGCATTAGGACTAAATGCTGTAAATCTAGCTACTTTATTAAATAGCAAATATATCTATTTCATTCCGTTTGGGCAAGATCATCCTTTTAAAAAACCAAACTCACTATCTGCAAAATTAGATTTTCTAATCCCTACAGTAGAAGAAGCGTTACAAGGGAAACAACTTCAGCCGATAATTGTACCTTATCAAGAGTAAAGTATGTTAGAATAGTTTACTAGAGAACAGAATTAGAATGTGGAAGGGAGTCATTTTAATGACACAGGAAACAAAGTATAACGTGGCAGTAGTTGGCGCGACAGGCGCGGTAGGACAAAAAATCATCGAACTATTACAAGACAAATCATTCCCAATTAACAATTTAAAATTACTCTCGTCAAAACGTTCAGCTGGTTCTACTGTTACCGTAAATGGCAAAGAAATTATTGTAGAAGAGGCTACACCCGAATCTTTTGAAGGGGTAGATATTGCTCTATTTTCTGCTGGTGGTTCTGTATCCAAGCGACTTGCTCCAGAAGCAGTAAAAAGAGGTGCAGTAGTAGTAGATAATACTAGTGCTTACCGTATGGATCAGGATGTACCTTTGGTTGTTCCAGAAGTAAATCCGGAAGACTTAAAAAAACATCAAGGAATTATTGCAAATCCTAACTGCTCTACTATACAAATGGTAGCTGCATTACAACCTATCAAAGAAAAGTACGGTTTAAATAAAATTATTGTTTCTACCTATCAGGCAGTTTCTGGTGCGGGAAATGAAGCAATTGATGAATTAAAGACACAATCACAGCAACAACTTAATGGCGAAGCATTGGAAGCAAATTTACTTCCTGTAAAAGGTGATGAAAAACATTTCCCTATCGCTTTTAATGCTTTACCACAAATTGATGTATTCCAAGAAAATGGATATACATTTGAAGAAATGAAAATGATTAATGAAACAAAGAAAATCTTACATGATGATGCATTACATGTAGCAGCAACATGTGTACGTCTTCCTTTTGTTACTTCTCATGCAGAGAGTGTGTATGTGGAAATAGATGAAGCCGGAGTACAAGTAAAAGATATTTGGAATTTATTAGAATCCGCAGATGGAATTATCCTAGAGGATAATCCAACCAGTCAGATATATCCTACTCCGTTATCAGCTGAAGGAAAAGAAGAAGTGTTTGTTGGTCGTGTGCGTAAAGATTTAGATGAAGATAAAGGATTCCATCTCTGGGTAGTATCTGATAATCTATTAAAAGGGGCAGCTTGGAATACAGTCCAAATTGCACAAACATTAATTAAGAATCAATGGTTAAAAAAATAATCGAATACAAAAATACAATCATCCAATAATCAAACTTGGATAACTTATAGAGGTGTTTTAAAGTGCAAGTGATGGTCCAAAAATTTGGAGGAACTTCGGTACAATCCGCAGAAAATAGAGAGCATGTCATTCGTCATATTCGTGAGGCATTAGTGCAAGAATATAAACTCGTAGTTGTAGTATCTGCTTTAGGTAGAAAACCAGATCCTTATGCGACTGATAGTTTACTTGGACTTGTAGACTTCCCAACCAATACAAATTCACCACGTGAACTTGACTTACTTATGTCTTGTGGAGAGGTAATTTCTTCTGTAGTTTTATCGAATGAACTTCAAAAAAACCATATTTCTACGGTTGCTTTAACTGGAGCGCAGGCAGGCTTTGTTACGAATGAAGATTTCAATCGAGCAAAAATAAAAGAAGTGAATCCTTCTAGAATCTTAAAAGAATTGGAAACACACGATGTTGTAGTTGTAGCTGGATTTCAGGGACAAAGTGAGTCTGGTGAAATAACTACTATCGGACGTGGAGGTAGTGACACTTCTGCTGCAGCTCTAGGTGTTGCTTTAGCTGCAGAAAGAATTGAAATTTTTACGGATGTGGAAGGTATAATGACTGCTGATCCACGTGTTGTAAAAAATGCCAGGCCACTCGATGTTGTAACGTATACAGAAATATGTAACTTGGCCTATCAAGGAGCAAAAGTAATTCATCCACGTGCAGTAGAAATTGCAATGCAAGGGAAAATTCCGATGCGAATCCGGTCAACCTATTCCGAACAGTTAGGTACATTAGTTACTTCATCTCGAGTTCATGAGCTTGGAATGGATATACCTGATCGGATGATTACTGGTATTGCACATATTTCACCAGTAACGCAAATTAAAGTTCAGACGAAAGAATCAGCTTATCGTGTCCAATCAGAAGTATTTAAAGCGATGGCCGAAGCAGGTATATCGGTTGATTTTATTAACATATCACCGACTGGTGTCGTCTATACAGTTCCAGAAAATTTAACAACCAAAGCAATTGAGATACTAGAAATGTTAGGTTTCCATCCAGAGGTAACGGAAGGGTGTGCCAAAGTATCTGCAGTAGGAGCAGGAATGAGTGGCGTTCCTGGTGTTGCATCTAAAATCGTGCAGGCATTAACCGATTCTGGTGTGCAAATTCTGCAGTCTGCAGATAGTCATACCACGATTTGGGTATTAGTGCATAATGATGATTTAGTCACTGCAGTAAATGCATTGCATGATGTATTTGACCTTAGTGTTACCGAAGAACTACAAGAAAGCTAAGTGAATAAATCGAAGCAAAAAACAGCTGGACGAGAAGCAGAAATAATCTGGATCGTTCAGCTTTTTTTAATATTGACGATTTTAAAGTAATAACTATGATGTAAAAGAAAGAATTGATATATACCGAATTTAACTTTGAAAAAAATTGAATCATCCTAAACACTACTTTGATCGAATGTAATACCGTAATATCAATAATTAGAAATAGATGAAGTATGTTTTACTTGTTTGTGCTCATACTAGGAATAAGTAGTAGGAAAGGGGATTTTTAGTATGAGTTTTCAAATGAATGATGATGATAACAAACCAGAAAAGGAAAAAGGTAATAATTCGTCTTCGTTGGTTGAAAAAATCCAACAGCTTGGACAATCAAATGTTCCACAAGCACCGGATTCGAATATTCATGTGCTTTCTATTATTGGTCAGGTAGAAGGACATGTGCAGCTTCCTCCTCAAAATAAAACAACAAAATATGAACATCTGTTACCACAATTAATTGCGATTGAACAAAATCCTAAAATAGAGGGACTTGTTATATTGTTAAATACAGTTGGTGGGGATGTAGAGGCCGGTTTAGCACTTGCTGAAATGATTTCTTCCTTATCTAAACCAACAGTGTCTATTGTACTTGGTGGCGGGCACTCTATTGGGGTTCCTATAGCGGTTGCTACTGATCACTCCTTTATCGTACCGACAGCAACAATGACCATACACCCAATACGTTTAACCGGTCTAGTAATTGGTGTACCACAGACATTTGAATACTTAGATAAAATGCAAGAAAGAGTTATTGACTTTGTCGTAAATCATTCGAACATTAAAGAAGACAAATTCAAGGAATTAATGTTTGCGAAGGGAAATTTGACACGAGACATTGGAACAAATGTAGTTGGCAAAGATGCAGTTGAGTTTGGTTTAATTAATGATGTTGGTGGCGTTAAAGAAGCAATGGAAAAATTAAATGAGTTAATTGGACCAAAACAAAAGGCAGGAGAAGATAAATCATGATTTTATACACGCCACTAAGTTATCATGATGTATTCCCGGCTGATCCAAGTTCCTATCAGAATGTGGAACCGGTAGTGTATCAAGGAAAAACCGTTTATGCTACACGCCAAGAAAATGGCAACTATCAAATTAATCAATTATTATCAACAGATCCAAATGATTACTTAAATGATGATTTTTTACCTGGAAGAATTATTAGCTGATACCGATTTTTCCCAAATCTATGCTATAATGGAAGTAGAATAACCCTTGCCGTTTTTTGTGGGCAAGGGTTTGCTATTCGTAAAAGTAATAGATGTTGGGGTGAGAAAATGGCCGCGAAAAAAAGAAAGAAAAAAAGAAAAAATTCTAAGCAAGTAAAGCGATTAAAGATAGAGTTAGTTGGCCTACTTCTTATATTTCTTGCAATATTTGGTAGCGGAGCAGCTGCGCTAAGTGATGGTGCTATACCAGGATGGCTGGAGAATTTATTTCAATTCTTCTTTGGTATTTGGTACTTTATTGCATCTGTATTTCTACTTGTAGCAGGATTTTACTTATTGATAAAACGAAAATTACCAGATTTTCTACATCGTAGAATGATTGGATTTTATATTCTTTTAGCTGGTGTACTGATGTTAACGCATATTCAAGTATTGGAAAGTTTACTAGTAACAACAGAAAACACCTCTATTATTGGAATGAGTTGGACATTATTTTTTGATTATGTAAACGGAACAGGTACGTTGGTTCAAACTGGTGGAGGAATGTTCGGGGCAATTCTTTTCACGTTTTCACATTATATGTTTTCCATTACTGGATCAAAAATTGTTGTTGTCTTTTGTTTGTTAATTGGTGCTATTTTCCTTACGAATTTATCAATTGGAGAGGTGACTTCTAAGATATTCACTAAGGTAAAAGCGCTTATAAATTTAACTAAGGAAAAATGGACGCAGTATCAATCTGAAAGAAAAGAAAGAAAGCATCAGGCATATATTGATGATGAAAGCAGACAAGCTGAGAATGAAATAGAAGATAATCTGGTGACAGAGATTGATGTTTCAGAAAGGGAAGAACCATTTATCAATGATTTTACAGATGTAGCATATCAAGATAATGTTCCGCAAGCCACAGAGAATAAAGCACCAGCTAAACAAAAACAAGCCCAAAGTACGAAAATTGATCAAAGTTTAGCTGATGATAGTAAAGACGAAGCAATGCCAATGACAGCTAGGGAGAATCACGATTATGAACTTCCTATGCCAGATTTATTAGCAGATCCATCTTATAACTCGCAACAGCAAGAAAAGTCACAAATTCAAGCTACAGTACGTAAGTTGGAAAAAACATTTACAAGCTTTGGTGTGAAAGCAAAAATTACGAAGGTACATGTTGGGCCAGCTGTTACGAAATATGAAGTATATCCTGAAGCCGGGGTAAAAGTTAGTAAGATCGTCAACCTTCATGATGATATTGCACTTGCTTTAGCAGCAAAAGATATTCGTATTGAAGCACCAATTCCAGGGAAATCTGCTGTTGGAATAGAAGTTCCAAATAAAGAAATTGCAATGGTTTCTTTACGAGAGGTGTTAGATAAAACCTGGTCTAATAAGACATCTAAACTTCTTTATGCTCTTGGTAGAGATATATCGGGTGAAGCTGTTGTTGGTGAATTGAATAAAATGCCCCATCTATTAATTGCAGGTGCGACCGGAAGCGGGAAAAGTGTTTGTGTCAATGGCATAATTACGAGTATTTTAATGCGTGCAAAACCTCACGAAGTTAAAATGATGATGATTGATCCTAAAAAGGTAGAACTTAACGTCTATAATGGTATTCCCCACTTGCTAGCACCAGTTGTAACTGATCCAAAGAAAGCATCAAGAGCACTGAAAAAGGTTGTAGCTGAAATGGAAAGACGTTATGATTTATTTTCTGAAACAGGAACAAGAAATATTGAAGGATACAATGAATATATTCGAAAGCAAAATCTAGCATCTGAAGAACAGCAGCCACACTTACCTTACATTGTTGTTCTTGTAGATGAGTTGGCAGATTTAATGATGGTAGCCTCAAATGATGTGGAAGATTCCATTACGAGATTGGCACAAATGGCTCGTGCAGCAGGAATTCATTTAATTATTGCTACACAACGTCCTTCGGTAGACGTTATTACAGGTGTTATTAAGGCAAATATTCCATCACGTATTGCATTTAGTGTATCCTCTGCGACAGATTCACGTACCATCCTTGATTCAGGAGGAGCTGAGAAATTATTAGGAAGAGGCGATATGTTATTTATGCCCGTAGGTTCTTCAAAACCAACACGTGTTCAAGGTGCATTCTTATCTGATGAAGAGGTAGAACGTATTGTAGACCATTGTATTGAACAACAAAAAGCATCTTATCAAGAAGAAATGATTCCAGAAGAAACAAATGAAGTAGTTGAAGAGGTTGATGATGATCTTTATGAGGATGCAGTTCAACTCATTTCAGAAATGCAAAGTGCTAGTGTATCAATGTTACAGCGTCGATTCCGGATTGGTTATACTAGAGCTGCAAGACTGATTGATGCTATGGAGGATAGAGGAATAGTAGGTCCTTATGAAGGGAGTAAACCAAGGGCAGTCTTGGTTCCTAAACCTACAGAAGAACAAACGACTTCCTCGTAATGACCTTAATGTGATCCTTATTCTAGTGTTATCATGAATAAGGATCACATTTTTGATGAAATTTACCATGGTATTAGGGATTTATTTCTTTTAAGAAGAGTGGTAATATAAATTCTAGTATGCAAGAAAACGATTTCGTAGTTGGCATTAGTGGAGGTGAATTATATGTCTATTCGTGCGGATGCAAGACATTTATATTTACAAGTTATTGATGAAATTCGAAAAGAAATTGATAGAGGCGTTTACCTTGAAAATGAAAAACTCCCATCGGAATATGAATTGTCAAAGCATTTAGGTGTTTCAAGAGCTACCTTAAGAGAAGCACTTCGTATTTTAGAGGAGGATAATGTAGTAACTAGGAGACATGGTGTAGGAACTTTTGTAAATCCAAAGCCGATTTTTTCATCTGGGATTGAAGAGCTAACGAGCGTTACACAGATGATTGAACAATCTGGAAAAGTAGCAGGTACACAATATTTATCTGCTGAAGTTGTCCAAGCAACCGATGAAGATCGCTCCAAATTTAACAATCAGTCATTAACATCATTATCTAAAATTGAACGTGTTCGTACGGCTGATAATGATCCTGTAGTGTTTTGTATTGATAAGATTCCAACTAAGTTGATTCCGATTGAAGTATTACGAGATGAAGCGTCCATTTTTAATGTGTTTGAATCCTATACGAAGAAACGTGTTGCATATGCGGTTACATATATTGAACCGGTAAGCTATCATGACCGAATTTATAGTATTTTAAATTATGCATCTGATCAACCGTTACTATTATTAAAGCAAGTGCATTATACGAGTGATGATGAACCAGTTCTATATTCATCTAATTATTTTCGAGCAGATACATTTAGCTTTTATGTATTACGAAAACGTGTTTAATAAAGGAGGTGATTTTCGTTTCTTACGAAAATCACCTCCTTTAATGTAATTATCTGTAGGCACTTCTTATATTAAGACTTTAAGAAGGTTAGAAAATGTCTCAATAAGAATTAACAAATCAAGGTTTTGAATAGAATCATACCGATCCGTAGCAATGGAAATCTTACTTTAATTAGAACATTTAAATTCCCCAACGGATAATAATTCTTTAATCATAATCCTTGTTCAAATTAAATTTATTAAGATACATATGATTAAAATACTTATAATTAGTAAAAAATAACAGCATATAAATTAAAATCGATTATCACTGATAAAAGGTTTTGGGGAACAAGTTATATATAATTAACTTAATGTAGGGAGAATCTAATGAGAAATTATTTATTAGATGTCTGGAATATAATTGATCCAATATATTACACATGTTCACGATTACATAGCGTATCTGAAAATGATCAGAAGAATAGTAATAATACGTTGTTTCGAGTTCGGTTGACTAATTATCTAGGAAATGACGTAGTTCTGCAAGACGGCACTATTATTCATAAACATGATCTATTGTTGAAAATACATCTTCATAATGTAAAGATACTAAATGAATTGCGTAAAACCGATAATCAGTTTAAAAAAGCTTTATATATTTACCATGAAATAAAACGTGGGCTACCTATGTTGGCAAATTATATAAGTCTTCATGAAAAAAGTAATGAAATTAAGGGGATCATAGGAATTACCTCATTGTCCCAGGGTGCGAATAAGTTAGGATTTGAAGTATTTGACATTAAGAATACTTACTATCGTACGTATAAAAAATACGCAATCTCTCCAATGAATTTTATCGCAAATACAAGTATCAAAGCTCCCGTTTATTTATTGATGTCTAAAAACAAATTAATTAATACTTACCATTTTTCTAGGATTTGAAGAATTATGATAACAACTTCTAAAGCAAATATGGAATAAGCAAACTGAGTTTAATACTGATTTTTGGGCAGGTTAGCTAGCCTTGTCCAAATAATATGTATTAATTTATATTTTATTGGAAATTAAAGAGGTCATATGGAGTTGAGCCAATGAAAAGTAATAATGGAAAGGCATTATTTCTACCTTTTATGCAAATTCCTACAGGTCATCATCATGTAGCGGAGGCTTTAATGGATGAACTTAATAAGAGTAATCATTCTATTCAATCAGAAAAAGTAGATATCCTCGCATATAGCTATGGAAAGTTAGAAAGAATAGTTTCAAGTACCTATCTATTGTGGATTAGGTTTATTCCACATACATATAATTGGATGTATGATCAAGTGGCTAATAGTGAACTAACAAGTAATAGAAAAATCTTGTTTGAGTTTTTGTTTCTATCTTTTTTTAAACGACTAATAAAAGAAACCAAACCTGAAATACTTTTTTGTACGCATGCGCTACCTTCTTATCTTGCAGGTCGCTTAAAAAGTACGCATAACCTTAGTGCTATTATCGTAAATGTCTATACGGATTATTTTGTTAATAATATATGGGGAATAGATGGTATAGATTATCATATTGTTCCTTCTGTAGAGGTAAAGTTTCATTTAATACGTAAAGGAGTGAAGGAACAAAATATATTTGTAACCGGTATACCAGTACATGGAGCATTTTATCCAAAACCTATTGCGTTTCAAACCAATAAGATAAACATATTGGTAACTGGTGGAAGTCTCGGAATAGGAGATATAGATGAATTACTGCCACATAAATCTTCACTTAAAAATCTTCATTATTATGTATTATGCGGAAAAAATAAACGTTTGTATGAAACATTAAAGAATAGGAGAAATATAAGGATTACCCCTATCCCTTATATTAATAATAAACAGGAAATGAATAGGATTTACGATAAAGTAGATGCTGTACTAACAAAGCCCGGCGGTGTTACTGTAAGTGAATGCTTGAAAAAGAAGAAAGTCATATTTATTAGTAATACCTTACCTGGTCAAGAGAGAATCAATTTAGATCAATTAAAATATTTAGGATTAGTTATTCCGATCAATCTACATAACCAAACAGTGGAAAATCAGATTGTAAGTTTTTTTTCTAGCAAATCAAGAAGAAGACAATATCAAGCTAATATGGAAAGATATCATAGCAGCTTAGAAAATAAATCAATGATAGAAATATTAGATTTGATCATAAAAAAATAATCTGTATTTCATTGTAGATAAATAAATATCAGTTGGTTCACTTTTGTAATTATTGACTCATAGATAGGATGAAAATAAATAATGGAAAACTATTCAAAAAATCATAAGCCAATTATCTTATTAAATATCGACTCTTTAATGTCCATGCCATTAGAAACAGCGGCTCAAACAGGACATGCACCTGCCTTACAATTTTTAATGGAAAAAGGTTCATATATCCCCAATTTGGTCAGTTCATTTCCAACAATGTCGGTAACAATTGACAGTACACTTATAACAGGAACATATGCTGATAAGCATCACATTCCAGGATTAAATTGGTTTGATGATACTAATAAGCAAATCGTTAATTATGGGACAGGCTTACGTGAGACGTTTCGGCTGGGGATGCGTAAATCTATTCATAATATGCTTTATCGTCTGAATAATGAACATTTAAGTAATACTGTTTCGACAATATATGAAGACTTAGCTAATAAGGGAATTCCTTCAGCGTCGATTAATTCATTTGTTTACCGTGGGAATAGTCCAAAACGACTTCAGGTTCCTCGATTACTATCTACATTTACGCGATTTGAAGATGGAAAATGGACAACTAATACTTCTCCGATTTTCTCATTAGGTCTTTTTTCTAAACTACGCAAGAGGGGATTTACAAAACAAATCGCAGCGGGTAATCATAAATTTACAGCTAAAGAATTACGTTATTTAATTAAAAAAAATAAATTACCAAGCTTTACATTTTGTATTTTTCAGGATTTGGATGCTCGAATGCATTTTCGAGGTCCCATGGATATCAAAGGCATTGCAAAAATAGATAGGGAAATTCAAAAAATATTGAATTTGTATCCGACCTGGGAAGAAGCAGTTAAACAAAATATTTGGATGGTAATGGGGGATAACGGACATTCTCCAACAGGTGGAAATTATCGCAAATATGTCATAGACTTACGGAAATTATTGAAAAAATTTCAAATATCTAGAATTGAACGCCCAGTCAATAATAAAGATCAACTTGTCTTATGTGTAAATCAGCGAATGGCATATATTTATGTATTGGACAAAGCGCTTCCCTTGTATAAGGTTAGTGATGTACTTAAAAATGATCCTCGAATTGATATAATTGCTTGGAAAGATAAAAATTCAGTTCATGTTTCTTCAGGCGTAAAAGACGGTGAGTTGCACTTTTCTCCATCAGGACAATATAAAGATGAATATAATCAAACATGGAAGTTAAAGGGAAATCATGAAATTCTAGATTTACTACTTACAAATGACAATGAGGTGTTCTACGGGCAATACCCAGATGCATTAGCTAGGCTTAATAGTGCTTTGAACTCTCACTCTGGTCGTTTTATTGTTGTAAATGCGAAACCTGGCTATGATTTTAAGGCACAGTTAACACCTTTTCATATAAGTGGTGCAGCTCATGGTTCTTTGCATAGACAAGAATCCCATGTTCCATTAATAATTGCAGGTACAAGCATAAAACCAAAATATTTCCGTCTAGTGGATATGAAAGAATATATTCTTCAATTAATCTTATAACATTAAATTGTAAATAAACTTCGTTTTTTTACGGAGGGTAATTTGCTTTTTTAGTAATTATTAATAGGTGATTTCGCTCTCACGACAACATTATTATTTTCCTGTATAATGGATGACAGTTGGAAAAATAGTGCAGAATAGGAAAGATGAATATTTTATTGGAGGGTGCCCATGAAAGTACAAGTTAAACAACAGACCATTGATGGGATGAAGTTTCATTTAGTTCCAAATAAAAAACATAAAACAATTTCTCTTATTGCAAAATTACGTGCTCCATTACAGCGTGATACAGTAACAAAACGCGCGTTACTTCCATATGTACTAAAACAAGGTACGGCGTCTTTCCCTACTCGAATGGATTTACAAAAAGAATTGGATGAATTATATGGTGCAACTTTAGCTATAACTGGCGGGAAAAAAGGAGAAAATCATATCCTGACGATTCGACTAGAAGTAGCAAATGAAAAATTTATTCCAGATGCATCTACAGTAATGCGTCGTGCTGCAATGTTATTTGAAGAAGTACTTTTTCAATTGAATGGGGAAGATGCATTTAAAGAAGAAATTTTTGAACGTGAAAAAAAGACATTGTTACAGAAGATACATGCTCTAAAAGACGACAAAATGAATTATGCAAATACACGATTAATGGATGAAATGTGTGAAGTTGAACCTTATTCCTTACATGTACAAGGGTATGAAGATGATCTGATTTCCTTGCAAAATGAAGATTTATTTGCATATGCAAAGTCTATTATCAAAGAAGACACGATGGATGTTTATGTGACAGGTGATTTTCAAATAAAAGAAATGATGGAATTAATGGAAGAGCTATTGTCTGGAAAAACAAATCAATCGAATAAGCCAGTGGCTCCAAGTAAATCAGAATCATCGTCTAGCTCTTCTCCAAAAGAAATTGTTGAAGAAGATACTGTACAACAAGCAAAGTTGCATATTGGTTACCGAACAAATATTTTGTTTGAGGACCCAAAATACGCAGCTTTACAAGTGTTTAATGGTTTATTTGGAGCATTTCCAAGTTCTAAGTTATTTATTAATGTACGTGAAAAGAATAGCTTAGCGTACTATGCATCTTCACGATTAGAAAGCCATAAAGGTCTTATGGTCGTAATGAGTGGTATTGCTCCTGAAGATTATGTAAAAGCTCGAGACATAATCCGAGAACAAGTAGAGGAAATGAAAAAAGGTTCCTTTACCGATGAAGAATTTGAAGAAACAAAACAATTAATTATTAATCAACTTTTAGAGACAATGGATCATCCGCAAGGTTTAGTAGAGCTTTTGTATCAACAGGAAGTTGGCGGGAAAATCCTTCCACCAGAACAATTAATTAAAGATATTAAATCCGTAACGAAACAACAAGTGATAGAAGTTGCTAAGGAAATTGAAGAAGATACAGTTTATTTGTTAACGAGTAAGGGTGGTGAAAAAAATGAATAAAGAAGTATTTCAAGAATTAGGTGAGACCCTTTATACAAAACAATTACCTAATGGATTAAACGTATATTTATTACCAAAGTCAGAGATGTCGAAAACATATGGAATTTTCTCTACAAACTATGGTTCCGTTGATCAAACGTTTATACCACTCGGTGAAAATAAAAAAATAACAGTTCCTGAAGGAGTTGCTCACTTTTTAGAGCATAAGTTATTCGAAAAAGAGGATAGAGATGTTTTCGCTGATTTTAGTAAACAAGGCGCTTCACCAAATGCGTTTACTTCATTTACACAAACAGCATATTTATTTTCTGCGACAAGTCAAATTGAAAAAAATGTGCTCACGTTAATTAATTTTGTTCAGGACCCATATTTTTCTGAAGCGTCCGTTGAGAAAGAAAAAGGAATTATCGCACAAGAAATTAAAATGTACGATGATCAACCGGATTGGCAATCCTTCATGGGGACGATTAAAGCAATGTTTCACGAGCATCCAGTGAACATAGATATTGCTGGGACCGTAGAGTCTATATCTTCTATAACTAAAGATGATTTATATACTTGTTATCAAACGTTTTATCATCCTGAAAACATGAGTTTATTTGTTGCTGGTAATTTTAATCCTCAGTCAATGATGGATTTAATTACAGATAACCAATCCAAGAAAGATTTCCAAAAGTTGGAGAAGATTCAACGATTTTTACCAAATGAATCTGATCAGGTAGCAGAAAAAAATAAAAAAATTACAATGCCTGTGTCCATACCTAAGTGTACAGTGGGGATTAAAGAACCAATAAATAATTTAAAAGGAAACGATTTTCTCCGAAGAGATATGTTAGTTGGAATGTTTTTAAGCCACTTTTTCTCAACAGGAGGACCATTTTACCAAGAATTATATGAAGATGGATTAATTGATGATTCCTTCTATTTTGAGACAAATTTAGATGCAACATTTGGTTATTCTTTGATAGGAACAAATACAGATCAACCAAACCGATTTAGTGATCGGGTAAAAGATTTATTGCTATCAACAAAAGATATCAGATTAGATGAAGAAACATTTACAAGAATGAAGAAGAAGAAAATAGGACAGTTATTACGTTCGATGAACTCACTGGAGTTTACCGCAAATAAATTTACTTCTTATTTACATTTAGGTGTGAATTTGTTTGAAATCGTTCCATTTATACAACAATTAACTGTGGATGATGCAAATCAATTTTTACATGAGTGGATTGTTGAAGAACGATTAGCTACATGTACAATTTCTGCAGAATAAGGTGAAAATATGAGGGGAAATGTACTTGTTATTGGTGCGAGTGGAGAAATCGGTATTGCTATTGCTCTTAAACTCGCTCGAGAAGGATATTCATTGTTATTACATTACCATCAAAATGTTGAACCGATATTACAATTACAACTTGAATTAAATGAAGATGCTATCTTAGGATTTTATCAAGCTGATTTAAGTACCAATGATGGAATACATCATTTAATTAATCAATTGGACCTTGAGATTGATGGTATTGTGTTTGCTGGTGGTAATGCACATTTTAATATGTTTCAAGAAAGTTTAGAGACAGAAATGGATGAAATGTTACATTTGCATGTTAAAGCTCCTTGGATGATTACTAAACACTTATTACCTAATATGATACGAAAAAATAAAGGTCATATTGTATTTATCACTTCTATTTGGGGTGACCGTGGTGCAAGCAATGAGGTGATGTATTCTTCTGTAAAAGGTGCTCAAAACAGTTTTGTAAGAGCCTTAGCGAAAGAGGTGTCTTTAAGTGGTATCTCGGTTAATGGAGTAAGCCCTGGTTTTATTCAGACAAAAATGAATGCACATTTATCAGCAGAAGAAGTTCACTCCATTATCGAAGAAATCCCTCTTAATCGTGCTGGCTTACCTGAGGAAGTAGCAAATGCGGTTCACTTTTTGATAAGTGATCAATCGAGTTATATTCGTGGTGAAATTATTGAAGTTAATGGAGCATGGTAAAAATATACTTTTTCATGAATATTTTCGATCGAATCCTCAAATAATAAGTTTGACTCTATGAATATGAGGAGGAAATCGAAATGTCTATTTTAGATAATTTTGACTCATGGAAAGGTTTTTTAGCTGATCGACTCGAGCAAGCTCAGGCTAATGGAGCAGATCAGAAAACAATTTCTGGGTTAGCAGCTGAAGTGGGAGACTATCTTGCACAAAGTGTAAATGCTCAAAATCCGGAAGAAGAAGTTCTAAAGGAATTGTGGAATGCAGCTTCTGAAGAAGAACAACAAGCTCTTGCTAATACAATGATCAAACTTGTTCAGAAAAAATAATTATGATGAATAATTAGAGGAAAAGTTGTATAGTTGTAACTGTACAACTTTTTCTTTTTTATCGATTCGACAGTTTTTTTAGAAAATCATTTAAAGTTATTTTGAAAAATAGTAAAAAATGTTATATTCTAATAGAAAATTTTACATAAATTCGTTATGATAATACATAGTACTGAATATAACCTATTATATAAAGGGGTACATTATGGAAAGAGTAGAGTGGTATTTAGAATATGAGAACCTAAAAAACCGACCAGGCTTACTTGGAGAAATAGCTTCTTTGCTTGGAATGCTTTCCATTAATATAATTACAATCAATGGTGTAGAAAATTCACGAAGAGGAATGCTATTGTTGTCGAAATATGATGAAAATATTATGAGATTAAAGTCTATACTAAGTACTATGGATGCAATAAAAGTGCATAAAATTAGAAAACCTAAGCTCCGTGATAAGATGGCAGTTCGTCACGGTAAGTACATTCATACGGATAGTGATGATCGAAAAACCATTCGATTTGTAAGAGACGAGTTAGGTTTACTTGTTGATTTTATGGCTGAATTATATAAAGTTGAAGGTCATAAACTAATTGGAATTCGTGGTATGCCACGGGTGGGAAAGACAGAATCAATTGTTGCAGCTAGTGTTAGTGCCAATAAACGATGGTTATTTGTTTCAAGTACGATGATAAAACAAACTGTTCGTAAAAGTTTAATCGAAGGTGAATATAATCCAGATAATATTTATATTATAGATGGGGTAGTCTCAAAAAGAAAGGCGAACGAACAACATTGGCAATTAATTCGTGAAATAATGCAACTTCCTACTATTAAAGTAGTTGAGCATCCTGACATATTTGTTCAATCTACGGAATATAGTTTGGATGATTTTGATTATATCATCGAATTACGCACGGATGAAAATGAAGAGATTACATATGAAACAGTAGAAAAGCAAGATTTTCATCAGCAGGACGGGTTTTCTATGTTTTAATATTTTTTGATTATGGAAGGTGTTTTATATGGATGTTGGTGCGAAATTAAAAGAGGCACGTTTATCTAGTGGGGTTTCACTAGATAGTTTACAGGAAACGACAAAAATTCAAAAAAGATATTTAGTGGCAATTGAAGAGGGTAATCTTCATATTTTACCTGGTAAGTTTTATGCAAGAGCTTTTATAAAAGAGTATGCAACTGCTGTAGGATTGGATCCAAATGAACTTCTCGAAGAACATAGAGAAGAATTGCCTAGTACGGAAGAGGAAAATGTTCAATATACACGTATTCAACGAACAAGAAGAGAAAATAATAGTAATGATAAAGGTTCACGCATTTCTTCAAGTATTCCTTCAATTATTGTCGTTCTATTAGTAATTGGTATTATTATTGTTGCTTGGTTATTTATCCGTGCTAATTCTTCTGATGCTACAGATCCATCTGAAGAACCTCAGGAAAACAATGTTATTATTGAAGATGGAACCAATGATTCTAATACTGATACAGGTGAAGGAACATCTAATGAGGGTGAAGAAGAGAATAATGAAGAAAATGGTGATGCTGCTGAAGATAATAACGAATCTGAAGACAGTCCATCTGAAGAACTATCTGTTGAAGTAATCGAGGAAGGAACCGGAAGTTCACCAAATTCAGTTATTGGTGTAAGCAATTACGGTGATGAAGTTACTGTTTCTGTAGATGTAACTGGCGATGGCGAGGAATCGTGGTTAGAGGTTACAAGTGGAAGTGGTGAATCTTTATTTAGTAGTGTCTTCAACGCTGAAGCAGCTCCTCAAGAATGGGACGCTTCTGATTTTGATTCTATTTCATTAAATGTTGGATATGCGCCAGCCGTAACCATCTCTATTAACGGAACAGAAATAGAATATCCAGTAGACATGTCTACCGTACACCAAAAATTAGAAATTCAGTTTAATTAATCGTAGAAAGAGGCTGGGACATAGCTAAAAGATTTGGTCAAAAGACGAATGTTATTTTGAGAAATTTTAAGAAATATACGCAGACTCTTGTGAGGACCGCGGGATTGCTTAAGCAAACGGAGAATCACCGATTGTACTAGCGAAGCATATTTCTGAAGAAGCTTTTCAAAATACTTTATTTCGATTTATCTTTTGATTAATTCTTTTGTCCCAGCCTCTGTATTTAGTAATTAAAAGATGGAGGTAGACAGAATGAATTTACCAAATAAGTTAACGTTTTCCAGAATATTAATGATTCCAATTTTTATATTATTATTATCTATTCCTTTTCCTTGGGGGGCTTGGGATATTGGAAGTACTGAATTACCAGTTACCCATTTTCTAGCAGCACTGATTTTTATTATTGCAGCTGCTACGGATTGGGTTGATGGTTACTACGCTAGAAAACATCAATTAGTTACGAACTTAGGAAAATTTATGGATCCACTTGCAGATAAGTTATTAGTATCTGCAGCACTGATACTATTAGTGGAAATGGAAATTGCTCCGGCATGGATAGTCATCATTATAATAAGTAGAGAATTAGCTGTAACTGGTTTAAGACTAGTGGCTGCTGGTGAAGGAATCGTCCTTGCAGCAGGAAGTATGGGTAAATTAAAAACTGCAACACAAATGATTGCGATCGCAGTATTATTACTACATAATTTCCCATTTTCTTATATTGATTTTCCTTTTGGAATAATCATGCTTTATCTTGCATTAATTTTCACTATTATCTCGGGAGTTGACTATTTTGTTAAAAACTGGCATGTGATGAGGGATTCAAAATAATGAAAAATTATCAAGCTGAAATAGTCGCGGTTGGAACAGAACTGTTATTAGGTCAAATAGCGAATACAAATGCACAATGGTTATCCGAAAAATTAGCTTCTTATGGTATTAATATATACAATCACACAGTAGTAGGAGATAATCTAGGACGAGTTGAGCAGGCTTTCGAGCTTGCTCAATCGCGTTCTGATATTGTCATTGTTACAGGTGGGCTTGGACCGACTGCGGATGACCTTACTCGTGAAGGATTCCAACAGATGACAGGATTAGCATTAGTTGAAGATCAAAAAAGCATGGAAAAAATAGAGACATTCTTTCAAAAACGCGGACAAACGATGACACCAAATAACCGAAAACAGGCTCGTGTATTTGAAGGGTCTACAGTATTAACAAATAACGCAGGAATGGCACCTGGAATGTACGTTCATTATCAATCTTGCCATTGGTTCTTTTTACCGGGAGTGCCTCGTGAGATGAAACATATTTCGCAAGAGGAACTATTTCCATTTTTAGAGACATTAACTGGTAAACAACGAATTATACAATCCGTTGCCCTAAAATTTAGTGGTATCGGTGAATCAGCATTAGAGCATGCATTATCAGACTTAATTGAAAAGCAAACTAATCCAACCATTGCTCCACTTGCACAAGATCAAGCCGTTGTCATTCGTCTAACTGCAAGTGGAGAAACAAAACAAGAAGCAGTAGAAATGTTAGAACAAACAAAAACACTAATTTTAGCAAGAATTGGAGAGTTTTGTTTTGGTGAGGATGATGAGTCAATAGAAGAGGTAGTTGTTCAACAACTAAAACATTTAGGTTATTCAATTAGTGCAGCAGAAAGTATTACCGGCGGAATGTTTTCTCAAAAAATTGTATCTGTGTCTGGAGCTTCGAATGTGTTTGCAGGTAGTTATATAACTTACCAGACCCGTATCAAAAAAGAAGTGTTAGAAATTCCTAGTGAAACTATAGATTCTCATGGTGTGGTTAGCCATGCATGTTCAGATATAATGGCATCAAATGTTTCTCGAAAAATGCAAACAAATTTAGGGATTTCATTTACTGGAATAGCAGGACCGAATGAACAAGAAGGGAAACCAGTCGGTACAGTCTATATCTCACTAGTAGATGATGATGAAGTGGTTGTTTCTAAAAAATTTAACTTTACTGGAAATAGAAATCATATACGGGATAGAGCTTGTTTAAAAGGATTTGAAATTATATATCAATATTTAAAAAATAAAAGTATTAAGAGTTAATAGTAGAAATCTATATTTACTAAACTATTTTTATAGCTTTTTTCTATATTTGATTATAAATAGATTATTAAAAAATAAGAACATCCATTCGTTTTTTTCTTGTTAAATACATAAAAACATTGTATGATAGATACAGATATGTGAAGGAGGTAGTTTCTTTGAGTGATAGAAAACAAGCGTTAGATATGGCTTTAAGACAAATAGAGAAGCAATTTGGTAAAGGTTCCATTATGAAAATGGGGGAAAATGAAATTCCAAAAATCGCTACTATCCCGAGTGGATCATTAGCATTAGATGTTGCCTTAGGTATCGGTGGTTATCCTCGTGGTCGTGTAGTCGAAATATATGGTCCGGAGTCCTCAGGTAAAACAACCGTTGCACTTCACGCTATTGCTGAAGCACAAAAACAAGGTGGACAAGCGGCATTTATAGATGCAGAGCATGCTCTTGATCCAGTATATGCGAAAGCTTTGGGTGTAAATATTGATGAATTACTATTATCTCAACCAGATACAGGAGAACAAGCTCTAGAAATTGCAGAGGCACTTGTTCGAAGTGGAGCTGTAGATATTATCGTAGTTGACTCTGTAGCTGCGCTTGTACCAAAAGCTGAAATTGAAGGTGAAATGGGAGATTCTCATGTCGGTTTACAAGCACGTTTAATGTCACAAGCTTTACGTAAATTATCTGGAGCGATAAATAAGTCAAAAACAACGGCAATATTTATTAACCAAATCCGGGAAAAAGTCGGTGTTATGTTCGGAAATCCAGAAACAACACCTGGTGGTAGAGCATTAAAATTCTATTCTTCAGTACGTTTAGAAGTAAGAAGAGCAGAAACATTGAAGCTTGGTAATGATGCGGTAGGAAATAAAGCACGAATTAAAGTTGTGAAAAATAAAGTTGCCCCACCGTTTAAACAAGCTGAAGTGGATATTATGTACGGAAAAGGGATTTCTAAAGAGGGAGAAGTGTTAGATATTGGTTCTGATCTAGATATCGTTGTGAAAAGCGGTGCTTGGTATTCCTATAATAATGATCGTCTAGGACAAGGCCGTGAAAATGCAAAACAATATCTAAAAGAAAATGAAGAAGTATTAACTGAAATCCATCAGTCTATTCGTCAGCATTATGAGCTAGATAAAGTGGATGAAGATAAGACGGAAGAAGAACCTTCTCAAGAGAGTCTTGATTTAAAATAAACATAGTCCGGCTTGTATAAAACTCTAAGATCATAAACAAATGGTCTTAGGGTTTTTTTATAAAATTTGTGTGCTGTGGATAACGGGCGTTTGCGTCTTTGTTCTATATTTGTGATTTCTTTGATTTCAATATTCAGAAGAGCTTGGCAACATGGATATTATTTCCGGCGATTCCTTGACATTCAACCAATTGAGAATTAATATTAGAAGTGTATAATTTTATAATATCCATTATGAAATTAATATTTGATGCATTTAGAAAATGTTACATGCCGACACATATGAAATGTACAATTTTATAGGCAATAGGAGGTGAAATCATGGACATCGTTATCGTCGTCATCTCCATTTTGCTTGCTCTGATCGTCGGTATTGTTGTTGGTTATCTGGTACGCAGATCTATTGCAGAAGCAAAGATCTCTAGTGCGGAGAGACTTGCAAAGCAAATTGTCGAAGAAGCACACAGAAATGCAGATGCCGCCAAGAAAGAAGCGCTTCTTGAAGCAAAAGATGAAAATCATAAATTCCGTCAACAAGCGGAGGATGAAATAAGAGAGCGCCGTATGGAAGCTCAGAAGCAAGAAAATCGTCTGATGCAAAAAGAAGAGAATCTGGACCGAAAAGGTGAAACCTTAGACAAACGTGAGTCGAGTTTAGAGAGTAAAGAACAATCTCTAACCGAACAACAACAACAAATTGAAGAAATGAAAAGCAAAGTGGAAGCTATGAAAGACGAGCAGCAAACTGAGCTTGAGCGCATTTCAGGATATACTTCTGAACAGGCGAAACAGATTATTTTAGAGCGTATCGAAAAAGAGGTACAGCACGAATCAGCAGTAATGATTAAAGAGTCTGAAACACGTGCAAAAGAGGAAGCTGATAAAAAAGCCAAAAACATTTTATCTCTTGCCTTACAGCGATGTGCTGCAGACCATGTTGCTGAGACAACGGTTTCTGTTGTTAATTTGCCGAATGATGAAATGAAAGGTCGTATCATTGGTCGTGAAGGTAGAAACATACGAACTCTAGAAACCTTAACTGGAATTGATTTAATTATAGATGATACTCCAGAAGCAGTTATACTCTCCGGTTTCGATCCAATTCGACGTGAAATTGCTCGTATGGCATTAGAGAAGCTCGTGCAAGATGGTAGAATACACCCAGCACGTATCGAAGAAATGGTTGAGAAATCTAGACGCGAAGTGGACGAATATATTCGAGAAGTAGGTGAGGAAACTACTTTTGAAGTAGGAGTTCACGGCTTGCATCCGGATTTAGTGAAAATCTTAGGTCGTCTAAAATATCGTACAAGCTATGGTCAGAACGGACTGAAGCACTCAGCGGAAGTTGCTTACTTGTCAGGATTGTTAGCGGCTGAGCTAGGAGAAGATGTGACATTAGCTAGAAGAGCTGGTCTACTACATGATATAGGTAAAGCTATCGACCATGAAGTAGAAGGAAGTCATGTTGAAATCGGTAAAGAGCTAGCAATGAAGTATAATGAACACGAAGTCGTGATTAATTCAATTGCTTCCCACCATGGAGATGAAGAAGCGACATCAATTATTGCAGTATTGGTTGCTGCTGCAGACGCATTATCTGCAGCGAGACCTGGTGCTAGAAGTGAAACGCTGGAAAATTACATTAAACGACTAGAAAAACTCGAAGAAATCTCAGAATCCTTTGATGGCGTTGAAAAATCATTTGCTATTCAAGCGGGTAGAGAAATTCGTATCATGGTTAGACCTGATGAAATTGACGATATTGAATCTGTGCGCATCGCACGTGATATTCGTAAGCGAATTGAAGGCGAACTTGACTATCCTGGACATATAAAAGTTACTGTAATAAGGGAAACAAGAGCAGTTGAATACGCGAAATAAAAGCAGCGGCTGGAATATATTCTGCCACTGTAAGAAGAATTCCGGTTATCCATTAGATAACCGGAATTTTTTAATCATATCTGATTAGTACAAAATGGTTATTATTTCATATACTACATAAGTTTAATGGAGTAAGCATAGCTTTACTTGTATTTGATTATTCTTGTACATCTAATTACCGAATTGTTTTTGACAATCGCTATTAGGTGTGAAAAACTAAATATATATATTGTAGATAGGATGATTGTTAGAATGAAAATTTTATTTATAGGTGATGTTGTTGGATCACCTGGTAGAGATATGGTATTTGAGTATCTACCTAAACTAAAGGATAAATATAAACCCCACATGACAATTATAAATGGGGAGAATGCTGCCGCTGGTAAGGGAATTACAGAAAAAATTTATAAACAATTTCTTGAAGCTGGTGCTCAAGTTATAACAATGGGAAATCATACGTGGGATAAGAAAGAAATCTTTGAGTTTATTGATGATGCTCATAATATGATTCGTCCAGCAAATTTTCCAGATAGTAATCCTGGTAAAGGAATTGTCTACTCAAATTTTAACGGTAAAGAGATTGCGATAATTAATTTACAAGGAAGAGCCTTTCTACCGCCTGTAGATGATCCTTTTAAAAAAGCAGACGAACTTATTGAAGAAGCAAAGAAGAGAACAGATGTTATATTCGTTGATTTTCATGGAGAAGCAACGAGTGAAAAACAAGCAATGGGTTGGTATCTAAATGGCAGGGTATCGGCGGTTGTTGGGACACATACCCATACACAAACTGCTGATGAACGAATATTGCCAGGCGGTACCGCATATATATCTGATGTGGGGATGACAGGCCCGTATGATGGTATTTTAGGTGTAGAAAGAGAGACGATATTGAAAAGATTCTTAACATCTCTTCCGGTACGTTTTGAAATTGATAAAACGGGAAGAACACAGTTAAATGGAGTAATTATTACCATCGATGATACAACGGGCCAAGCGAAAAACATCGAGCGGATTATGATTAACGAGGACCATCCATTCTTCTCGTAATAATGATTTGTTGCTCCTAAAGGGAATATGCTAACATCTCCAAGAATATAGTAGCAGTATAATTACAATAGTGCATGAGGAGGTACTAGTAATGGAAGTTTTAAAAGTTTCAGCTAAATCGAACCCAAATTCAGTAGCAGGAGCCTTGGCAAATGTACTAAGAGAACGTGGTACAGCAGAGATACAAGCTATAGGTGCCGGGGCACTAAATCAATCTGTTAAAGCAGTAGCAATTGCACGTGGTTTTGTTGCTCCGAGTGGTGTCGATTTAATTTGTATTCCCGCATTTACGGACATCTTAATTGACAACGAAGAACGGACAGCGATTAAATTAATCGTTGAACCTCGATAACAGCGGAAAAACCTTCCTTTTAAGGAAGGTTTTTGTTTGTGTATAGGCTTTCAATATTGTACTATTTGGAAAGAAGCTTTATACTATAGTATTGTACATATGTAACAATGATTCGAATGAAGAAAGGGGATACCTGATGAACGAACAGCAACGCAAACAGCAGTCCCAGATTCGTACAGAGCAAGCAAATGTAGAAAGAATTAAAAATACGTCCAGTGAAGATATGATTGCTAAGTATTTCCAACAAGAGTACGAGCCGCAGTCACCTGATATAAAAAAAGCTAGAAAACGTAAAAGAGAAGATGTTCAATTTCATTATGACTTTTCGATTCCAGAAGATATGGAGAAGATAGGACGCGGGAAGAAATTTTTAATTCGAACTTACGGTTGTCAGATGAACGAACATGATACAGAAGTAATGGCTGGAATTCTATCGGAAATGGGATATGAATCGACAACCGTTACAGAAGAGGCTGATATAATCCTGTTAAATACTTGTGCAATCCGTGAAAATGCAGAAAATAAAGTATTTGGTGAGATTGGTCATTTAAAACCATTAAAATTAGAAAATCCAGATCTCATTATTGGGGTTTGTGGTTGTATGTCACAGGAAGAGTCTGTAGTAGATCGAATTCTAAAGAAACACCAACATATCGATTTAATTTTTGGAACACATAACATTCATCGTCTACCACACCTTGTTAAAGAAGCATTATTTGGAAAAGAAATGATTGTAGAGGTATGGTCTAAAGAAGGTGATATTATTGAGAATTTACCGAAAGCTCGCAAAGGCAAAATTAAGGCTTGGGTAAACATTATGTATGGATGTGATAAATTCTGTACTTACTGTATAGTTCCAATGACGCGCGGAAAAGAAAGAAGTCGCCGACCGCAAGACATTATTCAAGAGGTCCGTCATTTAGTAGCTCAAGGTTATCAAGAAGTGACACTTCTCGGCCAAAATGTAAATGCCTACGGGAAAGATTTTGAAGATATCGAATATGGCCTTGGAGACTTAATGAATGATATTCATAAAATTGATATTCCTCGTGTTCGATTTACGACATCACATCCAAGAGACTTTGATGACCGATTAATTGAAGTATTAGCTCAAGGTGGTAACTTATTAGATCATATCCACTTGCCTGTTCAGTCAGGAAGTAGTGAAATCTTGAAGAAGATGAATCGTAAATATACAAGAGAAGATTATTTAGAATTGGTTCGGAAAATACGTATTGCAATGCCAAATGCAACGTTAACAACGGATATTATTGTAGGATTCCCGAATGAAACAGAAGAACAATTTGAAGAAACGATTACCTTAGTGGAAGAGGTTGGCTTTGAAGCAGCATATACGTTTATTTACTCACCACGTGAAGGTACACCTGCTGCTCGTAAAAAAGATGATGTACCTGAAGAAGTGAAAAAGCAACGTTTATACCGTTTAAATGAACTAGTAAACAAACAATCTGCAGCATCTATGAAAAACTATGCTGGTAAAAAAGTGAAAGTTCTAGTTGAAGGTGAAAGTAAGAAAGATCCAGACGTGTTAGCTGGTTATACAGAAAAAAATAAACTCGTTAATTTCAAAGGTCCCAAATCATCTATTGGAAAGATTGTAGAAGTAGAAATTACAGAAACCAAAACATGGTCTTTAAATGGCGTGATGGTTGAAAATACAGTTGAGGTGAACTAGTATGACAGAATATACTCGCAAAGAAGTATTGGATGAAGCAAAGAAGTTAGCTAATATGTTAGCAAGTACAGAAGAAATTGACCGTTTTAAACAAGTGGAAGCAAAGCTTAATGAAAATAAAAAAGTTCAATCGCTCATCCAAAAAATTAAAACATTACAAAAACAAGCAGTAAATTTTCAAGCATATGAGAAGAGAGAGGCTTTAAAACGTGTAGAAGAAGAAATCGATCGTTTACAAGCTGAAATTGATGATATACCGATTGTTCAAGAATTTAAAGAAACACAAATTGTTGTTAATGACGTATTACAGTTAGTGTCTAAAACAATCGCTCGTGAAGTAACAAATGAAGTGATTGAATCAACAGGTGGAGACGTACTAGCGGGAGAGACAGGTTCTAAAACAAAAAACAAGTCAGGATGCTCACATTAAGCAACGTCTGTACTCTAAAATAATGATGACACTATATTGATCGAGGAAACCGTTATAGTGGATTTATTCCAACGGAAGAGCTTGGGAGAAAACTAAATCAAAAGAAATGTAATAATAAGAACATTAAATTGGAATTGTACATAGGCTCTCTGTAAGAGAATGCCTAAAAGTGCTAAAGGAAAACTTAACAAAGCGTAAATGCATGACGTACATTTTCATAGTTCTTTTACACTGATTTTTCTTTTGAATAATTTCTTTTACCCAAGCTTTTTATGTGTGTGTGTATAACTAATATACAGCGATTATGTTCATAATAATTTTCATTGGATAAGATAATCTAATCATTAAAACTCCTTCTTTTTTTCATTATCACGAAATGCTATGCACTTTAGGTATTTGTCTTGCATAAAATGACTATGAAAAAAGAGGAGGTAAAAGTAATCATGACTTTTCTTGATAAAGAATATAGAGAAATCATAACAAAAGCAGTCTGTGGTAAAGGTAGAAAGTTTACCAAAGAAAACCATACGATCTCCCCATCACATCGACCAACTAGTATATTAGGATGCTGGGTCATTAATCATTTATATCATGCTACGAAAAAATCCGAGGATACTGTAGTTGTCACTGGAAGCTATGATATTAATGTATGGTATTCGTATAACGACAATACGAAAACCGAAGTAGTTACAGAGAGAGTAGAATATAAGGATACAATTCCACTTTCGGTGAAGGATGATAATTGTATTAATGATGAGTATGATGTGATTGCAAAAGTATTGCAACAACCAAATTGCCTTGAATGCAAAATCAGTGGAAAAGGAAGTAATATTTCTGTTGAGATTGAACGTGAATTTGTTGTTCAAGTTATTGGGGATACAAGGGTTTTTGTAAAGGTTAATCCGAAATTAGATCATGATGATGACGATGAAGAAAGTGTTTGGGATCATAAGATGACGGATGATGAAGCAGAAAAAGTAAAACCAGACTTTTTTAATCATATTCATAAGGATTAATCAGAAGACGAGGGTATAATTACTCTCGTTTTCTTTTTTCGACAGAATTGGACAAGTATAGGGTCAAATTATGCTATAATGGATGGAAAAAGATACGGTAAGTTGGAGGATTTAACATGGCAAAGCTCACGCCGATGATGGAACAATACATACAAATAAAGAATGAATACAAAGATGCATTCCTTTTTTATCGACTAGGTGATTTCTACGAATTATTTTATGAAGATGCTACACGTGCAGCACAAGAGTTAGAGATAACCTTAACAAAAAGAGCGGGTGGCAAAGGGGACCCTATTCCAATGTGTGGAGTACCTTATCATTCTGCTGAGAATTATATAAAAACATTAATCGATAGAGGATATAAGGTAGCGATTTGTGAACAGGTAGAAGACCCTAAAACAGCTAAAGGTGTTGTTAAAAGAGAAGTTGTCCAAATGATAACACCTGGAACTGTTATGGAAAGCACAATGTTAACCGACGGAGAAAATAACTATATTGGGAGTTTATCTCATTTTCAAGATGGTTCTTATGTTATCGTGTATAACGATTTATCTACTGGTGAGAATCGTCTAGCTTTAATTAATGATGGATGGGATGCTGTCATCCATGAATTTTATAATCAACCAATCAAGGAAATTGTTATCTCAAGCAACCTCCCAGAAGAAATGCAACTTCAATTAAAAGAACGTTTGAATGTGACACTGTCTTATCAAGATGAAGTTACCTTTAATGCAGAGTTTCGTGAATTAAGTGAGAACTTAAATGATGAGCGATTAATGAAAGCATTCAGTAGGCTATTAAACTATATTCAAACGACACAAAAAAGATCATTACATCATTTGCAAAAAGCAGAAGTTATTGAATTAAAACAGTATATGAGTCTGGATATGTACTCCAAAAGAAATCTAGAATTAACAGAGACAATCATGAAAAAATCAAAACACGGTAGTCTTTTGTGGGTACTTGATAAAACTGTAACAGCAATGGGAGCAAGAACATTAAAAAAATGGTTAGAACGACCATTGTTAAGTAAGCAAAAGATAAATGAGCGATTAGAAGTGGTGCAAGGTTTTTATGATGGTTTTATGGAAAGAGAGAGTCTTCGTGATTTATTAAAATCAGTATATGATTTAGAACGACTTTCTGGACGTATTGCATTTGGTAATGTAAATGCCAGAGACTTAATTCAATTAAAACAATCTTTATCTCGGATTCCAGCTTTACAAGAAACTTTAAAACAATTCGATCAACCTGAAATTACAAGATTAGCAGAGTTGCTTATTTATCCAGAGCAGATGGTTGAATCTCTTGAAATGAGTATTGTAGATGAGCCACCCATTTCCATAAAAGAAGGGTCATTAATCAAGGAAGGTTACCATGACCAATTAGATACCTACAGAGATGCTTCTAGAAATGGGAAGAAGTGGATTGCCCAACTAGAACATCGAGAACGTGAAGAGACAGGTATACGTTCCTTAAAGGTCGGTTATAATCGTGTATTTGGATATTATATCGAAATAACAAAACCGAACCTTCATTTATTACCTGAAGGACGTTATGAGCGAAAACAAACTTTAACGAATGCTGAACGCTTTGTAAACGAAGAACTAAAAGAAAAAGAAAAACTTATTTTAGAAGCAGAAGAAAAAAGTGTGGAGCTTGAATATGATTTATTTATTCAAATAAGAGATCAAATTAAAGAAGAAATTCCACTGATCCAACAATTAGCTCATATAATTAGCCAAATTGATGTTTTACAAAGTTTTGCTTCTGTTAGTGAATCGAATAATTACGTTCGACCAGAATTTAATGACGAACAGTTACAAGTGACTAAAGGGAGACACCCAGTAGTTGAACAAGTAATGAAAGATGGAACCTTTGTACCGAATGATGTTGTCTTTGATAAGCTTCAAAATATGCTATTGATTACAGGACCGAATATGTCTGGTAAGAGTACGTATATGCGCCAGGTCGCGTTAACTGCAATTATGGGACAAATTGGTTGCTTTATTCCAGCAGAACAAGCTACGCTATGTATATTCGACCAAATATTTACTAGAATCGGAGCTGCGGATGATTTAGTATCTGGTCAAAGTACCTTTATGGTAGAGATGTTAGAAGCTAGACATGCAATTTCCAATGCTACCGATCGAAGTTTAATATTATTAGATGAAATCGGAAGAGGAACTAGCACGTATGATGGTATGGCATTAGCTCAAGCGATTGTAGAATATATTCATAATAACATTGCCGCAAAAACGTTATTCTCTACACATTATCATGAGTTAACAGCATTAGAAGATTCTCTTCACCATTTAAAAAATATTCATGTTCGTGCACAAGAGCATGAAGGGAATGTCGTATTCCTTCATCAAATTAAAGAAGGTGCAGCTGATCAAAGTTATGGTATCCATGTTGCTAAATTAGCGGAGTTGCCTAGTGAACTTATTGAACGGGCTTCGGTAATTTTAGAAGAATTAGAAGATGATTCAAATAAGAAGCTTACACCGATAAAGGATAAATTAGAGTCTGGGCAGCTATCTTTCTTTGTAGAAGAATCGAATAAGAAAAAAGCCGAAATGCCGAAACAGGATAAACTTCACAACAACCAAGAACAGTCTGTAATTGAGGAGTTAAAGAATGTAAATGTATTAGATTTAACGCCATTAGAAGCAATGAATGAATTATATCGCCTACAAAAAGGATTAAAGCAATAATAGAGAGGGGGATATCATGCCAATAATTCAAATGCCAGATGCACTCGCAAATAAAATTGCAGCTGGTGAAGTAGTAGAAAGACCAGCATCGGTTGTCAAAGAGCTCTTAGAAAACAGTATTGATGCAGGTGCAACGTGGATAAGAGTGGAAATAAAAGAGGCAGGACTGGAAGAAATTCGTATCACAGATAATGGTGCTGGAATGGAAGAAGATGATGTGGAACGGGCTTTCCTGCGTCATGCAACTAGTAAAATTAAAAACGAATCAGATTTGTTTCATGTTAAAACACTTGGTTTTCGCGGAGAAGCATTAGCAAGTATTGCATCTGTTAGTAAACTATCTGTGCAAACTTCCCAAGGAGATCAAGCAGGTACTCTCTTGCAGTTAGAGGGAGGAAGTCTCAAGCATCGAGGAAAAAGCGATGCAAGGCAGGGGACAGATATCACTGTCAGTGAATTATTCTATAATACACCTGCACGATTAAAGTATATGAAGAGCCTTCATACAGAATTAGGTCATATTTCGGATGTATTAAATAGAATGGCTTTAGCACATCCTGAGGTTCGGATAGAAGCCCTGCATAATGACAAAGGACTTATTAGAACATCTGGAAATGGTGATATTCTCCAAGTCATTTCTCAAGTGTATGGCATGAGTGTAGCAAAACAAATGTTACCGGTCGAACTTAAAACGCTAGATTATAGCGTACATGGTTATATCGCTAAACCTGAAGTGACAAGGGCTTCTCGAAATTACATGTCGACAATTATTAATGGACGATTTATACGAAATATCGGATTAAATAAAGCGATTTTACAAGGCTACCATACGTTATTGCCTATTGGACGTTCGCCGATTGTTGTACTCAATGTTGAGATGGATCCGATACTTGTGGATGTGAATGTACATCCTGCGAAATTAGAAGTTCGATTTAGTAAGGATAAAGAGCTTTTTACTTCAGTTGAAAATATGATTCGTGATCGATTTAGAGAGATTACATTAATTCCTAAAGTAGAGAAACAACCCACTCAGAGACAAAAATCGGAGCAATCTTCTTTTCGATTTGATACAAATAACCGTAAAGGATTACCCATGCATTCTGAATCTTTTTCATCACAAGATTCCCGTTCTATCATACGTGATCAAACAGAAAAATTTGATCAGCCTCAAACTGAAGATGGAGCGATTAATCATGAAATCGAGCGAAATTCAAATCTGACTGATAACTATAAACCAGAGGTAACTGAAGAAGTATCGGTGGATATTTCGACATCTCCATTTGAAGAAGTTGATAATCCAATACAAGAAGAGCAAACTAAAACATTTGATAAACGTGTCCCGATGATGTATCCAATTGGACAATTACAAGGTACTTATATTTTGGCTCAGAATGAGAATGGTTTATATATGGTCGATCAGCACGCAGCTCAAGAACGTGTGAAATATGAATTTTTTCGTGATAAATTAGGAAAACCAATGAACGAATCACAGGAATTATTGATTCCAATGACGTTTGATTTCTCCAAGCAAGAATCATTGTTTATTGAAAATCATAAAGAAGATCTCGAACAAGTTGGACTATTTTTTGAGGCTTTTGGTAATCAAACTTATGTAATTCGCTCTCACCCCACTTGGTTTCCAAAAGGATTTGAGGAAGAAGTTATCCGTGAGATGGTTGATCAGGTGATGCATGAATCAAAAATAAGTGTAGAGGGTATTCGAGAAGAAGCAGCTATTCTGATGTCTTGTAAACGATCGATAAAAGCGAATCATTATTTAACATCAGATGAGATGTACCAACTTCTTGAAGATTTAAGAAATACAACTGACCCTTTTACTTGTCCACATGGAAGACCGATCATCGTTCATTTTTCGACGTATGAATTAGAGAAGATGTTTAAACGTGTAATGTAGCAGTATAAACTTACTCCTTTATGTCAAACCTAGAAATATTAGTACGTAGGTTAACATTTGGAGTGAGAGACATGGACAATCAACGATTAATAAATTTTTTAAATCAATTACTTTCAAATTACTTTGTGTTATATGTAAAATTACATCGTTATCATTGGTTCGTCAAAGGCGTTCATTTTTTCACATTGCACGATAAATTTGAAGAGATGTATGAACAAATTGCTGTTCAACTTGATGAAATTGCAGAACGTATTTTAATGATTGGTGGAAAACCCTTAGCAACAATGGCAAAATATATCAAAGAGTCTACAATAGAAGAAGCGGCTGCAGATGATGAAGAAGCGGAGATTATTCAACAATTAGTAAAGAATATAACTCAATTAATCAGTGAAATCCAAAAAGAAGGATATTCTCTTACAGAAGAGTTTCATGATCATCCTACAGAAGATTTATTGACAAGTCTACATGCCGATTTAGATAAAAAGAAATGGATGTTAGAATCCTATCAAAAATGATGGGTTCATTTAGGGGAATGTATATGAAAGAAACAGTTATATCGATTGTCGGACCTACTGCGGTAGGGAAGTCATTACTAGGTATTGAAATGGCCAAGCGATTTAATGGAGAAGTCATTAGTGGGGACTCTACACAAGTATATACTGGCATGGATATTGGCACTGCAAAAGTTACAAAAGAAGAAATGGATGGAATCATACATCATATGATAGATATTATTTCTCCAGATGAATCTTTTTCAGTTGCTGATTTTCAATTACATGCGAAGAAATGCATTGATGACGTATTACGAAGAGATAAACTACCTATATTGGTTGGTGGTAGTGGATTATATATTCAGGCTGTGTTATATAATTATAATTTTTCAGAGCAACGTCGTGATGAATCCTTTACAAAACGAATGGAAGAAATGATTAAACTAGAAGGGCCTGACCAATTATATAAAAAATTAAAAGAAGTCGATCCTGTACAAGCTGCAAAAGTACATCCAAATAATCATCGTAGACTAATTCGTGCACTAGAGGTTTATGAAACTACTGGAATGACAATGACAGAGTACCAACAACAGCAACAACTTGAATCACCTTATAATCCAATCATAATTGGCTTAGATATGGATAGAGATGTATTATATGATCGAATAAACCAACGGGTTAATCATATGATTGATACTGGTTTAATAGAGGAAGTAAAGAATCTAATAGACAGAGGATATGAAGACTGTCAATCTATGCATGCGATTGGTTATAAAGAGATTATCCAGCATATTTCTGGTAATCAACCGATTGAATACGCAATCGATGATTTAAAGCAAAATTCTAGAAAATATGCAAAACGACAACTTACTTGGTTTCGAAATAAAATGAATGTCCAATGGTATAAGATGGAACCGACGTTAATCGAGGAAAAAATTGAATTTATTTTAAAAGATTTAGCAGGAATTTTAGAAGAAAAATCGAATTAATTATTATAGATAGAAAAGAGGAGGAACTTTCCCATGGCTCAATCCGTCAATATTCAAGATCAGTACTTAAATCAGCTAAGAAAGAATCATATTTCCGTTACTGTATTTTTAACAAATGGTTTTCAATTACGAGGTTTAGTCAAGGCATTTGATAACTTTACAGTTTTATTAGAAACGGATGGAAAACAGCAGCTTATCTTTAAGCATGCTATATCCACGTTCTCACCGGTTAAAAATGTTTCACTCGATAAAGAATAAGATGTAAAAGCCAGCAGCGAAAAAACTGCTGGCTTTTTAAATGGCTCTAAAATGAAAAGTTATAATCAAAAGACAAATGGTAGTAAAATGGTAAAAAAATAGGTAGCGTAGGAGAGGGATTCACCATGTCCTATTCTGTTCGCTTAAACGGAAGCCACCATTCTAAGTTTGTTTACTTTATCTCTTGATTAAATATATTTGTTCCAACCTTGATTAGTTTATGTCTCTATCAGTTTATGTTTCACAGTCTGATTCGTTTCATTAGCATTCTTCACAAAGTGTCCAGATCCTAACCAAGCAGACAGCGCGAATATTAAGTAGATAGCTTGCGTGGCAAATGCACCTTGTAAAAATACTTGTAATCCCATTCCTAATCCTAGAGAAGGTACAACGATTAAAAACGTTCGAAAGATCCTCTCAAATCCTTTATTCTGAGGAAGGGGCCAAAGCCGCGAATAAAATATTCCTAACGCAACCCCTAATCCGGTAACAACGAATAGTTGCAATAGTATTATTGGCGCAGGAAATGGCCATCCCATAATATAATGTCCAAGCAAGTAAAATATCTCCAAAAACAAAGTGATCCCTATTACTTTACGAAATGCTATAAGATTCAACCAAGGGTGTAGAAGAAAGAAAACTACCACTAAAGCTCCTAATAATATTGTCCACTCCATCATTTTTCCGCCCTTCCTTAAGATAGCTAGTATTACTTATCATCTTTTGTAGCAGCTATTTCTTCTTCATCTATTTCCGGCGCACGAACATTCTCAATCAATTGTTGAATTTCAATAGGTGGTGCTTGTGTATTTCTAGAGACAATAAAACTGACAACAAAGTTCAACAACATTCCGATTACACCCACGCCTTGCGCGTTAATTCCAAAGAAATTCTCAATGATTGGACCATCTGTTCCAAATATAGATTCGGATAAGATTAAACCTATGGTTATTAATGTAAATGTCAAACCGGTTAGAATACCTGCAATTGCACCCTCTTTATTCATACGTTTATCGAATATACCTGTAAGGATTACTGGAAATAAGCTGGCTGCACCTAGTCCGAAGGCAAGTGCCACAACTTCACCCGCAAATCCTGGTGGTCGAATCCCTACATAGGCAGCAATTAGTAATGCGACAAATAATGTGATTCTACCTACTCTAAGTCGCTGTTTCTCAGATGCTTCTTGATTAAATATTCGGTAGTATATATCGTGTGAAACAGCACTTGTCATTGTTATTAGTAGTCCAGATGCCGTTGATAGGGCAGCTGCCAGTCCACCTGCAGCAACTAATGCAATGACAAAAGGTGCTAAATTTGCAACCTCTGGAGTAGATAATACAATAATGTCACCATCAATGACTACTTCATTATCTGGTCCGCTCGTAAAATTAATCATACCGTCCCCATCTAAATCATTGAATTGCAGTAATCCAGTTGTTTCCCATTTATTAACCCATTCAATATCCTGGACTTCTTCAAGTGGTTCATCAGCAATTGTATTAATCAAGTTATACTTTGCAAAAGCACCAACAGCAGGAGCAGTTAAATAAAGTAAAGCAATGAATACAATTGCCCAAACCGCAGACCATCTTGCAGATCGTACACTTTTAACTGTATAGAATCGTACAATAACGTGAGGAAGTCCAGCAGTTCCAGCCATTAAAGCTAATGTAATCATAAATACATTGAGTAAAGATAAGTTGGTAAAAGGCTCCATATACTCATTCATACCTAAATCAATCTGGATTTGACCTAGTCTTTCTACAATGTCACTTCCGATTAACGAGATTTGTGGGATCGGATTCCCGGTTAATTGGAAAGATATTGCGATAGCAGGAATAAGAAAAGCGATGATAATAACAAAGTATTGTACTGCTTGTGTCCAAGTAACCCCCTTCATTCCTCCTAATAAAGAGAAGAACCCAACGATTGCCATTCCAATTAGAACACCTACAATAATGTCGACTTGTAAATAACGACTAAATACAATACCAACTCCGCGCATTTGACCAGATATATAAGTCAAAGATATAAAAATTGTAGCAATCGCAGCAACTGCACGTGCGCTGTTAGAATAAAAACGATCTCCAATAAAGTCAGGAACGGTAAATTTACCGAACTTACGTAAATATGGGGCTAATAGTAACGCTAATAATACGTAGCCCCCAGTCCATCCCATCAAATAAATCGTTCCATCATATCCTAAAAATGCTACTAGTCCAGCCATTGATATAAATGATGCAGCTGACATCCAGTCCGCCGCAATGGCTGCACCATTTGCTACAGTTGGAACATTTTGACCAGCTACATAAAAGCTTGACGTATCACGTACACGGGACCACCATCCGATCGCAGTATATACAAGAAATGTAAACAGTACTAACGCAATAGTAATTGCTTCTACACTCAAATTAAAAACCCCCCTTTATTTATTCGTGTGATTGTCTCTCATTTTTTATTGAATCTAAGTATTCTTTGTCTAATCGATCCATTCGAATGGCATATACCAAAATTAATAATATAAAAACTAAAATGGCTCCTTGCTGAGAAATCCAAAAGGAGAGTGATACCCCAAAGAAAGGTACATTACTTAAAGGACCCGCGAATAAGACTCCGCCACCAAAGCCAACAATAGCCCAAATAGCAAGCAGAATCGTTATCAATTTTAAATTTTTCTTCCAGTATTTTTGTTGATTATCATCTAATGTTTGGTAATTTTGTTTATTCTCCAATATTAACCCCTCCTTAAAAAATGAAAGAAAAAGTAAGCTTAAGAAACCTCCTCCTCCCAAAACAGAAAACGCTTACATAATTTCAATAAAAAATATACTGAACATTCAGCTATGAATTCAGTATATTGTAAATACTTCTATTTATTTTAAATTTAAACCTAAAATGTAGGATATGAGGGTTAAGTTGTAGTATAGCGTTTTAAAATGTATTATTGATCTACACCTTGTAGTGCATCAAATAAACCTTTAGCAGCAGTTCTGCTAACTGGTATTGTTGATTCGTCTTGATCTTTGATTACTAAATTATAAGCGCCATTAAACCATGGTGTAATTTCTTTTATGCAGTCCATATTTACTAAATAACTTCGATGTGGGCGATAGAAAGGAAAGCCAGATAGCTTTTCTTCTAGCTCTTTCAGGTTCATTTTTGTTTCAATAACTTCATTCGATAAAAAGTGTATTTTTAATGTTCGTCCTTCGCGAGCAGCAAAGCCAATTTGATTGGGGTCAATAACAATCATTTTTTCATCAAGATTTACGACTAATTTATCGATTTTCGGCTTTCGTACTTCTTTATTAGGGAGTGCCTTTCTAATTCGATTCATAGCGATCTTTAACCTTTCTTCATCAAATGGTTTTAATAGATAATCAGTTGCTTGTATCTCAAAAGCTTGTACACCATAGGATTCATATGCTGTAGTAAAAATAATAATTATATCTCGATTTTCATAATCATTACGTAATTTTTTTGCAATTTCTATGCCATTTATCCCAGGCATATGAATATCAAGAAAAATAACATTCGGATTGTATTCTCGATACAATTTAAGTAATTGATCTCCATTTTCTGCACTAGGACATAATATAATATCATTTTCTTGTTGCAAGAGATATGTAAGCTCTTCTCTTGCTAATCTTTCATCCTCTGCTATCATTACATGAATCTTCAACTATATACACCTCCTTGGTTTTAATACGTGTTCATATGAAATTGTTCGACCTTCTTACAATCACGATTTGGTATTATAAATTGAACCATGCTTCCATTATCTATATTTTGTATTTGAAGTTCACTTTCGTCACCTAATAAACTTATTAAACGTTGATTAATATTATACAATGCAATTCCATTCCCTTTATTTTGTTGATGTAAAGGTTCCTTACCTAATAATGGAAGTAAGCTTTCTTCAAATCCTTGCCCATTATCCAATAATTCTATCAAGACATTATTTTCTATCTTACTTATATTGATCGTAAGTATCCCTTTGGTTGTAGCCAGAGACAAACCATGTTGAATGCTATTTTCAACAAGAGGTTGTAGTGTTGCTGGTGGAATTTCGATATTTAATAAATGTTCATCGACATGAATAGAGGTAGTAATTTGATCTGGAAAACGTGCTTGAACAATTTCTAAATATGCTTGTAGATGTTCCAGCTCTTTATGAAGTGGAACAAGAGATACGCTTGCAATTTTTAAATTTGCTCTCATAAACTGACTTAACTGTACGAGAATATGTCTTGCTTTTTCTGTATCCACACGTAATAGGCTGTGAATTAAATGAAACGTATTGAACAAGAAGTGTGGATTAATTTGAGCTTGTAGATTACGCATTTCAGCTTCTTTTAATAATTTCTTCACTTTCTCTGCTTCAAGCCCGCTAATTTGATTGGAAATAATTGTTCCTAAACCTTTTGCTAATGTTATTTCGACTGCTGTTATCTGTTGAGAATGTCGGTAGTATAGATTGATTAAACCAATTACTTCTCCTGATCGATAAATAGGTACCATAATGGCAGTTTTCAACTTACAATTGTCTACACCACATTGGATATCACTTTGATGATAAGCAATCTGAATTTTTCCTTCTTTTACTGCTTTACGAGAAAGTCGCATCTTTAATGGTTCTTCAGGTCGATGGTGGTCATCTCCTAATCCGACATGGCTTAATACTGTTGTTCGGTTTGTAATCGATATAGCTGCAATATCTAACTCATTAAATAATAACTTAGCCATCTTATTAGCATTCATTGTACCAGGTTCTTCACTTAACAAAGGGAGGGCTTTTTCTGCAATCGTTAATGCACGATTTGTTTCTAAAGCTGCTTCTTTTTCTGTTTCATTTAATGCTAATCGTATCATCATTGTAAAAATAGCCAATGCAATAGAATTCGTAACTACTAGTGGAATACCGATCGTATTTACAATTTGTACTCCAATTTGCTGATCAGGCAACATAATGAGTAATAATCCCATATGCAAAACAGGAGGAAATATTCCAATAAATAATGCTTTATTGGGCGACATTACTCGATCATCTGAAAAGAATTGACCAGCCCATCCTGTTAATAAACCAGCTAAAGGGTTAATCAAACTATTTGCTATCCATCCTCCGCCACCTAAGAAAATGATATACAATCCAGCTACCATTCCTGAGCCTAATCCGACAAATGGTCCTCCAAGTAATCCTGCAATCATAACTACAACGACACTAAATCCAATTAACACTTCATCTTCTGCAACATTCATGATCCAAGCTTGCATGATTAACTCATTACCAATCATAACGACTCCAGCGTGGGCACCGATAATACTAATTAAGCCGAATATAAGCGAATGAAGGATGACAGTTCTTAAAGTAATATCTTTATCTAACAACGAACGAAATAATGGTATTCTCGTTAAGATAAATGCCATCAATAATAACAAACCGATACGTTGAAATAAAACAATCGTTAGTTCTATCAAGAATTCTTCACTCCAATCCCCGTGTGAATCTTCATCAACATATCTTGATAATTTCCACGATCACCATTTGGATCTAGAAAAGTTCCAATAATACAACCTAAAAATCCGATTGGTATTGCAACTATTCCAGGGTTATTGAGGCTAATTAATTTCATGCCCTCTGGACCGAGGAGAAATAAAGCTGCGGATATAATCAAACCGGAGAATAATCCAATATAAGCTCCAATTTTAGTGAAGCGCTTCCAATAAAAAGTGAAAATTAGTAAAGGAAATATAGTAGAGGCAGCAAGTGAAAATGTCAAAGATACTAAATAAGCAACATTTGTATTTTCTAAACCAATGGAAAGTCCAATAGAAATAACTCCGATGATAATCGCTGTTGTTCTAGCAACGAGTAATTTTTTCTTCTCACTGGTATCTTTCTTATTTAAATAATGGACGTAGATATCATATGCGAAAGAAGAAGTAGCTGCAAATATAAGTCCGGTAACAACAGCAATAATTGTTGCAAATGCAATTGCCATAACAAATGCAACAAGAAAATCTCCGCCTAAAACATCAGCTAGTAAAAATACGGTTAAATTGCCTGTTGAATCCGATTGTGTTAATGCGTCCCAGCTAACAAGACTAATTGCACCTAGTCCTAAAATCAAGGTCATTAAGTAAAAACAGCCAATTAGCCAAGTCGCTGAAATTGCTGAGAGACGAGCATGCTTAGTATTTCTTACGGTTAGAAAGCGTATTAAAATATGAGGGAGACCAGAAGTGCCTAAAATTAACGTTAGCATAAGAGAAAACATTTCAATGTTATTATGTAGTAAATTACCAGGTGAGAAAAAATCCTCTCCAAGCGGACTATTAACGGGAGCTTGATTTATTAAAAAGGGAATATCCCATTTAATCCATGATAATAAAATAAACAATAACATCAATGTTCCAGACATGAGAAGCACTGTTTTTATAATTTGCACCCATGAGGTTGCAACCATACCCCCAAAAACAACGTAAATGGTCATGAGAATACCTATAATCCAAACCGATGAAATATAATCTACTCCTAATAACAAACGGATTAATAATCCAGAAGCTACTAATTGTGGAATTAGATATAAGATGGAGATAATAATTCCTGTAGCTGCCACAAACAAGCGCATATTTCTTCCTGAAAATCTTGAAGATACTACATCACCAACAGAATATGTACCCAAGCTATGTACGGGTTCAGCAATTAATAGTAGTAGAATAATATAGGAAACAAGGAATCCAGTCGCATATAAAAATCCATCAAAGCCGTAGTAAGCGATTAAACCAATTATCCCTAAAAAGGAAGCGGAACTAATATAATCTCCTGCAATAGCAAGTCCATTTTGAAAACCTGTTAAACTACCACTAGCAATATAAAATTGCTCTGTAGTTTTACTTCGTTCCGCTGCCCAATGCGTCATAATTAATGTGCCTGCAACAATAGCTAAGAAGAAAATGAAATAAGTGAAATTCATTAAAAAGCTCCTCTTTTGGATATCGATTTTAGCTTTACTATTTATCTGCTCATTCGTCTCCAATAAAGCCAACCAATTAACCAAGTAAGTGGAAAGAAACATAAAAGGTATATCCAAAGAGCTACAATATTTATATCTAGGAATGAAATGATCAATGGGAGAGATATAAATAAACAAAGAAAGATTATTGTGGTCATAAAATGTAAACGTTGTCTTCTTTGTTTATGCAAAAGTTCTATTTTTGCAGTTTCTGTGTAGTGTATTTTTTTAGAACCATTCCTCATTTTCTCACCACTTTATTGTAATAGGTAACTTGAAATAATTATAATTGAACTCATTAATTTTAGTCAATATTTAAAAAATTCTTATATGTATAGTGATACAATAAAAAGGACTTACCTGTTGTGTTAAACTATAGGTAATAAGTCGGTACTGCAATTATAAGGAGTGGTGCGTGATGAAAGGGATGCGTGTAATATGTATTATTTTATTATTAGGTCTATGGGGGTGCGATAGTAATAATCAAGATATAGACTCTATAAAAGAAACCAATCCAAAAACTAATCAGTCTTTTATACTAATAAATGCATTTAATCTATTTGAACTCTATTTAGAAAAAGTGATAGAAGAAGGTTATTCTGACTCAAGAAAAAAGGATATTTATAAAGAGGTAGTAATTAATCCAATATATGAAGATTGTTTTAACAGTGTGGAGTTTAGTACGGAATTTATAATCAATAACCCTCCCAATGAATCTGATGAAAAGATTCTACTCAATCTTGTACAACAAACCAATCAAGATGATATTCATGATCAAATAACTACGTCACTTAATGAATCTAGTACTATATTGCCAACAGATAAAGAAACCACCATATGCATTTTCCCAAATGTTGATCCCAACATGACCACCGGATACTCACAAGGTTCGAACAAATTAACATTATTATATGATGAGTCCAGAAAAGACAGTATTAAAAATGTAATCGCACATGAATACCATCATAGTGTGTGGACGGAGAGATATTACGATGATCAAAAAGAAATGACTTTATTAAATAATATGGTTTTTGAAGGAAAAGCGGTTATGTTTGAAAAAATGTTGTATCCAGAAAATTCAGACATTCCTATATATCCAAATTTTAATCTTAGTATGTGGGAAGCAATAGAAGATGAATTATTCAAAACAGATGAAGATAGAATATTTCAAGTGATGCAAGGATACCAACCTTTTCCTGCAAGTTAGGGTATTCAGAAGGATATAAGATGGTAGGTTCTTTTTTAGAAAAACACCCAGATTTAACTCCTGAAGAGTGGTTGGGAATTGATGCCAAAGAAGTCTTTGAAGAGGGAGAATACTTGTCTAATTATGAATAACGATCCATGTAACTTACTGCAATAAATTAGATGTGATGTCTTTTTTTAGAAATTATATTCGTTATGAATGGTTTTCTATAAGTGTAATCTTTTTATTTTAAGGGTTATGTTCACAAAGCGAACTATGAGGATAGATTGTTCGAAGTATCTGAGGAAATTTAGAAAGAAATACTTTAGATGTTAATTATGTATTTTTTAATTAGCATATAAAGTTTGAATTACCAATAAAACTAGAGCAATATGAAAGAAATTTTCGATTTATATTTGCATTATAATCTTAAGGAATACATTTAATTAGAGGTGAAAACATTGAAGGATACAAATGCTAAAGAATTTATAATAGAATTAGAAAAGCATCGAAATGAGGAAGATGTAGAAAAAATGAAACGATTCATAAAGAATTCTGATTCTAGCACATTATGTATGGGGTTACATATGCGTACAGTTTTTCAGATTGCAAAGCGATTTATGGAAACGCCTTTGACTGAGGTCGAAAAGTTGCTAGATAGCTCCTATTATGAAGTGAGAATGGGCGCTGTTAGTATCATGGATTACCAGGCTAAAAAAAAGCAGATTACTGAAAGTCAAAGAAAAAGCTTGTTCGATTTCTATCTTCGTAGACATGATCGTATCAATAATTGGGATCTTGTAGACCGATCGGCACCTTCTGTAATTGGCATATATTTAATAGATAAACCAAAAAACATATTATATGATTTAGCTCGTTCAAACAATATGTGGGAACGTAGAACGGCAATCGTTAGCACACATGCATTTTTAAAAAAAGGTGAAATTGATCATACTTTCCGTATCGCTGAAATACTGCTTGATGACCCTGAGGAACTCATTCAAAAAGCTATAGGTAGTTGGATTCGAGAAGCAGGTAAACAGAATGAAAAAGCTTTAAAACGTTTTTTGAACAAACACGTATCCACTATGTCTAGGATTACACTAAGATATGCCATAGAAAAATTTGATAAAGAAACGAGAAAATTTTATTTGTCTAAGTGAATAATTCTATAGTAACTATTTATTAAGGAGCAATTATTTTTAATAGAAATTAGATAAGGAGTAAAAAGGCTTAAAGTGTGAACTGTAAACCGTAATAAAAGAAAATATTTAAGCAATGTATAGTTGAAAAGAAGAGTTTTATGATGAAGAATAGTTCGGTTAATAGAGAATAGACTCAGCTTCAATCGTTATTCTTGCATCAGCACCTACTATTTGTCATGCATTTTTATATCTACAGAGAATCACACTGTGGACTTAACATTAATACAAGAGAATCTTGCTACCATTACTGAATGACAAACTGAAAATATCATTTTACGCATCTTTATATATAGAATGTAATTTAAGCAATAAAATTTTTATCATGTTCATTTGAAGGGAAGGGAAAATAATGATTTATAATTTAATTTCTATTTGGAGGTTTAATTGATGAATGCGAAAATAAAACAACAAATACCGTATTATGCAGTGATATTTACTTCACTAAGGACAGGAAGTGATAATGGATATGGAAAAATGGCACAAGCAATGGAACAGTTAGCTTCGAAGCGAAAAGGATTTCTAGGTATTGAAAGTGTTAGGGATAATAAGATAGGTATTACTATTTCATATTGGGAATCACTAGAGGACATTGGTCATTGATAATTGGAAAGAAAATTCATCTCATAAAGTAGCTCAAGAGAGAGGGGAAAAAGAGTGGTATAAACATTACAACGTTCGAGTTTGTAAAGTTGAGAGGGACTATTTTTATCATATGTAATCCTTTCTTAATGATAGTTATAAAAGGTTAGAACGGAATTTTAATGGAGATGAATCTTTACAAAATCGATAACTGAATATAAGGCCAATTTCTAAAAAGTTACTGATGATATGGAGAAGGACAAAAATAAGTTTGATATTTCTTGCTTAATTAACGAATCTTTTTTTAAAATTATGCCTATATAGAAAAGATACAATGTATCTAATTAAGAGCATAAGTAAAAACGAAAATACTGCTGTAATCGTATGTCAATTTAGATATTCTCCCTGAGCAATAATTTCAGAAGGTTTTCTTCATAGTTAACTGGGATTGGTTATATTTGAAAATAAATTTCTAAAGTGGATTAATGATATGCTAATATAAATAAATTTATCATTTAGACACAAAATACATAAGAATTTCTAGGCATTTGTCACCCCTTTAGGGCGTTTGCGTATACTGTTAAGGAGTAAGGGGTGATGGTTGATTGGCACAAGTTCAAGGATATAAAAACGGAAGAATAAATATCATCTTGCAAGACCAAAAGGTGATGGAGCAGCCAAAAGCAGAATCACGTACTGCAGTAGCGAAACGGACGAATAGTCCTTTACAATTAGTCGACAGAGAATTTTCCTCTTTTGTTGGGTTAAAGGATTTAAAAACATCGATTAAAGAAATATATGCGAGTATACTCATTAATGAGAAACGAAAAGAATCAGGGTTAAAGGATTCAAAGCAAGTGCTTCATATGTTGTTTAAAGGAAATCCTGGCACGGGAAAGACAACGGTAGCTCGTAAGCTTGCAAAGATTTATCATGAAATGAACATTCTATCCAAAGGTCATTTTATTGAAGCGGAACGTGCAGATTTAGTAGGAGAATATATTGGGCAGACAGCACAAAAAACACGAGCGATTATTCAGCGTGCTATGGGAGGTGTCTTATTTATTGATGAAGCGTATTCGCTTTCCCGTGGAGGAGAAAAAGATTTCGGTAAAGAAGCAATTGATACGCTTGTCAAACATATGGAGGATCAACATCAAGATTTAGTGCTTATTTTAGCTGGATATCCATATGAGATGGAACGATTTTTAACGTTTAATCCTGGATTGGAATCACGATTTCCATTTATACTAGAATTTGATGATTATGGTGTGGAAGAATTAATGGAAATTGCAAAGCGTATGGTAGATGAACGAGAATATAAATTTTCTAGAGAAGCAGAATGGAAGCTGAGAAATCATTTAGCGAGAAAAGTTCGCGCCTGTAGTGCGAATTTTTCAAATGCTCGTTACGTTCGAAATGTGATTGAACGTGCGATACGCCTTCATGCGGTCCGTTTATTATCCGAGGATAATTATAGTTCAAACGACTTAATGTTATTGACTGGAGAAGATATGTTGTTAGATATAGAATAAGGGTATACTAATAATAGTGAAAAACACAAGAAAGAGGTTCATACATGACGCAAGAGAAAGTATTAGTAATTGCCGTAAATCAAACAAAACAAGAAGATCACCGATTTCAATCTTCTTTACATGAACTTGTCTCGTTATGTAAAACAGCTGGTGGTACGGTCGAAGAAATAATCACTCAAAAGCGCGACCGTATTCACCCTGCTACATATATGGGGGAAGGGAAGCTACATGAAATTCATGAAATTATAGAAACTAAAGAGATAGATATCGTTGTTGCCAATAATGAATTATCTGCGGGTCAAATTCGAAACTTATCAGATGTTTTTGGTGTTCGAGTGCTTGATCGTAGCCAGCTGATTCTTGATATATTTGCAATGCGTGCGCAAACCAAGGAAGGGAAACTCCAAGTAGAACTAGCGCAGTTGGAGTATTTGCTTCCTCGCTTGCATGGACAGGGCACACAATTATCTCGGCTTGGAGCAGGTATTGGTACAAGGGGGCCTGGTGAAACCAAATTAGAGACAGATCGACGCCACATTGAACGAAGGATTTATGATATAAAACGTCGCCTTCAGTTAGTGGTTAAACAGCGTAGTCAATATAGGAAACGTAGGAAAGAAAATGACGTATTTCAAATCGCAGTTGTTGGATATACCAATGCTGGAAAATCAACACTTTTCAACCGATTAACCAAAAGTAGTTCATTAGAAGAAGATCAATTATTCGCTACACTAGATCCGTTAACAAGAAGAGTAAAGTTACCGTCGGATATGATTTGTTTAATAACAGATACGGTTGGATTTATTCAAGATTTACCCACAGCGTTAATTGCAGCATTTAAATCTACATTAGAAGAAGTTGCTGAGGCAGACTTCTTATTGCATGTGGTTGATGCGTCTGACTCTGATTTGAACCAGCAGCAAAAGACAGTGCAAAAATTATTAGAAGAACTTAATGCAAATCATATTCCGATACTTACGGTTTATAATAAAAAAGATTTAGTACATGGGGAAGATTTTATTGCTAATCAATTTCCGAACGTATTAATTAGCGCTTATGATGAAAATGATCTTTATCATATGATGTTACAGATAGAATCTATTTTAAAAGAAGAATGGGGTTTTTACACTACGCATGTACATCCGGAAGAAGGAGATTTACTTTATCGACTAAAAACAGAGACACTGATAACACATAGAGAATTTAATGAGGAAAAGGAACAATATGTTGTACAAGGATTTGTTCGATATAACCATCCTTTGAATCGTTTTGTAGAGGAGAAATAGTCATCATGATGGAGTTACTTATGGAACAAGCAGAACAAGATTGTACATTACAGCATAAAGATATACAAAAAAATGTAGAAATCAACCAAAAGCGTGTGCTTAATGCATTTCGTCATCATCGCATCAGTGATACCCATCTCCAAGGAACGACGGGGTATGGATACGATGATATTGGCAGAGATTCTTTGGAGGCAGTATATGCGGAAGTTTTTGGTGGTGAAGACGCGCTCGTTCGCCCTCAATTAGTTTCCGGCACTCATGCTATTACGACAGCTTTATTCGGTGTGCTTCGACCAGGGGATGAACTGGTTTATATTACTGGTAAGCCATACGACACAATGGAAGAAGTAATAGGAAAGCCAGGAAAACAAGAAGGATCTTTATATGACTTTAATATAGGATATCGTGAAATTTCTTTACTTCCTGATGGGGCTGTGAATTACAAGCAAGTGAAAGACAGCTGGACAAGCAATACAAAAGTAATTGCCATTCAACGATCGAAAGGATATGATCAGCGTCCATCTTTTACTATAGATCAGATTGGTGAAATGATTCAATTTGTAAAGGAAATAGACCCGTCTGTTACTGTATTTGTCGATAATTGTTATGGGGAATTTACGGAAACGAATGAACCACTTCATATAGGAGCAGATTTAATGGCAGGGTCGCTCATTAAAAATCCAGGAGGTGGTCTGGTTCGTGCTGGGGGGTATATTGCTGGAAATAAGGAATTAATCCACCTATGCGCTAATCGTTTAACTGCCCCAGGACTTGGTAAAGAAACGGGAGCGTCATTAGGGATGTTGCAAGAGATGTATCAGGGATTTTTCTTGGCTCCTCATATTGTTGGAGAAGCGTTGAAAGGAGCAATTTTAACTGCTAGATTTTTAGAGTTAGCAGGATTTCAGACATCACCGTCGTATTTAGATAAAAGGACAGATCTAATCCAAACAGTTACATTTGATGAAGCAGATCAGATGATCGCTTTCTGTCAATCTATACAGGAAAATTCTCCGATTAATTCCTATGTAAAACCATATCCAAGTGATATGCCGGGTTATGAAGATCAAGTCATCATGGCTGCTGGTACATTTATACAAGGTTCAAGCATAGAACTTTCTGCTGACGGGCCGATTAGAGCTCCTTATACAGCTTATGTACAAGGTGGTCTAACCTATACTCATGTTAAAATTGCGTTATTAGAAGCAATAAAAACATTAAAAGATAAGGGTTTAGTTTCGTAAAATTAGGGAAAATTTAAATGGATAGATAATTTCATGTTAGAAATGCTAACATTTGTTTGACATATAAGCTAACGTTGAATATAATAGCATTATAAATGAAAAGGGGGTCATCTTTTGAATGATAAAGATCGGCGTTCCATGCCCTTGTTTTCCATTGGTATTGTTATCAAACTTACAGAGTTAACTGCAAGACAAATACGATACTATGAAGAAAATGAATTGATAGCACCAGAACGTACCAAAGGTAACCAGCGTTTGTTTTCATTCAATGATGTTGACCGTTTACTAGAAATCAAGGATTTACTTGATAAAGGCTTAAATATGGCTGGAATAAAGCTATTATTGGCTGAAGGACAAAAAGTTGTTGAGACATCTAAAAAAAATGACTCCAACATATCTGACAGGGAACTTCGAACTATTTTAAGAAATGAGTTGAACGAAGCTGGAAGAATGGGGAAAACTAGTATTCGACAAGGGGAACTTGCTCGTTTCTTTACGAGCCAATATCAGTAGTAAGTTAGAAAAATGATTACTACATACAAAGAACGTAGTGGGATTTTTTCTGATCATAAAAATCAAATTAAATTATAGGAGGAGAACGAATGGGTAAGTCATTTACGAAAGAAGAAGTTATTAAGCAAATACAAGAGGAAAATGTTAAGTTTATCCGATTACAATTTACAGATATGCTAGGAACAATTAAAAACGTGGAAATTCCTTATAGTCAATTAGATAAAGCTTTAGATAATAAAATGACGTTTGATGGTTCTAGTATTGAAGGTTTTGTACGTATTGAAGAATCTGATATGTTATTATACCCAGATTTAGATACTTTTGTAGTATTTCCATGGACTTCTGAAAAAGGTAAAGTAGCACGATTCATTTGTGATATATATAATCCGGATGGTACTCCATTTGAAGGTTGCCCACGCTATAACTTGAAGCGCAATCTAAAGAAAATGGAAGAGTTAGGATTTGATGCATTCAACATTGGAACGGAACCAGAGTTCTTCTTATTTAAATTAGATGAAAAAGGCGAACCTACTCTTGAATTGAATGACCACGGTGGTTATTTCGACCTTGCACCAACAGATTTAGGTGAAAATTGCCGTCGAGATATTGTGTTAGAATTAGAAGAAATGGGCTTTGAAATTGAAGCTTCTCATCACGAAGTAGCTCCAGGGCAGCATGAAATTGACTTTAAATACTCGGATGCAGTAAAACATGCAGACGATATTCAAACTTTCAAACTAGTAGTTAAAACAATTGCTAGAAAGCATAACTTACATGCTACATTCATGCCGAAACCATTATTCGGTGTAAATGGATCTGGTATGCATGTGAATATGTCCTTGTTTAACGGGAAAGAGAATGCATTCTATGACACTAGCGGTGAGCTAGAATTAAGCAAGACTGCATATCAATTTATCGCTGGTATTATTAAGCACGCGACTAACTTTACAGCAGTAACTAACCCAACTGTAAATTCGTATAAACGTCTAGTACCTGGATATGAAGCACCTTGTTATGTTGCTTGGTCCGGTTCTAACCGTAGTCCTTTAATACGTATTCCAAGTTCTCGTGGATTAAGTACACGTGTTGAAGTACGTAGTGTAGATCCATCTGCTAACCCGTACATGGCTCTAGCAGTACTACTTGCATCAGGATTAGATGGTATTGAACAAGGTTTAGAAGCTCCAGAATCTGTAGACCGTAACATCTATGTTATGGATAAAGCTGAACGCGAAGCTAACGGTGTTCAAGACCTTCCAGCAACATTGAAAGATGCAATGGATAACTTGAAACAAGATGAAGTATTAGTAGCTTCTCTTGGTGAACACTTATTCGAGCACTTTATTGAAGCGAAAGAAATTGAATGGGATATGTTCCGTACAACTGTACACCCTTGGGAACGTGAACAATATCTATCAAACTATTAAGCTTGATAGAATAGAGTTTTTAAGGTAGTGGTTTGGTGGGTGTGCTTTTATGATTTATATTGGCACCCCGAAACACCCACGAAAAAATTTATTTTAAAATACCTTCCATGTATTTTTCAAATTGGGAGGTATTTTTTGTTTCTAGTTTACTTGAAATGTAGGAATATACATCAGACGTTATTTGAATGCTACCATGCCCCAGTCTTTCTTGAATATATTTCATATCTGCCCCAGCTTCTAATTGTAAAACTGCATGAGTGTGTCGTAGGGAATGTATAGGTAAAGGTTTCAATTTTGCTCACTTTAATATGCAAGTAAAGGCATTAAACAAACTTGATTTTGGCATGAAATTACCATCTTTTCTACAGGAAGATTACTGGATAGATCGAATAGAATGATGGTGACGGATAAAACTTCTTTGTGTTTGCAACCAACTTGATTGAAACAATGAACAAATTCATTGTAATCACTTAATTTGACGTATACATCTCTACCTTTCATGCCATCATATGGTTTAATGACAACAAGTAAAATAGATTTTGCCCATCCCACGCTCTATTAAATTCTTTATTTATAAATTCAACATTTTCCGGAGCAGGGATACCTTTTCCTCTTAGCATTCTACTAGTAACTTCTTTCCTATTAGTTCTTGTGCCGCAAGTGCAGTATTAAAAACTACTTAGAATTTCCCCTCGTCTAATTAAATATGACTTTTTGTTATATGCCATTTTGAATCTTTATTTAGGCAAAGGTTGAAATTCTATTCCTCTTTCGTAAGCTCTAGAAGAGTATGTATCTGGAAATGAATACGGTTTCACTTTTGTCAATAATGAAATTGTGGGAATTGCAAATAGACTTCATAAAGAGAGGGTACCGAGATTTGTATGTGAAGATTGTCAAATCGAAATATTAATTAAATAAAATAGGGGGAGCTACGACTCCCCTATCCCGTGTGGAGGCAGCTGCACTGGGTTATTTATATTGTAAGTTTTGGTGTTGGATTGTTAGGGGGGTTAAATTGGACAAGACGGATGATTACAAAACAATTGTTACCGCAGTGATAACAGGAATTATCAGCGGAGCTATTGCTTTATTTTTTGCTAAATTTTAAGACTTGAAGAAGGTGAAAAGCATGGATAAAGCGACACTAACACGCACCATAGTATTAGTTATTGCATTGGTTAACCAGTTCTTGGTGATATTTGGATTAAACCCTATACTGGGGACAGAACAACTATGGGGAGAAGTAATAGCAATGATTATTACTGCTGTAGCTGCTACATGGGCATGGTTCAAAAATAACTATGTAACTGCTAGAGGTAAGAGTCAAAAAGAAGTATTACAACGAAATAGCCTTATTAAATAGGTGGCTAGTCCAAACGGGCAAGCCACTTTTTTAATACAAAATATTAAGGAGGAATTTATAATGAGTAAAATTTATTTAGATCCAGGACATGGTGGAACAGACCCGGGTGCAGTAGGAAACGGACTGCAAGAAAAGAATGTTAATTTAACAATTGCACTTAAAACTAGAGACATTCTTAATCGTGATTATGAAGGGCATAGCATTCGTATGAGTAGGACAAGCGACACGACTCGGAGTCTTGCACAACGTACAAATGATGCGAATA